>JAENZI010000001.1 GCA_016841365.1 Anaerolineaceae bacterium
ATTTTCATTCTTTGTGAAGAGAGGCTGCCCCTTACTTTTGGGACAGCCTCTTTTTATTTTCTGACTCATTAATTGAATGTGTTAATTTAGCGGTTTTCCGGGTTGGCTTTCATCCCGGCTTCGATGATTTCCATCAGGTTATCCATTAATTGCTGTGCTTGATCATCCTCGAATAGCGATAAATCGAGATCTTCGGTGTTGGTCAATCCCAAGCGGTTGATAAAATATTTACCGAACTGGTAGAAGACGGTCTCAAGCATGAAAGCCGCCATATCGGGGTCAACCCAATGGGCGACATCCCCATGGAGAATGCCCTGTGAGATCAACTGCTTGAAGAACTGGGTGGTGCCCCGCCGGCGCAGCTCTTCAGTCATCTCAGGGAAGGGAACTTCTTCAACGAAGGCTCTGAAGATAATTTGCGCCAGTCGTGGATGATGAACCTCGAAAATGACATTGGCGAGGAATTGATAGCGAAAATAGGAGAACAAATCGCCGTTCACATCGGGCACAGGAAGTTTTTCTAAGAGGGCTCGTTTTTCTTCCGTCGCATATTCGATCAACGTATGATAAAGGTCTTTTTTATCCTCGAAATACTGATAGAAACTACCTTTTGCGATGCCTGCTTTTCGGACGATTTCGGAAATTGATGCGACATCATAGGGATTGGCTGCGAATTCAGTAACAGCGATGATGAGAATGCGCTGGCGTTTATCTTGCGGCAAGTTGTAGAAAGTATCTTTGGGCATGTTGTCTCCAGATGTTATTTTACCCTGAGTTGTTCTTGTGAGCGATGATCGTGGTGGTCGTTTGACCAGAACCCATCTGATCAGGCGAAATCACGCTTTTGGTGGTTAAATTAATGTAAAATTAGGTCAACTTGCCCCTCTACAACACTCAAAGGACTGTTTATGACCGCCCTCGCCCCACAAAAACGCCTGACATTTAAAACAAAACTCTTTTACGGCTTAGCCTCGCTGGGTTCAGCAACAGTTGCCAGCATCTTTGCAGCATTATTGCCTATTTTTTACCAGGATTATCTGGGGCTTTCCGCTCGATGGATCGGGATTGCGTCAGCCATCTATGCCGTGTGGAACGCCATTAATGATCCACTGTTTGGTTTTGTTACCGACAGCACCCGCTCAAAATTAGGAAGGCGGATCCCGTATTTACGGTTCACAGCACCTTTTTTGGGTCTGACGTTCATCTTAGTCTGGCTGGCGCCGGAAGGCGCAGGCGACATTACCTTATTCTGGTGGATGCTGGTCACCATGCTGCTCTATGATACCTGCTACACGATCATCGGGCTGGTGCACGGGGCATTGATGCCTGAGCTTTCTGAATCGGATGTTGAGCGTAACCAATTATCCATCTCCTCAGCCCTTTTTGGTTTATTGGGTTATGTCTTTGGCTTCCTTCTGCCAGACATGTTTCGTCCGCAGACGGGAGGGGATACCTCTTTACTGAGTTTACAGCTTTCGATGGTGGCGGTGGGGATCATTTCTGCTTTCTTGATCATCCTCACCTCGCTCAAGGTTAAAGAGCGGCGGGAGTTTGCGCTTGTTGACAAACCGTTGAAGTTTTGGGAATCGCTGCGTTATACGCTGACCAGCAAGCCCTTTTGGGTATTTGTAAGTATGAACTTCTTGCTGACATTGATGCATTCCATGGCAACCGGGTCCATTTTTTACCTGGCGGATTATGTGACGCAGACCAGCACTATGATGCTGTTGATCTATGTGTTTGTGCCCCTGGGGTTGGGCATTCCGCTTGCCAACCCGATCGTGATTAAATTTGGACTGGTGAAGGCGCAATTGATGTATCTGCTTGTAGGCGGGATCGGTTTAATTTCTCTCGCATTTGTGCCAACGGCGCTAATTCCCATCAGCCTCGTGATCACAGGGCTTGGATTTTCGGGGCAGCAGACCATCACTTATAACATCTTGGCTTATGTGATTGACGATGACGAAGTCCGCACCGGAAACCGGCGGGAGGGGGCATTTTATGGCGCAAACGCGCTGCTGACCAAGCCAGCGCAATCGGTAGCCTTGTTTCTGACGGCCTTTGTTTTAGAGCGTTCCGGTTTCGTAACGCGAGCCATGAATGCAGGCCAGGCATTTCTTGATCAGCCGGAATCAGCATTGTTTGGCATCCGCTCGATTGTTGGGTTGATCCCGGGGATTGCCATGCTGTTGAGCGCTGTAATTTTATTCTTCTTCCCAATCAAAGGTGATCGCCTGGCGCGCTTGAAGGCGAAAATCCTGGAGATGCATGCTGAAAAGGAAGAGCAACTTTCGCAGATAGACCGATGAAGAATAAACTAATCCGCATGGCATTGGCGTTCTTGAAATTGGGTTTTACTGCCTTTGGCGGGCCGGCAACCTCTTACGCGATGATGCGCGAGGAATTTGTGCTGCGCAAGAAGTGGCTGAGCGAAGAAGAGTTTTTTGATTACCTGGGGATTGCCAATCTTGTGCCCGGGCCAAATGCGACTGAACTCGCAATGCTGATTGGCTATCACAGCGCTGGTGTGTGGGGGTTTGTGGTCGCCGGGGTTTGCCTGGTTTTTCCGGCCATGTTGACCGTATTGGGCTTTGCCTGGTCTTATGTTCAATTTGGCACACTGCCGGTGCTGGATGGGGTGCTGTATGCCATCAAACCCGTTGTCGTAGCGATCTTGCTTTCTGCATTGTGGGGATTGATCAAACCTCGCGTCAAGCAGATGGTAGGCATGCTTGTGGCTGTCGGTGTCACTGCGGCTTATCTGCTGGGCGTCAGTCCAATCCTCCTCATGCTGGGAGGCGGGCTGTTAATGCTTTTGATCACATTATTCAATAAAACAGGGAATGTGCCAATGTTGCTGTTGGTTGGCGGTATGCCTGGCGTCCTTTTCAACAGGCTGGCTGAGCGCACAGCATTCAACCTATCCCGATTGTTCTGGGTCTTTCTGAAAGCCGGGGCGTTGATGTATGGCAGTGGTTATGTCTTGCTAGCCTTTATTCACGAAGATCTTGTGGTCCAATTGCAGTGGCTTAATGAAAGCCAATTGATTGACGCCGTGGCTGTGGGACAGGTGACCCCCGGACCGCTTTTCACTACCGCGACATTTGTGGGTTATGTGCTGGGCGGTTTGCCAGCGGCGTTATTGGCGACATTGGGGATGTTCTTGCCTTCGATGATCATCATGGTGATCATGCTTATGGTATATGAAAAGGTGCATAATTCTACAACGATATCAAAATTCCTGACAGGGGTTAATTTCGCTGCGTTGGGACTGATGGCGGGGGTCACCTGGGAGGTCGCCCGAACCGCTGTGCTAGACCCTCTCACGGGAGTGATTGCCGCTATAGCGCTGTTGTTGATCGTGCGGTTTAAAGTAAGTGCCCCTTGGTTAATCCTTGGCGGCGCGGCGATCGGTTTGATCCGCATGGCCTTCACCGGGTGAGCGCTCTTTAAGAAAGCGGCTTGTGAGTTGGCCGCGGGGCGTCAGCCAGAAGTTCTGATAATTTCTGCCCCAATCCCACTGTTCACCAAATTTTGTCAGCCGGCTGGCGGCATTGCTTGCCCGTTGTTTGGCATCTTCAGGGAAGATAGTTGCGGCAAAACTTTCTGCCAGGTCTTCGCTGGCGTTAAAGTTACGGTCAACCCCGCAGGGGGGCGGGGCTTTACCCGGGTGATACCACAGCGCCTGCCAGTCGATTTTCCAGTTGAGATCAAGTTTTTGGGCAGTCTTCCTCAGCCATTTTTCAAACGAGCGCAGTTTGCGCTTGAGCCATTCCCATCTGCCTGCCCCCAGGCTTTTACGCAGCCACTGTTCAGGCTGTTTCTCCCAGGCATTGTTCCAGCGGTGTCCGAGTTCGTGTGCCAGGGTCCAGTCCGTCCAGTCATCATCCAGGTAGACCTCATCCCCCTTTGTTCTGCCGGCTCTGCCGGGCCTTCCACTGTGGAAGAATTTTGTCGCTTGATCGTTGAAAATCTGCGGGAGGGTGAGCGCATTCGCCTGAACCGCCAGACGGTGGAACACCTGCCAGATCCGACGGATTTCCTTCTCTGACCAATCGTTATCAAGATGGATGCGCCATGAGGCTAATTCTTGTTTGATCTGGCTAAGAGTTAGGTTCGAGGTTTGTTTTTCTGAGGTGCTGCCGGATGTATTTTCCATGGGTTGAATGTCAGATATGTTGGGATAGCTGGTTTTAGTTTATCACGATACCGGCTGATTTTTCAGATATGGTTGTTTTTTCTGGAGGGGTTGGACTTCATCAAGGCTCATCATCTATCACGAAAAGACTCCGTGTTTCCAATCCGTGTAAGGGCGTTCTGCTGAAGAAACCGCACCAATATGTGTATAATTGAGGATGAATGCAAGCACAGGTCGAAAGGAATTGAAATGACGAAACGAATCGGATTATTAACAGCCGGAAGCGATTGCCCAGGGCTAAATGCAGCCATCCGGGCATTTGGTAAAGCCGCGCGCAGCACGCATGGCATGACGCTGGTGGGTTTTCGCGACGGTTTTAGAGGATTGGTGACCAATCATACGATCGATTTATCCGGCGATGCTCTTTCGAATGTGCTCACAGCCGGCGGAACGATTTTAGGCACTAACCGGGATGTTCCGCAGGCGTTTGAGGAGGATGGAAAACGCGTCGACCGAACCAGCAATGCCGTGGATGTTTATAAAGAAAACAAACTGGATGCGCTGGTGTGCATTGGCGGGCGGGAGACACAGGCAGCCGCATTGCACCTGGCAAAAGCCGGGTTGAATGTGGTCACCCTGCCGAAATCAGCCGATAATGACGTGCCGCTGACGGACGTGACAATTGGTTTTGACACCGCCCAGGCGATTGCGACAGAGGCGATTGACCGTCTGCACAGCACGGCTAACAGCAACCACCGCATCATCATCGTTGAGATTATGGGGCGTGAGGTCGGGTGGTTGACTTTAGGCGCAGGGATCGCTTCTGGCTCGGACGTGATTCTGATCCCTGAAATCCCTTATCACATTGACAAAATTTCGCAGGCGATTCTTGAGCGTAAAGAAGCCGGCAAAATGTTCAGCATTGTGGCTGTGGCTGAAGGGGCGAATTCATCTGAGCTGGTGGCATTTTTTGAGCGCTCGATGAAGATCAACCGAAAGGTTCATGAAGGCGAATCCTTTGAGACCAGCAAAGACCGTATGACCGAGCTGAAGAAAAAATACACCGGGCAGACGCTGCTTTTGGCGAACCGGCTGGAAGAGACCACCGGGATCGAGAGCCGCATCACGATTTTGGGGTATTTGTTGCGGGGCGGGGCACCCTCAGCCAGTGACCGGGTGTTGGCAACTCATTTGGGTACCCATGCCGCAGATCTTGTTGAAGCGGGTGAATTCGGAAAGATGGTGGCGTTTCAAAACGGCCATGCCGTGTGTGTGGCTTTGGAAGATGTGGCAGGTAAAGAAAAGAAGGTGCCCTTAGATCACCCATGGATCGTCGCTGCCCGGCATGTCGGGACGGTGCTTGGCGATTGATCAACTACACCTTTTTTAATCTTGTTCAGCGTCTAAAAATTTTTTGAAGTTTTTACTCAAATAAAACCCTCAATGACTGGCATCTTTCGATGTTTTCCAGCAGATCGATGTTGTCTGAGATCTGATCCACGCCCCCCAGCATTCGAGGTAGTGCTTTTACATCTGGATCTTTAATCTGCTCAAGCAGCGCTTCTACGTACCTGCCGGCATGGGGGACGAGGAATGGCCGGCTATAGAAATTTGTCACCTCGGTCTTGATGTTTGGGGTAAGCGCCAGTGTGTTATGAGCCTCACCCAAAATCAGGTAGGCATTCGCCAGGTGATTTTGGCGATCAACCCAATGTTGGCTGTTCAGAATATCCTTGAAAATAGGCAAAAGGCGGGGGGCAATTTGTAATTGGTTGAAGGCTGAACCAAACCATTTGCTATAAGGCGCAAACGCTTTTTCAAGCAGGAAACACAAGCCCATCATGTCGCGGATCAATCGTGCGGCAATCAGGCGTGAGCCCAGGTCATCCTCCACGCTGCCGGTTCGTCCGACAAAGGGTTCTTCCTGGTCGATCCGACGCCACTGGTTTGCCATCAGGTAGAGCCATAGATCGTGCGGATACCATTCAAAGCGCTGGCGCAATTGAGTGAGAGATCCCAGCCCGTCGTAGTAGATTTTGCCGGATTTCACGATGCGCAAACGCTGCTGCGGGATGGTCAACCAGGCTGCGGGTGTGATGGGATGGCGAATATCCACACCCAGATTGGCAATAAAGAAATCCTCCGGAGTTGTGATGGTGACCATGTGATTGATCGGATAAGATTCCTTTTTCGCCATTTTTCCACCATCTTCAAGGGGTTCACCAAAATGGGTGGGGAAGCCGTGAATTTCGAACGGCAGGTGATGTGCGAAGTGTGCCTTAATTGCCTCTGCATATGATGTGTGATCTGAGGGCGATAAAAAGAGGGTCATCCTCGGCCCCCAGCCGTGATCCATGGACATGGGCGTGTCAAAACCAAGCACATCCGAGCCATAGTCCAATCGTGCGGCTGAATAAGGCAGTTGGGGAAATGAATCAGCCATAATGGGCCGGATGGCCTCATCAAAAAAATATTCACTTAGTTTAAGCCCGGGGATAAATTGTGTCATCATAGGTTTTCTTTCCTGATAGGATAATTTAATTATAACGAAAGGCTGAAATTATATATCTTGCCAATTATCAGTGTTATCAATTCGCAATTGTTTTGGATGTTCGGTTAGATCTGTCATACTATAACAGTCCAGACCATCATCAGGATATCGGTTAAAATCAAGGTCAGCATGATTTATCAAATGCTGATGGTGTTGTTCATTTCATCAGCCCAAAACTATGCAGACCAATTGCGGAAAGGATCACGCATGTCCCTCACCTTAGAATGGCGTCATCGGATCATGGCATGGCGTCATGAGCTTTCACAACACTTTTATCAGGTGCTTGCCCCCATAAGCCTGGAGGCGGCTTTCACCAAAGATCAATACCGATTACAGCAGGCTGAGGCGCAACTTCAATTTGAGCCTGTTGCGCCCGGTTTTTCCTGGGGGGCGAAATGGGAATACGGCTGGTTCAGAGGAGAATTCACCTTACCCGAGGCTGCCGCTGGGCAGATGATCGCGCTGATGATGGATGTCGGCGCTGAGGCTGCCGTTTACGTTAATGGGGATTATGCCGGTGCCGTGGATGAATATCACAAAGCGATTATCGTCACCGATTCTGCAATTGCAGGGGGAACCTACCATGTGGTGTTGGAAGCTTATGCAGGTCACGGCCCGCGCGAATGGCGCTCAGGTCCGACGCCCCCGGACCGGGTAACCGTGCCCGAACCACCTGATGCACAGTGCACAGTCGGGCAAAGCCACTTTGGGGTCTGGCAGGAGACCGCCTATCAGCTCAGCATGGATGTGGAAACGCTGTGGGATGTGCGAGAAAACATCGATGAGGAGTCTTTGCGGGTGATGGAAATTGATGATGGATTGAAGGACTTCACCCTGATTGCGGATTTTGAAGCACCTAGGGTAGAAATGCTGGAGAGCCTGCAAAAGGCACGCGAAAGTTTGAAACCGCTGTTGGATAAAAAGAATGGCGATACCACACCGGAGATGGTCGCCTTTGGGCACGCGCATATTGATGTCGCCTGGTTATGGCAGCTGGCAGAGACAGAACGTAAATGCGTGCGCACCTTCAGCACGCAACTGGCATTGATGGCGCGTTACCCTGAATATAAATTCTTGCAAAGCCAACCGCATCTGTATCAGATGGTTAAAGAACACTACCCTGACTTGTATGAGAAGATCCTGGCTGCTATTAAACGGGGACAATGGATCCCGGATGGGGCAGCCTGGGTAGAACCAGATACCAATATCAGCGGCGGTGAAAGCCTGATCCGCCAGTTGATCCACGGGAAACGCTTTTACCAGGACGAGTTTGGAGTGGATTGTGAATTGCTCTGGCTGCCGGATGTGTTTGGTTACTCCGGTGCGCTGCCGCAAATCATGCGCGGCTGTGGTGTGAAATACTTCTCGACCCAAAAGATCTTTTGGGCTTACCATGGCGGCGCAGCCTTTCCATATAACACCTTCATTTGGGAGGGGATTGATGGATCGCAGGTGCTGGCACACTTTCATAATGATTACAACAGCGAGACCAAACCTGCCAACATCATCGGGCGTTGGAAGGAAAGGGTGCAAAAGGATGGTTTTTCGAAACGGTTGTTTCCCTTTGGGTGGGGGGATGGGGGCGGCGGCCCAACACGGGAGCACCTGGAGTATGCCTGTCGGCAGGAGAACCTTGAAGGGGTGCCAAAGTTCAGAATTGATGCACCTATTGTGTATTTTAAAGAGCAGGAAGCTGACGGCTGGCCGGATGCCCGTTATGTGGGCGAACTGTATTTCCAGGCACATCGCGGCACTTATACCTCGCAGGCGCACACTAAGGCGCTCAACCGCCGAAGCGAATTTGCACTGCGCGAGGCTGAGTTTTGGGGTGCAGCAGCCATGTGGCTGAACGATTTTGAATTCCCTTATACGTTGTGGGATAAGACCTGGAAGACGTTGCTCCTCAACCAGTTCCATGATATCCTGCCGGGCTCATCCATTCAGCGGGTGTATGAGCAGGCGGAGGAACAATTGACAGAGGTGGTGAATACCGCTGACCAGATCACCCAATCTGCCTTGACGGCGCTGCATGAGAATTCGGAGGGCGTGACAGCCTTCAACTCACTCTCTTGGGAACGGGAAGCGCTGATCTCCCTGCCTGAGGGAATCGCAGGTCTGCAAACTAGCGCAGGTGAAAGCGTGCCAGTTCAGGAGTTGGATGGGCAGACCTACGCGGAGGTCTCCATCCCACCGTGTGGCTGGGAGAGTTACGTAACCGGCACACCGAGGAAAATTGAAAACACAATCTCAGTCAGTCAACATCACATGGAAAATGAATGGGTGCGGGTGGAATTCAATGCGCTTGGTGAAATTGTCAGCATTTTTGACAAGGTCAATCAGAGCGAATTGGCAGCGGGTCGCTGTAACAGCTTGCGTATGTACCAGGACATCCCCAGTGCATTTGATGCGTGGGATATTGACAGCATGTATCCCGAGACTCCGGTGAGGCTGGCTGATAAAGCGCAAATCGAAGTGATTGCCCAAGGGCCGTTATTCGGCAGGCTGATTGTCAAACGCCAGTTGAACCATTCGACGATGATCCAAACTATCACTCTAAGGCGCAACGCACGCCGGATGGACTTCCATACGGTGATTGACTGGCAGGAACGGCATAAGCTATTAAAGGTTAACTTCCCGGTGGCTTACCGCTCAAGGGAAGCGCTGCACGAAATCCAGTTTGGGCACCAGCCGCGACCCACGCACGGCTCACGTGAATTTGACCGGGATCGTTTTGAGGTAGCGAATCACAAATGGACGGCTTTGGAAGAAGCAGAGCGCGGGTTTGCACTGCTCAACGACTCGAAGTATGGCGTAAATGTTACCGATAACAGCATCAACCTGACGCTGCTCAAGTCTGCCCTGGCGCCAGATATGAACGCAGACCGTGGCCGGCAGGAATTCACCTACGCCTTCTATTTTTGGGATACATCCCTGGCTGAAAGCGGCTTGGTACAGCAGGGTTATGAAATGAATGTGCCTGTGCAGGTGCAAAAAGGTTGGGCTGGCTCAAAATCCTTGTTTGCTCTGAACAGGGATAACATCATCCTGGAAACCGTCAAACCTGCTGAGGATACTGCTTCGAATGACCTGGTGCTGCGATTGTATGAATCAATGGGGACGCATACCTCAGCCAGGCTGCGCACGACCCTGCCTATCAGAAAAGGGTTTATCACCGATATGCTGGAAGAGCCTCAGTCAGAACTGCAGGTGGTTGATGGTGGATTCGATTTGCAATTCAGCCCCTTCAAGATCATCACCTTGCGTTTGGTGATGGAATAGAAAACTGATGTTGGTGGATAGTGTTGGTGTTCCAACTTTGCTTGCTTTAATGACTCTCGTTTAAACGAAAATGATCCCGGTGGTAAAAACTGGGATCATTTTGTTTTCAGTTCCAAAAGTACTGCTTACTTGTCGTAATCAGGCGCATCGTCCAGAAGACGTTTTTCGCCTTCAAGTGCCCGGATGTGCGCCACATCTTGCGAAACTTCGATGCATCCTTTGTAGGCGCCCTGCGCATCCCGAAGGGCAAAATAGCGGATGTGGACAAAAGCGCCGCCCATTTGGATCCAGAATTCGGCGACATCCCGCTTCCCTGAACGAAAATCATCCAAAATGACCTGGACTTTATGCACGCTTTGGGGCGGATGGCATTTGGTCACCTCACGCCCGATGATGGCGGCAGAACGATCGAAGATGCGTTCGCGGCCTTGTGAGAAATAGCGCACACGGTCATGTTCGTCAACAAAAGTTACATCAACCGGCAGGTTGGTGAGCATCAGGTTGATCTGTTCCCGCGTCAACGCACCGGTGGATAGTGGGATCAAGCCCTCAGGCATTCTTTCAACAGTTTCAGGCTTGGGTTGGGAGGTTTCCTTTTCTGAAGGCTGCCAGGTGTTGCGGGGGGTGACGTTGAAATAACCGATTTCGTCTTCCTGCTGACGGATCTCGCCCCATTCAACCTCTGTCAATCGGTTTAACGCTTCAGGGAAGAGAATCTTTTCTTCTTTATAGATCATCTCGCGGATGTTTTCAGCCATGGCTTTGAATTGTGGCAAGGCATCTTCGAGATTTGGTTTTTCCGCATTTATCGTCTGTTTGAATTGCTTGATCTGTGCGCGGATATCGTTATCCACGCCCCACATCACGGCTGAAGGGCCTTCAAAGTTTTTCTTTTCCATATAGGGGAAGAGCAAGTTTTCTTTGCGTGAGTAGTGTTTTTCAATAGCACTCAGGTTTTCAGCCTGGGTGCGTAGTGACTCGAGGGCATTGGCATCGCCTGCCGACCAGGTTTTGAGGGTATCTTGCATGGCTTCAATCAGGCGCATGGTCACCTCGTTTTCCATGCGGAATGTGAACACGGGATGTCCTGGTAGTGATTCGGGCGCAGGTTCCTCATCCAGGCTCTCACGAAAGACAGCCACATGCAGGTCGCACAAACGCTGGATTTCTCCGACAGATACGCCTTCGCTGATCATGGCGCGTTCAGCATCCGCAATATCGCCAGCGGAGGCACCGCGGATGGCATCGCCAAATTCTGCCTGCAGGTCTTCGACGCTTTCGCCTGCATGTAGGCGTTTAATGACCTGTTTTAATGCTTCTTTACGTCTGCTTACGTTATCGATATGCTCACTCATAAAAAACCTCCGGTGATGGAATTTATTTAAAATGAAAAAACTTATTTACGATGCCCAACGGACGGTTAAGGGTGCCCGGATGGCACCTTGCGGGCAGATGTCTTCACAAATTGTGCAATAGGTGCAGGTGAGTGGTTGGTTAAATACCGGGCCGTCCGCCGTCATATGGAGCGCATTGACGGGGCAAGCGGCCACGCACTTTCCGCACAGATCACAGCGGTCGTAATTAATAATAGGTTGATCCGTTTTTGTCATAATTTTGCCTTTTGTTTTACATCATTTATGGTAACAAAAAACACTCACCGGGGATAGGACTTAAGTCACAGGCGGGAGACGCAGTTTTGTTGGTGTCAGCGGTCTTCGTGTTCAATCTGATTGAATAGACCTTCTCGATCGATCAGTGAAATCTGCTGGCGGGAGCGTTTGATCAGCCCTTCTGCCTCAAATTCACGCAACAACCGGCCGACCACATCGCGCACGGTGCCGATATGGGCGGCGATTTCGTCTTGTGTCCATCCGCTTGCAGCATCGGGTTTATCTGCTAACTCGATCAGGAATTTCGCCAGCCTGGCGCGTACAGAATAAAGGGAGAGTCCTGCGGCGAGGTCGGTGATGGTGGCAATGCGTTCGGCGAAAATGCCCAGCAACGCTTTGGAGAAATCTGGCGCGTGGGATAAAAGATAATCAAAATCAGATGCGCTCAAAACCAACAGCGCGGTTGTGGTCAGGGTTTCAATTGAGGCACGGTTGACCTTTTTTTGGTTTAACAGTGAGATGATATTTAGCGGCGCACCTGGCCCAAAACGCGCCAGAACTTGCATGCGTCCGTCCCGGCGCATCCGAATCACCCGAACGGAACCCGAGACCAGAAAATAGGCATATTCTGCCGGCATCCCCTCGATCACCAGGGTTTCGCCGGCTTGCAGCTCGCGCAAGAACCCGCGCTCGGCAATCATGCCTTGCGTTGTAGACGATAGGGAGGAGATCAGGGGGATTGGTTTGAAGTATCGCTCATCAATCATGAATTTTTGGCTCCAGAACACTTATTGTACCTTGACTGAGCTCTGGTGCGGAGAGATGAATAAAAAATTTGATGCACTAAAAAATTGCCCGTATAGATCTTAATTAAGTGATGCAGAAAGCAAAAACGCCCTCAATGGGCGTTTTGTATGTTAATCCTCTGCGGATGAATGTTTTAGCTCTGAGCGTTCTCTTCTAAAAATGTTCTGGGTGAAGGCGCCTTAATCACGATCAATTCCAGCTGGTCGTCGTGCAGGTTCCTGACGTTCATCTTTGTTTTATACGGGATTTTGAGCAAGGTGCCAGCCGGGTAAACTGCTGTTTCCTGCTCATCAAGGCTGATCGATAGCCTACCAGCCAGAACGGTCATATAAACATTCGAGTTGGAATAGTGCAGCGGCAAGCCTTCATCCTTGTTAAATAGCATATGGATGTAATCCAAGTTGTCATCCTGGATGACTTTTTCGACGGTTCTTTCTTTACTGTTAGCGAGCGTAAAAACTTGTTCGATCATGTGGAATAGTCTAGTCCTTTGATTAAAATGCAGGCTGGTTTTTAAAAACCAGCCTGCTTGAATTTGCAGTTTTGAATTAATTACCCATCATCATTGCGGCGACATCTTCTTCAACGCCGCCATTGGGTTTGAGGTCAAAGTTCTTTACCAGCACAGATGTGACATTGGGTGAGAGGAAGGCTGGCAGCGTCGGGCCAAGCCGGATCTTCTTAATGCCAAGGGATAGCAATGCCAGCAACACGATCACAGCTTTTTGCTCATACCAGGCAATATCATAGGAAATTGGCAGGTCGTTCACATCTTCCACCTCAAACGCTTCAGCCAGCGCCTGTGCCGTGCGGATCAGCGAATAGGAGTCGTTGCACTGCCCGGCATCAAGGATGCGCGGGATACCGTTGATAGTGCCGAGATCGAGTTTGTTGTAGCGATATTTCGCACAGCCGGCGGTCAGGATGATGGTGTCATCGGGCAAGGCTTCAGCAACTTCAGTGTAATATTCACGGGTCTTTTGGCGCCCATCACAACCGCCCATGACGACAAAGCGTTTGATTGCGCCAGTGTTTACCGCTTCAATGACGGCACCCGCATTCTGCATGACAGCTTCGTGGGCAAAACCGGTGATGATGGATTTGTCTTCGAGCTGTTGCGGCTCATCGCAACCCTTTGCCATTTCGATCAGGGCTGAGAAATCTTTTTGTTTACCGGGTTCGCGATTGGGGATGTGGGGGCAACCCGGATAACCCGCCATGCCAGAGGTGAAGATTCGGTCTTTATAGCTGTCCTTTGGACGGACGATGCAGTTCGTGGTCATCAAGATGGGGCCGCCAAAGCTCTCAAATTCTTCGCGTTGTTTCCACCACGAGCCGCCGTAATTGCCCACAAAGTGATCATATTTTTTTAGTTTGGGGTAAGCGTGTGAGGGGAGCATTTCGCCATGTGTGTAAACATTCACACCCGTGCCTTCGGTTTGCTGCAGGAGCTCATCCAGGTCAAGCAGGTCGTGACCGCTGACGAGAATGCCGGGACCGGGTCGGACGCCAAGGAAGACTTCTGTCGGTTCAGGGTTACCATAAGCGCCGGTATTGGCTTTATCCAGCAATGCCATCGTGCGCAGCCCCATTGTGCCCGTCTGCAATACCAGCCCGGTCAATTCATTGGCTGTCAGTTTGCTATTGGTGGTGGCTTCCAACATGTCTTGCATGAATTCAAGGATTTCAGGGTCTTTTTCGCCGAGGATGTAGGCGTGATCAACATAGGCTGCAATGCCCTTCAGACCGTAAGTGATCAGTTCACGCAGGGAGCGGATGTCTTCATCCAAATTTGGGTCAGCCATCACGCCGACATGCTGCGCTTTTTCTAAGAGGGTATCCACATCATAGGATTCCGGATTCCAGGATGCCCAATCGGGACCGCCGCCGGGGCAAGGATTGCCATGCAGTTCTTTACAAGTCTCCTGGGCTTCCTCACGCAGGGCTTCTCGTCTTTCGATAGCTTCCTTGATCAGTTCCACAAACCGATCAGCGTCAAAATTGGCATTGGTAATGGTTGCGAATAATGACTGTGCGACAAACAGGTCGGTGTCCTTGTGCACAACACCCATGCCGCGTCCGCGTGTGCCCCAAAACGAGATCCCTTTCAGCAGGTATACCAGCAGGTCTTGTAACTGGGCGACTTCCGGCGCTTTGCCACACACGCCGCGAACAGTACACCCCGTATTTTTTGATGTTTCCTGGCATTGGAAACAAAACATTGTATCACTCATATAAAAACGCTCCTTTTGCTAATTGTATGCTTGAACCAATCTTACCAAAGAGGAACAACATGTAATACGACTTAAATCACATTGAATTGGGGATATGCTCAAATGCTAACGCTTATTGATCAAAGCTGGTCACCAACGGGCATGATGGTCTTCTGCCCAGCCGATCGCGCCATCGATATAGATAGGTGATCCCTCTCCATCGTGAAGTTGACCGTTGAACTTGCCGATCATCTGGTGCACTTCGGAATAGATCAGCAGCGCGTCAGTTTTGGCATGACGTTCAAAAAATGGCGTAAATGTGAGATCAACACGGTCGGTAGCGGTCGTGCGCAGACGCCAGGGCGCCATAAAATCAGCTGGATCGTACTCAAAAGCCACATCCTCACTTAATTTTGTGAGCTTGCCGTCGATGCAAATCCCGTTTTCGTTCATGCCGGTGCCATCCGTCCAGCCAGCGCCAAGGTTAATGCCAACCGTCCTGCCATCAGGCATACGGGTTGAAAAACTCGACCAATTCCAGAAGCAGTCAAAGGGCCAAATGCCGCGACCAAAATCAAGGCAGGCAAAGGTATTCTCTGCATTGAATCTAATGGTTTCATCGCCCCAGGTGATTGTTCCTTCTGTGGGCAGGGTGTTTTGTTTGCTTGTGAACTGGAAGCGGTTCGAGGACCAGGGCACGACCACGTTCAGGGTTTCGTGCCCAGAAGGTTGGTGTACAAGCAGATCAGCGGTTAGGGGTTTGCCTTCAAAATCAGGGCAGCCGACGGACAGGCGGATGCCTTGCGCGGTGTGTACCATAGAGATGGGCATAGCCGGGTCGTCGTACACCACATCCGAATCGACTTCAGGCAGTAACTCACAACCAGCACCAAAGGGCTTAAGTAATGTTTTTTCTGCAAAATTTTTGGTTTCAAAATCCAGCAGGTACACAAAGGGCAGCCCCATATAATCGACGTTGGATAGTGTGACCGAAAACAGGTGCGTGGGGCTGACAACCGCCCAGTAATTCCAGCGTTTCTTTCTGGGCCAGTGACCGCGCAGGTTGCAGTGATGGTAAGGGTGGCGGCTCCACCCGACGGCTTCTGGGTTCAGGTTCCCACGTTTGTTGCAGAGGTTGATGGATTCTGTTATTTCTGGCTCATGATAAATTTCGGTCATTGCTCATTCCTGTTGGTCTGATTTTATATATTTAGGGGACCAATCCCGCTCATCAATCGTCTCAAAGGGCTGGACTGTAAAGTTGAGATGGTTTTCTGCTTGCGAAAGGATTTGATCAAATGCGGCTTCAAGTGGGGCGTTGGTTCCTCTGATCTGATAAATCACGTCAGCACTCCATTGAATGTAATTGCGCAGCCTTTCAAGCGGCCAGCCTTTTGGCGGCGTGTGCAGAATGTCATGACAGTTCGCTATTTTATCGCCAAATTTGAGGATTCGAGCAGAAGGTGAAAGATGCGGGGCATGTGCGACTTGCAGGCGTTTGCGCACAATTCTTTCGAGGCTTTTATCATCGGTGACTTCCAGCACCAGGGCTAATATTTCTTTACCGAAGTTTTCGCGAATTTCAGTTGATGAGGTGTCGGTGTCTTCAATGGTGTCATGCAAAATGGCAGCAATGATAATGTCTGTGTCTGTGATGCCGCCGATTGCAAAGATCGTTTTTGCGACGGAGAGCGGGTGGGTGATGTAGGGCGAATCGGGCTCACCTTTCCGCACCTGCCCCTTGTGTTTTTGAGCAGCAAAAATGATGGCTTCAATCACTTTTTCAATATCGAGCATTTCCCTCATATTCACCTGCCTTGTGTCAAGTTCTTTAACTAGGTAAAGAAACAGGTGCAGCATCTGCTGCACCTGTTTGAATGTCGTTTGCGTTCAGTCTTGCAGGCGAATCTCGATGATTGCACCGTTGGCGACCTTTCGCATTTCAAAGTCCCTGCTGTTGCCTTTGATCAGCTGGGAAAGCTGGCGATGGCCGTAACTGCGAGGGTCAAAGCCCGGGTCGATCCGCCTCAAGGCGGTACCGACTTCTGAAAGCCGGGTCCAACCATCATCATCAGGCCCGACCATATCCATTGCCTGGCTGACCATGTCGACTAGCTCTTTTTCCTGGGAACTCATGTGGTTGGTCTTGCGCCGTCCGCCACCGTTGCTGCTGGCGCGTCGCCGGCTGAGGTTCTCGGTGTAGATAAAAACATTGCAGGCGCTGACGAACGCGCGGGGTGTCTTTTTCTCACCGATACCCACCACCAGCAAGCCGCTTTCCCTGATGCGAGTTGCCAGGCGAGTGTAATCAGAATCGCTGGAGACCAGACAGAAACCGTCCACCTGCCCAGAGTGCAGGATGTCCATTGCGTCGATGATCATCGCGCTGTCGGTCGCATTCTTCCCGACAGTGTAACGGAATTGTTGAATGGGCTGGAAGGCGTGGATGTTGAGGATATCCTTCCATGAGCTCATGTTGGGTGTGGTCCAGTCGCCATAAACACGGCGAATGGTGGCGTTGCCATACTTCCCCGCTTCTACGAGCATTTGTTCGATCAGACTTGCCTGGGCGTTATCGCCATCGATTAGAATGGCGACACGTCGTTCATTTTCTTCATTGTGTTCTTGTGTCATTTGGTTCGTTCTTGCCATAATAAAATTATACCTGACAACGATTGTACAGGATTAAATCTCCTTACCTGTGAATAATGATTATTACCAGTCGGCTAAAAAATGTTTCTTTGTTTTTAAAGCAAATGAGAACTTTAAATTGAAAAGTGGATTTCCAGCCTGACTTATTGTACCGGAAATCTAATTGGTGTGAAATGTCAATTTATTATTTGATGCCAGGTGGGGTTTGAGTCGATTGGCAGCTTATGGTTTGAGAAAACCCTGTTATTTGGGGGATGCGGATGACCTTTTCAATCGTACCTAAAGCATCTACCTCAGGTATTATTCTTCCCGCTGGTCTTCCGCGGGTTCAAATTTCAATGATACAGAATTGATGCAATAGCGCAGCCCGGTCGGTTTGGGGCCGTCTTTGAAAACGTGACCTAAATGCGCATCACAGCGTGCACAGGCAATCTCTGTACGGTGCATACCGTAACTGTTGTCTTGATGATACTCAATATGGGATTCATCCACCGGTTGGAAGAAACTGGGCCAACCTGTCCCTGAAGTGAACTTATGCTCGGCTGAAAAAATCGGCAAATCGCAGCAGACGCAGCGGTAAATGCCGGGTTGTTTATGGTCGTAAAACGCGCCGCAGAAGGGTGGTTCGGTGCCTTTTCGGCGGGTGACTTCGTATTGTTCTTTTGTAAGCTGTTCGCGCCACTCTTGATCTGACTTATGAATTTTTTCCATTTAGAATTTCTCCTTTGTGTTACCCGCTAATAATACCACAAATTAGATAAATTTTGTATTAAAGGGGAAATACTCGAAATATTGATTAAAGAAAAAGAGGACCTTTTGATTGTTGGGTCCTCTTGTGCTAATTTAATTCGATTTGATTTACACAAATCACGAGGAATGGAAAAGGATTTTTGCCGAGTTCAATATGCAGGACTACAGGCGATAGCCGCAAGTGCGCAGAATGGTCAACGCGATCAGCATATGACCCTCTTCGGTAGGGTGCACGCGGTCAGAGGTCCAGTACCCGGCGGGTTTGGAGAGCATCGCCCAATCGAAAGCCGGCTGCAGATGGATCACTGGCAGTTCAAATTCCTGCCCCAGATGATCGATCGCTGCCTGGTATTGGCTAAGTTTTTTCCTGAAAGGGTCGTCGCTATTTGTCTCTGCTAAAAACGGGCTGATCAGGCGGATTTGGGCGTGGGTATTGGTGGATGCGCCTTTGAGGAGTTGCCGGTAAATATTTTCAAATTCCGGCAATGCTACGGCTTCTTCCCGATCACCATCAAAATAGCGCCAGACATCGTTGACGCCGATGAAAATGAACAGCCAATCGGGGTCCAAATCTAAAACATCGGGCTTCCAGCGTGCTTTGAGGCTGGTGACGCGATCACCGCTGATCCCTTTATTGAGAATCTTGAGCTGCAATTCAGGATAGCCTGCCTGGAGAAGTTGGTGGACAATGCGCACATATCCGTTTCCAAGGGGTTCATCAGGCGGTGTTTGCCGTCCACAATCGGTGATGCTATCCCCGATGAATTCTATGGTTTGTTTGGCTTTGAAAATAAGCGTCATTTTTTCTCCTTTCTGTCAGGCATCCTTTTTTGCTGTTTGTTTACTTATTATCTCATATATTTTAACTGCTGAAGAATGAGTAAAAGGCAGGTTGTTTCCGGTTTATAATGGTGATGGCAGTATACGAAAATATTGAATTTAAGCGATTCATTACTGGGTTAGATTTGAAAACTGAATTGGGACAAAGCATTAGGGATGTTTTCTCAGACCTTGGTCGGGGCGGGGTCTGGGCTGCTGCCGATCAGGGTGTGATTTCCCTATCAAATTTTACGGCTTCGGTACTATTGGCTGTGATGGTCTCTCCTGAGGAATTGGGGAAGTATTTAATCGGTTTTCTGTTGCTTTATTTTATCAGGGCGATTCAAAACGGAGTTATCATCCAACCGCTGAACACAATTGGTGCAGCAAAACCAGATGAAGAATTTAGATCATTTTTCACTGCCACATTTTTCCATCAACTCATCTTCTCCTTACTATTTGCCGGCATCGTTCTTATTATTCGTTTTGTTTCGCCACGTTTAATTGAAGCAGGATTTTCGGAAATTCTGCTGGGGTTGAGTTTGTGTTTTTTTACCTGGCCGCTGCAGGAATTCTTCAGGCGAGGTTCTTATGCACGCGGCAAGGTGAGCTTGGCTTTTTGGGTCAGTCTGTCTGCAAATCTAATCAGGCTGAGCATCATTGTTGTGGGCTCGAGGCTGGGCGGGATCAGGGGACTTTCTGGACTGATGGCGATCGGATGGGGGTCGTTATTGGCAGGGATCATTGGGGCGTGGTTTGCTCGCAAGTGGTTCACAAGCCGAGATGTTGAAATAGTTGAGACTTTTCGTGAAAACTGGCGATTTGGACGGTGGATTGTGGGTGCCAGCCTTGCGGATTGGGTCGTGGTTGATCTATACCCCATCATGATGGGATGGATGATCAGCCTTTCAGCCACCGGTGTTTACCAAGCGCTTCAAAACCTGGTCGCGCCGATCCATGTGTTGCTGCGTGCGATCGATACCTTTATGACACCTGGCTTAGCTAAGGCATATGATAGATTTGGGTTGGTTCGAGTCAACCAGAAACTCAAAGGATTATTCTTGCTGGCAGGCATCCCGATTATCATTTTATTGGGTTTGGTGCTGCTGTTTGCTCCCCAGCTTTTATTTTTGCTCAAAGGTGAAACCTATCTGCCTTATGCAGATGGGATTTACTTGATGGCTGGATTTTATTTTTTCTTGTATGTGCATCGCATTTTGCAGATGGGATTTCGTACAGTTCGGCAAGGAAAGCCGATTTTTTGGGCAAACTTGCTGGCAATTCTCAGTATGATTGCGGGTGGGTTGTGGTTGATTAATCGCTGGGGCATTTACGGAGCTATTGGCGGGCAGGCGTTAAACGCGTTTATTCTCAGCTGTGTTTTGTTCATTGCGTGGCGTAAGCTGATCCGTGGACAAGCTAAGGAAACACCTTGAAAATTACAAGTTATAAATATGGGCTGAGGAAAAAGATCAGGATTCTGGTTTTGTAAAGTTTAACCAACGCCTGATGACCAATTCAGGCTCGGGGTGGGACCGCCAGCGCAGGGCAAAAACAAGATAGAAGGCGGCACACACCAATCTGAGGTCAAGCCACAGATTTGCTTTTTGGATATATAGAAGATCCCAAGATAATTTTTCCCGTGGTGTAATGTCGTAGGTATCCACGACCTGTGCCAAACCGGCTAAACCTGGCCTGACGCTGTGCCTGGCTGCGAATTGAGGCAGCGTTTCAAGATATTTGTGCACCAATACGGTGCGCTGAGGGCGGGGACCAACATAACTCATATCACCCAGCAGGATATTGATCAACTGGGGGACCTCGTCCAGGGCGGTTTTTCGCAAGACACTCCCAAATGAAAGCTGGCGCGCGTCTTTTTCATAACCTGAAATGGGGCCGGTATCTTTTTCAGCGTTGATGACCATTGATCTGAATTTGAGCTGCTTAAAATTGATGCCGTTGCGTCCAACTGAATTTTTAACAAAAAGAATTGGTCCGGGGTCTTCCCACCAGATCAGAACACTGACTATGATCCAAATAGGTATTGAAAGTATCAAAGAAATGAATGCACACACGATGTCGCATAACCTTTTACACGCTGGCATTCTGACCTTCGGTCCCATGTGAAGTTGATGCACATCAAAAACCTGTTTTTTTATTTCTGGTGAAGGTGGGGCGTTATTTTCAGCCCAGCCCAGCGTGATATTTGCAGCAATAAAACTCCCTAAGAAGCCTCCCGCTGCTGAAAAAAGCAAGGCACTTAATACGCCACATGTTGGTTGATTTATGAAAAGGAGTGTTGCTTGGATACTTCCTATCGCAAGGGTGATAAAAAATGCAAGACGGTAATATACTGTTTTTGATTGGTAAGTATGATTGAGTAGCCTAACAATCGAAAAACTCAACAGGGTGAATATTAGAAAATTTGCCCAATTTATCACCGGGTCATTTATTGATTCGAGCGTTGGCTGAAAACTTGTGACCCCAATCCACAAGATTGAGGTCAGGATTAATATCAACGCCAATAGCCAGGCAGCGGTTTTAATATTTCTGCTTTTCATGCCTGGTTTCATAGATTGGTATTTTTCCTCAATTTGGATGATGGGAGATTATGATTCATTTTTCGGCTATTGATAAATTATACATCTAAAATTTAACCAAAAATTTAGAATCTCAAGAGCTCTTTAGCTTACAAATGCATCAAATCAGGACATTTAATTTGGAAATGTGAAGAGAGTATAATAGTTTCATCAGTGCGAGATTTATTTCCGCAGCAACTTTTGTCCAGGTATGACTTATGAAAAAAGTATTTCCAATTGTTGTGATATTGGTCGTCTTTCTGATCCTTCTGAGTGCCGCGATATTTCTGATTGTCAACTGGAATAAGCCTCTTGGTGTTTCACTTGAAATGCCGACTCCGACATTTGCGTTAGAGGACACAAAAGCCTCATCAGAAACCATATATGGTGCGCCTTCATCATCAATCTCACAATCAACGGAGCAGGTTCCGCCTGAGACCTTTTGCGGCGGTCCTCCGCTAATGTATATTTTGGCTATCGGCGCGGATAACGAAACCAACGATTATACCTATGGCCTGGCTGATGCTATTCGAATTGCCAGGGTGGATTTTGTGACGCCCAAAGTCACCATTCTAACCATTCCTCGTGATTTGTGGGTAGAACTCCCCGACATCAAACCCAAATTTGCCAGCACGCTTTCTCATGGCAAACTAAACCAGGCATATTTTTATGGCGGCCCGGGCATGGGTTATTATGAAGGCCCAGGCGGCGGACCAGGTTTGTTGGCGCGCACATTGGCTCATAATTACGGGATTTCTGTTGACCATTACGCAGCGGTCAATATGGTTGCCTTTGAGAACATTATCGATGCAATTGGCGGGATTGATCTCTACCTTGATCAACCGTGGGATGGGACACCGATTGATGAAAACACTGAGGATATGGGCTATTTCCCGGCTGGCCAGCATCATATGTCTGGAGAAGAAGCACTGCGATTTGCGCGTATTCGAAAACGATACAGTACGATTGTTCGTTCTGATAATCAGAATTTGGTGATGTGTGCAGTGATGGATAAGGTTCTCAAACCAGCAATTTTTAAACGCATCCCTCGGATGATTGATTCACTGATTGGGGAAATCCACACAGATCTGACGCCTTCACAAATAAGTCAATTGGCATGCCTTTTACCAAACCTAAATGCTGACAACCTTCATTTCATCCGCTTTCCTGATGAGATGCTCGTGCCCGGCAGGGTGTACGACCCAAACTTAGGGAATACTACATTTGTGTTTGATGTGCCGCCTGAAATCATCCGTGCTTATGTGACTGATTTTATGAATGACGATATCCCGCTTGAGAGCGGAAACGGAATGACCTGCCCCTGACATTGGCTCAAAAAGCATATCGTCTTGTGTAGATTCCATTCTTGGTGTTTATAGAAGGTGACGAATGTCATATTGACGTAAACTCTCTCTCAAAATATGATTTGGTTTAAATATATGCAGAGAAAGATATATATTGAAAAATGAATACTAAAAAATTTCAAAAAACGGCTGATTTGTTTCAGATGCTTTCACATCCCGTCCGGCTGCAAATGATGGATGAATTGCGCAAGCGGGAAGCTTGTGTGTGCCATTTGCAAGCCGTAACCGGAAGACCCCAGGCTTATATCTCTCAACAACTTCGTATTTTGCGTGATGCCGATCTGGTTGTGGATGAAAAGGATGGACAGAATGTTTTCTATCACCTGCGGAGCGAGGCGGTTAGAATGCTGCTGCAAGAGTTGCTGGGGGATGCGGACGTACCAAGCCATCCAAAGGACTGCACCTGCCCATTTTGCTCCAGTTAATTAGTTTCCTTTTTTTGCGTCGATATATGCAAAAAAATATATATATGGAGATTGTGTGAACATTGTTGAATATTTACTGAATTTATTGCAGTCCGGTTTGGGCGGGCTGGCTGCTTATTTGGCAGCGCATGTGCTGTTGTGCTTACTGCCGGCTTTTTTCATTGCCGGTGCGCTGGCTGCCCTGCTCCCCAAAGAAGCCATCACACGTTATCTCGGCAGGGACGCCCCCAAGTGGATTTCCTATCCAGCCTCTGCGTTGGGTGGCTTTTTGCTGGCGGTTTGCTCCTGCACGATCATGCCTTTGTTTGCCAGCATTTATAAAAAGGGCGCCGGTCTTGGCCCAGCCATCACCTTCTTATTCGTCGGGCCTGCGGTCAATATTCTGGCGATTTCTTTTACAGGTGTGCAAATCGGCTTGGATATTGCGTTGGCGCGCATTCTCCTATCCATCATTTTTGGTGTGGTAATCGGCTTGTTGATGGCCTGGTTCTTCCGCAAGGACGATGCAGCGCATGCTGCTGAGGCTGCCAACAGCCAGATATTTTCGCAGAAGGCCAAGATCCCAACTCGAACCGTGGTTTTCTTCTTGCTCTTACTGGGGACTTTGCTGGCTGGTACGCTGCAGATTGAGCTTTTCAGGAATGTGTTTTACGAGTTTACAATTCCAGGGGGGTGGGCGGCTAATCTTCAAAATGGGTTGGATACCCTCATCCCGCCTAACCCTGGATTGGGTGTGGAGGGCGTCAGTGTCCACGGGTTGTTCCTGATTGGTTTGCTGGTGTTAATTGGGTTGACGGCAATTAAGGGGTTCAAGGCAATTTACGAGGGTTTTAACCCTTTCACCTATGTCACTTTGGGTTTGATCACATTGACGCTGGTAGTTGCATCCTTCGCCGTTACGACGGCTGACAATGGCTTGATGGTTGGTCTGAATGGCCGCTTAGTGGCGGAAGTGCTGTTTTTAGGTGCGATCTGGTATTTAGGTGCACGTTACTTCAGCAACACCGAGCGTGAAGAATGGCTGTGGGAGACCTGGCGGTTTGTCAAACAGATCATCCCATTACTGCTGGTGGGTGTGTTTGTCGCTTCAATCGCCCGGGCGCTCATTCCAGCGGTTTGGATTCAAACCATCGCCGGCAGCAACACGGTCTGGGCGAACCTGGCAGGAGTGATCTTTGGCGTGTTCATGTACTTCCCCACGCTGGTTGAAGTGCCCGTCGCTCAGACTTTCTTGTCCCTGGGGATGCATCGCGGTCCATTGCTGGCTTATCTGCTGGCAGACCCGGAATTAAGTTTACAGTCGATCTTGATCACAAATACGGTCATTGGAAAGAAGAAAACGGCTGTCTATGTGGTGCTGGTCGCGATCTTCAGCACCTTGGCAGGGTTGATATTTGGTTGGTTCATTCAATAATAAGGAGTTAGAACATGGAAATTAAGATTTTAGGGGGCGGATGCCCCAATTGTGAACGGTTGGAAGCGGTGACGCGTAATGTGGTAGAAGCATTGGGGATCGATGCAACATTCACCAAGGTCAAAGCAATGCCTGATATTATGGCTTATGATGTGATGTCCACCCCGGCGCTGGTGGTCAACGAGAAGGTGCTCTCCTCAGGCAGGATCCCAAGCAAAGACGAAATCAGGGGTTGGTTAGAAGATTTGGCGGGATAAATTTCGCCGAAATAATTAATAATAAATGGGTGCAGTCCATAAACTGCACCCAGCAAAGAATGCTTCTGGGTGCGCTCAAATTCGGAGCGCACTTTATGTTTCTGGGATCTCCTCGGACAATACTTGCTGTGGCTCTGCCTCAAACGCATCAGTGGGTGGCAGCGGGTCGTGAACCAACAGGAGGAAAAATACGGCGGCTAACCAGCGCCCGATGGCTGAGGTCACGGCTACACCCGGGAAGTCAATCTTAGCAATCAGAATGGATCCCAGGGCAGCACCGCCAGCCAATGACAGGGTGACAACGATTTGGTAAAAAGCGGAGAACCGGGCACGTTGTTTGACAGGCGTATGGGTTAGCAGCGTGTTAAAATTGACCAGGTTATAAGCGCCCCAAAATAAACCGCTGATAGCTTCGATCAGAATGACCTGCCAGTATTGCCTGGCCCACAATCCCCATACCAATGGCACGAATGGAATCGCAAATAGGAAGATAATGGCGACGTTGCGATTGCTCCATCGGTCCGCTAACGAACCGATTCTGCGCTGCACCAGCAGATTGGCGATGGTGTTTGACACAGTGGCGACACCAATCATCGCGGCTGTGAAGTGCAGGGTGTCCACCATGAACACGGTGAAGAAAGGCCCTGAGACGTTGATCGAAAAATTCCAGATTGCCGTGAACACGCAAAACAGGATAAAGTGTTTTTGCCCCCTGAGGGACACGAAAATATCTTTGAAATTACTTTGAATCTGGTGCAGGGTCTTATCCTCTGCCAGCGGGTCTTTGATGCGAGCAAAAAACGACATGGAAATGACACCCAAAACCGCTGCAAGGATAAAAGCGACCTGGTAGCCGAGCGGTTCACCAATCTGGGTGATCATCTGCCCGATCAGAAGGGCAGCAGCCATGCCGGCAACGCCCATGATAAAGTTGCGTGTGCCGAAATAGCGGCCGCGACCCTCAATGGGCACGATGTCGCCAGTGAGCGCCATCCAGCCGGGGAAGCCCAAGTTGTTAAAACCTTCCCGCAGCAGGGCAAAGCCTAAAATGATCCAGATCAGGAGATTTGTCCTGTGCAGAATGAACGGCAGCAACGCCATCAGCAGCAAGATCAGGCGGCTGCCCGAGGCTCCGAACAGCGTGATTTTCTTTCGTTCGCCGGTCCGTTCCACCAGCATGGCTGCGGGCAGCAATAGCAGGGCTGCAGTCAAGTTGCTTAATGAGCTGAGAAGACCGATCTGCTGGCGTGTAGCGCCTAATGACAAAATGTAGATTGTGATGTACGTCAGAACGATCTTGTCACTTGCGGCTGAAAATAAACCGTCATAAAAGAAATGGGTCAGGTTCTGGCGCGTTTGGGCAGGCAACTGGGCTGCCCATGCACCGCCCCAGGTGAAGCGCGTGAAATGGCGGCGGATTCTGGCAGATTGGAATTGAAGCTTAGAAAATTTCATCGCGGATATCCCGGTCGGAAAACACCTAAACGGTCATGTTTTTGGCTAAATTTGCTCGAAGTATTCCACCGGGATGGTGTAGAGTAGAGCGCCGCCTTCGACGGCTTCGAGCACTGGCAATTGTGTGAGTTCTGGTGTGGCGCGCAATTGAACCGGGACCAGTTTTTGGTAAGGCTGGCAATATTTTTGAACGAGCGCGTTGAGCGTTTTCATTCTGGAATGGTTGAGCCCAAGCATCAGCCAAACCGTGGCTTCGTGAAACAGACTGCTGGTATTGTCGATGACCGTGAAGTAGAAGTGCTGCTTATTTAACTTCGCCATCAACTTTTTAGATTGTGTCTGTGACACGATGATCAATGCCAGCAGGTCAATGTTTAGGTCAACCATGCGTTATCCTCTGTTTAGTTAGCAATTCACCCATCATTTTACAACGAATTGATGGAATTTGTCTGCCATCAAGATAATGCAGAAACATTTAAATCAATACATCCCGGGTGTGACTGCCCGGGATGTATGTATTCTTGGTTTCAGCGATTGCTTCAGGGCGTGATGTCCTCCTGCTTGCCGTCGCCAATGCCGCGCGGCACCCATTTTTTCTTATCTGCCCGTAAGCGGTGCACTTCACCGCCGCGCTGGTGTAGCTGGTCGAACCCTTCTGGCTTGAGGAACATATCTTCACCATCGAGCAGGCCGAAAACGCCGCTCTGACCGGGTTCCAGGGTTTCATCTTTAAAAGGGGCAACAAGGGCAGGATCGATTGGATCATACTCAAGCGGTTCCTCATAAGTGGTGATATACCCTTCGTAATTTCGGAGGACGACTTTGTGATCTGAATAACTCAGGATGTAATTGGGGCTGAGCGGGATTTTGCCGCCGCCGCCAGGTGCATCAACCACATAAGTGGGGACAGCGAATCCAGATGTGTGACCGCGTAATGCTTCGATGATCTCAATCCCTTTGCCAATAGGTGTGCGGAAGTGTCCGGCGCCGTGAACCAGGTCGCACTGGTAAAGATAATAGGGACGGACGCGCATCCGCACAAGGTCATGGACGAGTTTGCGCTGGATGTGTGGATCGTCATTCACACCTGCCAGCAGGACGGACTGGTTGCCCAGGGGAACCCCTGCCCGCGATAATTTATCGCACGCATCTGCCAGTTCAGCCGTAATCTCAGTGGGATGATTAACATGGATGTTGAGCCACACCGGGTGGTATTTTTGCAGCATATCGGTCAGTTCTTCTGTTACGCGCTGTGGCATGAACACAGGCACGCGTGAACCAATCCGGATGATTTCGATATGGGGGATTTCCCTGAGTGCTGTCAACAAACGTTCGAGCACTTTGGGCGCGAGGGTCAGCGGATCGCCGCCTGAGAGCAATACATCCCGCACCTGTGGAGTGCGGCGCAGGTAATCAAGCTGCGCCTCGAAATCTTTGGATGAAAAGGTCTGCGATGGATCACCCACGATACGAGAGCGGGTGCAATACCGGCAATAACTGGCGCACTGCGAGGTGACCAGCATCAACACACGGTCTGGGTATCGGTGGACAAGCCCCGGCACCGGTGAGTGTGCGTCTTCCGCCAGGGAATCTTCCATTTCACCTGTAAAAGGAACGATCTCTCCTGCAGTGGGGATGACCTGCTTGCGGATGGGGTCCAGCGGATTATCCGGATCGATCAACGAGGTAAAGTAGGGGGTGATGTCTACTCTGAATAGCCCTCTTTGGCTGAGTGCTTTGCGTTCGCTTTCGGTAAGGGTGAGTATTTGCTCAAAATCTTCAATGGAATTCAGGCGGTGACTGAGCTGCCAGCGCCAATCGGTCCATTTTTCATCGGGGATATCTGCAAAAGCGGGTGCCCTTTTGGATGGGAAAGGTTCCATCTATTGTCTCCTTTTTGGTTTTAGTCTGAACTGACCCTGGTAATAGGGACGTGTAACTCGTTGGTGAATTTTAAATGGTTTGCTTTGATTAATCAATTCTCTTAGTGAGATTGAGATCAATCAAAAGAAATAATCATTCAACGTTGATCTATTCGTTGAACATGGCGCCGACACTGCGTCCTTCGTTGGCACGACGGATCACTTCACCCAACATGGCACTGATGGAAAGTAGTACCAAACGGTCTCCAAACAAGGCTTGTTTTTCTTTGGGGATATGAACCGTGTTGAGGGTGATGAATTGTTTGACCGGCAGGCTTGCCAATCGTTCAGCGGCATTTTCTGAAAGGATGGGATGCACAAACACCATGTAGATGTCGCGGGCGCCATGTGCTTTGAGGATTTCAACCGCATGCACCATGGATCCACCGGTGTTGACTTCATCATCCACCAGAATCACATCACGATCCTTGACCTCACCAATGATGGTCATTGATTGGGGGTTCTTGATATCTGCTGTGCGCTTTTTTTCGATAAAAGCCAGCCCAGTGTGCAGGAGTTCAGCATAAGTGCGCCCTTTTTTTGCAAATCCCAGGTCTGCGGTGACTACAACCGGATTATAAAGGTTAGGTGCGATTTCCAGCAGGTAATCCTTGAGGATGTGGAAGCCACGCAAAACGTCGCCAGGGATTGAGAAGAACCCCTGGATCTGCCCGGCATGCAGGTCAAAGGTCATATAGCGGTCGGCACCGGCAATTTGGATCATATCCGCAACCAGGCGGGCTGTAATTGGCACGCGGGGCTTGTCCTTTTTATCTGATCTGCCGTAACACAAATAGGGGACGACAGCCGTAATCCGACCTGCAGAATCCAATTTAAGGGTCTGGATCAAGATCAATAATTCCATCAGGTTACGATGCACAGGTGAGGATGTGGTTTGGATCACATAGCAATCCTGACCGCGCACACTGGAATGAAGGCGGACAAACAGGTTCTCGTTGGGGAACTCAATGATATCTCTGCCGCACAGGGGCTGTCCAAGATAGTCTGAAATCTCGTCTGCAAGGTGAGGTGAGGCTGTGCCAGCAAAGAGTTTGATGTTTCCGTAGAGTAAATCATGCTGCATGTGAGGGGTAGCCATTTTTTCAGGTCCTTTTAAACTTGAGATCTTGTTATTTTTTCTTTGTGCAACCATTCATCCTTAATCACGCTCATCAGATAGATGTCATAATACCGGCCGTGCTGGTAGTGTGCCTGGCGGTAGATGCCCTCGTGCGTGAAACCAGCTTTTTCATAAGCCCTGATGCCGCGCTTGTTCTTATCGATCACCTGCAACCAGATCCGGTGCAGGTTCAGGGTATTGAAGCCATGTTCTAATAAACATTGCATGGTTTCTGTGCCGAAGCCCTGGTTCCAAAATTCCTTTTCACCGATCATAATCCCAACTTCGGATGAGCGGTTACGCCAGTCGATGTTGAGAAACTGGCAATTCCCGATGGGGCGGTAATCCTGGTCAGAATCGTCTTCAGGCAATTCGATCACCAGCGTGTGTTCGCTGGTTGGGTTGCTCATCATGGCATCGAACCACTGTTCTTCTGCAGCGTGTGACATCGGCATCGCAAACAGGAGATCTTCTGTAACCTCAGGGTCATTAATCCAGCGGACAAAAGTAGGGATATCTTCCCTTTCTGCTGCCCGCAATCGAATTCTTGTGCTGTGAATATGTGCCATGGCAACCCTGCCTTTCAGAATGGCAAATGGCTTAAGGTGTCAGCCTGGTTGGCCCGCGGAAGATATAAACCGCTTCGCGAATATTGGAAAGATCGAGCATGATCATCAGGAACCGGCTAAGGCCAAAGCCAAACCCACCGTGGGGCGGCGTGCCATATCTGAAATAATTGAGATAGTCCTGGATCGGCTCAACGGTCAGCCCCTTGGCCACAGCCTGTGTTTTAAGCACCTCATAGCGGTGTTCGCGTTGTGCCCCTGTGGCGACTTCAAGCCCCTTGCCGATCAGGTCAAAGCTGCGGGTGATATTTTCTTCATCTGGCTTGAGCATATGATAAAACGGTCGGGCTTCAAATGGCCATTCGGTCACAAAAACATAGTCATGACCCTGGGTTTCTTTGAAGTGCGAACCGAGCGCTCGTTCCGCACCCGGGTCAAGGTCATGCTTCTTTTCCGGCGGGAGGTCATAACCGATCTTTTCGAGCAGTTCATGGGCTTCTGCCATGGTGATGCGCGGAAAGGGCACGGCAGGCGCTTCTAGTTTGACATTCAGCAGGTTTTCAATTTCAGAGCCGTGTTTTTCAATCACCTTTTCGTAAGTGTAGGCTAACCAGCGTTCCATAAAGGCCATCACATCTTCATGAGAATCGATCCAGGACATCTCCATATCGACACCGGTAAACTCGGTCATGTGGCGGGATGTAAAGGAGGGGTCTGCCCGGAATACGGGTCCGATTTCAAACACCCGTTCGTAGCCGGCGGCCATAGCCATCTGCTTATAAAATTGGGGCGACTGCGCCAGGTAGGCGGTAGTCTCAAAGTAAGGGATGGTAAAGAGTTCTGCACCGCTCTCGCTGGGGGCACCCATGATCTTTGGCGAGTGAATCTCGATAAAATTGTGATCGAGCCAGTATTCGCGCATGGCCTGCTCTGCAGTGGTCTGAACTTCAAAGATCAACTGGTTGACATCACGGCGCAGGTCAAGATAACGCCAATCAAGGCGGAAGTCCTGCTCTGGCAAATATTCGCCAAAAGGTTCAAAGGGCAGGGGAACTTCGGCTGCGTTCTCGATGACCAAATCTTCAAGCTGGATTTCAAGCCCGCCCAGTTTGACGATTTCGTTTTCGACCACCTTGCCGATCAACGTCAGGGCTGATTCGGTGCCAAGCGCAGAGATTTGTTCAGCAAGCTGTGGATTGCCTTTTTTGAAGTGGGCGATTTGAGCCATGCCTGTGCGATCCCGGATAATCAGGAACTGCATGCTCTTTTGATCGCGCAGCGTGTGCAGCCATCCCTGAACCTTCACCTGTTCGTTGATGTGTTTATTCAAATCTTTGATTAGCGTTCGTTCCATGGTGTTCTTCTCCTGTCGTGTTTTGCCGGCAATGCGCCGGTAATAATTGCGATAATTTTAAGGTTATATCAGCGCCTCAGCAGCCTCAATCGGTGTGCGTTTTCGGGCGATTACGTCAGAAAGGACGGCATCAAACCAGGCCTTGTCGATCTTCTGCTGCCACTGCAGTAAGAGCATATCTTTGATCAAGGCGTCGAGGTCTCGGCGTAAACGGTTTTCTTCTTTGACCTGCCATAAACCGGTTTCTTGCAAATAAATTCTGTGACGTTTAATATCAGCAGCCAACTGATTTATCCCATCACCATTGGTGGCAGTGACCAGGTGGATGGATGGCTTCCAGTGATGTTCTGGTTGGTTATCAATTGTTTTTGTGCCAGCGTTTCCTCTAAGCATGTGTTTGCCTGCAGAAGAGAGGCTGCCGCCTCCGTGTGCCATGTCGAGCATGGCTTGCAGGGCGCGAGCGGTGTTTTCTGCCTCCGGACGGTCGGACTTGTTGACCACAAGGATATCAGCGATTTCGAGGATGCCCGCTTTAATGGCTTGAATGTCATCTCCGAGACCAGGTGCTTCGACCACCACGACTGTATGGGCTAAACGTGCGATATCCACTTCGGCTTGCCCGGCACCGACCGTTTCGATCAGGATTAGGTCAAAACCTGCACCATCCAGCACGGTGACGAAAGCAGCAGTGCTGTGCGCCAGGCCGCCCAGCGCGCCGCGGGATGCCATCGAGCGGATGAAAATGCCTTTATCACCCGCCAGATCATGCATACGGATGCGGTCGCCGAGCAGTGCACCGCCTGAAAATGGGGAGGTCGGGTCGACTGCGATGATCGCCACTTTTGGGGCAATTTTCTGATCTTCCTGCTGGCGGAATGCCTTTGCCAACTGGTTGACGAGGGTGCTTTTGCCCGTTCCCGGTGCGCCGGTGATGCCAATCAGGTGGGCTTTGCCTGAATGCGGGAAGAGTGCCGCCTGGATTTCACGGGAGCCTGGGTGATTGTTTTCTACAAGGGTCAGCGCACGAGAAAGGGCGCGCCGGTCACCCTGGCGAATGGCGAGGGGGTCAATCTGAGTCATAATTAGGCTTCTGCAGGGTTGAACGCCTGGAAAATATCCTCTGCGACTTTTTGTGTGTCGGTCCCGGGGCCGTAAACCGCGTAAACACCCTGTTCGAGCAATTCGGGAATATCTTCTTTGGGGATGATGCCGCCGACGAATACTTTGACATCGCTGAGCTGGTTTTCATGTAATTTTTTGACAACGGCTGGCACCAGCACGGTGTGTGCGCCGGATAAGATGGATAGACCCACAACGTCTACATCTTCCTGTAAGGCGGCTTCAGCAATCATCTCTGGTGTTTGGCGGAGACCGGTGTAGATCACTTCCATCCCGGCATCACGCAATGCCCTGGCGATGACTTTTGCCCCGCGGTCATGGCCGTCAAGGCCTGGTTTTGCAATTAAAACTCGAATTTTCTTTTCCGTCATTCACTTCTCCATATCATTTGGTTGCATTCATGATTATACCGCGTTCAAACCCTGTTATTGCCCGTTTAACGACAGTTTATTGGTATTTCAAATCAAATAATAGGTAGTATTTTTATGGCCCGATCAAATCATTGAGTAACAAAAAAGTTCTGCAGGGTATGCTGCAGAACTTCTGTTATTTGGTCAGGAGGAGAATTTTTCTGTTCCGAAGGCTGCCTGGATCCAGCCGTAGTAGATACGGTGGAAATCACGTTTGGGGTATTGTTTATAAATGCTTTCATCCAAAAAATGTGCCGGGTTGAGGTCGTTTTCATAGACCTTGCGGCATTCAATCACTAATTCGGCTTCTTTGAAGGAGGGGGCAGCAATTGATGTTGATGGCTCAGGTGTCAGCCCGGATTGAGCGATTTTATCGCCATCCCGTCCGGATTTGGTGCCAAGAAGTTTAAGGGCATCGTGAAATGCATCAGGGAAGGCGGTAATGGTGAAGGTGTCATATTTTTCCATGAATTCATAAGTGTAGCGGGAGTGGCGCACGGCAACGAAAGCAAAGGGTTTGCTCCACATGGTGCCGATTGCACCCCAGCCGATCGTCATCGTGTTAAAGTTGCCCTCCGCGTAATCCCCGGCGGTCAGCAAAGCCCATTGCTCGTCGAAGAGGTGGTGGGGTTTTAGTGTCAATTGTGCTATCTCTATTGTGTTTCTGTGCATGGTGCTCCTTTCTATGAATTTATAATACCATCTCAGTTAAAGAACGAAGCGGCGAATTTTCGTAATGCCGATATTTCTTAAGGCCGTTGGTACCGTGTTTATCTCGTTCAACATCGGTATACAAACTTAGAAACGAAACATGAAACAACCTATTTTATCAACAGTTGTCATTAACCTGAATATGCCCGATGTTCGGGTATAATCGAGCCTATGATGGCAGACCGAAATGACCACGTAACCAATGGTGAAGAGCACCCCGAAGATCATTTAGATAGGGCTTTAAGGCCGAACAACCTTAATGAGTTGATCGGTCAGGATCAGATTAAAGAAAATTTACGAATCCTAATCGAGGCTGCAAAACTTCGTTCGGAAGCGCTGGATCATGTTCTTTTTTATGGCCCGCCAGGTTTGGGGAAAACCACCTTGGCGCATATTCTTGCCACTGAAATGGGTGTGGATATAAAAGTCACCTCCGGGCCGGCGATTGAACGCGCCGGTGACCTGGCTGCGATCCTCACCAACCTGCACGCCGGGGATATTTTGTTTATTGATGAGATTCATCGCCTGGGTAAAGTGGTCGAAGAGGTGCTTTACCCTGCCATGGAAGATTTTTCATTGGATATTGTAATTGGCAAGGGGCCGGCAGCGCGCTCGATACGGCTAAAGCTGCCGCATTTTACGGTGGTGGGTGCAACAACCCGCCTGGCATTGGTAACTTCGCCGCTGCGTGCCCGGTTTGGTGCCACTTACCGGCTGGATTATTATGATCAGGATGCGCTGATCGATATCGTCCAGCGCGGCGCCCGTTTATTGAAGGTTGATTATTCAGAAGATGGCGTGGTCAAAATTGCCAACCGGTCACGGGGTACCCCGCGTGTTGCGCTGCGGATGCTTCGCCGGGTGCGGGATTATGCACAGGTGCGTGCTGAAGGAAAGATCACCGGCGATGTATCGGAGGCAGCGCTGGATCTGCTGAACATTGATGGCCAGGGGTTGGATGACCTGGACCGTCGGGTGCTTTTGTGTGTGATCGAGAAATATAACGGCGGTCCGGTAGGGTTGAATACGATTGCGGCATCGGTAAGCGAAGAACCGGACACGATCATGGATGTGGTCGAACCCTACCTGATGCAATTGGGTTACCTGGAGCGCACCTCGCAGGGGCGCCAGGCGACACGCATCGCTTATCAGCATCTTGGGATCGCCTTCCGGGATGAAAAAACCGATCAGCAAGAAAGTCTGTTTTAGAGGTGAAGCATAAACTCATGCGGACAGACGATTTTGATTACAATCTACCACCCGAGAAGATTGCCCAAACCCCCATTTCTCCACGACATAACTCAAGATTGCTGGTCATTGACCGAGCAGATGGTGCTATAACACATAGCAAGTTCTGGGAGGTTGACCAGTTCCTGAAGCCAGGGGACTTGTTGGTGGTCAATGAGACCCGGGTCATCCCAGCGAGGATTTACGCTCACAAGCAACCCGGCGGGGGAAAAGCCGAATTGTTGCTGCTTAAGAAGCACACCGACCTTGAGTGGACTGCTTTAGGCGGCGGTAAGGGGCTAAATGTCGGCCGGCGTTTGACGATTGACAATGGGCCTGATGTAGAAATCAAACGGGTATTGGATGCGCCAGAGCGATTGGTGCAATTTGACTCCCCGATCGAACCTTATTTGGAGCGGGTGGGGCATGTTCCCCTGCCGCCTTATATTCACAAAGAATTGGACGACCCCGAACGTTACCAAACTGTTTATGCCAAACAGCCAGGTTCTGCTGCAGCGCCCACGGCAGGCTTGCACTTTACACCTGAGTTGTTCGAGAAATTAGAACAGTTCGGGGTGTCATTTGCACGGTTGACTTTACACGTGGGGTTGGATACTTTTGCACCGGTGACGGAAACGGACCCCAGCGAGCACAAAATCCATACTGAGTGGTGTGAGTTGGACCAGGCGACGGCTGACCAGATCAATGCGGCAAAAAAAGCAGGCGGGCGGATCATAGCTGTTGGCACCACCAGCGTGCGCACCCTCGAAACAGCAGCCCAGCACGCCGAACAGGGAGAGGTCGTTTCGCCTTACTCTGGCCCGACGAAGCTGTTCATCCTGCCAGGTTTTCAATTCAAAGCTGTGGATGCGATGATCACTAACTTCCATCTGCCCAAATCGACATTGATCATGCTGGTTTCCGCGTTTGCCAGCCGGGAGATGATCCTGAATACTTATCAAGGTGCCATTGACGAAGGCTACCGATTCTTCTCATTTGGGGATGCAATGTTGATTCTTTAAGCGATTTTGGTTCGATTATTGCATCTAATCCCTAAAAGCAATTAATATTTTATAATTTTCTTATAAAAAATAGTTTATGTCTTACCCATAAAATGTTATAATTCATATGTTCTAATTATGAAAACAAACTTTTTTATTCCACAAGGACAAAACCGATTATGATGAGATTTGATCGATTCACTGAACGTGCCCAGGAAGCCGCCCAGCGTGCGGCTGAAATCATTCAACGTTATGGGCACAATCAAATAGATACAGAGCATATCCTGTTGGCTTTGATTGAACAGCCGCAGGGTGTGATTTCACAATTGTTAGAGATCCTAAAAATTGACCCGGAGAACTTTAAGGAGCGTTTGGATTACATCCTCCGCACCAGCCCGAAAGCCAATATATTTGGCGGCGGGGCAGGGCAGGTGTTTATCACCCCCCGGGTGAAACGAATCATCGACCAGGCGAACCAGGAAGCCAACCGCTTGAAGGATGAATATATTTCAACCGAACACATCTGTCTGGCGATTTTGAGCGAGAAAAACACACCTTCAGCCCGGTTGTTGGAAGATATCGGCATTACCCGCCAGCGAGTGCTGGATGCCGTTGAAGAGCTGCGCGGCGGTCAGAAAGTGACAGATCCCAAGGCGGAATCCCGCTACCGAACATTGGAAAAATACTCCCGAGACCTGACAACCATGGCGCGTGAGGGCAAGCTGGACCCTGTGATCGGGCGGGATGTTGAAATTCTGCGCCTGATCCAAATTCTTAGCCGGCGGACGAAGAATAACCCGGTGTTGATTGGCGAGGCGGGCGTGGGTAAAACCGCTATTGTTGAGGGCTTAAGCCAAAAAATTTCCACAAATGATGTGCCTGAAATTTTGATGGGGAAACGCGTCGTCTCCCTCGATCTGGGTGCAATGATCGCTGGCTCCCGCTTCCGCGGTGAATTTGAAGAACGTTTAAAGGCGGCGATCGAGGAGATCCAGCGCTCTGACGGTGAGATCATCCTGTTTATTGACGAGCTTCACACCGTGGTAGGTGCTGGGGCTGCCCAGGGTGCGATGGATGCCTCGAGCATGCTCAAACCCGCCCTGGCACGCGGTGAACTGCAGTGCGTTGGGGCAACCACGCTTGATGAATATCACAAGCACATCGAGAAGGATGCAGCCCTTGAACGGCGGTTCGCGCCAGTGTACGTGGAAGAGCCCTCCGTTGAGGACACAATCGAGATGCTGCGCGGCTTGCGCGATCGCTATGAAGCCCATCACAAGGTGACTTTCTCGGACGAGGCATTGGTACAGGCGGCAAAACTCTCTTCACGCTACGTCACCGATCGGCATCTGCCGGACAAAGCCATTGACCTGATGGATGAAGCAGCCGCTAAGCTGCGTGTGGCGCTTTACTCTCTGCCTGATGAACTAAAAGAACTGAAAACCGAAATTGACAGACTGCTCAGAGAAGAAGAGCATGCTGGTGTTGAGCGGGATTATGAACGCGCAGCCGAGATGAAGTCTGAACGTCTGCGGATTGAGGAACAATTTAACGAAGAACGGGATAAATGGGAGCAAGAACACAAGCTGGACGAGGTTGTGGATGTCAACGACATCGCAGAGGTGATCAACCAATGGACCGGCATCCCTGTAACGCAGATGATGGAAGATGAGAAGGATAAACTGCTGCAGATGGAAGAGCGCATTCATGAACGCTTGATCGGTCAGAAAGATGCGGTCGCAGCGGTGGCAGATGCTATCCGGCGGGCGCGCAGCGGCCTGAAAGACCCGCGGCGACCAATTGGTTCCTTTATTTTCATTGGGCCTTCTGGTGTAGGCAAGACGGAATTAGCCAAAGCATTGGCGGAGTTCATGTTTGATGATGAGGATGCGCTGGTGCGGATTGACATGAGTGAATATCGTGAACAGCACAGCGTTTCCCGACTGTTCGGTGCCCCTCCCGGATATGTGGGTTATGAAGAGGGCGGTCAATTGACAGAAGCTGTCCGGCGGCGCCCTTATCGTGTGGTTCTTTTTGACGAAATCGAGAAAGCACACCCCGAGGTTTGGAATGCGCTTTTGCAGATTTTGGATGACGGCCGTTTGACGGATGGACAGGGTCGGGTGGTTGATTTCCGTAATACGGTGTTGATCATGACCAGCAACCTGGGCACGGAATATGTGAATAAAAGCGGCACGCTGGGCTTTTTAGGCGGGCAGGAAGAAGGCGATAAGGCTAACCAGGATAAAATTTCCAAAGCGCTTAAAGAAGCTTTTCGCCCTGAGTTCCTCAACCGGATCGATGAGATCATCCTGTTCTCGCCATTGAGCAAGGACGATATGCTCGAGATTGTCGACCTTCAGATGAAGGATATTCAATCCCGCTTGGCGGAGCACAATTTGAATGTGGAATTAACAGAAAAAGCTAATCGCTGGATGGCGGATAAAGGTTACGATCCAGCATTCGGCGCTCGACCGCTGAAAAGGGCACTGCAAAAGTATGTCGAAAGCCCGCTCTCAATCAGTTTGCTATCGGGTGAATTTGCCGAAGGCGACACAGTGCTGGTCGATATTGAGGATAATGAAGTTGTCTTTAAGAAAAAAGATGCCGTAGATGTGAATGCGCTGGATCAGGCTGAAGTTAAGGGCTGATCCTGAGATATCAATAACGAGCCTGGCTTATACAAGCCAGGCTTTTTTGTTTAAAAGGGGTTATCTAATAGAATTTATTTTTTGGCAATAACCACTAAGGTAATATCATCCAAACGAGGTGCGTTTCCGGTGAAGGCCTGGACATTTTCCAGGATCGCGTTGCGATATTGCTCGGCAGATGGGTTAAATTGATTCACCAGGGTTCTGATTAAACGGTCTGAGCCATAAAATGAACCGGAATTGGTTTGGGCTTCGGTGATGCCGTCTGTATACAGCACAAGGACATCCCCGAGATCAATTTGAAGGGTCTTTGATTCCCAGGTGTTCTCGCCAAAGATGCCCAAAAGCGTCCCTGTTTTGGTTAATTCGGTTGCTTTGACGCCTTGGGCGTCATTCTTCAGTAAATAAGGCGGGTTGTGACCGGCATTAACGTAAGTGAAGGTGTTTTTATGGGGGTCAAGGATCCCAAAAACGAGGGTGAGGTAAATGCCCCTTTGGGTATCGGAGAGAATTCTCCGGTTGACATGATGGATCACCTCTTTGGGTGCGAGCCGATCTTCTCCAGCATAAGTGCGGATGAGGGTGCGGCTCATTGCCATATACAACGCTGCACCAGCGCCTTTGTCGCCGACATCGGCGATTACAATGCCTAATGTGCCATCCTCAAATTCAATGAAATCAAAGAAATCACCCGAGGTTTCCCTTGCAGGCAGCAAGACGCCGGTTATCTCATAGCCCGGGATTTCCGGTGAGCGGGTGGGAAGGAAGGTGTTTTGAACCCGTCCCGCCTCCGCCAATTCTTGTGTGATTTTCTTGTGGGCAATCGCCTGGGCACGTGAAATGTTCTTGACCTGCCGCAGTTTTTCCAGGATCACTTCGGGGTAGTAATTGGCGCTCATTTCTTTGAATTCGCTCAGCGCTTCTCTAAATAAGCTTTGGGCTTGATCGACATCTTCTGGCTCATTTCGTTTCAAGTGAAGGTCGCCCATTTCCAACCAGATACGTGCCCGCCACCAACGGCCCTCCATTTTTTCGACCATCTCTAGGCTTTCATCCAGGTGATTGAGCGCTTTCGTAAAATTGCCGCGAGCCCTTTCGACCCTGGCTTTTGCCACAACGATCCTGACCCGGTCTTGCATGCTGGGCTGCTGGCGGTAATGAAAACTTGCCATCCTGAGCGCTTCATCGGCTTTATCTAAATTCCCCTTGATGGCATAGATGCTGCTGAGCAGGCAATGAGTTTCAACATCGTTAGCTGTATGCGAATCGCCTGTCCCCCGCATGGCATCATTGATCATGCTGAGGGTGATGTCAATATCTGTTTTGTTTGCCGGGTTATCTTCTAAGAGATGTGATTCAAGGATGACTTCTGCGAGGGATCGATTAGCCTGCACAACGCGCTCCAGGTCATTTATCTGCCGGCTGCGATCAATAAGATCGGTGAAGATTTCCATCGCTAATGAGAAATTCCCTCTTAATTGAGCCAGTTGACCCTCGAGGAGCAGCAGGCTGAGTGTGGTCTCATTGAGGTAGGCATCCTTTTGCCGTGAACCCTGCCGCATCTGTTCAATCAGCATTTCCGCATCATCAAAATCAGCCAGCCAAAGCGAAGCCCTGGCGATAGCCCTGTTGATCATCAGCTCATCTGAGACACCCCCGGCTTTGGCTCCAAGCTGAATGGCGCGCTTTTGGTAATCGCGGGCAAGCCGGATCTCACCCAGGTTGTCCATGATGGCTGCCAGGTTAATATAGGCACGGGAGGCAGGCCCAAACAAATTGTTTGATTCACTCAGGTTGACAGCCATTTCAAGAGCAGCCATGGCTTGCTGCGGTTTGATATTTGGCAGAATGCCGATGGTGGCCAGTGCTTCAGCCTGGACGTCGATCGCATTCAACCGTTTTGCCATTTCTAAGGCTTGTTCACTGTATTGCTTAGCTTTTTCTGGCTGGTTGTTGAACAGGTACGAGCGCCCTGTTTCGTGGATCAGATAGGCGATATCCGGGCTTTCAACCGCCCCCTGCACAGCTTCCAAGCCTTCCAGGCACAGTTCGAGGCTGCGTTTTGGATCGTATCCCCACCAGGCGGATCGTGCAGACCAGGCATAAACTCTTGCTAGTCGGTCATAATTTTGTAGTTTTGCGTGGAACTTTACGGCGTGTTTCCATGCCTGAATGGCTTCCCTGTGCTTCGATTGTTGGGCGAGCGATTCACCAAAGTCAGTATAGAGATGAGCTAACCGGTCAGTGTCTTGTGTCAGTTCAAGGGCTTGTTTGAAGTAGGTTTCTGCTTCAGCATTGGCAAAGGAATCCATAGACACATGCCCTGCCAGGTCTAAATAAGTCAGGGCTTTTTCTTCATCCTGACCATGCGTAAAGTGATGCGCCAGTTGAGAGGCCAGCCGTTCTTTTTGATCAGGATAAAGGCGCTCTAAGGCTATTCCCACACTCAGATGCAGATCTGTTAAATCTGATTCAAAGATGGAGTGATAAGTGGCATCATGCAGCAGGATGTGCTGGAATTTATAGGTTAATTCTGGGTTTACCCGGGCAACTTTGACCATGCCGATGGATTCAAGCATGGAGAGTTGTTCCATCAGGTTGACATTTGGGGCATGGCCTTCCATCACCGCTTCGATGACCTGTTCAGAGAATTCTCTCCCAATGACGCTGGCAACCCTGAGCGTCAGCCGGGCTTCGGCTGGAAGGCGGTCAATGTGGGCTGAGAGCAGCCCCTGCAGACTGTCTGGTATTTTATTAGGATCAATCTCGGGCGCCAGCCCCCAATGGTCGTTGTTTTTGATCAGCACGCCTTCATCAACCAACATCCGCACCAATTCTTCAATGAAATAGGGGTTGCCTTCGGATTTTTTCAGAACGATATCGCGGATTGCATCAGGAATTTCTTCGATTTCAATCAAATTTTTTACGAGTGCCTGGCTTTCATCTTCACTCAAATTTTCAAGCGTAATTTCTGTTAACCGCGGGCCGATTTCTTCCCTGGCTGCTATGATCAAACGCCAGCCGATCGCATTGCGATCCGGCCTGGAGACAAGGCAGATGAGGATCGGTGAAGTAGAGGCCAATGAGAGCAACTCGATGATCAAATCAATTGAAGAGGCATCCGCCCAATGCAGGTCTTCAAACAAGATGATCAAGGGTTGTTCAAGCGCCAGGTTGCGGATAACCGTACGCACTGCATTCAGATACTGGTTGCGCAACTCGGTTGCGTTCAGTCGATGGATCTGTTCTTCCTCTTCATCAGATAGGCGGATATCGAGGAGGTGGGCGAGGTAGGTGTAAAGATTACCCGCGTCATGATTCATGAGGTTTTCGAGAGCTTGTGTGAGGGTCTGCTTGAGCACTTGCTCTTTGGCGGTGGCGGGGATCTCGAGCGCAGACCGGACAAGGTCCTTCAGCAGGTGATAGGCTAATTCTCGGCCGAATGCCAACCCATGCGCTTCAATCCACAAGATGCGGGTTGGCTGTAATAAAAATCTTATTCGGTGTTTCCACTCCAGAATCAATCTGGTTTTACCAATCCCGGGTTCGCCGAGGATCAACCCCACACGGCCCAGGCCAGCCAGAACCGTTTCACTGAGCTCCATTAATAGATCTAACTCATTTTCTCGGCCGATCATGATCGATTTACTGGTTAACTGCTGCCGTGAAACATTGTTTGGGGCGTGGGTGATGTGTGTTAATTGCCAGAGGTGGAGATCCATCTCAATTTCGGTGCACTGAATCTCATCTAACTTTACACATTCAACAAATGGTTTGATGTATCTGTAGGTATCATCAAACAAAATCACCTGACAGCGGGGGATATCTTCCCTGATGGCTAAATCCATACATTCAAGTGTGTAGTTGAGCGAGTGGAAATCAAATTTCAGGTTGGATTTGATCTCACCGATCACAATTGGGCCAGTGTTGACCACCATGTACAGTTGGAATGGGATGCCATACTTGCCTTCGACCTCTGCACTGATCTCTTTGACATCATCCAAGATGGCGAGGGCGGCATTCACGGCGCGAAGCGGGTCATCTTCATGGCTGATAGGTGCACCGAAAAAGGCGAGGACCGTGTTTTCCCATAGTTTTGCAATGGTTCCCTCATACTGAAAGATGATGCCGGCAAAGCGTTCAAGAGCCTGGTTGAGGATGGGTGTGCGTTCTTCTTCCGGGACGTGTTCTGTGAACATGTCCACATTCGCAACCGTGAAGAGCACGGCAGTTACCATCCGCCTTTCTTTTGCCAGGTAGGGGGCAGAACGCACCTTTTGAACAAATGCAGGGGGTGCATTGGCGCTTAATCGTGAAAAGTATAAGTCTTCAAGGGAAGGATTGAGTGTTACGGGATGTCCACAGGCTTTGCAAACCCGGGCGCCAGGGACGATCTCAGATTGGCATTTGGTGCATTTCATATATATGCCGCTTTTTGATTATTGAAATCTGATATTATATATCGTATTTATTATATATCACTTAACGATTGCTTTCAATACTCATTATAATCATTAACAATTCGGGAGGGGGAGTTCTCTGGCAAGTTTGGATGTATAATCGCCGGCACATAAATAATTGTGCTTCCGTTTATCAAAGCGTTTATTAATATGATAAGTTGTTTTATACTTGAGATATGGAAATTGAACGCGAAGCAATATTTGCGATATTAGAACAAGTTCCCGTATTTTCTGGTCTGGATGAAATTTTTCTTGACCATCTTTCCGGGTTATTTCAGACGGAAGTTTTTCATCCTGGTAAGACAATTTTTGACGCGGGGGAATCCTCTGACAAGCTGTATATTGTTTATGATGGACAGGTTGAACTAAAAACCCCTTCACAAGAAACAGGCCGAGGTTTTGCGGTGCTCAAGCGCGGTGATATGTTCGGTGAAGAAGCGCTTTTGTATGATGACCTGCGGTATTACAGCGCAAGCCCTCAATCGAAAACAATCCTTCTTTCTTTGAACGTGGATCATTACCTGTATTTTTCGGAAGAGCTTCCAGAAATTGAAGAAATGCTGGACGTGGCGATTCAAAGCCGGCAGCTCGCGCTGCAGGTGAATCTGCCCTGGCTGCAGCCGAAGGAACATGTCCATGTGATGACCCGGCGTCATCCCTTCATCCTGTGGAGTAAGCTCATTGCCCCTGTGGTGTTTGGGCTTGCCGCGCTGGTTTTTGCATTGCTGCTGCAATTGCAGTGGATGCCTGAGCGAAGTGTTGGGTGGGTTGTGTTAGGAGCCGGCTTGCTGATCATGGTGTTGTGGATCATCTGGAACATTATTGATTGGCGCAACGATTATTTCATTGTCACCAATAAGCGTGTGGTCTGGATTGAAAAAGTAGCCCTATTATATGAAAGCCGGCAAGAGGCGCCCTTACGCACAATCATGTCGGTGGGTATTGAGAAGTCACAAATTGGCAGGGTCGTGGGGTTTGCCGATGTGGTTGTGATGACCTATGTGGGCACGATCCGGCTGCGGGATGTTGCCCAGGCAGAGACCATTGCCAAATTGATTGAATCCTACTGGCGCCGGTCGGAGACGACGGACCAGCGTGAGGAATCACAGGCGATGGCAGAAAAATTAAACCAAAAATTGGACCTGCCCTGGCTGAGCGATAGCGAAACCCGCGCTATTGTCAACCCGCCCTTACAAGCTGAGGAGGGGAATGGGAGTCGCGAACCGGGCTTTTGGGCCTGGTTGCTATCCGATTTTATCCGCTTGCGCTATGAGCAGGACGGCGCGATCGTTTATCGTAAACACTGGTTTGTTTTGGTGGAAAAAATCTGGCTGCCGACGTTGTTGATGGCTTTGGGGTTATTGGGTATTGCCGCGAGGTTGGCGGGCAATCTGACATTTGTGTCAATGACATCCGCCATCAGTGGACTTATTATTTTTATGTTCTTATGTTTTGTTTGGTTCGTTTACCAGTATGCGGACTGGCGAAATGATATCTTCAAAGTGACCTGGGACCAGATCGTTGATATTGACCGCAAACCCCTGGGCAAGATTCGCCAGCGGTCTGCGCCGCTGGAAAATATTCTCAGTATCGAGTATCAGCGGCTTGGTTTTTGGGGATTTTTATTCAACTTTGGCACCGTCTACATTTCTGTCGGTAATGTGCGCCTGACATTTGACCATGTGTTCCATCCTTCGGAGGTACAGCAGGACATTTTTTACCGCATGGGTGAACGCTTGGAAAAGATGCGACAGTTTGAAATCGATTCTGAGCGGGACCGGATTTCGGAGTGGATCGCGAGTTACCATCGCAAGATGAAACAATTTCAGCAAGGTGGTGGCGGTCAGCCCTGAAAAGTTGTTTAGGGGCTGCAATCCCGCTGGGCGGCTATTTACTGGAGGCTTAACAAGCTGGTAAAATCATTCTCGGAGTGTGACATATGGCAATTAGAGAACTTACAACTTTCCCAAATGAAGTGCTGCGAAAACGAGCGGCTGAGGTAACAGAATTTGATTCGGAGCTGAAGGATCTGATCAACGATATGGTTGAGACGATGCGGATTGCCCCGGGCGTTGGATTGGCTGCACCGCAAATTGGCGTTTCGAAGCGGGTGATCGTTGTGGAATTTGGCCACGAGGATGACGAAACCGTGCCCAATCAACTGTATGTGGTCATCAACCCTGAAATCGTCAAGCAATCCAATGATAAGGTGTCTGGCATTGAAGGCTGCCTGTCGGTGCCTGGCGTTGTCGGTGAAGTGGATCGCGCACGGGTGGTTACGGTGCAGGGGCAGGACTCCGACGGCAAGCGGATCAAAATCCGTGCACAAGGCTGGCTGGCACGCATATTTCAGCATGAGATCGATCATATCAATGGCATGCTCTACACTGACCGAGCGGAAAACATCTGGCAGCCAGAGCAAGACGAGATGGACTCAATTTAACCATTCATGTATCTAAAGCGCCTTTCTTTAACCGATTTTCGAGCATTTTCCCGGCTGGATCTTGACATTCCCCGGGAAATTTTTCTGCTGGTTGGCAAGAATGCCCAGGGAAAGACCACGCTGCTGGAAGCGGTCTATTACCTTTCGACTTTTACCTCGTTTCATGCCAGCACGGATCGGCAGCTGATCAACTTCAATACGCCCGAAAACGGATTAACCGTTGGGCGGATTGTGGGTGAGTTCCGTCGCGAGGATGGCGACCACCGTGTGGAAGTGCGGTTGATACGCGAACCGAATGGCACCAATGGCAACTTGCGCTTTCGAAAAGAAGTGCTGATCGACGGCGTCAAGCGGAAAATTAACGAAGCGGTCGGCTGGTTCAATGCCGTGATCTTTTTACCGCAGATGGCGCGGATTATCGAAGAAGGTCCATCGGAGCGCCGCCGCTATCTTGATATGATGATCTCACAGGTTTCACCCCGTTATGTGCAAAACTTAAGCGACTATGGGCAAACACTTTCACAGCGCAATGCGTTGTTGAAGATTCTGTCTGAGCGGGGCGGCGACCCGGATCAACTGGCGGTGTGGGATGGCATGCTCGCAAGGCATGGGGCTTTGATCATGCAGGAACGCATACAGGCGATCAGAGAAGTGGAGGAAGAAGCCAAACGCATCCACTATGACCTGACCCATGGGAATGAAGTGCTGCGCCTGGATTATCAACCTGCTTTTGAACCCCTGACCGAACCTCAAGATCAGATGCGGTTACCTGTGGCAACTGTCGCTGACCGGTCCGGGCTGACACCTAAAGAGATTGAGCAGGGGATGTTGGCTGCGTTGAAGAAGTTGCAGCGAGAGGAAATCGCGCGTGGCGTGACGACCATCGGACCGCATCGAGATGAACTGCGGTTCCTCAGCAACCAGATGGACTTGGGGGATTTTGGCTCTCGAGGGCAGGGTCGAACGGCGTTGTTGGCGCTGAAGATGGCGGAGGTCAACTGGCTGCATAACCGCACGGGGGAATGGCCTGTTTTACTATTGGACGAAATTATGTCGGAGCTTGACCCTCAGCGTCGGGCGGACCTGCTGGTGACGCTCTCTGTCTGCGACCAGGCGATCCTGACATCCACAGATCTCTCGATGTTTGAGCCTGAATTTGTCTCGGGGCATCACGTTTGGCAAGTGACCGGGGGCATCGTCAGCCCGATGGATGTGGGGTAGGGATCCAGAGGAAAAGCCACAGAATCCTTTACCATTTGATTGTAGAGTTAATGCGATTCAATCTCAAAATTAGGGTTATACAACAAGCTCGCAGTAGATTAAACGCTGGTTTCAGCGGTATGATTAATATCAGTTAGGTATCTATTGAGTTTAGTGGAATGAGGGAATATGACTCTTAAAATAAATGACATCGAAAAGGTGTTAGGTGAAGATGCTCAGGATTTGTTAACTCATGTTTGTAAGACCGTGCCTAAAGAGCAATTGCACCTGCCTGGACCGGATTATGTAGACCGGGTGTTGGTTCACAGCGACCGGCCGGTAACAGTTTTGCGTAACTTGCAACACCTATTTGACCAGGGCCGCCTGGGCGGAACAGGCTATCTTTCCATTCTGCCCGTCGACCAGGGCATCGAGCATACTGGGGGATCGGCATTTGCCCCCAACCCGATTTATTTTGACCCCGAAAACATCATCAAGCTGGCAATTGAGGGTGGGTGTAATGGCGTGGCTTCAACATTAGGTGTGCTGGGTGCCATGGCTCGCAAGTATGCTCATAAAATCCCCTTTATTCTCAAGTTCAATCACAATGAACTGCTGAGCTACCCCAACACCTATGACCAGGTGTTCTTCGCCTCTGTTGAGCAAGCCTTTGATATGGGTGCGGTTGCAGTAGGTGCCACGATCTATTTCGGATCGCAGGAGTCGCGCCGCCAGATTGTGAACGTCAGCCATGCTTTTGAACGGGCGCATGAACTGGGGATGGGCACGATCCTGTGGTGCTACTTACGCAATGAAGATTTTACGGTCGACGGCATCAATTATGAGGCTTCAGCCGATATGACAGGGCAGGCGAACCATTTAGGCGTGACAATTGAGGCGGACATCATCAAACAAAAACAGCCCACAGTGAATGGCGGGTTTAAGGCTATCCGGCAGAATGTGAGTGCGGATTATGGCCATCTCAACGAGAAAATGTATTCGGAACTGACCAGCGACCATCCGATTGACCTGACCCGCTACCAGGTGGTTAATAACTATATGGGTAGAATCGGATTGATCAACTCCGGCGGTGCTTCGGGCAAGAATGATCTGGCGCAGGCCGTGCGCACCGCGATCATCAACAAACGCGCGGGCGGGATGGGTTTGATCAGCGGGCGAAAAGCCTTCCAGAAGCCAATGACAGAAGGCGTCGCCATTTTGAATGCCATTCAAGACGTCTACTTGAATGAAGATATCACGATTGCTTAGAGAACAGGATTAACATGGATATGCAAACACTGGTGAGGATGAACCGCAGCTACCGCCGTTTTGATGAAAATTTTGTGGTTGATATGGAAACCTTAAAGGAACTGGTAGCGCTGGCGCAATATTCGCCGACTTCCAACAACTCACAGCCGCTTAAGTTTTGGTTGAGCAACGACCCGGGAATAAACGAGAAAATTTTTCCCCATCTGGGTTGGGCGGCTTCTCTCAAAGATTGGCGCGGCCCGAAGGAGGGTGAACGACCATCGGCATACATCATCATTTTGGGGGATCGTGACATTCAGCTTAATTATGGGGTGGATCACGGCATCGCTGCACAGAGTATGATGCTCGGCGCAGTTGAGAAAGGTTTAGGGGGATGCATCATCGCTTCAATCCAGCGAAATGCCTTACAGGCTGACCTGGGCATCCCGGATCGCTTTCAAATATTATTGATTTTGGCACTGGGGAAACCGGTTGAAACCGTTTTGACCGAGCCGACCGATGTCAGCGGCGGGGTGAAATACTATCGTGACGAAGATGCGGTGCATCATGTGCCAAAACGCAGCCTGGAAGAACTGATCGTTTACCCGTAATTAGCAGATTTGTCCGTTTAAAGAAAATAACGCCGTTGGTTGAATTAACCATCGGCGTTTTTCTTTACCAGGTTTCTGTAACTTTGTTCAGCCCGCGCGGGTTGTCGACATCATAACCGCGAGCATGTGCCAGATACATGGCGAACAATTGGGCAGGGATGATGGCAGTGATCGGGGAGAGCCATTCAGGCACATCTGTGGGCAGGGTAACCGCATGGTCTGCAAGATCAAATAAGGCTTGATGATCGCTTAGCAGCACAATTTCAGCCTCCCGGCTCTGCACGGTTTTGATCAAGGCATTCATCTCAGGGATCATTTTGCCATGTGGCGCGAAGATGAAGATCGGGAAACCGCGATCCACCAGGGCAACCGGCCCGTGCAAGAAGTCTGCGCTTGAATAAGGCTCTGCGATGGAATATGTCAATTCTTTGAGTTTGAGTGAAAACTCGAAGGCGGTTGCGTAATTGAATCCGCGCCCGATGACGACACAGTGGGTCATATAGCGAAACCGCTCAGCAAGCGTTTGAATACGCTCCTCATCACGGAAGGTCTCAGGGATCCTGTCAGCCAGCAAAGAAATTTCTTGATGGCGGGCAGGCGAGGGATTGAGCGCTTCTGAGAGCAAAGCCAGGCTGATGAGTTGTGCGGAATAGGTTTTGGTGGCAGCCAGGGAACGCTCTTCGCCGGCGCATAGATCGATCACGAATTCGGCTGCGCTGCCCAGGTCAGAATTTGGGGTGTTGGTGATGGCTGCGGTCAGGGCACCCTGGCGCCGGCCTTCTTTGATCACCGACACGATATCGGGGCTTTTGCCGCTCTGACTGATGCCCAGCACCAATGAACCGGTCAGGTCAGGCGGTTGTTGATAGACAGTGAACAGGCTTGGGGCAGCCAGGCTGACCACAAGCTGGTTGTGGGCACCCAATAAATATTTCGCATAGCGGCCGGCGTTATCACTGGTGCCGCGGGCAGCGATGAAAACATGACGAATGCCTTCTGCACGGATTCTTTTTGCCAGGGCTTTGATTTGTGGCTGCGGTGCTGCAACCAGACTGGATATGACACGAGGTTGTTCGTGGATCTCCTGGTAGAGCCGAGTCTGCTGTATGGGTGGCATGGCGTCCTTTCAGAGGGGGGAGGGTTATGCCTATATCGTGTCTTTAACCAGATCAACCGCAGCATTCGTGTTGAGGTTTTCTGTCTCGGAGAATAGATCGCTGTCGTTGATTGCCGGGTTGTCTAAAAAGGATAATGCCGCATCGGTTGGGATTTCAGCTTCAACGGCACGCTCTATTACCAGAGGAGGGGTCTGCGCTGGGTCCAAATCGATCAACGGGCCAAAGAAGTTTACGACTTCAAAAGCCGCTTCAAAGGGGCCGGCGGAAAGGTGCACCCCGTTGGTGTTGATGCCGACATCCTTCTGCCCATAGCGGTCTGGGTCAGAAAACAGCATACCGCGGATCGAGCCGGGTTTGGCTTTCTCGGGGAAGGTGTCGCCCACCAGTTCAAACTTTAGGTCATACCAGTCAGTGTCTGTGTGGAGGAGCAGCAAAAGGATGCGGTGATCTTCGCGGGTGAAGTGCAAGAGCTGTGAGGGATGAAACCCATTCACGAGGATGATGGGTTGACCTTCGAAGGTGTCAGCGATGAAATAGAACCCGCTGCGTAATTTGTTGGCTGGCTGTGCAAACCAGATGTCTGATAAAGTATCAACATCCGAATTGAAGTGAGACAAGAATTCGTGCCCGCCAAGGATTTTGCATTCTGCTGATACTGGCGACTCGAGCATCTCAAAAATGCGGTTTCGGGTATCCGCGTCAACCATTGTAGAAGCCTTGCGAGAGAGCTGGTTGATGAAGCCATAATGGCGGTTCATGATCTCATGCTGTTCGAGAATAGCCCCGGGCACAATGGCCGCCCCATCAATAGTCACCTCGAATTCCTCGAATTTTTGGGCGATCAATGCCAGGCTATTGAGGATTTTGCTGTCATCTTCGACTTCGAGTAATTCCGGTTTAATAAAGAAAACCAGTTCGTTTTGCTGGTCGGTTTTACCAACCTGAACTGGCTGAATGATTTTTGCTTCCTGTGAAGATTTGATGTTTTGGATCAGGGATAGGTCAAAAAGGGATGGATGGGTCATAAAGCCTCCTGTTTGTGTTGGTTGCCTTGATTATACCCAGAAGGCCGCACTTTTAACACGCGACACAGCAAACAAGTCTGGATCGCTGTGTTGAAATCAATCAGATGTTTTAAAAAAGCTGGAGCTGGTCAGAACGGTCATCTTCCTTCCAGGCTTCTTGCAGCGCACCACTCTTGAGGATGTGCAGCACCTTCACGCCTGAATCGAGCAGGGTTTGGGCGACGATGTGCTGCCGGTGGCAGTTTGCCGGATCACCCTCTGCGCACAATAAGGCGAGGTTTTCGCGCATGGAGAGCTGCAGCAAAAGCTGGATAGCATCTGCATAATCCTGACGGGTTGTGGCTGCCTGTTGCTTTTTGACCAGGTCAAAGGGCTGCTTTTTGCCGCCAAGTTTATGGCCCATGTAGGTGTAGCGAATGTGAAACGGTTTCAGGATTTCAGACAAGCGCGACTTATTGCTCCAGGTTGCGTTGCGGCTGTAAGGGATGCTGCGTATGTCGATGATGTGATTGATGTTGCAGGCCTGGATGAGCGTCAGGAACCTCATAAAACTGAGGTCGCTGTGACCAACAGTAAAAATGGTTTGAGGCATACCTTATTATAGTAATAATTGGGGATAAAAATCAAATTTTGAGTGTGTTTCATGCTTGTGAGGCTTCACTCGACTATTATTGTTGTTGGGTGGCTCATTGACTTTAAATTTAGTGATAATTAAAAACCTACTGGAGGATGCCATTTTGAAAATGTAATTATGATAATATTGAAGTCACGGAGTATCTATGTCTCTTACGAAGTTCTATGATGAAATGCCAGATATCGATTCACAACGAACTCGGCTGTCCGGTGAGATGCTGAAAAAAACTTTGGGGAGGATTTTTCGCTATACAGCTGTCCGTGTCCTTTCGGTGCTGTTGACGATCGGTCTTGGGATATATTTGACTCTGCTGGTCATCAACCTTGGGGGCTTTGTAGATGAAATCATGGAAGGGCAGATCAGCGAAGCCCTTGGGATGATGGGGATGTCAGGCGCTTTTAATGATATTCCGGTTGACGAACGTGAAGCATATATCGAAAATTTGCGCTGGCAAATGGAAGAGGCAGCAGGTCTGCATGAGCCGCTGCCGATCCGGACTGCCCGATGGTGGTGGAACAGCGTATCGCTGCAGTGGGGGAATGCTGAAAGAATGCAATCGCTGGATCGGCAGTCCACATTGGTTAAAGATGTGATCTTCAGCCGTTTGCCATATACCCTTTTGCTGGTTGGGGCTGCAAATGTGTTGCTTTTCTTTTTCAGCCTATGGGTGGCAATGCTGCTTTCGAGCAAACAGGGCAAGTTTTGGGATCGATTGCTGGTGACACTGACGCCGATCTCCTCTGCTCCAGCCTGGGTTCATGGCATCATTTTGCTGGCAATTTTTGCACTTGAACTGCGCATATTACCCTTCAAAGGTGTGTTTGACGGGCTGCCGCCCGATACTCGACTTCAATATATCGCTGAGATCGCCCGCCACATGGCTTTACCGGTATTGGCTATTATTTTAAGTGTTTTCTTTCAAGGCGTTTATACCTGGCGCACTTTTTTCATGGTGCATTCAGGTGAAGACTATGTTGACCTGGCTAAAGCCAAGGGTTTGCCAGATCGGATTATCCGCCGGCGATACCTGCTGCGTCCGACCTTGCCTTCCGTCATCACGAGTTTTGCGATGATGCTGGTTAGTTTTTGGGAAGAAGCCATTGCGCTGGAATTGTTATTCGATTGGCCGGGTTTAGGTGCGGGTTTTTTCCGTGCCGTTCGAATGTTTGACAGGCCGGTTGTCGTTGCAATTGTGGTCATGTTTGCCTACTTGTTAGGTCTTTCTGTGCTCTTGCTGGATGTTGTTTATGCTTTGATCGATCCCCGGGTGCGGATTGGCAAGAATGGTACATCGGTTAAGATGCGTTCAGTCAGGAAGAAAAAATTTGGTCGATGGATTAGCCAGCTTTTCAACGTTAAGTGGGCTGCACAACACCAGAAAAGACCTGAGAACCACTCAAAAATTGGTGTTCAGGATCAAGGGCAGACCCGGCCGATCATGGTCGGGCGAAATCAAAAAGATTCGGCCCAACCGTTAAAAAGCGAGGGTACCCGTCCAATCGTCATTACGCAAGATGTCGCGGACAGTGGATTGCGAAAACCCAGTGATGATACACAACCTTTACGGGTATCACAAGCAAACCCGGCTGGCAGGCGACCAAACAAACAACGAATATTGCCACCTGAGTCCTCTTCCAAACTTGGGAAGAAGCAGACAACCCCATCAGGAGTTGAAGACACCAAGCCTTACGGGGTTAAGCAGAAGAATACTGGTTTCCTAAAGACTTTATTTCAGACAGCAAGAAAGAACATTTTCAATTATCCTATGGCCGTTGTGGGTTTGGTGATGATCGTTGTCTTGTTCGTGGTTGCCATTGGGACGGTGATTGCTATCCCTTACGATGAAGCAGTTGAATATTGGCACTCAGAAGGCTGGCTCTTTGCACCCAAGTATGCCCGGCCAGTGTGGACCAATTTCTTCAGGCGAGAGAAGTGGCCGGAGTCACTTTATTTTGACTCCACACAACCGACAGATGGTGTTGAGTTTTCGGAAGAGCGGGTGTGGATCAACGAAAATATGCTGGATATCCGCATGACATTCGATTTTGAATTAAATGCAGGCGTATTTCCTCAGGATTTAGCGATCTATTATCAATCAACCTATGATGAAAAGGCGCCGTTTACCAGCCTGATAATGGTCACGCCCGATGGCAGAGAAACAGAGATCAACAGCTTTAAGGCAATAGATGGGTTAGGTTACATTCTTTCGCATGAGGATAAACGGTATGTCAGCAAAGAGGGTCCAAGTGCTGTTGAGGAAATCTTTGGCGACCCTGAAACGGCGTTTACCAAACCTTTAAAGGGGCATTATCAACTTCAGGTCCTTTCGATTGTGTTTGAAGAAGGATCGGATGTTGATGTTCAAGGCGCATTGCATGGCAGAGTTTACGGCTTATTTGGAACGGACTTTCAGCGCCGGGATTTGACTGTGGCGATGTTGTGGGGAACACCTGTTGCCTTAACCTTTGGAATCCTGGGTGCGGTGCTGACCACAGTTTCAACGATTTTTATTGCAGCCTTCAGTGCCTGGTATGGTGGCAGCGTGGATGAGATCTTGCAGCGAATCACGGAATTGAACATCACCCTGCCCGCGCTGCCGATTGCTATCTTGGTCTTTATTCTCTATTCGAAAAGTATCTGGGTCATTTTAGCGGTGATGATCCTGATGAATATCTTTGGCAATTCATTGAAGGAATACCGGGCGATGTTCTTGCAGTTTAAGGAAGCGCCGTATATTGAGGCAGCAAAGGCTTATGGCAGTACAAACAGAAGAATCGTATTCCGCTACATGTTACCAAGGATCATCCAGGTGATGGTGCCGCAACTGGTGATTTCTGTGCCGAGTTTTGTCTTCTTAGAAGCGACTCTTGCCTACCTTGGCGTTTCGTCCCCTTACCTGCCAACCTGGGGAAAAGTTATCCACCAGGCGCTTAATCAGGGCACGTTTTGGGGTTATTATTACTGGGTATTAGAGCCGATCGTGCTGGTGCTGATCACCGGGCTGGCTTTTGCCTTTGTGGGGGTTGCACTGGATAAGATCCTCAACCCGCGTTTGCGTAGTCGCTGATTGCATGCAGACAATGTTAAGCAAAAGATCCCGGAAGATATCCTTCCGGGATCTTTTTTGTAGCACAGGTCCAGGTCAGCCTGTAAGCCGCATTCTGTCTGGCAGGAATACCTGCCTGGATGGACATCTATCTGGACTGATGGTTTCCCATCAGCTCAAGCGGTCTACCCGGAGATGATTGGGCGCCGAGCCAGGTCCCGTCTGTTACCAGACTTCTCTCCTGCTTGACCTTGCACCGCATGGGGGTTGCCTGTCCGGATGCATTGCTGCACCCGCCGGTGGTCTCTTACACCGCCTTTTCAACCTTACCCTGCCGTTGCGGCAGGGCGGTATGCTTTCTGTGGCCCTGATCCAAACGCTTACGCGCTTCCGGGCGTTACCCGGCATGCTGCTCTGTGGTGTGCGGACTTTCCTCGGGCACATCTGTGCCCGCGGCCATCCGGCCAACCTGGATTTATATTATACGGTTAATGTGTTGGAAATGGGTAAGAATGGGGGGATGTGAAGGGTGATGGTGAATGGTGAGAGGTGAATGGTAAATAGTAAGTGGAGCATAGATCTGGTGAACGGGAAAAGGTCAGGTGAATGCAAATGCAGACCTGACCTTAGTCAGTGTGGGTATTTTCGATTGAATCTTTGTAAATATGAAAAACTTGACAAACTTGGTCATATTAATGTATCCTGAAACAAAACAATCACAATAGGAGACAAGTTTATGAGCAAGCAATACGCTTTTACAGACATCGATAAAGTAGTGGAATCGGCAAAGCGCCTCAATGTGGAACTGAATATTGAGGAAGCTCGAGAATGGTTAAAGTCCATCGAAGGCACGGACGGCGTTTGGGATGAGATCAAGTTTGATGACCGCACAGGCGTCTTTGGGCAGAACATCGCCATGCTGGATTTTGACCCAAAACGGCTGGATTATTTCAGGCATATCGGAAAACTGGTTGAATTTGTCGATACTCCCGGAAAAGTTGAGACTGCATTGGCACTTTCGGGATCCTCCGCCCAATCTAAGTTCCAAAAGTTCCCGGGTGATTGTGATTATTTTGAGCGGGTCAATATCATCGCTGAGACAAAGGATGAAGCTTGCCAAATCTTGGCTGAAATCATGCGGGAGAAAGCGCTTTCAACGCTCAAAGGCACAAGTTATCAATTGATTGAGGTGAAGCTGGGGTCTTACCCGGCTGATTTTGTCAAAGGGAATCGCACTTTTTCTGCTGGCAGCCCGATTTCTTGGGCGCCGGATGAAATCGAAAAAGGCGAAAAAGTTGGCTTTTCTCCCGACGGGAAGGAGCGGACTATCACCTGGGGAGAGGCAGCGCAAGACCCGGGATGGTGCAAGTTGGATTGGGTGGTAGCGGACCCCATCGAGGGCAGCCTGGCAAATGCCAGCAACATGCTGGATGTCACCTGGGAAGCGCTTGATGGCACGATTGTCCCCTTGGATGGCTATTTGGACCCCTACTTCCAGGAAGTGTATTTACAGGCTGAATCAGTGCCAATCTTTTCTAAACTAGCTCAACAGGTGAGCGCCGATGCGCTGGATGAATATGTTAAAGCGCTTGAGGGCGAAGTCAAGAAATATGTCACAAAGAGCATCAACTACGGTAAAGCTGCTAAGCGAATGTATAATATTTTTCGTCTGACTGGGCGATACCAGGAGGCGGTTTATCTGCGGGAGCTGTTCGATGAACCTGCTTCGATGCTTTACCAGGTTTGGTCGCTGATCCGCACAGTGGATGATGCCATTAACGCTAAATCACACTTCAAAGAGGAACAATTGATCAATCAGGCTGAAAATCTGATGTTTGAAGTCATCCGTGTGATGGAAGATGCCCGGGAAGCTGAGATTGTGTCGAGGATAATGAAGTTCAGGGATGCGATCAAGAATCAAGAGGAATACGCAGCAATGTCTGCTGAAGCAGAAGCCGCGCGAGATGAATTAATTAATGTGGTCAATAACTTCTTCCATGAAAAATTAACCGCCATACCGGAGATTAAAACCTATATCGAGGCATTTCAGCAAGAAGACCATTAAGCTTGAGATTTGACTGGACAAATCCTTGAGCGTCAGGTAGAATAATCCCTCGTAATTGTTGTAAAAATTGATCCAGAAAGTCATTGGAGGAAAGACCTTGGCAAATTTAAAATCGCAAATCAAACGCAATCGTCAGAACAAGAAACGACGAGAACTTAACCGCATTTTCCGCGGCAGCGCCCGCACAGCCCTGCGCAAAGCCAGAGTGGCAATTGAGCAAGGTGAGGTGGAAGAAGCCCGAGCAGCAACCCAGGTTGCTCTCAAGGCACTGGATAAGGCTGCTGCAAAAGGCGTCATTCACAAGAATAAAGCCGCGCGGCAAAAAAGCAGTCTGATGAAGCAACTCAACGGCATGGAGTAAACCGAAAGGTTACTTTTTGTTGTGATGCAGAATTTGCAGCGGGAGCAGCTTTGCTCCCGTTTTGCTTGTTATAGTTGGCGTGCTAACCGTTACGACATTGGACAGTTCGACACAGCTTCTCAACACAGTCATTGTTTCCGTGTTTAGTGTCGGCAGGAGATGTTATAATTGCCGAGCCAAGCAATAAAAAATTAGAATTTAGAGCATTGATGTTTGAAAAAGAAAAATCGCAAGTTGAAGCAAAAATTCGGGAATACTTAACAACAGAATCGATCGAAGATCCTGTTCTTGAGTTCCGCCAGATACCCTTTAGCGGTGAGTGGGGGATAGCGGTACCGCTGTTCCCGGTGGCGGCAGGGGAGGCGCGGTCGGGTAAGAAAATCATTGTGCCGAAACGGGCACAGGAATTGGCTGAAGGGATCAAAAATTACCTGCACGGGTCTGGTTTTGGTTTTTCTCATATTGATGCCGTAAACGGCTACCTCAATTTATATTTTTCGACATCAGAATACGCACAGCGTGTGGTGGATACGATCCTTGAGACTGGTGAGGATTACGGACGGGGCGAAGACCTCGCTAAAACCGTCATGGTGGAGTATTCACAGCCCAATACGCATAAGTCGTTCCATGTGGGGCACTTGCGCAATGTGATCCTTGGCGGAAGTATTTGCCGGATATTGGAATTTGCCGGTTACCGGGTGATCAGGGCGAATTATTTAGGCGATATTGGCTTGCATGTGGTTAAGTGGATGTGGAATTACCTGAAGAACCATGTTGGAGAAGTTCCAGGCGAAAACAAAACCCACTGGATGAATGACATCTATGCAGAAGCAGACCGCCTGTTTCAAGACCCGAGCAATGAAGCTGAAGTGCGTGAACTTTATGGGCGGTGGAATGCACGCGACCCCGAAGTGGTCGCATTGTGGCAAAAAACCCGCCAATGGTCACTGGAGGGGTTTGAACAGATCTACGACCTCTTAGGAGAGACCTTCGACCGGATCTATTTCGAAAGCGAAGTGGAAGATTCAGGCGTTGTGCTTGTTGAGAAGATGATTGAAGAAGGGCTGGCTGTGGATGAGCGCCCAGAAGGTCCGGTGTTTATCGACCTTGACGCAGTCCTCGGCACTGAGGATGAATACCGGGTGCTGGTTCTGCTCCGATCGGACGGCTCATCGTTGTATGCAACCAAAGACCTGCCGCTGGCGATCAAGAAATTTGAGGAATATGACCTCGACCAATCTATCTATGTGATTGATGTACGGCAGTCGCTGTATCTCAAGCAAGTGTTCAAGACGCTTGAAGTTTTAGGTTATCCATGGGCAGATAAGCTTTATCACCTTGCCTATGAATTGGTGAACTTGCCGGGTAATGTGACCATGGCATCCCGCGAGGGCACCGTGGTTTTGTTTGATGATTTGGTGGCAGAGGCAACCAGCCGTGCCAGAACAATTGTTGATGAGAAAAACCCTGAGGTGTCTGATGAGGCGAAGACTAGCATTTCGGAGGCGGTTGCGTTAGGTGCCTTGAAGTACACCATGCTCTCACGCGACAATTCGAAGGTGGTTACCTTTGATTGGGATGCCGCACTGGACTTCAATGGGCAGGCTGCGCCATACATTCAATATGCCCATGTTCGCGCCAACAGCATCTTGAGGCGGGCTGGCGAAACCCTTCCAAAGGCTGCTCCCTTCCCTGATAATTTGGAAAAAGCGGAAGTAGACCTGATCGAGCTGCTGACAAGGCTGCCTGGTGAAGTTGTCCGTGCGGCAGAGCAATTTCGCCCGTTGACCATCGCTGGTTTATCATATGACCTTGCCAAAGCATTTAATGATTTTTATAATACCTGTCATGTGCTCAATGCCGAACCTGAGGTTCGGGCTTACCGGCTGCGTTTGGTAGCTGCGGCACAGCAGGTGATCGCCACCAGCCTGAATTTGTTGGGTATTGAAGCACCCAGCGCAATGTAATTATCAAATCTTATAAACCAAACTATCGAAAAGGAGTAAAAGTTTCAATGGCAAGAATTAGAACAATCATCATGGGCGCTGCAGGTCGGGATTTCCATAACTTCAACACATTTTATCGCGATAACGATAAATACGAAGTAGTTGCATTTACGGCTACGCAGATCCCTAATATTGAAGGACGAAAATATCCGGCTGAATTAGCAGGCGGACTGTATCCCGAGGGTATTCCGATACACCCTGAATCTGATCTGCAAGACCTGATCCGCGACAAGAAAATTGACCAGGTAGTATTTGCCTACAGCGATGTGCCTTATGAATATGTGATGCATAAAGCGTCTCTGGTCAATGCAACCGGTGCAGACTTCAGGCTGATGGGCACAGAGAACACGATGGTTAAATCGACCAAACCAGTCGTTGCGGTATGTGCTGTGCGGACGGGCTCGGGCAAGAGCCAAACCACCCGCCGCGTTTCACTGATCTTGCGTGAGATGGGTTACAAAGTCGCTGCCATCCGGCACCCCATGCCCTATGGCGACCTTGTTAAGCAGAAGGTACAGCGTTTTGCAGATTACAGTGACCTTGACAAACACGAATGCACTATTGAAGAACGCGAAGAATACGAACCGCATATCGATAATGGCGTGATAGTTTACGCCGGCGTGGATTATGAAGCCATTTTACGTGAGGCGGAAAAAGAGGTTGATATCGTCTTGTGGGATGGCGGCAATAACGACTTCCCGTTCTACGTCTCTGATCTGTTGATCGTCGTAGCAGACCCCCATCGCCCCGGGCATGAGATGCGTTACTACCCCGGCGAGACCAACGTCCGCATGGCAGATGTTTTTGTGATCAACAAGGTTGACACCGCTGACCCTGACAATGTGATCAGCGTTCGAAACAACCTCTATAACCTCAACCCGGATGCCCTCGTGATCGAAGGTGCTTCACCCTTGTTCGTGGATGACCCTGACGCCATTCGCGGCAAGCGCGTGCTGGTGGTGGAAGACGGCCCAACCCTGACCCACGGCGAGATGGCTTATGGCGCTGGCTTTGTGGCTGCTCGACGCTTTGGTGCAGGTGAGATCGTTGATCCCCGTCCCTTTGCTGTGGGATCCATCAAGGCGACTTATGAAAAATATCCCAACACTGGCATTATTCTGCCTGCGATGGGATACGGCGACGCCATGATGCGTGACCTCGAAGAGACGATCAACAAAATGGACGTGGATGTTGTCGTCAGCGGCACACCGATTGACCTGACACGGGTGATCAAGATCAATAAACCTATTCAGCGGGTGCGCTATGAACTTCAAGAAATTGGCGAACCCACACTCAAATCCATCTTAACAAAGAAATTCGGGAAGTAATATCAACAGAAATAAGATTTCGGGGCTGCCAATCGGGCAGCCCCGTTTTGACTTTAATACGGTAAGATTAATCCGTGTTGGTAAAATAATTCAATCAAAAGTGATGATTTAATATGTATTTAGACGAAGCAGAAATTTATGTGCAATCTGGACGCGGCGGCGATGGCATGGTCCACTTTCACCGCGAAAAATATAAACCACGCGGCGGCCCGGATGGGGGCGACGGCGGTCGGGGCGGGGATGTGATCCTTGAGGTGAACCAAAAGCTTTCTACCCTGTTCGACTTCAGGCACCGCACGCGCTATATTGCCGATAGCGGCAATAATGGGGGACCGAATAACATGAGCGGTAAGTCGGCCAAGGTCTTGATTGTCCAGGTGCCGCCGGGAACGTTAGTATATGACAACGACACAGGTGACCTGCTGGGCGACCTTGTGGAAGATGGACAGCAATTGGTGGTCGCCAAGGGCGGGCGGGGCGGGCGCGGCAATCAACATTATGCCACCAGCCGCAACCAGGTGCCGCGCATGGCTGAACGCGGCGAGCCGGAAGAAGCAAAGAACTTACGCCTTGAGCTGAAGATGATCGCTGATGTGGGGATTGTGGGTGTGCCAAACGCCGGCAAATCCAGCCTGCTGGCGGTTGTGACGAACGCCAAACCGAAGATTGCCAATTATCCCTTTACAACGCTTTCGCCTAACTTGGGCGTGGCGCAATTGGATATCGAGAACTTGTTGGTTTTGGCGGACATCCCGGGATTGATCGAAGGGGCGCATCAGGGCGTTGGGCTTGGGTTCTCCTTTTTACGGCACATTCAGCGCACGCGGGTATTGATCCACGTGCTGGATGGTCTGGCGGAAGATCCGATGTCAGACTTTTCGCAGATCAACAGCGAGATGGCTTTGTTTGATGAGAAGATCACCCAAAAGCCGCAAATTGTCGCTTTCAATAAAATGGATTTGCCGATGGTGCAGGAGCGCTGGCCTGAGATCAAGGCTGAACTGAAGACACGGGGTTATGAAGCCCTGCCGATTTCAACCGTCACACATGAGAATATTCAGGAGTTGATGTGGCTGGCTGCAAAACGTCTCGAAGATGCCCCTGAACCAGAGCCTGTTGAGGAGATGCCCGTTTACCGTGCGGCTGAAGACCCCAAAGCCTTTACCGTTTCGCAGACCGAGGAAGGCTGGCTGGTGCGCGGCGAGGCGATCGAGCGTGCCGCAGCGATGACCTATTGGGAGCATCGGGAATCGGTGCGCCGCTTCCAGCGTTTGATGGAGAATATCGGCGTAGAAGAAGCCTTGCGCGAGGCGGGTGTTGAAGAGGGTGACACGGTTTTTGTTGGGGAGTATGCCCTGGAATGGCAGGATTGAGCAATGGAAAAGAAACGATTGGGGATTTTCGGTGGGACGTTTGACCCCCCGCATGTGGGGCACCTGATCCTGGCGGCTGAAGCCCGTGACCAGCTCGACCTGGACTGCACGATCTGGGTGCTTACGCCTGATCCACCGCATAAGCGCGGTCAGGATATATCATCTCTTGAGCACCGCCGGGCGATGGTTGAGATGGCGATTGAGGATGATGGCGCTTTTTCACTCTCCCATGTGGATATCGACCGGCCGGGGCCGCATTATGCGGTGGATACTATCAAAATATTAAAACAACAGTATCCTGACCAGGCGCTGATCTACCTGATGGGCGGAGACTCACTGCAGGACTTGCCGCAGTGGTATCATGTGCAAGAATTCTTATCCTTTTTGGATGGGATTGGCGTGATGCGGCGGCCTGGGGATGATATTGATCTATCAGAGCTGTTTGAGCAACTGCCTCAATTAAGAGAGAAGCTTAATTTCGTGACGGCACCGCTGTTAGAGATCTCCGCGCAGCAAGTCCGCCGGCGTGCAGGGGAAAACCGGGCTTACCGCTATTATGTTTTACCGAAAATCTATGAGTATATTCGCAAGAACCAGATCTATCAGTCCTGATCAGACCTGGCTGTATAAGAGGATAACCGATGCCTGTTAAATTTGTTTTTAGCAGGCATTTTTGATGGATTAAATAAAAATTCTCGCTGACCGGGTGAGGGGGGCACCCGGCCAGCGAGTAATTGTATTAAACCACTTATATTGTGAAATGTCAACGAATTAGTTTATACAATTTTAATTTTCTTGCGTTTTATTCCTCATGTGTCAGTGTGACGTTGCCAACGGCGATATCGAGGTTGATGGTGAGGGTATAGCCTTCGACCATGGTGGTATAGGTGTCATCCGTCACCAGCCAGGTGCCCTTGGTGTTGATGTTGCTAATGGTACCCTCGTTATTGACCACAGCCCTGGTGGCCGCCGGCACAATGATCTTTAGGTTGCTGACGCCTGCTTTGATGTTGACGACAACATCGCGGGAGAGGGTGCCGCCGAAATCAAGGGTGTAGTCTCCTGCACCGGCTGAAATGGTCATCTCCTGAAAGTTGGCATTTGCCAACCCATAAAGTTCTGCAGAGGAAGCGCCTGTGGTAAAGATGAACTCATCCATCAAGGCAGGGTTGGGGAGGTCAAACCGGATGGTTGTGTCGCTCGCACCCTGAACAACCTTGAGATTGGTCAATTGCAGACCGGAGAAATCGAAGGTGTTTTCGCTTGCGCCGCCCTCGATCGCCAGGTTGAGGGGCACCTGGTTTGTCACATACAGCTCCCAGTTGTTGATGATATCGCCGGTGGGGATGCCGGAGATCCGGTAAGGATTGACCTGCTTGATGGCAAAGTGATTGCTGCTGCGAGTGAATTCTGGCTCCCATTGTTCAACATTATAGGTGATGGTGCCATTCACCAGGCCCTCAGCGCCAGGGGAAAGTGAGAATTTCCCGCCAGACATCTGAAATTCAAGCTCAGCCTCACCGCTGTCTGCAGGCAGCGGTTCATTGATCATCACGATCTGGTTGTCGATGGTTTCCATCTGTACGTTTTGAATTGAACAAGCAAAGCTTGCAAATATCAGTGCGATCAACATAAAGATCACTTGTTTTTTCATTTTTCTCTCCTGCTCCTATTGGTTACCTGTAAAGCTGGTCAATTTTACCAAATTTAAGCGTTTTCATCTTCACTGTCATCACTGGCGTCCTCAATACTTTCAGCGCCATCCGTAGAAGGAACCTCTGGGGGTTCATTTTGTGGTTCTTCTGCAGGTGGGGGACTAATCACTGCGGCATCTTCAGCCTTCGATTTTGTTCCATCAACCAGCACTTCTTGCTGTGGTTTTTGACGCATTTGACCGCGTGGGTAGGACTGTGTGCCGAATAAAGTTACTACAGCCATCCCCAGGCTGAACAGCATGGCCGCAAAAATCGGGATCCACCCAATGCAGGGGATAAACTCCAGGCCGGCAGCGACCAGAAAGAGCACGAGGTTGCCGAGCACGGCTGAAAGGACGGGATGCCATTTCGTTTTGAAGAGATCCTCAGCCATTCTTTTCCCAAGCTCATAGCCGAGCACCAGCCATCCGGTGATAATCCCGATGCCGGTGATCATTAATGCCAGAATCGCAACTGGGATCAGGCAGATGGTGATGGCCAGAAGGACACTTCCGATGAGGACGACCAGCAAGGTCAGCGCGCCATAGCCTAAGATGTGCCAGGGTTCTGCCCTCAATGCAGCAGCCATGGTATCAGATGATTTTGGCATGATCAGCAGTAAAAGTGCCGAAAGGGCGAGCATGACAAATAGTGTTGCAATACCCCTGCCGATCCTGTTAATGATGGGGACGAAACGGACCTGGGTTGTGCGGTGGGGCATCGACCAGAATGTGGGGATGTTGATGTTCTCCATAGGTGCTGACCAGCTCTCGATGATATCTCCCTGAACTTGTGCGCCGGGTTTTTGTTTGACATAACTGGCTGGAGACACTAAATCACCATTGATGATGGCATGTTCTTCGAGTGTGACGGTTCCGCCGATCACGGTCAGGTTGCCTTCGATGATGCCGTCGATATCTACCAGGCCGCCAACGACAAACATATCGCCGTTGACGGTGGCATTTTGTTCAATTGCCACGACGCCCCCAATCACATTTAAGTTGCCGTCGAGGATGCGGCCGCTTTCTAATGTGTAGGATGACCCAAAAATGTTGCGGTCATCGGGTATCGGTGAGGCGGAAACATTGCTGGGTAACGCCAAACAGATTACCATAACGAGTGTGAATGCCAGAGCGAAATTTCTTAAGTGTTTCATTTGATTGTTACTCCTTCTTGCACAGGGCTAAATAGTTTATACATTGAACCGAGCCATGTGATGAACAACGCGCCCAGCGCTGCCAGCATGCCGACCCCACAGGTAATAATGATTGGAAGTATGATGGGGAAATTCTTGATAAAAGCTGTTGAAACGGTCCAGATCTTGTTGACGCGAACCGCAAATAGGCTAAAATTGGCAATCACCTGGCTCATTTCATAGAACATGTTTCTTGAAGCCTGGTTGTAGATTATCAATACCAGTGCGATGATCCCAGCCAGGAAAAACAATCCAAGGGTGAACAGCCACATTTTTTGTTGTTGACGTTGTTTTTCACGAAGAGCTAACCTGTTGTGCCAGCGCTGAGTGAACCCTGGTGCGGGTTCAAGGGTCTGGCTGATGGCAATCGTTTCGCTGATCTCCATCCAGGCGTTTGAGATGGTGCTGCAATCTTCGCATCCCTCAAGATGTATTTCAAGCGCCTGTTGTTGGTCAGGCTCTAAGGGTTCGTCAGATAAAATCCAATTTTCAAAAGGCTGGTGACTCATGCGTCCTCCTCTTTTTTACAGATTCGCTGTCAGGGCTTGCCGCCCATGCTTCAGCAAGTGCTCTGCGGGCACGAAATAAACGGCTTTTGACTGCACTGACTGTCAGATCCAGCGACTCCGCAATTTCGACTTCCGAATACTCGTGCCAGTAACGCAAGACGATTGCCGCCCGATCGGTAGGTTTGAGTGTCATCAAGGTGTTCTGAATCCGTTTTTCCTTTTCATTTTGCCGTAATTCCCTTTCTGGGTTCGGTGCGTTGTTGTCGGCGATGATTTCTGCGGGCAACACATCTGTTGAAACAGTCGCCAGGCGCCGCTTACGCATCTGGTCAATACAGTAGTGCGAAGCAATTGAGAGCAACCATGTGGCAAATGAGCGGGTGGGATCGAATTTTTTAAGGTTGGTATAAGCCCTGATGAAGCTCTCCTGTGCAGCGTCTTCTGCATCGTTGCTGTTGCCGAGCATGCGATAGCATACGCTGAAGACAGGTTTCCGATAAGCGTCCACCAAAAACCCAAATGCTGTTTGATTGCCTTGCAGAGCCTGTTCGATCCAGCGTGCTTCTTGCTCGCTCAAATTGTCTCCTTGCTTTTCCTCTATATTGATATACGGTAAATTTGGATTAAAGTTGCACCAAGTCGGGAATCTATTACACGCGAGTAGTGAATTAATTATAAATCAAGCAGATTGGGCTAGTAGAACGGTAAGCGATCATTGCTTATTTTAATCAATCAATGATGGTGTCCTTCAAGTTGTTGGCCCCCTGTAACCTCAAGCTGCTATGGTGCTCAGAACACCATTTCTTCCCGTCCGCTTAGCTTTTCCTGGATGCGCTGAACAACAATATCCAGATGCTGGGCTTTGTGGACGAAGTCGAGGTCGTCACTCCGTATTGTGAGCACGGGGCAGAGATCAAACCCTTGAATCCATTCTTCGTAAAACTGGTCAAGTAGTCCGAGATACGCTTCGTCAATCCCCGTTTCAATGTTCCTGGCTCGTCGTCTGATCCGTTCCATCAGGACGGGTACAGGCGCTTGCAGGTGGATCAGCAGGTCGGGTTTGGGGAGGTGCTGGATGATCAGGTCATACAAGCGCAAATAGGCGTGAAAGTCTCTTTCGGTCATGTTGCCCATGTGGTGAAGCGCTCGAGCGAAGATGTGCGCATCTTCATAGATGCTGCGGTCAATAATGGCTGATTCGGCGATTTGGGATAAATGGATATGTTGTTCTGCGCGGTGCCCGAGGAAGTAGATTTGCAGGTGAAAGGACCAATCCTTCATGCTCTCATAAAAATCAGGCAGGTAAGGGTTGTCAACGACAGATTCATAGGCTGTCATCCAACCCAACCTTTCACCGATGCGGTCGGTCAGTGATGTTTTACCGGCGCCGATATTTCCCGCCATCAGGATCAAGCGTTTCGTCATGAGAGGCGTCCCTTCTTTATGGCTTGTGGAGTATCAACAATAATTTTTAGGCGGTTAGATTGCGTTTCAGGAAGAGCCGCACCATGGTGAGGTAGGGTTGATACTGCTCATACCGCACACAATGCCCGGCGGCGCTGATATGGCCAAATTCACCTTTGTGAAGGCGTTCAATCGCTTCCACACCCAGTTCAGGGGTGACAATGGCGCCCCTTTCGTTGTCTCCAGTGATGATCAGCGTGGGCACCTTGATGGCTTTTACCTGCTCGCGCCAATCCGTGTTATCAATGTGTAAGTGGTCAAAAACTGCCGGGTCCAAATCCAGTTTTGACTGTGCCCACTCTGGCAAAATGGCTTCTTCCCAGTTAGGCGCGGATTTATGCTGGCTTTTGATCAATTCTTTGGCAGTTTTCTGTTTGGCGGCGATGTTCTGCTTCTTCCACTCTTGCATGGTTGCCTTCATTTCTTTATCACTGACGGCTTTATCCATCCAGGGCGGGTCTTCGAGAATGAGCACAGAAAGCAGGTCTGGATATTTTGACGCAAAACCAGCCGCTGTTGCTGCGCCCATGGAGTGCCCCATGATGCCGGGTTTCTCTAATTTAAGTTCATCAATCAGGTCGCGCAGGTCTTCAATCAGGTCAAACCGTTTGTCCGGGTCTATCCGGGAGGATTTCCCATGGCCGTATGCATCATACATGATCAGGTCGTAATTGGCTTCTAGATCAGCAGCCAACTGATGCCAGCATAGGCCATTGTCTGTCAAACCGTGGGCGAGGATCAGGGTGGGTTTATCGCCCTGCCCGGTTCGGGTGTAAAAAAGTTCAATTCCATCATTAACGATGACAGTATTTTGTGTCCATTCTTGTTTCATCAGTTTTTACCTCCGAGGTTCACAATTGATTGACCTAATTATACATAAAGACCTATTATTTTTGGCAAGAATTATGTTCTTATGCCCTTCATTCTAATATCATACCACTCACTGAAGCCATCCTGTAGAATACTTGGTGGTTAAGTAAAAAAAAGGGCAAGATGATCTCGCCCTTATCGTTGGATTAATACTGGTTTAGCATTCGCTATAACCACAGCTATAGCATTTTCGGCATCCCTCTTCATTGATGAAGGATGCCATACCGCATTCCGGGCAGAGTTCACCGATCTGGCGGGTGGCATTGCTTTCTGAACTTTCAAGATCGGCAAAGGGCAGCGTGAGTGCATCACTGGAGATATTTTCCTGCGGTGTTTCCTCTTCCCACTGCCGGCTGAAGAGATAGTCATACAGGGCTTTGGCTATTCCATCAGGAAGCGAACGGATCCGGTTTGCGCCAAACCCCAAAGACCGTCCGCCGCCAATGCCAGCCAGTTGGTCAATCACGGTTTTCAGCCGCTTACGCGGTTCGATCGGTGATGCGATGCGCAAAACGTATGAAATCAACCTGCCAATTGCCTCAGAATGGGCTGCGGTTTCAGAGCCGGCTTTGGCAGCGGTAATAAAGACTTCAAAGGGTTGGTTTCCGCCGTTTTCATTGACAGTCACGAAAGTTTTGCCAAGCGGGGTTTCAATGGAATAAGTGAAGCCCTTAAGATACTGGGGGCGGGGTTTTTTAGTTTCAAGCCAAATCGGCAGTTGCCCAGTTGTTGGCTTTTGGTCGTTTACAGAATCTGTTTTTTCTGCCGCTGTATTCTGTGTTTCGAGCACCACCTGTTCGCGGGAACCTGTCACATAGACTGTGATACCTTTGCAACCTAACTTCCAGGCGAGCAGGTAAGCATCGGCGACATCTTGTGGTGTTGCATCGGCTGGGAAGTTAATGGTTTTGCTCAAGCTGTTGTCTACAAAGGCTTGCAATGCTGCCTGCATACGGACGTGTTCTTCGGCTGTGATATCGGAAGAGACAGCAAACACGTTTTGGATGGTTTTAGGCAAATCATCAATGTTCTGGCAGGTGCCCGTTTTCATGACTTCGCTGATGATTTCTTCGCGCACATCCGGTTCGATGTTTGCGCTTTCGAGCGCTTTTTGAAATTGCGGGCTGACATAATTGAGCTGCAGATCTTTACCGTTGTCGTTAACGTGGCGGATGTATGCCAGGGCAAACACGGGCTCGCATCCATAACCTTCACAACCTGCCACGGTGGCGATAGTGCCGGTAGGGGCAATGGTTGTTTGTGCTGCGTTCCTGATGCCAAATCGTTTGATATCTTCAACGATATCCTGCCAGTTGACCTCTGGGCGATTGTAATTGTGCTTATATTTTGAGATCGGCTTTGGCGGCTGCCAAGTGAGGTTTTGGGGATCGTAAATGCTGCTTTTGGTGGCTGGGAAAGCCCCGCGCTGTCTTGCCAGCTCAATGCTGGTGCGCATGGCATGGTAGCGGATGAATTCCATCACCTGTGCAGCGAATTCCTGTCCTTCATCGCTGCCGTAGCGGATCTGGACGTGGTAGAGCAAATCCGCCAACCCCATTATCCCCAATCCGATGCGGCGTGCACGTTTTGCCGCCTCCTCAAGCTGGGAGACAGCCGGCACATAGGCATTGGCATCCACCACATCATCCAGGAAGATTGTGGCGGTTTCAACAGTTTTTCGCAGTTCTTCCCAATCAACGCTGCGATCTTCTCCAAAATGTTCAGCCAGATTGATTGAAGCCAGGCAGCAGTTTTCATAAGGGCCGAGCCATTGTTCACCACACGGGTTAGTGGACTCAAGCCGATAGAGATGGGGAACGGGGTTATCGCGGTTGGCCGCATCGATAAATAGCATTCCCGGTTCGCCGTTGTGGTGAGCTTGTTTGACAATCTGGTCAAAGAGCTCGCGCGCTCTGACGACCTTGTGGGTTTTGATAGGGAACCCTTGTTTGACGGCATCTTCAAAGTCACCATTGAAGTCCTGGTAATTGGGGGAGGTTTCATCCGGGAAGCGCAAAGGCCAATCTTCATCGGCTTCGACCGCTTGCATAAATGCATCGGTGATACCGACGGAGATATTGAAGTTTGTGATCGCGTTTTCGTCCGTTTTGCTGTGGATGAACGCCTCGATATCCGGGTGATCCACACGCAGCACACCCATATTTGCACCGCGACGGGTGCCACCCTGAGCGATCTCACCGAAGGCTTTATCGTACACGCGCAGGAAGCCGACTGGGCCTGTCGCTTGACCGGCTGATTTACGCACGCGAGAACCGCTTGGACGTAAGCGGGAGAAGCTGAAACCGTTGCCGCCGCCGGTTTGCTGAATGAGGGCAGCATTTCTTAAGGTCGAAAATATGCCATCCTCCTTGCGTCCCATATCATCGGAGATCGGGAGCACAAAACATGCTGCCAATTGCCCGAGAGGTGTACCGGCACCAGTAAAAGTGGGGGAGTTGGGGAAGAACTTTTTGGAGGTTAACAAGTGGTAGAAATCTTTCGCACGCTGCTCTACATCCTGATCAAAGGCTTCTTCTGCCTTGGCGACATGATAAGCCACCCGCCAAAACATTTCTTCCACGGTTTCTTGAGGTGTGCCATCTTTTGCCTTGCGGAGGTAGCGGCGGGTGAGCACGGCGCGGGAATTATCGCTGAGGTCAATGACTGGCAAGTCATCGGGCATCGTTGGGGTTGGCAAAAAGCCTGTGTCTTTGTTGTTGTCTTTTTCGGCCATGAATAACTCCTTTGAGGGTCTACGACTAAGATTCTTCGGATAATAAATGGTCAATTTCGGTTCGAATGGATTGGAGGTCATCTAACTGTAAATAGACGGTTGCGTAACGGATGTAAGCAACATGATCCAGCTCTTTTAATCCCTGGATGGCCATATCACCGATCACGCGGGAGGAGACTTCCGCCTTCCCGATCCGCTGAAGGGTTGATTCGATTTCGCCGATCAGCCGTTCGATATCCGCTGCGGAAACTGGTCTTTTGGTGCAGGCGATCCTGATGCCGTGCATCAGCTTATCCCGGTTGAATTCTTCCCGGGTGCCATCCTGCTTGATCACCAGTGGTGTCGCTAAGATAGGTCGTTCAATGGTGCTGAACCTTTCGCCGCATTTCAGGCATTCTCTTCGCCGGCGGATTCCCCCGGTTGCGTTTTTGGTGGTATCGACTACTTTAGATTTGTCATGCTGACAAAAAGGACAATACATATAGAAACCCTTCTGATACTTGGTGCGAATTTCTGAGCAACGACCCCCAGATGTGGGGGTTAGGTGAATTGCTCCCCCTACCTGTAAGGATACGTTCCATTGTAACACAGAAGAATTATGTATTCAACGAAAAACAGGTGCTTATCCTTAAAATATCGGGAAAAATGTAATATTTTAACGTAGGCTGGTTGAGAGGTGTTTATTAAATTATTGTCTTTATCTTGCGATAGACAAAGAAAAGACCCTGGGCTGAATTTAGCTTCGGGCAGGGTCTTTTCTTGATCTTTTTTTATTGTGTCACTGTAGTGTTTGTTGGATTGGGCTTTCTTCGAGCATCGGCAGGAGGTTTGATGTGGGCGTTAGTGTGCGAATATCCAGGCCGGAGGGATTTTGATAGGCTGCCAGGTCAAATTCGGGCATAATGGCGAGCAAATGATCGAAGATTTCAGCCTGAATTTCCTCAAAAAGTTCCCATTGTTTTTCAGTGCAAAAGGCATAAATTTCTAAGGGCAAACCGATCTGGGTCGGTGCCAGCAGCCGAACCAGGATTTCCATTTCCTGGTTGATTTTGGGATGATTGTGCAAATAACCGGTGATGTAGTTACGGAAAGCACCCAGGTTGGTGATGCTATGCCCGAGAACATGCGCTTCAAGGTTGATGTGGTGAGATCGTTCATCTTTTGCAACCCGGTTTTCGTTCTCTTGCAAATAGTCTGCCATGTATTTAATGCTTTTGAGGTGGCTTATTAATGGCGGATCGCAAAACCGAATGCTATTGAGGTCAAGATGGAGTGCCCGTTTGATGCGCCTTCCGCCCGACATCTCCATCCCGCGCCAGTTCTTAAAAGAATTCGCCATCAGGGCATAAGTTGGAATCGTTGAAATGGTTTTATCCCAATTGGAGACTTTGACGGTATTGACGGTGATGTCAAATACTTCGCCATCCGCATTGTATTCTGGCATCTCAATCCAATCGCCAATCCGCACCATGTCGTTGGTTACAAATTGGACGCTGGCGAATAGCCCCAATAAGGTATCTCGAAAGACCAGCAGGAGCACGGCAGAAAAGGCGCCCAGACCGCCGAGCAGTAGCAGAGGGGAATAGCGCAGCAGCGCTGAGGTCATCAATATCAGCGTGCTTAACCACAGGAAGATCTTCCCAACCTGGAGATAGCCTTTGATCGGCTTGCTTTTTGCGATGGCATAGTCATCGTAGATATCGTTGATCGCTGTCAGTGCGGCTTCCAACGCGAATGCGCTGAAGAGGGCGATCAATGCCAGCGAAATCCGCTGGATCCAATCCGTCAGGTCTGGCAGCCAGCCAGCCGAAAAATAGAGCAAGATAATGGGGATAAGATTGCCTAAGCGTGAGAAGAAGTCGCTGCGGTAGATGATGTCATCCCACATGGTGCTCGTATCTTCAATCCATTTGCTGAGCACTCGTTTGATGAGCAGGCGGATCAGCCTTTGAAGAACCCAAACTGCCAATAAAATAAGGATGAGGATGATAATCTGACTGCCGATGAGCGCCGTTTGCGTCTTAACCCCGAGGGATATTAACCAGGTCTGAATAGGTAGATACATGTGGAACCTCCGATTGTTTTCATCTATTATATACTAATTAGATAAAAATTATCAATAATCTATTTGAGCAATCGAAGTTTTCGTTGGGAATCAACCGAAAAACGCAGGTGTGTTTCCACCTGCGTTTTTCATTGCAACCCAAATCCATGGGTAATGAGTCAGGTTACCCAAATAGATAAAGGTTAACCATTTGGCATACCCCAAGCACACCAGATTTTGGGGTGATGCTCACCGCTAAAAGCAGCATCAAATTCCAGAGGAGCAATGTTTATTAATAATATCGTCCTTAATGTAATTTATAGGTTAGTTTTGATTGCGTTTTCGTAAAAACGCCGGCACATCCAGGTCGTCGGTGTTGATCCGGGTGGGGAATTCGTAGGACTCAGACCCCTGACCGGAAACTTCAGCGCCTTCCTGTTCTTCTTCATCGATGCCGAGCAAGCTGGGCAGTGGTTGTTGCTTTGCGCTTGAGCTTTGACGGGCTTCAACCTTCTTGATAGCAGTATTGACGCTCGTGCCTTCAAAACCCGTGGCGATGACGGTAACGCGCAAGTTCTCGCCCATTTTCTCGTCGATGACCGCACCAAAGATCAGGTTCACATCGGGATGCGCTGTCTCTTTGATGATGGCTGCTGCTTGATTGACCTCGAACAGCTTGAGATCTTCACCGCCGGTTACATTGAACAGGATGCCGCGAGCGCCATCGATGGTAACATCCAGAAGCTGGTTCGAGATTGCGATTTCAGCCGCTTTGGCAGCACGGTCTTCGCCGCTTGCCTGGCCGACAGCCATCAACGCTGCGCCGCCTTCGGACATAATCGTGCGCACATCTGCAAAGTCCAGGTTGATCAAACCGGGGATGGTGATCAATTCGGAAATACCCTGAATACCTTGCCTGAGGACGTCGTCAGCAACTTTGAAAGCGTCTTGCAAGCCAGCCCGTTTATCCACGATCTGGAGCAGTCGGTCATTTGGGATGATGATCAACGTATCGGCATGTTCCTTGAGGGCAGCTGCGCCTTCTTCAGCCGATTTTGAACGGTGCGTGCCTTCGAATGTGAAGGGACGGGTGACGACACCGATGGTTAATGCGCCGATCTCTTTGGCGATTTGTGCCACGATAGGTGCGCCGCCGGTGCCTGTCCCGCCGCCCAGCCCTGCGGTAACAAAGACCATGTCGCTGCCTTTGAGCACTTCATACAGTTCTTCGGCTGATTCTTCTGCTGCCAGACGACCGATGCGGGGATCGCCGCCTGCGCCGAGGCCGCGAGTGGATTTTTCACCAATGCGAACCCTTATTTTGGCTTTTGAGAATTGCAGTGCTTGTGAATCGGTGTTGACTGCGATGAATTCGATGCCGGAAAGCCCTTCATCGATCATCCGGTTGACGGCATTGCAGCCGCCGCCCCCTACGCCAACAACTTTTATTCTTGCGAATGACTCGGGTTGTAAATTGTTATCCATGGTTAACTCCTCTTTTTGATGACTCGTGTAATTAATATTGATGCTGTAGATCTCAGGGTAATAAACGCCTGAGTAGATCCTTAAGTTGATCGGACCAGTTATTGGTATGTTTTGGTCCATGCCGTTCAATGTGTTGATTCGCATCGCTCATCAGCATTGCCCACTCCAGCAAACCGACGCTGGTGGAGTATGCCGGGGAATCCAATTGATCGGTTAAACCCACCAGGTTTTGTGGTTTGGCGATGCGTGTGGGTAACCCCATCACCTGTGATGCTAACTGTCGCGCACCGGGCATCAGGCTTGACCCGCCGGTGAGAACGACCCCTGCCGGCAAAAGCCCGTCGTATCCGGATCGGCGAATTTCCTGCAAGACCAGATAAAAAATCTCTTCCATCCTGGCTTCGATGATGTTTGCCAGTTCGATCCGGTCGATGCGGGTGGGTGTGTCGCCGCCGAAACTGCGGATGGTGAATTGCTCTTCTGGGTTGACCTCCGATTGCATGGCGTGACCGAATTTAACTTTGATTTCTTCCGCCTGTGAAACCGGCAAGCGCAACCCGTGGGCGATATCGGATGTGACATGGTTGCCGCCTACGGCTAAGACCATGGTATGCCATACATCGCCGTCGATGTAGATCGCCATGTCGGTTGTACCGCCGCCTATATCCACCACGGCAACGCCCATCTGGCGCTCGGTCTCTGAAAGGACGATTTCACCGGATGCGAGCGGGTTGAGCACAAATTGAGAGACCTCGATGCCAGATGCGGCCACGCATTGCCGCAGGTTTTCGACGGTGGAGGATGAGGCTGTGATAATGTGGGCTTCCACCTCCAGCCGGTAACCGTGCATGCCGACAGGCGTCCTAATCCCGTCCTGCCCATCGATGATAAATCCGCGCTGGATGACATGGATGATCTCACGATTGTGGGGGATGGCAACTGCCTGGGCAGCGTCTAATGCCCGGTCGATATCATCCAGGTCAACGATACCGCCGGTGATACCAACCACACCACGGCTGTTGATTGATGAAACATGTGACCCTGCCAGGCTGACTAAGGCCGCATTGATTTCAAACCCGGAGGTTCGTTCGGCTTTTTCAACCGAGCGTGAAATGGCCAGGGCAGCGGCGTTCAGATCAACAACGGTGCCTTTTCTCAACCCCTGGGATGGCTCAATCCCCACGCCAAGGATACGTAGATTGTTACCCTCTTCAATCCGGGCAACCAGCGTGCAGATTTTGCTTGTTCCGATGTCGATTCCGACAATTATTGGTTCATCCATGTTTAGTGCTCCAATCGATAAAACGGTGCATATAAGAATTCGAGGCTGATCAATGCGGGTGTGAGGTTCTTTTCTTGCAGTGAAGCAGTGATCGATTCGTATTCGATTAATTTAAGATCAATATTGCTGATGTCATTTCCAAAATAAACCAGCCAACCCCTTGGGTCTGTCCAGCCCAACCCGAAATCAGGATCGTATTGCAAGCTGGACCCCTCCGGCACATAATCGCTCAGGGCGATGATGCCCTGCACAAACTCGGGCGTTGTGCGGGGATAGATTGGCTCTGGTGCCAATGCTGATAAAATTTCGAGCGGCTGCTCGGCTTCGGTCTCAGGTACTTCTTCAGGCTGGACTAAGGCTGCCGCTGGCGGCATGCCATTCGCCAGGACGGTGAAGGCAACTTCACTTTCTCCCCTGATCGGGAAGGTGACGCCATCAGCATCAATCCACATTGACCCTGACTCTTGCTCCCAGAGGATCACGGGTTGACGTTCGGTGACCCGCAAACTGACGGTTGCCGGCAGCCCCACCGAAACTTTGGCGCTGCTCAGGCTCGGGAAGCGTTCCAGGACCTTTTCCTGAATTTCCTGCGGTTTGACTCGGATGATGCTTGTCCCTGAGAGATCAATTTGAGAGAGAATACTCTCCGGGCTCAGCCTCTGGGCGCCTTCAAGGGCGATGGCATTCACTTTGAAGTTGTTGAGGCTCGAGAAGCTGATCACAGCGATCAATGCAAGCACGAAGATTGCGCCTGAGATGAAACGCCAGCCGAAATGCAGATTGGGGAAGGCAGGCAGGTGAACTTCTGCGCCTTTAGACTTGAGCGGCACAGGAATGGTGTTACGGCCGCGGTTGACCATGGGCGGCGGTGAAGTATGACGGCGGGTGACCGGGACATTGCGTTTGGTTTGCTTACGCGTGGCGCTCACCCGAACCGCTGGCTGCGGGGTCTGTTTTTGGCTCTTCTGCCTGCGGGCTCGAATTTTTTCAGCCCTTCTCGTCTCATCTGCCTGGCGTTTTGCCATATTAGCTTCTAAACTCTCTTTCAGTTTTGTCGCGCTGCGCTTTGCGTTCGAATGCAAGATCTATCAGCTTTTCGATCAAATTTGCGTAAGGCAACCCAGAGGCTTCCCAAAGTTTGGGATACATACTGATCTTTGTAAAACCCGGGATAGTGTTAATTTCGTTAAGATAAAGGTCTCCTGTCTGTTTGTCGATCAGAAAATCGACCCTTCCCATGCCAGCACAATCTGTGGCTTTGTAGGCTTTGATTGCAAGCTCCTGGATCTGGCGGATAGTGGCTTGGGGAAGATCCGCTGGCACAAGCAGTTCTGCCGTATCATTGATGTATTTTTCTGCGAAGGTGTAGAAAATGTCTTTGGGGACAATTTCACCCGGGATCGATGTGACAGGGTCTTCGTTGCCCAAAACGCTGATCTCGATTTCTTGTGCCTGGTCTACGCCCATTTCAACGACGACGCGCCGGTCATAAAGCGCTGCCTGCATCAAGCCTTCCATCAAGTCGCTGCGGCTGGTGCACTTGCTGATCCCTACAGAGGATCCGAGATTTGCCGGCTTGGTAAAGAGCGGGTAGGGGGCAATGCTTTCGGTTGCCTTCAGGCAAGCCTCTAAATCGGCTTCAAGTTCATTGCGGCTGAATACGGTGTAAGGCAGTGTTGGAATGTGATTGGCAATCATCACGTCTTTGAATAAACCCTTGTCCATACAAACCGATGATGCCAGCACACCTGCACCAACATAGGCGATATCTGCCAGTTCCAACAGCCCCTGAAGGGTGCCATCTTCGCTGAAGGTGCCGTGCATCACAGGGAAGATCACATCCAGGTCTGCATAGGGGGTCATTTGCCCATTTTGCCGGGTGTAGATACCAGCATTGTTAGGGACGGGGAGGAGAACCGCAGGGAGTAAGTCCTCAAAACGTTCTTGTTCCATCTTTTCCCACAGGTTTTCGCCGACCAGCCATTGCCCCTGGCGTGTGATGCCGATCTCGACCACATCGAATTTCTCACGATCGATCACCGAAAGCACTGAACGCGCAGACATGAGCGAAACGTCATGTTCGCCAGATCTTCCGCCGTATATAATGCCTAATTTCACTTTATCTGCCATTAATCAAATTCGCCTATCAGTTCAATTTCGGGCTCAAGCGTGACCCCGAATTTTTCGTAAACAGCCTCCTGCGCAATTTTCATCAATTCATAAATCTCTTGCGCCTTTGCGCCTTCGAGATTGACGATGAAATTTGCGTGGACGGGGCTGATGATCGCTCGTCCCACACGACGTCCTTTCAATCCTGCGGCTTCGATCAATCTTCCGGCATAATCACCGCTTGGGTTCTTAAACATCGATCCCATTGAAGCGCCAGGGGGCTGGGTTTCTTTGCGGTGTGCCTGGAATGCCTGAATTTTCTCCCAGGCTGCTTCACGGCTTGTTTTCGTAGCGGTGAAGGTTGCTGAGAGAATCACGACAGGCAATCGTTCTCTTTTGAGAACGCTGCTGCGATATTGGTATGCCAGTTGATCGACTGGCCAATCTTGTATGCCTTTATTTTTGTGCAAGATTTTTGCCATTTTCAAACTTTGCTGCATATCGCTCCCGTGTGCGCCGGCATTGCCGTAGACTGCGCCGCCGACTGTCCCGGGGACAGGGGCAGCCCACTCCATGCCGCTCAGCCCCCGCAGGGCGGATTGGCGAGCCACAGTGCCCAAAATTGCGCCTGATTCAGCATAGATGCTGGAAGTTTCGGATTTGGTGTCGATTTTGAGGTTGTGCGCCCGATTGTGCAGGATCACTTCGTCAAGCCCGCGATCGCTGACCAGAATATTAGATCCACTCCCCAGCACTTTGAAGGGGATGTCTTGCTGCCATAACGCCTTGGCAGCTTTTGCCAGGTCTTCAATCGTGTTGATTGAGATCAACGCAGGCACCGTGCCGCCAACCCGGGCAGTGGTGTAATTCGCCATGCTGACATTCTCATGCATTTGCTCACCAAACATCTCTCTCACTTCATCCAATCGATATTCAGTCATGCTGCCCCCCTTTGGACGGATTTGAGTCGCCTGGCAAGCCCCTCAATAATGCCTGGCTAATTTTAGTAGCATCGCCTGCGGAAAAGATGATGGCGACATCACCGGGTTCGAGATGAGAGGTTAAAAATTCAATCGCCGCATCAAATTTTGGGATATAAACTGCCTTATCTTCTGGCAGCGCTGCTGCAATGCTTTCGGCAGAATAACCCGGATCTGCTTCTCGAGCGGCATAGATTTTTAATATCAACACTTGATCTGCCAAATTAAGGGCAGTGATGAATTCACTTTCTAAGGTTTGCGTGCGTGTATAGGTGTGCGGCTGCCAGATTGCCCAAAGCTTGCTTTCTGGGTAGCGCATACAAGCTGCTTCGAGTGTCGCCTTAATCTGGGTGGGGTGGTGCCCATAATCGTCAATGATTGTGACGCCATTGTTCTGCCCAAGAACATCAAACCGGCGCCCCGCACCTTCAAATTTTTCGAGGGCGCCACAGGCTTTATCCATCGGCAGCCCCAAATGATGGCAAACCGCCAGCGTAGCCATAGCGTTAAGCACATTGTGAAAACCGGGCAGCTTGAGATGTACGCTGCCGAGGTGTTTTGGTTCTGCGCTTTCCGTGTAATGCACCAGATTAAAATGAGGTGATCCCTTAACCACTGTGACCTGCTCAGCCCGGTAGGATGCCTCAGGTGTGGTGCCATAGCCAACGATGCTGATTTCGGTAGGCTGGATTTCGTCCATCAGCGCTTTTGCTGCTGGATCGTCTGTGCAGATCAAAGCCAAGCCATCGGGTCGAACACGCGCAATGAACGCTTTGAAGGCATCCCGGTAATCCGCCATGGTTGGGAAGCAATCAGGGTGATCATGTTCAATGTTGGTGATCACCGCAATTTGGGGTGAAAGACCCAGGAACATTGAATCGTATTCATCGGCTTCAATTACGAAGAAGGGCCCAGCGCCATCTCGGGCATTGCAGTCTAACTGGTTGACCATCCCGCCTACAATATAGCCCGGGTTGGTGCCGAGTTCTTCTAATATCCATGCCAGCATGGCTGTGGTGGTCGTTTTCCCGTGACTGCCGGCAATGGCCAGGGTGTTTTTGCCACGGGTCAGCTCTTCAAGGAATTCAGATCGTTTGAAGACTGGTACGCCGGCATGAAAAGCTGCCACAACTTCCGGGTTGTCATCCGGGATCGCGGACGAGCGGATGATAATGTCCGCGCCGATGACTTGCTCTGCACGGTGCCCGATGAATGTGCGTGCACCGGCTTCGGTGATGGCTTTGAACAGAGGTGACGGCGCGAGGTCAGAACCGCTCACGGTGTAACCTCTTTCGAGGAGTACGCGAGCGATTGCGGAAAGACCGCTGCCGCCAATCCCGATCAAGTGAACGTGTGTCATCAGATAAACACCACCAAAATAAATACAAAGGCTAAAGCAACCGCGATATAAAGTAACGGCGGCGTCAGCCACTGGGGCGGGAGAATTTTGATCAGCTCAGCCATGTCTTGGCCGATCTCGGTGAGTTGATCAGGTGCTGTGATCCAATCAAAGGGATAGTTGGCTTCCTTCAAGTAATACCAGGCGGTACCAAAGATCAGATAGCCGTTAATCCCGCCGATGAATATGCCCAAGAGCACGTCTTCAAAGCGATCACGCACAAATTTTCCGCTATCCATCAGTCGGCGGAAGTTCGGTGTTTGATAACCAAAGAAGGTCATTAACCCCAGCACTGCGATGCGCACCCAGAAGGAATTTTGTGGGGTGAGGGAATCACGGATGAAGGGGATGAAGTTTTCCATGATCGTCACCAAAAACAACGCAACGATCACACCCGCTGAAACCAAAATTTCTTTTGCCCAGCCGCGCATCGCGCCAATGATAGCGAAAAGCACAACATACATCCAGAATAGAACCGAAAGACTGATCATGTGCTTGGCCCTCCGATCATTGGCTCTGCCAATTCTTTGACCATTCTGGCGATGTTTTCGGCAGCTTTGGGGTTCGTTATTGATTTCATCGCATGACTCATGCGGTTCAATGTTTCAGGATCGGTGATCAACTTTTGGATCAGATCGAGAAGTTCGGTTTCAAGGTCTTCATCCTTCAGGATCACCGCAGCGCCGCGATCTGCGAGATAGCTGGCGTTGACTTTCTGATAGCGCCAGGCATAGGGGTAGGGGATGAGGATGGCGGGCAGCCCGAACAGGGGGTACTCGCCCAGGGTAGATGCGCCAGCCCGTGAGACGATCAGATCGGCAGCAGCAAAAACAGCGCCAATTTCATGCAAATACGGGAAAGGTGCATAGCGTTTTGCTAAATCCGGTGAAAGAGATTGTGCGTTGGCTTCGACAGCTTCCCAATCCAGATGACCGCTGAGATGGATGACCTGCATCTTTTCTAACAGTTCGGGCAAAATATTGATCAACGCCATGTTAATCGACCTGGCGCCTTTACTGCCACCTGTGACTGCCAGCGTTGGCAGGTTGGGGTCGAAATCGAAATATGCTAACGCCTTTTCCCGGGTCCAACCTTGAAGATTTGGCCTAACGGGATAGCCCGTCACCGTCAGCTTAGAGCGGTTGGGGAAGTATTGGGTTGAGGTTTCAGTCGTCAAAGCAATCCTGTCCGCAAACCTGGCCAGGGCTTTCAGCGCTAATCCGGGTTCGATATCCGGCACATACAGCAAGGAAGGTTTCCGCAGTGCAGCGACAGCCATGGGGAACGCCACATATCCACCAGTGAAAAGCAAAACATCCGGTTTAAACTTCCGCAGGATTTGGCGCGACTCGATGAAGCCTTTAAGTAGCTGCCACAAATTGCCTGGCAGCCTTTTAAGGCCAACACCGTGAATGCCGGCTGCTGCGATGGATGCATAAGGGATGTTGCGTCGTGTTACCAATGCTTCCTCCATGCCGCCGCAGCCGCCGACCCACAAAATTGAGTCATTTTCCAAACCCAATGTGTCAAGAACGGTCATGGCGGGATACACGCCCCCGCCCGTCCCGCCTGCGCAGATCAACAACCGCACTGTGTGGACTCCTTTCCGATGATTTTTGTAATTTTGTCGTTCGAGAAACGTTCATAATAATGCCAATTGCCGTCAACGTGACGACCATGCTTGAGCCGCCTGCACTGACCAGCGGGAGGGCATTGCCCGTGAAGGGCAGCAACCCCACAATCACCGCCATGTTCATCATCGCTTCGATGGCAATCCAGGCGGTCAATCCGAAGGCCAGCAGCGATCCCAGTTGATCCGGTGCATTTTTTGCGATGACCAGGCCGCGCCAGACGAAAACAACAAACAAACCGACAACAAATAGTCCGCCTAAAATACCTGTTTCTTCTGCAATCACGGCAAAGATGCTGTCGGTCGGTGCCAGAGGCAGACCGGTGAATTTCGTATCCGCCTGTCCGATCCCGACGCCTAACCAGCCGCCCTTAACCACGGCCTCAAGGCTGCGCTGAATGTGGTAACTGCTTTCGAGTGGATTATTGAGACTGGTGAGGTAAGAAGTGATACGCTCCCGGCCAGTGGGATAGAGGTACACCAGGGGCAAGCCCACCAGCAGGGCGATCACCACCACAAGCAGGATGATTTTCCAGTCGCCGCCAGCCAAGAAGAACAACATCACACCGAGGATGAGAACTGTAATGGCGGCACTCAGGTCGGGCTGAGCCATGATCGACGCAAATGTGATCCCAAGGATAACGCCCAGCGGGATGTAAGCGATTTGCACATCGTTAATTGAATCAATGCGGTTATAGAGCCAGAAGGAGAGGTAAATCACAATCACGGCTTTGGCGAGCTCCGAAGGTTGAATGGAGCCGCTCAGCAGCATACGCGAGACCTCGTTCCCGCTTGGATCATTGAGGATCAGGACAGCAAATAATAGCAGAAGTGTGCCAACCCACATCGGGATAAGGATTTTCTCATAGAGATGATAATTAAAGAAGCTGGCGACCGTCGCGCCAATCAAGCCGAGGAAGACCCACAGCACCTGTCGTCCGAAAAGGTAGGTGGACTCTCTGCCCATGGCGATTGAGAAGTCCCAACTGGCGGAATAGACCATCAGCAGACCAAACACAAGCAGCACGAGCACAGCCAGCATCATCGGCACATCAAACGGAAGCCTGATGGACTTGTTCTTGCTGATCTTTGTTGTTTGTTCTCTTACGTAAGTTCCTTCACCCATTGTGTAAATCGCTTTCCACGTTCTTCAAAATCAATAAACTCATCATAGCTGGTGCCGCCCGGTGAGAGCAGAACCACATCCCCTGGCTCAACTCGTTGGGCAGCAATTTCGACGGCCTGTGCCAAACCCTCACATCGGTCAACGGTCAGCGGACGTTCAACTGATGGAGTGTTTCCAAGGGCTTGTTCGATCAGTCCGGCGCATTCTCCAAACAAAACGAGGTGATCCACCTTTTTGTGGATGGTACTGGCAAGCCTCTCCCAGGGCAGGTTCTTGTCCCGGCCGCCTGCCAGCAATACAATTGGCTGCTCAAAGGATTCGAGTGCCGCGATTGCCCGTTCAGGCGATGTCGCAATCGAATCGTTATACCAATCTGCGCCCTTCCAGGTTCTGACGAACTCAAGCCGGTGAGGCACACCCTCAAATGAAGTGATCCCGTCGTAAATGGCTTGCAACGAGAAGGTTGCTGCAGCAGAGATGGCAATTGCAGCCAAAACATTATAAAGATTATGCGTGCCGCGCAGGTTGATCAGATCAGCTTTGATGATTTTCGCTGTTTGGCCGCTGGCTTGCAAGAAAAGTTTGCCCCGTTTGTAATAGGTCGAATCGTGCTTGTCGTAGGGCGGGTTGATCCCGAAGGTGAGGCGTTTCCCTTTGACCTCCGAGAAAAGCTCGCGCACGTTGGGGTCATCCCGGTTCAGGATGGCAATATCCTCAGGGGTTTGATGGGTAAGGATATGCGCTTTGGCGGAAATGTAGTTCGACATCGTTTCATGGCGATCCAGGTGATTGGGCGTCAGGTTGAGCACCGCAGCAATATGCGGTGAGCGGGTCATGATCTCGAGCTGAAAACTCGAGAGTTCCATCACCGCCAGATCGCCTTCCTGCATCCTGTCCACATCCTGAATGAGCGGGTTGCCAATATTGCCACCCATCCAAACCGTGTTTTCGGGTTTTCTGATGGCGAAGTGTTTCTTGGCAATTTCGCCAACCAGCGCAGTGGTTGTGGTCTTCCCTGCTGACCCTGTAATTCCGATCACCGGGCAGGGTGCAGCTTCGAGGAAAATTTGCGAATCATTTGAAAGCGGAATATTGCGGTGGGTAGCTTCCTCCACCAACGGCAGGCTCAATGGAACGCCTCCGGAGATGCAGACCAAGTCTGCCCCTTCAAGGATCTCGACGGGATGCGCACCTGTCACCCAGGTCACTTCCAGGTCGGATAGTTCCTGTTTTGCCTCCACAAGTTGATCGTCGGATCGGCGGTCGTTGAGAACCACATGAGCGCCTTTTTCTGAAAGGTAACGCGTCAGCGCCAGCCCCTGGCGGGCTGCCCCGATCATGATCACTTTTTTACCAGTCCATTCATTCATCATTGTTTACACCAAGACTAAAGCGATGCCGAGCATCGTAAAAACCAAACTGACCAGCCAAAAGCGTTGAACCACCTGGGTCTCACTCCATCCAGTAAGTTCAAAGTGATGATGAAGCGGCGCCATTTTGAAGAACCGCTCACCTTTTGTGGCTTTGAAATATAAGATCTGGATGACCACACTCAGGGCCTCGCTGACCGGGATAACGGCGATCAGGGGGATGATCAACCATTGCCCGGACATTAATGCCACCACAGCCAAGGTTGCGCCAAGCGCCAATGAGCCTGTGTCGCCCATGATCAGCATGGCTGGATGGACATTGAACCATAGGAAGCCAAACAAGGCACCCATCAGTGAAAAGCAAAATCGTGCCAGGAAATGCTGCCCCTGAACGATGGCCACAAAGCCAAAGGCGGCAAAGGCTGTTGCCGCAATTAGCCCCGCCAAACCGTCCAACCCATCGGTGAAGTTGACCGCATTCGACATCCCGACGATGATGAACACCGCGATGGGGATGTAGAAAGGACCCAGATTGATCACTTCTTCTGAGGTGAACCAGATCAACTGAGGCACCTTGAGGATGTCTCTAAGTGCGAAGGCGATGACGATCGCTAAGAGCACCTGCAGGAGGAACTTGGTGCGTGCCCGCATGCCTAAACCGCGGCGGGGACCTCGGATGCCTTCCCAGTCGTCAATCATGCCCAAAAAGGCATAAGCCCACATGGTCACCACAGGCAGCAGGACGGATCTGCCAAGAAGGTTGAAACCGAAGATGGACACTGCGTTGAATAGCACCGTCAGCAGGGTGACCGGGATGAGGAACATGACACCGCCCATGGTGGGGATGCCCGTTTTGCCTGTATGCTGATCGGGCATGTCTTCTCGGATGATCTTGCCGATCCGCCAAGCCTTCAGCAGACGGATGAGAGGTGTACCCCAGATGACGGTCATCATAAAGCTGAGGCCGGTTACGGCAATGGCAACGGAGGTGTTTTCCATCAGGCACGCTCCTTGATCGCATCCAAAATCCTGTCCATGCGCATGCTGTTGGATCCCTTGATCAAAACAATATCGTCTTCTTGCAAGATTTGAGCAGCGGTTTGCGCTGCCTGTGTTGAATCAGGAAACCAATGGAGACATTTTTGAGAAAAACCATTTTCTAAAGCAGTCTCTGCAATTGTTTTTGAACGTTCGCCAACCAGGATCAGGATATCGGTTGATGAAGCAGCAGCATGACCAACTTTCTGGTGACCGACTCGTTCATAGCTTCCCAGTTCGAGCATATCCCCAAGGATCGCCACCCTCCGGCCCGATAGTTCTTTTAGCAGGTCCAGGGCTGCCGTTGTTGATGCTGGCGATGCATTGTATGTGTCATCGATGATGGTGATCCCATTTGGCAGGGTCAATTGATGCATCCGCAGGTCCACCCGGGCGGTGGAGAGCGCCGATTGGATCGTTTCCCAGTCAAGCCCCTCAGTGAGGGCAACGGCTGTCGCCCTGAGGATGGTGTAGACAGAAAATTTGCCTAAAAGCGGTGATGTGATCCAGCGCTGCTCCCCTTGATAGGTGAGGTTGCAGGAGATCCCATCCAATCCGTGAGATTCAATTCCGCTTGCACTCAGGTCAGCCTGCTGGTCAATGCCATAGGTGAGGACGCTTGCATGGGTTTTGTCCATCATCCAGCGCACCCAGGGGTCATCGATATTAAGCACAGCGATCCCCTCCGGCGCCGGGGGCAGGGATTGCACGAGTTCTGATTTGCCTTTGGCAATCATTTCTTGTGACCCAGCTCGTTCTGCGTGCACCGTTCCGATGTTGGTGACCACACCAACTTGGGGTTGGGCAATTTCGCACAAGGTCTGAATCTCGCCGGGGACATAAAAGCCCATTTCCAACACAGCGCACTCATGCTGCGGTTCTAACTCAAGCAGTGTCAGGGGTAACCCGATTTCGTTGTTGCGGTTCCCCGGGTTTTTAAGCACGGTATATTTTTGCGCCAGCACCTGGGCAGTCAGTTCTTTGGTAGAGGTCTTGCCGACACTGCCGGTGATGCCAATCACCCGCAGTGGGTGCTTTTCCCGCCAGAATTGTGCCAATTTCTGCAGCGCAGAAAGCGTGTTCTCAACACGCAAACACATTGGCAGGGGAAGAGACAGTGATTCGGGATCAAAATGACCATCGCGTAAGTCAACTACATGAAGGCATTCCGGCACATCCTGGTCAATGAAAGCCAGGCAAGCGCCATTGTCGAATGCAGATTGAACGAACTGATGCCCATTGACATTTTCACCCGGTAAGGCGATGAAAAGGCTGTTTTCACCTGCCTGACGCGAATCGATGACCACGCTGCTGACGCGTACATCAGGCGGGGTGACATCAAAATCGGTCAGTGCTGAAAAAATATCCTGCAGGTTGATCACAGTCTTCCTTTACTCGTTATTGGTTAAACCCATCCGGATGTCATCCGGGGGAATGTTCATTAATACAACCAGTTTCTCTACCACATCCTTAAAAACAGGTGCTGCCACTTCGGAGCCCCATTTTGAAATGGTTGGTTTTTCAAGCCATACATAGACGACAAATTTGGGGTCATCCGTCGGTCCCCAACCAACGAAGGATGTGTTGGTCAATTCACTGGTGTAACCAAACTCTGTTGGGATTTCACCAGTGCCCGTTTTACCTGCCAGGCTGTACCCGCTGACCAGGGCGTTTGAGGCTTCTTCTTCAAGGGCGATCCTCAGCATTTCTGTCAAGGTTTGTGCTGTTTCTGCAGAAATGGGTGAGTTGATCACTTGTGGCCGGACGTTGTATTGCTGGCCATTGCTCATCACGCTGCGCACAACATGGGGTGTCATCATTCTGCCGTCATTGGCGATGGCCGTAATTGCGGTGACCATCTGAATGGGGGTGACGGCAATACCCTGACCAAAAGAGTTGGTTGCCAGATCCAGCTCAACCCACTGGTTGTTTTGCGGTAGTCGCAGCGGGTAGTTGGCTTCACCTGCCAGGTCAATGCCTGTGCTTCTGCCAAACCCAAATGACTGCACATATTGATAAAAGAGGTCTGGTTTCAACAAGTCAATGGCGATATGTGCCAGACAAACATTAAGCGAATATTGCATACAACCGGTCATGTCCTGTTCGCCCCATGCGCCCCCATCCCAGTTGTAGATCGGCCAGCTATCGGCGACCCAAAATACACCAGTTGAATCGGTGTAGGTCGTTTCCAGATCTGCCACGCCGCTGTCTAACGCAGCAGCCATTGTAATGACCTTGAAGACGGAACCCGGCTCATAAGCGGTACCGATCGCCCGGTTATAGGGCGTGATCCCGGGGAAGGTTTCCTGGTATTCCCAATATCGATTGGGGTCGAAGTAGGGTGTGCTTGCCATCCCGAGGATCTCGCCGGTTTCCGGGTCGGCAACAATGATCGTTCCGCCCTCTGCATCCGACCATTCAATGGCTTCTGTGAGAGTTTCTTCAAGCATCGCCTGGATTTCTCGATCGATGGTCAGCACAAGGCTGGCGCCAGGCTCGATGTTTTCCTGAACTTCCACCAGGTATGGGTCGTTGGCAAGGTAGACTTCCTGCGATTTGCCGGTCAGCAGCCGGTTGTAGGCTTCTTCGACGCCATATACACCCTGGGCGGTTTCTCGTGAGAAGTAGTTGTAAAACCCTAAAACATTGGCTGCCAATTCAGCCTCAGGGTAGGCACGCTGCTGCATCGGCGTCCAGACGAGGCCTTGCAGGCTGGGTTTGGTTGATTCGGTTTCTGCTCTACGTTGAGCGTAGTTCTCATTTAATCTTTCAAGTTCATCAATTTTCTCTTTGCTTACATAACTTGAAAGCACATAATACCTGTTTTCGATTTCACGTTTTTCGGTGCTGGCAATGGCGTAGATATCTGCGTAGTTCAGGTCTTCAAGCAGGTTTGCAGTTGCAAATGCAATTGATTCTGGGTCAATTACAGACTTCAATTCGAGGCCCAGCTCATAACCGATCTGGTTGGTTGCCAAAACGTGCCCGCTGCGGTCGTAAATTGTGCCGCGTTCCGGGTAAATGGTCTTGGTGACGCCCTGGTAATCCTGGGCTTTGACGATTAATTCCTGTGCATAGGTGTTGTAGTTGATGCGCACCATCTGGATGACGATTGCTGCACCTAAGATGAGGCAAACCGCGGCAACGATGATGTAACGAGTGTAAAAGGGAGGTTTCATCGTCAATTGCCTCCTTCAGTTGCTGAGCCTGAAGCACTCATCCAAATTTTCTGTACAAACCAATCCCACAGCGAGGATCGGTATGATGAGCGGATCGAGGGGGATTCTGAAAGCACGTTGACTCGCGGCGGGGCAAGTACCAGAGAGTCTGCAGGATTGAAACCTGGAATTTCTAAGTAGACTGCCGTACTGGGGTCGCGCAGTTTGAAGCCCATTTCCTCTGCCCGGGCTTTCATTTTCTCGACAGATTGCTCTTTGGCCAGGTTGGTGGTGAGGTCGGCAATTTCGTTCTGGATTTCACCGATTTCGTATTCAAGGTTTTGGATGCGCCGGCCGGTGGTCGCTGCCTGCCCGCTGATGTTTAGATACAGCCCGGCAATGGATGCAGCAAGCACGAGCCCAAGCAGAAATAGGCCAATCCATTGGATCTGGATTCGCCATGGTGCTTGTTTATAGGCTTGTAAAAAACGCTTTTTCATAATGCTAACCTTGCAACTCTTATGCCTCTGCAATTTTTTCCGCAACCCGCAGCTTAGCGCTGCTTGATCGTGGGTTTTGCTGCTCTTCTTGTTTTGAAGCCACAACCGGCTTCTTTGTGATGATCTTTAAAGAAGCCCGATGCCCGCAAGTGCAGATGGGCTGCTGCGGCGGGCAGATGCAATCTTTGCTTTCTCTTTTAAAGAACTGTTTGACAATCCGATCTTCAAGCGAATGAAAGCTGATGACCGCAATCCTTGCACCTGGTGAAAGACATTCGATCAATCCCTCTAGCGAAGTGCTGAGGATCTCCAGTTCCTGGTTGGTCGCAATCCGCAAGGCCTGAAACGTTCTGGTTGCCGGGTGGATGTGCGAATCATAGCCTGGCACTGCGCTGCGGATCACTTCTGCAAGCGCCCGGGTCGAATGTAACGGCCTGGCTGCGACGATGGCCCGAGCGATCCTGCGTGAATAACGTTCCTCGCCGTAGCGCCAGATGATATCCGCAAGTGCCTCTTCGCTCAGGGTGTTGACCAGATCATCAGCGCTTTTTTGGCGGCCTTGGTCAAAACGCATATCGATGGGGCCATCCTCCATAAATGAAAACCCTCGTTCGGGTTGATCGATTTGCATGGAGGAGACACCCAGGTCAAGCAAAATGCCTTGCACTTCTTGCCACCCGAGATCTGACAAAACCGCAGGCGCCTGGCTATAGGATGCCTGGCGGATCAGGGCTCGATCCCCAAATGGTAAAAGACGCTGGCGAGCGATCGCAAGCGCTTCCGGATCCAGGTCAAGACCGAGCAGTCTGCCATCAGGTGCTGATGCATGCAAGATGCCTTCAGCATGCCCTCCAGCACCGATTGTCCCATCCAGGTATCTTCCATCGGTCTCAGGCATTAACGCATCTAAGACGTCTTGGTAAAGAACTGGTTGGTGGGGGAAACGATCGCCGGGGTTGCCGGCGGCGGCTCCCTTCCCATGAGTTTTGCCGTTCATTGCAGGGTATTTAAATCCAGGGCGCTGAATCTTGTCTCGTTCGCTTCGATATCATTCAGCGAGGTTTGCTGAGCGCGCCAGTTTTCTGGTGACCAGATTTCGAAGTATTCTCCACTGCCGACAACAATGGCGTTATCTGTGAGATTTGCAGTATCCCTCAGAAACGCCGGCAGGAGAATGCGTCCGGCGGAGTCAAACTTGATTTGCTCAGCGTTGGCAAAGAGGATACGGCGAAGTCGGCGGCTGTTCGCATCCAAATAACTGATGGACCGCACCTGGTTCGCCAAGAGCTCGAACAATTCGGACGGGAATGCCTGAAGGTTGCCATCGAATCCCTGAGTGACATACACCGAACCATCCAACATCTCTCGGAACTTCGAAGGGATGGTGATTCGTCCTTTTTCATCGATGGTGTGTTCGTAGCGTCCAAGGAACATCTGTTCTATCGCTCCTAATACCAATGGCGCGCCGGGGGTTCCGGCGCTCCACTTTATCCCACTTATCTCCACTTTTAACCACTAGTGATTACAGTATAATGTACTCGTAGAATAAAATCAAGAGATAAAGGGGGAATTTGTCATATTTTGATTGAATTGGTCTGATAAACAGGGGATGGATTTTTATGAAACCTTAAACGCTTTCTGATAGATCGTGTCATAACGACTTAAAAAAGTCGAAGCAAAGGTGAACATTCATTGCATTTCAATTGACGATTATACCTGAAGTGGTTATTGGTTTGGAAACATACCAAATTTATAATATTGCTGGTAAGATCAGGCCTGTCGATTAATCGACGATCTATTTAAGCTGACTGGGCAATGACGTTCACTTAAGATGTAACAGGGTGCAAATAACCCGTAAAAACCAGTTGACTTTTAAGATTGAAAACATTATAATAATGTTCCTTGCCCCGGCAGGAAGATTGCGCTGGGGTAAAATTGTGTAACCCCAACTTTCCCGATCCCTGGCGGTGACACGCGAGCGAGATTGGCTAAGTGAAGATTGGAGAAAAAAATGAAATTTGTAATTGTCGAACAAGGCGGCAAGCAATACCGTGCTGCTGAAGGTGGGACGATCGAGGTCGATCGTTTGCCCAACGAGGTGGGTGAGGCTTTATCCCTGGAAGACGTCCTTTTAGCTGTTGATGACGATCAGGTTGTTGTTGGCACCCCGACTATTTCGGGTGCAAAAGTCCAGGCTAAAGTACTTGACCACTTTAAAGGACGCAAGATTTTGGTCTTCAAATATCGACCGAAACAGCGTTATCGGGTAAAATCCGGACATCGTCAGCAATATACACGTTTGCTGATCGAATCGATTGAAATGGAGTAGGCATTATGGCACATAAAAAAGGCGGCGGCGCATCGCGTAACGGTCGTGATAGCAAAGCAAAACGACTTGGAATTAAGAAATATGGTGGTGAATTCGTAATCAGCGGGAATATCCTTGTCCGTCAACGCGGCACCAAGATACATCCTGGTTGGAATGTTGGTATGGGCAAAGATCATACGCTTTTTGCCACGACAGAGGGTCTCGTCCATTTTGAGACCATGCCTGGCGGACGCAAGAAGGTGCATGTCGTTACCATTCCTGAAGACGAAAATTAGTACGTATTCACTTTTGAAAGGATTGTGACGATATTATGAAAAAAGAAATTCATCCCGAATATTATCCGGAAGCGACAGTGATCTGCGGTTCTTGTGGGAATACCTGGACAACCGGGTCAACCCAGAAGGAAATCCGCACCGAGGTTTGTTCCAACTGTCATCCATTTTATACTGGCCAGCAGCAGCGCATCCTGGACCGTGAAGGTCAGGTGGACCGCTTCTATAAACGACTGCAAGCCCGGCAAGAGTACATTGAAGATCAGCAGGCTAAAGAGGAAGAAAAAGTTTCCCCCGACCGTCCGATCGAGGTACTTGAAATGGGCACACGTGTTGACAACGTTCTGCAAGAAGCAGGCATCAACACGATTGCTGATGTTTTGGAACGGCTTGAGGGCGGCGAAAAAGCCATGCTCGATATCAGCGGTTTCGGCAGGAAATCGTTGATTGACCTGAAAAAGGCATTACGCCAGCAGGGTTATAAAATCCCTGAAGCGGCTGAAGAAATCACCGTATAATTTAATAATTGAAATAAAAAATCCGGTAAACTTAACAGGCAGATAAATATCATCTGCCTGTTATTTTTTTATCATCCAGGAGAATTATATGAAACATGATGTGGGTTCAGTTGAGGTAATTTGCGGCTCGATGTTCTGCGGTAAGACGGAGGAATTGATCCGCCGCTTACGCCGGGCGAGGATCGCCAAACAAAAAGTTCAGGTCTTCAAGCCGATGATTGACAATCGCTATAATCACAGCAAGGTGACATCGCATTCGGGGATTGACGTGGATGCATTACCTGTTCAGACCTCAGAGGAAATTCTGGCTGCCCTGGAATCGGACACAACAGTGGTCGGCGTGGACGAGGTTCAATTTTTTGATGACGGTATTGTGGATGTGGTCGAGCAGCTTGCTGAACAGGGCAAGCGGGTGATTGTCACCGGCTTGGATATGGACTTTCGAGGTGAGCCCTTCGGATGTATGCCGTTGTTGATGGCCAGGGCGGAACGCGTTGAGAAGCTTCAGGCGATCTGTATGGTATGCGGCGAGGCTGCCAGCCGGACACAGCGGCTCGTGGATGGAAAACCCGCACATTATAACGAACCCATTGTTGTGGTAGGCGCGCAAGAAATGTACGAGGCGCGCTGCCGGCAGCACCATGAAGTGCCGCGTGATTGAGTGAACAGGAGTTTTATGCAAGATTATCATTCCTTTTTATCAGAGATATTGATCTCCGAAGATGTGTTAAAATCTCGCATCCGCGAACTTGGCGAAGAGATCAGCCGGGATTACAACGGCAAAGAGATTTTGGCGATCTGCATCTTACGCGGAGGCGTGATGTTTCTCACCGACCTCATCCGCTATATCAAACCCCTGGTTGCGATTGACTTCATGGGTGTCTCTTCTTATGGTGTGGGCTCGCGCAGTTCGGATGGACAGGTGCGGATCACGTTGGATCTGACAACCAGCATCGCCGGAAAACATGTGTTGATCGTCGAGGACATCATTGACAGCGGCAATACACTTGCTTCAGTGATTGAGATGCTGCGCACCCGCAACCCTGCCAGCCTTGAGGTTTGCACGTTGTTGAATAAATATTCGCGCCGCGAGGTACCGGTTGACATCAAATATTGCGGCTTCGATATCCCGGATAAGTTTGTCTTTGGATATGGCTTGGATATGGATGAATACTACCGGAATTTACCCTTCATCGGTGTTGTAGACCTGGAAAAATATGAGGATAAAGTTTAATCCAGAGATCAGAGAACTGCTTGACCTGGTACGGTCGGAGGTTGATGCCGATCAGGATTTATTTGTTGTGGGCGGAGCTATCCGCGATGGCCTGCTTGGGCGAGATGTTCATGATCTGGATTTCGTGATGCCGAAAGACCCAACACCGCTGGCAAGAAGGCTTGCCAAAAAGATGGGGGTTAATTATTACGTGCTGGATGATGAACGGCATACCGCCCGGGTGTTATATTATTTGCCGGATGGGAGGACATCACCGCTGGATTTTGTGCAGTTCACCGGAGATGATTTGGAACAGGACTTGCGCAACCGGGATTTTACGGTCAATGCAATGGCTGTTTCCGTTCAGGATTTAGATAACCTGATTGATCCCCTCGATGGAAGAGAAGACCTTGCAGCGGGTCTCATCCGCCATTGCAGCGCGCATGCGCTGCTGGATGACCCGGTACGTGTTTTGCGCGGGGTGCGCCTGGCACTGCAATTTAATTTTAGGTATGCTGAGGATCTGCCGGAGATGATGCGGGAAGCCAGCAAGCACATAAATAAAACCTCTTATGAACGCCAGAGGGATGAGTTCTTTAAGATTTTAGAAGGACCCCGACCCGCGGACGGGATGCGTTATTGCCAGCAGTTTGATATTTTTGCAACGATGATCCCCTGTTTGCAAGACCAGTTATTGATCCCAGCATCACCGCCCCACGAGCTGCCGTTGTTCGATCATACGCTGGAGGTTGTCCGTCAGTATGCGTTTATGCTTGACAACCTGACCTCAGCCAGGCTGGAGAATGAGGATGATCCTAGGTGGCTGGAGAAATTGATCACGGATCTCGGGGTATTTGCTGATCGGCTTTTGGAGTATCACCAGGAGGAGATCACCTTAGGACGTACGAAGCGGGGATTGGCTTTGTTAGGTGCATTACTTCACGATGCCGGCAAGCCAAGCACGATGGAACTGGGTGATGACGGAAACTTACATTATTATGGCCACGCAGAGATTGGCTCTGAGCTGGCATATCATACAGCAAAGCGGCTGCAGTTGTCCAATGCGGAATCCGATTGGGTCCGCACCCTGGTGGAGAATCACATGCAGTTGATCCCCATGGCCAGAGTTGAGACGCCCCCCGATCGGCGAGCTGTCTATCATTTTTTTGAGCAAGTGGGAGAGGTCGGTGTGGCGATTGCCCTGCATTACCTGGCGGATACGCTGGCGACCTATCAGGATCAACTGGCGCAGCACAAATGGGCGCAAACCACACAAACCGTCAGAAGGCTGCTCGAGGGCTGGTTTGAGGAGCGTTACACCATTGTCTCTCCGGCGCTTTTATTGAATGGTGACGACTTGCAAATGATGTTTGGGCTACAACCGGGCAAGCGCATCGGGCAGATGTTGCGGATGTTAGAAGAAGCGCAAGCCAGCGGTGAGGTTGAAACCCAGGAAGCAGCGATCGCTTTCATTAAATCTCGCCTTTAAGCAACTGACCAGGAAGGACTTTTCGGATGAAAACGAAGATCAACGGTATCGATTTTGGATATGACATCACCGGGCAGCAGGGTCAACCCATTGTGTTAATCCATGGGTTAGGATTGAACCGGAGCATTTGGCATGAGGTCGCTGCAAAGCATCTGGCAAATCACCGGGTGATCTTGCCGGATATGCGCGGCCATGGCGAAAGCGAAGCACCACCCGGACCCTACACGATGACGTTGTTGGCAGAGGATATCCTGCGTCTGCTGGATTTTTTTGGCATCAGTAAGGCGATCGTTTGCGGGCATTCTTTAGGCGGCTATATTGCGCTGGCGTTTGCTGACCAGTTCCCAGATCGGTTGGCAGGTTTGGGATTGATTGCAACCCACTCCCGGGCAGATTCTGAGGAAAAGCGGGTTAGTCGTCATCAGACAGTGGAGATGATCCGGAAGGATGGGAGTATTGTTTTGGCTGATTCCCTTGCACCGAAGCTGTCTTATGACCAAAATATCATCCAACAATCGCATGCAATCATCGCTCAAACCCCGCCAGCGGGATTGATTGGTGTTTTGCCAGGCATGGCTCAACGCCCTGACCGCACAACAATGTTAGCGGAAGTCAGCGTGCCCTCACTGGTTGTAGCGGGTGAAGATGACCAGATTGTTGAATTGGAGATCGCCGCCGAAATGGCAGACCGCCTGCCTGATTCTCAATTACTCACCATCACGGGGGTGGGGCACATGCCCATGTTGGAAGCACCGGATATTCTGGGTGGCGGGTTGTTGGACCTGATCCATCGAGTGGAGAAATCTGCCCATTGAGGGTCAGTATTCTAAAAATCACTAATGCAGTGTTTGGAAGATTTATGTTTATTACCCTTTGAACTATGAAAAACGAGGACTGTCCCTATGCTGGAAACCATCTTTGCCCGTCGAAGTATTCGCCGCTATCAGGATAAACCCGTAGAAAAAGAGAAAATTGAGCTGCTCCTGCAGGCAGCCATGGCTGCGCCTTCAGCCATGAACTTCAAACCCTGGGAGTTTGTGGTGGTGACTGACCCACAGCGTTTGAAAGAGATCCGCAATGCGCTGACTTTTGGCAAGCACAACGCTCCCGCAGCGATTTCTGTTTGTGGAAATCTCTCGTTCTACAAAAATACAAAGGCAAACAGGTTTTGGGTGCAGGACTGCAGTGCGGCAACGGAAAATATTATGTTGGCTGCTGTTGAGCTGGGACTGGGAACGGTCTGGTTGGGCGTTCACCCGATTCATAATTACATCAAACGCATTTCAAGGATTTTACACTTTCCTGAACATGTTATACCGTTGAACGTGATCTATGTGGGTTACCCGGCAGAAGAAAAACCGGCCCGCACGCAATATTCGCCGGACCGAGTTCACTGGGAAACATATGAACGAAATTTTTAAACGATCCTTCCTGTTATTAGTGTTCTATTAGCTTTTGGTACTTGATCAGCAATTCTGTTTCACGGGCGATATCGATGCCGACTTTTAGCTTTTTTACCGGTGGTCGGGTCTTGATCCAGTCTAATGTGTCGCTGACGGTCTTGGAAAGCGGCCTGAAGGTCAGACCGGCTTTGAGGGCTTTGTCGATATTGATGTTGTAAAAACCGGAAAATGATGGATCGGTCGAAGGGATCCATAGCGGCAAATCTGTCCATGGCTTAACGCCTTCATTCAGCAAGAAGGGTTCATCTGCCCAAACAAAGGACGATTCAGACAGGGACGCCTCACGACAGGCAACCAGCAGCGATCCAAAGTTGGCTGGTTTCTTCGGCCCAGTGACGTTGTAAACCCCCTCCTTCTTCCCCTCAACCATACGGACAATAAATTCAGCCAAATCTCGCACATCAATGAATTGCAGGTTTGAGCTGGGTGGTGCAGGTGAAAGCACTTTCCCCCCAAGCGAGATGCGCCAGGGCCAATAGGTGAAACGGTCGGTGGGGTCGTTGGGTCCGACGATCAACCCCGGGCGGACCACCAGCACCTTGCCCTCAAAATTTTTCTGAATTTCATATTCGCAGAGTGCTTTTAACGGCCCGTAGGAATCCCCAGCATAGTCTTCATCTTCGGGGTCTTCCAGCTGAGCCAGTGGATAATCTTCTGAAATATCCGGTGAGGCATAATTGCGATAAACGGAAACAGAGGAAATAAAGACATACTGCTCGCATTTACCCGAGAGCATCGCAGCGGATTTTTTAACAACCCTTGGAACGAAACCGCTGGTGTCGATCACTGCGTCCCATTTTCTGCGTTTGAGCGCGGATAAATCATTTTCCCTGTCTCCGATCAGATTGGTGACTTTTGGAAACAACTCGGGGTTGGTTTGACCGCGGTTGAAAAGTATGGGGGTATGGCCGGCATTAAGAATTGCTTCAACGAGGGCAATGCCCAGAAATCTTTTTCCACCTAAGATTAATATTTTCATTTTCACCTCTTCACGCATCGCAATTTGTTGATTTTGACTGGTTACCGCCGTGAAACATCGCGTAAACGGTAAGCAGCGCTCATCTCAAGTTCAGAGATCAGTTTGACCTGGCTTGAAAGACGTTCAAATAGCTGATAGGTTTCATAAGAATTGAGCGGGAAGTTTGCGTTAATCTTTTTTCCCAGTGCCGATAAGTCGGTGATCATTTTTACATAGCTGTCTGTGTCGTGTTTTTGATAAGCCTGGTATTTTTTTGTCAGCAGGTTCTTAACCCGGTCAAATGCAGGGATTTTGGATGGCAGGGCATTTTCTGCCAGGCTTGCCCAGTGGTTGGAGAGCTGAAGGTATTGCCCTGCAATGGCATTCAGTGCGGGGTTGTTCAACACACCGGCTGCTTCATGTAAGAAGTCCGCATAAATCTTGCGCAGTGCAAACCCACCGGTCCCGTTGAGTTTGATTGATTCATAGAGGGTACACAACGTCGGGAACAGACCCTTCTGCTCCTTAAATAATTGTGGCCACCCCAGGCGGTTTTGACGGTCAACCAATTGTTGCGCCCAGGTTTCGAGGTTGCTGATACCGATGGTTTTCAGCGGGCGGGTAAGCTGTGTAGCACAATCCTGGATCCCCTGGATGATCGCCTCGCGCAGTTCTAACGGCGTGAGGTCATTTGATTCGTGATATACCATCGTTAAGAAGTTATTCTGGCTGAGGTTCTCCCTGGCCGCCGTGAAAGTCTTTTCTCTAACGATAAACGGTTGTGTGCTCATATCGTCAATGTAAAGGCGCCATAATCGCCCATCACGTGCATAAACCGTCACGGGGTGGTTGATGAAACCCTTCATTGATTCTGGTAGATGGTGATAGGGTAAAAACGCTTTATCGACCCAAACAATCGCTAATTTGTCCTGTTTGAGTGTTTCCTGGAGGGCGTTTTGCGCGGTGTTTGATTCTTCAAATTCATAAAAGTCAACGGAAAGCATCAACCGTTCGGCAATATTTTCTAAAAAAACCTGCGTGTTGTTCCACTGATTGCGAAAGCCCAAAACGAGCATCGGGTTTGGCAGGTGTTTGAATTGAAATAGGATATATCCTGTGTCAAGACCGCCCCCAATCCCTAACAGCATCGCTTCAGAATAGGGCTTTTCGCTTACAGGGTCCAAAACACCTTTTTGCCTTAAGATTCTGGCGAGCGCTGCCGTTGGCGGGTGAATTCCAGCTGGACCTTCTGGGAATTCGATTTTCATAGTTACCTTTCAGGTTTGAGGTGCAGTCCTGGGCTAAATTGCCCCAATGGTGGTTGAAGGACATCCATCAAAATTTTTATCCTGTTAATAATTATACAATATGCCGCAAATGAATCAGGCCTGATTTTTCATGGAATATCTGTTTGGTATTAGGGGATCTCTCGCTGGAGGTCAACAAGATACCTTGAGATGGCTGTTTGCTTGCGGCGAGCTGTCCTGTTTTTCTCAGGGTTGAATCCAGACTGCATTTAGATTTCGGTAATCACCGAAGAAGTCCGACATTAGCAACTGGTGATTGACAGCAGTTGCGAGATCGTGATGGTAGAGGTGCCTGGCTGTGCGGTATAAAAATCCCGATGAGTCCGGCAGCCAGAGGATCTCAAGGGGGTCTCCAGCGAGATTGAGCTCTTGGCGGTTTTTCAGCGCGCCATTCAACAAGGTGGCATCGCCATTTCGGTTTATAAGAACAACCCTCTCTCGGCTTGGGGATTGGGCAAAGATGAAAATCGGCAGTCCGAATGGCGTTTGTGATAGCTCGGCGACTTCAATCAGGATGCTGTCCTGCTCACAATTTAAAAGGATGCGATGCGCATCAACGGAAGCAGTCATTGTGCACCGGCCGTCGATTTGCTGTGAGGAGACGACCTGTCCATTGGGCGTACGCACCATCAGGGTGGTGTTCAAATTCTGTGGGTCATTGTGCAGTGATAATATGTGCGAACTGAAGGCGTAAACACCTGTAAAATCCCCCGGCACGACAAGGGTGGTTTTTAAATCCTGCCTGGTGATCAGCGAAAAATCTTGCCCGCCCACGAGTTCCCGCTGGTGAATGACTCCGATGTAGTCGTTGCTGAACCAGAAGATTGAAGGCTTTTGGATTGTGGTGGGCAGTGGGATGGCGGCGGTCGTCCCGTCATCGAGATTGACCAGATAATAGCGGTCATCCTGCCAAACGCCAGGGTCGAAGACATACCCCTTCTTCAGAAGGATCGTTCCGCCATCTGGCGCAAGCCAGTAATCCTCAACCAGCCCGGGCAGATTTTCAAGCTGCGTGGTCTGCCCAGACTCGATATCGCCGAGGGATAGGTGGGTGCTGTCTTCGGTAACCCTGCTCACCAACAGCAGGTGATGGTCGCTGGCATGCCAGCGGATGTTCGTGATTGAGGCATTGAACGCCGACTCAATCGACTGAAGCAAGCCTTCATCTGAATAATCGTGCATGATCACATCCTGAGCGGTTTGTTGGGCTGCCGCTTCAGGTGAGAATGCGTCAATATCGGGTTGCAGGTCGTTCAGGGGCTGGGTTTGCCCGGTTTTGAGTGAATAAATGTAAAGTCCACCTGCACTGTCTGAAATCAGCAGCTTTAATCCACCAGGCGAAAGGCTGGAGCGCAGATTGATTTGCGGATTTCCGTCCGGAAAGATAAGCGGTGTGGTGGTTTTGGATTTGATGTCTATGAAATGATAAGCGTCCACATCGGATTGAAGCAGCAGCAGAGGACCATCGGATACTGGCAAAGCAGATTGGGTGGGATTGGGCTTGATATCAGCGGTTTTCGTGCTTGCTGGAGTTGCCAGAGTATCGGTGGCGATTGGCTGACAGGCAGGGATCAATAACATCAGGACAACTGTGAAAAGGAATATCCTGATGAGGTATCTTCTCGGACGATGTTGAATATGGTAGGTGTCATTATTTTTTAGGACAGGCATTTTTCCAGCCGAATTTCATCTCGCAGAGGGATTTTATGATCCCCGATTTCCGGGATCGAGGGTTTGAGCTTACGGGATTGATCAACTTGCCCGGGGTAAAGAGCCGCCAGATGGAACCCCCGCCGTTGATAGAACCCCAGGGCGTGTAAATTGTCGTTGGTGGTGATCACGCTGAGCAGATTGCAGTTGTTGGCTTTAGCGAAGGCTTCAAGTTCTGAAATTAAAGCTGTTCCGACACCTACTCCTTCGCGCAAACTGGCAAGTGTGATGATTTCACATTCGTTTTCTTTTATTTCATAATGAAGAAAACCGGCAAGGTCACTGTTAAGAGTTGCCTTCAGACCTGCCAACTCATCAACCTGATAGGCATCACCGTGAACCACGATAAAATCATCCCCCCATAGCTCTCGGATATGAGATAAAATCGCCGTTTGATCTTCTTGAGTGATCTCTTCAATTAATAAGGCCATAACGGTTTCTCCTGAGATTATTATAACGACTCCTGGGGTAAATTTTGTTATTGAAGGCAGAACGTGCTTTTGGATGGTCTTGATAGTGAATATTGTGTGGCTTTACATCTTGTGAAATGATACAAACCCTCACGCTGATTTCGTTTTGCGGTATGATTAATTGATAACCAATTATTAACCCCCCGGGCACTTAAATTTTTGGGAATCTTAACAGCGCGTGGTAGAATTATTTGCTTGAGAGCAATTACACGCGACCCGCGTTTAATAATCATTAGAAACTTAATTAGGAGGCAGAATGTCAGAAAAAAAATGGGTTTACTTATTCAACGAAGTTGATAAGGCCGAGGAATACGCTGGCGATTGGGATAGCGTACGCGGCCTTCTCGGCGGAAAAGGTGCAAACCTGGCAGAGATGTCACGCATTGGCGTCCCCGTCCCCCCTGGATTTACAATTACCACTGAAGCTTGTATCGCTTATCAGGATGATCGATCTTTCCCCGAAGGGATGTGGGATCAGGCTTTAGATGCACTCAAGGCTGTAGAAGCACAAACCGACAAGAAATTTGGCGATCCATCCAATCCGCTGCTGGTGTCATGTCGTTCAGGCGCGAAAATGTCCATGCCTGGCATGATGGATACCGTTCTCAACCTTGGTTTGAACGATGAAACCGCAGAAGGTATGGTTGAATTGACCGAGAACGAGCGCTTTGTGTACGACTCCTACCGCCGGCTGATCCAGATGTTTGGTTCCGTTGTATTGGGAATCTCAGACGAGGCTTTTGAAGGTGTGTTGGAAAGTTTTAAAGAGGAAAAAGGCGCTGAGAATGATACGGATCTCGATGCAGATGACCTGAAAGAACTGACCGGAAAATTCAAGGCTGTTGTCAAGAAAGAAATGGGCTTTGACTTCCCGCAGGATCCCGTCAAGCAATTGGAATTAGCGACCAAAGCCGTCTTTAATTCATGGAATGCTAAACGCGCCATTGACTACCGCCGCCGTGCCAATATCCCAGACGATTTGGGAACGGCCGTCAACATCGTCACGATGGTCTTTGGTAACATGGGCTGGGACTCTGGCACAGGCGTTGCCTTCACCCGCAACCCCGCCACCGGCGAGAAGAAATTGTTTGGTGAATATCTGATGAACGCCCAGGGTGAGGATGTTGTGGCAGGTATCCGCAACACCAAACCGATCAGCGAAATGCAAGAAGAATCCCCTGAGGTGTTTGAGCAATTTATGGAAATTACCCAGAGGCTCGAAAAGCACTACAAGGACATGCAGGACGTCGAGTTCACCATTGAGAACGGCAGACTGTGGATGCTCCAGACCCGCAACGGCAAACGCACAGCCCGTGCATCAATCATCATTGCCTATGATATGGCGAATGAAGGCTTGATTGACAAAGAAACCGCAATCATGCGCGTTGAGCCCGAACAGGTCAACCAGATGCTGCACCCGCAATTTGATGCAAACACTATTCAGGCAGCCCGCGATGAGAAAAAATTGTTTGCTACTGGTGTGAACGCCTCCCCGGGTGCTGCTGTCGGCCAGGTTTACTTCGACGCTGACACTGCAGAACGCATGGCTGTTGAAGAAGGCCAGGATGTGATCATGGTGCGCCCCTTCACCAAGCCCGATGATGTTCATGGTATGCTGGCTGCCAAAGGTATTCTGACCAGCGAGGGCGGTGCGACCTCCCACGCAGCCGTGGTTGCCCGTCAATTTGGAGTGCCCTGTATAGTTGGCGCTTCAATGATGGCGATTGACGCTGAAAAACGCCAGATGCGAGCCGGTAACACCATTGTCAAAGAAGGTGAGTGGATTTCACTGGATGGTGGGACAGGTGAGGCATTTGTCGGTAAGCTGGAACTGACCACACCTGATCTTGAAGAGCAGAAAGAACTGATGAGCCTGCTCTCATGGGCAGATGATATCGCCCGGCTGCAGGTTTGGGCTAACGCCGACTACCCGGCGGATGCACGACGAGCACGCACCTTTGGTGCCAAGGGCATTGGCCTTTGCCGAACAGAGCACATGTTCTTCGAAGAAGAACGGCTGCCTTTTGTGCAGGATATGATCCTGAACGCTGAAGAAGCCCAAAAATTGATCAACAACGTTGAACGTCTGGAAAACTTCATCAAAACTGGCAAGATTGACGGTCAGACCATGCGTGAAGAAGCCCAAGCAGAAGTTGAAGCAGACCTTGCTGAAGCAAAAGCCAAACTTGAGTCCTCAAAGGCTGTTAGAGTTTATAAGAGCACATTAGAAAAGCTGCTTCCCTATCAGCGTGATGATTTCTATGGTTTGTTCGAGGCGATGGATGGCTACCCTGTGATCATCCGCCTGATCGACCCACCATTGCACGAGTTCTTACCCTCACAGGAAGAGTTACTGGTCGATGTGACCGAGATGCGCACCAAGGGCGAGACCGATGGTTTGGAAGAAAAAGAGATGCTGCTGGATGCTGTCAACAAACTGCATGAGAGCAACCCCATGATGGGGCTGCGCGGCATCCGCCTGGGCATTGTTTACCCCGACATCATGCGCATGCAGGTGCGGGCGATCTTTGAGGCTGCCAGCGATGCTACCAATAATGGTATCAATGCCAAGCCTGAGATCATGATCCCCCTGACCGGGCATATCAACGAGCTTAAGCACGTTCAACCTGAACTTGAAGCGATTGCCAAAAAGGTGATGGAAGAAAAAGGTGTCCAATTTGATTATAAATTCGGCACGATGATCGAGATCCCCCGAGCTGCATTGACGGCAGGTGAGATCGCTGAAGTGGCTGAATTCTTCTCATTTGGCACAAACGACCTGACCCAGATGGCATTCGGCTACAGCCGGGATGATGCTGAGCGCAACTTCCTGATCAACTACGTTGATGAAGGCATTCTGCCCCAGAACCCGTTCCAGGTGCTGGATCGCAAAGGCGTCGGCCGCTTGATGGATCTTGCCGTCAGCGAAGGACGCAAAGTGCGCCCCGACCTCGAGGTAGGTATCTGCGGCGAGCACGGTGGTGAGCCCAGCTCGATTGAGTTCTGCCACCTGGTTGGCAACAACTACGTTAGCTGTTCACCTTTCCGCGTGCCGGTAGCCCGATTGGCTGCTGCGCAGGCAAAGATCAATAACGACTGATCAGATTAGCAAAAATCACAGACCCCCAACGAGATTTCGCTGGGGGTTTTTTGTATCAATACGTCTAATATTTGCGTCCTAAAAAGTAATTAATGTGGACAATTTCGCATCAGGTTAGGACAATGCTGGTATACTTTGATTGTATTAAATAAAAATTGTTGGATGATTAAATTATTCGTATAAACCCCGTTTTATCCATGGAGGAATTTTGCGTATGGACAAAAATGAACATCTAAAACTTTATCAGGAAATGGTCATTATCCGCCGGCTGGAAGAAAGTGCCGCTGAACTATATCAGCAAGGCAAGATCGGCGGATTTTTGCACTTATATATCGGGCAGGAAGCGGTCTGCACAGGCATTTCTTCCGTCCGTCAACCCAAGGACCGCATCATCACAGCCTATCGGGATCACGGCTGGGCGATCAGCGCCGGTATAGAGCCGAAAATTGTGATGGCAGAGCTGCTTGGCAAAGCCGATGGCTGTTCGAAGGGTAAGGGCGGCTCAATGCATATGGCAGATACCGAGCTTAATTTCTGGGGTGGTCACGCGATTGTGGGCGCACACATTCCGATTGCTGCCGGCTTAGCGCTTGGGGATGTGTACCAGGGCAATGAGGATGCCATTACCATCTGCATGTTCGGCGATGGCGCAACCAACATAGGGTTCTTCCACGAAGGCTTGAACCTGAGCAAGGTTTGGAATCTGCCGGTCTTGTGGGTCTGTGAAAATAACCAGTACGGCATGGGTACTGCAGTCAAGCGTGCTTCAGCCGTTTCCGACATCCGACAAAAGGCGGAAGGGTATGGTATGCCCAACGATCAAATTGACGGCATGGACCTGATGAACGTGCGGGAGAAGGTTTCGAAAGTCATGGACCAGATCCGGAAAGAGGGCGGCCCTTATTTATTAGAAATTATGACCTACCGCTATCGCGGCCACTCTATGGGCGACCCAGAACGATATCGCGAAAAGGACGAAGTCAAAAAGTGGGAGGACGAAGATCCGATCGGTGTCTTCCGTAAGTATCTCATCGATGAAAAGATTGCCACGGATGCTGAGCTTGATGAACAGGATCAGGAAGCGGAAGCAATTGTTGAGGAAGCTGTGAATTTTGCCGAGTCCAGTCCAAACCCGGCACCGGATACGCTGTTTGACAATATCTATGTTGAGCCCACACCCATCGAATACCGTGGTTATGAAATGGCACAGGAAAGCGAGGAGAACTAAAATGGCACGGATGACCATGCGAGAAGCAATATCAAGAGCGCTCTGGGAAGAGATGGAACGCGATGAAACCGTCTTCATCCAGGGTGAAGAGGTTGGCGTGTGGGGCGGTACCTATGCCGTCACAAAAGGTTTTCTGGATCATTTTGGCGAAAAGCGCGTGCGCGATACACCCATTGCTGAAGCAGCCATCATTGGCAGCGCCATAGGCGCGGCGATGACTGGCCTCCGCCCGGTTGCAGAATTGATGACCATCAACTTCGCTTTTGTGGCAATGGATCATATCGTCAACGAGGCTGCCAAATTGCATTATATGTTTGGCGGGCAATTCAAACTGCCGCTTGTGATCCGCACCACCAGCGGCGGCGGACGCCAGTTAGCCGCAACCCACTCCCAAACGCCGGATGCCATCTTTGCGCATTTCCCGGGATTGAAAGTTGTCTCACCAGGCACACCTGCAGACGCCAAAGGGCTGCTGAAGAGTGCCATCCGCAGTGATGACCCGGTGTTGTTCATCGAAAACGCGACGCTGTATCAGACCCGTGGTGAAGTGCCCGAGGGGGAGGATGTGCTGGAAGAACTGGGTAAATCCAAGGTGCAGCGAGAAGGCGATGATGTGACCATTATCGCTTATTCCAAAATGGTGCAGGCAGCACTTGAGGCAGCTGACATGCTGGCTGAAGATGGCATCGAGGCAGAAGTGGTAGACTTGCGCTCCTTGCGTCCGCTGGATATGGGGCCGGTGATTAAGTCTTTCAAACGCACCAACCGAGCTGTGGTTGCCGAAGAAGGTTGGCGTTCTTACGGGGTAGGCTCTGAAGTTGCTGCCCGGATTTATGAGTTGGCATTTGATTATGTGGATGCGCCGGTGAAACGTGTGGCGCAGGCGGAAGTGCCCCTACCATATAATGCTGATCTTGAGCAGATGGCACTACCGCAGACCGAAGATATTTATCATGCTGCGAAGGAGGTTGTCTATGGCTGAGTTGGTGACAATGCCCAAATTGGGCTTTGATATGGCTGAAGGAACCCTGGTGCGCTGGGTGAAAGCCGAAGGTGAATCGGTAAATAAAGGCGATGTGATCGCCGAGATCGAAACCGATAAAGCAACGGTCGAGGTTGAATCCACACATGGCGGTGTGATGTTCAGGCATGTTGTGGAAGAGGAAACGACCCTGCCCGTAAACGCCCCGATTGCTGTGATCGCAAATGATGGTGAAGAACCCTCTGAGGATGAAATCGAGTCCCTGGTTTCCGCGGCTGGCGGAAAACCAAAAAAGAAGAAGGCCGAAAGCGCTAAGGAAGAAAAAGGTTCAAAAGAAGAACCCGAAGCGAAGGCTAAGAAGGAATCCGAGCCTGCTGAACCTGCAGAAAAAGAGGAAGAATCAGGGGTGACGCCTGCGGGTGGTGTGCGATCTTCGCCGTTGGCACGCCGTATAGCTGAAGATAAAGACGTCAACTTGAAGAAGGTGGAGGGCAGCGGCCCGCGCGGGCGGATCGTTAAACAGGATATTGAAGAGTACCTTGAGACCATGCGAGAAGAAGGCCGGGAAGAAGAAGCAGAAGCTGTTGGTAAGGCGCTGCAAACCGTCGCAGGTTTTGCCCCCAGTGAAGTGCCCGAAGATGAGGTGCTCGAAATGAGCCGTTTGCGGCAGGCGATTGGCCGCCGCATGCAGGATTCCAATCAGAACTTCCCGCACTTTTATCTGACGCGCAGCTACCGCACCGGTGCGTTGATGTCACTTCGCAAAGAACTCAATCAGCTTTTGCCCGAGTCGGATAAGCTCTCGGTAAATGATTTCATCATCAAGGCAGTTGCTTTAGCCCTGCGCCAATATCCCAACCTGAATGCTTCGATTGAGGATGAAAAGCACATCCGCCGGCATGGTCATGTGAATATTGGGGTGGCTGTGGCTGTGGAAGGCGGCTTGATGACGGTGGTGGTCAGTGATGCTGACCAAAAACCCCTGCGCCTGATCGCTCGAGAGGTGCGCGAGATGGCCGGGCGGGCGCGAGATGGCAAGGTGAAAAACGAGGATATCCAGGGATCGACATTCTCGATCAGCAACCTGGGTATGTTTGAGATTGACGACTTTGCTGCCATCATCAATCCACCTGAGGCTGCCATTTTGGCAGTTGGTGTGGTGCAGAAGGTGCCTGTGGTTGAAGGCGGCGAGTTGAAGGTCGGCTCACGGATGAAAGCCACCATTTCGGCTGATCACCGTGTGACCGATGGCGCAGAAGCCGCCGAATTCATGCAGGTGCTGGCGAATTATCTTGAGGAGCCGATGCGCTTGTTGCTGTAATCGGTTATTGATTTAAATAAGAAAATGGGTTGGCCTACTTTTGGTCAACCTATTTCTGTTTTAATTAAGAAGTAATGCAGAAAAAGACATAATTTTAGTTCACGAGCTCGCCATACAGCCACTTATACACGTAATGGATCTCGTTGATCAGCTTGATGTAAAGGCGTGTTTCCTCAATGCGTACGACCTCCAGGAACAGGTCCGGGTCGTCAGTGGGGGTCAGCTCTTTCCAGGCGATGGTATTGCCCGGGCCGCCATTGTAGGCTGCCAGCATGGCGAATAGATCACCATTGAAGTAATTGAGCTGTTTACGCAGGTAATTAGCGCCGAACACCAGGCTCACGTAAGGACGGTTGAGGTCCGCATCGGTGTAATTTTCGGGCCATGCCATCTCGTTTGCCAGTTGGGTGCCAGTGGAGGGGATGATCTGCATCAGTCCGCGAGCGCCGGCACCGGAGCTGATAAAGCCCTCGTAGGTGCTTTCTTGCCGAATTAACGCCAGCATCAGCAGGGGGGATAGCGATTCGGATTCGGCAACAGGCAGCAGCCAGTCGAGGTAATAGGCTCCGAAACGGACACGGGAGAAGAACTCTGGTGCATCCAGGGTGGCTGCGCCTTCTAAACTCGCCATCTTGAGCAGTTCTGTGCTGGCGATCAGGGCGGAGCGGTACAGCCCAATGTCAACCAGGGCAGGGATCAGCCTAAAGGTTTGTGCAGGGTCTGATGCCAGTTCAAGCCGCAGTGATTCAAACTCAGATTTTGCAGCGGGGTAATCCCCTAATGCCCAATATTCCAGCCCGCGCTGGTAGCGGGGATCGTTGACCAGCAACCCCGGGCTCTCGAGGTTGATATCCGGTGCCAGGTTGAAAGTTGTGCGCAGCCAGGTTTCGGCTTCCATCCGGTAAGGTGTCAGGTCCGGGTCTAATGTGTAGGATGATGGAGGTGTGAGCACACCCTGACCGATCAGCAGGTCCTCAGCCCGGATGCTGTAGTGGCCGAAAGGGTCTGCGGTTTGCGCTTGTTTCCATGTGTCGAGGGCGGTGCTGATGTCACCCAGCGCTTCCTGACATTTGCCAATCCACAGGTAGGCGGCTGCTGTTTGCTCCGTCTCACTGGCTAAAACCAGCGCTCGGGAGAAGTATGATTGCGCCGTCGTCCAATCCCCCAGCCTGACCATGGCGATCCCGGCAAAATAGGCACCGCGGAAAGCACCTTCGGATGCGGGGTATTCCTGTGCAATGCGTGCCCAGGTTTCGGCTGCCTCAACGAGCATCCCGGCGCGTTCAAACGAGCGGCCTGCTAAAAAGAGGAAATTCGGTGACTCGGGATTTTCCGGGCGTTGTGCCGGAAAGGTCAGAGCGAATTCTGCTGCCCGTTCCGGTTCTCCCAGGTAAGCCCACAGGGTATATTCGATATCTTCCCAGGCATCAATGAAATAGGTGCTGGTGGGATAATCGAGGATCAATTGCTCCCACAGGGCGATCGCAGCCTCAAATTGCACCTCACGATCGGCGCTATCCAGCGCGCGGGTGGCGAGTGCTTTAAAGTAGATGGCGGCGTCGGCGGCAATTTCTGCACCAGATGCCAGGTAGCGGTCAAAAGCTTCGATCGCCAGGGCATGATTGCCAACATAATAATTGATCAACCCGCGCTGGTATTCGTTGACTTCGACCCCGGCTTCAACCAGGGTCACCAGTGCGGAATAGGCGTCATAGGTGAAGGGGTAGTTGGTGGCGGCATCCTGGAAGTAGGCATAAGCCTCTTCGGGCTGTTCGCGTTCGAGGTAGATGCGCCCGATCCGCAAGTCCATTTCTGCCTTCGTATAGTCATTATCGGCAGATACCAGGATGTCCTGATAAAGCCGCAAAGCAGTGTCCTGTTGGCCGGATTGCTGATAGGCGACGGCAACTTTGACTTCGAGGGCGGTCGTGCCGCCGGAGGGTTCAGCAAGCGCGGCTTCTTCGTAAGCGGTGACCGCCTGTGCCGGGTCGCCCATAGTGGTGAGCAGGTCACCGCGCAGTTCATGCACGTGCGAATCGAGCAAATTGGGGCGCAGCGTCAGGTAGGCGTCATAAGCTTGGATGGCTTCGGAATAGCGTTCAAGACGGGTGTAGGTTTTGCCCAGCATATACTGGGCGCGGGCAGCTATCACTGGGTCCTCTGCAGCCGCAGCCTGTTCAAAGTGATCACGGGCCAGTCCGTAGGCTTCTTGTTCGTAAAGCGCCTGACCCATCCCCAATTGGCTGGCAGCCATCACCAGTGGATCATTGGTCTGAGCAAGGGTGGATTGGAATATCTCGTAGGCGGTCTCGTAATCGCCAACGAACAGGGCAACTTCACCATCATTCACCAGGTTTTCTGGCGTTTTGGTGGGGGTTGGCGTGGGCGTTGGGGTGAGGGTTGCGGTGGGCGCAGGGGGAAGGGTGGGCGTTGAAGATGGCGCTTGCGGTTGGCTTTCTGGGGCACCAAGCATCGTGCAGGCGGACAGGATCAGCGTTAGGATTAAGGTTAAAAGGATCGCTTTGTTTTGCTTTTTCATGCATTAAAGTGTAACATAAGGGCGCGTGAACAGGTAGTTTTCGATTTTTAGGGATCGGCAATGGAAATTGCTTAACCTGTGTTAGATCAATGTTGTTCGATTCTCAATCAACCCGCTCACCGCCAAAACTGCGGCTGACTTTGCAACCTTGTTCTTCAGATGTGATATTTCCCATCAAAAAATCTGCGGTAGACGGATCAGAGATATTCGTAAAGACAATTTCGTAGTGGATTTCAACGCCCGACCCTGGTGGGGTGTAATAGCCATCATAGAACGATCCGCCTGGCCCTGAATTTAAGAGAAAGAAGAATATCTCAGGTGCTTCTCCCATGCCCTGTACGATCAAGGATGCCGCTTCTGCGCCAAGTGTTATCGTGACTTGTTCTGGCGGTGATGCCTCAAAAGGCATTGAGATATTTGGACAGGTGATTGTCCCTTCATCGTGATTGATCATCCAGTTTGAAGTTCCTTCTGGTGGGAAGATTGTGTCTGGCGCATCAGGATCTTCTGCAGGGTTGTCCTCGGGATCTTCGTCAGGAATTTCTTCATCCGCTTCTGAGTCATCCTCTTCCTCCGTAAAATCAAAACCAGGTTCAGATTCCTGTGGTGATACCTCATCTTCAGAAAAAACCATTCCCTCTTCACCACCAGGCTCTGAGGCTTCTTCTTCGCTGAATTCCATGCCTTCACTATCATCCTGAGCAGCAGCATCATCTTCAGTGAAGTCAAAACCGCCTTCAGATGTGTCTGCCATCCCGCCAGCGCATGCGGTTAATAGCAGCACCCCAACCAACAATAAGCCGACCAATCTTAATTTATTCATTTGATTTCCGATCACTTATATTTGGATATATCAGATATTATATATCATATTAATCAGTATTTCAATCAGCAATGATTGGTTTTTAACTTGATCGAGGCGCTGTGATCAAGCTTGGACGGGCTTGGGACATGGTATGATAGGAACAGGGTTGAAAATGATATTTGTGTGACACTGACATCTTAGAAAGGAGATCTTCATGGCGAAAAAGAAAACAAAATTATTTAGGCACAAGGCACGCATGTCACAAGCGGAAGTGAGTGAATTCTTGGGGCAATTGGGGCAAAAGATCGGTGAGGGGCAGGTTGTGCTGCGCCAGACGCCGGAAGACCTGGTGCTCGAGATGCCGCGCCACATGCGGATGACGGTCAAAGTGAGTAAGAAGCAGAAACCCGCTAAGGGCACACGCCATCAGATGACGGTCAAGCTCACCTGGTATGACGAGGATCACCAGGAGGATCCAATGGCGTTAGGGTTAGAGGATAGGTCGGGTGCGTTCGCAACCGGAATGCACAACGCGAATAAGTGAAAATCAATGGATCACCCTTACATATTGCTGAAAGGATTACTATGCAAACATTACAAAAATCAAGGAGAAGGATCGGCTTGCTGCGCTGGGTTGCCAGGGTGTGGAGTATTCTGGCATTGCTGTTTGCCGTGGTATTGTTGATTTCCATTTTGTTGGCTGACACAAGCGATCTGACCGGCTTCTACTGGGTTTTGTTTGGTTTGTGGTTTGCAGCGGTACTGGGTGTGGCGGCGGGTTGGCGTTGGGAGTTGGGCGGTCCGATCGTGGCGATCACTGCGCTGGTGTCGCGAGAAATGGTGTATTACTTTCTGAGCGGACGTATTCTGGTTGATTTTTGGATCGTCTGGCTGCCGGTCTTGCCCCCGGCAATGCTATTCATTTTTATTTACAGGAAAGAACACCCCAGAAGATCGGAAGACGATCAGTATCCTGGTTATGGATGGTGATCAACTGAATATGAGCTGGCTTAAGCTCGCACCAAAGAATGCCAGGATAAATGAGTCAATACCATACACGAGCAGCGTGGTCCACAGGTAGCAGTTAAAATCAACCTGGTAAGTGCCGCACACATAGCTGAAGCCGCGTTTGCCAAAGGGGATGTATCGGCATGCGATCAATAAGAGGGGGGAGGAGAGGGGGAGATTTCCAAGTCCGAAGGGCAGGCGGCTCTTTTTTTCTTTAAAATCAAACACATCGCCCATTGTTTGCCCGATTTTGTAATGGATGAGCGCGGCGAGGGTATTGCCGATGGTGGCGAGGAGAGCCGCTTGGAGCGGGGTTAATAAAACAGCCAGAAACAGTGTCAGGGGGATTGCAGGGATGAACGTGAATCCGATAAGGATATATGTAAAAATACTTATGAGGGCAGCCTGTGGTCGGTGGTTTCTGATGTAGCTTTGGACACCGGATAGATCAAAATAGAGGTAAATGAGAATAACGATCAGTATAGAAGCCACCAAGATGATGAAATTGATGGTTTTTTTATTTTCCAGAGATTTAAATAATAATTTCTTTCGGTTCATGGGATTGAAGGATGAATTCATTTTGGATTATGTAATTATATACCTAAGATACGACCTAAATAATTGACAATACGGGATATCCTCTGGGTTTCATGTCTATTTCATATATTATTCTAATAAATATACTATTGACAAATATAGAATAGTATGAGATAATGATATCATCTTGAATAGAAAGGTGTAATATGCCAAGACATAAACGAGGTTGGGCGATCAATGAGGATGGTCATCGCAGAAAGCGGCGAACGCCATTGACGGTTGCTCTGGTTGAGCCTGCGCTGCTGATTTTGATCCAACATCACGCACGACACGGCTATGCCTTACATCATGCACTGAAGTCTCTCGGCATCCGTCCAATCCATCCCAGCGTTGTATACCGAACGTTGAAGCAGATGGAAGAATTGGATTGGATCCAGGCAGATTGGGACACTGACGCAGGTCAGGGGCCGCCCAGGAAGATTTTTTCCCTCACGCAATCAGGTGAGGAGGCATTGCGCACCTGGCAAGATGAATTGGTAAAAGCTCAGAAGAGCATCGAGCATTTGCTTGAGCTTGAAGAGGATTAAAGGAAAGGAGTAAGGATGTAGAAATGAAATCGCTAAGTAATGGACAGATGTCAATAACGAGGGACTGGGAAGTCCACAGTAAATTACAAATAAAAATATACGTTCAAAGGAGAATGAGTATATGACCTTTAGAGAAAAAAATAAAAATTACCGAAAAGAAAATCCCATGAGACCACATCGCAGGGGATATGAACGTGGCACCAAAGATAGTGAATGTTTTGAGCGAACACCAAAACACATTGGGGCTGAGAGAATGCACCCCGGCACAACGGAGCGCCCCAACCGATTTCAAACACCTGGTTTTGAAGGTGTAAGGGAAAATCGTCGTAGAAAAGCGAGATTACATCGCCATCACCACAGCATGCACGGTACTCACGAATTTAGTGAGCGTCATTATGATCGTAGGCCAAGAGTCACAACCCGTGAATTGCTGCATGAAAGACACCGGCTTGAGCAGCGGATAGATTTTCTCAGACCCCGGCTCTGCCGAATTAATCACCGGTTGCATCACCGATTTGCACATCATCGCAATATGGCTGAAAGATAGGATAGTACTGAGAAATTAAACAAAAGGTTGTAAAAGGTAGATTCGGCAAACAAGGGCCCGTTCTGGGCCCAGATTTGTTTAAAGGGATTGTTTAATCATGATATTTGGGTTGATGTTGATAGTAGATTAAAGGGGTACAATTGGTCAGTAATTTTCTGTAGAGAACTTGCAATCGCGTAATTTTTCTTTCGGTGACTAATAGGAGTTTTGAGGATGAAAGTAGTAATTGTTGGTGGTGTGGCGGGTGGTGCCAGTACGGCGGCACGTTTACGGCGGATGGATGAGCAAGCTGAAATTGTGATGCTGGAGCGCGGGCCGTACATTTCATTTGCGAACTGCGGTTTGCCCTATCACGTTGGTGAAGTGATCCAGGATCGTGAGCGGTTATTGGTTGTTACGCCTGAAAGCTTGAAAGCGATGCTCAACATCGATTCGCGGGTAAAGCACGAGGTGACTAAGATCAATCGTGATGCCAAGACCGTCACTGTCAAGAAACTGGATACCGGTGAAGTTTATGAGGAAAGCTATGACAAGCTGGTGCATTCCCCTGGTGCTGGACCGATCGTTCCACCCCTACCTGGTGTGGATCTGCCTGGTGTGTTTACGCTGCGTAATCTGCCAGACATGGACCGGATCAAGGCTTTTGTGGATGATCAAAAACCAGCGCGTGCCGTGGTGGTTGGCGGTGGTTTTATCGGGCTGGAAATTGCAGAGAACCTGCAGCACCGCGGTGTTCAGGTGACCTTGATTGAGATGCTCAACCAGGTGATGGCGCCCATTGATTATGAGATGGCATCGCTGGTGCATCAGCATCTGATCTTCAAAAAGATCCGGCTTGCATTAGGAGATGGGCTGAAGTCCATTGCTGAAGGGGAACCTGGCTGGCTGCAGGTCAGCCTGAGCAGCGACCGCAAGGTGGACGCACAATTGGTGATCCTTTCGATCGGCGTGCGACCTGAGAATCAGTTGGCAAAGGATGCTAACTTGGCGTTGGGCGTGCGCGGCACAATCAAGACCAATGAACACATGCAGACCTCCGACCCTGATATCTATGCCGTGGGCGATGTCGCCGAAGTAACCAGCCTGATCACCGGTGAGCCGACCGCATTGGCATTGGCAGGTCCTGCCAGCCGGCAGGGAAGGGTGGTTGCAGATCACATTGCTGGGCGGGATGCACGGTTCAAGGGTGTGGTAGGCACTTCGGTGGTGAAGGTGTTTGATTTGACCGTCGCCTCGGTAGGGATGAACACCCGTCAGCTTGAGGCTGCGGGTCTGCCCTTCCAGAATGTGATCATCCATGCCTCTAATCACGCGGGATATTACCCGGGCGCATCCCCGATGGCGCTCAAATTGCTCTTCAGCCCTGAAGGTAAGATCTACGGCGCACAAGCCGTCGGGGTCGAGGGGGTGGAAAAGCGGATTGATGTGATTGCTACAGCCATCCAAGCAGGTATGACGGTATATGACCTCGAGGAACTGGAGCTGGCATATGCCCCACCATTTAGTTCATCACGTGATCCTGTGAATATTGCCGGTTTTACGGCTGCGAATGTGCTACGAGGTGATGCAAAGGTGATGACCTGGGACAAGGTCAATCAACTTGACCGGCATGAAATCAGCCTGGTGGATGTCAGGCTGGCCGAAGAACTGGGTTTGGGTATGATTGATGGTTCGGTCAATATATCGTTGCAAGAAATCCGTCAACATCTGAACGAAATCCCCAAAGATCGCCCTGTGCTGGTGTATTGCCAGACAGGCCAGCGATCCTATTTTGCTGCGCGGGCGCTCAATCAACTGGGTTATGATGCCTATAACCTGACCGGCGGCTATAAGACCTATTCACACGCCATCGGGCGCCAATCCAACTTCGATGTGTTTGAGCATGTGACCATCTCAAGCCGTGAAGAGATTACGGAGATCCCGCCTTATTCGAACAGCATTGCTGCCGAAGTGACAGTGGATGCTTGCGGTTTACAATGCCCTGGGCCAATCCTCAAACTTTATAACCAGATCAAGGAAGTGAATGAGGGTGATATTGTCACCGTGAAAGCCACGGATTATGGCTTCACCAGTGATGTTGAAGCCTGGGCGCAATCCACAGGTAACCGATTGTTATCGCTGGATACAGAAAAAGGTGTTATCGTTGCCCGAATTCAGAAGGGTGCCCCTAAGGAAGACGCTGCAAGCGGGACGATGGGAAAAAATAAAACCATGGTGATCTTCTCGGGCGATCTGGATAAAGCCATCGCGGGATGCATCATCGCCAACGGTGTGATTGCCTCAGGCCACAAAGCATCGATGTTTTTCACTTTTTGGGGGTTGAATCTGCTGCGTAAGAATGAACCTGTGAAGGTAAAAAAGAACCTGGTTGAGAGGATGTTCGGCTGGATGTTGCCGCGCGGCACCCAAAAAGCCAAGCTTTCACAGATGCATATGGCCGGGATGGGCACGGCGATGATCAAGAGCATTATGAAGAAGAAGAACGTGGATTCTTTGCCCGAAATGCTACAAACCGCAATTGACAATGGTGTGCGCATTCAAGCCTGCCAAATGTCAATGGATTTGATGGGCATCAAACGTGAAGAGTTGATTGATGGGATCGAAGTGGTCGGTGTGGCGAGCATGCTGGCAGATTCTGATGAGTCTAATGGCGTTATCTTCATTTAATGCCTAACATTAACGCGAATGATTTTCACTGCCCGGTCATTGACCGGGCAGTGTGTTAATAATTTAAGGATTCTATGCGCACTTCAACCTTGGGTTTTTTGAGAAACCAATGTTTTTAAATGTGAACATAAGCAAGAATTCAGTGAAGTTGTATGGTATCATTTGCCTGGAATGATTATATAAGGAGGAAAAAATAGTTACCCCACCCCCAATTACATGGATTGCAAACGATCGAGCTCGTTCAATAGAGAAAAGTCAGGCTGTTGAGGGACTCTTCCCTAAAAATATTTTCCAGCAGACACGTGCCTTTCATCGTCAGATCCCTGATTATCACATCAGTCCGCTGAAAGGTTTGCCCAACCTGGCAACCATGCTTGGGTTGGGTGGGATCTGGGTTAAAGACGAGTCCTCGCGTCTGAGTTTGAATTCATTTAAGGTATTAGGCGGGTCTTATGCGATCTATCGCTATCTCAAGCAGACCCTGGCAGATGACTCCATTGACATATTCTCAGAAGATGGGCTGCAAAGGGCGAAGGAGAAATTAGGGGAGGTGACCTTTGCTGCGGCTACAGACGGCAATCATGGCCGGGGTGTGGCCTGGTCTGCTTCACAGCTTGGCTTTCGTGCGCTGATCTATGTTCATCAAAACACTTCACAGGCGCGGATCAGGGCGATCGAAAGAGACGGCGCAGAAGTTGTTGTGGTTAAAGGCACCTATGATGACGCTGTAGATCAGATCAAGGTAGATGCAGAGAAGAATGGCTGGCAGATCATCTCCGATACCTCCTGGCCTGGGTATGAGGATGTGCCGCGCTGGGTGATGCAGGGCTACACCACAATGTTCTCTGAGACGCAGCAACAGCTTGCCGCGCAGGGGATCATCAAGCCCAGTCATATCTTTGTGCAGGCTGGTGTGGGTTCTTTGGCGGCAGCCACATTGGGCTTCTATGCCCAGCTTTTCGGCGCAGAACGTCCGCGAACGGTGATCGTTGAGCCGGATAAGGCGGCTTGTTTATATCTTTCGGCTGAAATTGGGGATGGCGATCCGCATCATTTTGAGGGCGATCTGGATACGATCATGGCTGGCTTGGCGTGCGGCGACCCTAACCCACAAGCATGGAAAGCGCTTTGGGACACAACAGATGTGTTCATCAAGTGCCCCGATTATGTCGCTGCAAAAGGGATGAGGGTGTATGGCGTTCCACTGTCTGGTGATCCGTTTGTTGTTTCAGGTGAATCGGGTGCAGCGACCCTCGGCGCATTGATGTTCATCATGCAGCGACCTGAATACGAACCCTTGCGAGATAAACTTGGGTTAGACCGCCACTCCGAAGTGTTGTTGATCAATTCCGAGGGCAACACCGATCCGGATGACTTCCGTAAGGTGGTCTGGCTGGGCCGGCATCCTGTTCCAGAAGAATATGCCGATACGATTGAGAGCTGAATAGAAAAATCCAACCTAAACCATTGACATAGTTACGAATGATTATCTCGCCTGTGGGATCTCTTAGGTATTTAATCCAGACTAATCGCACAGATATTCGGAACTATCCCTGCAAAGAGAACTTAATGATTTAAAAGTGAAGGATGGTGTTCTGTTTCCCCCTAAACGCAAATTGGTTAACCCTGAATATCCACACGGTCCACAATGCCAACGATCACGGAAATGATGCACCCATCAGGCAGGTTTAACACTTGGCGTGCCCCATTGCCCTCCCGGTTGACGAGGACAGTGTCGCCAATCCCTGCATGTGTGTGATCTACAGCGATGAAGTCTGCGTCGTCATCATCCTCTTCAGTCACCATTGGCTGAACAACCAGCAGACGGCGGTTGTCAAAGTGGGGGTGACTGATGGTCGTAACGACTGTGCCGACAACTTTCCCAAGAATCATTTACAACTCCGATTAGGTAAACCGGTTTTCGCCGGGGCGTAACTTGTAATCAAAATCACCATGGGGGCGCACATCCAGTTCATCCACAATGCCTACAAGGGCTAAATCAACTGGCACAAAAGTGATCTCCGGCATGGCAAGGGCTGCCTCACGCGACCTGACCATCACACACAGGTCACCAACCCCAGCTTGCACCACATCAGCAGCCACTTGCAGCTCGCCAACAGGCTCAAGCTGCTTATTGAGGGGTTGTACAATCAGCAATTTAATGCCCTCAACACCGGGGTATTTGACAGTACACACGGCTGTACCGTGAACACGTCCAAAAAGCATGGGTTAGCTCATTCTTACGTTGTTAAGCACACGGGTGATGATGGTATCTAATAATTTGTCATCAATCTGATCACCCAATTTTGCTTTAACGGCTGAACGAATGCGCTGCCTGAGGAGCTCATCATCTGAAGCTTTGTCAGTTATAGGTGCGCTGTTTGCTGCGGATTTGACGGGTTCAGACAAATAGGGACGGATAGGTGCTGAAGGTGGATGCTGATGAGGTTGGATCAATTTGACACCCAGCCGTTCAGCCTTTTCAAATGCGAGCTCCGTCAACACAACATCTTCACCCACGGTGAGCGTATACTTGCCGCCCGCTGCCATATCTTCAATGTCGCGCTCAGTATAAAATTTCTTGGCCATAAATTGCTCCTTATCATTCTTCCCCAGATTATTATCCGGGAATGCCTTCCAGTTCTTCTAATGCACTGATCGCAGCATTTTTTGCGGTATTGATCTCTGCTTCGCTTCCAGAAAGCCACATCCTGCCGAATCTGCCAACGGAAGAAACGTGAATGATCTTGATGGACGCTTTCTTTTCAGCCTCGTTGCATGCGTAATTGATATAAGCCGCCGGGGCACATTCGAGCACCAATAATGTTTCGCCCGGGACGAGGATGCTGCCCTTGCGGAACCGGTTGAGAAGCTGTGCCTGATAGGAATCAACATTGGTGATGACCTGGGTCGAAACCACCTGGGGTTTGATGCGGTCTTCTACCTTGAGTCCAAGCCTTTCCAACACGACACGTCCGGCTTCTTTGACCGCCGCCTGGTTGAGCGAATGCACCTCAAACATACCAAATTCGCGTTCGACAATCTGCGCGCCCGGTTTAGCCTCAGTGGCTTTGACGGCAATATCTACCACCCGGAACACTTCATTGCCTGGCGCCATTTCAACATAGAGCGACGCCATCCCTTCCACCGGCAGGTCACCCTGGGTCACCGTGCCGATGAAAGCAGAATATTGGGCTTGCATACGGTCAATAAAACAATAACATCGTAATGAGAAGTCTTCTGCCATATTTTCTCCTTATTTTCTAATTCATCCAGTCATGCATGGCGATCCCGAGCGGGGTGATGAACAGCGGATTGCTGGGAACCCGGGTGGGCAGGCTTGTGATCTCTGAAATAACCTCCGAGATGCCCGGGAAGAGGGGTGTGCCGCCAACTAAGATGATTGACCTGGCACCGCTGCCACGAATGTGCTTTTCCACTATTGTTCCCATTTTCTCCATCACCAGCCGCACAATCGGAAAGAGTCGAGACTGCTCAGCAGGGTCTTTCTTCAGTGCTTCTGCTTCTTCGAACGAAATGTCGTTCGCCCCGGCGATCACCAGGGAGAGGTGCGTGCCGCCTGTAGCTTCATCTGCTGTGTAAACGACCTCGCCATTTTCAAAAATCGCAATGCCTGTTGTGCCGCCGCCAATGTCGACGATGACGCCATCCTGTATACGCAGAACATTATTTGCGGCGGTCGGTTCATCGATCAAACCCTGGCATGCCATCCCTGCTGCTTCGATCACATGGGCTGTTGCGGCACGCTCTGCCTGCGGGACGCCAGGTGGATACCCACTGGCGGCATGGGATAATGTTCTCCCAAGTTTCGCTTGCAACCGCTGCTTCATCGCCCGTAAGAGGTCTACAGCCCCGATGAAATCAACCACCAAACCATCCCGCACAATCTGAGTGAATTGATATTCGCCGACGATGGGTTCGCCTTTTTCATTCAACACAACCATCACCGTATAGGCTGTGCCAAGGTCCACCCCAACTTTAAAGCTGCCATTGGAGGGCAAATCATCAACGGCGTGTGGGGTACTGTCGCTCAGTGATATAACTTGTTGTGCCTTTTCAAGCAGCTGTGCAGGCTCAGACCATTTGTGGTTTGATCTCGATTCCGTCAAAGACAAACCCGGCCTTATTTACTCTCTTTTACGAAGGCACCCTTTTCGCTCTTCGGCAGGATCATTTCCACATCTTCGTGCGGTCTTGGGATGACATGGACGGAAACCAGTTCGCCGACGCGTTTTGCAGCAGCAGCGCCTGCATCCGTTGCAGCCTTGACTGCACCGACATCGCCGCGGCACATGACGGTCACGAATCCGCCGCCGACATATTCAGAGCCGATCAAAACCACGTTTGCGGATTTGACCATTGCGTCGGCTGCTTCGATTGCGCCAACCAGCCCTTTTGTTTCGATCATCCCTAATGCAATTAATTTTGTGTCTACAGCCATTTTGTTATCCTTTCGTTAAATAACAATGTTTTACTAGAGTCTCAATAAATCTTCAACCACACTGCGAACAGCCTTCTCAATTTCTTGAGGTGAAGGCCCGGGTTTTAGCTGCCCAGGAACCATTGCTGCTGCAGGTGGGGGAGATATTTCATAAGCAAGGCGTTTGATGTTCATCAGGTGCGTGGTTGTGACATTGTCACCCGTAATTGAGCCGCCCACGCCTCCCGCGCCTAATGTTAACGATGGCATAACGCCCGTTGTTAAGCCAATGGCACCCAGTGTGCCCATGGTATTCACTGCGATGCGGAAAACAGGTTTTTCTAAGCCAAATGCCATGATGACATCTTCATCCGTCGCATGAATGATCAGGCTGTGGCCCCGGCCGCCGAATTGAATGAGTTCGATGCAACGTTCGCATCCGGCTTCCCAACCTTCTTCTTCGTACCATCCGAGGACAGTGGTGAGCTTTTCCCTTGAGAGCGGTTCTTCTTTGCCGGTCTTTTTAATAGGTGTCACCAAGATCCTGGTACCCTTGGTTATCTCAAACCCTGCCATGCCAGCCACATATTCAGCCGGTTTCCCAACAACCGCAGTGTTCATGCTGCCATCCGGATAAAACAGGAGATTGCGCAAGAGATCCGTTTGCTGTGGATCTGTGAAATATGCGCCTTCGCGTTCCATTAAACTGCGCAGTTGGGCTGCGATGGGTGCATCAGCCACCACCGATTGTTCAGTGGCACAAATCGTTGAGCAATCAAAGGCTTTGCTGGCTGTGATAAACCTGGCTGCTTTTTCGATATCTGCAGAGCGGTCCACATATGCTGGGACGTTTCCGGGTCCAACACCAATGGCTGGTTTACCGGTGGAATGGGCGGCGCGCACCATTGGGGTGCCGCCGGTTGCCAATATCAGTGCTACGTATTTATGGTGCATCAGTGCCTGGGTGCCTTCCAGGCTGATATGCTGCATACAACTGATCAAGCCTTCAGGCGCACCGTTTTCAATCGCGGCTTGAGCCATTATGCGGGTTGTTTCGTAGCAGCATTTTGCTGCTGCGGGGTGGGGTGCAATGACGATTGCATTGCGGGCTTTGATTGCCACTAAAATTTTATACATAACCGTTGAGGTCGGGTTGGTGCTCGGGGTCAACCCGGCGATCACGCCGACCGGCCAGGCGATCTCATAGAGTTTGTGGTCGACATCATGCCTGATCACGCCAACTGTTTTCAGGTCTTTGATGCTTTCCCAAACGTTTTTGGAGGCAAACTCGTTTTTAAGGCGCTTGTGCTCCGGCACACCATACCCGGTTTCTTCATGTGCCAGAATGCCCAATCGTTCAGAAGCGTCGAGGGCAGCGGTCGCCATTGCCGCGCAAACACGATCGACCTGTTCTTGAGTCGCTGTAGACCATTCCTTCCAGGCTGCAAAAGCCTGCCCTGAAAGATCCCTGGCCTCCTGAATGGATTGTAGATCTTTATCGATTGCTGGCATATGAATTAGCCTTTCTCGAAGGTGATTTCTCCATCTACTTCCAAACTGTCGATCATGGCCATGATCACCGCATCGACCGGGCGTTTATCAGTGATTGTGGTTTGGCGTGCGCTGGAACCGTGCGCTGTGAGCACCAAGTCGCCGATGCCAGCGTTAACTGTGTCTACAGCAACGTAGGGCTTGCCGATCGGGTTGCCATGTTCATCCGTCTGACGGAGGATGAGCAGCTTGCGTCCGGTGATCTTTTCATCTTTAATAGTTGAAACTGTTGTACCAATGACTTTGGCGATCAACATGAGATTTTTCTCCGATTAATAAGACGAGGTTTTTTCTGTTTTTTGATTTGACGGTGTGTCATCTGCCTGGATGATTTTGATGCCCGCACTGGCACCGATCCGTGTTGCGCCGGCAGCAATCATCTGTTCTGCTTCTTCATGGGAATGAATGCCGCCTGCTGCCTTCACGCCCAGGCTCGGGCCGACAGTGCGCCGCATCAGGGCAACATCATGCACCGTTGCACCACCGCTGGAAAAGCCTGTTGAAGTCTTCACAAAATCGGCACCAGCCTCTTTTGCCAGCAAGCATGCAATCACTTTTTCTTCATCGGTTAATAAGGCTGTTTCAATAATTACTTTCACCAGCGCATTAGCATCATGAGCTGTCTTAACGACACCGCGAATATCCCGGGCGACCAGTTCGCTATCCCCGGCTTTTAGTGCGCCGATATTGATGACCATATCGATCTCGGTAGCACCGTTTTCGAGGGCGTCTTTGGTTTCAACCACCTTCACCTCTGTGGTCGTTGCCCCAAGGGGGAAACCTATCACGGTGCAGACTTTGACATCAGAACCCCTCAGCAATTCTGCGCATAATTTGACGTTTGTGGGGTTGACGCACACCGATGCAAAATGATATTTCTTGGCTTCGTAACAGAGTTGGGCAATCTGGTCTGCGGTTGCGTCTGGCTTGAGGAGGGTATGATCGATTGTGCTTGCCAGGGATTTGTCATCCGGGATGATGCCGACTGTGGAAGTGAGGCGTTCAGCACCAGCACTGATGACATGCCCGGCGTTATCAAAACAGGTTTTAACTTTGACGCCTTCTGCTGCTTCCAACAGGCAATAAGCGCCTTCTGGTAGATTGGCGTGCTCCTCGTGCTCAGCAATAGCCAATAGCACCTCGCGAGTGATAACCTCAACTAAAGTCTCTATTGTTTTTTTATCTGGTGTCATGATCACTTCCCATCTTTAGAAAAGCGTTGTTCAATTGCAGTAATTTTATCGACCCGCCTGGCGTGACGGTCGCCGCCGAAATCCGTCGCGAGCCAGGTGTTCAAGATTTGTTTTGCTAGATTCGTGCCAATTAAACCTGCGCCGAGGGTTAATACATTCGCATTATTGTGTTCTCGGCTGTTTACAGCAGTGGCATAATCATAACACAAGGCGGCGCGTATGCCAGGTACTTTATTGGCTGCCATGCATGACCCAATGCCAGCACCATCAATGATAACGCCGCGCCATGCCTGACCGGAGGCGACGGCTTCAGCAACTGCAAGGGCTATATCGGGATAGTCCACCGATTCCTTGGTGTGCGTGCCAACATCGATGACTTCATAATTATTCTCAATTAAATTCTGTTTCAGGATTTCTTTAAGGTCTACACCACCATGGTCCGTTCCAATTGCGACAGTTTTCTTTTTTGTAGGTGGTTTTTGTTCGCTGGATTGGATTGAGTTTGCATTTTCATGCATGGATTGACCCACAATGCGTTGAACAATGTCATGAAGTTCTTGACCTGATATGTCATTATTCATACCCTGCTCCGTTCGGTTATGCGCTGATTTGGATGCATAAAAGCTTTAATAATGACTGAATGGAAGCATCCGGAAGGTGACACCTGTTTATGATGCTCTTAAAACAACACCTATATCATCAAAATTCTATCTATTATTAAACCATGATTGGGTAAAAATCACAAATAGGAAGTTGTTGATTATTTAAGGAAGAGGTGCCTGTTGGGTCTGGTCAATCAGTGTGAGTCAAAGTATGATTAGGAAGGCGTTTGATTTTTGACAAAGCGCACGCGCAATGGTAGACTGTGACCGCAAAGAAGTTGTCACGCCCTTTTGGGCGTTTTTTTACGAAAACGGGAAGTGAAACATGAGAACGATTGTCTGGAATGACGATAAACAAGTGATGGAAATGATCGATCAACGGTTGCTTCCCCAGGAATTTATCATCAACGCCTACGACAATCACAAAGACATTGCCGATGCCATCCGGTCTATGGTTGTGCGCGGCGCGCCGGCGATTGGGGCCGCGGCTGCCTTTGGCATGGCGCTGGCAGCCTTGAATGCTAAGGCATCTAACACCGAAGCGATGCTTGTTGAGTTGAAGGGAGCGGGTGAGGTGCTTAACCAAGCCCGGCCGACGGCAGTCAATCTCGCGTGGGCAGTCAAACGGATGTTGAAATCCGCCGAGACCTTTGAAGGGTCTGTGAAAGACCTGCGCGAACATCTTTTAGATGAAGCGAAAACCATCGCTGACGAGGATGTGGCAACCAATAAACGCATGGCTGAATTCGGCGCAGCACTGATAGATGACGGCGACCATATTGTCCATCACTGCAACACGGGCGCGTTAGCGACGGTAGATTGGGGAACCGCCCTCGGTGTGATTCATATGGCGCATGAGCAGGGCAAGCGCGTCCATGTTTTTGTGGATGAGACCCGGCCGCGTTTGCAAGGCGCACGATTGACCGCCTGGGAGCTGGAACAATACGGCATCCCCTATGACATCATTACCGACAATTCATCCGGTTACCTGATGCGTAAAGGGATGGTGCAGAAAGTGATCTTTGGTGCGGATCGTGTGGCAGCCAACGGCGATGTTGCCAATAAGATCGGCAGTTATATGGTGGCTTTAGCCGCGTATGATAACGGCATCCCGGCTTATTCTGCCTTCCCGATCTCAACGGTTGATTTTGACCTGGCGCGCGGCGAACTGATCCCGATCGAAGAGCGAACCGAGGATGAAGTGCTGGATCTGACCTTAATGGGGCAGAAAGTTGCGCCTCAAACGGCTTCAGCGCGCAACTTCGCCTTTGATGTGACGCCGTTTCGCTTAATCTCGGCTTGGATCACTGAAAAAGGTGTGATCTACCCGCCGTTTGACAAGAACCTGCGAATCGCAATGAAAGGTTGAATACAAATATGAGCATTATTCTAACAGGGTCGATCGCGTTTGATTATCTAATGCGTTTCCCGGGTCATTTCAAAGATCATATTCTGCCGGAGCATCTTGATTCGATCAGCCTTTCCTTCCTGGTGGACGACATGGTCCGCAGACCTGGCGGCGTGGCAGCGAATATCGCCTACTCCCTGGGGCTACTGGGAGAACGACCGCGTCTTGTGGCGACGGCTGGCGTGGATTTTGAGGAATATCGGAAGAATTTAGAGGCAGCAGGTGTTGACGCCAGCGGTGTAAAAATCATTGAGGAGAAGTTCACTGCCTCGTTCTTCGTCAACACAGATCTTTCCAATGCGCAGATCGCCAGTTTTTATGCGGGTGCCATGGCGGACGCAGGCCAAATTTCGATGAAGGAACTTGATCTCTCATCTGATGACCTGGTGATGATTTCGCCAAATTCACCTGATGCGATGATCGATTATGCCCTGGAATGCCAGGAGATCGGTGTGCCTTATATCTTTGACCCCAGCCAGCAGATCGTGCGATTGGATCAGGCTGGGCTGACTGACGGCATTACCGGCGCATATGCGCTGTTTGCCAACATGTATGAGTTTGAACTCTTACAGAAGCACTGTCACCTGAGCGCAGAGGAAATTTTGCGTGATTTAGAATTTGCTGTGATCACCCTTGGTAAAGACGGTTCGCGTGTTTATCAACATGGCGAGTTGCAAGGTGTTGTGCCGATCTTCCCGCCAAAACGGATTGTTGACCCGACAGGGGTTGGAGACGCGTTCCGGGCAGGCTTTTTGAAAGGTTACCTGAACGACCTGGATATTGTGCTGTGTGCACAAATGGGTTCTTTGGCAGCGACCTATTGTTTGGAAGAAAAGGGAACACAAACCCATTCTTATAAGATGAAAGATTTCGTGACCCGTTTCCGGACCGAATTTAACGACGACGGAGCACTGGATGTGCTAATTGAGGGTGCGTAATCACCAGCGTTGCACTGCAACGACTATGAAAAAATTTGGAGGATTTAATGAATAATTATGATGTAAAAGATTTAAGTTTGGCTGAAGGCGGCCGCCGCCGGATTGAATGGGCTGAACGAGAAATGCCTGTTTTGCGTTCGATCATTGAGCGTTTCAAGAAAGAACGACCTTTCGAAGGTATCCGCATGTCTGCTTGTTTGCATGTGACAACCGAGACAGCAAACCTGATGCGTGCCCTGCAAGCGGGTGGTGCAGATGTGGTGTTGACCGCATCTAATCCGCTTTCAACCCAGGATGATGTCGCAGCTTGCCTTGTCTCTCATTATGAGATTCCGGTGTTTGCGATCAAGGGTGAAGACAATGTGACTTATTACAAGCATTTGAATGCGGCACTGGACCATAAACCGCACCTGACGATGGATGACGGCGCAGATCTGGTCAGCACGCTGCATAAAGACCGCGCAAACCAGTTGAGCGATGTGATCGGCGGTACAGAGGAAACAACCACCGGCGTGATCCGCTTACGGGCGATGGCAGCAGATGGTGCACTCCAGTTCCCGGTGATTGCTGTAAACGACGCCATGACCAAGCACTTCTTCGATAACCGTTATGGCACGGGTCAATCCACCATTGATGGCATTATCCGTGCGACCAACATGCTGCTGGCAGGTAAGACCTTTGTGGTCGGCGGGTACGGCTGGTGTGCGCGTGGTTTAGCTATGAGGGCACGAGGCATGGGTTCCAATGTGATCGTTACAGAGGTGGACCCGCTGAAAGCGTTGGAAGCAGTGATGGATGGTTTCCGCGTCATGCCTATGATTGAAGCCGCACCGATCGGTGACATTTTTGTGACCCTGACCGGTGATTTAAATGTGATTGACAAGCACCATTTTGAGGCGATGAAAGACGGCGCGATTGTGGCAAACTCCGGTCACTTCAATGTTGAGATCAACATCCCTTCATTGGAAGAAATGGCAGTAGATAAGCGCAGGGTGCGTCCCTTTGTGGATGCCTACCAGTTGCCTGATGGCCGCATCATTCACATTTTAGGTGAAGGTCGTCTGATCAACCTGGCTGCTGCTGAAGGTCACCCTGCCAGTGTAATGGACATGTCCTTCGCGAACCAATCGCTGAGCGCGGAGTATATGGTGAAACATGCTGACGAACTTGAGAAGATCGTGTATTCTGTTCCGGAAGATATTGACCGAGAAATTGCACGTTTGAAGTTGGAGTCGATGGGTACAACTATTGATACGCTGACCGAAGAGCAGATCAAGTATCTCAATTCCTGGCAAGAAGGAACGTAGAACAGAATTTGGTTTTTTAAAAATTTCAGGGTGACTGATTGTTCAGTCACCCTGTTTTTGTTAAATTTGGGGGTTTAATGAGTTGTTGGACAGCTCAATCTTCGACAGCGTCCTCATCCACATCATTTTCGTAGTCTTCGTCGTCATCCGACCAGGGAGCGGCAGGGCCTTGAATCAATGCTTGTTCACGCACCGCTTTTTCAATTTCTTCTGCCAATTCCTGGTTCTCTCTCAGGTATTCCTTCGAGTTTTCACGCCCCTGTCCGATGCGGATGTCGCCGTAAGAATACCAGGAGCCGCGCTTGTCGATGATGTCCATTTCGGTCGCGAGGTCTAAAATATCGCCAATTCTGGAAATACCTTCATTGTACATAATGTCGAACTCAGCAGTGCGGAAGGGCGCAGCTACTTTATTCTTGACCACGCGGACTCGTACACGGTTGCCCGTGATCTCAGCACCGACTTTGATGGATTGGATGCGGCGAACGTCTAACCGTACGGAAGCATAAAACTTGAGGGCATTCCCGCCAGTGGTTGTTTCAGGGTTGCCAAACATGACGCCGATCTTATGGCGGAGCTGGTTGGTGAAGATCACAGCGGTGCGGGTCTGGTTAATCGCACCTGAAAGTTTGCGCATCGCCTGTGACATCAAACGAGCCTGGGTGCCCATGGTGGGATCGCCCATGTCACCTTCGATTTCAGAACGGGGGACAAGTGCAGCAACTGAGTCAACCACGACCACATCCACGGCGCCAGAACGCACCAAGGTTTCAGTGATCTCAAGCGCTTGCTCACCCATATCAGGCTGTGAAATGAGGAGTTCGTCCACATTCACGCCGCATTTAGCCGCGTAAACTGGGTCCAGTGCGTGTTCCATATCGATGAAGGCCGCAGTACCGCCCTTTTTCTGCGCTTCAGCCACAATGTGCTGACAGATAGTGGTCTTGCCAGAGGCTTCAGGGCCGTAGATTTCTGTGATCCTTGCTTTGGGGATGCCGCCCACGCCCAGCGCAATATCGAGGGATAAAGAACCGGTCGGGATGACATCCACTTCGAGGTGTTTTGCCTGACCGAGTCTCATAATTGAGCCTTCGCCATATCGTTTGATGATGTCCTTCAGCGCTTTGTCAAGAACTGTCTTTTTTGCATCGTCCATTTTATTATCCTTTTTTGTTGCCTGGGTATGGGCATGATGTGGTTGAACAATGACCCATAAAATTGATCTGATTGACCTTGTTATTATATAAGAACATTACCCTTAATGCTATTTTAGCACATATGTTCAGTCTGTCAAGCGATTGACGCTATTCAGCCCCGTCAAACAAAAGGAAGGGGTCAAAAAGCTGAAAGTAGCCGCTCATACGCCACAAGCAATAGGCAGCGCGCTGCTGGTCTGTGTAAGAAATGTCATAAAATGCCATATCAGCCAGGTCTGCCCCTGATGGCCCCAGGCGGGTTTCAAAATGAAGATGAGGGTTGCTGGATCGGCCGCTGTTGCCGACTGTTCCCAGCAATTGACCGCATTTGACGCTTGCGCCCGGTTGATGTTCCGGAAGTTCTTCCATGTGGGCATACAGATGGTAAACAGAATACTCGCCGGTCAGAGTCGGTGGTGATATTTCCGGGCATGCGCCTCGGTAAGCGACTTCTTCAGGGATTGGTAGATAACCATCTATCAATGTAGTCTGTACGCTCTCGGGCAGGGCAGTAAGGGGTGTTTCAATGATCACGGTGAAGCCATACGGAATGTTGTTTTCCATGGTCAGGCTGATTATCCCGGGTAATGCCGCATAAATTTCGATCTCCTGGATGGAAGTCCGCTCGCCCCGCTGAAAATACGCGAAATCAAGCCCATGATGCCCATCATCTTGACCAAAAGCCGGGATCTTTAAAGGATTGATCAGGATTAGCGGCAGACTCTCAAAGGTCTCCTCTTCTAAGGGGCAGCAAACTTCGTAAACCTGTGGTGTGGGTGTAATAGCGACCGTTGGGAGAGGGGTCGATGTCACTTCAGGTGGCGGTAAGGTTGCTGTTGCGGTTGGTTCTGGTGTGAATGTGGCAGGTGGCAGCGTAGGGGATGCCATCTGTTGACAGGCGTTCAGGAGGAGCACCAGAACGACCAGCAGTGCTTTTTTCATCAGGATTGGATCCGGCGGCTTTCCATATAAAATCGTTTTTCTTTAGCCTCGCCCATTGAAAAGGTTTTACGGGGCAGGGCGCCATCCAGGATGACGGTTTTGAACAGCTCTGATTTGTCGATCCCGGGCACATAGAAACCAGCATTCCCTTGGGTTTTGCCCTTCTCGAACAACACCTGGGTGCCGTGGACGTAATCAATTTTTTCGACGCCGCCCTCCGCCAAGTACTGATCGAGGAATTTCTGGAGTGTGCCAACAGGTAGGTTATCTTCGGGTTTGCGAATTTCAATCAGCCTGATCCCATCCTCAGTAATCATGCCGACCTGGTGCCAGGGTTCGCCTGCTTCGTCCACAATATCCATCATGGATTCAAAAGAATCAACTTCCTTGATGGACAATCGGTCTCCCCAATAGGCTTTCATTGCTTGAAGGAGGTCCTTTTGGATGTTGAAGATCAAGCGGTGGATGGGTTCAAACGTCAGTGCTGGGTCGTGGATGTTCTCGATTTCCACCAATGCGTAACGAGCGGGGTGATCCATCCCCACCACTGGTTTTATTTTTTCCCAGATGGCTTTTGCTGTTGCCAGCGAGTGATTGCCGTCACCCATCGCAAACAGCAGGGGTTGGTAGCGCCCGGGTTTGAGGTTATATTTTTCAGCAAATATTTCCGGGTCAATCAGTTCTTCTAAAGCATCGAAGACGTGCTGCTGCATGTCTTCGTTATCGATTCTTAATCCCGTCAGATGGCCGCTGCCGAGCATCAGTTCAAAATCATACACTTCGGGGAAATCTTCGATGTTTTCATCAAGCGCCCCAAATACGGCGTTATTTGGGTCATCGAATAGCACAAGGATATGCGGGCATTCCAGCGGGGCTTTTTCACGGATCTTGATCCGGGGCGGCAGGCGATCAAGAATGGTGCCTTCTGTCGCACGGATCAACGTTTGTGCACCTTTATTGTAATCGTAATGTTCGAGATCCAAGCACACCATCAATCCTCGGCGGGTGTGCTTCCCGACATGGCGTAAAACATAGATGAAGTCATTCACTTTCCTGAAGATGCCGGTCTCAAGGTATTCGTGCATCGCATCTTGGGTTGACTTGATTCGTTTTGTTTCTTCTTCCGTCTCTAAAAATACTTCGGGCAGGATCATGTGATAGGTGGAGGGCGAATCCTCTACGATTGCTTCAACCTCATGCCAGTATTCCGGCTCTGAAGTGAATTGGTCACAAGCGATCACAGCCCATTTCTCGTGATCAATGGATGTTTTTGGGAGGAGTATTTCAGGGATCCTGATTCCAATCTCATTGGCAGGGGTCATAAAATCCTTCCTTTTGATTAACGGTTGTCAGAATTATATTTTATCTGAAATTTGTTATCTTTGGGATCGATCTTGATGAATGTGATTGCTATTGAGTTTGAAGGATAAAAAAGGCTGCCACCAGTTGGCAGCCTGTAGACGTGAATGGCGGATTAATTTTCCCCAAGCAGCTCGGGGTCTACCCCGGCGACATATGCCAGGCCGATTGTTCCCGGCCCGGTATGTGTGCCCAGCACCGGGCTGAGGTTTGCCAAAAGGATTTCGTCGGGCTCGAATTGTTTCATCACCTTGTGCAGCACTGCAGAAGCGGCTTCAGCGGCATTGGCACCAATCACCCCGATCATGTTCAGGTCGGCATGGCCATTTACACCCGCTTTTACCAATTCAATCAAGCGGTTATGCGCCTTGGCAGAGGTTCGCACCCGTTCAATGGCTTCAATCTTGCCTTCCTGGAGGGTCAGGATAGGTTTGAGGTTGAGTGCGGTGCCTAAAAAGCGGGTTGCGCCGCCGATCCGTCCGCCGCGGTGCAGGAATTCAAGCGTGTCGACAGCGAAAAAGACCTGGGTGTGTTCACGGATTGTCTCAACGATGGCTTTGCATTCATCCATGGATGCCCCGCGTTTCGCTGCCCGTGCAGCTGAGAGCGCCATGAATGCCAGAGGTAAGGAAGCAGACTGCGAATCGATCAGTTCGATTTTGGCTTCGGGTAACTGCTGCTTGGCCTGGATAGCTGAATCCAGGGTGCCGGATAGGGCAGCCGATATCACAACGGTTAGGATTTCGTAACCCTCCTGATGCAATTTTGTAAAAACATCCACAAAATTTTGGACTGTTGCCTGGGAAGTCGATGGCATGGTTTTTGCCTTCGCCAAGCGCTCGTAAAACGCATTTGGGCCAATATCGATATTGTCCCTTAAGACTTCTTCACCCCAAATCACAACCAACGGCACAACGGTAATGTCGTAGGCTGAAACAAGATCGTCTGAAAGATAGGCTGTTGAATCGGTCACAATGGCTACTTTGGACATAATAAATTCCTCTCAATAAATCGTGTTATCAAAATAAAACCGGGTTTACCACAATACTTAACCCAACAAACATTAGAAGGTCGCGAACGATCACTGAGTTGAGTTAGAAATTGGTTAAATCTGGGCGATATAATGAAGGAAATTGTGCGGGTCACTTGACCGAACGCCCCTAACACGCTAAAATCACTGGTTGGAAGTTTGACAAGTAGAAATGATCAAATAGTAAAACGTGTTTGAAAACTTAACGGAACGATTATCGAATATCTTTGAAAACTTACGACGCCACGGGCGGCTTTCGGAAGCCGATGTTGAGTCGGCGATGCGTGAAGTGCGTATGGCGCTGCTGGAAGCGGATGTTCATTACAGCGTTGTAAAGCAGTTCACCAATCGGGTGAAAGAACGCGCTATCGGGCATGAGGTTTCAAAAGCCCTTAACCCCGCCCAGCAAGTGATCAAGATTGTCAATGATGAGCTGATCGCCACTTTAGGCGAACCCTCCGGCTTGAAGCTGAAGGGTGAGCGTCCATTTGTGATCATGCTCGTTGGGCTGCAGGGCTCCGGTAAAACGACTGCAGCCGCCAAACTGGCCAAGCAGCTCAGGTCGCAGGGTGAACGGGTGATGCTCGTGGCTGGCGACCCCTACCGTCCGGCAGCCGTCAAGCAACTGCAAACCTTAGGCAATCAAATCGATGTACCCGTTTTCTACGAGGAAAACGTTCCGCCGCCAAAGTTAGCCGCCAAAGCCTATCAGCAGGCACGGAAAGGCGGGACCAGCGTGGTTATCCTGGATACGGCCGGCCGCTCGCAGTTGGATTCAGCGTTGATGGATGAGCTGGGTGCCATTGCGAAAAATGTAAACATCACCGAAACACTGCTGGTGGTGGATGCCATGATCGGCCAGGAAGCCGTGAACATCGCCGAGGGCTTTCGCAAAGAATTGCCCCTTTCGGGTTTGTTCATGACCAAAATTGATGGTGATGCCCGAGGCGGCGCAGCGATCTCCATCCGTGAGGTCACAGGCGTCCCAATCAAGTTTTTGGGCGTTGGTGAGTCCGTTGATGCAATTGAGGAGTATAATCCTAATAGGTTAGCTTCCCGCATCCTCGGCATGGGTGACATGCTGGGTCTGATCGAGAAAGCCGAATCGGCATTTGATCAGAAAGACGCAGAGAAGCAAGCTGAAAAGCTAATGCGTGGTGAATTCTCTCTGGAGGATTTCGCCAAACAATTGAAACAGATGCGTAAAATGGGGCCTTTGGGTCAGCTCATGGATATGCTTCCGGGGCAGATGGGGCAGGTTGCCCGCCAGGTGGACCCCAGAGACGCAGAGGATCAATTGAAACAGATTGAAGCGGTGATCAACTCTATGACCGTAGATGAGCGCCGCAACCCTAAATTATTGAATGCCAGCCGCAGGCGTCGAATTGCGCGTGGTTCTGGCCTGGATGTGCAGGATGTCAACCAGGTCATGAAGCGCTTTAGAGAGACCCAGCGGTTGATCAAAACTTTGCAGAAATCGGGCGGCAAAGATTTAGGCCGTTTGATTAGATAGCCGAAAGATAAGAAAGGTCAGCGCTCCCTTCAGCGCTCTCTCAAGCTTTTTGAATCATCAGGCTTTATAAACTAAAACAAAAATATTAAGAGGAGTTTTATTTCGATGGTAAGAATTCGTTTACGCCGGGTTGGATCCCGAAATCAGGCAAGTTATCGTGTTGTGGTTGCTGACAAAGAAAAAGCAAGAGACGGTCGATTCATTGAAATCGTTGGCCATTACAATCCACGCACAGAACCTTCAACTGTGGTCTTCAAAGATGACCGCATTTTCTATTGGCTGAGCGTTGGCGCACAGCCCTCGGATGCAGTAGAGGGTCTTTTTAAGCAAACTGGCTTAATGGAACGCTATGAGCGTTTTAAGGCTGGCGAGGATGTGGAAGCCCTTGTTGAAGAGGCAGAAGAAGTCTATAAGACCCGTGTGACGGATCCACGCACAAAGTCGCACTAACAATTTCAATACATAATTATAGCGAGGCAATCATGAAAGGTGAAAACCTGCAAGAATTGGTTGAATTTGTTGCGCAATCGCTGGTTGATCAACCAACCAAAGTAGATGTCGACAAACAACAACGAGGGAATTCGGTTCAGTTAGAATTACACGTCGCCAAGCAGGATATGGGCCGTGTCATTGGTAAAAGCGGCCGTGTCGCAAACGCCTTACGGACGCTGCTCAAGGTGGCCGCTGCTCGAGAAGGCAACCGGGTAAACCTTGATATCGTGGAACCGCGATAGATCTGGCTTGCTAAGAAATGCCTCAAGATTTTGAAAATCGTTCAGGCTCGCAGGTTTCCCGCGAGCCTGACTTTCTCTTATTAGGAAAGTTACGCCGCCCCCATGGGGTGCGGGGGGAAATCCCATTGGAAGTGTATACCCAGATGCTGGAGTTGCTGGCACCCGACAGGGTAATCTATGTCGGCGAAAACCATCAGCCTTATACCATCCAGGAAACGCGCTGGAAACAGGACCTGTTACTGCTTAAATTTGTGGAAATTAACGACCGCAGCCTGGTCTCGGTTTTGACCAATCAGATGTTATATGTCAAAACCAGTGAACTGCCGCCCCTGGACGATGAAGAAATTTATTTGCATGAATTAATTGGTCTGAAAGTTTATGAAGAAGATGGCGCTTATCTCGGGGAGTTATTCGAGATTTTGGAAACCGGGGCAAACGATGTTTACCTGGTCCAAAGTGATTCGGGTGAAGAAATCTTGATCCCGGCAATTGAGGATATCATCCTGGAGATTGATCTTGAGCAGGGGAAAATGGTCGTCGCACGAATGGAATGGTATGGCGAGGGGGAAGGATGAAGGATGAGAAAAAATACTGGATAGGTTTCAATCTTGTCAGGGGGATCGGTGCCGTTCGTTTTCAGCAAATCCGTTCATTTTTTGGCGATCTCTCAATCGCGTGGCAAGCCCCAGCAGAGGCTTTTCGCGAGGCCGGATTGCCTGCGCGAGCCCTGAAAAATCTTCTCAAGCTACGGCAAGAAATTGACCTCGACGCTTTGGTCGAGGACATTGAGGAACAGCAGGTCAGCGTTCTGACATTGCTGGATGAAGACTACCCCCGGTTATTAAAAGAAATCGACCAATCGCCGCCAGTGATCTACATCAAAGGGGCGCTTACCCCTGCAGACGAATTTGCAGTGGCGATTGTTGGCACACGGCGTGTGACCGCCTACGGCCAGCAGATCACGCGAGATGCAAGCACATTTTTAGCCGCGCACGGATTAACCATCGTCAGCGGGTTGGCGCGGGGTGTCGATGCCCTGGCGCATCAACACGCCCTCAAGGCAGGCGGGCGAACGATCGCTGTTTTGGGCAGCGGGGTGGATGTGATCTACCCGCCTGAACACCGCAAATTAGCGGAGGCCATCAGCGAAAATGGAGCGGTGATCAGCGATTATCCTTTAGGCACAAAGCCAGATGGGGTAAATTTCCCACCCAGAAACCGCATTATTTCAGGGTTGTCGCTGGCGACGATCGTGGTTGAGGCTGGTGAGCGTAGCGGGGCATTGATCACGGCTGATTTTGCCGTCGAACAAGGGCGCGAGGTGTTTGCTGTCCCGGGTAATGTGCTTTCACCGGCAAGCCGGGGTACTAATAACCTGATCCAAAACGGTGCATATGCGATGGTCTCACCGCAAGAAGTGCTGGATGTGCTGGATTTATCCCATTTGGATGAGATGAAGACTGCCCGTCAAATTTTGCCGGCTGACAAGACTGAAGCTAAAATTTTGCAGGTGATGGGCTATGAACCGGTGCACATTGATGAAATCTGCAATGCGGCAGGGTTGGCAGTTGATAAGGTGTCGGCTGCATTGACGATGATGGAATTGAAAGGTATGGTTCAGCACGTTGGGGGTATGCGTTATGCCGCAGTGCGTGAATTAGGGATCAAGTAAGGAGGCTGTTATGTTCGATCATTTCTATGCTGTCATTATGGCAGGTGGGAGCGGTACGCGCTTATGGCCGCTTTCTCGCAAGGACCGACCCAAGCAATCCTTGGTGATCGGTGGTGAGCGTACGCTCTTTCAATCAGCCGTGGACCGGCTTGAGGGGTTGTTCCCATTTGAGCGGATTTTAGTTGTCACGATTGCAGAGCAGGTAGAACAACTGCGCACAGACTGCCCGGAGATTCCGCTTGAGAATTACGTGATTGAGCCATTGCCGAGAGGCACGGCTTCTGTCGTGGCGCTGGCAGCGCTTGCCATCATGCACCGAGACCCGGATGGGGTGATGGCGGTTCTGACAGCAGACCATCTGATCGGCAACCAGACACATTTTCAACAATTGTTGCAGGCAGCACATGAGACTGCACTGGATGATTACCTTGTCACCCTTGGGATCACGCCCAACTACCCCGCCACAGGATTTGGGTATATTCAAAAAGGTGAACAACTTCGTAATGCAGAGGGGTTGGATGTTTTCTCCGTGCAGAAATTCAAAGAGAAACCCGACCTCACCCTGGCACAAGAGATGGTGTCTGACGGGCAGCATGTGTGGAATTCCGGGATGTTCATTTGGAAGGTCACCACTGTGATGGCAGAAATTGAACGACAAATGCCTGATTTGTTTGGGATTGTCCAAGAAATCGAGAAGACATGGGCGACTTCGCAGCAGGATGAAACCGTCCAGTCTCTGTGGCCGACAATCAAACCCCAAACGATCGATTACGGCATCATGGAAAACGCACGCAAGGTTGCCGTGATTCCATCCATTGATCTCGGCTGGAATGATGTTGGCAGCTGGGAGTCTTTATTTGAAGCCCTGGCCTATGATAGCGATGGAAATATTCGGATGCAGGAGAATGTTGTCACATTTGACACACAAGGTACACTCATTTGTGAAGATTCTCCAGACCGTTTGATTGTTACTGTTGGTGTAAAGGACCTTATCATCATTGATTCTGGCAATGCGCTGCTGGTTTGCGACCGAAAGAATGCCCAGCAAGTGCGCGAGGTTGTCAATTATTTAAAAGAACACGGTCGCGTTAATTATTTGTAGGAGTTAATAACATTGAAAGCTTATTGTGTAAAATGTCGAGAAAAAAGAGAAATTCAAGATCCTGTTGCGGATTATAATGCCGCAGGTGCGCCTGTCACAAAGGGCACCTGTGCGGTGTGCGGTACGAAGGTCTATCGGATGGGCAAAACAGAAGCACACGAAGGGCTGCCCAAACCAGAGGTTAAGCGTAAAAAGGAAATCAAACGCAAGGGTAAATTGGTGATTGTCGAATCCCCAGCAAAAGCAAAAACGGTAGGCCGTTTTTTGGGGAAGGGATATACCGTCCGTGCCTCTGTTGGGCATGTCAGGGATTTGTTGCGTTCAAAACTTTCGGTTGATGTTGAAAATGATTTCGAACCTCAATACCGGGTGCCCAATGAGAAACGGGATGTGGTTAAAGAGCTTAAGAAGTTATCGAACAAGGCGGAAGAAATATACCTGGCGACAGACCCGGACCGTGAAGGCGAGGCGATAGCCTGGCATCTGATGGAAGCGGCTGAAATTGATGAAGAACGGGCGAAACGAGTGGTGTTCCATGAGATCACCGAAGATGCTGTAGAACATGCCTTTTCTAACCCGCGGACCATTGATATGGATCTGGTGGATGCGCAGCAGGCTCGTCGGATCCTTGACCGCCTGGTAGGTTATGGCATCAGCCCAATTTTATGGAAGAAGGTTCGCAGCCGGCTCTCGGCTGGCAGGGTTCAATCTGTTGCGCTGCGGCTGATCGTTGAGCGTGAGCGTGAAATTGATGCTTTTGATCCTGTAGAATACTGGTCAATCGAAGCGGACCTTGTGCCTGAAGGCGGCTCCATCGCTTATCGCGCAAAACTATCGAAGATTGACGGCGAAGACCCGGAACTGGGCGATAAAGATGTTGTTGACGCCATTTTGGAAGATATGCGCCAGGCGATTTACACCGTTGATAATATCAAACATGGGCAGCGGCGCAGAAATTCATCTGCCCCATTCATCACCAGCACATTGCAGCAAGATGCCTCACGAAAATTGGGCTTTTCTGCTAAAAAGACCATGGCAGTTGCCCAACAGCTTTATGAGGGTATGGAGCTGGATGGAGAAGGTATTACCGGTTTAATCACTTATATGCGCACAGACTCCACCAACATTTCTGAAGTTGCTATGAATGAGGTGCGCCATTACATTGAAGATAAATACGGCAAAGATTATTTACCTGATGAGCCGCCGAAATATAAAACCCGGACACAATCTGCGCAGGAAGCACATGAAGCCATTCGGCCGACGTCGGTTAAACGTCAGCCAAAGGCGATCAAAAAGTATCTAACCCGTGACCAATATCGCTTGTATCAATTGATCTGGCAGCGGTTTGTGGCATCACAAATGATGCCAGCCGTCTATAAAACCCTTTCGGTTGAGGTGTTAGGTAAAGGTGACCAGAAAGAATACCTGCTGCGTGCTTCGGGCAGCCAGTTGATCTTCCCTGGATTCCTGGTGTTGTATGAAGAAGGCAGAGACGAAGATCAGACTGAGGAAGAAGAAGGCGACAGCGACCGCATCCCGATTGATGATATCAAACAGGATCAAGTTCAGGACTTGAAAGAGCTTTTGCCAGAACAACACTTCACCCAACCGCCGCCACGTTTTACAGAGGCATCGCTGGTGCAGGTGCTGGAAGAGAATGGCATCGGCCGTCCTTCAACTTATGCCCCTATCATTTCTACGATCCAAAATCGTGGGTATGTCCTGCGGGAAGGAAAACGTCTGGAACCGACTGATACCGGCTACTTGGTCAACGACCTGGTTGTTGAATACTTCCCGAGCGTTGTTGATTATAATTTTACATCCCGGCTTGAAGAAGAGCTGGATGAGATTGCCTCGGGCGACCAGGCATGGGTTGATGTGATCAGTGAATTTTATGAGCCATTTGCCGACCGGCTGGCACATGCAGAAGAGGATATGCCTGAGAAAAAGGCAGAATTAGAAAAGGTTGGCAGGCAATGCCCGAAATGCGGGCATGACCTGATCATCCGTTGGGGGCGTTATGGCAAATTCATCAGTTGCAGCAACTTCCCTGATTGCCGCTACACGGAGCCTTATCTGGAAAAAATTGGGATGACCTGCCCAGAATGCGGCGAAGGTGAAGTGGTCCGCAGGAAGACACGCAAAGGGCGCACCTTTTATGGGTGCTCGCGTTACCCTGAATGTGAATTCACTTCTTGGAAACAGCCCGTACCAACACCCTGCCCCAATTGCGGCGGCACGTTGGTGATCACCAACAAACGCCATGTAACATGCCTGGATTGTGAAGAGACCTTTTTACAGGACGAAGTGCTGAGCGAAGGAGAAGTGGCATAGAGCTTGCACACAATCTTTCTGAGCGTCGTTGTTGCATAAAATAATCATTTATTTTACAATAGTCAAAACGCTTAATTTTCAAATAATTATTTAGATGGGAGTTAACGATGGACTCAGAAAAATTTAAAGCTTTGCTGAAAGATTTCAGGTACACAATCCCTGCGGGAATTATTATCGGGTTGATCTTAGGTTTGGTGATCGGTTGGGGGATCTGGCCAGTGCAATGGACAGATGCCGCAGCGGAACACCTCCGGCCTGATTTGCGCGAAGACTATTTGCGGATGGCGATTTTTTCCGCTGCAAACACCAATAACGTTCCCCTTGCCAACAGCACATGGACGGAGTTGGGCGATTTTGCCGGTGAAACACTGGAAACAGTCAAAGCTAATCCTGAATTTTTGACGCAGGACCAAATCAATCAGTTTGCAACGGTTGTTGGCGCAGAGGTGGCACCTGAAGAAGCTCCCATCGTAGAAGAAACTGTCGTGGCTGAAGAACCTCAGCCTACAAAAGAAGAAGTAATGACCGGGCAAGATGAGGATGGCCCCAATTGGCTTCTTTTGGGCGGGTTATGCGCCGGTTTGATCCTGGTCGCTGGCGTGATGTTCTATCTGCTGGTTTTACGCGGCAGCCTGGCAAAGCGGGATGATGTTGAACCGCTTGATATTGACGGGTCTGCGAAGACCGATGTTGGGTTCGATGAAGACGCAAATCGCTATGCTGCGACGATTGCACCTGAATATGAAAAACCAGTCAAACAAGAGCCAGCCGTCCCTGTCGCCCAATTTATGACGACTTACATGGTTGGCGACGATCTGTATGATGACTCCTTCAGCGTAGATGCTCCAACAGGCGAATTCTTGGGCGAATGCGGTGTTGGGATCTCTGAGACAGTCGGTGTAGGTGAGCCTAAACATGTGACCGCTTTTGAGGTTTGGTTGTTTGATAAGAACGACATTCAAACAGTCACCAAAGTGGTGATGAGCGCCCATGCCTACGATGATGACAAAATCCGGATGCGGCTGGAATCAAAAGGCGAACCGATCCTGGCCGAGCCCGGCAAACAGGTTTTGCTTGAGACAGCCAGCCTGCAGCTTGAAGCCCGTATCATTGATATGGAATATGGCGAAGGTGCCGCTCCCGATCAAAGTTTCTTCCAGCGGTTGACACTCGAATTGGCAGTTTGGCCAAAGTAAATCCAATTTTCTGAGCATTTCGTAACTGAAAAGACCCCTGATCATTCAGGGGTCTTATTTTTTGTTTGTGCCGAATTTAATCGATTGAGATGATTTTTAATTCCATTTTCTCACCATTGGGCAGATTGACTTGGACAAGATCATCAACCTTATGCCCCAATAAAGCTTTACCAAAGGGCGATTCATGGGAGATCTTGCCGTTTCGCGGATCAGTTTCTTTTGTTCCCAAAAGTAGATAAGTTTCAGGGGGGTAGTCTGCTTCCTGAACGGTCACACTGGAACCGATTGTAACCCTGTCGTTGTTTGCCGGCGTTTCAATCACCTCAGCGTTGTGCAAAATGGACTCAATTTCCTGGATGCGCCCTTCAAGAAAGCCCTGATCCTCCTTGGCTTTGTGGTAGTCCGCATTTTCAGAAAGGTCGCCCATCGAGATAGCGTGTTTCAGTCGCTTTGCCAGGTCAATCCGACCTTCGGTTTTTAATTGTTCTAATTCTTTTTCCAGTTTATCTTTGCCTTCTGGTGTCAGGTAATGCATGTCATTCATTGTTATTCCTTAATATTCTTTCTTGCTAAACTTGATCAGGGCATGACAGCTGGATCAAATAATTTTTGATATTCGTCTGTTGCAAAACGATCGGTCATGCCTGCAATGTAGAAACACACGGTTTGTTCTAAACCGATGTCATCAATAGTGGTCTGGATGTGATCGGGAAGGATGGTTGGTTCTGCAATGTAGGCGTTGAAAAGTTTCTCAATCACTTGTTCAGCTTTAACTGTCATCCGTACGACGCGGTAATGGTTGTATAGATTTTCATAGAGGAAGTCTTTCAGTTCCCGGTTTCGGCGGTGCATATCTTCACTGAAACCAACGACATTATAGGGCAGTTTCTGCAACTCCTCAACATTGCGGATGCCGCTCCGGCGGATCATGCGGTCGATGGATTGGATCAAGTCGGTCACCTCAATCCCAATTAACCGGCGGATCAATCTGTGGCGGGCAAGTTCGTCCAGGCGGTCGGTGCGATTGCGTCCGATGCTCTCGTTGATCACTTCCCACAGAGAAATCCCGGCTAATTGTTCAGGTGTGATCAGCCCGGATCGGAGACCGTCATCCAGATCATGGGCGGTATATGCCAGTTCATCTGCAGCGTTAGCGATTTGCGCTTCAAGGTGCCCGCGCAAACTGGCATCAAACTCGCTGGCATCTGAGACGTCATACTCCGTTTCGTGTTTGACGATACCCTCTTTCACTTCCCAGGTCAGGTTCAGTCCATCAAATTCGGGGTAGCGTTTTTCGAGCTTGGTCACGATGCGGTAGGAATGGCGGTTGTGATTGAAACCACCCTGATCCACCATCAAGGCTGAAAGTTTGCGCTCACCCGCGTGACCGAATGGGGGGTGACCCAGGTCATGCGCCAGGCAGATGGTCTCCACCAGATCTTCGTTAGCACCGAGGGCACTGGCAACGCTGCGCCCGATTTGGGCGACCTCCAGCGTGTGGGTCAACCGGGTGCGGTAATAATCACCCTCATAATTGATGAACACCTGTGTTTTATACTCGAGTCGTCGGAAGGCGGTGGTATGCAGAATTCGGTCCCGGTCACGCATGAAGACCGTCCGGTAATCAGGCTCATCTTCGGGATGCTCGCGGCCCTTGCTGTCCTTACTGCGGATCGCGTAAGGTGCCAGCATTTGGTCTTCAAGCTCCTCAAGTTGTTGGCGCGTGAAAATCATAGTTTTCTCCGTGATGATTGTAGAAATTAGATTATACCGGATTTTACTTACGGAAAACCATTTTGGTCGCGGGCGGAAAAGAAATGTTTGCTGTATCAGGCAGTGATGCGTGTGCCAAATTGCCCGCCAGTCAGCGCTTTGTAGATGTTTCCTGGTTCTGCCCCGTAGAAAATTTGAGCCGTCAAAGATGGATGCGATTTTACAAGAGAAAGCATCAGGTTCACTTTGGCTTCCATGCCCCCGGTCACATCTGCGGTATGTGAGCCAGAAAGCGCCGGCAAGACCTGTTGATAATTTTCAGGTGTGATGTGGGGGATGATCTCCTGTGGTTTTTGCGGGTCAGAATAAACACCGTGATCCAGGCCTGCGAGCAAAATCCGGCTGGGCACAAGTGTCTGAGCCAGGTGTTGGAAGACTTGCTCTGTCGAGAAGATCGTCCCGCCGAGCTGGGTGTCGAAGATTACATCACCCTGGACCAGGGGGACGAGATCGTGCGTGAGGGCTGTGATGAGCGGCATTGTGTCCCAGCTTGCTGGGCGTTTGTTTTCTGCCATGATCCCGGCTGAGGGAGGGAAAGCGATGATCGGGATGCCGGCAGCGGATAAATTTTCGACCATGATCTGATTGAGCTGCCTGGCAGCCCGCCAAACCTCAGCGAAACCGTGCCAATCCTGTGCGGTGTGCACACCGTCTTGAGTTTGGTATTGGCTTGCTACAGCATGCCCGAATGAGCCGGAGCCATGCCCAATCACCAGGTGTAACTCGGGTTTGTCTGCAAGGGCTTGGGCAATCTCATTTGCAGCGCTTTTGATCAACTCCAAACGCGGCGTCAGCGGCTTGGTTTTATCTGTGATCAGCGAACCGCCTAATTTCAGGAATACCAGGTGCTCTAAGGGCATTATGCTCCCTCGCTTTGGTTTAAGCGCGTGGTGATGGTGTGGACGGCACCAGCGTCTTTTAGCGCTTGCACGATGTTGTCGGTCTGGTCAGGCGGTGCCAATGCGATCATGTTGCCCCCACGGCCGCCACCAGAAAGCTTTGCACCCAGTGCACCGGCTGTATTTGCCGCGTGGATCAGGTTTTCCAACCGGGTGCTGCTGACATCCAATGCTTCTAATAAAGCCTGATTTTCTTTCATCAGGATGCCAAGTGCTGGCAAGTCGCCCTCACTCAGCGCGAGGCGGGCTCGTTCTGTGACGGAGCCGATTGCTTCGAAAAGCGCTTGATAGTGCTGCGGTTCAGCCAGGTATCGTTTCCGAACGTCCGCTACGGTCTCCCGTGTGGGAGTCTTCTCGCCGCTGTCGGCAATCACCCAGTGGGTTGACGTTTTGATAGTCAATAATTCAACAGGCTCATCTTTGATGAAGTAAATCGGCTGTTCGTAAGCAATCACGTGATTGTCGATCCCAGAAGGTGTACCGTGATGGATCTTTTCAACCTCAAATGCGATTTGATTGATTTGTGGGTTTGTAAGAGGGTGCCCTAAAAACGCCGACAAACCCCGGCAGATGGCCACAGAAATCGCGGCGCTGGAACCCATACCGGCAGCAAGCGGGATGGAGGATGCGATCTGAATATTTAACGAAGGCGGTTGTGAAATCTCCACAGCAGCGAGGGTTAACCGGACCGCGGATGCCAACGGATGATCTTGTGGGAGGTTGGTTACATCTGCGTCTAACTCAATATCTGGTGCCTGGATTCGGATGGCTCCGGGCGGTGTGCCAATCGATGGGAAAACGTGTGCCGTTGCTTTCACTTTGTTGACCGGGATGGCAATGGCAGGATGCCCGTAAACGACAGCATGCTCTCCAAACAAGATGATCTTTCCGGGCGCTTTTCCAGAAATAACGGGCATGGATACTCCGGCTTAGAGCAGGTAAAGGATGATGACCACGGTTAGTGCCCATAACCCCACTGCGGCTTGCATCGGGTGATCGGTCAGGACAATTTCTTCAGGGGCGCCGCCAATTTTTTTGATGCGGATCAGGTAAAGATAGCGGAAGAGACCATAGATCACAAAGGGGATGGTGAGCATCATGGCGAAGGTGCCCTGGGTGTCTTCTGCTGAAAAAGTATACAGGCAGTAGGTCATCAGGGTGGCGCTCAACACCACTGTCAATAATTGGTCCAACAAATCCAGGGAGTAGCCATCAAGCACACGCCGGTGCGAACCGGCATTCGTGGCTAAAAGTTGAATCTCTGCACGGCGTTTACCCAAGCCAATGAACAGGGCTAAAAACGTGGTGGCGACGAAAAGCCACGGTGAAAACCGCTTGGTGACGATGATCACCAAGCCGGCGGCTACCCGCAGCACAAACCCTGCTGCGATGATCATCACATCAATCAGGGGCACATGTTTCAGCCAGAAGGAGTAGGCGATCATCATGATGAAATACACGCTCAGGATCAAGCCGAGGTAAAGGTTAAAAATGAATGCACCCGGGAAGATCAAAATGAATAGGATAGCCGCTGTGATAATGGCAGTTTTCCTCGTTAACTTTCCTGAAGCCAAGGGGCGGTTCTTTTTTATTGGATGCTGGCGGTCGGATTCAATATCAGCCAGGTCATTGATGATATACACCAGGCTTGAAACCAGGCAGAACAGCGCAAATGCATAGGCAGTAATCAGAAAGGGATTTAGCCTGAGCAATTGCCCGTCAAAAACCAGCGCAGCAAACACAAACAGGTTTTTTGCCCACTGCTTGGGGCGCATCGTCTTCAAGATATAGCGCAGTTGATTAACCATATGACAATATTATCACAAATCATTTGCGGTTGACCATGGCGCAGTGGCTCTGAGCAGTGATTGTCCATGTGGTTGCGGGTAAGAGAATTTCGGTTTTCTGGGTTTTAAGACTAAAATAGGGGCATGAAGAAAATGCGGATTGATGTGTTACTGGTGGAACGCGGATTGGCAGAAAGCCGCAACCGCGCTCAGCGCCTGGTGATGGCGGGCGAAGTGCGCGTGGATGGAGAGATGGTTCATAAATCCTCAGCGCAGGTTGACCCGAATGCAGAAATTACGATTCGCCAGCGTCCAAAATTTGTTTCACGCGGTGGGAATAAACTGGCAGCGGCAATGGATGCCTTTGATGTGGACGTAGCGGGGAAAATTTGTGCCGATGTCGGCGCATCGACCGGCGGGTTTACAGACTGCTTGCTGCAAAGTGGTGCTGAAAAAGTTTACGCCATTGATGTAGGTTATGGCTTACTGCATTGGAAACTGCGCAAAGACCCCCGCGTGGTTGTGATGGAGCGGACGAATGCCCGTTACCTGGAATCACTGCCTGAGAAGGTTGACCTGGTAACAATCGACGCGTCCTTCATCTCATTGAATTTGATCTTACCTGCTGTAAGAGGATGGTTTGAGGATTCAGATGGCCAGGTGATTGCGCTGATCAAACCGCAGTTTGAAGCGGGGCGGAAGGACGCTGCGGTGCATGCCGGAGTGATTAAGGATGAGGATGTGCATCGGCGTGTGTTAGAAGATACGCTGGCAGAGGGGATCGAGCTGGGTTTCACCCCAGTGGGGTTAATTGCTTCACCCGTGGTCGGGCCAAAGGGCAATGTGGAATTTTTGGTGGATTGGAGTCTTGGTTCTAATAAGAATCAAGGGGATTTAAATCAGATGGTAAATGCAGCATTGATTGATAAACCCGTGTAAACCCGGGAGGTTGGGTTTTATCCAATGGATGCGTTTGAATGGTGGTTTGTGTTAGTGGTTAGGCTGATTCAGGATCAAGGTCCAATTCTTTCATTGCATCATTGAAGTCTTCTTTGAGGGTTGTGCTTGAGAGACCCATTTGATCCAGCGAGTAATTGTGTTTGCTCTTGAATTGCCTGGCTTTCTCGGTTTCATCGATAAGAATCTGCTCAAATTCAGGGGTCATTTCAATCCCAAAACGCTGATAAATGTTTTCTATTGCGGATTTGGGGTCTGCGACCAGATCTTTGTAGCGCAGCATGACATATTGATCGTTGGGTAAGTTCTTGAGGTATTGATGGGGATGGAGATACCAGTATTTGGCTTGCTCTTGCATGATTTCTTTTGCTGGACCAGGATAAGCCTCTCCAGGTTCGCCATAGGTCTGCCAGTGGTTTGAGAACATGCTGACGGATGAGGGGATGACCCGTAAAGGTGAGCGTACCAGGTTGATGAATTTTGCGTCGGGGAATTTTTCGTGAATGGTTTTTACCTTTGGTGAAAACGTTGGGCTCTTTGAGATGTACTGCTTTCCGTTATTCGCGTAGACATGACGTTTGAGGACTTCCTGGTAATAGTCCATATCAAGGTGCTTTTGATCTTCTGGTACGTCTTCATCGTAATAAATGTAATTGCGCACTAGCTCTGGGAAGGGGAAGAAGGCAAACAAATTATAGGTGGACCAGATGTGCAGAAAGACCTGGCCGTCTTCTTCGATTTCGTTCAGACCGGCGCGGTGCATATAGGAATATTGATGGAGGGCTTTTTCGAACCGGCGGATGAGTTTTTCGATCGGGTTACCGATCAGGCGGTTGATCCCCATCAGCCAACGGACGAGTTTTCGCTGGATGATCGAAGGTGCCACATAAATTTCCCAAGTTTTCATCCCGGTAAAACGCGGGTCCTTCGCCATAATGCGATGCAGCAAGGTTGTTCCAGAGCGGAAGTTCCCGACGATGAAGATTGGCTGTTTGACATCCTGATTGATCAATTGGGGATAAAAGAGTTTGTCTAATCCATAGGCCATGCGGATGCTGAAGTGCCAGATGGGGTAAAGCAGAAAAATAAGGCTCAAAATAAAAAAACGCTTTGGTGTTAATTTCCCGGGAGTACCTTCCGATTTAAAAAAACTAACCCAGAACGTTTTGAGATAGAGCTTGAGATTCAATTTCATATTGTGTATTTCTCACATTCAACCTTTTGTCATCAATGCCACGTTGTGTTGCCACACCTCACGGGCATAATGGGTTTATCTTACCAGACAATCATTAACGATGTATAAAACTTGTTGAATCTGGGTAAGGTGTGGCAATGAGAATAAGAGTGTTTATATCGACAGTTTTGATGTGCCCCCGTTGGTTTTATTCGACAAGCCGTGCTGGTATAATCTAATGCATATTTGGAAAGAACACTCAATAAAATTAAGTAAATAGAAATAAGAATTTGGTAATAATCACAAGTTATGATTGATAACATCAGAAATTTCTGCATCATCGCCCATGTGGACCATGGCAAATCGACTCTGGCTGACCGCATGCTTCAGCTCACAGGCACTGTTTCTGATCGGGACATGACCGACCAGATCCTGGATACTATGGACCTGGAGCGTGAGAAGGGTGTGACCATCAAAGCCTCTGCTGTGCGCATGTTTTATGATTCAGCGGATGGCAAACGGTATGAGTTTAACCTGATCGATACACCAGGGCATGTGGACTTTAATTATGAAGTCAGCCGGGCGCTTGCTGCTTGTGAAGGCGCGCTGCTGGTGGTGGATGCTACCCAGGGGATTGAAGCGCAGACACTGGCTAATTTATACCTAGCGCTGGAAGCCAACCTGACCATCATCCCGGTGATCAATAAAATTGATTTGCCCTCTGCCCAAACAGATGAGGTCGCAGAGGATTTGCATAATTTATTGGGCACACCCAAAGATCAGATCATTCTGATCTCTGCCAAGCAGGGCATTAACATTGATCAGGTGTTACAAGCCATTGTAGACCATATTCCGCCCCCGACAGGGGAGGACGATCTGCCGCTGCAGGCTTTAATTTTTGATTCGCACTACGATTCGTATAAGGGCGTTGTCGCATATGTGCGGGTTTTTGAGGGAAGCATCAAGCAGGATGATCAATTATTGATGATGAGGACCAAAGTCAAAACCTCTCCTGTTGAAATCGGTATTTTTGCGCCAAATATGACGCCGGTTGAAGAGATTGGTTCCGGCGATGTTGGCTATATTGCCACGGGTTTGAAGACGGTTTCTGAATGCCGGGTGGGTGATACGATCACTTATGCGAGCGGCGGCGTGGAAAAGCCCCTGCCGGGTTATAAGCTTGCCAAGCCAATGGTGTTTGCTGGTGTTTATCCCACAGATGGTGAAGACTATGCCGATCTGCGGGATGCCCTCCAAAAACTGCAATTAAATGATGCGTCACTCAGTTTTGAGCCGGAAACCTCTGAAGCGTTAAATTTCGGTTTCCGTTGCGGTTTCTTGGGTTTATTCCATATGGAGATCATCCAGGAGCGCTTGGAGCGTGAATATGATATGGATGTGGTTTTCACCGCACCTTCTGTTGAATACCAAATCCACCTGGTCAGCGGTGAGTCGATCAATATTTCATCACCTGCCGAACTGCCAGACGAAAATTTGATCCAGGAAATCCTTGAGCCGTGGATGGAATTGACAATCTTTACCCCCACTGATTATTACGGTGTGGTGATGGAATTGGTGACCGGCAAACGGGGCATTTTTCTGGCACAGGAGTACCCTTCGCCAAACAGGGTTCAGATCTCTTATGAAATCCCGCTGTCTGAGCTGATCGTGGATTTCTTTGACCAGCTAAAATCAGGCACGCGGGGTTATGCTTCGATGGACTACAGTTTTTTGGAATATCGATCTGGCAGCTTGGTCAAGCTGGAGATATTGGTCAATGGTGAACCGGTTGATGCATTGACCGCTATTGTTCATAAAGAAGATGCCTATCATAAAGGCCAAGCGCTTGTCTCGCGGTTGAAGGACCTGATCCCCAGGCAGTTATTCACCATCCCGATCCAGGCATACGCTCAGGGCAGGGTCATTTCGCGTGCAAATGTGAAGGCCATGCGCAAGGATGTGCTTTCGAAGTGTTATGGCGGGGATATCACACGTAAGAAGAAATTGCTCGAAAAACAGAAAAAGGGCAAGCGGCGGATGAAAATGGTGGGTAACGTCGAAATCCCCCAGGAAGCTTTTATGGCTATCCTCCGTTTGGATAAGTCGTGAGTATGTCAGCAAGGCAGGGGAAATTCGCTCATAAATTACTGCGATGGCTGGTGCCGCTCGCCATCAGTGCGGGTGCAATCTGGCTTGTATTGCGCGAGATTGAACTATCGGTATTTGTCCGCAATTTAGCCAAAATTGACCTGAGTATTTACCTGCTGGCCTCTGTGGCTTATTTTGTGAGCTATGCCTTCCGTGCCTTCTCGTGGTATGTGTTGCTGCGCCGCAAAGTTTCCTATCGCGATGTGTTCTTTACAATGGGTGCAGGTTATTTATTGAATAATCTCTTCCCATTCCGATTGGGTGAAATCGGCCGAGCGGTCCTGCTGGATGACCCTGAGGGACCGTCCTTTCTCGAGGTGCTTTCAAGCGTGCTGGTTGAACGGGTGTTTGATGTATTTCTGGCAGCGGTATTTGTGCTTTCAATGGTGCCAAGGATTTTAGGAGGCGGTTTCAACCAAACACTGGTCCTGATCGCGTTTGTGATCACGCTTATTGGCCTCAGCGCTTTGTACCTGGCTGCACGCTTTCGGGAAAAGATTGAGGTCTGGCTTTCAATATGGGGCGAACGAACTGCATTTGTAAAAAATTGGGTTTTGCCGAAAGCCAGTCAGATCCTTGAAGGATTATCAGTGCTAAATCACCCGGCCTCTTTTGCGCTGGCGTTTGGCAGCCTGGCAATCAGCTGGTTAATTGCCTTTGGTGAAAATTTTATTGTCTTTAGAGGGCTCTACCCTGACCCACCCTTCTGGTGGATGATTTTTGTGTTAAGCGCTGCCGCTTTTGGGGCCGCGCTGCCCTCAGCGCCGGCGGGTTTGGGCGTCTTTGAAGGCGTGATGGTGGCGGCGTTTGCATTTTTGGGCGTTGAAGCTGAGCTGGCTTTCACTCATGCAATCGTGATCCACGCCCTGGCTTTTGTGTATGCAAATATATTGGGCTTGATTGGTTTGCGCCTGCGTGGTGAGGCTGTTTTAGGGTTGTATCGGCGCGTGGTCAACCGTTCTGCCAATACTGCAACAGGTGAGTGACACAATGCGAATATTGATCGTCTTAACCTATTTTCAACCGCATAAATCTGGTCTGACGGTGTACGCCGTCCGCCAGGCGCGTGCTTTGGCTGCTCTCGGGCATCAGGTAACGGTTCTGACCTCTCAATACAATCACGCACTCCCGCGGGAAGAATGGGATGCCGGTGTGCGTATCCTGCGGCTGCCAGTGGCCTTTCGGCTTTCAAAGGGTGTTATCATGCCCAGAATGCCGTTTTGGGCATGGCGCTTGATCGGCGAATCAGACATTGTCAACCTGCATGTGCCGCAAGTGGATGCAGCATTGATCTCCCTGTTGGCAAAACTACGGAAGAAACCTGTCGTGTTGACCTACCATTGCGACCTTGACATGCCTGCGGGCTTGATCAACAAATTGGCGGGCTGGGCAGCTTATTGTGCTAATTGTATTTCAGCAGGTTTGGCTGATGTAATCGTGCATAATACCCGTGATTTTGCTGAGAATTCATCCTTTCTCAAGCGATATTTGGACAAGGTACGCGTGATCCAACCGCCGATTTTACTCAAGCCGATCACTGACGAGGATATTGAAGCGTTCAAAGCCAAATCAGACCTGCTGCAAGGGCAGCGTGTGGTGGGGATGGTGGCGAGACTGGCAACCGAAAAAGGCGTTGAATATCTGGTTGAAGCGATGCCGAAGGTGGTGCAGGCAATACCGGATGCGCGGGTGGTGTTTGTCGGCGAATACGAAAACGTGTTCGGCGAGGAGGCGTATAAACAAAAGCTGCTCCCAATGATTGAGGCTTTGGGGGAACATTGGGCATTTTTAGGCGTTGTTTCTGAAAAGGAAAAATCGGCTTTTTACCAGCTGTGTGATGTGCTGGTTTTACCCTCCATCAACAGCACTGAGTCCTTTGGGATGGTTCAGGTGGAGGCTATAACCTCTGGCACGCCGGTTGTGGCGACTGACCTGCCGGGTGTGCGCCAACCCGTGAGATCGTCGGGGATGGGTGAAATCGTGCCCCCCAGGGATGGACCTGCTTTGGCAGATGTGATCATCCGCGTGCTTGAAGGCAGCGTGACCATTGATGCAGATGATGTGGCTAATTTAAAAGAATTCTATTCTCCACAAGCTGTCGCAAAGGCTTACCAGGACCTTTTTCAGGACTTATTGGAGGGTCATGAATAGCCAGCAGTTGGATGCGATCCTGTGGCGGCATCTTTCCAGCCTGCCGTATTTCCGCGGATTTCTGCGCGCAGTGGAGGACCGTTTTTACCAGGAAGTGCCATTGCCTGAACCCGTGCTTGATTTAGGGTCGGGGGATGGGCATTTTGCGTCGGTGGCGTTTGATCGAAAACTGGACGTTGGCCTTGACCCCTGGGTGGCACCAACACTTGAAGCAAAAGGGCGCGAGTGCTATCGTTTGCTGGTGTTGGGGCAGGGGGCGGAGATCCCGTTTGCAGATGGCAGCTTTGCCTCGGTGACCAGCACGTCAGTGATGGAGCACATCCCGGACATTGACCCGGTGCTGGCTGAGGTGAACCGCATCCTCCAGCCGGGGGGTAAATTTGTCTTTTGCCTGCCTAACCACCGCTTTCCCGAGAAATTGTGGGGACGGAAGGTTCTTGAGAAGATCGGCCTTAAAAAAATAGGTGCGGTTTACGCCCGTTTTTTCAACAAGATTGCCAGACATGCCCACACAGATGCGCCATCGGTCTGGGCGGCGCGGCTCAAACAGGCAGGGTTTGAAGTGGTGCAGACCTGGGATTACTTCCCGCCAAAAGCGTTACATATTCTGGAGTGGGGGCACTTATTTGGGCTGCCTGCCTGGCTGTGTAAAAAGTTGTTTGGGCGATGGATTCTGGTTAAGAAACGCTGGAATTTAATCATCCCATGGAAGCTGACCCGCAAGTATTTTGATCATCCTGTGTCGGATGAGGGTGTGTGTTCATTTTTTATCGCACGGAAGAAATTGTAAAGATGTTCAGAAAACTTTTTTACTATCTGCAGTCGATATTCCGAATGCTCTTTGGTTTCAAGAACTGGCTTGCCTTGATGCCAATGTTCACCAAGCGCGCATCCTCTGGTGACCATGTGGTCAAACTTCGCCGTCCGCCCATCCGATTGGCAGTACGCAATGCCATGGATGTTTGGTCGGTCAAGGAGACCTTTTTGGATGCGTTTTACACCCGTTTCGGTGTTGCTCCACAAGATGGATGGGTAATGGTGGACATCGGTGCAGGGATAGGCGACTTCAGCATCTATGCGGCTTATGGACGGCCGAACGCTGTGGTGTATGCCTTCGAACCATATCCGGAATCCTATCAGTTATTAATCAAAAACCTGACTCTGAATGCGATTGACAATGTGGTCGCTTTTCAGCAGGCGGTGTGGCGGCGAGCGGGGCATCTGGTGATTGACCTCTCTGGTGGGGAGCCGTTACAGTTTTCAAGCCGTGAAGGTATCTCAAAGAGGGATGAGCAGGATGTCGTGACCGTAGAAGGTCTGCCGCTGGAAGATATTTTCGAGGAACAGGGCATCGAATCGGTTGATCTGATGAAATTGGATTGCGAAGGGGCAGAGTATGAGATCTTGATGGAAACCTCTTCCGAGGTATTAGCCAAGATCCAACGCATTATCATGGAATATCATGATATTGATCAGACGCACAATCATCAAATCCTGATACCATTTTTAGAGGCTGAAGGGTTCAAGGTCAGTCATCACGTCAACGTGGTACATGCTGATATCGGTTATTTATTTGCTGAAAGAAACTGAAAAATTTTGTAAAATGAGGTGTGTAGCGTGAATTAAAATCAAGTTGCCCGCCTGATGGTGATGAAGTAAGATTTTTTACCAGACTCGAGACACATTTATTAATCTACGAATTGACCGCAGGGATCTGATATGTCAAATCAATCCGATCAAAGAAACACAACTGAACCCAGCGTGTGGGATTATGTGGTTAAGCGATTAAAGTTTTGGCAAGATTACCCTTCTGGAGTTGAGAACGCCGAAGCCGAACGAAGCCCTTCAAGGCAGGGCGCTTTCCCTTGGCTGACCCTGGCTGCCCTTGCGCTGGCGCTCATTGCGCAGCGCTCGCTGGAACCCTACCCGGGAAGAACGCCCTGGCCGGGCATCATCCTGTATGCGGGTGCTCTGGCGGTGCTGGTTGTGGGAATTCTGCGGGACGAATGGCATCTGCCTGCCCTCAAACCTGATGCGGAAGAACCTCTGCGAATGAGCCTAAAACCAGAATTCTTAATGGTGGGGGTTGTTCTGGCAGTGATCGCATTTGTGTTATTCGGCAGCGGGATGTTCACGTTTCTCAATACATTCCTGTGGGTTCTGTCACTTGTTTTTATTTTTCTCGCTTTTTGGAAGCAGCGTCGCCTTCAGGCTTTCTCAATAAAGAATGTTTGGAAGCAATTCTGCAGCAGTGGTTGGCAGGTAAACATCACCCGGTGGGGCATCATCCTGCTTGGCGTGATTGCTGTGATCCTCTTTTTTAACTTCCACCAGCTTGAAGCCGTTCCGCCTGAAATGGTCAGCGACCAGGCAGAAAAGCTGCTGGATATCAATGATATTCTGCATGGGCACACGCCTGTTTATTTCACGCGTAACACCGGCCGTGAAGTGCTGCACTTCTATCTGAGTGCTGCTTATATGGGGATCTTTAACTTAGATGTTTCGTTCCTCAACCTGAAAGTTGTGGCAGTATTTGCCAACCTGGTAACCCTGTTCTTCATTTACTTGCTCGGCAAGGAGTTAGGCAATAAATGGGTGGGGTTAATTGCCGCGCTGTTTGCCGGCATGGCTTACTGGCCGCTTTTATTCACCCGTTTGGCGCTGCGTATTCCTTACTACCCATTATTTGTGGCGCCCGTGATGTATTTCATGGTGCGGGGGTTGCGGCGGCAAAACATTAATGATATTCTGCTAACAGGTCTTTTCCTCGGTTTGGGTCTGCATGGGTACACGCCTTTTCGCATCGTTCCGATTTTTGTGGTGATCGGCATCATCATTTATTTAGTGCACAAGCCTTCTAAAAACCACCGGCTCGAAACGATTTTTGCACTTATCCTGATCACTTTTGTGTCCGTGATCGTTTTTCTGCCTTTATTACGATATTGGCTGGCTAATCCCAGCATGTTTTCCTACCGGGCCTTTTCTCGTCTGACCGGGATGGAAGTGGGTTTACAGCAAAGCCCGGTGCGGATCTTTTTGGAGAATTTTTGGAAAGCCAGCATCATGTTCTTCTGGGATAATGGCGTAATCTGGGCGCATTCAATTCCCGGGCGTCCTGCGCTGGAAGTGGTCTCAGGCGCGCTGTATTTCATGGGGATTGTGGGCTTGTTGGTTCGATATATCCGCAAGCGTCATTGGATGGATTTGTTCTTGTTGGTGTCGATCCCGATGTTGATGATGCCCTCAATCCTATCCCTGGCATACCCGGGTGAAAACCCCAGCCTGAACCGGACGGCCGGCACGATTGTGCCGGTGTTCGTGGTGATCGGCCTGGCGTTGGAAACCAGCATCCGCACCCTCCGCCAGAAATTTACGGGGCGGTCGGGGCGGTGGCTGCCAGGTTTGATTTTGGGCGGACTCCTGGCATGGTCTGCCGCGAATAATTACGACCTTGTTTTTAACCAATATGCTGCTATCTACCGGGCATCCAGCTGGAACACTTCAGAAATTGGACGTGTTGCTGCGCTTTTCATAGAGAGCGTGGGCAGCCCTGAAACGACATATGTGGTCGGGTATCCGCATTGGGTCGATTCGCGTTTGGTGGCGATCAATGCCGGTCATACGGGGAGGGATTTTGCCATTTTCACGGAGCAAATCCCAGCCACGGCTGATGACCTGCGGGCAAAAATGTTTTTCTTAAATATCAGCGATGTTGAAAGCATGCAGCTTTTGTCTGAGACATTTGTGAACGGGGTCCTGTGGCAGTATGATTCCCAGGTGGAAAATAAAGATTTCATGATCTTCTTTGTGCCGCCTGCTCAAGGAGCGTTGCCCTGATGGCGATAAACACGGATACCTCAACGAACCGAAGACGCTTTAAATGGGGGAATGCGATTGTTATTTTGGGCTTGATAATTGCCGTGTGTGCTGGCGCATATGTCCGGCTGGTTGGTGTAAATTGGGACGAAGACCAGCACATGCACCCGGATGAACGGTTCTTAAGCCTGGTGCAGGTGGCGATAGCACCGGTTGAGAACCCGGCAGATTATTTCAATACAGCGGAGTCCAGCCTGAACCCGGCGAACCGGGGATATTCCTATTTTGTTTATGGCACCCTGCCGATATTTATCATCCGTTACCTGGGTGAAGCGCTCGGGCAGACGGATTACAATGCGATCACAATTGTGGGAAGGTATGCCTCGGCAGCATTTGACCTGATGACCGTGCTGTTGGTGTTTGCTGTTGGCAAACGCCTGTATGGGAAATGGGTGGGTTTGTTGGGGGCGTTATTTTATGCATTGGCAGTGCTGCCCATTCAGCTTTCGCATTTTATGACGGTTGACACCTTCACCAACACCTTTGCTTTTCTGGCTGTGTTTGCTGCTGCATGGGCGTTGACACGTCAGCCCAAATCCGGCAGCGGCTTAATATCATCCGCCGATAACCAATCTGAAACAGTACAAAGCGAAACGACTTCTGGTTTTCATCGAGCGGGTGAGGTCCTTAGAGACCTGGCACCCTATCTTCTGTTCGGCGTGGCATTGGGCGCTGCGACGGCGTCCAAAATCAATGCGGTGGTGCTGGCAGCCATACTGCCTCTAGTCGAAGGCATGCGCTATTTGGGGATGGACTCAGAAGAACGAAATGAGGCCATTCTGCTGATCGTGCGCAACCTGCTGGTTGCGGCAGCACTCAGTTTTCTGGTGTTCAGGATTGGTCAGCCATATGCCTTTAATGGGCCGGGATTTCTGAACTTTGGCATTGACGAAAACTGGTGGGCGAGTTTGCAGAGCTTGCGCGCTCAGGCATCTGGTGATGTTGATTTCCCACCCGCTTTGCAATGGGCGCGCCGCCCGGTCACTTTTTCGTTGCAAAATTTGGTCGCGTGGGGGTTGGGGTGGCCGTTGGGCATCTGCGCCTGGGCGGCTTTTCTTGGCATGGGCTGGCAGATCCTGCGCAGGCGCAATTGGCGAATTCATTTGCCCTTGTGGGCATTCACGGGCTTATATTTCATCTGGCAGTCCCTCTCATGGGTGCGTTCTATGCGTTACCAGGTGTTGATTTACCCGTCCCTCACAATATTTGCAGGCTGGGGGCTGGTTAAGTTGTGGTCAGCACGCCGTCAGATCAGATTATGGTTCATCCGTGTCAAGCCTGTGTGGGTGCGGATTTTTGGGATCCTGGTGACTGTAGTGGTCCTGTTATCTACCGCAGCCTGGGCGTTTGCTTTCTCGCGCATTTACACACAACCGCACACGCGGGTGGCAGCCAGCCGCTGGATCTATCAGAACATCCCGGGTGCGTTAACCCTGGAGATGGTGACATCTGAAGGTGCGTACCAGCAGTCTTTGCCTTACCGCGCTGGTGATACATTCAGCGCTGATGAAAATTATCGTTTGCCCTTCATCGCCCCTGCAGACGGCTCGCTGACAGCTGTGACCTTCCCGTACGTCCTCGACCAGAATCAGCTTGCAGGCATGAAAAGTCTCACGCTATCAGTCACCTCTGCAAAGACACCGGATGAGGTGCTGGCAACGGCGATGATCGAGAGCGAATTTCTCCCACCAGATGCTGAGTGGCGCGGGGCATCATATGATTTTGTTCTGAACCAACCCGTGTTCGTGACAGAAGGCAGTTTGTATTATCTGACTCTTGACTTGGAAAATGCAGAAACAACTCTGCTGCTGAATGGGTCACCTTCGCTGCACCTGTTCACCACGGGCGGGATGGCCATTAAAAACCCATTGCCTAGATTGATGCAAAGCGTCCGGACGGATGCGGCTTATTCAATGAGCGTGATACTGGTTGAAAGCGGTGTGATCCAATCTGTTTCAGTCCCTTATCTTGTCGATCAGTCCGATGTGACGGCCGAACAGGAGCTGACACTGACCCTCACCGACCAAAGCGGCGTGACAACAACTGCCAGCCTTCAAGCGAATTTTTCTCCGCGGGAGGATGTGCGCGGGGGTGCTGTGGCGTTTGATCTACAAGAACCGCTCACAGTTGTGGAAGGACAGCCTCTGACCGTTTCGTTGACTACCAGTACGCCTGGCGCACGGTTGGTACCACTTGCGCCTGCGCCGGCGCACGAAAGCAGCTGGGATGACGCCGTGCCCTACCCTGTGGATGGGTTCAGTCCTTACAGCGAGGGAGGCGGGATCTATCGGGGTGACCTGAATTTTGAGATGTATTGGGCGGATAACGCGCTCAAGCTGGAAAAATTTGAAACGAACCTCGACCTGGCAGATTATGTCTTTATTACCTCCAGCCGCCAGTGGGGCACAACGACCCGGGTACCCGAACGATATCCCCTGACCACGACCTATTACCGCAACCTGCTGGGTTGCCCCACCGGGCAAGACCTCGAGTGGTGCTACAGCGTGGCGAAGCCGGGCATGTTTGAGGGAAACCTTGGCTTTGAACTTGTTGAGGTGTTCCAGTCCAATCCAAAACTCGGCCCATTTGAGGTCAATACCCAATTTGCTGAAGAGGCATTCACGGTTTATGATCATCCCAAGGTGCTGATCTTCAAAAAGACGGATGCCTACGACCCAATCGAGATGCGAGAGATCTTACGGGCAGTTGATTTGAGTAAGGTCGTATACTTCACGCCCGGGGATGCAGCGAATTATCAGGGGCCAACCCCGGACCAGATGGATGACCCGCGCGCGAACCTGATGCTGCCGGAGGATCGATTGGCGCAGCAACGGGAAGGCGGCAGCTGGTCGGCGTTATTTGACAGCAACGAATTGATCAACACCTCTCAACCCCTTGCAGCAGCTGGGTTTTACCTGCTAGTGATGGTGCTTGGCATTCTGAGTTATCCATTGGTACGGTTAGCACTGCCCGGTTTGGCTGACAGGGGATATCCGCTGTCGAAATTAGCCGGTTTGTTGCTGCTGGCATTCGTTGTTTGGATTTTGGGATCGTTTGGTGTGGCATTTACCCGATTGACAATCATATGGGTGATGATTGGGATATTCTTACTGTCGGTTGTGTTGATCATTATCCAGCGAAAAACCTTATGGCAGGACGTGAAAGAACACTGGCGTTACTTTTTGACGGTCGAGGTTTTAGCGCTGATTGCCTTTGTGGTGTTCATTTGGATCAGAGCCGGCAACCCGGACCTGTGGCACCCTTATAAGGGCGGTGAAAAACCAATGGATTTTTCCTACCTGAACGCGGTGCTGAAGAGTACGAGCTTCCCGCCCTACGACCCATGGTTTGCGGGTGGATATATTAATTATTATTATTATGGTTTTGTGATTGTAGGGGTTCCAATCAAGCTGCTGGGCATTGTCCCATCTGTCGCCTACAACATTATCCTCCCGATCTGGTACAGCCTGCTGATCCTTGGCGCATTTTCTGTGGGTTGGAATTTGTATCAGGGTATTCCCCGTCCAAGAGAGCTGCATGCCGGGGAGGGGCATGGCAGGCGTGTGTTGAATATGGCTTTTGGGGTTGGTCTAGCCACAGCCATCGGTTTGGCGGTGTTGGGCAACCTGGGTACCCTCAGGCTGATCTATACCGGTTTCAAGCAAATTGCCTTAGGCGGTGTTGTGCCTGAGGATGCCACCCGTTTGCAGGAATTCAGCTGGACCGTTCAAGGATTGATCCAATACATCAAAGGAACTCCGCTGCCATTTTATCCGGGGGATTGGTACTGGTTCCCCAGCCGGGTTATCCCGGGAGAACCGATCACCGAGTTCCCGTTTTTCACGTTCATTTATGCGGATCTTCACGCCCACTTGATCGCTTTCCCGATTACGATCTTTGCTATCTCATGGAGCCTTTCGGTGGTCTTGAGCAAAGCCAAATGGGGTGAGGGTAATCGGCGCTGGATGTGGTTGAGCGGGTTGGCGAGTTTCTTTTTAGGTGCACTGGTGATTGGCGCGCTGCGCCCGACCAATACCTGGGATTTCTACACTTACCTGGTTTTAGCCATGCTGGCACTGATTTACAGCGTTTTCAGGCATTACAAGCCTCGCTTGAACCTTGAATTTAAGGGCAGCGCGCTTTTGGAACGTGCCGTTGCTGCAGTTGGCGCTGCGCTTTTGTTGGCTTTGCTGGCAGTGTTGCTTTACCAACCTTTTTCATATTGGTTTGGTCAGGGTTACACACGCGTTGAGATTTGGGAGGGCACCCGCACCCCCCTGGATTCTTACTTTACGCATTGGGGTTTGTTCCTGTTTGTTATCGCCGGATGGATGGCGTGGGAAACCTATCACTGGATGAAAACCACGCCGCAATCCGCGCTCAAGAAGCTTGAACCTTACTTGCCTTGGATTTATGCTGCCCTGATCTTATTCTTTATTGTGCTTGTCATCTTCCTTGTACAAGGTGTGGTGGTGGCATTGGTGGCGCTTCCGCTTGGGGTGTGGGCGGTAATCCTCATGCTGCGACCCGGCAGATCGGACGGCGGCAGGTTCTTGTTATTCCTGATCGGCACCGCTGTCACGCTGACGCTGGTGGTTGAGGTGATCTATTTGCCGGGCGACATTGGCCGGATGAACACGGTCTTCAAGTTTTATCTGCAGGCGTGGATCATGTTTGCGCTTTCTGCTGGTGTGTGTTTTGGCTGGCTGATCAGATCCCTCAGATATTGGAAGGACTCGCTGCGGTTTGTTTGGCAGTTGGTGCTGTATTTACTGGTGATCGCCACCGCACTGTTCCCATTAATGGGCACGGCTGATAAAATCCGGGATCGCATGGCGCCCGACGCCCCAAAGACCCTGGATGGGATGGCGTATATGCAATACGCAACTTATTTTGATCTGGGGATAGAGATGCAGCTTGAAGAAGACTACCAGGCAATCCGCTGGATGCAGGAGAATGTCGTAGGATCGCCGGTGATTCTGGAAGGACAGGCTTATGAATACCGTTGGGGCAACCGGTTTACGATCTATACTGGCTTACCGGGTGTGGTTGGTTGGAACTGGCATCAGCGGCAGCAGCGAGCTATCCTTCGAAACAATGTGGTGCAAGAGCGTGTGGACGCGGTCAACCTGTTCTACACGACAGAAGACATCAATTATGTGAAAGAATATCTAGAGGAACACGATGTGTCTTACATCGTTGTCGGTCAGTTGGAACGGATCTTCTACTCGGGAGTTGGATTGGATAAGTTCAGCCAATACGATGGCGTGCTATGGGAAGAAGTCTTTATTTATGGCAGCACCACGATTTACCGCGTGCTTGAGGGATAGATCGGCTTAAGTTATTGGACAATTGGAGATGATTGGGTTAAGATGCGAAATCTTTTATGTCGGGATCAGGCATAGCACTTAACCCGGTATAGCCATGTATAATATTGAGAGTGTTTGTGTTCTATGGCTTATAAGCAGATTTGGTTTAACATGTTTGCTTTTAGGTGTTTACCGTTGTTCAGAGCCATTGAATGATGTTGGGAATTTATGATAATGCGTGAACAAAATCCAAAAACCCCCATACTGCTCTTGATCGGTGCTTTTGTTTTGGCATTAGGTTTTCGATTAATCCGTTTGGGAGTGTTGCCTTTGAGCAACCTGGAATCGGAAATTGCTCTGCAGGCTTTAGCTGTTGCCAGGGGTGAGCGTGTGGTATTTGGGCCTTTTATGTCAATTGTGGGCTTGACGGGTTTGGATTTTTTCCTTTTCTCATCGAGTAATTTTTTGGCGAGATTTTGGGGTGCTCTGTTTGGCACTTTGATCGTCTTTGTGCCATTCATTTTCAGAAAACAAATCGGGCTTTGGCCTGCGGTAGTTGCCTCTCTTATATTGGCAATTTCACCCGAGATGGTCGGCCTTTCGCGGATATTGGGTTCACCAATTACAGCGTTGGTGTGCCTTTTGCTGGCTGCTGGCTTCTTTTTGAAGCGTAAACCGATACTTAGCGGGATGCTGCTGGCACTTGGTCTGATGAGCGGACCCGCTTATTGGATGGGGTTGATCATCCTTGGAATAAGCTTGTGGATCTCATCAGGTTTGTTTGACTTTTTTGAAGATTTTTCGCTGGCGCCGATACAATATAAGCGCAGATACTGGACTCGTTTCGGAGGGTCATTTTTAGCTGCAATTTTAATCGTTGGCAGCAGTTTCTCGTTGGCACCTGAGGGGCTAAGCGGCGTTTTCGGTGGGTTGGCAGCGTTCATTGGTGGTTTTGGCAATCCATTTTCTGCTCCTTTCTTTCTTAAACCGCTGGCGTTCGTTGCTTATACTTTGCCCGCTGTTTTGTTGGGGGTTTGGGGGGCTGTGCGCGGCGTGCTCCTCAGAAACAAATTGGATATATTCCTGCTGGTATGGGTGTTGGTGGGGTTGGCTTTTGTTTTGCTCTATCCGCAGGCAGCCCCAGCAGTTATCGTATGGGTGACTTTGCCTTTGTGGATTCTGTCAGCAAGAGTGATTGTTGCTGCCTGGCAAGCGCCCGATTCGGATTGGCTGGTCGTTGCCGGCACAGCGGTGATGATGGTCGTGATTTCTGCCTTTATCCTGATCTCACTTCGCACGCTGATCAGCCCAACCCTGCCGCAGGATCAGAGGCTTAATTATCTCATCGCTATCCTTGGCGGTGTGGTGCTGCTGGTTGCAATTGCGTTGTTGGTCATGTATGGCTGGTCGCAATCGGTGGCATTGCCCGGTGTGATGATTGGTTTTGCGGTTGTAATTGTTACCGGTATGATCGCGTTGAGCGTCAACACAACCGGTTTGGGACCTGAGCGGACCCATGAATTATGGTTCCCCGAAGATGAGAACCTCACAACCAGATGGTTAACCATCGAGATGGATCGCGTGATAGACTGGAACGAAAGCGGCGGTTCCCCGGTGGATGTTGCCGTTTCAAATTTTGAACCAGCAGGATTGGTCTGGGCGTTGCGGGATCATGCCCCGGTCGGTTTTGTCCCCTACCTGGTACCCAGCACCCAACCCGGATTAGTGATCACGGATGTGCTAAGTGACCCCCAAATCTCGAATAGCTATCGCGGACAGGACCTTGTTTGGTCAACAAGGGTGTCGTGGAAAGGTCTTTCGGCGTATGATTACCTGATGTGGTTAATCACCCGGGATGTGCCGACTGAGGAACGCGAAATTATTTTGTGGGTGCGGACAGATTTAATGCCTGATGCCCAGTTCGCACCATAGAAATTACAGATAGGATTTATCAGCATATGGGATTACCAACAACAATTGCCATTGATGGGCCGGCCGGTTCAGGAAAATCAACCTTAGGATCACTGCTTGCGAAAGAGCTGGGATATCTTTATTTTGATACCGGCGTGATGTATCGGGCTGTGACGTTGGCTGCGCTGAAGCATGGGCTGGAGATCCCAGATGAAACGGCGGTCGGCGATCTGGCATACAAGATTCGAATTGATGTACAACCACCGAGTGTTGATGACGGCAGGGATTATGATGTGTTGCTTGATGGGGAAGATGTCACCTGGGAAATCCGCAAGGACGAGGTGAATGCACATGTCTCGCCAGTTTCCACCTATGCTGCTGTCAGGGAAGCCATGACCTCGCAGCAGCGCCGGATTGCCCAGGAGAACAAAGTGGTGATGGTCGGGCGGGATATCGGCACAGTGGTCATGCCCGAGGCTGACTTGAAGATATATTTGGATGCAGACGTGGAAGTACGGGCACATCGGCGATACCAGGAGATGGTCGAGCGCGGGGACAAAGCTGAATTTGAGGCTGTTCTGCGATCACTTAAAAATCGTGACAATATTGACAGCAACCGTGAGATCGCACCGCTGAAACCGGCTGATGACGCCCATGTGATCATCGCCGATTGTTTGGGCATCCGCCAGGTATTGGATCAGGTCAGGGAGTTAATCAAAAATGTGTGATACATTTGTCGCTTTGGGGAATGCCACCCGGGACAGCTCTGTGATTTTTGGAAAGAACAGTGACCGTGAACCAAATGAAGCACACGAGCTAACTTTCATCCCTCACGCAGTGCACAAGCAGGGTGAGACGGTGCACTGCACTTTTATCGAAATCCCCCAGGTGCCAGAGACGAATGCCGTGTTGCTGGCAAAACCCTTCTGGATTTGGGGCGCTGAGATGGGTGCCAATGAGCATGGTTTGGTTATCGGCAATGAAGCGGTTTTCACCAAAGTGCCATATGATAAAAAGCCCGGGTTGATCGGGATGGATTTTTTGAGGTTGGCGTTGGAGCGCACCTCATCTGCAGAAGACGCCCTGGATCTGACCATTGAACTTCTTGAAACTTACGGTCAGGGTGGTAACCATGGTTTTGAACACGAGCTTTTTTATCACAACAGCTTTCTGATGGCAGATCGTGAGAGCGCCTGGGTATTAGAGACCGCCGGAAAGCATTGGGCTGCGGAAAAAGTGAAAGACGTGCGTACTATCTCGAATGTGATCAGTATTGGCTCAAAATGGGATAGGGCATCTGATGAATTGGTTTCCCATGCTATCTCTGAGGGGTGGTGCAAGACTGAAGAGGATTTTGATTTTGGTCGGTGTTACAGTGATCTGATCTTCACCCGGTTTGCTGACGGCCGAAATCGTTCGTGCCGTACGCAAACGTTATTACAAGAGAAACTTGGTGAAATTGACTTGCCCTTTGCGATGCAGGTTTTACGTGATCATGGCGAAGATGCAGGCGACGATTTTACCCCCGCAAAGGGGTTGCTCGGTGCAAAAGTCTGCCAACACGCGAGTTTTGGGCCAGTGCGGCGCAGCCAGACAACCGGTTCGATGGTTTCTCATCTGACACCCGATGGGGATACCCATTGGCTGACAGGCACGGCGGCGCCATGCACATCTGTTTTCAAGCCGGTCTGGATGGATTCGGGTTTGCCGGACCTTGGTCCTTCACCAACTGGAACCTATGACGAAGCAACACGCTGGTGGCAGCATGAGAATTTGCACCGGGAGATATTGCGGGATTACACGGTGCGAATCCGGGCGCTGAAAACCCACCGGGATATGTTAGAGGCGGAATTTATCGAACGGGCTGAAAAAATGCTTGCGGAAAGCCCGGAAAGCCGGCTGGCATTGACAAAGGAATGCTTTAACCGCGCTGACGATGCTGAAGCCACTTGGCTGGCTCAGGTGCGCGTTTCGCCCGTTGTTCACAGACGGCCTGCTCTTGATGCTCTTGCCTGGAAGATCTTTGATAACCAGGCGGAACGCCCTCAATAATTTGTCTTAACTGATTGTGAGCATTATCCTTATGGTTAATAGCCGTGTGATGCTATAATATATTAACCATTATTTACACATTTAAATGACAGAATTCTTTGCACCGCATACGCCAGAATACACCATAAATATCCCGGAAGATCTTGTTGCATTGATCGGCTGGGGTGTTTGGTTTGTTGTGCTGCTCGTATGGGCCATTCAATTGCGAAAGCAGAAAGTAATCGTTGGACGCGCCTACCTGATCTGGCTGGCAGTATTGAGTGTATTGATCCTGGTTTTTATACCCTTTTTCGGGTTGGGGAATGATATTTTCCCGGGAGATTATGCCGAGACCAACCCGGTTCAACACTTAATGCTTTTTGCAGCAGTACCGTGGATGCTTGCGGGTGGGGTGTTGGGTTACTTCCCTGCGCTTTTGTTGGCAGCCATGTCAGGTGTGCTGCTGTCGTATCTGGATACCCACAACATCTTTACACCCCTGATATTCATGACCCTGGCTTTGGGCTTTACCTGGTGTGTCAGGCAGCGTTTTCGTACAACATTATTTAAACTTTTGCGGTTCCCACCCATTGCAGCGTTGGCGAGTCTGGTTGTGGCATTGCCATTTGTCCTGTCAGCCCTGATTTTAAGCACTTCAGGGCGTTTGGCTGATAGGTTTTTTGGCGCATTTAGCCAATTGGGAATTGTGGCTTTGAATTTAGCAATAATGATGATGATCGGCGGGATCATCAGTGCGATGGTAGGCATTTTGTTGCCAAAATCCTGGGTTAAGACCCCCGCCGACTTGCCAGCACCGGGTGAAACAAGCTTGCGGTTTCGTTTGCTTGCAGTCATACTGCCTGTTCTACTGCTCCTGCTGATGGTGCTGAGTGTGTCAATGCTATTTGTTGAAAAGAACATCGCCAAACGCACCATGATGCAGGATATGAAAGTTGCGACGAACGCGGTCTCAGAAGGATTGCCGCTTTTTGCAGAAACGGGCAAACAATTGGTTCTTGGCCTGGCTGATGAACCATTGCTTTTAGACCCTGATTTCGAATCTGCCGCAACACTTGCTGCACAAGCAAAGGATATGACTTCATTTTTTAGCGAAATTTTGCTGGTTGGGCTGGATGGCGAAATCTTCATCAGCGGTCAGGACGCATTTAGCCTTACAACGTTGGAAAATGATGCACTTACGAAGGTCATCAGCGGTGACACCTTTCAGATGGTGTGGCAACAGAACGAAGCACAAGAAAAAATCACCCAATTTAGCTTTATCGCAGGTGTGGCGGGACCCTCAGAAGGCAATGCTCAACGTGTTCTCATTGGAAGGACAAATGTCGAAACAAACCAGATCTTGAATGTGGCGTTGTCTCAAGCAGATCGCATGATTCAAAAGGGTGGCGCCATTCAGGTGACCGACAAAGATGGCAGCAGGGTTTATTTTGCTGGTGAAACACAGGCAATGCCGACAGCGGGAGAAATCACATTTACAACTGCTACATATTTCGAGACTCAATCCGATGTGGGAGGGGTGCTCTTGCATTACTACCAGCCTGTTGAAGCGCTTGCCTGGGGCGTATGGCTTTCTTTGCCTGGGGACACGCTGTGGATTACCGCATGGGATGAGGTTTTGCCGCTGATCGGTTTTGGATTGATCCTGATCATAATTATTCTGCTGGTGATCTGGGCGGGTTTCTCACCTCTCACGCAAGAACTTGATGCGCTGGCAGGCGCCGCTAAGGCTGTCTCGGAAGGGGGTGCGGAAATCCACCTGCCTGAGACCCGGACTAAAGGTGAATTAAGCACATTGCGGAATGCTTTTACGCAAATGCTCGGCGCCTATCAAATACGAACGCAAAAGGATTCGGCGTTGGTGTCATTGAGCGCGGAAATCAACCAACTACGCGACCTTGAAAGCATTCTCCAGGACATTATGGAAACAGCGCTTACTCGGGGTATCTCTTCTGTCCGCATTGTTTTAATGAAGCCGAAGAATGAAAACACACGAATAACGGCTGATGCTTCTTGGGGCATGGGCAAGCACAGCACAGAATATGCCGCACTGGATGAAGCCGTCTTAGATCGAACTTATTTTGAAGGGCCATTTGTATTGAGTGATTTTCGGGCTGGGAAAGTATTTGCCTTTGACAAAGGTAAGCCGTTCCCGGCAGCGCTGATTTCGATGCCAATCCAATGGGAGAATAATTGGCTCGGGGTACTGTGGACTTCGTATCAAGATCAACGTTCACCAAGCCAAGAAGATATCGACTTTTTTAAATCTCTTGCTCAAATGGCTGCATCGGCGGTTGTCAAAGCAAAGGCTGAGGCGGATGCGCAGGCTATCAATCAACAATTAGAATCCATTTTGGATATTTTAACAGATGCTGTGTTGGTAATCGATGAACAAGGGCGGGTTGTTTATCACAATCGGGGTGCTAACCGGATTTTCGGTTGGGGCAATCGGCCTGTACGCGGGAACGGACTATCCTCTCTTTTGAGTGATGAAGCGCAAATCGAATTGTTGACGGGGAATCAACTGGATACTGCTGCTAAGGAGGTCAGATTCTCGAACGGTAATATTTACCAGGTCACGATCAACCCGGTGCAGATTGATGGACCAGAAGAGGCGCAAGCGGTCATCTTTACAGATATCACGCATCAAAAAGTGTTGGATTCGCAGAGGACAGAATTTGTGACCACTGTCAGTCACGAATTGCGCTCACCATTGACGCTCGTTCATGGTTATGCAAAAATTTTACGTCTGACTGGCAATTTGAATGAACAGCAAGACGCCCATATCAGCAAAATCATTGACGGCATCGAAGAGATGAAGCATCTGGTTCAGAATTTGCTGGATATCGGCAGGCTGGAGTCGGGTGATGCTCTCGAATTTACCAGATTCAACGTGGCTGATTTTGCCCGGGAGGTGATCGATGGGGTTATGGCACAAGCAAGGCAAAAGAACATTGAGCTGAAGCTTGTCCTCCCGGAAACAACATTGATGATCAGTGCTGATGCGACCTTTTTGAAACAGGCACTCAAGAATTTGCTTGAAAACGCGATCAAGTTCACAAAGATGGGGGGCGATGTGGCTTTGCATGTCAGGGCAAAACAAGGGAGCGCTGTTTTCGCCGTGCAGGACAATGGAATTGGGGTTGCACCGCTGGATCAGCGCCGCATTTTTGATCGTTTTCACCGCCCAGGGCAGGGAGGCGATGCTCAGCAAGGCAGCGGTCTTGGTCTGGCGATTGTTAAGTCAATTGCTGAACGCCATGGGGGCAGAGTTTGGCTGGAGAGCCAATTGGGCAAAGGGAGCACCTTCTACATTGAGATTCCGAGGAGTAAATGAAATTGATTGCTCGCAGACTGGACTTTTGACTCTCTGTATGGTAGAATGCAACCCTTGGAAAATTTGACAAAAATAAAAGAAATTTGTTATAATTACAGTTTGCATGTATTGGCTAAGTTACCTGAGAGGTTGAAAACCTCTTAAGGTTTTTCTCGCGTTAACGCTTATCTTGTCAGCATTATTCCCGTAAAATAGGAGGCTCCTAGTGGAAACTAAGGGATTAAAAGAACTGCGAATTGGTCTTGCATCCCCAGAGACTATTCTCAGCTGGTCATATGGTGAAGTGACCAAACCAGAAACGATCAACTATCGTCGTTTGCGTCCTGAAAAGGACGGTTTATTTTGTGAGGCCATTTTCGGCCCAACACGTGATTATCAGTGCTATTGTGGAAAATATAAAAACCCCCGGTATAAAGGGATTGTTTGTGACAAATGCGGCGTTGAAGTAACCCGCTCGTCTGTCCGCCGAGAGCGCATGGGCCATATCCAGCTTGCTGCGCCTGTCGCGCACATCTGGTATACCCGCCGGATTCCCTCTTTCCTTGGTTTAATGCTGAATATCTCTCGCCGAAATTTGGATCGGGTGCTTTATTTCGCACAATATATCGTCACTTATGTAGACGAAGAGGCCCGTCAAAAGGCTTTGAAACGACTGGAAGATGAAATCAGCCTTTCGGATCGTGAGCTTGGCGAGAAGATCAATTCGCAAATCGCTGAAGTCAAAAAGGCTCGCGATAAACAGCTCAAAGAATTGGATGCCGAACGCGAAACGCTCGTCGCCAGTTATGATGAGCAAATCGGCAACCGGATTGACCCTGTGATCAAAGAAGGTCAGCGTTTGGAGAGCGATATCCAAACGAAAATGGGTAAGAAGATTCGCAAAGCGATTGAATTCAGTGCCCTTGATAAATCAATGACCATTGTTGAGATGGGTGAGGAAGTTACCTCAAGCCATCTCAGCCAGGTTCAGCAGATCGTCAAAGAAATGATCGAAGAACTTGAATCCGATCTGAAAGAACAGCGCGATCGCGAAGTCGAGCATCTCAAAATTAAGAAGGAAGAGATCAAATCGGAAGCAGATTTGCAGATGGAATCGCTGCGAAACGAATTAGAAAACAAAGCCGAAGAGACTCAAACCGAATCCGCCCATCTGCGGGATGAATTGTATGAGCTGGAACCCTTTACCTTTCTGAGTGAGGCTCGCTATCGCGAGCTGAAATCAACCTGGGGGCAGGTGTTCCGAGCTGATATGGGCGCAGAAGCCTTTTTCGATATTCTCAAGCGGATTGACCTGGATGCCCTTTCTGAAGAGCTTTGGGAAGAAATCCGCACAACCCGCAGCAAGCAAAAACGTAAAAAAGCAACCCGCCGGCTGAGCATTATTGAAGCCTTCAGGCGGTCCCGCAACAAACCCGAATGGATCATCCTGACGGTTTTACCGGTGATCCCCCCTGATTTGCGCCCGATGGTGCAACTGGATGGCGGCAGATTTGCGACATCAGACTTGAACGATCTTTATCGGCGTGTGATCAACCGCAACAATCGCCTGAAACGACTGCTTGAGCTTGGCGCACCGGATGTCATCGTCCGCAATGAGAAACGTATGCTTCAGGAATCGGTTGATTCGTTGATCGATAACTCGCAGCGCGGTAAAGCTTTATCACGTCGCGGACGTCGCGAATTACGCTCCCTGAGCGATATGCTCAAGGGTAAGAAAGGCCGCTTCCGCCGCAACCTTTTGGGTAAGCGTGTGGATTATTCTGGTCGTTCAGTGATCGTTGTCGGGCCAAACCTTCAGCTCCATCAGTGCGGTTTGCCCAAATCGATGGCGTTGGAACTGTATCGCCCCTTCGTGATCTCACGTTTGGTGGCACAGGAATACGCTGCCAACATTAAGGGCGCCCGCCGGTTTATTGAACGAAATCGGCCAGAGGTGTGGGAAGCGCTTGAAGAGGTGATCAAGGATCGCCCCGTCTTGCTCAACCGTGCACCTACGCTGCACAGGTTGGGTATTCAGGCTTTCGAGCCACTTCTGGTTGAGGGCAGCGCCATTCAACTCCATCCCTTGGTCACAACAGCCTTTAACGCAGACTTTGACGGCGATCAGATGGCGGTGCATGTGCCCCTGTCGCAGAAAGCTGTCACAGAGGCGCGTGAGTTGATGTTGGCGACCAAGAACCTGCTAAAGCCGGCTAGTGGCGAACCCATCATCAGCCCCTCCAAAGATATGGTATTGGGTGTTTATTACCTGACAATGGAAATCGATAGTGAGCATAAGGGCGACGGCCGTGCTTTTTCAGATATTGATGAATTAATGATGGCTTATGACTTGGGTCAGTTAGATGTGCACGCCCATATAAAAATCAAAGTCGACACTTATTATGATAAGAATAACCTCCGAATGGCTGAGCCAGAAACGAGGATCATCGATACGACTGTCGGACGTGTAATTTTTAATAACGCGTTGACAGATAAGATGCGCTTCTTTAATGCTGAGCTGGATAAAGGCGGGATTAAAGATCTGATTGCTGATGTTTACGAAGTAACCGGTCAGGAAGAGACCTGTTATGTGGCTGATCGAATTAAAGAGATTGGCTTCAAGTATGCCACTCGTTCGGGTTCGACCATCGCTGTCGGAGATATTACCGTGCCGCCGGAGAAGAAAGAAATCCTCCAGCAAGCGCAGGCATCTGTTGATGTTCTCAACCGGGACTTCCGGCGAGGTCTTTTAACTGAGCAAGAACGGGATGAGAAAGTGGTCGAAATTTGGTCACAGACGACGAAAGATGTTGCTGCTGCCGTAGAAAAGGCCCTTGATCCCACTGGCGACCTGGCAACCATGGCAAACTGTGGCGCGAGCAAGGGTGGATTCAACTCTATCGCTCAGCTCGCTGGTATGCGTGGTTTGATGGCAGATCCTGCGGGACGTATTATCCCCATGCCGATCCGCTCAAATTTCCGTGAAGGCTTGACGGCTTTGGAATACTTCATCTCCACACACGGTGCGCGCAAAGGTTTGGCAGATACTGCGCTCCGCACGGCTGACGCAGGTTATCTGACCCGTCGTTTGGTTGATGTTGCCCAGGATATTATCGTTAACGAAGAAGATTGCGGCACAACCAATGGTGTTTGGATCCATGAAGATGAGGATATTGCTGGACAGACATTTTCAGAACGCATTTACGGGCGTGTTTTGGCAGAACGCGTTTTAGATCCCTCGACAGGCGAGATCACCTTTGATCAGAACGACCTGCTGACTCACGAAAATGTGAAGAAGGTCATCAGCCTGGGTGTGAAAGCCGTCAAAGTGCGTTCACCTCTGACCTGTGAAATGGTTCATGGCATTTGTGCCAAGTGTTACGGTGTTGATCTGGGCCGTGGCGACATGGTCAAACTGGGTTCAACTGTCGGGATCATCGCTGCACAATCGATCGGTGAGCCTGGCACGCAGTTGACGCTCCGCACATTCCACACGGGTGGTGTGGCGGCTGGTGGTGACATCACAACCGGTCTTCCCCGTGTTGAAGAGCTGTTCGAGGCTCGCAAAGCCCCCAAGGGTGAAGCGATCATTGCCAGTATTTCTGGTACGGCACATGTGATCTATTCTGAGAAGTACACCGATCAGCGTATTGTGCGTGTCGAACAAAGTGAACTGGTTTCTGATGCCTATGATATCCCTGAAGAATGGACGGTTAAGGTTTCGGATGGTGACGAGGTTGAAAGTGGTGCGATTCTGCTAACGCAAGATGAAGCGGTCATTAAAGCCCAACACGCTGGCCGTGTTCGTATTGAAGATAACCAGGTGATTGTCACTTACGAGATCAAAGAATCGGATGAATATGAGATCCCAACGACCTCACGATTGATCGTGCAGGAAGGCGATAAGATCGAAGCCGGTCAACCGCTCACAGAAGGTTCGCTTAACCCCCATACGATCCTTCGGATCAAGGGAAGAGATGCCTGTCAGCATTATCTGATGAATGAAATTCAGCACGTCTATCGAACACAGGGGCAGAACATTAATGATAAGCACTTTGAGGTGATTATCAACAAGATGCTTGGCAAGGTGCAGGTCATCCGTCCGGGTGATTCCCATTATTTGCCACAGGATCTTGTCAATCGTCTTGAAATCCGGCATGTCAATGAACAATTGGTTGCCGAAGGTAAGAGACCAGCACGCTATATTGAGATTCTGTTGGGGATTACCAAAGCGGCATTGGAAACGGATTCATTCCTGTCTGCGTCCTCCTTCCAGCACACGATCAAGGTTCTCTCTGCGGCAGCCGTTGCCTCCCGGTCTGATCCATTGTATGGCTTGAAGGAAAACATCATGATCGGCAAGCTCATCCCTGCGGGGACGGGTTTTGAGCCAGGGCAATTCTCCAGTGAAACCCCGGGTGATGAACCTTCAGATGAGATGCTTGAAGACCGTGTCTTGAATATTTTTGAAGACGATACGGAGGATGACATTGATTTTATAGAAGAGGATGATCTGGAAGATTTCGATGAAGATGACATCATCGACCTGGATGATGAAGAAGAAACAGAAGAGGATGAGGAAGACGTCGATATCGATGAAGATCTCTTTGACGAAGATATTGAATATAACGATTAATTTCAGTAAGATTTGATATATGACCAAAATCCCGAGGGAAACCTCGGGATTTTTATGATATAATGAAACATATGTTCTTATTGGTTTTTCTTGACGCCTGCCAGCGAAAGTCATAAACTTGGGCAGGAGGAGTAATTATGGATTTAGGAACGATTCGCTCAATTAATATCAACGAAGAGATGCAGCAATCCTATTTGGATTATGCGATGAGTGTGATTGTCTCGCGTGCGCTGCCAGATGCCCGGGATGGGTTGAAACCCGTTCAGCGCCGTATTTTATATGCGATGTACGATATGGGCTTGCGTCCCAATACACCGCACAAAAAATCTGCCCGTATCGTGGGTGAGGTGTTGGGTAAGTACCATCCCCATGGTGATATGGCAGTGTATGATGCAATGGCGCGCCTGGCACAGGATTTTTCACAGCGTTATCTGCTGGTGGAAGGCCAGGGCAACTTCGGCAGCGTCGATGGTGACCCGCCTGCTGCAATGCGTTATACCGAAGCCAGGCTGACGGATATGTCCATTGATATCATTCAACAGCTAGGGATGGACACTGTTGATTTTATCGAGAATTTTGATGGCTCGCTTGAAGAACCGGAAGTTTTACCCTCCTCTGTGCCGAATTTATTGATCAATGGTGCATCGGGTATTGCGGTTGCCATGGCAACCAACATTCCGCCGCATAACCTGGGTGAAGTGGTAGATGCCCTGATCATGATGCTCGAGAATTGGACAAAACTTGATGACATCAGCGTGGAAGACCTGATGCACTTTATCAAAGGTCCAGACTTCCCCACCGGCGGACTGATCATTACCGATGATAGAACCGAAACACTGGCGCAATCATACGGCAGCGGAAAAGGCCGTGTGAAAATGCGCGCCAGGGTCCGGTTGGAAGAAATGAGCCGCGGCCGGCAGCGCATTATTGTAACTGAGCTGCCCTACATGACAAACAAATCCTCGCTCGTTGAGAAAATTGCGGAGTTTGTAAGAGACGGCACATTGGATGGCGTCAGCGATCTGCGAGATGAATCCGATAGGCATGGTATGCGGATTGTGATCGAGCTCAATAAATCTGCACACCCGGATGCGATTCTGAAGACACTCTACAAACGCACCACCATGCAGAGCACCTTTGGGATCAATATTTTGGCATTGGTTAAGGGTCAGCCGCATAAGCTCAGTCTGAAGCAGTCGCTCAAGGTGTTTTTGGACCATCGATTGGAAGTCGTCAAACGCCGCAGTGAGTATGAATTGCGTAAAGCCGAAGAGCGTTTGCATATCCTCAAGGCTTACCTTAAGGCACTTGAAAATTTGGATGCAATCATTGATACCATCCGCCGTTCATACCGGGTCGATACAGCGCGCACTAACTTGATGCGCAAATTCAGCCTGGATGAAGTGCAAGCGCAGGCAATTTTAGATATGCCGCTGCGCCGGTTAGCCGCATTGGAACGCAAGAAGATCGAAGATGAGTTTAAGGAAGTTACCAAACGGATCAAGGATCTTAAGGGTTTATTACAATCCGACAAGAAGATGCGCAACGCAGTGATCGAAGAGCTTCGGGATGTGAGAGGGAAATATGCTGACCCACGGCGGACGCAAATTATCCAGATGGATGAGGGTGAAACCGCTGTTGACCTGGTGACGACAGCCGATGTCATGCCGGAAGAAGAGGTGTGGGTTGCCGTCTCTCAAGACAACCATATCGCCCGTACGGATAAGGATAAATCGTTCAGGCAGTGGGGCGTGGACGCCCCCAAACTGGTCTTGCGCACCACAACGCATCACACAGTGTATGTCGTTGCAGACAATGGTGAAGCGGCAGCATTATCAGTGCATGCTATCCCTGTAGCAGATGAGCCCAGCAAGGGTCCGCTGGTGACATCCTTAGCACCGCTTTCCTCTTCTCATGAGTTAAAATATCTCTTCTCGGCACCTGCCGCAAAGGAAGAAGATGATGGTTACGTGATCAGCGTCAGCCGTTTGGGGTTGGTCAAGCGATCTGCGATTAGCGAACTGCCCGGCCCATCCGCCAATTCATTTATTCTGACAAAGATCAACGACGATGACGCTCTCTGCACACTTTTGTTCACCAAAGGTGATGAGGATATCATTATCGCAACAGGGCAAGGGATGGGGATACGTTTCTCCCAGGAAGATGTCCGTCCGATGGGGCTGGTCGCGGCTGGCGTCGGGGGGATCAAGCTGCGTGGTGATGATGTGGTGGTTGGGGCTGGTGTGGTCTCTGGCCGGGGTGAAGTTTTGTTGGTTTCCGATCATGGCAGGGCAAAACGTATTGACCCAGCGCTGTTTCCAACCCAGGGCAGGTATGGTTCCGGTGTCATCACCTGGAAGCTGCCGAAAGACGAATTTGCCATCGGTATGATGATCGGTTTGCTAACGCACAACGGCGTTTTACACTTCAGAGATGCGGCCAGCCGCCTGATCCATGTGACAGATGCACCAGCCTGCAATCGAATGCAAAATGGCGATATGGTCATTGATGTGAAAAAGGGTGATGAAATTCTTGAGATGTCGATCCCGTTGGATATGGTCGACACCTGGGATTAGCGAAACGGTGCAAAGTTAGGCAGAGACCGGCTTGGTAAAAGAATAATGGTAGCTGATTTTTGAATTCTTTACGCCAAGCGTATCCTTACCTTCGATCACAGGACCAGATGGGCTGGTGCACATCCACTGAAAACTGTAAATATTCTTATTCTGGGTCTCGCTGATCAGCGAGAAATGGCCGTTTGAACTTGATCCAATCAGTGAAGCGACCCTGGACTGAATGGCGGCTTTCCCCTGGCTGGCTGAATCAGGGCGGATGAGCACTGCGTTGTCTTCATATAGGCTGGCGACGCTGCTGGCATTTCTGCTATTCAATGCACCAATGTAGGATTGCGGCAAGCTAGCTTGGTGGGGTGTTGTGTCGTATTGATAATCACGCACCAGTTCCCAATAATTAGGCATATATTTCCGGCAGCCTTCCCAATACCAGAAGTTCACCGCCGTTAAGTTCAATTGTTTTGCAACATTCATAAATTGAACAACATCATCCTGAGTGGGCACCCATCCATCCTGTTTGAAGGTCGGGCCGGTAGGGATGATCGGCCGGAAGGGGCGAATGGTTTTGAATTCGTTAACGCTGCGCATCAACTGGTCACCGGCTTTGTTATGGGATTGGATCCAGTAAATTTGGGGCATATTGTAGTCACATCGTTCAAGAAAATTCTCCCAGGGGAAGTGGATGTGATACGATGGATAGCGGTAAGAGCTCAGCGCGATTGGCATCCCGCCTAAATTACTGCGTAAGATGTTCATGTAGCGGCTGGCAGCGGCTGCTTTGCTTTTATCTTCGTACTCCTTTTCAGCGTTAACCACAAACCCATTCACACCCAGGTTTAGGGCACGCGAAACGGCGATCTCTGCTTCCTGGTCAGGATAGTCCCCATAGATATATTGCCAGCCCCAAACAGAAATGTTAAGAGATTGTAGTTTTTTGATGACCGGGCGAGCATAGTCGTACCCGTTGTCGAGGTCAATGTTATAAGGAAAAGACCCATCTGCGATTTTCACCAGCACATGGCTCAGGTTTGCCTCTTTTGCCAGGGCTGCAATCCGATCAGGGTCACCGTCTTCACAATATCTTACAATCCAGATGTAGTAGCCTTTTCCTGTGAGTGTCATTTAATTATCCTTATTCGTTGATTTGAGGCTCTCCAGCCAGGTCCAAGTCTTCGGCGATGGTATTCATCGCCTGGATCACATTTGCTACATGTTCCCAAAGCTCAATCCCCAGCTCTGCAGCCCCTTGTTCCATCTCTTCTCGGTTTGCACCGCTGGCAAAGGATTTATCCTTCCATTTCTTTTTTACCGATTTGGGCTTGAGGTCGTATAGGGCTTTAGATGGGCGCACAAGGGCAACAGCAGTGATTAAGCCGGTGATCTCGTCGCAAGCGAACAGGGCTTTTTCCATCAAGGTCTCCCTGGGGATGCCGGTATGGTTTGCATGGCTTTGAATGGCTCTGATGATTTCATCCGGAACGCCGTGTTGACGCAAAATGGGTTCGCCGCTGAGGGGATGTTCTTCCATTGTGGGGTGGATCTCCCAATCGAAGTCGTGCAGCAACCCGGTGATAGCCCATTTTTCTTCATCTTCGCCATATTTACGGGCATAATAACGCATCGCTGCTTCGACCGCCAACATGTGTTTGACGAGATTGGGGTTCTTAATATATTCGTGGACAATGGATAGCGCTTGTTCTCTGTTCATGATCACTCCTTAATGTGCAATATTGATGCCAGGTACCCGTTGGCAATCAGAGTTTTGGTATTGATTTATATAGTTAAGGGAAGATTGGTTCAGGTTCACCCAGGACAGGTTCGGGATGACCGATATAGACATCCCAATAGGCTTTGAGGGATGCAAATATCTCACGCACCCACCAAAAGGTATAGCTGCTCCGCCGGTAATAAGCCTCATCTGCAGGGACGCCATCAGCCTGAACATCGAAAGCGTTGCATAAAAATAAAGCACGCGGCAGGTGAAATGCCTGGGTAACCACGATCACCTGATCCAGGCCAAAAATTGCTTTTGCCCTGAAACAGCTATCGTAGGTGCGCCGGCCGGCATAATCCAGCACAATATCATCCGCCGGCACGCCTAAAGAAAGGGCATATTCTTCCATTGCGCCGGGTTCGTTATAATTTTCAGCGCTGTTGTCACCGCTCATCAAAATCTTCTCAACTTTTCCGCTAAAATATAAATCCGCCGCTTTTTGCACCCGATCGCTCAAAACGAGACCAGGTGAACCATCCCAATTAAGACCTGCACCTAACACCAGGGCAACCGGCGCATCTGGGACATCCGCCACCAGAAACGTCTTTGGACGGGCAGAAAGGAGCATGCCCACACGAAGCAGGGCGATCAGCAGGAAACCTGCCAGTGCGCTATAGAGCGCGATCTGTATGATGACGCGGAATATTTTTTGGACGGTTCTCATTGCTCTACTTGTTGGTCAAGAACTGTCGAGAGGTCGATCTCTAACTGCATGATCGCGGTGCGAAAAGGATTATAAAATGTGTCATCGATCGTCTTGAGCGCTTCGACATCATAGTTAAGGGCGGTGCTCAAAAGCGGAAGCCCTTCGGGGGTGTTAGAGAGGTCCAGGATGCCTTCCTGCAAGCGGAAGAGAATGTCGAGCGGGATTTGCGGATGGGCAGACAGGTTGATGTTGGGGATGATCCCCTCAGATTGCCAGATGATCTTGACTTCATCCTGTGCTTCAGGGATGTTCAAAAGGATGTCGCTTGAATTTCGCGGATCACCTGTCAGAGCATAGGACACCCCAAAGTCACAAATCCCTTGAATGTAGAGGGCGCGGATCATTGCATTGTAGCTATAGGTAAAAACGGGTTCAAGGGTAGGTGTGCTGGCATTGGTCAGCAACCCGAGCGGTACGATGTATCCCGGCAAGGAGGTTGACTCGAGGAAACATGGCCTCGTGCCAGAAAATTGCTGCAGGGCGGCAATTGGATCGCCGACACTTTGGTTTGTGTTGGCATCGAAAAAAGATCCGAAACCTCTTTGGGCATTTGCCATGAATTGCACGCCGTATGCATATACGCCAAGTTGATTGGTGACCAGGACGGCATTGGCGCTGTTTTGCTGATGCAGATAGACATACTCCAAAGGTCCCAGCCAAAAGAGATGAACATCCCCATTGATAGCGGCTGTAGACATGGATTGAAAATCGGGGTAGATCGCATTTTCAACCGTAAAGCCTGTGTTTTGAGCGATCAAGAAGGTGATATCCTGGGAGGCTGAGATGGCATCCGTATCTTCTGGTGTGAGGATGAAACCGACGATGATCGGATTGCCGGCGCTTCCGAGAGTCGCAAGGGTGGGCGTGGCTGTTGGGCGTTCGGTGGGGGTTTGCGTCGCAGCTAAAAGGCTTGCTTTGTCGATAGTCGGCTCTGGTGTTTGGGTCGGCGTCGGTGTTGGTGTGGGGGTGCAGGCTGATAAGAGAATCATCACCAGATAAATCAATAAGATTAAAGTGATTTTCGCTTTCTTGTGGGTGAGATATCGTGCAGTCATGGGTTTATATCCGTTCCGTCCAGGAGGGATGGGCATATTTCTCTTGCATCAATTCTTGCGCACGCCGGGTTTCTTTTGGGGTTAGTTCGCCAGCTTCCAAATTTAAATTAAGTGTGGTTGTAAAAGCCTTTTGGAGTGCTTTGCTGACCTCATCCCAACTGGGCCGCCGGCGTAGTTCTCGTTCGATGGTGGTAGCGTGCGCCAATAAGCGTTCTTTGGCATTGGTCTGGGCAGTTTCATCTTCAAATTTTAACGCGGTGATGATGCGTGTCAGGTCACCGCCCAGGGGGATGGCACCGTGCTGTAAAATGCCTTCTTTGCGGCGGGCTTGGGCCGACCCGATCAGTTTAAGCCCTTTCACCGTAATTTCATAGTTAGAAGGTACTTCAAAACAAACCGGGTTTGGTGTTTTCCTCTGGTTGTCCGTATCCTTCTCGTTGGCTTCAGGGTATAGCCCCAGCAGCTTGAGGGACTCAAGCAAGGCGTGCGATAGGCGCAGGTAACTTTCAAGAACACCCCCGCGTACCCTGGGTTCGGTTTCTTGTGCAATCACTGCATAAGTCAGCTCATCAGTGTGGAGGATCGCCCTTCCGCCAGTTGGACGTCGTACAAGATCCCAGCCGTTGGCGATCAAAGCGTGGGTATCAACTTCAGAGAAGGGCTGTGCTAAACCCAGTGAAAGGCAGGCGGGTTTCCAGGCATAGAGCCTCAGGGTAGGGCGGGAACCCCCTTGATAGACCGATTCAAGTATGGCTTCATCGACAGCCATATTCCAGGCGCCTTGTGCTGGCTTATGTTCGATTACTCGCCAGGTTGTTTGCTCATAATCCATAAACTTTAACCTTTGAATAAAAATCTCCTGTCCTATTTTATACCACTTCAGCGCACTTTGTGAGAACCGCCTGTTATATTTAGATTTTTGAACATAAACCCAGTTTTTTGCAACTTTCGCATATTTCTGTCGTATACTTAAGTGAAAGGAGTAAAAAACATGACTACAGAACCACGAAGATTGTATCGAATTCCAAGTGAAGGCATGATCGGCGGCGTCTGCGCCGGGTTAGCTGACTACCTTAATACGGATCCTACAGTGATCCGCCTGGCTTTAGTATTGCTGACGCTGGCTGGTGGGTCAGGCATTTTGATCTACATCATTATGCTCTTGATCGTTCCTGTTAAACCCTGATGTGTTAATTGGGCGGATAATGATTTAATATTCGATAGATGTAAGATTGGAGCGCGGGTTTAGCCCGCGCTCTTATTTTGCGTGAAAACAACGATGTAGTATAATTCTCGGTGGAGGTAAAATGCCGACAAATCCGACCAGAGATAGAATAAATCCAGAATTAATCGATACCACCCCTAAACGGCGCCCAAGCTGGATCAGGGTTCGTGCCCCCAGCGGTGAGACCTATGAAGAGCTGCATCACCTGATGCGGGTCAAATCCCTGCACACCGTATGTGAAGAAGCGGGCTGCCCAAATATGGGCGAGTGTTGGGGCAGCGGCACTGCCACGTTTTTGATGCTGGGTGATGTCTGCACCCGAACTTGCGGTTTTTGTGATGTGAAACACGGCCGCCCCGAAGTGATGGATTGGGCAGAACCCGAACGCGTGGCGCAGGCAGTGATGAAGATGAACCTCAAGCACGCTGTGATCACCAGTGTCAACCGGGATGAACGCCGTGATGGCGGTGCACCGATCTTTGCCATGGTCATCCGGCGCATTCGCCAGTTACTGCCCGGTTGTTCAGTTGAAGTGTTGATTCCGGACTTTAAGGGCAGTGTTGAAGCATTGAGGATTGTGATGGCTGCCAGGCCAGAAATTCTAAACCACAATGTGGAAACTGTGCCGCGTCTTTTCAAGCAAGTTCAACCGCAGGACCGTTACGAATGGTCTCAAGCGATTCTGACGAATGCACGCCGCCTGGATGCTGATGTGTTGACCAAATCCGGTATCATGGTTGGCCTGGGCGAGTCCTTTGAAGAGGTGCAGGAAACGATGCGCGATTTGCGTTCATGGGGCGTGGACATCCTGACTATTGGACAGTATCTACAGCCGAGCCGCAAGCATCTGCCGATCAGGCGCTATTACGAGCCAGAAGAGTTTGAGGCTTTGAAGGACTTTGGGCTTGAATTGGGTTTCAAATGGGTAGAGAGCGCGCCGCTGGTGCGGTCATCCTACCATGCCGGTGAGCAGGTTCGCGCACTTTCGAACGTGCATCGAGCACTATACAAAGATCAATAATTCTTCTAATCAGAGCAAACTCAAAACGTCCTTTTAAGGGCGTTTTTTGTTATCCGACAGTGGATAAACGATATTGTCAGGAAGTATGTTAAAATGGTCTTATCGAGATAAGGAGTGTATATTGTGGAAATTAAGAATATAAAAATTCAAAAACCCGAATCGATAAACTTTATTCTTGGACAAAGTCATTTCATCAAAACGGTGGAGGATATCCACGAAGCGCTGGTAAGCAGTGTGCCCGGGATCAAGTTTGGCTTGGCGTTCTGTGAGGCGTCTGGCGATTGTCTTGTGCGCTGGAGTGGCACTGATGACGCGATGATCGAGCTGGCCAAAGAGAATGCCAAGGAGATTGGCGCAGGGCATTGTTTTATCATTTTTCTCGGCGAAGGATTTTTCCCGATCAACGTCCTTAACCAAATCAAGGCTGTGCCTGAAGTCTGCCGAATCTTTTGTGCCACGGCAAATACGACGAATGTGGTTGTGATGAATGTGGGTGAGGGACGGGCTATTCTGGGTGTGGCCGACGGTGAAAGCCCTAAAGGTATTGAAGGTGAGGAAGGCATTGCCTGGCGCAAAGATTTCTTGCGGAAAATTGGATATAAAAAATAACGTCGTTGAAAAGATCACTGAATTTCTCTTAGATCTTATTTTACAATTTGAAAAAGGGAGTTAAATGGATACACTTGATGCAATTTTTACCCGCCGCAGCATTCGAAGTTTTACTGATGAGCGTGTCTCAGAAGCAGATCTGCATGATCTGTTAAAAGCCGGGATGCAGGCACCCTCCGCTAGGAATGAGCAGCCCTGGCATTTTGTTGTCATTGACGATCGGGATTTGCTGCATGCGATTCCTGAATTTCATCCCCATTCGAAGATGTTGTATGAAGCGCCTTTAGCCATATTGGTATGCAGCGATCGCAAATTAGAAACCAAACGAGCGAGCTGGCTGCAGGACTGTTCGGCCGCAGCCGAGAACATCCTTTTGGCTTCGCATGCGAAAGGCTTGGGCGGCGTCTGGTTGGGGATTTTCCCCGATGCGGAACGGGTGAAAGGGATGCAGGAATTGCTCTCGCTGCCGGAGGATGTGCGCCCCGTAGCATTATTAGCAATTGGGCATCCAGCCGTGGAAGTCGAACCAGAAGATCGTTTTAAGGAATCCCGCGTGCACCGCAACCGCTGGTAGGACAGATCAGATCAAATACGCCAGGGTTTTCCCTGGCGTATTTGATTATTTAAAGTTGGATGTTGATGTTGTAAGACTTCTTATAATTTATTTGAGCCCTATTTTTTGTTCAATCAAAGGGATCATGGCTTGGATGGCTCTTGCCCGGTGGCTGATCGTATTTTTGAGGGTTTCAGGGATTTCGGCCATCGTCTGTGAATACTCTGGCAGATAATAGATGGGGTCATACCCGAACCCGCCATCCCCTCTCTCTTCAGGGATGATGATGCCATCACACCGGCCTGACGTTTCAACCCAGGTGCCATCCGGTAGTGCCAGGACGGCAGCGCAATGAAAATGCGCATTCCAGGGTTGGGTCTCTCCAGCGAGTTGTTCCAATAAATAGGTTCGGCGATCTGCATCCGTAGCACCTTGTTGAGGGGCATATCGGGCTGAATACAATCCGGGTGCACCGTTCAATGCATCCACCTCAAGCCCTGAATCATCAGCCAGGGCAGGCAGCCCGGAGGCAGTGCAATAAGCCATGGCCTTCAGCTTAGCATTCTCAAGGTAGGTATCACCGGTTTCTTCGATGGATAAATCCAGGTTTGAATCACGTGCAGAACGCACTTCAAGGTTGAGGGTGGAAAGTAAGGCTTGCATTTCTCTCACTTTTCCGGGATTTTGTGTCGCGATCAGTATCGTGTTGTTCACCAGCGTGCTCCTAAATCTACCTAAATTTGTCCGAATTTCGTTGACGCTAATTTGGCGGCATGTTATAATCTTGACCGTACTGAATTTTACCCAATAGTGTTACAGATTGAAATTATCGTGAATAATACAAGTAATCCCTTACAACTAAATGTTGGTTACTTATATAACAAGCCAATCGGCACGATCCGTGAAGTGCCTGTCAATCTTGAAAGAATAAAAATTGACGATGTGGTGATCACGGATCTCGAGAGCATTGTGCGACTCTCGAGAACCCGTGAAGGGCTATTGCTGCAGGTGGACGCCGCTGCAAAACTTAAGACGAATTGCACCCGTTGTTTACAAGAATTTTTTCTACCGGTAGATGTGGAATTTGAGGAGCTGTACCAATTCCCATCGCGTCAGCGTGAAGAAACCGACTTGATCCTTCCGCATGATGGATATATCGATTTACGCCAAATTTATCGTGAATATTTGATTTTAGCGCTGCCGATCAAGCGAGTATGCCAGGCGGATTGTAAAGGGCTTTGCCCCGTGTGCGGCGCGAACTTGAATAACATCAGCTGTGAACATCAAACCGAACCGCCAGAGTCTACAGAGAAGCTCGAAGATAACACGACAGTTTAGTTAGGTCGATATCGGGGGATATATGATCGATTAACCATAACTGGCTGCCCCGAGGAGCATGAATGGTCAATGAAAGCCAGCGAAAGACGACTGAAAACTTAATTGAATCGCTGTATGACCGCGCTGACCGGCAGGGTTTTTTAACGATTGAAGATTTGATGCATGCGTTCCCGGATGGTGATGATGATATTGAAGTGTTAAGTGACATTATGCTCACGCTACGTGAAAGTGGGGTGGAAATTCTTGATGAGGAAACCTTCAAGCAACATCAATTAGATGAAGAAGCTGCTAAGAAACGTGTAAAACGACCAGGATTGGAAGCGGTCAGTTCGGATGATACCGTCGGTCTGTATCTCAAAGAAATGTCACGGGTGTCTTTGCTTTCGGCTGAGGAGGAACAAACGCTTGCAAAACGGATCGAAGCTGGCCGTTTAGCCAGTGCAGATTTGCATGATCCCAATGCTGTTTTAGCTGCCGATCATATGTCTCAATTGAAGGTTTTAGTAAAAGATGGCGAGGAAGCCTGGGAGCACCTGGTAAAGGCGAATACCAGGCTGGTGGTGAGTGTGGCAAAAAAGTATATGAATAGGGGTGTGCCGTTCCTCGATTTGATCCAGGAAGGCAACATGGGCTTGATGAAGGCGGTTGAAAAATTCGATTACACCAAGGGTTTCCGCTTTTCAACTTATGCGACATGGTGGATCCGGCAATCCATCACACGCTCCATTGCAGATCAGGGGCGCACCATCCGTTTGCCGGTGCACATGATCGACCGGATTCGCGAACTGTATAAGGTCAGCCATGCGCTTGAGCAGAAGTTAGGCCGGAAACCGTTGGCTAAAGAAATCGCCAGCGAAATGGATGCAAATGTCAACAAAGTCCAATGGATGATGCGGATTTCGTGGCTGCCCCTGTCTTTGGAGACGCCGGTGGGTGATGAAGAGGATTCGGAGTTGGGAATGTTCGTTGAAGATGAGCTCTCGCCCACGCCGATGGAAGTCACCTATCAATCTATGCTGCGGGAGAAAATTGATGAGGTCCTGTCAACCCTTTCCCCCAGGGAGGCGCGTGTGCTGCGGCTGCGTTTCGGTCTGGATAAAGGTCGGGCTTATACCCTTGAAGAGGTTGGCGATATGTTTGGTCTCACTCGTGAACGCATCCGCCAGATTGAAGGCAAGGCGCTTCGCCAATTACGTCATCCGCACAAGGCGCGCCAGTTGAAAGAATATCTGTAATCCTGTATAATAAATGTCCTATGAGAAAGAATGTTCTTATCATGCGCATGCCCCGTTCTCCGCTGTTATGCTTGCCAGAAGCATAACAAATTGTGACGCGTCACTAACGGAGAACCTGCTGGCTGAAGCCAGCATTTTTGTTGTAAGGAATGAAATTATTCAGATAAATTTTTAAAGTGAGGTGAAAGATGTCAAAACCAGTATTAATTGCAGTCGCCTGGCCGTATGCCAGCGCAAAGATCCACGTAGGAAACATCACTGGCGCCTATCTGCCTGCCGATATCCTCGCTCGATATCACAGGCTGCGCGGCCGAGATGTGTTGATGGTATCCGGGTCAGACTCGCACGGCACACCGGTGACAGTGCGCGCCGATGAGGAAAACGCAACACCCGAGGAAATCTATAAACGCTATCATGCCGAGTTTATCGAATTGTTTCAGAAACTGGGTTTGAGTTATGACATCTTCACCAGCACCCACACCAGCAATCACTTCGATGTGGCTGAGAAATTGTTCTTATCGTTGAAGGAAAACGGTTATTTTTACACCGAAACCTCACGCCAATGGTATTCTCCCCAGCAGGAACGCTTTTTACCTGATCGTTATGTGGAAGGCACATGTTATTTCTGTGGGAAACCCGGCGCCAGGAGCGATCAATGCGATAACTGCGGGCATCTATTAGAAGCAGAGAAACTGATCGACCCCAAATCAAAGATTGATAATTCAACACCAGAGCTGCGTGAAACCACGCATTTCTACCTTGACCTGGAAAAACTTCAGGATGAAGTCGCCGCATTCTTGCGCGAGCGGGAGGATTATTGGCGTCCGAACGTGATCCGCCAGTCGCTGGGCCAGATTGAGCAGGAAGGCTTGCATGGACGTCCGATCACTCGCGACCTTTCATGGGGCGTGCCTGTGCCGGTGGAGGGCTGGGAAGAAAAATGTATGTACGTTTGGTTTGAGGCTGTGATCGGATACCTCTCAAGCGTGATCGAATGGGCGCAACTGCATGGTGATGCGGACGCCTGGCGGCATTGGTGGACCAATCCGGACTCAGAGGCGCTCTACTGCATCGGCAAGGATAATATTCCCTTCCATGCCATCATCTGGCCTGCTGAGTTAATCGGTGTGGGCGATTCCTTTGATGCCAAGATGGGGTCACCGGAACCGAAACCATTGGTGCTGCCTTATGATGTGCCGGCGAATGAATTCATGAACCTTGAGGGGCACAAACTTTCTGGCAGCAAAAACTGGGCAGTATGGGGGCTGGATTTTCTTGAACGGTATGACCCAGACCCGATGCGCTATTACCTGACGGTGAACATGCCTGAAAACCGAGACTCGGATTGGGATTGGGAAGAGTTTTATCAGCGGAATAATAACGAACTGGTCGCAACCTGGGGCAACCTTGCCAACCGTGTTTTGTCCTTTGCTTACAAGAACTGGGAAGGCACGATCCCGGACCCGGGTGACCTGCGTGAGTCAGACAAGGCGCTCCTGGAGTCGCTGCGTGAGGGATTTGGGAATGTTGAGAGCCTGCTCGAGGGTGTCAAGCTGCGTGCCGCCATTCAGGAAGCAATGCGGTTAGCCGCCGAAGTCAATAAATATTTGGACACCGCTGCACCCTGGTTCGAGATCAAAGAGGATAAGACACAGGCGTCCAAAACGATCTATACGGCTATGCAGGCGATCGATTGGCTGAAGATCATCTTTTCGCCATTCTTGCCCCACACCAGTCAAAAATTGCATGAGTTTTTAGGCTACGGTCAACCGTTGTTTGGTGAGCTGATCACACAGGAAATTGAAGATGACCTGAGCACCCACACTGTGATGCTGTATGAACCCAAGGGTTCGCTTGCATCAGGTGGTGTCGACCTGTGGGCACCTGAGCGACTGACGCCAGGCAAGCCCTTCAACCAACCTCAACCGCTTTTCACCAAGCTGGACCCCAGTATTGTTGATGAAGAACGGGCAAGACTGGGAAGTTAGCGATTTTCGAAATCAAAGAGGCGATGCTACAGCATCGCCTCTTTTTGTAATGTTAAAGAAAAGGTTAAGATCAATCTTTTATTGTGCTTTGTTAAACGCTGCTAACCATAAGGGCAGGTGCCTGACAAGTTCGCTCATGATCGACCTGGCTTGATCTTCGAAGAATTGATAATTATCATAGGCTTCACCCGAGTGGGCATCCACCAGGTCTGAAACGCCACGCAGGATCAGGCAGGGGATGTTATTCTTGTGGGCGGTCCAGGCGATGGCGCCGGACTCCCAATCTGCAACTGCCGCGCCATACTGCTCAATTAAATTGGGGATGTCTTGTGGACGGATGTCACGGTCTGCGGACAGCAGCGTACCTCTAACCACTGGCTGAGGCGGCGGGTCAGGAACCCAGCGTAAATCGAAACCCACTGAATAGTGTTCAATCCCCTGGTCAAAATCGGTCATCTGCTCAATGATGTCGTAGATGATGGTATTTTCTGCCAGGATGATGTTGCCGCGTTCGATCTGTCCACTGAAACCGCCGCAGGTGCCGAGATTCACAATTCGCTTTGGAGACCAGCGGTCAATCGCATATTGTGTTGATCCAGCTGCTGCCACCTTACCCCAACCGCCATGCAGGAAACAGACATTTTGATCATTGATTTGATCAATGAAACAGCTGCCATATGGGGTGGGCTGGATTTGGGCAACAGGGTAGTGCTCTAGCAAAGCCCGCCACTCAGCGCCGGCAGAGATCAGCACGCATACATCAACAATGTCTTTCATCCGTTTGTTTCTCGCCGCCCTAAAGAAGCCATGTAAATCACAAACATCTCAGGCGGGTTGAAGCCCAGCAGTTCATCTGCCATATCATCGTGATAGGCACCGATGGCGCAAATGCCGCAATTGATTGACTCCGCTGCCAGGTGCAGGTTCTGGCATACATGCCCTGCATCGAGGTAGAGATAGCGGTAAGAGCGTTCTGAATAGCGCCAGATGGTGCGGTAGGTGACAGCAGCCCAAATAAAATTGACGGCGCTTGTGGCGATCTGGCGCTGCCCCATGCAGGCCTCAGTCAGTTGTTCATTGAACTGCTCATCCAGTCGCAGGGCGACCAGCTTGTGTTGTGTGGCAACATATCGGTAGAGCCCAGCCTCAAGACCATCAACCCGGTTGATGGAAAGATAGGTTTCAAAAGGATGGCGGCAGCCGGCAGAAGGAACGGTGCGCCAGACGACATGCCGTTTTTCGTCCTCTTTTTTAATCCCCTGGGTCAGCCAAAGAAGATAGGAAAGCTCTTCTAAGGATAATGGGTCCTCGGGGTATCGGCGAAGGGAACGCCGGATCTCGATCGCTTTACGTAAATCATAGGTGCCAAAATCAATCGATTGGGGGTCGGGGAGATCAATTAGTGGTTTCCCTTCTTCCAGCGGGATTTCGTAGGGCGGTTGTGGTTCACCCTGGCGTTGATCTGATTCGCTGATGTTTGGATACTTGGTCTCTTCAATAAATTGGTAGCCGTTATTTTTTAGCATATTGCATTCTCCTTTTTATGATGACTTTATTTGTGGACGGTCAGCCAGTATTTTCGTTTAAGTCCATCGCCAGGCTCTTCAAAGATGTCAAACGCAAAGCCTTTCCCTATTAAAAATTCGTGTGCAGGGTCTTCTGAATTGGCATTTGACCCCGGATGCAGGAGGATCATGCCCCCATTTTTGACCACCCGGCGCATTTCCGCGTATTCCTGGTCGAAATCATCCCCAAATACGTGCCCTGCCATGAGGATGTCTGCAAAGTCTGCCGGCAGCGGGATTTGAGTTATCGTCCCGTCAATGGGATAGACATTTGTCAAACCCAGTATCCTGCGTTTTTGCCACAGGTAGCGGCGCAGGTTGGGGATGGGTTCGATGGCAAACACGACCTGTGCATAAGGCGCTACGGTAAACGCCAGCCTGCCGGTACCGGAACCAATATCCAGGACAATTTTATCCTCAAAATTTGCCATACCTAATAGGGATTGATCATCCCAGGATAAAAATTTAAGCTGATCGTAAAGTGCGGGGTTGAGGACGTAGATCAGCCAATCGTGCATGCTATCCAGAACCTCAATTTCCGCTTTGCGCTGTTCTTCAGGAGTAGGATTTGGGACGCCAAGTGCCAGGCATTCCTTTACATAACCATCAATCTCTGGAAAAATTTGCTTGAAATACCATTGAATCGCCGGGTGTGCTTGCAAGATAGTGCCCATAGCTTGATCAGGCTTGCGGCTTGCGAGGTATTGCAGATGCAGCGGTTCAAGCAGCAGGAGGGCATTGATATTGATTGTCGAAACATCCAACCAGCCAAGCGAAGACATGGGACCCCGATCAATAAATGCGGATTGCGGCGACGATCATGGACAGTATCATGATGAAGGCGATGATGCCCATCAGGAATTGATAAAAACGATAGGATGACGGTTTGTTTGGTTTTTTAGACATAAAACTCCTTACTCAAGTTGAACTTTAATGGATTGTGCCATTTCAAGGGTGATACCCTTGATTTCAGCGATCTTTTCAGGCGGTGCTTCTTTGATCCCGTCAATTGAGCCGAATTTTTGTAATAAGGCTTTGCGGCGTGAGGGTCCGATGCCAGGGATCACATCCAAACGCGAAGCCAACCCCTGTTTGGTGCGGCGCTTGCGGTGTGCCGTTATGGCAAACCGGTGGGCTTCATCACGAATACGCTGGATCAGGTAGAGACCCTGTGAATGAGTTTCCAGAATGATTGAATTGTGCTGGCCGGGCAAAAACAGCTCTTCTTCTTGTTTGGCAAGGCCTGCCACGGGAACCGTATCCAGCAGGTTAAACTCCTCAAGAACTTTGACCGCCCGGCTAAGTTGGCCTTTCCCGCCATCCACCAGGAGAAGATCGGGCAAAATGGAGAAAGCCAGATCTGGTTTCTTGCCCACATGCTCTTCCTGTTCATGAGCAGCTTTCCAGCGTCTGAAGCGCCTGAAGAGCACTTCTTCCATGCTGGCGAAATCATCCTGACCCAGAACAGTTTTGATGTTGAAACGCCGATATAGTTTTTTATTGGGTGTGCCCTGTTCAAAGACGACCATGCTGCCCACACTTGCGACACCCTGGGTGGTTGAAATATCATAACATTCGATGCGGTTGGGCGGTTCCGAAAGATTGAGGGCTTCCTGTAATTCTGTGAGCGCACCCGTTTGTCGGTTAGTATCGGACTCCCAGCGGGATTTGAGTGCATTAAGGGTCTCGACCGCATTTTCCGTTGCCATTTCCACCAGTTCTTTATTAATCTCTTTGAGGGGCACGGTTATTTCGACCTTATCACCAGCTTTTTGGCTACTGAGCCATTGGTTGATGATCTGGGCTTCGACCAACTCATTGGGCAATAGCACCTTTTGGGGAATGAATGCCGCTTGAGAATAAAATTGTTTGACAAATTCCGATAGGATTTCGTCATCGTTTTCCTCTTCGGTGCCCTCAAGCACGAAGTACTCACGACCGATCAACTTCCCGCTGCGGATGAAGAAGACCTGCACACAGGCTTCACCGTCAGCACGCGCCATGGCGATCACATCTGAATCTGCCTGATCGGTGCTGACCACCTTTTGCCTCTCGACGACTTTGTCGATCGCCTGCAATTGGTCTCGGATAGCCGCAGCCTTTTCGTATTGGAGGGTCTGTGCTGCTTTTTCCATCTCCTTGCTGAGGCGATTTACCACGGGGTCCGTGCGGCCTTCGAGGAATTTGCACAGGTCATCAATGATCTGGCGGTAATCTTGCTGGTTGATTGCCCCAATGCAGGGTGCAGTGCACAGCTTGATGTCGTAATACAGGCAGGCTCGGCTGTCGTTACCGGTGATCTCACGGTTGCACGTCAGGTATGGGAAGATTTTGCGCAACAAATCGAGCGTCTGATGGACTGCCCACACGCTGGTATAAGGGCCAAAATATCGTGCACCATCTTTGACCATCTGCCGGGTGACGGTCACCTTCGGGAAAGGATCCTGCCAATGCACCTTGATGTATGGATAGCGTTTATCATCTTTAAGGCGAACATTGAAGCGCGGTTTATGGCGTTTGATCAACGTCATCTCGAGGATCAGGGCTTCTAGTTCGGAGCCAACCACGATCCATTCGATATCGGCGATCTCCCTTACGAGCCGGCGGGTTTTCTGGTCATTTTGCGCAGTGGTATGAAAGTAGGAGCGAACGCGATGACGTAAATTGATCGCTTTACCAACGTAAATGATCTGCCCCTTGTTATTTTTCATTAAATAACAGCCAGGCTTGTCCGGAAGGGTATCAAGCACTTGCTGAAGGTGGTCTGTCTGTTCCATAACGCCTTCATTTTAACACATGGGCGTGATCGGGGTTAGGGGGTAGAAAAATTCACGATCTGTACCGATGGGCAAAATGTGATGGGAGAGATGAATTTAAATAATTTTCCTGATGAATTTGGATGGATTAATCAATTGGTTGGATTAGGTAATGATTCTCAATTATTTAACCGGATCAGTACCTTTTAAATTTCATCATGATTTGCTTGCTATTGTGTCTATATAAAAGGAGAAAGTTCCAGAAGTTTATGAAAATTCACATTTAGAAAGATTTGCTAAGAAATAATTATTAGATTATTTGACAATGGATCAAAATTTGTCTATTATTAGAATATAGGTTGATTAGTTATTAACTACTAAGTTTATTTTAACTAACGGCTTACTTATTAAGTGTTGAATTCTAGTTGTGAGTTTGCTGCCAGGATCATCAGCACATGTCAGGTAATTGCAGTTATTTTGTAAGGTGCTAAAAGCTGCTGCTGCACAAGATTTAACCACCTGATCCACATTCCCTCATTAAAGAACCCTTTCGAACATAACTGAAAATCACAACAAGCATCATAAATGATGTGCGTGATTGAAGGAAAACGCCAAAATTGTTGTATTGGGCTGTTTGCCTGACCTTAAAATATTAGGTTGTTCGGGAGGGTAAGATCATGAAAACGGTTAATTTTCAGAGGTTCCACACATTGCTCGTTGTGCTTGTTTTCATCGTTCCACCATTTCTTTTAAATTCAAACACAACTATGCTCAGTCCTTCTGAGACGGAGTCCATTGTAGCCAACTCAATACCTCAGAGAATTTCAAACGAGTTAGTATCTGAAGTAGGTGAAGCAGGATCAAGCGAGATAAATCTTCCCGCTCGCCCAGCACACCTGATTGCTTCCAATTTGGACAAAAAAGACAATTTTGGCACTTCTGTGGCCATTTCTGGAGACACACTTGTGGTTGGTGCCCCATATGAAGATGGTGACAGCAGTACGGAATCAAATAATGATGCAATAAGTGCCGGCGCAGCTTATGTGTTCGTCAGGGACGGCAACCAATGGATGCAGCAAGCTTATCTCAAGGCTTCCAATGCTGAGAACTATGATTATTTTGGTGCCTCGGTTGCCATATCAGGCGATACGATTGTCGTCGGGGCATGGAATGAAGCTGGAGATGGGAGTGTTGAGACGAATAACGATGCGCCCGGTGCAGGGGCTGTCTATGCATTTGTGCGTGAAGGAACAACTTGGACACAACAGGCATACCTGAAGGCAGCCAATGCAGACGGTTGGGACTATTTTGGCACGGCAGTCGCTCTTTCGGGTGACAGTATTGTAATTGGCGCTTGGGGCGAGGATGGTGATGGAACTGATGCTGATAATAATGATTTGACTGACTCTGGCGCAGCATATGTGTTTGTTAGAGATGGAATGGCATGGGAACAGGGAGCCTATCTGAAATCTGATGACACGGCGGAGAACGATAATTTTGGGTATTCCGTTGCCATATCAGGAGATTCAATTGTGATTGGGGCGCCATGGAAAGATAGTAAAGGAGGGGAAGTAGATATTGGTGCTGTTTATGTGTTTCGGAGGTACGGGGGCACCTGGGAGCAAGGAGCAACCTTGATTCCCACTACTGAAGAGTGTAAAGAATATTTTGGTTTTTCTGTCGCAATCTCTGGGGACACCATTGCAGTAGGGGCTGCATTTGAGGATCGTGATGGCGGGGCAGAGGAGGGTAGTGATTGTCCTGATATGGGCGTCGTCTATGTGTTTGTTAAGGATAAGGGCACTTGGGTAAAACAAGCCATTCTGAAACCATCGAATGCCGAACCGAGTGAATACTTCGGCTCATCCGTATCCATTTCAGGAGATGCCATTATTGTTGGAGCCGGTTGGGAAGATGGTGGCATTGATGATATCAGTAATGATGATATGGCTGACTCAGGTGCTGCCTATGTGTTCGTAAGGAATGGGATAACCTGGATTCAAAAAGCGCATCTTAAATCTTCAAGTGAATGCAGCTGTGACTTTTTTGGTACTTCGGTTGCCATTTCAGGCAATACAGTTGTTGTTGGGGCACCTTGCGAGGATTGTGGTGGAAGTGGCGAAAAGGTTGACGGTGCTTTGGACTTTGGCGCTGCTTACGTTTTTGATGTTGATCAGTAATTTATCGGGGCCTTGACTCAAATAACTGATTATTAAATATTAAACGATCCAGTCATATTTTGAGTGTAAGTATTATTCTGCTATGGCTTAGATGTTCTTGTGGAATTTACTAAAATCATAACGGAAAAGCAATTTGATTCATTTAGAGGGCAAATATTGAATTGCCATTATAATGATTTGAAATTTACTAACAACCCAGTTCATTAGGATATTTATGCCCAACAAAGAAATATCACCATCATATAAATGGTATCTTGTCGTTCTTGGTGGCTTGACCAATGCGCTTGTCGTCGCCGTGCAGACGATGAGCTTATCCGTGCTTTTACCAGAGATTACAGTCGATTTGGGCCTGAGTATTTTCCAGGCTGGTTTAATTTGGGGGCTGGCGTCGCTGCCTGCCATCGTTGCTTTTATTGTTGCTGGTATTTTAATCGATCGATTCGGCCCGAAAAGAATCTTAATTTTTGGAAGTTTGATCGTCGGTGTATTTGGCGCCCTCCGGGGGTTTTCCAATAATTATTCTGCTTTAATTGCTACAGTGGTTTTATTTGGTTTTAGTTATCCCTTAATTTCACTTGCCAATGTCAAAAACACCAAAATTTGGTTTGACGAAGCGAATATGGGGCTGGCGAACGGATTTCTGGCAGTGGGTATGGCCTTGGGGTTTTTCATCGGCTCCATGGTCAGCGCGAGTGTTGTTTCTCCGTGGCTTGGCGGATGGCGTTACACGTTTTTCTTTTATGGCTTGATTGCAATTCTACTGGTAATCCCCTGGATTCTGACACATAACCCGCCAAAAGAGGCAGATATTACTCGCGATGGAACAGAAAACCACTCTGCTTGGGAGCGTATTCGGCACATCGCCAAGATCAGGAATATCTGGTTATTGAGCCTGGCGATGATGTGTTTTAATGGCGCTGTTCAGGGATTTCTTGGTTATCTACCGCTTTATCTGCGAAATACCGGTTGGCAGGCGGTCAGGGCGGATGGTTTGGCGGCGACTTTTCACCTGGCCAGTATGATATTTGCAATTCCAATCTCGTTTCTGTCCGATAAAGTTAAATCAAGAAGGAAGGTGTTACTCTTCGCCATCTCGGTAACTGTAATGGGAATCGGATCCTTTTTCTTTTTCAGGGGAGATATCTTATGGGCTGCTGTTATTGCTGCAGGCATATCCCGTGATGGGATTATGGCTGTTTTAATTACAACAACCCTTGAAACAAAAGGTGTTGGTAGAGCCTATTCGGGGATTGCCACGGGATTTATTTTGATTTTCGCCAGCATTGGGGGTCTGATCTCTCCGCCATTGGGCAATCAGCTGGCAGCACTTCGATTAAACCTGCCGTTTGCGTTCTGGTCTGTGCTTTGTCTTGGCGCTGTGATGTGCGTATTCGCCATTAAGGAATATCAGAAAACGACTCCTGACGAATAAACCCACGCAGAAAAAACCGGACCTCAAGAGATTACTTAATCACCCTCTATTGCCTTATTACTCTTCAGGGTTAAGCCACAATTTCTCAAAGATCCATTCCACCAGGTGGCTATCCCAATGGAAAATATCCATATTTCCGCCGACAGTCGGGATATAAACTTTTCCGCTGGTGATCAGTTCAGAGGAGGGATTGTAAAACTTAATATCCTCATTATCGAGGTTGTTCAATAGGCAAATCCCAACTGGAATTTGGTTTGGCTTGGCATCCGTCAGGATGGTGTCCATCATCTCATCCGCCAGGGCTGGTAGTCTGACCAGTGTGGCTGGCTGGCGGAGTTTATCGATGAAGGCTTTGATGATGATTGTTTGATTGTCAATACGAACATTGTCAGAATATTTCGTGCGGATACGGGCTAATTGAAGCGCTTCTTCACCATCCAGAGTCTGTTTACCTGCTGGGAAGAAGGCTTTCGGGCGATCGTCAACCGGTGCAGGTAAGTCCACCTCAACACCGCCGACCCTATCGATCAACGCTGTGAAGGCCGCAAAATCAAGCACAACGTATTGGTCCACATCTACACCGAAATTGTAATAAATGGTGTCAGCCAGGGCGCCGGCGCCAAACCCTGTCCCTTGATAATGCCCCATGCCCTGGGTGCCAAATAAATAAGCCTGGTTTAGCAGGATGGGTCCTTCCACGTTCGTGATGCGTTCAGTGGGAATCTGTACCAGGAGCCCACGAGGGAGCGCCAAGACACTCACCCGCGGCACTGTAAAGTCGATGTGGACCAGACGGATCACATCTGCAAGGCCATAGAGGTAGTCAGAGCCGCGATAATCGATTGCGGTTGCTAATATCATCAGCTCTTTCTGGTCACCGCATACGGGCGGGTTCGTCTTTTGGGCTAAAGCGATTTCTTTCTTCTCTCTAAGCTCGGCAATCGTAACCGGTGTTTGTTCTGATTCTTGAGATTGTGCCTCTTCAGAATCCACAGAGGTCGGTAGTTCGGCAGGGGTGATATCGGGTTGGCTGATAGCTTCAGAAATTGGCTTGTTGAGCAGAGGCTTAAGCCATACAAAATATAAAATCAAACCTACGACCGCCAAGCCAATCACAACCCCCAAGATGATTCGTTTGGATTTTGTGCGTCTATTTTGGTCTACGGAACTTGCGTTTTCAGAATTATTCATAATTTTAGTCATTTCAAAATCGGTTAACATTAAATAATATGATTAGGAAATTAATCATATTGATGATTAATCAGGATTTATTGATCATGCCTAATTATAGCAGAAATGGTTTTTTTGCCTGGTTTGTGAAGGTGCGCGCAACGGCATTAGATTAATGAGGAATTAATGGGTATGGTATAATTGCGCACACAGAATATCAGTGAGATCAGCTTATACCAACGCACTTAGAACACTTCGGTTTTTTGTGTTATCTAACAACACAAAATCGGTGTGGATACCTCGAGACAAATAGGAGCTCTCGCAATTGCTTATCATACATAAACCCCTTGAGTTGATTTTAAGATGAGCCAATCCTGGTATGTTTTACATAGCAAACCCAACCGGGAAGAGTTTCTCTATTCTCAGTTGTGCCATCGCGATATCGAGGTCTTTTATCCCCGTTTTCATGTAGAGCCTGTTAACCCACGTGCTCGAAAATCCCGTCCTTTATTCCCGGGTTATCTTTTTGTGCGTGTTGATTTAGATGAGATTTCACTCTCATCACTTTTGTGGGTGCCAGGTGCCAATCAGGTGGTTAGTTTTGACCACGAACCGGCCAAGGTGCCGGATGATGTGATCAAAACTGTGGAAAAACAAGTCGCACGGATCAATGCAAGACCTAAGGGTGAAAAACCCAAACTGAAACATGGTGATCCGGTCATGATCCATGGAGGCCCTTTTGAGGGCTACCAGGCTATATTTGATACTGAGATTGAAGGCAGTGAGCGTGTGCGCCTGCTAATTAAATTGCTGCACACCCGCCAGATCCGGATTCAGGTTCCGGCAACGATGGCCAAACCACAAACAGCATAACAAACCACAGGAATTAAGGTTAAGGGGAGGGACCTGCAGGTGTTAAGCTCATATTTTTAACCCAGCCGACAGAAGCTTTGATGTCGGAGGGGCGGATGCTTGGGAAAAATCGGATTTGGTTTGATTGAGGAAATTCAGATAAACAATTAATGAAAAGCCCTTTTGGATCTAATCAAGCAGAAGAGGTAATTTTTCACGTAAATGAAGGCGGTTTAGCCAATCGTCTTCGAGCCTTAGTTGGTTACCAGGCATTAGCCGAGCTAACGGATAGAAATTTTTATTTGTGCTGGGTACCGAACAAATGGTGCGACGCTTGTTTTGAGGATCTGTTCATTCCTGAAGGGATCTATTTAATCAAGCCGGCAGAGCTATCTGATTATTTGAAGGATCCCTCGACGAATATTTATTCCCAGTGCCTTTGGTTTAATCAGATTTGGGAGACATACCTTGAACCGCAGGTCCACTGGGAGCAATTCTCTGAGGTTGCGCTTGAATATTTGACCCGCTTGCAACCGCACCAAACGGTTCTGGATAGATTGGATCGTTTCTTAAAGGAATATGATCTATCCTCAGCAATCGGGGTTCATATCCGTTGGACCGACAATCTTAAAGGGAATGAGCAGCGGAAAATGGATGCTACTTTTGATCCTGCTCATATCTCAAAAATCGAAGGGTTTCAGCGGTTTATAGATGACCAAATCCATACGTCACCAGCAAAAAAGATCTTTCTTGCTACAGATAACCCTGATGTTGAAAAGGATTTTAGAAAGAAATATGGTCAAAACTTGATTGTTTTTCCAAAGAAATACTTACGGAACCGAAGTTTCTTTTCTCTATTGAAAAACAACAAAGCGCCGGATTCATTACGTGCCAGTTCAATTGAGGATGCGCTTATTGAAATGTTGCTGCTCGCTAAATGTCAAACCATTTTGGGGACATATTACAGTAGTTTCAGTAAACTGAGTGCCTTATGGGGAAGCAAGGCATATTACGAAGTGCGTGGCGTGGATTATGAACAAAGTGGTTTTGTCGAATATCTCAGCGGCAAGCCGTTCACAAAATAATCAATTATAAAAATACAATATACTAAGAAAAAAAGAAATTATGAATGTTTTTGGCAAAACGAATTCAAATGAAGAAGAATGGGATCTGGTCATCACGCCCCGCAAGAAATGGTATGACCTTCAATTGCGGGATTTGTGGCGGTATCGGGACTTAATCGCGTTATTCGTCCGGCGGGATTTTGTCTCCCGCTTCAAGCAGACAATATTGGGTCCGCTGTGGTATATCATTCAACCACTGCTGACATCTATTGTTTTTACGGTCATCTTCGGGCAAATTGCCAAACTGCCTACCGATGGCTTGCCGCAAATTTTGTTTTATATGTCGGGTACTGTTATGTGGCACTATTTTTCGAACTGCCTGACAGGGACATCAAATACCTTCACATCAAATGCCGGTATCTTTGGCAAAGTTTATTTTCCACGGTTGGTCACGCCGATATCCCTGGTCATTTCGAATCTGATCTCCTTCACCATTCAACTTTTATTCTTCTTAAGTTTTCTGACTTACTTCATCGTACGCGGTTCAGACGTCAAATTGACGATGTGGGCGCTGTCGCTCCCATTATTGGTTCTATTGATGGCTGGCTTGGGTTTGGGGTTTGGGATCATCGTTTCTTCAGTGACCACAAAATATCGGGACATGTCTTACCTAGTGGGGTTTGGGGTTTCGTTGTGGATGTATGCGACGCCTGTCATTTACCCGGTTTCGACCATCCCCGAACGCTGGCGCTGGGTAGCTGATATCAACCCAATGACACCCATCATTGAGACATTTAGAATGGGCTTTTTAGGCGCAGGGAATGCTTCATGGCTCGGCCTGGCATACAGTGCCGGGTTTATGATCGTGATTTTATTCCTCGGTATTGTGATCTTTAACCGGGTTGAAAAGACATTTATTGATACGGTATGATGGATTAGCGCATAGCGGATAGCTGATAGTAAATAGCTGGTAGCTAAAAGCTTGAAGCTGAAAGAATATGTAACAGTGCGAACGAGTGATCGTCTGAAGCCGTTTTATAAATTAAGGTAATTAGGTTAGTAATTATTTCTAAACAATTATGAAGATTTCCATTGTCATCAGGGCGTTTAACGAAGAAAAGAGCATTGGCAGGTTGCTGTTTGGCATTTCCCAGCAAACCTATCAGGATGTTGAGATCATCCTGGTAGATTCGGGATCAACAGATTCGACGGTGGAAATTGCCTCACAATACCCGGTGAAGATTGTGCACATCGATCCTGAGGAATTTACCTTTGGTAAGTCGCTCAATAGGGGCATCCAAGCCTCCACTGGCGAAATAAGCGTGATCACCAGCGCCCATTGTTACCCGGTTTACCCGGATTGGTTGGTGCAGCTCGTAAAGCCCTTTGAAGATGAGACCGTCGCATTGAGTTATGGGCGTCAGCGGGGCGGGGAGACCAACCATTTTTCTGAGCATCAATTCTTCCGCAAATACTTCCCTGAAAACACTGTTTTACAGCAGGCACAACCATATTCGCATAATGCCAACGCCGCCATTCGAAAAGACCTGTGGGAAGAGCATCCCTATAATGAAAACCTGACCGGATTAGAAGACCTGGCATGGAGCAGTTGGGCGATGGATGCGGGTTATACCATTGCTTATGTGGCGGAAGCTGAGGTGATCCATCAACATGATGAAACGTGGCGGCAGGTGTATCGGCGCTATAAGCGCGAAGCCATTGCCCTTAAGCAAATCCTTCCGAACAGCACCTTTTCCTTTTGGGATTTTTTACGCTCGTGGGTGGGCAAATCAGTGTCGGACTTGAACCAAGCGCGTTATGAGAACGCCTTTTTTAAGCATGTTTTCGAAATTCTCTGGTTTCGATTGATGCAATATTGGGGTACCTATCGCGGGTTCCATTTTGGCGGCAAGATCAACGCTCAGCTTCATCGAGCCTTTTATTATCCACCGTACATATTGGATAAAAAGGTTCCCAAATCACGGTCGGTTGAACCGATTGATTACGAGAAGGATCGCTCTTAGTCCAGCTTCAATTTGGTCTAAATTTAAACATATCTTTCTCATTGATACTTCAATCCCTTTGAATAAACATATCCGCAGTGAAATTATGGAAATATCCGAGCAGTTGCACATTGTTCATCAAACAGCTTTAGCCTATTGGGAAGCTGACCCTGAACAGGCGTCAGACAATCTGCAGAAGATCCAGGTCATCAAACGGACCAGGGGGAAAATTATGGGTTTTTTCCCTGTATATAAACAGCATCCTGCGGTATTCTTTAAGGTTTATTTCAGCGGAGCATTCCCTTATGAGGTCGATGGATTGCAAGCTGCGCTTGCTCTGCCCCAGATTGATGGGATTGAGGTGGCTAATGTTGTTAAGATCATGCCTGAATTTCAAGCCATCCTGACAGCGAAACGTTCCTGGGTAGATACAACTACCCCGCTCAAACGGTTCTTTGTGCGATCGCTGAAAATGGATTGGGACAAGCTCGGTCAGTGGTTGAGGATGTTCCACGATTCGAGGATTGAACAGAACCAGAACAACCACTTTTTGCGCCGAAAATTTGAGAAAACTGAACGTCTTGTCAGTACACTGCATGGGCTTTTCTCTGCTGATCAGGTTGATAAGATGCAAGCGGTGATTGAACGGGGGAGGAATGCCTTCGAAACCGAAGCGGTGGATTGGGTTATCTCACACGGTGATTTTGGGCTGGATAATATCAAACGATCGAAGGACACATTGGAAGTGATCGATTTTGAGGATTGCCGCATGGCGCCGCGCTGTTTTGATTTGATCAACATGATCACCCGGTTGGAATACACGGGATATTTCCCGCATAGACTAAAATTTTATGCACACATCGCTGACCAGCTTCTCAACGGGTATGGCGGCATTCCGGGCAGCCCAGAAGCGGTGTGCAACTTCTTTTACTTGCTCATCAAACTTGATGTGATCGAAAGCTATCGCCGGCGCAGTTCAACAAGCGATGATCCGTTGATGAATCGCCTGGTTTATCAAACTTTCCTGCGCCGTGGCACAAAAACAATGATTGCCTGGCTGAACGGTGATTATTCCCCGCCGGCACTATCACTTAATCAGCCCTAATCTTGAATTACCTTAGATGGCTTATAATCAAAACTTATGAATAAAGAAACCATCAACGTTACAAAGTCCTTTCTCCCGCCAATGGAGGATTACGTTCGTTATCTCAACCAGATTTGGGAGTCCCATTGGCTGACAAATAATGGACCATTGGTTAACGAGCTTGAACAGAAGCTTAAAGAATATTTGGGTGTGAAGCACCTGTTCTTTGTTAACAACGGCACGATTGGATTGCAGATCGGGATAAAAGCATTGGAATTTAAGGGTGAGGTGATCACCACGCCCTTTTCTTATGTGGCGACCACTTCAAGCCTTGTGTGGGAAGGCTGCCAGCCGGTATTTGCAGATATTGACCCGCGTACATTGTGCATTGACCCGGATAAGATCGAAGCTGCGATCACCGATAAAACCACGGGTATTCTGGCAACCCATGTGTATGGCATCCCCTGTGATGTTAAACGGATTCAATCGATCGCTGAAGAGCACGGCTTGCGGGTGTTGTATGATGCGGCACATACCTTTGGCGGCAGATTTCAGGGCGAGGCGATTGCTGCCTATGGTGATCTCTCGGTTCTCAGCTTCCACGCGACCAAGCTATTTCACACGGTTGAGGGCGGCGCGATCGTCACGAACGATGATGAATTGGCGCACCGAATCAGCTACATGCGTAACTTTGGGCACAAGGGGCAGGAGGATTTTTGGGGGTTGGGCATCAATGGCAAGAACACAGAATTTCATGCGGCGATGGGCTTGTGCAACCTGCCGTATGTACCGCAAATCATCGCCGACCGCAGGCAGGTGAGCGATTGGTATTGTGAAGCGTTTGCTGGTTCAGTTTTGTTTCGGCCTGAGATCCCAAAAGGGACAGAATTTAATTTTGCTTATTACCCAGTCCTGTTCCAGTCGGAATCGCAACTCCTCCAAGCCAAAGAAGAATTAAACGCGGCTGACATTTTTCCGCGAAGGTATTTTTACCCCTCCCTTAACCGATTGCCTTATGCCCCTCACAGGGACATGCCTGTCACGGAACGCATTTCACCACGGGTATTGTGCCTACCTTTGTATCCTGACCTGCGGCATTCCGATGTGATGCGGATCAGCCAGATCATTCTAGATAGTTTTGATGCGTAAACAAAACGCCCCGGTTCCTCCAAGAGGGTATTTACATCCGCTGTATGCGCAGTCTTTCTCCGAACTAGGCACACCGCTTTATCTGCCGAAGTCTGGCGGCTGGCTGATCAAACGGGAGATCCCTGGCACGGATTATTATGATGCCATGGGGCCTTACCCTTTGTTTTTCTGCCAGGATTGGGAAGCGCTGACCGAAGATTTGTCGGGCTTGGCGGATCAGCTCGTCAGCGTCACGCTTGTGGTTGGCCCGCTGGTTGATTTTCCTGAGGCAGCGTATGAGGCTTATTTTGAAATTTTTACACCTTACAAAGACCATTATCTTTTAGATTTAGAAATGCCCCTGTACAAGACCATCTCAAAGAACAAGCGGCGGAATGCACGGCGAGCCTTGCGAGAACTGGATGTGCAATTGCAGGTGGCACCGGATGTTGATTTGGATGAGTGGGTGAAGTTATATGCGTGTTTGATTGAGCGGCATCAGATCACCGGCATTCGTGCCTTTTCAAAGCGCAGTTTTGAAAAGCAGGTTGCCATCCCGAATACGCATTATTTCAGGGTGCTGCATCAGGGCGAGCCTGTTGGCGGCAACCTGTATTACCTGCAAGGTGACCAGGCTTATGCGCACCTTTCGGCTTTCACGGAAGATGGGTATCAACTGGGGGCGCCGTATGCTGTCAAGTGGGCGGCGTTACAGCATCTGGCGAAATTCACCCGCTGGGTTAATTTTGGCGGCAGTACTGCCAGCGAAGGTGACCCGCCGGATGGCTTGGACCTGTTCAAACAGGGATGGTCGAATAAGACTGCTAAATCGTACCTGTGCGGGAAGATCCTCAACCCGCAGATCTATCAGCAGCTTGCATCAGATAAGGATGCCGCTGGTTGGTTCCCGGCTTATCGGGCAGGAGAATATTAGGCGAACATGGTGGATGAAGGAGTGAAAATGCCCAGCGTGACCTTGCGCTCTATCGAGTTGAGTGATGTGGTATATACGCACAAATGGCACTCAGACCCCGAGCTTTATCAAACCCTGGTCGGCCCCTACAGGCATGTCAGCCTGGAGGTTGAGCAAGCATGGATTGGGGATCGGGTTGCGAATTCAAACGAGGAGGTCAACCGGATGATCTGCCTGGAAGGGCAGGAAGCCCCGATTGGGTTGATTTCGGTCAGGGAGATTGATTGGATGGCGCGTAAGGCGCATCTGACCGGCATCTTTATTGGTGATGCTCAGCACCGGGGTAAGGGATATGGCTATCAGGCACTTTGCCAGATGATGCAGTTTTGTTTTGAAACACTGGAACTGAATAGAATTTGGACGCACATCTTAGACGATAACCAGGCTTCGATTCACATCTTTGAGAAATGCGGCTATGAGATTGAGGGGCATTTAAGGCAGCACACTTACAAAGATGGGCAATTCCGCGATGTGGTTTTGGTCGGGTTATTGGCTGAGGATTATGTTAGTAATCAATAAGCATATTTGATCTAAAAAAGGAGCACTGGAATAAAAAATGGGTCTGATCAGGAATTTCTTCATTCGGCGTTATGAAAAGGCGGGTTATTCAACCTTGTTTGCCAGGCGCATGTTTGATCTGCGTTATCAGGATCTCTTTAAGAATGAGAATACTTCCTTGCGTGAAAAAATTTGGGCACAAAAAAGGGGATTCCTTTCGGATAAGATCAAATTTTATAGGCTGACGGATGATAACTACAAAGACTATGTGAGCGATTTCGATTATTGGCGCCTGCACCCGATCAACGGGATATTCTCCCGCTGGATCGATGACAAGCTAACCATCAAGATGATTTTGCATCCCTTTGATGACTTTCTGCCGGAATATTATTACAACATCGGGTTTGGAGAGATCTTCCGATTGAGTGATTGCCCGGATGGATTGGGGACCACCCTCGATGATGTGATCAGTTTGCTGAAGGCCAAGGAAACCCTTGCTGCTAAGACGACTTGGGGTTCTGCGGGTGTCGGTTTCTATAAATTGGGTTATAGGTTGGGGCAGTTTTTATTAAATAATCAACCCGTTGACGAGGATGAAATTATCGAGTTGATCACTCAATGGCTCAAGACACCAGGTCTTTCATATTTATTAACAGAATACTTGGCACCTCACCCTGCTCTTAGCAAAATATTTTCCAAGACACCCAACGCATTGCGGGTGGCCGTATTGCGAGAGAAACAAAATCCCCCTCAAATATTTAATATTTATATTCATATTGGGACAGAACAATCGGGATTTGTGGATAATGCGTTAGCAGGCGGTGTGTTCAGTAGGGTGGATATTGAAAATGGATCGTTCCATCAGGGTAAAATCGTGCGAGATGGGATGCTGGTGGATTGCCCTGAGCACCCTGACACCCATCAGCCAATCAGCGGGGTTGTACCGTTTTGGGATTTAATTACAAAGAAAGTGGTCGAGATAAGTACATATCTTCAACCATTACGCATGATGGGTTTCGACATCGTCATAACAAAATCTGGTTTTAAAATCATCGAGATCAATTCACACCCAAGCATTGAGTTCATCCAGTATGACCTTCCCGTTTATAAAAATCCTTTATGCCGCCGCTTTTATAAATCCCTGATATTTGGGAAGCAACGCCAGGTTGCGCACGAGAAACAAAAGCGTTTGTTCAACCGGCTCTTTCGCGTATTTCGAAAGAAAGAGGTGTAAATATGTGGAATCGGCAAAGTGAGTGAGGGGTATTTACGGCAGCATACTTAAAAGGATGGTCAATTCCAAGATGTCGTTTTAGTCGGGTTATTGATTGATGATTATTTTAGTAATGAATAAGTATTTTCGAGCTTAAGAAGGAGCTCCCTAATAAAAAAATGGGTTTGATTAGAAATTTCTTCATCCGGCGGTATGAAAAAGCGGGTTATTCAACCTTGTTTGCCAGACGCATGTTCGATCTGCGTTATCAGGATCTGTTTAAGAATAAGAATGCTTCTTTGCGTGAAAAAATTTGGGCACAAAAAAGGGGATTCCTTTCGGATAAGATCAAATTCTGTGGCTTGACGGATGAGAATTACAGGGACTATGTGAGCGATTTTGATTATTGGCGCTTACACCCGATTAATGGGATATTCTCCCGCTGGATTGATGACAAGCTGACCACCAAGATGATCCTGCGTCCCTTTGATGATTTTCTGCCGGAATATTATTACAATATCGGGTTTGGTGAGATCTTCCGATTGAGTGATTGCCCGGATGAATTGGGGACCACCCTCGAGGATGTGATCCGTTTACTGCAATCCAAGCAAATCCTGGCGGCAAAAACAGCCTGGGGTTCATCGGGTGAAGGTTTTTATAAATTGGTTTATGAAAACGGCCAATATATGGTCAATAATGAGCCTTATTCTGAGGATGGTATCATTGACATGGTCGCACGCTGGGTTAAGACACCGGGTGTTGCCTATTTACTGACAGAATATCTTTCGCCGCACACAGCCTTGAAAGAAGTCTACCCCCATACGCCCAATGCATTAAGGGTGACGGTGATGCGTGAGAAACAACAACCGCCCAAGATCATCAGCGCACTGATCCGTTTTGGGACGGACCAAACCGGCGTGGTTGATAATGCGCTGGCGGGCGGGGTGTTCAGCAAGGTGGATGTGGAAAGCGGTGCATATCATAAAGGGAAAATCGTGCGGGATGGCTTGCTGGTGGATTGCCCTGTGCACCCTAACACAAATCAGCCGATCAACGGGGTTGTGCCATTTTGGGAGCTGATCTCACAAAAGGTGATCGAAATTTGCACCTATCTTCATCCGCTGCGGTCGATGGGCATCGACATTATTATTACCGATAAAGGGTTTAAGGTCATCGAAATCAATTCGCATCCCAACATTGAATTTATCCAATATGACCTGCCCGCGTATAAAAATCCTTTGTGCCGCCGCTTCTATAAATCCCTGATGTTTGGGAAGCAGCGCCAGGTTGAAAATGAAAAACAAAAGCGTTTGATCAACCGACTCTTCCGCGTTTTTCACAAGAAAGCGGGATGATCGATTGAGACAGGAAGTAAAAATGCAGACCAAATCAAAAGGGCCGCTTTGGTCTAATAAAGAGCGATATCAACAGTTGTTGCGGAATTTCTTCAAACGACGGCAAAACCGCCGGGAGGTCATTGCGGGCTGGATCAAATCTGTGGGAAAGCCCAAGGTGTTCTGCATCGGCAAGAATAAGACAGGCACGACCTCTATGAAAAGAGCCTTTGTTGAGCTGGGTTATGTGGCGGGTAACCAGCGCCTGGGGGAACTGCTAGTGTATGATTGGGCGAGGCGCGATTTCCGCCAGCTCTTCCGCTATTGCCTGACGGCGCAAGCCTTCCAGGACTTCCCGTTCAGCTATCCCTTTACCTTCCAGGCGCTTGATCAGCATTTCCGCGGCAGCAAATTCATTCTGACGGTGCGCGACAGTGCCGAGCAGTGGTATGAGTCGTTGGTGAGTTTCCATTCAAAAATTTGGGGGCATGGCAAGGTGCCCACCATTGAGGACTTGAAGGAGGCACGCTACGTGTTCAAAGGGTATGCTTACGAGGTGTATCACTTGAATTCGCAAACGCCCCCCGATGACCCCTATAACCGTGAGATCTTGATTGCGGGGTATCGCGCCTATAACCACGCGGTGAAGGATTATTTCAGGCACCGGCCGGATGACCTGCTGGTGTTGAATGTGGCTGAACCCGGCGCCTATGACCGGTTATGTGATTTCTTGGGGAAACCGAGAATGGGCAAGGACTTCCCGCATGAAAACAAGACGGAAGATGTGAAACCGCGCAAGTAGCGCGGATTGAATTGTAGATGAAAACCTTTTTACATGAAACCATGGTGCAATTCAGTGGGTGTGCATGACTGACCCGATCAAATTAAAATTCTCTGATTTTTGGACGGGCGAGGTCAGCGGCAAGGTTGAGAATAACCCGATCTACAAAATGCTCAGGCGGCATTTTGATGTGGTTCTCAGCGATGACCCGGATTTTCTGATTTACGATTCCAACGGCTATCAGTTCCTGAAATATGATTGCATCCGCATCTTCTACACAGGCGAGAACCGCAGGCCTAATTTTAAGCAGTGTGATTATGCCTTTTCATTTGATTACCCCGCCACCGAGCGCAATTACCGCCTGCCCCTTTACCGCCTGTGGCGGGGGTATGGGCGCCTGCTTGAACCCCGCCAACCAGCCACAGCGGATTTGGCTGCACGCAAATTCTGCTGCTTTTTAGCCTCCAAACCGATCCCCACCCGGGACGCGTTCTTTCAGCAACTTTCAGCCTATCGGCAGGTAGACGCGGGCGGCGGATTGTTCAACAACATTGGCGGAAGGGTGCCGAGGGGCGGCGAGGTGGACTGGATGGGCGGGTATAAGTTCAGCATCGTGTTTGAAAACGCCAGCCATCCCGGCTATACCACCGAGAAGATCCTGAACGCCTTTTTAGCCAACACAGTCCCGATCTACTGGGGCAACCCGCTGGTCAGCCAGGACTTCAACCCTGCTACGATGATCAACTGCCACGATTATGAAAGTTTTGAGCAGGTGGTGGAGGCGGTCAGGGAGCTTGACCAGGACGATGCGCGTTACCTGCAGATGTTAAGCGAGCCGTTCTTGCTGGGCGGCGAGGAAACGGACTTCTGCCGGGAGGAGAACATCGTCGGGCGCTTTGCGCAGATATTTAAGGAAAAGAAAGCTTTTATCCCTGCAGCAAATAAGCGGAAGCAGCGGATTAATCTTGTCTATTATCAGGTCAGAAATGCGTTATCCAAACGACTTCGTCGAAAGAAATGAGAAACTTGTAACATGATGATCAAGAACATATCGTTCATTTCTGCCCATTTTTATGATTTTGATTGGACCGAACTGCTGGTCAGGAACATCAAACGTTATACCGATGAAGCCTTGATTAAGGAGATCATTCTCATCAACCAGGACCGGACGCAGGAATCCCGTGACAGGCTGCAGGCATTAGACCCGAAGGTGAGAGTTGTGGAATATCCACGCAGTGAGTTGCACTATAAAATGCAATGGCATGATCATGCATGGGTTCTTAATAATGCAATTTATGAAGCTGGTGGGGATTTCATCTGTATTTTTGACTCAGACGCTCATCCATTTGATAAAAAATGGATAGAGATCTGCAATAGAATATTTAAATATTATGATGCAATTCTTGCCTTGCAACCAGGGAAAGTGATCTTAACACACCCATGTTTTATGTTTATAAAAAATTTTGGATTAACTGATCTTATAAAATTTGATGATGGAATGGAAACCGCAAAAATCGATGTTGGCAGACGAGTTGGGATTCAATTGTTAGAGCATGGGAAGAACGTATATTTTGCATCGCATAAAGATACATTCTTAGGTCAATGGGGAAGAAGTTATCTAGATGTTATTTATCATCATCAAAGCGGAAGTTTTCATGGATCTCAAGAAGAGGGTTTAAAACTAAGGGTCAAGTGGCAAATTGATTATTTTAAAAATTTAGTTGTCGACCAGGGTAGGTATAAGTTTTCCATTTTTGAATTAGTTAAGTATATCCTCTATAGGATTTTTCATAGCGTTTTTAGAAAATCAAGAAAAAGAAAGTTGCCAACCTATTGATTTCTAACATTAAGCAAGGAAAAAGTTCTACAAAGGGCATCGTAAATGGATAAAGGGCAAAGAACATTAATCAAATTAAAATCCAGTTGCAAAGAGCGATTACCTCATTTTGTTATTGTTGGTTTTAGAAAATTGAAGGATCTTTTCGCAGGAATAATTTTTCAATTTAACTTATCAAAATTAGCAAAATTTTATGCCACCGATAAGTGGGGGCGACATTCTTATACACCTCATTATCAATTTTTCTTAAGGAAATTTAAATTCAAAAGAATTAAATTGCTTGAAATTGGGGTTGGCGGTTATGAAAAGTCTGATAAGGGTGGGAAGTCCTTAAGAATGTGGAAGAAATATTTTCCTTTTGGCCACATATACTCGATTGATATTTATGATAAGAACAAACTCGAACAGAACCGAATTCATATTTTTCAGGGCAGTCAAATTGATGAAGAATTCTTAAGTTCTTTAATTAATAAAATTGGGCGACCAGATATTATTATTGATGATGGAAGCCACATCAATGAGCATGTGATCAAATCATTTGAAATTTTATTCCCATATCTTAATCCTGGAGGGATGTATGCCATAGAGGATACTGAAACGTCTTACATGGATGCTTATGGAGGAGATAGTGTCAATATTGATAACCCAAACACATCAATGAATTACTTCAAATCGATACCGGACAGGATTAATAACGACCGTTTTGAAATGGATGATTATCAAAAAATATCTTTTGAAGACGACATTCGATCAATTCATTTCTTTCATGAATTGATCATAATTGAAAAATCTTCGAATTAGAAATCAAACTAATAATTATGGCTAAAACTGTTATCTCTGTTGAACATCTCACAAAACAATATGACCTGGGCGTGATCGGCTCTGGGACACTGACACGCGACATCAACCGCTGGTGGGCGCGCGTGCGGGGCAAGCCAGACCCATATACGACGATCGGGCACGAGAACCGATACATTAACCAGGGCGAGACTATTTTGGCATTAGATGATTTGTCATTTTCGGTTACCAGGGGGGAAGCTCTAGGAATAATCGGGCCGAATGGCGCTGGAAAGAGCACACTCCTCAAAATACTTTCACGGGTGACATCGCCCACCGATGGAATTGTGAAGATGAAGGGGCGGATTGGCAGCCTTTTGGAGGTGGGCACAGGTTTCCATGGTGAATTGACTGGTCGAGAAAATGCCTACCTGAATGGTGCTATCTTAGGTATGCGGAAAGAAGAAGTTGATAAGAAGTTTGATGAGATTGTGGCATTCTCTGGTGTTGAAAAATTTATAGACACGCCCGTCAAACGTTATTCCAGCGGCATGTACGTGCGCTTGGCATTTTCTGTGGCGGCGCACCTGGACCCCGAAATTTTGATTGTGGATGAAGTGCTGGCTGTGGGTGATGCCGAGTTTCAGAAGAAATGCTTGGGAAAAATGAGCGACTTCGGTGGTGAAGGGCGCACTGTATTGTTTGTTAGCCATAATATGAAAGCCATTCAAAATCTCTGTGATCGGACAATAGTTCTTACAAATGGAAATAAGATTTTTGATGGGGATCCAGTAGATGCCATGTTTCATTACCTTAGAACGACTACAAAGACAAGGACAGAGATTGATTGGCCTTCAGATAAAGCGCCTGGCAATCAACAGGTTCGCTTGCTAGGCATTAAAATTCGAAAAGAAAAACATGGCAAACCAAATCAAATATTCACTGTCAATGATGAACTGGAAGTAATGATCGAATTTGAAAACCTGATGGAAGGCAATAACGACTTACATGTCAATTTTCATTTGAGGGATGAAACGACAGTGATCGTGTTTGCTGCCGGGTCTGGGTTAAATAATTACGAGAAAATTACACCCGGTAGATATAAGGCTACATGCAGAATCCCCGCCAACTTTCTGAACCAGGGAACTTACTCGATAAGCAAAGTGACCTTTGTTAAAGATCACGAGCGTTCGATTTTTGATTATATGGATGGATTATCCTTCGATATCATTAAGCCGGCTACAGGAAAATTCGGGTGGATGGGAAAGCGACCGGGATTAGTTGCACCGGACCTTGATTGGGAATTAACGAAAATTCAAGAAAATTGACTATTTTAGAGTTTGGAATTTTTATTGATCACAGTAATTATGTTGATTATAAATTTAATAAATTAATATTGAAGGAAAATTGCTAAAAAAAACGAGTACTTCACAAATAATCCTCACTCCTGAAATTATTGAAGATTTCTCAAGGCTGCCAGAAAAACCCGTGGTCAGTATTGTCTGCCTGACATATAATCACGAGCGGTTTATCGAGGAAGCGATTGAAGGTTTCTTGATGCAGGAGACAGATTTTCCAATTGAAATTCTGATTCATGATGATGCCTCTACCGATCGAACCACTGAAATTGTACGTCAATATCAAATCGAGCATCCAGATCTAATTCGATTAATTATTCAAAGAGAAAACCGCTTTTCAAAAGGATTAAAAAGTTCACCAATACCAATGGATATGGCGAAGGGGAAATATATTGCCCTCTGTGAAGGTGATGATTATTGGACTGACCGTCAAAAATTGCAGAAGCAAGTTGATTTTTTAGAAGTACATCCAGACTGTAGTATTTCATGTCACAAAGTTCTATATAAGTTTGAGAGTCAGGAGAAAAAATCTACACTGTTCCCTTCAATTGATCACGATGGAATATTTTCAACTAAGGATTTTTCAGCAGAATTTTTCCCGAAGACTCTTTCTGTCGTTTTTCGGAATCAAAAAATGCAAGAATTCTTAAAGTTTCAGAAGGATTTCTTAATGGGTGATACGCCTCTTTTGTATTTTTATTCTCAATTTGGCAATATTGGTTATTCGGATGATGTTATGGCAACTTATAGAATTCATTCTAATGGAATATGGAGTCCTAAAACATATCTTGAGAAGAAGGTAATTGAGTTTGATGCACATGAGAAGTTAAGAGAGAAATTATCAATTGACGCATCTGATCTAAATCTCATTTGGAAATGCTTAAACATAATTGAGTGTTATAAATCAACCAATAATAAGAGAGGAATGCGAAAATATATCTTTTATTGTTTGCGTTATTTGAATTTAGCAAGCGAGAATCAAAAACAACGTTTAATTCGTTATATTAGAATCGCATTTATTCCTAAATGTATAAGAAAAGCATTATTGAAAATTAAGAAAATATTTACGAAATAATGCTTGCTTTAAGGAACAGTTTGTTAACTAAAAAAATTCTATTTTTCTCTCATTATGCTGGACTATTGGGTTCAAATCGTTCTTTGCTTGATTTGATTCAGGGTTCAAACGATAAAAAAATAAAACCTTTTGTAATAATTCCTGCTGATGGAGTGTTTCGGAATGAACTGCAAAATTCAGGGATTCCCTATAATATCCTCCCATTCCCCTGGTGGATGACAACCAAGCAAAAGTCGATAAAACTTTGGCGCCAATATCATCAGAATATCGAAGCCAATGAAGCTTCCTTTGATGAATTAATCAGGTCGTGGGAGATTGATCTGGTTTATTCAAATTCATCAGTGTTCTCAACTGGAATGATGGCAGCCAAACGTCATCATATACCCCATATATGGCACATCCGCGAATTTGGCGACCTTGATTATGATTTGCAATATATCCCTCCAAAGATATTATGCCGACACATGATTCGCAGATCAGACGCGATCGTCTGTAATTCGAGGGCTGTTCAGCGTCATTATTTTGGAGGAAGAGCTTTCCATAAATCAAAGGTTATTTACAACGGGATTGCCTTTAGATCAGAGTTTGATGACTATTATGAGAAAAGATTGAAATCCACCAAAATCCATCCATATACATTCTCAATCGTTGGTTCTATTTCAAGCAAGAAAGGACAGGAAGCTGCCATCCGGGCATTAGGAGCAGTCAAGAAATCCGGTGTCGACGCCAGACTGATTGTGGTTGGGGCAGGGAGGGAAGCGTATGTTGACTCATGCAAGCAGCTTGCGGTTGATTTGGGCATTGCTGAAGCTGTCACGTTTACAGGTTACATGGAAGACCCCTATCAGGCTTATTTCGGTGCGGATTGCCTGTTAATGTGCTCAGAGAATGAGGCTTTTGGGCGTGTAACTGCGGAAGCCATGTCTGCCTGTCTGCCTGTAATTGGCCGGAAAAGCGGGGGCACACCTGAAGTGATTGTGGATGGAGACTCGGGTATTTTGTATGATCAATTTGATGACCTGGTGGCAGCGATGATCTATCTATCGAAGAACCCTGAGGTTGGACGTCAGATGGGGTTGGCTGGCTGGGCACGAGCAAAAGAGAAATTCAATATCGAAACCTATGCTGAAAATGTTTACCGTGTGATTCAATCCGTGATGAAATGAGATGATGAGCAAACCGCGCTTGATCGCCTATTACCTGCCGCAATATCACCCCATCCCCGAAAATGACGCCTGGTGGGGTAAAGGGTTCACCGAGTGGACCAATGTCGCCAGCGCTAAACCGCTGTTTCCGGGGCATTACCAGCCCCACATCCCGGCGGATCTGGGGTTTTATGATTTGCGCGTGCCAGAGGTGCGCGAGGCTCAGGCGGCGATGGCGCGGGAATATGGGATAGAGGGCTTTTGCTACTGGCATTACTGGTTCGGGGGCAAACGTCTGCTGGAGCGTCCCTTTACGGAGGTGTTGGAAAGTCGCCAGCCAGATTTCCCCTTTTGCCTGGCATGGGCTAACCAGTCGTGGACCGGGGTGTGGTATGGCAACCCGGGGAAAATTTTGGTTGAGCAGACCTATCCCGGGTTGGACGATCACCGGGCGCACTTTAAGGCGCTGCTGCCGGCATTCAGGGATCGGCGATATTTACGCGTGGACGGCAAAGCAATGTTCTTTATGTTTGTTCCGTCGGACCTGAATTCAGCCGTACTGGCGTTATGGCGTGAGATGGCGCACAAGGCTGGTCTGACCGGGCTGTTTCTGGTGGGGATCGTCAAGAATACGGATGAGGCACGCCAGATACATAAGATGGGTTTTGACGCCTGCACGATCTCGCGCACCTCGGGACGGGCAGAACAGCTCCCGTTCTTGCGTGAGCAAATGGTCAGATGGCTGGGGGAAAAGCGAGCGATTGCCCTTTACCCAAAAGTGTTCCGTCAGCCGTTTCATGTTTACCACATGGAAGACCTCAAACCTTATGTGGATGTGGAAGGTGACATCGGGATGGATTTTTACCCGTGTGTGATGCCTAATTGGGATAATACGCCGCGGTCGGGCATCAATGGGCAGGTGTGGGTCAATGCGGACCCTGAGATATTTGAGGATCACGTCAGGCAAGCTGTGCAGCGAGTGGCAGGTTATCCAGAAGAGCACCAGATCGTGATCGTAAAATCGTGGAACGAATGGGCTGAAGGGAACCATCTGGAACCGGATCAGAGGTTTGGACATGCATTTTTGGAGGCACTTAAGCGTGGGATTGGTGAAAATTAGAAAGCAAAGAGAGCTGTTTTTCTGAATTATTGGTGATGTCTATGTTGAAACAATTCCAAAAGTTAATCAAAAACCTATGGTTCATTGTGGGGGTAATCACGCTTTTAGGCGCGTTTCTCAGGCTTTATCACCTGGGTTTTAAGCCACTGTGGTTTGACGAAGCGGTGATGTATTGGATCTCTAACAGGTCCGGCATATGGAATGTCATTGAACAAAACAACACATCCAATGGCGCACCGCCTGTGTTCGTGATCCTATTGAGTTATGTCATAAAAATCAATGCATCAGAAGAAGCGTTAAGATTAATACCCAGCTTGGCTGGTATTGCTGCAATCCCCGCTGCATTTCTGCTTAGCAAAGAATTTATGGGGAATTTGCCTGCGTGTTTAACGACGTTGCTGGTCGCCATCGCACCAACCCAGGTCAGCTATTCTCAAGAGGTGCGCGAATATTCAATGGCATTTCTGCTTGCGATTTTGATTTTGCTCTTTTTCTATCGATATTTAAACACTGAACGCTTAAGAAACCTAATTTTGATGACCATTTCCGTGTTTGCGGGATTGTTTGTGCAGTATGGCCTGGCATTATTGATCTTATCGCTGAATTTTGTTTTTCTCTTTTGGTTATTATTCCTCTCCAAAAAAGATCAGAAATGGAAAAATGTTCTGCAATGGAGTGTTTCGCAATTCATCATTGTTATGGGTGTAATTTTGGTTTATTTTCTGTCACTGAAGCATCAATTTGTCCCGAGCTATGGCGCTTCAGGGACATCGGTTCAGTTTAGGGATGCTTATTGGCAGGGCGGCATTAATTCCTTTTTTGATTTAGTGGTTGGTAACACTTTCGAGATCATTGATTTTGCTTTCCCGGGAGGGTTCTTTTTGTTTTTGCTGATTGTTGGGGTTGTCGGTTTGCTCATAGAAAGAAAAAACGATTTGACAACCTTGCTTTTTGTCTCACCTTTTGCTATCGCACTTGTGTTGGGTTTGGCGCGATTGTATCCGTATCATGGCAATCGGCATATGATCTTTCTTACCCCAATGATCTATGTTGTTGCTGGTTTAGGTATTCGCCAATTATTTATAAATCTAAATCAGAAGTGGATTTTCTCCGTATTGATGATCTTCCCAATTGCAAGCGGGTTGGTTAGCACACAAAAATTTCTATCAGACCCAGGGAAGGAAAATATTCGTCCTCTGGTTGCAGCGTTAGCGGAAAACATTCAGGAAGGGGATAAGATTTATGTTTATTATGCTGCGCAGTATGCCTTTGATTATTATTACAAAGGTGACCCCGCCCCTATCATTTATGGATCGGAACACCGCGGTGAAACGGATGCGTACTTCTTAGAAATTGATCAAATGATACCAAACGATCAACCTGTATGGCTGTTTTTTTCTCACTGCTATGGCACAGAGTGCGAAGATATTATTGGATATTTTGATGAGCACAGGGACATAGAGATCCTTTTGGAGGACAATTACGTCCGCCTGGTGTATGTTGAATAAATTATGTCTTTGACGCCTGCAAGTTTTTGAGGTTTGAAAAATTCCCGAGAATTTAGAATTGAAATGGTTGAACTAAAGCCTGAATGTACAATCAGCGTGATCATTCCCGTTTACAACGCGGCGAAATTCGTGCGCGAGGCAGTGGAATCTGCCCTTGCGCAGCCTGAAACGGCAGAAATCATCCTGGTGGAGGATGGGTCACCGGATGACAGCCTGAGTGTGTGCTGGGGGCTGGCTGAAAAGAATGAAAAAGTGCACCTGTATCAACACCCGGGCGGGGTGAACCGCGGGGCGGGGCCATCACGCAATTTGGGGATTTTGAAATCTGGTGCGCCTTTAATCGCTTTTTTGGATGCGGATGATTTTTTCCTGCCCGAGCGGTTTGCGGTTGCCATGCAGCGCTTTGAAGCGCATCCGGATTGCGACGGTGTCTATGATGCTGTGGGCAGGCATTTTGAGGATGAAGAAGGTGAAGCACGCTGGAAGGCTTCCAACATGGCTCAAATTGAAATGACGACTCTTACCAAATCTGTGGCGCCAGAAGATCTGTTTGAAGTGTTGATCAAGGGTTTTTCGGGGCACATTCACTTGAATGGGTTGGTGATCCGCAAGCAGATTCTGAAAAAGTCGGGTGTGATGAATGATGCCATTGCGGACACGCTGCATGAGGATAGTGATTTTATTCTGCGGTTGGCGGCATCAGGCAGGTTGTATGCGGGAAGTTTAGACCAACCCGTGGCAATGCGCCGGGTGCACGCTGAGAACCGCGTCTCTGCACCCAGGCCCGCAAACAGCATTTACCGTGACCGCTTGCGGCTGTGGATGGCAACTTACCGCTGGTGCCGGGTGCATGGCTCAAGAGCGCATCGCCGGTTAGCTTTCCAGCGTGTGCTGACAGGGGTTATCCACCAGAAGCCGGACTCATTTGGATTTATGGCACGGTTGCCAAGGTCAACCCGGAAGGCTTTCAAGCTGTTGTCGCTGCCTATCTCGCATGTCGACGTTGTTTTGGAGCCTCTATTTTGGCGCGATTTGGGCAGCGCGGTATGGGGCATCATTCGGAACGATGTGTTTAAGAGAGGGGTGGAATGACCGCTTTCAGCGTGATCATCCCGGTATATAACGCGGCGGCGTACGTCACCCAGGCCGTGGAATCCGCATTGGCACAGCCTGAAACGGGGGAGGTGCTGCTGATCGAGGACGGTTCGCTCGATGACAGTCTTGCGGTGTGCCAGGCGCTGGCGGAGAAACATCCACAGGTCAAGCTTCTGCGCCATCCCAACGGTGAAAACAAGGGGGCGGGTGCCAGCCGCAACCTGGGGATGGAGCAGGCTGGCTGCGACTGGATGGCTTTTTTGGATGCAGATGATTACTACCTGCCCGGGCGTTTTACGAAAGCATCGGAAATTTTTATGGCTGACCAAGGTTGTGCGGGTGTTTATGAGGCCATCGGGAGGCAGGTGGAGGATGGGGAAGGGCTGCACCGCTGGGATGCCGCCGGGAAGTCCGACCAGGCGCTGCATACTATGTCAAAGGAAGTCCCGCCGGAGGATCTGCCAGATGCGCTGATCTCTAATCAGTACGGCAGTTTTCATCTGGATGGGCTCACCATCAGGCGCTCGTTGTTAGCAGAATGTGGTTTGATGAATCAACGCCTGCGGTTGCACCAGGACACGGATTTTATCATCCGTTGTGCCCTGTCGGGCAAGCTGCTCCCGGGCAGGCTGGATGTGTCGGTGGCGGTGTGGCGGGTGCATGCGGCCAATCGGATTTCTGCCCCGCGATCCGCTGTGAAGCAACTCGATGACCGTATGGCGATGTGGGAGTCACTATACGGCTGGTGCAAACGGAAGGGCTTAAGCCACTATCGCAAGGTCATCATGCACCATATGGTGATCAATGTGATCAGCGAGAAGCGCTTCACGGTAGCGCATTTCCCCCGAAAGATTTTGAGGTTATGGGGCGTGTTTAAATGGCTATTACATCGCCCGGGAATGGTGATCGATCGAGTCTTTTGGAGAACATTCCTCAGGATTGTGAAGGGTGCGTGACTGGATGAGATGGACGGTTTTACTTCATCTTAGTCGGGTTCAAGGGAGGGGCAACGCTTGAAATTGCTGGTGGGTACACTTTATTGCGGTGAAAATGAATATGAAGAATGTGTGAACGCAATCCGTGCGCAGACCTTTCAGAATTTTGACCATATCACCTTCGAGAACCTGCCGGAGCTTGAGGCGCATTATTCGCTTTACGGGCATTTTTTGGAGCATGCAGATCAGTATGATCTATTGATCAAGATCGATGCGGATGTTGTGCTGAATTCAGAAGATTTGTTCGAAGGGATTTTCAAGAAGTTTACCGACAACCCCTGGTTAGAGGTGATGAACATCGGCGTGGATGATTTCTTCACCGGTGAGATGATCGCAGCCGGTATCCAGGTTTATCGGAATACGGTGCGCTGGGATTTTTCGAAGGACACCGTCTTCCCGGATGTGCCGATCATGGACCCCGAACGCTATATGTATGATAAAACGGATTTAGCGCCGGCGGCGGTGCACTGCAAAAACCCTTCGCCTTACCAGGCATTTCATTACGGTGTGCATCGCGGGCTGAAATCCATTCAGAGAAAGCACAGCACGTCGCATTGGTCGTTGTTGAACAAGGTCTGGCAGAACTTTTTGAAGGTGGGTGACCGCCGCATCGGCCTGGCGGTATTGGGCGCCGAGCTGGTATATGCCGGGGAATTTGGCAGAGAGGATCAAAACTATACCCAGTCGAAGATGAAGGAAGTGCTCAGCCAGTATGAGGGGATGGATGCCCAGGCGCTCGAAAGAGAAATTCGAAGACTGCGGGCGTTGCATTGGGGGTTTTTGCCGGACGATTGGCGAAGGCGAACTATTCGGTTGATCCGCGGCCGGCTTGAGGGGCGCTGGGATGAAGCATAAGTAAGGCAAAGATAATTATTCAATGAAAATTTTAGTGATTACCGGGCTTTACCCGCCGTACCATCTCGGTGGGTATGAAATCCGCAACAAGAATATCATCGACTCCCTTGCTCGCAGGGGACATGAGATCATGGTGCTCAGTTCTATAACCTCGCGCAAGGGAACACTTGCGGATGATGACCCGGGATATGTCGTTGTCCGAAAACTGCACAGCCGGTCGAAGTCACCAACGTGGATCGACCGCATGACCGAGCATCGTCTGACACGCCCGTTAGGCTTGGGGTTGGTTTTCTTGCGAGAAGTTTGCGCCGATTTACGGGATTTGCGCCTGATCGAGCGGACGATAAAGACATTTGCAGCGGATGTGATTTACCTCGGGCATATTTTGCCTTTAACACGGACGCTGCTGCCCTTTTTAGCTGATTTTGATACCCCAATCGTGTTTGATGAGGGCGGAATCGGGTCAAGCTTAACTCGCGAGAAAAAGGGGTTGTGGTATCGCTTTGCAGAGGATGATTGGATTGAGTCAGCGTTCATCAAGGCACTTAAGAATATCACCGTTTACCTGATGGGTATCTTCAGCAAAGGACGTTTGAAAGCAGCCTGGGCTTGGCCTAAAAAGGTGCACATTTTTTACAATAGTGCATTGAATCAGCGTATTGCCCGCGAGAAAGGTGTGCCCTTTGTCGATGAGGGTGTGATCCATTCCGGGATTGATCTGGATAAGTTCAATTATTCACCCAAAACACCTTTTGGCAGTCCGTTGACGATCATCTTACCTGGCAGGATCACACCGCCGAAAGGGCAATTGGATGCGGTCAGGCTGACGGGCGAATTGGTTAAGGCTGGTGTTGAGACAAAATTATTACTGGTGGGTGAGAAGTGGGATTCGACCTACATGGCGCAGATTGAACGGACAATTTCTGGGGACAACCTTGGTGAGAAGGTGGTATTCTTACCGATGATTGAGCATGATCAGCTACCGGACTACTATCACCAGGCAGATGTGTGCTTTTTCCCGAGTTATCATCACACAGGGTTCTCGCGCATACCTGTCGAAGCGATGGCATGCGGTTGTGTGGTTTTGTCTTATGGCAATGAAGGGTCGGACGAGATCATTGAGGACGGGGTGACCGGGTTGTTGGTCTTAGAAGGCGATATTGAGGCTGCAGCGGCACTGATCGAGGGTTTGATTGCCCGGCCTGAGCGGGTGAATCAGATTCGGGTTGAGGCCAGGCGCAAAGTCGAGGAAGATTTATCGATGGCGCATTATGTGGATAAAATCGAGTATGTACTTAACCGGGCGGTGAGCGATATCCATGATTGAAATCCGGCGTGCGACTTTGGCGGATAAATCTGCCATATTTGATTTCCTTGCTGCTGCTTACGGCGACAAGGCTCAGTATAAATTCCCTGAGCGCTGGGAGTGGCAGTTTGAGCATAACCCGTTCAAGCCCGATGAGGGGCTGCCGGTGTGGGTTGCAGTGAATGAAGCAGGGGAAATCGTTGGACAGATTGCGTCCATGGCAGAACCGCTGAAACATGGTACGGGTCACCATCCCCGATTGTTTTGGGCAGTGGATCTGATCGTTCTCCCATCCTATCGGAATCAGAAAATCGGCTTTCAGTTGACCAAGGCTCTTTATGAGGATAGTGACAACTTGATGGCTGTGCCTATGTCAGAGGCGTTTCGATATTATATGAAGGATCTGGGCTGTGACCTTGTGAACACTGTAGAAGTTTATTCGAAAGCGGTTCATTTTGGGCAGGAGGATATCTCAAAGTCTATTCAGAGTCGATTGCGAAGAAACCGTGTGGGAAATGTTGTGGGGGATTTGGTGCGAATTTTACAGTTTGATCGATTAGCCATAAAAGTGTTAAACGCCTGGATCGATCTTCGGGATAAGCAGATCAATCGGTATATTGATCCCTTGATCAAGTTTGAGAAGATTGATTCTTTCGATCAACGAGCGGACGAGATCTGGGAATCTGTTTCACCTCATTTCGAAGTACTTGTCAGGCGAGATAGGCAATTCCTGAACTGGAAATTTGTAGACCAGCCGCACATGTCTTATCAGAAGTTCTTTGCCATGCGAGATGGAAAGCCGATAGGATACATTGTGCTACGCATTGTCGCCCCTCCAGAGAGCAATTCAGGCATTATTGCCGACATGTTTATTTCTCCAGACGATAATAAAGGCATACGCTCGATGTTAGCTTTTGTTTTATTGTATTTTAAGCAGCATCAGGTCAGATATATCCATGCGGCCAGTTCGGAGGATGCCTATCAAAAAGGTTTCATTTCGTTAGGGTTCAAGAAGGTAAAAGAGCTTGTGCCGTTGTATCATGATGGGAAAAACCTGATGAGTGAGGATCCGCCAGAGATGCAAACCGGATGGTTTCTTGGCCGCAGCGATCATGACTGGGATCAATACCCGTATGGATAAGCACAGTATCCGGCAATCAATGAGAAAATTGGCTGTACAAGTGCCGCCAAAATTCTATATGAGACTAATTGGTAGCGATTTAGTGGGAGTCTACTATCATGTTGTTTCGGAAGTTCCGATCCCGCATGTTAATCATCTCTATGACTACAAATCCCCTGCGCTTTTTGAGCAGGATTTGATTTATTTACAACAGCATTTTAACCTGATCGGTTATGATGCGTTGTCTGAGGGGCTTTCGAATGGGACTGGTTTGATGCGAAAGTCTGTGATATTGACGTTTGATGATGGCTTTTCAGAATGTTTTTCTGTTGTCAGGCCGCTCTTGTTGGAACATAAAGTTCCTTGTACGTTCTTTGTCACGACAGATTATGTGGATAATCGAGGGATGTCTCCGGATCTGATCCTGTCATTGTGCATCGATTCGGTCCTTGGTTTGGAGAATGACCGACAGCGTGTGATTATCAACCAAATCAATGCCGATTATGGAACAAGGCTATCGTCACAGATGGCGTTGGCGGATTGGATCAAATCATTGATAGGGAATCCTAAGGCGGCGGTTTCCAACCTATGCAATCATCTTGGCGTGGATGTCGAGCGATATCTACATGAGAGCAGACCTTATCTAACTTCGGAAGAAATTGTGCAGTTGAGCAAAGATGGGTTTACTATTGGTGCACATGCCCGCAGTCACCGACGATTGAATAATCTTTCCGATGATGAAATTGAAGCGGAAATAATGGAATCGTGCCGGGCGATAGGCGCTTTGACGGGAAAAGAAGATATTCCATTTGCATTTCCTTATAATGGTGATGGCGTTTCGAGAGTGCTTTTAGAAAATATTCGAGCGCGCCATGCGCATGTTGGATTGTTATTTAATTCGAGAGGTTTTGAAGAGGACCAAAATTTTATGGTCAACCGCTTGTGCGGTGATTCGCCAGAAGGCGCCACTCCAGAAGAGTCAAACTTGCGGCAGAAAATCAACAGGTCTTTATTGGATGAGGTTTCAAGGAAGTTGCGTCATGCGCCTAAACTGCAGAAGTAATGGTGGTAAAAGTTGATGAACGAGTCTGTTCTTGTATCTGTTATTTTGCCAACTTTCAACCGGGGCGGGTATCTTGAGCACGCAGTGAGATCTGTCATAGACCAAACCTATCAAGATTTTGAACTGATCATTTGGGATGACGGTTCGACCGATCAAACTGAGGAGCTGGTCAGATCTTTTCGTGAAAAACGCATTCAATATTTTTGTGAACAGAATCAGGGTGTGGCATACGCTCGGAACCAGGCGATCAGTAAATCTCACGGGGAGCTGATTGCTTTCCTTGACTCGGATGACGCGTGGCGCCCAGAGAAACTCTCAAAACAAGTGCGTGCGATGGAGTCGTTTCCACATGTTGATCTACTTTTTAGTGATTTTTTGAATTTTGATGTGGTAAAGGAAACGCAGAAGACTGGCTTTCAGCAGGAATTACACGGTATTGAGCATTTAACAATAAGCCAACTGGATGATGGACTGAGTCTTATTGAAGATGGGATGCTAGAGAGCCTGGCATTGGGCAATTTCATCGCGACAGATACGGTGATGATCAAGCGAGAGATTTTGGAAAGATTGGGGGGATTTGATGAACGCTTGAGGAATTCTGAGGATTTTGAACTGTGGTGGCGGCTGGGTCTTGCGGGTATAAAATTTGCTTTCCTCGGCGAGGTGTTACTCAATCGTTATAAGCCTGCAGGGACATTGAGCAGCGCCGGTGTGGAAAGTGGCCTGAATACATTGAAAGCGCTGGATTTATGCTGTCAGGCAACATTATCAACAGGACGTGATGAGCTTGTGCCTTATTTAGAAAAACGATATCGGAACACCTGGCAGAATTTGATTGCCGGCTATGCCCGCGAGGGTGACAGAAGCGGTGTGAACCATGCCTTTAGACAATCCCTCAAGTACGGGCTGCGGCCTGGCAGCATCCGGTTGTGGCTGCAAGGGTGGTTGGCTGCCACGTTGCGTAAAGGTCAATGATTGATGATGTCGAATGGTAAGCCTTCTGCAGAAATTCGTGTCCTTCATATATTTGCGCCAAACTATCAATCGAGGTTTGGCGGGCCGACCATTCGTTGGCGTAGTGATTTTGCTCAGTGGAAAAGCCCTCTCGTGACCCACTGGGTCCTTGATGTGTCGAGTGGGCGGGTGATTGACGCATTGTCTGCTTTTGATGGCACACCATCAGCTACCAATCTAATTTTAGGTAGGAAAGAGCGCTTTACCTGGGCATTTGGTTTGCTGCATGAATTACACAAACATAAATACGATTATGATATTATCCATTTCCATGTGCTGTGGTGGGGTAGCCTGCTTGCAGCCTGGTGGGCACGCCAAAATCACATCCCGACGATTTATGAATCCGTTTTGCAGGGCGCTGACACCCCAGAAAGTGTGCGTAAGGAGCGATTTGGGAAAGTCAAGCTGAATTTGTTAAGAAAATTTGATCGGATTTTAGCCGTTTCGGATGCCTTGAAAGACGCCTTTATAAGTTGGGGCTTTGATGAGGACCGGGTTCACATGCTGATGAATTGTGTTGATGGCGAATTGTTTAAACCCGCACAATCTGAGGCGGAAATTCGCTCTTACCGGCGTAAATTTGATTTGCCAGAAGATAAAATCATCATCCTGTTTGTCGGCAGCATCCAACATCGGAAAGGTGTCGATTTAGCCATTGATGCCTTCATTGACGTTCAAAACAACTATGAAGACACTTATTTGTTGCTCGTTGGGCCTTATAAAAAAGAAGAAAACCCTTCATATGATGAGGATTTTATCCGTAACATTCAACATACTTTGAATGTGTCAGGTGTTTTTGATAAAGTAAGATTTTTAGGAATGGTCGAAGGCCGTCAAGCGCTTGCAGAAATCTACCGACTGAGTGACATTTTTGTATTCCCATCCCGGAGGGAGGGGTTGGGTAATGTTGTATTGGAAGCAATGGCAAGTGGTTTACCGGTGGTTTCCTCAGCGCTTCCGGTTCTAAAAAATGTGATTATGGATCAGGTCAATGGTTTAACCGCGCCCATTGATGACAGCAAAGGGATCAGCAAGGGAATATCCTACTTAATTAATTATCCCAGTGAAGCATATAAACTGGGTGATTGTGCGAGACAACACATCTTGAAAAATCACACCTTTTCTGCCTGGGAAGCGGATTTGACAGAAATATATCACAGCCTTATTGATCAGGATGAAAACGACTAAATGATTGACCAAATTCCACAGATGATTTTTGGTGCTGCTGTTGCAGGGATCCTCTTTTTTATCATTGTCAGGCAGCCTTACATTGGTATCGCCTTGACCGTTGCTAGTGCGCCGATTGTGGACTTGATTCCGCCGATACCGTTTTTTTCCTCAGTAGTGCCTATATTGGGGGCTATCACCATTTTTGGATTCTTACTTAAAAAGCGTGAGGTGACTGGCAATCTTTTCTTAAGATTTAACATCCTGCATTTGCTGGCGATTATTTTCATTGTATGGATCTACGTGTCCAATCCTCAGGCGGCATGGTCCGGACTGGATCGGAACTGGATATTAACCTTTGCACAATTGTTCATTTTGATGTATTTAGCAGGTGATCTGCTGGATAAACCACACAAGCATATCGTGTTGATGACAATTTTCGCGGTGGTTTCTGTGATCTCTGCGTATAATGCCATTTCCCGCGGTTATATCGGCGAGGATATCGATGCCTCAGCCCGCGTTGGTGGATTTGCGGCAGGTGCTAATGACGCAGCCCGGTATTTTGTGGTGGCAATGGTTTTTGTTACATTTCTGCGTTCAAAGGTCAGGCAGCCATTTTGGCGCTTGATGATGCTGGTTGCGATTATCATCACTTACCTGGGTGTATTCTTCACGGTGTCTCGCACAGGTATGGTGCTATTATTCTTTGCTCAACTGATGTTGTTCGTTTTTCAGCATGAAGGCCGGCAGCGGACGCAATTGTTGGTCATATTTGGTTCGGCCTTTGTCCTGACATTGCTCTTATCGAATACCATCATTGACATTTTGCAAACAATTATCCCGACAATCGCCAAAGGGACAGACACGGTTGGCTTGCGTTATGATTTGTGGCGGGCGGGTTGGCTGATGTGGCTGGATCACCCAATCCGCGGTGTGGGGATCGGGATGTATGCACACAATTCTTATGCCTACATGCAGCGATTACCCGGTGTGATGCCACGCACACTTGTGGCGCATAATATGTATGTGCAGATATTGGCTGAAACAGGTTTGATCGGTTTACTGCTTTTCCTCTCGATAATCTATGTTTCATTCATCAATTTCCGGAAAGCACGAATGGTTGAAGAGCCTGAAATCACTGAATTACGCAATGTTTGGCTAATAGTATTTGTGGTGATGCTAATTGGCGGGATCACAAAGACAGACCAGGTCGACAAGTTATTGTGGATGGTAATGGGCGTCAGCAGCTTTTTTGTTAATCAAATTCCTGCTAAGCAGCCTCTTGAGATCAAGCCGGATGAGGCAGTACAGGTGAAGGGTCAACCTACACGTACCGATACTCGTTGGCTGAGGATTGACAATGACCGCTCCTAAGAATATTGCGATCATTGCCGGTCAATTGGTGGTGGGCGGGGCAGAACGTCAGCTGTATTTGTGGTTGTCAAACCTCGACCGAAACCGCTTCAATCCAATTGTGATCACCCTGCATCCCGGCTATGATGATTATTGGGAGGGACCAATCGAGGCTCTGGGTATACCCTTGTATCGTATAGCCAAAAGGGGCGGGCGATTGATGCGCCTGTGGGAGATCATCCGAACGATACGACCGCATCAGCCTGTGCTGATTCATGGGTGGCATTTATTTGCCAGTGCTTATGCCGGGCTGGCAGCAAAATTTCTTGGGGCGAAATGCCTGGGCGGTGTAAGGAACACCTTTGAAACATTTAAAGCCCACAACCTGGAATCAAAAATGGTGCTATGGTTGGCAGACGGCTTGGTGGCAAATTCTCAGAGGACGGCAGATCCACTTCAGGCGTTTGTTAAGAGGGGAGATCAAAAGGTTTTTGCTGTTCAGAATGCTGTTGTGGATAATTTTATTGACAGAGGAATTATTCGAAAAAAATTATTAGACCAATTCGGTCTGCCAGATGATGATATTTGGATTGTTTCAGTGGGGAGGTTAGAACCACTTAAGCGGTTTGACTGGCTGATGTTGGTGATAAAAAAGATAAACAGTCAGGGCAGGAGGGCACATTTGCTTTTAATCGGGGATGGACCCGAGCGAGGTGCGCTTGAAACACTGGCGCAATCTTCGGGCATTGCAGATCATGTCACTTTTACTGGAGAGATCCCGATGGCAAGCCAGTGGTTGAAGGCGTTTGATATATTGGCTTTTCCCTCTGTGGATGAGGGACTGCCCAACGTGATCATGGAGGGGGCGGCTGCCGGACTGCCCATCGTAACCTGGCAGTTGCCGTTTAATAAGGAATTGCTGGAGGATGAGGTAACTGCACTTCTGGTTGAGCCGGAAAATCTGGATGAATTCACATCGGCTATCATCCGGTTGATGGATGATTGTGAATTGCGAAAAAGTATTGGGACGTCTGCCCGACAGCATATGCTGACCTCATTTGGTGTGGAGCGTTATGTGCGTGAGATGACAGAAGCTTACGAGCAAGTCTTGGGCAGCAACAATGTGGATTTGGGAAGACGCTTATGATCCTGCTCTATCATCTCATTTTTCCAGATTCGACGCCAAAAGACACTTGGAACGCGGGGAAAGTGTTGCGTCTTGCTGATTTCAAACGTCATATGCGGTGGCTAAAAACGCGGTTTAAAATTGTGCCGCTTGAAGCCTATATCGCTAATAAAGCGTGGGAAAATCGAACAACACAAATCGCAATCACATTTGATGATGGCTACCAACGTACATTTGATCTTATTTCTCCATTTTTACGGGAAGAAAAGGTCCCGACGACATTTTTTGTGAACACATCGCATTTAGAAGATGGTGCGTTGTTGTGGTTTGTCTATTTCAATGCCTTGTGTTTTGAAAAATCATATCCTGAGATCAACATTGAGGGTAGTGTTTACCCATTGAAAACACAACGGCAATCTGCCGTTGCCTGGAAGCGTTTGGTTAGCTTGGCCAGGGATAGCGGCGATGCAATCGCTTTTTCTGAGGCGTTTTCTAAAAAATATCCCCTGCCAGACGCGATCGTCCAAAATTACTTGGGTTTGCGACACGATCAGATCAAGAATTTTGGCAATGAATCAAATTTGGAATTGGGGGGGCATACCCACCACCACCCCTATCTCGATCAAATTTCAGCTGAGGATCAGCTCGATGAAATTCTTATGAATAAACGGTTGCTGGAAGAAATTTCTGGAAACGCCATCCGGTTTTTTGCGTATCCCGGGGGTGTGTATGATCATAGTTCAATTGATGCAGCCAGGCAGGCTGGCTTTCAGGCTGCGTGTGCCGTCGGACCCAAACAGATTGGGGCAGACCCTGAGTTTGAATTGCCGCGCACGGATGTATACTCACCCTCGCTGCTGGCCTTACGCGCAAAGTTGATGGGGTTAGCAGACCTTCTGTCTCGGATGGGATTGAGGGATGCATAAGCAGAGCCCCCCTGCGATTTTGATGGTCAGCAATTTTTTGCGATCAACCCGCCATAATAAGAATGTTTGGCACTACTTGGCTGAGCGTTTAGCGGATGATGGCTGGAACGTTTTAACAGCATCATCCAAAGAGATGCGTTTGCTGCGGTTAATGGACATGGTCTGGAAGGTATTGACGAAAAGCAAGCGATATGATCTTGCCCAGGTGGATGTATTCAGTGGGAAGGCTTTTATTTTTGCGGAAGTATGCGTTTGGCTGCTTAATAGGCTTAACAAACCCGTAGTGTTAACCCTGCATGGGGGGGGGTTGCCTGATTTTGCAGAGCGTTACCCGCGCAGGATAAAACATCTGCTTGCAAGCGCTGACCGTGTAGTAACCCCATCGCCTTTTTTACAAACGGCATTGAGTGAATTCAATGATTCAATTGATCTGATCCCAAATCCAATTGATTTATGTGCCTCGATTTACCGCCACCGTAAAAGCGTCATGCCAAGATTGATTTGGGTCAGGGCATTTCACCAAACTTACAACCCCACGATGGCGATTGAACTGATTAGAGATTTATTGGCTGAATATCCAGACATTCACCTGACGATGATCGGGCCGGATAAAGAAGATGACAGTTTTGAACGGACATCCACAAAAATCCTTGATTTCGGTTTGGAGAACCATGTAGAGGTGATCCCGGGTGTGGAACATAACCGAATCCCAGCACTACTCGACCGGGCAGATATTTTTATCAATACCAGCAATTTTGACACAGCTCCCCGCAGCCTGATCGAGGCGATGGCAAACGGGTTGTGTATTGTGACCACAAACGTGGGCGGCATCCCGTACCTGGTGGCTGACCAAAAAGATGCTTTATTGGTTCCCCCGAATCAAACTCAGAAGATGGCTGATGCTGTCAGGCAATTATTGACCGATGAAGATTTGGCGGCACAACTTTCGCTGAATGCTCGTCTTAGGGCGGAGGAACATGATTGGTCGGCAATCTTACCGAAGTGGAAAAATTTATTCATAACACTGGCAGGTGAAAAGCATGGGTAGGCTTGATCAGGTATATGAGCGTGCACCCGTCTGGCTTCAGCATGCCATGGTTTCAGGCTATGGTCTTTATTGGCGTTGGGCGCGGTTTGGCGGTGAATTTAAGCGGCGCGTGGAAGCCTATCGCCAACGCGACGCTTTTTCGAAGGATCAATGGGCGGCGTATCAGCAAGACCGACTCAGGAGTCTGATTGCAGTCTGCGCCCATCATGTACCGCATTATGCAGACACCTGGACAGGGGCTCAAATTGAGGCTGCACTCAACGGCGAGCTTGAGGCATTACCCTTATTAGAAAAGGATGACCTTCGCAGATCACCAGATAGGTTTGTGCGGCAGGATATGCATCCTTTCATGAAATTCCCTTTCCAGACCAGCGGGACGACGGGCACACCCATTCAATGCACTTACACATTAGCGGAACTGCGTGATTCGTTGGCTGTGCGTGAAGTGCGCTCGGCGAATTGGGCTTCGGTATCTTTTAGCGAACCGCGTGCGACTTTTTCTGGCAGGATGGTGGAACCCTTGCCGAGTCGGGAAACACACATTTACCGGTACAACCTGGCGGAAAAGCAGGTGTATTTTTCAGCCTTTCACCTTAAAACGCAAACGGCGCATTTGTATGTTGAAGGGTTGAAAAGGCACAAAATCAGATGGATGACCGGGTATGCGGTTTCGTTCTATCTTCTGGCGAAGTATATCCTCGAACAATCGATCTCAACCCCTGAGATTAAAGCAGTCATCACAACCAGTGAAAAAGTGACACCTGAAATGCGGGAGGTAATCGAAAAGGCTTTTCACACCAGGGTGTTTGAAGAATACAGCACCGTTGAAAATGCTTTGTTTGCCAGTGAGTGCGAGCATGGCCGCTTACACGTTAGCCCGGATGTGGGCGTTGTTGAAATCTTACGCCCGGATGGCTCCGCGTGTGAACCGGGTGAGGTAGGTGAGGTTGTGACCACCTGCCTTGCGAGAACCTATCAACCCTTGATCCGGTTCAGGCTGGGGGATTTGGCGGCTTGGGATGATGCACTATGCCCCTGTGGAAGGCAGATGCCGGTCATTAAAGAAGTTGTGGGACGGATTGAAGATGTAGTTACAGGCCCCGACGGGCGTCAGTTGGTGCGCTTTCATGGAATTTTCGTCGATCAACCGCATGTGGTAGAAGGCCAAATTGTGCAGGAGTCGTTGAGAGAGTTCATCGTTAAGGTGGTACCAGTCGAAGGGTTCGGTGAAGATGATGTTGAAGAGATCAAGCAGCGCATGCATCAGCGGCTTGGACCGGAGGTTGATGTTCAAGTTCAGCCGGTAAGTGAGATTTCACGAACGCAAGCCGGCAAATATAAGGCTGTTATTTCAAAGGTGCCCTGATTTTGGAAAAACCTTTTGTTTCAATTTTGATCCCCGTCCGAAATGAAATCCAATATATTGAACGCTGTCTGGAAGCAGTGTATCAGCAGGATTACCCAACGGATCGGATGGAGGTATTAATTTCAGATGGCATGTCGGAGGACGGTACGCGTGAATTCTTAGCTGATTACGCAAATAGCCATGAAAATCTTTTTGTTTATGATAACGCCCAAAGAATTGTCCCGACCGGGCTTAATCGATTGATCCGGCAGGCAAAGGGGGAGATCCTGATCCGTGTGGATGGGCATTGTGTCATTCGGCCGGATTATGTCAGCAATTGCGTTAAGCATCTTCAATCTAATGCGGTCGATGGGGTTGGTGGACCGATGCATACGATTGGGGAGGATAAAATCTCACAGGTAATTGCTTTGGGGATGAGTTCAAAATTCGGCGTTGGTGGTTCTGCATTTAGAACCGAAACCGGTCAGACGAAGTTTTCTGATTCGGTGCCATTCCCTGCTTACACCCGATCAATCATTGAGCAAGTGGGTCTCTATGATGAAGAACTGGTTCGCAACCAGGATGATGAATATAACTACCGGATTCGTAAGCATGGCGGGAAAATTTTGCTGGCATCAGATGTTCGATCGGTTTACTACAGCCGGGGTTCCTTGAAAGGGCTTTGGAAACAATATTACCAATACGGTTATTGGAAGGTGCGTGTGCTTCAAAAGCACCCCCGCCAGATGAGCCTGAGGCAGTTCATCCCACCGGTGTTTGTTTTGGCCCTGCTGGTGTGTCTCTTGATCTCAATTTTCTTTCCATGGGGGTGGCAGTTGTTGGTCTGTCTGGCGGGGAGTTACCTGCTGGCAAGTATGACTGTATCAGTTTTCATGGTTGCCTCTAATGGTTGGGGTTATCTTCCCTGGCTGCCGGCAACATTTGCTGTTTTGCATCTCAGTTATGGTTGTGGATTTTTGGTTGGTTTGGTTAAATTTTGGAACCGCTGGAAGGACAAACAGGGGCGGGTGCCAGAGGTGGGTCTTGAGTAACCCCAAAGATGACCTGAGGCGCATGAAAGAAGAATATGCAGCCAGAAAAGAACGTCTGCAGAATTCAGACAGATATTCACCCTCAAACCCTGCTTATCAATTCCTCATGCACCAAAGAGAGAAACAAATTCAGCGCTTGCTGGAATCGACGGGATGGGTGGATTTGGCAGAAAGCCAAGTGCTTGAAATTGGGTGCGGTAAAGGTGAGGTATTAGAAATCTTTCAACGCTTTGGTGTGCCCGAGAGCCGTCTATATGGCATTGACTTACTCCATGAACGCGTGAAGAAAGCCGGTTTATCCTTACCTGGAAGCAGTTTGGCTAATGCAGACGCGCAATCCTTACCCTTTGCAACGCAGGCATTTGATGTTTTACTGCAGTTTACGGCGTTTTCATCTGTGCTGGATGCACAGGTCAAACAGACCATGGCTGGGGAGATGCTGCGCGTCCTCAAGGATGATGGGGTGATCCTCTGGTATGATTTTTGGTGGAACCCCTATAATAAACAAACCAGAGGGATCCGTCCGTCTGAGATTAAGCAGCTTTTCCCGCAATGCGACACCCAAATTCGTAAAATCACCTTGGCGCCGCCTATTGTTAGAATTTTGATCCCGAAATTGCCGCGGGTTGCCAAATGGCTGGAGGGTCTCACAGTTCTAAACAGTCACTACCTTGCCCTGATTCGCAAGAAAGCCTGAGCTGGATAGCATGGTTTATGTCTAAATAATAAAATAATCATTCGTTTTTTTGAATTCCACTGAAATCAGGTGAACGTTTGAAAACTTTCTGTTCCCGCTGGCTGCCCGTAATCGTTTGGGCAGCTTTTATTTTCTTAATATCAGCAAATTCCAATCCTTATGCCTTGATTCCTGAGAGTATTTTTGAGTGGATCTATTTAACGCATGTCAAGGGCATACGGCTGACGAAAATAGTTGGACCGATAAGTCATGTGGCTCAATTTGCCATCTTTGGATTTCTGTTGGCGCGGGCTGTGAGTTGGAAAAGCGCGCTGACCAAGCGTGATTTTTGGATTGTTTTCTTGCTCAGCGTTGCCTATGCTCTTTCTGACGAAGTCCACCAATTCTTTGTGCCACTACGAGCATTTCAATTGACAGATATTTTAATGGATAGCATCGGCGTTGTGGTAGCCATGCTCCTTTACAACTGGATGCAATCAAAACGATAAAACTTAATTCGTTTCTTAACATTAAAAATATCTGAAAGGTTTTGGTTTTTATGATATAATTTTAAATCTAAAAATCCGATTAATTGACACGCCGTTATACAAAAAACAAAATTTAAATATTATTTTACATAAGTTGACATATCTATGAGTGAGACCGTGAATATCGATAAGAAAGGTATATTCGATTTAATAAAGGCTATTGAGCAATTTATCACTGCCTTCTTAAAACGCGCCTTTGACCTTACGGTTTCATTCTTTGGTTTGTTATTCCTTTCGCCCTTATTTGGCGTCTTTGCCATCGCCATCAAGCATGATTCTGAAGGGCCGGTGTTCTACCATGCGGACCGGATCGGGCGGTTTGGGAAGCCCTTTAAAATGCTGAAATTCCGCACGATGTATGAGACCCCGGAGAACCACAATGGGTCACCGCTGACGGCGAACGGCGATAAGCGTATCACGCCTATTGGGCAATGGCTGCGTGATACAAAATTCAATGAGCTGCCACAGCTTTGGAATGTGCTCAAAGGAGAAATGAGCCTGGTTGGCCCGCGCCCAGAGTGCGCCGATTTTGTCGAGGAATGGCCGGAAGACCTCCGGAACAAGGTGCTCAGCGTTCGCCCGGGCATCACCAGCCCAGCATCGATCATATATCACGATGAAGAACAGCAGCTTAACGGCATTAATTTTCTGGATGATTACCTGAAGAATATCATGCCGGATAAATTGCGTTTGGACCTGCTGTATGTTGAGGGCCACAGTTTTTTCACAGATCTGGATGTGATCTTTATGACGCTGCTGACTATCTTGCCGCCGATCCACAGGGTCAAAATCAAAGAAAAAACAATTTTTTCAGGGCCTGTTTACCGCTTTTACACGAATTATTTTGAGTGGTTCTTGATTGATTTTGTGATGGCTTTTTTCTCAGCGGGGATCGCCGCGATTTTTTGGCGGATGACAGAGGTGATCAATATTGGTGTAGGGAATGTGCTGCTGCTGGCAGTTATCATGGCTGCCTTTGTCGGCCTGATCAATGCCATTTTGGGATTGCAGCGGGTGGTTTGGCGTTATGCCAGCCCGGTGCTGGTGATTGACATTGCCGTATCTGTTGTTATCACATCTGCTTTACTGATCTTGATCAATCGCCTGGGGATGACAGAATTTGTCCTCCCGTTTGATTTTATGGCGAATTTTGCATTACTCACATTTGTTGGGTTGGTCGGTTCACGCTACCGTGAACGGTTGATCACGGGCATTGCCAACCGGTGGATGTTCATCCGTGATGCAAAGAAGTCTATAGGCGAACGCGTGCTGATCATTGGCGCCGGGGCGGGGGGAGAGCTGGCGGTCTGGCTGCTGAACAAAAGCGAATATGCGTCGGCATTCTCAATTGTTGGCTTCGTTGATGATGATTACCGCAAAGCCAATGCGCGGCTGGCAGGCTATCCGGTGATTGGGAGAACACGCGATATCCCGACGTTAATTGAAAGCCGTAATATCGGTTTGATCTTGTTCTCCATCTCAAAAATTTCCGACTCTGAACGGAAAAGAATTCTCGATCTTTGTGAAGGCTCAGGCGCTCGGGTGATCGTCATCCCGGATTTGCTGGATATTTTAATGGAACCCAATAATCACCGCGTTGAAACGGAATAGATGTGGCTGATCCCCTGAAAAATCAGAAGGTTTTAGTTACAGGTGCTGGCGGGTTTATCGGCAGTGCATTGGTTGATCAACTTTGCCAGCAAGGTGCGCAAGTGCGCGGCTTTTTGCGCTACACCTCACGAAAATCCTTAGGATTATTGCAGGATCTACCCGCTGAAACACAGGATGCGCTCGATCTGACATTTGGCGACCTGCGCGATGCAGATGCGGTGGAAAACGCGGCCGAAGGGATGGACCTCATATTTCACCTGGGGGCATTGATTTCGATCCCTTATTCCTATGTTCATCCTGTGGAAGTGGTGGAGAGCAATGTGATTGGCACATTGAATGTGCTGCAGGCCTGCCGCAAACATGGCTGCCGCCTGGTGCACACCTCGACCAGTGAGGTGTATGGCACTGCCTTGCGGGTCCCGATTGACGAGGAACACCCCCTGCAGGGGCAGTCGCCCTATTCAGCCAGCAAGATTGGGGCAGATAAACTGGTGGAGAGCTTCTACCGGGCGTTTGATGTGCAGGCAGTCACGGTGCGCCCCTTCAACACCTATGGCCCTGGGCAATCCGCCCGGGCTGTGATCCCGACCATCATCACCCAGGCGCTGACCCAGGATCGGATTCATTTGGGCAACACAAGTGCCAGGCGGGATTTCACCTACCTGAGCGATACAGTGGACGGATTTATTAAAGCGGCACAAGCGCTGGATGTGATCGGGGAGACCTTCAATTTGGGCAGCGCCGAGGAGATCACCATCGGTGAGCTTGCAAACCTGATCATTGACCTGGTTGGGCGGCCGGTGGAAGTGGTCGTGGACGAGGAACGGCTGCGCCCTGAAAAATCGGAGGTGATGCGCTTGCTTTCGGATAACACTAAAGCGAGGAAGTTGCTTGGCTGGGGGCCGCAGGTCGGCATTCGCGAGGGCTTGGCGCGAACGATCGACTGGGTCCGTGCGCATTTGGACCTGTACCGGGTGGGGGAGTATGAGAGGTGAGGTAGCTGGTAGCTAATGGCTGATAGCTAATAGCTGGTGGTTTATGGCGTGTAGTGTGATAACGTATTCTTAGCAGCGAGAAAAGCAAATGGATCGACAATCGCATCCAAATTTTAAGGATTTGCAGGTTTGGCAGAAGAGTCTTATTTTTGCTAATCAAGTCATTGATTTGATAGAAAACTTGAATACCGATCGGAAGCATTATCGATTGATTGAACAGCTTGAAGCATCAGTAACTTCTGTCCCGATGAACATTGCTGAGGGAAAGGGCAGAAACTCAAGCAAGGAATTTATCCGGTTTCTTTACATTGCGCGTGGATCACTTTATGAAACTCTAACGCTTTTAGAAATCTTTAAATTGCGAGAATGGATAAGTGAACAGCAATTTACTGAGTTGGAAGAGTCCTCAAGCGAGATTGCCAGGATGATCAATGGGCTGATCCGCTCATTAGCTCGATATTTATGACTTAATGGATATTTGATAAATGCACCCTATGCTCATCTCCCCCATTTTTTTACCTACAGGCTATCAGCTATCAGCCACAAGCTTAATGCCATGACGACTTTTTCTAACCAATCATTTCTACGAACACACAGGAGTCAACCTTGAAAGCTGTTATTCTTGCAGGCGGGCGCGGGACACGTTTAGCCCCCTATACCTATGTTTTACCCAAACCGATGATGCCGGTGGGCGAGCACGCCGTGCTGGAGATCTTGCTGCGACAGATGAAGCGCGCCGGGGTCAACCACGTGGTGCTGACGGTGGGGCACTTGGCGGGCTTGATGCAAGCCTTTTTCCAGGATGGCGCGCAATTCGACCTGGATGTGACCTATTCTTTCGAACCCAAGCCATTGGGCACCGCTGGGCCGCTGGCTCTCATCCCGGAACTCGACAGGACCTTTTTAGTCTCGAACGGGGATGTATTGACCACGCTGGACATCAACGCGTTGATTGCGTTTCACAAACAGCAGGGCGGGATGTGCACGATCGCCATGCACGAACGTAAGGTGAAGGTCGAATTAGGCGTGATAAGGCATGAGGAAAACAGCAACCGCATCACAGACTACATAGAAAAGCCCGCGTATGACTTTCACGTGAGCATGGGCATCTACGTATTCGAACCCGAAGTGCTCAAACATATCCCGGCTGGCGAATATTTGGACTTCCCGGATTTGGTGCATCGCTTGCTGGATGCGGGTGAGGGCGTGTTCGGCTATCCGTTTGACGGCTATTGGATGGACCTGGGCAACCCGGAGGATTACGCCCAGGCAAACCAGGACTTTGAACGCATGCGGGCTCAGTTCTTGCCTGAAAAATGAGAGAATAACAAAAGATGTATTAAGAATTATTTAATTCATAAAAATAAAATGATGTGGAGCGATGCGGATAAGCTCTGTTTAAATTTGCGCCAGGGGGCTATTTAATGGCAGAATTAAGTGGGAAAGTGCGGCTAATTTACGATAATTTAAGGATTCACCATTGACTTATTATCATAATCTGTTAAAATAGTATTAATTATATGGGTAAAAAGGCACCCATAATTCTATTAATTTATGGGTGGAAGCGTATTAAACAAATGGATGGGTTGTGTTCCAATGGATAAGAGGAGGACGTGATGGGTAGGAGTTTCTTTAAAGGCAAGCGAGCCTTTTGGTTGATTGCTATTTCGGGCTTGCTATTGGCCGTGATACTTTCGGTATATGGCATTCAGGGCGTTAAAGCGGCAATTGCCTGGTTGTATGCTGTTGATGATGGCGGTGCGGATGATCAACCCGGGCAGAAAGACTTAAACTTTCTCGAAACGGGCATTGATATTGATGTGCCAGGCGAGCTTTATGTTAACTGGGGGCTCGACAATACCGACTGGTCGGGGAATAACTCTGGGGATGTGTGTGTCTTGTTTGACAACGATGATAACGGGTTTGCAGACTATTCGTTTTGTGTCACAGTACAAGGTGCACCTGCTGCAATCACAGTGCAACAGCTCTATTCATGTGGTGACGCTGCACCGGATAAATGTACAAATCCGATCGTGCCAATCGCTTTTACATCAGACGCAGGTGCGGATCCAGGCACAGGAAACCTCATAGCTCCAATAGATCCATTTGGGAACACACCGGATAATCCTCTTACCAAAGATATCATCGAGGATATTCTCAATCCAAATCCCTATTATGATCCTGATCATGTGGTTGGCAATACCTGCAGTTATAATACCGGTGTGCTGCCTACAGAAATTTGTTATACAAATGATACCTATGTTTGGGCTACGTTTACAGAACTTGACTTGTTCAACATGGGTAATCCTGAGATGATCAATGTTTGTTCGTATCCCTCATCAGAACCAAATTCAGCGCCATCGGACTGTGTGTTTTTGGCTGGTGCAGGCTTCCTGGAGATTGTGAAGGTGGCGGATCCCGATATCGCCGAAGACTTTACGTTTAATCTGGGTGCTGGGCAAGAATCGGCTGGTGGAATAAGCAGCTGGACGATCACCGGCAGCGGAAGTACCAGTACACAAGGGTATTTCTCTTTTGAACCTGGATCGGATTACGATCTCAGCGAAATTGTGCCAAGTGGGTGGTCATTGACCGATGCAACGTGTTTGATTGAAGGGTCTACCACACCAACCGGCACATGGTCCGGGACAACGGTCACTGATTTCTCAATTCAGACCGGATTGACAACCACCTGTACCTTTACAAATAATGCGCCTGTGGATGTGACAGTCACTAAAACCGATTATGATTATGCTCGTACAGCTCCTTATCCTCTCTACCCATACCGTGGTTCTTTGCTACCTTATACCATCACTGTGACAAATAAAGATATGGCGCTTGACCTGCCAGCAGAGAACGTGGTTGTGACCGACAGCCTCGATACAAACGTGATTGTTGCTGATCCCTTTGTCTATACCATTAACCTGCCCAATGATAATAATAGCATACCTCGGACCTGTACCTATAACAGTATTGATCACGAGATCGTTTGTGATTTAGGAACCATGGCACCGCTTGAAGTGGTCACGATAGACTTTCACGTGACTGTCGGCCCATTGGCCCCCATCGGGAGCGGCATTGAGTATGGCGAGTGTACGCAGGATCCCAATTTGCAGGGCACATCGACAGTGGATGTGTGCAATATCGTCTCTGTCAGTGCTGACAATGAAGCAGCATCTTTGCTGGGCGACAACACCGACTCCGAGCCGACGGATCTTGGCAAGCCGACCGCTATCACACTGCTCAACTTCACCGCCACCGGCGAAGAGGGCGCAATCCGGTTGGATTGGGAAACGGGTATGGAAACGCAGAACCTGGGTTTCAATATCTACCGGGCTGTTTCACTTCATGCGCCGAAGACCAAGATCAACGACGAATTGATCCTGGGCAGCCCTGGTGGCACGGGTGCCACTTACACCTATACTGACGAGGTCAAAGCCCGCAATACCTTCTATTACTGGATCGAGGATGTTGATATCTACAACAATACTGTCTTACATGAAGATATGGTCGCTTCGGCGAGGGCGTTGAAGAAAATTAAGTGATCGATCGAACCACACTATCCTGCACGAGTGCGGCTTTCGGCAAGCTGAGCAGGGAGCTTTTAGGGATGGGAAAATCCGTCCGGTTCCAAGCACGCGGCGTGAGCATGAAGCCTCTTGTGCGGGATGGTGATGTTTTAGTGGTAGAACCTTTGGGGCAGGATCGGCCTTGTGTGGGTGAGGTGGTCCTGTGCAGTACGGCAAGCGAGCATGTGGTGGTACACCGCGTGATTCGACAGCAGTTTAAAAAGGGCATACAATACAGCCAGGTGCAGGGGGATCAGATCCCCCAGCCGGATGGGTGGATGTCTGATGAAGCGGTTTTAGGCCGTGTGATGTCGCTTGAACGGGACGGCAGGGTGATTGAAATGGACCGCCCCCTGATACGAGCCCTGGGTCGTTACGCCGCTTTTCGATCCCGGCGCGGGGCTGGGCAAATCCGGCTCTCCGGGTTGGGCGGGAAGATCGCCCGCAACCTGCCTTTTATTGGTGATTTTTTGAAATAAGGGATTTTATGGTTAATAAGATGACCTATCAGCGCAATCCAGACTTTATCTACCGCAAGATTGTGGAGGAATCTGTGCTGGTTCCCCTCCACAAGGATGTGGCGGATATGGACTGTATCTACACCCTGAACAGCGTAGGCGCTTTCATTTGGGAGCAGCTTGAGGAGCCAAGCACAGTAGACGCCTTACAGGCCGCGCTGCTTGAGGAATACGACGCGGACCCCGAGGTGCTACGGGCTGACCTGGCGCAGTTTGTCGAGGAGATGACGTCCATTGGTGCATTGATCGAGGTGGAAGCATGAGCTGCCCGCATATCCCTGAAATCGATATGGGCGATTTTGGCGCGGCGATCAACGCCCAAACAGCAGGACGGCGCTATCCCCTGAGCGGGATGATGGAGTTGACTGACCGCTGTGACCTGAACTGTGTGCATTGTTATATCAACCAGCCAGCCGGCAGCCAGGAAGCCCGGGCGAAAGAACTCTCCACCGAACAGGTGAAGGGTATGCTTGACCAGGCAGCCGCCGCGGGGACGTTGTTCATGACCTTTACGGGCGGTGAGGTATTTCTGCGTAAGGACTTCCCGGAGATCTACATCCACGCCAGGCGGTTGGGGATGCTGGTTTCAATCTTTACCAATGCCACGTTGATCACACCACAAATTGCTGATCTGTTGAACGATATTCGTCCGCATGTGGTGGATATCACCCTGTATGGTGCCACCCAGGAGACCTATGAAGCCGTGACGCGGGTCCCGGGGTCTTATGCACGCTGCATGCGAGGGATCAGGTTGTTAAAGGAGCGCAACATCCATTTTACACTGAAAACCTTGCTGCTGACGGTCAATCAGCATGAGCTGGCCGCGATGCAGGCGCTGGCGGAGGAATTCGGTGTTGAAATCCGCTATGACAACACCCTCTGGCCGCGCCAGGACGGCGGTTTGGAACCGTTTGATGTCCAAATCCCGGTCGAAGAACTGATCGCCATGGATTTTGAAGACCCGGAGCGTATGGAAGAGTGGCTCAGGCTGGCACGTGATTTCAGCGGGCAATTCACCCGGGCAGAAAATGTATTTAGCTGCAACGGCGGTGTGAAGAGCTATCATATCGACAGCGCCGGAAGGATGTGCTTCTGCACCATGGTGCGGCAGCCAGCCTATGACCTGAAGGCAATGTCCTTTGTGGAAGCCTGGGAGAAGATTGGCGAGCTGCGCCAATTAAAACGCCAAAAAACCACACCCTGCCAAACCTGCACCCTGGGTGCCCTGTGCACGCAGTGCCCGGGCTGGTCTCAGGCTATACACGGCGATAATGAGACGCCGGTGGATTTTATCTGCGCCCTGGCGCATGAACGAAAAAAGCAAATTGACAAATTTTTAAGGTATAATAGTGTTGTCAGTGAGGAGGTTGTGAGTTATGAATAAAAAGAAATACGAAGCGCCGGAGGTCAAGCGTGTCAAGCTGGAGATCAAAAGTACGATCCTCTCGGAATGTTTTTCGAGCATGATTCTGGATCCATATGGATTTGATGATGCTTGTAAATTTAATTATATATGTGCGATGTAATAAGTGATGGAATATTGCTTCATTTCTTATCTCAAGAAATGATAACTGTGTAAGAATTCATGTGACAATGTGTGACAGGAAATGATAGTTCTTTGAGAACATTTATTAATTGAAATATAAATTTGGTGGTGCTTGTTCAATCTTAATTTACGTATTGCAAAGCTACGACTTGGGCTGGAACTAGAAAACGATCAACATCGCCTTTACATCCCGCCAAGCCATCAGAAGTTTATCCAGCCTGTGGTCAGCCCACAGGCTGATTTTTCGTTTCAGGATGAAAACCTGCAGGGCGGATCCGAACCGCTGGTGCTAACCCTTCACAATGCGCCGCTGCCCCCCGCAGGGGATTGTGGCACGCCGTTGCTGAACACGCAATCCTGGGGCTTGTGGGAAAGCAACACGGGCGGTTATGCGTTGTTGGTCAAGGAGGACATCCCGCCGCGGTTGGCGAAGGTGGACCATGCTTTCAGGTCGGGGGAGTTGTTTGTGGATTTGTCGGCAACCAAACATGCTATTTACCCCCCGGGGGAGCTTGAGATCCGGCTGTTTTCGGTGTGGCTGGCGCAATTCGGCGACCTGATCTTGCACGCTTCCGGCGCCATCAAGGATGGGCACGGCTATTGCTTTATAGGGCAGGCTGGCGCGGGCAAGTCCACCCTGGCACGCGCCCTGGCGAAGGACCCTCAGGCTACGATTTTGGGAGAGGACACGCTCATTCTGCGGTATCTGGAAGGGCAATTCTGGCTCTTCGGTACACCGTGGCACCTGGACCCGGACTTTTGTTCCCCCATGGGTGCTCCGCTGGACAAATTATTCTTTTTAGATCGTTCCAAACCAAATGGCATTCATCTTGCACCTCCCATTGACGGGATCAGCCAGGTTTTGAAGACGGCTGTCATCCCCTATTACCACCCTGTGTGGCTAGCCAGAATTATGGAAAATCTGGTATTATTATCAGGTTTGGTGCCATTTTTCGAGTTCAGCTATCAACTGGGTGCGGACGCCTGGGCGCTGATCCGGGCAGCGTAATGGAGAGAGGTTTGGAAGATGTTTTGCTTGACATTATTGGTGTTTGCAGGACAGGCAAGAACACATGGGGGCAAGGAAAAACTTTCATCTGATTGCGCATCAATGTGACAAATTTACTTGTAATGGAATGACGAATGATGGATGCTCAAAAACCGAAGAATGAGGCAGCAAAACGATGAAGACAATCCGCACTTTGCTTTCAGTCATTATCCTTTCAGCCATATTAGGGGCATCATTTTCCTTCGCGTCTGAGAAGGTCGGCGCGTCAGGGGTTCCCGGGTTCTTCACGCGAGACTATGCGGGTGAACCGGTGGATGACCTCGTGATCGAGGATGGGATCATGCCTGATTCAAACGAACCGGTGCAACTGATCACCTCCTCCCCCGATGGGCTCACTTTCGAGGTGCGTGTTCCCTGGGAGGGGCTCAGCCTGGCACCCCTCAGCACGGCAAACGGCGAGTATCTCAGCGTGTCCTTACCCGGTTGGACAGGGACATCTGAACCCGGTGCGCCAGAATTACCCAACCTGATCACACAAATCGGTGTGCCGGTGGGCGCGGGGATCGAAGTCAGTGTCGTCCCCGGACGCTCTCATGTTCAAACTTTAGCGGCAGATGTCTTGCCGAAATCAACTCAAACCAGCGGGACGCAGGTCTTCTCAGAAGACTCAGGTGCATGGCTCACGCAGGACCCGACCCTGGTGTATGAAAAAGATCCCATTTTCTACGAAAGTCAAAGTGATTACCCGGGCGTGTTCGTGGCAATCAGCGGCGACGGCTATGTACGCCAGCAGCGTGTGGCTGGTGTGGCTGTTTACCCGGTGCAGTATAACCCTGTTGCACAGGAAATCACGGTTTATGAAAGCCTGCGGGTAACTGTCAAATTTACTGGTTCAGCCTCAATCCAAAGTATGAGCCGGCAAACCGATTCTGAGGTTTATGAACAAGTTTTGGCAGGGCAATTGCTGAATTATGAGGCCGCGCGGGATTGGCGTCTGACGACAGGCTCGGATGCCGCCATTCAATCTGACTCACAGATCACTTCCAGCCCCACAACGATGCCCAACCCGGGATGGCGTGTCAAAGTGCGCGAGGCAGGTATGTATCAACTGACCTACAGCGAGCTGCAGGCCGCCGGGCTGCCGGTGGGCACCCTGGATCCGCGTAGTTTGCAGATGTTCAACCTGGGGATTGAAATCCCCATCCAGGTGGTGGGCGAAGCGGATGGCGGATTTGATTCGAGCGATGTGATCCGCTTTTACGGCGAGGCGATTGCCTCCAAATATACCCGGGAGAATGTGTATTGGCTGACCTATGGCGATGTGGGGCAGGGCTTGCGGATGACACCAAGGGATGTCTCCCCGGGAAGTGCATCAACCCCAGGTTACTATACCGCCTCTCTGCATTTTGAAGAAAACAATTCATACATGACCACTGCGAACACCTATGAAAATTTCATATGGAAGCAGATATCCATTACATCAAGTACGACATTTATCCATACATTTTCTCTTTCCGAACCCGCCGTTGGACCTGGTGCTTTACACGTAAGAATACTTGGCTATGTCTCAAGTTATGTCAACCCGGATCATCATGTGAAGGCTTTTGTGAATGGTGTAGAAGTCGGGGAACTATATTGGGATGGGGCTACATGGGGCACATTGGAAGCGACTGTCCCATCAGGTGTGATACAAACCGGGAGCAATACAATTTCAATCACGGCTTATTTACAACCAGGCATGTCTTATGATGTAGTTTTCCTGGATTGGATTGAACTGGATTACGCCAATTCCTTCGTGGCACAAAATGACCGGTTGGAGTTTGGCTATGAAAGCACCGGCACCTGGCAATTCAACGTGGACGGGTTTACGGGTGACCAGGTGAGTGTGTTCGATGTGACCGACCCGCTGAATACACAGATATTGACCGGGACGCGGGTTGAACCAACCGCCTCGGGGTACCAGGTGGTGTTTGAAGATACGCTCTCTGCGCCGGCAGACTATGCAGCCGTTGGTGCGGCAGGGTATTTGCAGGCACAGGCAGTTGAAGCGGATACCCCTTCAAGTTTGGGCGAGACCACCAACGGCGCAGACCATCTGATCATCACCCACGCGGCCTTTGCCACGGCGGCGGGCAGCCTGCGGGATTACCGCGCCGCGCAGGGGATGCGGGCGATGGCGGTGGATGTGCAGGATGTGTATGATGAGTTCAATTACGGGATCGTGGACCCGGTTGCGATCAAGGACTTTTTAGCCTACACTTACAATTCATGGTCCGGCGCGGCGCCATCTTACGTGGTGCTGCTGGGCGACGGTACTTATGACCCCAAGAATTACCTGGCGACAGGAACAACAAGTTTCGTCCCGCCTTACCTGCTGCCCGTGGACCCCTGGATGGGGGAGACTGCTGCGGATAACCGCTATGTGACCCTCTCCGGGACGGACCTGATGCCGGATATGATGCTGGGGCGGATCTCGGTCAACAGCGCCGCAGAGGCGGATGCCTTTGTGAGCAAGATCATGGTGTACGAAGCCGCGCCGGATGATGCCTGGAAGAGCCAGGTGTTGGCGGTTGCCGACAACGCCGATGACGCGGGTAATTTCGCGTCGATCTCAGACACGCTGCTTTCCTGCTGCCTGCCGGCGGAGTATGACAGGGAAAAAATTTATTTTGGCCTTTCACCTTACACCGATAAAACGATTACACAGACCGCTATTAAAAATAGTCTCAATGCTGGCAAATTGATTGTCAATTATATTGGCCATGGTGCAACTGCTTCCTGGGCGGGTGAATCATTATTCCATTCCACTTATGTTTCTCAACTGACCAACCTCGGGAAATACCCGGTGGCGGTGGTGATGGCGTGTATGGAAGGCTATTACATCCGGCCGGAAACAACGATCGCTTACCACGCGGTGGGTGAAGTCTTCACCCGGGCGGTGGACAAAGGCGCGATTGCCAGCTGGTCCGCGACCGGGCAGGGCGTGGCCAGCGGCCATATGTATCTCAATCACGGCTTTTATGACGCCTTGTTTGCCGGGACTGCCAGCACTGTGGGTGAAGCCACCCTGGCTGGCAAGCTTAACCTGTTCTCTGTCGGCGCCAGTCCGGACTTGCTGGATACCTACCTGTTATTCGGCGACCCGGCGACGGTCATGATTCAGCAGTTCAGGGCGAATGATGACGCCTACACGACAGAACAGGACACGGCCTTATCAGTGCCAGCGCCCGGGGTGCTCTCGAATGACTTTTATTCGGGTGAGGGCACGCTCAGCGCCGTGCTGGTTTCGGACGCGGGCAGAGGGAGTGTAGCACTCAGCCCGAATGGCGCGTTTGTTTACACACCGGATGCCGGTTTCAGCGGCTCGGACAGCTTCACTTACCAGGCTTCGGACGGAGGCACGGTGAGCAATACGGCGACTGTGACGATCACGGTCAACGCGGCAAATTCTGCGCCGGTTGCCAATGATGATTATTTCAGCACGCCGCAAGATACGCCGCTTGTCGTGTATGCCAACGCGTTGATGATCAATGATAGCGATGTGGATGGGGATACGCTCTCTGTCACCGGGGTCAGCAACCCCGTGAATGGTACCGTGCTCCGAGAGGGGACAAAGATCACCTTCACGCCGACAACGGGCTTTTACGGCACGGCGGGTTTTGATTACACGCTCAGCGACGGGGACCTGACCGATGTCGGTCACGTGACGGTAAATGTGGTTCAGGAGATCAATGACCCCCCGATTACCCAGAACATCCCCGACCAGACGATTGTTGCGGGGGAGAGTTTTGAAGTGATTATGCTGGATATGTATGTTTATGATCCAGACGATGTGGATTCTACATTGACCTGGACCTACAGCGGCAATGTTGAATTGAGCGTCAGCATTGATGGTTCGCGGTATGCGACCGTTTCTGTGCCAAACGGTACCTGGACGGGTTCTGAAACGATCACCTTCAGAGTGACCGACCCGGATGGCTTGTGGGATGAAGACGCGGCGACCTTCACGGTGCTGGCAGGCAACCAGCCGCCGGTTGTGAGCGATATCCCGAACCAGACGGTTGCCCCTGGTGAGTCCTTTGCAGTTATCAACCTGGATGATTATGTCGCAGACCCGGACAACCTGGATTCTGAAATATCCTGGACATACAGCGGCCAAACCCGGCTGGCTGTGAGCATTGATTCAAACCGGGTGGCGACGATCTCGCCCCCCAATAAGAACTGGACCGGCTCAGAAACGATCACATTCACGGCTTCTGACCCGGCTGGGCTGTTTGACAGTGATTCGGCGACATTCACTGTCTCCACCGAGGTCAACCATGCACCTGTGGCTGCTGATGACGCTTATGACGTGATCACGGGTGAAACGCTGACGGTTTCAGCGCCGGGTGTGCTGGCGAATGATACCGATGCGGATAGCGATCCGTTGACTGCCGTGTTGGTGTCGGATGTTGCCAACGGCAGCCTGACCTTGAAGAGCGATGGGTCTTTCACTTACACGCCTAATGGTGGATTTATTGGGTCTGATAGCTTTACATACAAAGCGAACGACGGTGCGCTGGACAGCAACACGGCAACGGTCACGATCGTGGTCAATGAAGCGCCGCTGCCTGAGATGTCCATCCCGCTTTACACAGGCTGGAACCTGGTGTCCTTCTATCTTCAACCAGAAAGTACCGCGATTGCTGATGTATTATCATCGGTAGAGGGCTTGTATGACCTGGTTTACGCTTGGGATGCACAGACTGGGGATTGGGTGCAGTACGACCCTGATCTGGCGGTGACCGCACCTTATGTAAACGATTTGCAAGAACTGGATCACACCATTGGCTTCTGGATCAATATGCTGCAAGACAGCACGCTGGTGCTTTCGGGTATGGAACCTGCAACGACAGAAATTGCACTTGTCCCAGGATGGAACTTGATTGGCTATCCATCGATTGAAACCCGCGTGTTACCGGATGCGCTTGAGAGCAACGGCGTCACAGATTACAGCATTTTATGGGCTTACCACGCCAATGACACGACGCAATGGAAAGTATACGACCCTGTTGCAGCGGCTTATTCAAATTCATTACTTGAAACGACCCCAGGTTGGGGATATTGGATCAATATTGGGTCCAATAGTACTTGGAACGTGATTTACGATCTCCCATAGCGGAGCGAACCTGCCAGATTAGGCAGAACAACATTCTAGCAAAGTAGAGGAAACAACAATGAAGAACATTAAATTATTTTTGATCCCAAGTATTGTGATCACCCTCCTTATGGGAAGTGCCGCATTTGTCTCTGCAGAACAGGCACCTGAAATGCCATCCGGTTTTTATGGCGAAATCCACTATATGACTGACGATGGCGGCCCGATTGCAGGTGAAACGGTGGAAGCCTATGTGCCAGGCGCTGCTGCACCTGTCGCGACGGCTGTGATCGAGACCTTTGACTCGGCGTTGGTGTATGCCATCAAAGTGCCCGGCGATGACCCTGGTACCACGGGTGTCGTCGAGGGCGGGACAGAGGGCGGTTTGGTGACCTTTAAGATTGATTCACGTGTGGTCGCCACGGGAACCTGGCATAAAGGGACCAATGTGAGTCTTAATTTTCACCCTCCGATGGCGGATGCCGGCGGACCTTATGTAACGATGGTTAACGAGGCGGTGTCTTTAACCGGTTCGGCAACAGATTATCTTGAAACAACCTTTTACTACGCCTGGGACTTGGATAATGACGGCGCTTACGATGATTCAGCCCTCCAGAATCCCGATCATACATTTACATCAACCGGAACAAAAACCGTGGGTTTGCAGGTCACTGACAGCCAGGGCGGTATCGGGACGGCGACAGCCGAAGTGGTGGTGGTGGATATTGCCGGTTTGACCGGGCAGGTGTATGACGGCACAGGTAAATCGGTGACAGTCAGTGGTGTGACCGGTTTTTATTCCTATGATGTGACCTATAACGGCTTGGGGACACTGCCTGTGAACGCTGGTTCTTATGCTGTGGCGGTAAGAGTGTTCAATGGCGCAACTTTGCTGCAGACGATCAATAAGACCATGGTGATTGACAAGAAAGCAGCCTCAGTCACCCCCAATTCAGCCAGCAAGACTTATGGCGGCAGTGAGCCAACATTAACCGGCACACTGACCGGGTTTATTGAAGCTGATGGCGTCGAGGCGACTTATTCCCGCACCATTGGTGAAACGGTGTTGGGCAGCCCCTACACGATCAGCGCTGAGTTGGTTGCGACCACCGGGGATTTGAATAACTACGCCATTACATATAACACGGCCGAGTTTACCATCAACCCCAAGGCAGCGTCAGTAACCGTGAATGCAGCCAGCAAGATCTATGGCGAAGACGATCCGACGTTTGGCGGCACACTGGATGGTTTCCTGGTTGCGGATAATGTCTCGGCGACTTATGCCCGCGAATCAGGCGAAACCGTGGCCGGCAGCCCCTACGAGATCAGTGCCACACTTGTCGCAGCGGAAGGCGTGCTTTCTAATTACACGGTAACCAATACGCCTGCTGATTTCACGATCAACCTGCGCCCGATTACTGTCACTGCCGATGATAAATCCAAGGTGGTTGGGGCGAATGACCCTGCATTGACCTACACGGTCACTTCGGGTTCATTAGCGGACGGTGATGCATTTACCGGCGAATTAGAGCGAGATGAAGGTGAGACGATTGGGACATATCCCATCCGCCAGGGCACGCTGGCTTTGAATGCCAACTATGACCTGACCTTCACTAACGGCACCTTCACCATTACCGGCCTGACACGTTCCGTTAACCTGGCAGCAGGCTGGAACCTGGTTTCGCTCAACATCCAACCCACCAACACAGCCGTTGAGTCCATTTTGGCGAGCATCGCTGGCAGTTATGACCTGGTGTATGGCTGGGATGCGAGCGGTGCCAGCAGCGAGTCTGGCAACTGGTTGATTTACGACCCAGATCCAGCGGCCTCAATAGGAAATACCCTCACAACGCTCGATCGGAGCATGGGCTTCTGGATTAAGATGAACCAGGCGGATACATTGGAAATCAATGGCGAATACAACGCGACAACTGCCATTAATCTCTCAACAGGTGCCTTGGGCTGGAACCTGGTGGGCTTCCCATCGGACGAGACAGCCACACCAGCAGACTCATTTAGTGGCATTACGTCGCTTAGCCTGGTATTCGAATACGATGCCTCTACACCTGCCAATCCATGGAAGGTTTATGATCCGAGTGCCCCGGCATTTGTGAGTGACCTTGACGCATTACAGCCCGATTTTGGTTACTGGGTGTTTGTGACGGATGCCGCGACCTGGAACGTGGCTTATTAGGATTTTTACTGGTGATCGTTGCAGCCGAACAAAGTGATCTGATTGAAAACAATGCGTAGATTTTTTAGCAGCCTATTGCTCTTACTTACAGGTTTGATGATGGTGGTACCGCATGCCAACGTGCATGCAGTACCACCACTTCCCTCCAGCTTTTACGGCAACGTGACGCTGAATGGGGCGGACCTCCCGGAAGGCACGATCATCCAGGCTTTGATTGACGGCGAGGTGTATGCCAGCACGGCATCGCAGCTTTATCAGGGTAACTCGGTATATTCATTAATTGTGGCGGGTGATGACCCGGCAACGGCTGCTGTTGAAGGCGGCGTGGCCGGGGACACAATTCAGTTTACGGTGGGCGGCAACCTGGCAAGCCAAACAGCGGTCTGGCAATCCGGAGTCAACTTGAACCTTGATCTGACGGCATCAGGCGGTGTGGTGATCCCCACCGCAACATCCAAGCCAACCGCGACGCGAACCGCCCAGCCTACGAACACAAAAACGTCCTCCGCACCAGCGTCGACATCAACACCTTATCCAACAGTGATCGCTCCTACTGTTACCCAGCAGGTATTTGTGACATTGACACTCACAGCGACCGAGACTTCAACACAGGAGTTGGAGGAACAGCTTTCTGTAACACCCGAGCCTACGGGTGTGACACAAACAACAACATCTGAGGCGTTGGCATTGACCGAGGAAGCGATTGTGACAGACTCAATGGTTCCTCAAAATGAAAAAGCAGCAGGTGAAGCAAGGGAAAACTCAACGTTGCCTGAAAATGAGGAAGAGCGCCCGAAAGCGACATGGCTGCATTTTTTCCTTCCGACGGGCATCTTGAGTGCGACCGGTCTTGTTATCTGGGCGTTGCAAAAGAAAAAGCAATCTGACCAGGAGCTTTTATGAAAAAGCCGGGCAGGTTAAGAGATAAAATGATGATGCGTTTTAGAAACGTAATGTTGATCCTAACGATTATGACAGGGTTTCTATTGATGAACCCCACCTGGGTTGCTGCAGAAGAGCCGCCTGCCTTGCCAAGCGTTTTTTATGGCACCGTTCAGGAGAACGGGGAAAATGTTGAAACAGGGACCATCATCAGTGTGAAGATGGATGGTGCCGTCGTCGCCAGCACAACAGTGCAATTAGATGGAGATGGTAACACTGTTTATTCAATGAATGTTCCTGGAAGTGAAGATATCGAAGGGGATGCCGTTAACTTTTTCATTGGCAGCCTGCAGGCTGATCATGACCCAGCCGCGTGGCGATCGGGAACAATCAATGTTGTTGATGTGAGCATTACTACTGAAACGAATGAAGCACCTGTCGCTGTCGCTGATTCATTTGAGACGATGAAAAACAAACAACTCCTTTTGCCAGGGAATGAATTGACAGATAATGACACAGACGCTGACGGCGATAGTCTCTCTGTCGTCGCGGTTTTCAACCCACAACATGGGACAGTGCAACTGGCAGGGGGCACAATCACATTCACACCGGCGGCGGGTTTTGTGGGTGTTGCTGGCTTTGATTACAGGGTCAGCGATGGGGCATTAACCGACACGACGCATGTGACCATTGATGTCGTTGAAAAAGTATTTATCCCGTTATTTTTCAAGTAAAATTTACTGAGTATTATAGAATGACCTGCTGGTCTTAGATAGTTACTCCACTGCCTAATCTTTGATTGAGCGCGGAAGTTTTGATTAGGTATGTTAAATTCCCTTTTTAGGTTACCTGAAAGAAAGCCTGAGGCATGACCACACCACATTTTGACTTATTCATTCAATTGCTCAGGTTTGAGTTGCTAGCGGGTGATGAAATCAAGCAATTCGCGCGCTTGAGCAGGGCTGAGTGGGAGATCTTGATTGGATTCGCTCGGCAGCATGATGTGATGTCTTTATTGTATGCAAGGCTGATGTCGTCCGGTAATCAAGTGGCAGCCCCGCAGGAAGTTTTGGAGGTACTGCATCAGGCACATCTGCGGAATGCTGCGGCTAACACAATATTATTATCAGAGGCGGGGGAGATTTTAAACACCCTTAACCAAGCGGGCGTGGATGCAATCGGGCTTAAGGGCTTGTATCTTATTGAACATGAATATGCCAATGTCGGTTTACGGTCGATGTCTGATATGGATATCCTGATCAGGAAGGTGGATATCCCGGAAGCACTGGAAGTGCTCAACACCCTTGGGTATCAACCATCAACTTATTTTCGGATAAAGGATGACAACAAAGATATCAAGCATGTGCCGCCATTGATCAAAGATAAAAACCTGTATTTGGAATTGCATTGGACGCTACTTGAGGAAAACGAGCCCTTTGACATTGATATCGAGGGATTATGGGGACGGGCAATCCCTGCAAAGATTGCCGGCGTTGACACCCTGGCGTTAAGTTTAGAAGACCTGATTTTACACCTGTGTATCCATCTGACTTATCAGCACCATCTACAGCTTGGGTTGCGTGGTTTATACGATATTGCGCTGGTCATACAGCATCATGCGGATAAAGTAAATTGGAAAGCATTAGCCGAAAGGGCGGAAGGATGGCGTGCGGGGCGGGTTGTAGGGCTGACGTTTTATTTGTTCAAGCAATTATTCAATATGGATTTCCCGCAGGCTGAGACAAAATTCATGTCAGACGATCATATCCCGGACAACATTAAGCAGCGTGCTTTGCAGCAGCTTTTGGAACGTGATGCGGGGAATATCTTCACCTTGACACCTGACATGGCGGAGTTTTCTTCTACTAAAGGGTTCTTAGCGAAGCTTAAACTTGCACTGTGCAGGGTCTTTTTACCAAAGAGCAAAATGGCGAGACTGTATCACGTCGATGCATATTCACCCAAGGTTTATTGTTATTATCCTGTGAGATTGTTTGAGTTGGTCCGCCGTTATTCTAAGACGGTTGTGCGAGTTTTACGCAGGGATGAGCAAATTCAAGCTAATGTTGAGCAAACCCGGTCAATAATGAGTTTAAAGCATTGGCTTGTAGAGAATGAGGATGGACTTTCTTGACCTTCACCTGAATGTGCGTATTGAACAACAATTGTTAAGGGATTGAACCGAGTCTGCTATTGGCAATGATACCACAAAAACCTGAGTGAGATTAATCTCAATTAAAAGAGCAGGTTGTGGTATCCTTAAAAGTTGCAAATAAGGGAAATACACTGAAAAACCGCTCTGTAAGGGAAATTGTTTTGAGCAGATTGCTAACATATGCCCATCGTTTTCGCGGTTTACATGGAGTTGATTTATGGATATTCGCAGGATCCTGACAATACTTAAGCGATGGTCTTGGTTGCTGATTCTGGGCGCGGTTCTTGGCGGTGTGTTAGGCTATTATTTCAGTGCCAAGCAAACACCAATGTATCGTACCAGCACCCGTTTTGTCGTTCTGAGACCCGCTTCCACGGGTTATTATGATTATTATGCCTACATAGATTACCAACAGTGGATTTCTACCTATGAACAATTGCTGTCTTCTGAAGCTTTGTTGACGCAGGTGTCTGAGGAAGTAGGGTTCCCGGTTTATGCCGGCCAGGCAAATGCTGAACAGATCGAAGAGACGCAATTTGTGCGCCTGACAGTGACCCATGAGAATCCTGAAAGAGCGGCTTTGGTCGCTAATACGCTGGTCAGTGTGTTGATTGAGCAGAATGAGCAACTGCAATCTGTGCGTTATGCAACGTCTGAGCAGAACATGCAACTGCGTGCCGACCAGGCGTTAGAGCAAATGCAGATCTTGCAGAATCAGATACAAGACCTATCTGTGACGATCTTAGATGATCAGATTGCAGAAGTTCAGACACAAATAGACGATCTGCAAACACAGGTTACCGATCTTGAATTTAAATTGTCCGGGATCGATCCTTTGCTGGCGACTGAAGAACAACAATTGCAGCGTTTGCAATACCAGGCAGAGCTTGATCAGATTGAGCCTTTGTTAGCTTTATATCAAGAAATCTACACGGAACTGGTTGTGATGGGCGAACCGATGCAAAGTGAAACCACTTCATCTACCCAAATCAATCAACTGGAAAGAACGCTTGATCTTTATGAGCAAATTTATTTTTCAAGCATCAACAGCCTGGAAACTTTGAATTTGACACGTCTGCAGAGTTCACCGAATGTGGTCCAGGTAGAACCGGCGACTGTTCCCGGCCGGGCATTTTCACCGCGGTCTTTTGAAACGGGTGGTTTATATGCTGCAGCAGGTTTGGTGGCAATGGCAGGTGTGGTGTTCTTTATTGAATATCTCGATGATACGATCAAGACGCCAGATGATGTCAAAAACATCCTGGGCCTGCCTGTGGTTGGGTTTGTGGCGGATATGAATAGCGGATCGAAGAAGAACAAGTATGACGGTAACGGCATTTTTGTGGCGGACCATCCGAGATCTCCGATTTCTGAGGCTTTCCGCTCAATGCGGACCAGCCTGGAATTTTACAGCGTTGATCAACCCCTTCGGCTGATTTTGGTGACCAGTTCAGGCCCTGAGGAAGGAAAGACCACGATAGCCTCAAATTTGGCCGCAATTTTAGCCAAGGGGAATAAGCGTGTGTTGTTATTGGATGCTGACCTCAGACGACCGCATGTGCATTCATATCTGAATTTATCCAACAGGGTGGGTCTTTCTGATCTAATCCGGGGAAGGATTGAGTTTGCTGATGTGCTCCAGACCTATGATGGCCTTGAGAAATTAAGCATTATCACTTCGGGCAGTCTGCCTCCAAATCCGGCTGAGCTGCTGTCCAGCAACAAAATGATCAGCATTATTGAGGATCTAAAGAAGAAATTTGACATCATCGTGATGGATACCCCGCCAGCAATTGTGACCGACGCGCAGGTTTTGGCTTCAAAGGCTGATGGCGTGATTTACGTTCTCCAGCCAGGGAAAACCCGCGCTGTTGCAGCGAAAATGCCGCTGGAAGAATTTGATCGGGTTGGCGCCAATATGATTGGGGTGATCATGAATCGAATTCCCCGCAGCCGCGGTTATTATTATGGCGGATACTCCTACTACGCACCAAGCTATTCCAGCAAGGATAAGTATTATCGTTTTGGGGATGGCGATGATTTAGATGAGGGGAATGAAGATGTGGATCGAGACACCAAACCATTTAATCAGAACGATTCCTCAACCCCAAAAACTGACTCATAGTGAGTTTTCATCGAGTTGACTTTGAAAAGGTTGATTGATGTTGTCTGATTTAATCCTGGGAAGCAGGAGATTGTAATTGGAATGATCTATGCAAGCTGAGCGGGAAAAAACACCTCAATTATCTCCAGAGCAAAGCTGTCCGTTTTTGGGGATGAAGAACGACTCTGCCACTTTTTTGGCTTATCCATCCAAGTGGAATACGTGCTACCGGGTTGAGCCAGTTAGCACGCCGGTATTTTCCCATCAGCGTAATTTTTGTTTACAAGCCTCCCATCATGATTGCCCTGTGTTTAAAGGCGAATTGGGTGAAAGGATGCCAGAAGCGTTGGTGCTTCCGGTTTCAGGAATGGCAAAACGCAAAAGACGAATTTTTGCTGTGATTGTCGGAAGTGTGCTCATTCTGTTATTAGTGATTGCAATAATTCTGAATGATCGTTTGTTCACCGGCGCGGCAAATTTGGTTGAAACACCGCTTTCAGAAGAATTAACCCAATCAATAGCGATGGCAAATCAAGCGACATCAACCCCAGTAAAAATTTTTTCCACTACAATAACTGCTACTGATGGATTAATCAGTCAGACAGCAACACTGACGGCACCATCAGAGACGTCTTTACCGACCATCAGCCCAACATCTGTACCCCTGGCTTTAGAAACGCCGATCGGAGACGAAATTCAATTTATAATTCACCGGGTCGTGGAAGGTGAATCATTAGTGTTGTACGCCAATTGGTTTGAGACCAGTTCGGATGCGATCAGGGCAGTCAATTATGAGCTTTCAATTCCGTTGTGGGCAGGCACCCTGATTGTGATCCCGATTGATCAGAGCGATGTAACAGGCTTACCGGCATTTGAGGTTTACGAAGTATTGGGTGGCGATATTGTTCCGAGTGATCTTGCCGAGCAATTATCGATGGATTTAGAGGCGTTTTGCCGCTATAATAACATTGAGCCCGATCATGCGCTTCATGATGGGGAGTGGGTCCTGATCCCAAGAGAACGTATTGAGCCCTGATAGAGTTTTGGATTATTGTTTTTATGCTTTCAATTTTATTTGTGTGCACGGCTAACCGATTTCGTTCCCCAATTGCATCCATTTATTTTGCCCGTGAAGTCGTAAGGCGCGGCGATGATGACAAGATCAGGGTGTCGAGCGCCGGCACCTGGGCTATGCCGGGTCAGCCTGTTATGCCTGACGCGCTTGATATTGCTAAAACTTATGGTCTGAACCTAAGTCTGCATAAATCGCGTCCAATCTCTGAAAAAATCTTACATTCAGCAAATTTGGTCTTAGTGATGACTTCGGGCCACAAAGAAGCGATTGAGCATGAGTTCCCTGAAGTTTCTGACAGGGTTCATTTGTTTTCAGTAGTTGCAGATGATACAAATTTTGACATCCCTGACCCGTATGCTGGCGCAGACGTTCCGGTTGAAACAGTGATAAAAGAAATTTTTGGGTTGATCGACCGGGGGTATGAAAATATTGTTGATTTAACGTCAGAATTGAAGAAGGCGCAATCAAAAAACTAATTTTTTCGCCATCTACAATAGCCGGGCGAACAACGATTAGTATCCATCAAAAAAATCACCCCGGGAAATCCTTCCAGGGGTTTGTGATTTTTAATCCAGATGATCTTTTAAAATACTGGCTTACGACAGGATTTTCTTAACGGTATTAACCACATATTGTAGATTTTCATCACCCATTGTTGGGTAAAGGGGCAATGTAACTTCTCTCTTTGCAACTTCTTCAGTGAGGGGTAAGCTTTGCTGTCCGTATCTTTTCACATAGTATGTGAATGTGTGGACTGGACGGTAATGGATGCTGGATTGAATGCCTGCGTCGCGCAATTGGGTCATAAATGCATGGCGGTTCACACCAGGGGGTAATAACACAGGGAAGATGTGATGGGAAGGTACACCCTGACCGGATTTACTGAAGGGCAACGTAAGGTTGAGATTTTGCAGCGCGTGCCAATAGGTGTGGGTCAGCCTGGCACGTTCAGCATTATTTTGCGGTAATTTCTGAAGCTGTTCCAATCCAAGTGCAGAGCGGATTTCATCAATGCGGTAGTTGTATCCGAGATCAACTACATCATACGAGAAGGCATGCCCCTGATGGCGGTCATAAGTCAGAGAGGTCATCCCATGGGAGCGCAGCAGTTTGAATTTCTCAGCCAAATCTTCCCGTTGGCAGGCGATCATCCCGCCTTCACCGGTAGCAAGATTTTTGTTCGAAAAGAAACTGAAACAGCCGACATCGCCCCAGGTGCCCAAAGGCTTACCGTCAAAAATAGCACCAGGCGCATGGGCAGCATCTTCAATCACAGGCAAGTTATGTTCTGCTGCCAGGGACATGATCTCGTGCATGCGGCAGGGAAAGCCGGCATAGTGCATGACGATAATGGCTTTCGTTTTGGGTGTGATCTGCTGTGCGATCGATTGGGGATCGATTGTCAGATCCTCCGGGCTGATGATCTCTGCAAATCGGACATCTGCACCGCAATAGAGCACAGCATTGGCAGTCGCCACAAAAGTGAGTGAGGGCACGATCACCTCGTCCCCGGGGCCGATGCCCAATGCCAGGCATGCCAGGTGAAGGGCTTGCGTGGCATTCGATACGGCGAAAGCGAATTTGCTGGATGCCATCTTGGCGAATTCATTTTCGAAATGTCTTGTGACCTCACCCATGGTCAGCCACTTTGAGGAAAGCACAGCTTGGATCGCGTGGGTTTCTTCTTCACCAAAATCAAGATCTGCGAGGGGCACACGCCATTCCATTAACACCTCCAGGTATTATGCGGGGTTATTGCAAAGTTGGATCTCACCCTGTAATTATAATGCCCTTGCCGGTCAGATTGGCAAGGGCATTTGTACTTAAGGGATTAATTCTTTGAGGGCGGACGGGGGATCAGGACCGGGGTGTTCTTTTTGTAGGTTTGGTAATTATCCTGGTCACCCCAGCGTTTGTCTGCCTTTTTCTCCAGCATCGGAACCCCGCTGATGACTGTTAACTGGATGATGACCCAAATTGGGGAGATCAGCGTTAACAAGGCCCAGCCTTTTAACACCGGGAGGGCAACGATTGCCACACCCAGCCAGATGACGATTTCACCAAAATAATTCGGATGGCGAGACCAAGCCCAAAGACCGGATTGAATGAATTTCCCTTCGTTTTCAGGGTTTGCCTTGAAGGCGCTTTTTTGCGTGTCGGATACCAATTCAAATAGGTAGCCAAATGCCCAAACCACAAAACCGATCAAAGCTAACCAGCCCAAGTCTTTGCGGACATTTGAGGTTATCGCAGCAAATGCGGCGGCAGCAGTAAAAGTGACCCACAGACCTTGAAGCGTCCAGGTGAGCAGGAAACGTGTAAAGGAAACTTTTATTTCGTCAAACCGATCGTCTTTGCCCTGTTGCTGTACACGGAGAAACAGGAAAGTGCCCAGCCGGGTCGCCCAAATCACCACCATCACCAGCAGTAGGATTGCCCGATCGTCAATTTTGGGGATAGCAAGCACAGCAAATGTCGTCAGTGAGAGATAAGTCAGACTGCCTGTCAGGTCGTAGAATTTCTCGCTTTTTTGGACATAGGCAAATACGAAAACAATCCATTGGATGAGAAATGCGCCGCCCACAAGGATCCAAAACAGGGGCACATTCCCCAATTTTGCGCCATTATACCCTCCCGCAAGGGCAACACCAATGGCGAGTGCGGTTGCCAAAATGATGCCGATGACACTTTTTATGTCTGATTTATTCATTTCAATCTCCAATTCCTGTTCGATTTGATAGTTTTATCAAAATTCTGATATCTTCCCAATCATAACTTGTGCTAATGGTTTAGATGGGTATTTGTCATGGCTTTAAGCTTATGATATCTAAAAATGTTTAAATCATTTTCTTAGTTAATTGGGCAGCCCGGGTTGTTTCCGATATTTGGACTGGCTGAAGTTTCCAGATAGATGCCCCATTTGTTGCCAGAACATTGATTGCCGGAAGCACTACCTTTGGCTGTGTCGAAAAAGAAAATGGCTGCTTCGAGGTTGTTGTTAAGGATATTGTTTTCGAGAATGCCTTCAGCCTGACCTGTGATGATGATCCCGCTTAAGTTGTTCCCGTAGATATTGTTTGACCTGGCTTCTATGTAAGTGTTTTCAGCTGCGCGGATGCCAACCTCAACATTGTTGTATATGGTGTTGTTTTCAAGATAACCTTTTGCCTGTTCCTGTACACTGATTCCGTGGAGTTTGTTGTTGTAGATTTCATTGCTATTGGCGATGAGTACAGCGTTTTCAAATGCAATAAAACCAGATTGTTCATTATCGCGGGCGATGTTATTTTCAGCCGTTAGCTGTGCGGATTGGTCAACCGCAAACCCGCCCAAGCCATTTTCAAATGACTCGTTTTGATTGGCGGTGACGCTGGAATTGTCGTATGCCTTAAATCCAAAATCCGTATTGCCTATTGCAGTGTTATCTTCAAAAAATACAGAAGCCTCATCCTGGATGGAAAATCCGGTGGCGGCATTTATTTCACTGGCACAACCACGTACTTCACCACTGGATTGTTCCCAAAATCCAAGTCCATAAGCATTATTACTTCTGAAGGTGCTGCTCTCAATTAGCGCATACGATTGATCTGTAATAGCAAGTCCGTTTAGTTGATTCAGGTTAAACCAGCAGTTTTTTATCACCCCGTCGCTGTTCCCCTGGATGAGAAGTCCATTCCCTCCAGTCTCTTCATCTTCATTGTGTACACCTTTGCTGAATCGGCAGGCGCGGATTTCGAAAATGCCATCTTCAATAATCACAACATTAGCTTCTTCAGTTCCCTGGTATTCAAAACTGATCCCTTGCAGATTTATATTGCCTGGCCCAGTGAAGATGAGAACACCATCTGCATGTGCGCTGGTTACAATTGTCTCATTGCTGCCAGAACCTTCAATGGTGACCGATTTTGAGATGCGCAGTGTCTCAGTCAGGCTGTAGGTGCCAGCTCCAAGGATGATTGTTGCGCCTTCCTCTACGTTTGCGATGGCATCTTGAATGGTAGGAAAATCACCCGTGCCATCAGGCATCACACGTACTGTTCTGGGCATTACTGTTGCTGTTGGCAAAGGTTGTGAGGTTGGTGTCGCAGGCAGGGGTGCTGCCTGGGTTGCCACGGGATCAGCGAAGGGTTGGTTCGCAGCAATTCTTGTTTGCTCAACGGCTAATGCAATAAGTGTTTCTTCTAAGCCAGAAATTGTATTTGATGAACCACATGCAGAGCAGACGAGAAGCAGAATTGCTAGAGCAGTGAGCAGGATGAAGTGTGATGACTTGAACATTAGGTATCTCCACAGTGAATTAAGGTAAATTATGAGTTAGATTAATCATAAGTTTAATTATACACTTGAAGGTGAGGTAAGGTTGAGGAAATTTCTCGTGATGGTGAGCAAATTGCGTGCAGTGATATAATCAGCCTAAGGAGTTAATTATGAAAATATTAAATGAAACTCAAGAACAGGTGCTTCAGCGCGAACGGAACTTTCTCAACGATCTGCGGGTTGACCTAGCAGCATACAATGCTTCAAAGGATGACTTGGAAACGCTGGGACGCTCTATTTCTCAGTTGGACGATCTCTTTTTATTGGTGATGGTGGGCGAGTTCAATGCCGGAAAGAGTGCTGTGATCAACGCTTTGCTGGGGCAAAAACTGCTCAAGGAAGGTGTCACGCCGACCACCAGTAAGATCAATATTTTACGGTTTGGCGAAACCACTTCACATCGACTGGTGGAGGAAAACCAAGAAGTGATTCTGCTGCCTGTGGATCTGCTTTCTGAGGTCAGCATCGTTGATACGCCCGGGACGAATGCCATTATCCGCCAGCACGAGGAACTGACGCGCCACTTTGTGCCGAGGGCAGACCTGGTGCTGTTCATCACTTCCGTGGATCGACCGTTCACTGAGAGCGAACGCGAATTTATGGGGCAGATTCGCGACTGGGGCAAGAAGGTCGTGATTGTTTTGAACAAGGTGGATTTGCTGCAGGATGATGACGAACAGGCGCAGGTGGAAACATTTGTGCGCGACAATGCGAGTGAACTGCTGGGGGTGACACCGGAGATCTTCACTGTGAGTGCGCGGATGGCATTGCGGGCAAAGACTGGCGAACCTGCCCTGTGGGAGCACAGCAATTTTGGTGTGCTGGAGGATTACATTAAGAATACACTGGATCAGATCAGCCAGGTGAGGCTTAAGTTTCTCAACCCGCTGGGTGTGGCTGGACATTTGGTCGATCGCTATTATCAAGCTGCCCAGGCGCAGCGTGATGTGCTGGATAAGGACATGGAACTGCTTGGCAATGTTTCTCATCAGCAGGAAGTGTATCAGAGCGATAAGCAGAAGGAATTTGATCTGCGCATGGCAGAAATTGACAACATCTTTTATGAGATGGAACAGCGCGGGGATGAATTTTTCGAGGAAAGATTCAGGCTGGCGCGGGTATTGGATCTGGTTAAAAAGGACCGGATGCAGGAAGATTTCACCCGTGAAGTGGTGGCGGATGTGCCTCAGCGTGTTGAAAATAAAGTGGATGAATTGATTGACTGGTTAGTGGAATCTGACCTGCGCCAGTGGAAGGCTGTGACTTCTTATGTGGGGGAACGCCGGCAAGCGCATAAGGACCATATCATCGGCGACGCGTTGAATGAAAACTTTAATTATGACCGCAGTCGCCTGTTGGATGCCATCGGGCGTGAGGCAGACAATGTGGTCAAAAATTACGATAAGCACATTGCAACAGAGCAGATTGCCTTTGACGCACAAAACGCCGTGGCAGCCTCCCTGGCTGTTGAGGTTGGCGCAGTCGGGTTGGGAACCCTGATCACTGCCCTGGCGACGACCGCTGCGGCGGATGTAACCGGGATTGTGGCGGCCAGCCTGGTAGCTGTTTTGGGGTTCTTTATCATCCCCGCCAGCCGACGCAAAGCTAAGAAAGATTTGCACGAACGCTTGGGAAACCTGAGAAAAAGTTTAGTTTCTACCCTGAGTGAGGAATTTGAAAAGGAGATGGGACGCAGCCTGAAGAATATCGATGAGGCGATTGAACCCTATTCCCGCTTTGTGCGGACGGAAACTGCCCGGTCTGAAGAGGCGCTTGAAGAATTGGGCGAAGCCAAGCGTGAAATTGAAGAGCTGCGGACAGAAATTAACTCGTGGCAGATAGAATAACTTCAGATGAGATTGTCGAAAGTCTGCAAGTGACTTAGAATTATATTCTAATGTAAAAATAATTTTACTCATTCAAAATTTGATATAATAGGAATGTCTGAGCTTTCTATCAGACCTTATCATTCATTAGTAGAAAGAGGATATTATGAAACTCAATGCTCCCACCCAATTAGTCTGGATCATCGCTCTGGTCCTGGGCGTGCTTGCCTTTATCGGCATGCTCGTCAGCATCCCATTTATTTCGGCAAATGCCTTCTGGGTACTTTTTGTAGGCTGGCTGCTGCTCGTGCTGGCAACACTCCTGAAGGGTCTATAGACCCAAAGACGAAAAAGGGCTGCCGATTTCGGCAGCCCTTTTTGTGTTTAATGTCTTATGCGATTTATTTTCAAATTTCATAGTAATTAGATTAAGTAACCCCTAATTATTAGTGACATGAAGGGTGTCTTCCGTTAGCTGTATTATCTTGGTTTGACTGGTTTGCATGGAATAATCCTTATGAATGATTGGGCTGAATCTAATAATTGTGTTTACACTTATCGTTATAATAACCAGTAATCTGTCAGTCGCATGATGGAATTGGAAAAACCAATCAAATTCTTTAGGTGGTGGCGATGATAGAGAGCACATTTCTCGCTGTAATCCTGGCTAGCGGATTGACCTGCCCGGTCACAACTGCAGGAATTTATATGATCAATAAATATGCGGCATGGAGACATACGAATGTTGATTTTCTGGGTTTTACCTCTGGTGGGTTCCATGAGTATGTAGTAATAACCAATCACCAATTGGATATCTCTGAGTATTATTGAAAGGTGATGTGATGAGCAAACGTGTTTTTGGTCCAGTTCCGTCCCGGCGTTTAGGTCGGTCGTTGGGGATTGACCCTGTTCCTTTGAAGACCTGTAATTGGAATTGTGTCTATTGCCAGCTTGGCCGTACTCGTCCTTTGCGGACTGAGCGCCGCTATAACTATCCCAATCTTGAGATTCTTTCTGAGGTAAAGGATGCTCTTGCCATGCATAAACCTGGAGAAATCGACTGGGTGACATTTGTGGGGTCTGGCGAGACAACACTGCATGCCGGCATGGGTGAGATGATCAGGGGGGTAAAAGCGATGACGGATATCCCTGTGGCGGTTATAACGAACGGATCGCTTTTATATATGCCAGAAGTCCGGGAGGAACTGGCTGCAGCAGATGCAGTCTTACCCTCTTTAGATGCCGGTGATCCTGTGCTTTACAGGCGGATTAACCGCCCACATCCCTCGTTGACATTTGAGCGATTGACCGGCGGTTTGATCGCATTTCGTGAATTTTATCCCCATAAATTGTGGGTTGAAGTGATGCTGGTGCGCGGCTTAAATGACACCCAAGAAGCATTAATCGATATTGCCAGTTGGCTGAGAAAGATTAGGCCGGATGAGGTGCACGTGGTTCAGCCCACACGGCCTGCGGCTGAAGCCTGGGTTCGGCCACCGCAAGAAGATGGCCTGCAGAGAGCGCATGAAATATTAGGCGAAGTTGCAAAAATAGTGATGCCAGCGGTGGGTAAATTTGAATTCAGCGCTGAAAATGATCTGGTTGAAGCGATTGTAGGGATCATCACGCGTCATCCGATGAAAGAAACGGAGTTAATAGAATCACTAACGGCGTGGTCGCCCAGTAATGTGCGTGAAACGCTTGAAGCGCTGGCTGAAAGCGGCAAGGCGCAAATTGTCGTGCGCGAAGGTGTACGGTTTTGGAGCGCTGCTGAGGCTTTTTACGACACGGGCAATCATCGGGGGGATAATTCTGGCTAGAATTGAAGGAAGAATAGGGCAGTTTTTTCCTTAATGTCCTACATCATAAAATAAGCCCGATTGTATCGGGTGCGTGTGGGTTATAATTCAAGCGGAGGATTTATGCCCATTCGTATTTTGCCTGACCATATTGCATCTCAAATTGCTGCCGGCGAGGTGATTGAACGCCCTGCGTCCGTCGTCAAAGAGCTGGTGGAGAACGCGCTGGACGCCCATGCGGGCGAGATATTGGTCGAGATTCGAGGCGCAGGCAAGCGGTTGATCGCAGTCACGGATAACGGCGCAGGCGTGCCTAAAGATGAACTAGGGCTCGCTGTTTCGCGCCATGCGACCAGCAAGCTCGCCCGGGCAGAGGATTTGTTCAGCATCCAGACGCTTGGTTTCCGCGGTGAAGCCCTGGCTTCGATCGGTTCGGTTTCGCGCATGGCGGTTGAATCGCGCCCATCGGATGCCGAAACAGGGAGCCGGCTGCAGGTGGAAGGCGGCAAGCTTTCGGACCTGCAGGAGATCGGCATGCCCCAAGGGACACGCGTGGTGGTGCAGGATTTGTTTTACAACGTCCCTGCCCGGCTGAAGTTTCTCAAGACAGATGCAACCGAGCGCCGCCAGATCGAAGCGCTGGTGACGCGCTATGCCCTGGCTTACCCGGAGGTGCGCTGGGAGCTGATCGTGGATGAGAAGCCCTCACTGCAGACCAGCGGCAACGGTGACCGGCGGGAGGTGCTCGCCAGCCTGTACGGCGTGGATGTTGCCAAGCAGATGCTGGCGGTGGATTTCAGGGAAGGGGATTATCACATCCACGGGTTCATCAGCCCGATTTCGTTGACGCGCTCCAACCGGCGCGAGATCACGGTGTTTGTGAATGGCCGCTGGGTCAAAGATGCCTCCGTGGCGGCCGCGATCATCAGGGCGTATCACACGCTGTTGATGGTGGGGCGCTACCCGATCGTGGTGCTGTTTTTGGAGATGCCTTCGGAAGCGGTGGATGTCAATGTGCACCCTGCCAAAGCCGAGGTGCGCTTCAGGGAGGGAGACCTCGTCTTCACGCGCACGCAGCGTGCTGTCAGACGGGCGCTGCTGGCTTATTCTCCTGTGCCAGACCTGCGGCCAAGGCAGTTTTGGGGATCGCATAACGACACAGAATCAGGGGCGGTGGACCCAGCCTGGCAGATGGCAGCGGAGATCAGGACGGACGCCGAAGCCGGACTGAACCCCGACCAGCCCCGCATCCAGATCCACACGGGCACAGACGAGCACGACCGTCTGCCCTTATTACGCCTGATCGGGCAGGTGGCAGCCACTTACCTGGTGGCAGAAGGCCCCGACGGGTTGTACCTGATCGACCAGCACGCCGCGCATGAGCGGGTGCTGTTCGAGCAGTTGATGGCTCAACAGGCACAGAAAAGCGTGCCCGCCCAATCGCTGCTGGAACCGGTCAACGTGGTGCTGCCGCCGGAAAAAGCCCGTGTGCTGGAGGAGCAGTTACCTGTGCTGGATAAACTGGGGTTCGATGTCGAACCCTTTGGCCCCAATACCTTCACCGTACGGGCGATCCCGGCGTTGATCGTGGGCGGCGACCCGGAGGCCGCGTTGAACGTGGTGGTGGAGGACTTCGAGGAGGACGAAACCCCGCTGGCAGCAGAAATTGAAGCAAAGCTCACCGCCCGCATCTGCAAGCGCATGGCGGTCAAAGGCGGGCAGACCCTCTCATCGGAAGAGCAGCGTGCCCTGCTGCGAAACCTTGAAAACTGCCAGTCACCCCGCACTTGCCCCCACGGACGGCCGACGATGATTCACCTTTCGGCGGACCTGCTGGAAAGGCAGTTTGGGCGGCGGGGGGCGAGGTAGGCGCACATGGCACGGGTGTTTGTGAGCGGGCTGATCAACCTTGAAACCACGCTGGCCATTGACGGGTTCCCGCTGGAATACTTCCCGGTGCGCTACCCGTTTTTTGGAATCGAGACAACGGTCTCAGGCGTGGGGCTGAACATTGCCAGCGCGCTGACCCGGCTTGGGAATAATGTGGATTTTGCCTCGCTGATCGGGGGAGATGATAACGGCTTGCTCGCCAGGCGGGAACTTAAACGCCTGGGCATTCACGACCGGCTGGTGCTGGATGAAACCACAGCCACAGCCCAATCGGTGATTGTGTATGACCGGGAGGGGCGGCGCCAAATCCATACCGACCTCAAGGAACTTCAAGACCAGCGGTACCCTGTGGCTGCAGCGGAAGGCGCCCTCCGCGAGTGTGACCTGGCGGTGATCTGCAACATTAATTTTGCACGGCCATTATTACGCTTAGCGCAAGACGCCGGCAAACCGATCGCCACGGATGTGCACGCCCTGGCGGATTTTGACGACCCCTACAACCAGGATTTCATGGCTGCCACACAGATCCTGTTCCTGAGCGATGAAGCCCTGCCGGTCAGCCCGGAGGAAGCAGCAAAAACACTGATGCGCCGCTTAGCTCCGCAGATCGTGGTGATCGGGATGGGACGTGAAGGGGCGCTGCTGGCGACGCGGCAGGACGGCAAAATCGAGCGGATGCCGGCGGTGCACACCCGACCGGTGGTCAACACCATCGGCGCAGGGGATGCCCTGTTTTCCGCGTTCATTGACCGCTACCTGCGCTATGGCAATCCGCAGCGGGCACTGCGTGAGGCGATGGTCTTTGCCTCCTATAAAATCGGGGAAAAGGGGGCCGCGTCCGGCTTTTTGACGGGGGAGGAACTGGATGCGTGGGTCAGGCGGATGGGGGAATCGGGGGAGATCGTGTAAAGGTCTTTTAGCCAATCTGGCAGGGCGTGGGGTTTGGGCTTATGCCCGTAGAACAGGTCATCCAGTGCAATTGCCGCACGGCGGAAATTAGCAGACCGGCTGACACCAAGGCGGATAAGGTTGTGGAGGGGGGTGTCGGCGTGGGCATAGGGGCAGACGGCCATACAGCGCCCGCAATCGGTGCCGATCTGCGTCCAGTAGGTGTAGCATTTTTCGGGGTCGATCTTCCAGCGCAGGGTGCCGTCAGGGTAAGCCTGCCGCTCGCACAGAGGGATGGCTTGCGCAGGGCAGACCTCAGCGCATTTCTTACAGATTGAACAGAAATCGAGCATGGCAGGGCTGTGGGCTGGCGCGTCTGGGACCAGCGGCAGGTCGGTGGTGACCACGGCCAGGCGTACGCGGGGGCCAAGGCGGGGCGTCATCAGCAGGATCATGCGCCCGATCTCACCCAGGCCGGCGTCTTTGGCGACCAGGGGCGCGATCACGCGATAGTTGCCGTCGATGGGGGCGCGGGCACTGTAGCCCAGGGCGCGGATAGCCGCCGCCAGGATCACGGCGATCGTGCCGGATTGGGCGTATTGCCGCGCTGATTCCATCACGGCGGGCGTGCGCGGACCGGTGTTGACCATCTCATGCGCCATCTCAACGGTGAAGGCGATGGCATAGGCGTGATCAAGGGCGACCGGCGCGCCGTAGGTGCCGCTCCCCCGCCCAATGTGGGAGTAGATGTGGTAGGGCTGCAGTGCGCATACCCCGACATCGTGTGCGCCGTGATAGGTTGCCAGACGTTTAATAAAACGCGTCATCTGCTCGGGTGGGCGGGTGACCTTGCCCGGCGCAACGGGTCCGTCCACCGCATCACGCAGGGACTCGGTCAGGAAGAAGCCGCCGACGGGGGATCCGGATAGGAGCGGGTCGTGGTGTACCGCACCGAGCGCCAGCAAGCCCGGGTTGGCGCGGAAGGCATCGTCCGGTGCCTGGTGTTCGGGATGATCGCGGTAGTATTCGTTATACCTGGCTGTGCTGGGCTGAAGGCGGGCGCGGGCGAAGATGATCGTGCGCTCATCCACGCGCCGGGTTGGCGGCGGTGAGGGCTGGACCGGTTTGCCCTTGGGCAGGAAGAACAGGACCAGGCTGAGGAGGGCGGTCAGGGCAAGCACTGCCGCAGCGATCTGCTGGGCAAGGGTTGGGGCAAACAGGAGGAGGGTGAAGGTGACCAGGGAAGCCAGGGCAAACCACACGGCACGGCGTGCCGCCCGGGTGTGCCCTTCACGCAGGGAGGTGAGGGCGAAGGCGGCAAAGCCCGAGGTGAGCAGTAAGCCGGTGACGGCGAGGAGGATTTCAAGAGGTGTCATGTGTGGTTTGCCTTTGTGTAGGTTTGGATCAATTATACACGAAGGGTTCTTGTCTTCAGGCGGGGTGGTGGTATAATGGTGTTCTGCGGGGCGTGGCACAGCCCGGTAGTGCGCACGGTTCGGGTCCGTGAGGTCAGCGGTTCAAATCCGCTCGCCCCGACAGGAGAACACCTCTGGAAACAGGGGTGTTTTTAGTTTGGTGCTTGGTTCGGGCATGCTGCGCGAAGGTCAGTCGTTTCCTGCCGCGAACGCTTCAGGGCAGGCAAATCCGCTCGCCCTGACGTGAAACAGAACCCCCAAAGCAAGGTCTATGGGGGCTGACAGGAGAACACCTCTGGAAACAGGGGTGTTTTTAGTTAGATACTGAAGTGAAATGGGGGGTGCTGCACGAGGTCAGCGGTTTCCTACCGCTGACGCTTCAGAACAGGCAATTTCGCATGCCTTGGCAGTTTTTTTAAAAAAGAGGTCTTGCTTACGATGTTCCTCTTCATAAGCAAGCCTATTTTTTACCAATTATGTAAAATTTCTCTTACCTGACGGATATTTCAGAACTTAAACGATCAGGATCGTGATTTGAATACTTATAGAGCACTTTTTCCTTTTGCAGATGATGAACTTACCCAATAATTTGTGACAATCTTCCTTACTCCAACCATCTGAAATTGGGTAGGCTGAACCAAGATAGAAGAACACTCAACAAATCGCTCAACCCGAAGGAGTAAATAATGAAAAAGTGCATGTTTATCATCGGACTCACGCTTATGGTCATTACGACAGGCTGCAATACGATGACGGGAGAGCATGACCCTGCCGCTGATTCTGAATGGCCTTGGGAGACTGTCACCCCGGAGAGTCAGGGCATTCGTTCAGATGACTTGACGCGCATGGTCAAATACATCGAAGAGAACAGATTGGAGATTGATAGCATCATCATCTATAAAGATGGAACAATCCCGTTCGAGATGTACTTCGACCCGTATAACAAGGACTTTACACACAACTTAAAATCCACAAGCAAGGGCGTGATCTCCGCGCTGATCGGCATCGCTTTGCGAGAGGGATACATTGAGAGCCTCGACGCGAGCGTTCTCTCTTACTTCCCCGAGTACAAACCGAGCGATCCCATGATCTCGGAGATCACCATTCGAGATCTGCTCACCATGTCGTCCGGATTAAAGTGGAGCGAAAATGGTCTCAACAGTATGTACACGTTCTTTGTCAGCAAACGCATTGTTCCGAGAATTCTGAAGCTCCCCATGGTGTCTGAGCCTGGATCAACGTTCAACTACAACACCGGGTTGACGCATCTCTTGTCGGCGATCATCTCGAGGGCATCGGGAATGAGCACTTTGGCGTTCGCTGAGGAGTATCTGTTCAGACCGCTCAATATCCACAACGTTCAATGGGAGCAGGATAGAAACGGGGTTTATATCGGCGGATCAGAACTGTTCATGACGCCCCGGGCTATGATGAAGTTCGGCGTGATGTACCTGCAAAATGGAATGTATGCGGGTCAGCAAGTTGTTCCCGCAGCGTGGGTACGAGAATCGACCACAACGCAGATTGCAGGATCGTTCCATGGTGCACAAATAAAATATGGTTACCTCTGGTGGCTCGATATTGGGAACCCGCTCTTTACCTATCTCGAGGGTGAGGACGCATTCCTCGCAATGGGTGTTCATGGTCAGAGAATATTCATTGATCCGGACCTGAATATGGTCGTTGTGATCACTGCAGATCAGGAAGATGAGTCCCAGTGCGATATCCTGATACGGGACTTCATTCTGCCGGCTCAGTAGGGTGCCCGGTAGTCTGAGGTTCGCAGCATCGAACGATTCAGGGCAGGCAAATCCGCTCGCCCTGGCGTGAAACAGAACCCCCAAAGCAAGGTCGATGGGGGCCGACAGGAGAACACCTCTGGAAACAGGGGTGTTTTGTTTTAACCTCTTTCTAAAAATAAAATAATATGATAAATTTATTTTTATTTTATTCAAGCTTAATATTGAAATAGGAGATTAGGATGGGTTATATTGAACAGAATCTCAATGAAAACGAGATTGTGATTTATAAAGCCAATGTATCATGGGCAGTATTTTTCCGGCCAATAATCATTTTGGTATTGCTGATATGGCTGAGTTCGAAAGTGCATGAGATTGTCGTTGTCCTTGTTGTTATTTTGGGTTTGCTTGTGTTTTTGCGGATATTCATAGCAATTGTCACGACTGAGTTTGCCCTGACAAATCGAAGGATCATCGCAAAAAGAGGATTTCTAAACCGGGAAACGATGGAAATTCTCTTGGAGAAGGTCGAAAGCATTAATATTTCGCAGCCTTTGGATGGAAGAATTTTTGGATTCGGAACCGTCACAGTTGTTGGAAGCGGCGGCTCTAAAAATGTTTTTCCATCGATCAGTCATCCTTTTGAACTGCAGAAACAGGTAAACCACCAAATTTCTAAGGGATAGATTGTGGAATTCTACTAAAAAAGCCTTTAGATAAGAAACCTTTTTATGTGAAGAATTAATCATCCAACAACGTTGGTTGATGCCCTTCCCTACGCTCATGCCGTGGCGCTCGCCGGTATGTCTGGTTCACCTGACGGATTGGCGGCATGTCAATTTGTGCGCCATCCAGTAGTTCTTCGATGGTTAAAATTTGCACGCGTGGGTGTTTCCCCCAGGGAGAATCATAGAACCCCGCACTTGCGGCTTCTGATCGCATTGGCTGTGTTGGTTCATGCAATGTTATGAGAACACCGATTTGTGCATTTTCACGGTCTAAAACACCAACAAGGTCGCGGATGTGGCTTACGCCAGTATGCCCGCCCTTAACCGAAATGATCACCTGTTTTGTTTTTCCAGAGTCATCATCATGGAAGTAGAGACGCCCATCAATGCCGCGATCCGCACCCTTCTTGGGGTCAGCGGGTCGAGCACCGACTAACCCTAATGCCCACCACTCAAACTGGAATTTGTCTTTTTCAGCTAATTCTTGCGCACCTTCTAAAGTAGTTGGTTCGCCAATCACCTCGTAATTCAACTCATCTCCAAATTGGTCTGCCATTCTATGCTTTATTAAACCAATTGCAAGATGAGTAATATCTATTCCAATCCAAGTTCTGTTTAAGTTCTGGGCTGCTGCAATAGCAGTTCCACACCCACAAAAGGGATCTAAAACAACCTCGCCGACATTTGATGAAGTTTCAACAATTCTTTCAAGTAAAGCCTGGGGTTTTTGAGTTGGATATCCTAGTCTTTCTGAGTCTGAACCTTGAAGGGTAAGAATATCAGACCAAACATCATCTATAGGTGTGCCATTCTGTTCGTCTAAATATCGTTTTTGTGCGGGTACTGCCCCGGGTTTGGATTGAACCACTAACCCATCCTCATATGCTTTTTGCATTCTTTCTCTAGTCCATCTCCATACCCTTGTCACCCCAAGAAACTCGTACGTCAGATTCGGACGATTTTTATTAGGGTTTGTTAAATCTCCAAGCCTGTAAACTCTACCGTCAGAATCTTTGTATTTGTAGAATTTCCTTACATATTCAGGATCGTGAGGTAAATATTGGGGATTCCATACCCAATCGTCAGATTTTGTATATCTAAATATAATATCGTGATCTTTTGCATAATTTGTAAAAGCTAAACTCTTTGCATTCGTTCTTTTCCAGACAATTTCATTTCGATAATTTTGAATTCCAAAAATGGAATCCAGTAAAATTTTCAAATAATGACTAGCGGTTGGATCACAATGTAAATATAGACTCCCAGTATTTTTAAGCACCCTATGTAATTCGGCTAATCTTGGCGCCATCATTGTCAGATACGCCGTCATATTACTGTCTCCCAATAACATCCGAAACGCTCTCAATGCATCTGCAATAGCTCCCCCTTGTTCCACTGTTAACTCATAAGTTCGTGCTGCTTCTTCATCCCATTGCCAGGTGTCCTCAAATGCCTGAATCTGTGCGCTGGATTGCGATCCATTTTGCTGCGAAAACAGAACGTTATAAGTTGCATTGGAATTGAACGGTGGATCTAAATAGATTAAATCCACCGATTCATCTTTGATGTAGCGTCTCAGTATGTCAAGATTATCCCCGTAATAAAGCCGATTCATTTTTAAGTCCTTAACACTTATTGAAAATGGGGTAACGAAAAATCCCCTGAATTCATCATCTTTGATTACTATTTCTATTTTATCAGAAAATTTGAGTAATAATTAGGAATTGTTGAGTAATGGTCATTAAGACCATTGGTCTAGTAAATTATCTTGTAATTTTTCTACAAATTCTCTTTGAACAATTGATTAGTTACGTTAATTAAGTACCTATTCCAGGGATCACTTTTTTCCCGTTTGCCAGCAACTCCTCTCCATTGGTTACCTTCGCCTGCGGGTTGGTGACCTCTAAATTAAGGGTGAAGGTGATTGGGCCGGCCATGCCCCCCGCCGTGGGTGCTTGAAATCCACTTGCCGGTATTCATGAAAACAGCTGGCTGAAAATCATAAAAAATTGTAGAATATCCAGTTAATAACGGATATCAAGGAGAAGAAAGCGATGGCGCAGAAAGATTATCAAATCGAGCAGCTTGATTCGCCCGCTTGGGATGTGATCGGCCAGGCAATCAACGATTATAACGAACAGCAAGCGGGGGATGACCACGCCAAGCGGCTGTGCTATGTGGTTAAATCTGCAGCGGGAGAGATCGTGGGGGGCGTGATCGGGATCACCTATTGGGATTGGCTGTCGGTGGACCTGATGTGGGTGCGCGCAGATTTGCGGGGCAGGGGGTATGGTCAGCGCCTGCTTGACATGATTGAGGAAGCAGGGCGCCGGCAGGGCGCGAAGTACGCCTTTCTGGACACCTTCAGCTTTCAGGCGCCCGGGTTTTATGAAAAGCAGGGCTACCGTGTGTTTGGCGCGCTGGAAGGCTTCCCTTCAGGACAAACACGGTACTATATGACCAAAGCGCTGTAAAACGATGCTGATCTGATGGGCGATCAATTGCAATGATTGCGCCGCAATTATGGCTCGATCAAACGGTTTGTGCCAGCAGCTCCTGCCCTTTGATCACCCTTGCCTGGGGGTTGGCCTGCAAGAAGCGCCGGGCGCTCTCGGGGTTGGTGACCTCCAAATTGAGGGTGTAGGTGATCGGGCCGACCATTTGTTGGCCACCGTGGGTGGTGACGTTTGAGATGGTCACGCCGTAATGCCCGCTGCTTTTGGAATAGTCCTTTAATTTGGGGTTGAGCTTGGCGATGATGGCTTTGATCCCCAACCCGAGCACCATGAAGAGGCTCAACAGGAAGAACGGCAGACCGAACAACAGCAGCAGCAATTCGCCGAACTCCAGGCCCTCTTTAAAATAGATCAGCGCAGTTATCACCAGCCCGCCCCCAATCCCGAGGATGAAGGCAACGATATTGATGATGGCAAACGACTTGACCGGCGCTATATGTTCGGGGCAGTAGGGCAGTTTGAAGGTGTATTTGCCCATCAATTTAGCGCCTTTGCTGTCAACCACATCCCCCAGCATGGGTGTGCCGAATTTTTGGCCGCGGCCCCAATACTGGATCTTATATTGCCCCTTTTGGATAAAGTGATGTTCTGAATGGGTATCTACCGGTGCACCGCAATAAAAACAGGGCGGCGTCGCGGTAAACATTTCATCCATGGTGTATCCCCCAAATAGCGCGCCGGCCAGCGGCACCTGGATCGTGATCTTCTTGCTCATGGTCTCCTCCGAGAAAAATGTATGCTTGGATTTTGGGGGTCAGTGGGTATGTGCGATGGCTTTCCAAAGCGGGTGGGTTAAACTAATTATATATTAATATTTGTCAAGATCTGTTTGAATTTATTGCAATTTAGGTAGTTCCGGTCTGTTCGCCTGTGCCGTCTTGCATTGAAGATCAGGTAGAATCAGGTTAAGTTTGAGTGGGGAGACAGTCTGTATGTGTAGAAAGGAAACGATGGCAGAGGATAAGCTTGAGACCTATAAGCGCAAGCGCGATTTCAATAAAACCAGCGAGCCGGGGGATGAGTCGGTTGAATTTGACTGGGCGGATGAGGGGCCGATCTTTGTGATCCAGAAGCACGACGCCACCAACCTGCATTACGACTTCCGGATCGAGGCGGGGGGCGTGCTCCTGTCGTGGGCGGTGCCGAAGGGGCCATCCACCGATCCGAGCGTCAAACGGCTGGCCGTGCCCACCGAAGACCATCCCCTGGGATATGCCGATTTTGAGGGCGTGATCCCCGAGGGCGAGTACGGCGGCGGGACGATCATGGTCTGGGATCGGGGGACCTACCGCAACCAGAATGAAGCCGATGAGGAAAGCTATGAGCCGCCGACGATTGAGGAACAATATGAGGACGGGCATATTACGATCTGGCTGGCGGGCGAAAAGCTGCAGGGCGGTTACGCGCTGATCCGCACGGGCGGCGGTAAGAAACCACGCTGGCTGCTGATCAAGATGGATGATGAGGGCGCAGATGCGCGCCGCAACCCGACCTCCACTGAGCCGGATTCGGTCAAAACCAGGCGGAGCCTGGAAGCAATCCGTGAGGACGCCGAAAAGGGTTAGGGCTGAGCGCAGCGATTTAGTGGTGATTTACTTCGTATAGCCATTTGATAAATTTGTGTGATGTGAATTGTGCAGTAATTTGCGTTGACAGACTTAAAGCGAAATGCGGTGCCAGTGGCACCGCATTCTCTATTTAATTATGATATCAGTTATTCAATAACGTCAACGTTCTGGGCCTGGGGGCCTTTATCGCCTTCGACGACTTCGAACTCTACCCGTTGACCTTCGCGAAGGGTGCGGAACCCATCAGCTTTGATCGCAGAGAAGTGAACGAATACATCTTTCTCTTCGTTATCGCGAGCGATGAAGCCGTAGCCTTTTTCGCCATTGAACCACTTGACGACGCCAAGTTCTCGTTCTGCCATGCTTGGAAACCTCCTTTATTCAAAATTCCTACTTAACCTGCTAACGTACGTTCCAAACAAGATCAAAACGAGCAATACCTTATCGAACTTCCGTTAACCTACTTCACTAATATACTACGGTATTTAATTGTCGTCAATATATTTTAATTGTTCAATATATATCAAAAACTATCAAGATTTACAGATGAGTATCTCGTGGTTATTCTTCGGGTTGGGATGGATCTGCTGCCTGGGCGGCTCTTGACGCTTGGCGCTGTTTGCGGCCCTCCAGAACTTCAACGATGCCGGCCAGCAGCAGCATGACCGCGCCGCCTTCGTCCAGGTTGCCGACGATGGGCAGGTTGTCCGGGATGAGCTCAAGCAGCCCCAGGGTGGGGTTGAGCAGATAAACGCCGCCGATCAGCCCCATCAGATAAACAGCCCAACGCGGCCAGCCGCGCTTGGAGAGGGGTTCGCTAAACATCCTGACAAAGCCTGATTTCGGCTCAGCCGGTTGGTTTGTCTGCGGGGCAGTTCCCTGATTTTGAGGCACAAGTTTGTTATCACTCATTTGTATTCTCCAGATGGATATTGATCATTTCTGTATGCTTAATCATAACACCAACCGGGGTGCCGCTTACGGCCAAAAGGTGGGCAAATGGTTGCGGTAGGTTGTGAGGTAGTCGTCAAGCACCTGGCGGGCAACGTCCATGTCGGGGATGACGGGGTCGAGCAGCAGGGCTTGCAATGCGAGCTGGCGGTCACCTTCAACGACAGCGTCCACGGTCAGATGGCTGATGGTGATCTCCCGGCGCAGCAATTCTGCGATGCCTTCGGGCATGGGTCCCACAACCAGCCCAGATGCGCCGTCCGCGTTCAATACCCCGGGCAGCTCGATGATGGCACCCTGCGGCAGGTTGGGGATCTGCCCGGCGTTAGGGATGTTGACCGCTTCCCACACAAAATCGCTGTCGAGCTGGATGTTTTCAATCACCTCCAGAGCGCCTTCGCTAAAGGTGGGGATGAAGTCTGCGGGATTTTGCCTGGTTTGGGTGGCTTTCTCCAGTTCGACCCACTTGTCGTCACGTTCCCGGCTATGATCGTGCCACTCATAGAGTTCAAGGTCATACTTGAGCCAGGGCTTCGTCTGGGAGTCGCTCACCCAGGGCAGGTATTCGCACAGATGCTCGTCGCCCGGGATGGGGAACAGCCCAAAGGCGTCAAACACGCGCCGGGTGAGAGGTTCAAAGTCGTCCGGAAGTGCTTCCCAGCGTTTGCGGAACAGGGGGTAGAGGTCTTCACCTGTGAGGCGGTCCCTGATAGCGAGCATCCAGGTGAAGTGATTGACGCCTGCTGCGGTGATTTTGATTTTTTCCAGCGCCTGCAGTGCTGTGGCAGCCATCCCGGAGGAATATTTCGGGCTGGCGTGGGTGCTGGTGAAGTTCAGGGGCACATCGATGCCCAGGTCGGCGGCTAAGGCTTTGCCCGCCATGGCATAGCCCGCGCCGAGCTGATGGCACAACCCGATGACCTTGATCTTGCTGTGCCGGTGGACGGCGGCACAGATGCGCTGCATGGGGTTGGTGAAATTGATGAACCAGGCATCGGGGCACAGGGCTTCCATATCCCAGGCGATTTCGAGCACCGGCATGATGTTGCGTGCGGCGTGGGCAAACCCGCCCGGGCCGCTGTTTTCAGCGTAGGGCTGCCTGACGCCATATTTGAGCGGGATGGTATAGTCCGATTCCCACAGACCTTCGCGGGGGCCGATCTCGATGGCGTTGATCACAAATTTGGCGTCCTGCAGGGCATCGTGATGGTGGCGGGAGGCGCTCAGGCGCATCTGGCTGCCCCAGGCGTCGTTCAGCCAGGAGATAAGATTGAACATGACCTCGAGGTGTTCTTCGTTGCGGTCCACCAGCACAAGTTCACTGCCTTTGAGGACAGGGCTGCGTAAGAGGGAAACCAGCGTCGACAGCCCGAAGGAATAACTGCCTGCGCCGACACACACAATTTTGGTAGGATGGGACATAGGATCCTCCTGATCAGACGGATGAAGCCGAAAGGTAGGCGTCAATCGCTTTGGCAGCCTGTCGCCCCGCGCCCATGGCACGGATGACGGTTGCCCCGCCGGTGACGATATCTCCGCCAGCGTATACGCCGGGCTTGCTGGTGGCCAGGGTGTCTTCATCAACGATGATATTGCCCCAACGGTTGAACGCCAGGTCTTGCGTGGTGCGCTGCAGGATGGGGTTGGAGCCGTTCCCCACCGCGACCACCACCACATCCACCGGCACGGTAAACTCAGAGCCTTCAACCGGCAAAGGGCGGCGCCTTCCGGATTGGTCTGGCTGACCGAGTTCCATGCGGATCAGGCGCATTTCCTTGAGCCATCCCTGGCCATCGCCGATGAACGCCACCGGGTTGTTGAGAAAATGAAATTCGATGCCCTCTTCTTGGGCGTGTTTGATCTCTTCGCTGCGTGCGGGCATTTCTTGCTCGGTGCGCCTATAGAAGATGCTGGCTTTTTTCGCACCCAGGCGCAGAGCAACACGCACCGAATCAAGGGCGGTGTTGCCGCCGCCGATCACAGCCACATGCTTGTTTTTGCAGTTGATAATGGGTGTATCGTATTCGGGGAATTTGTACGCCTTCATCAGGTTGACGCGGGTCAGAAATTCGTTAGCGGAGTAGACGCCCACCAGGTTTTCACCGGGGATGTTCATGAAATTGGGCAGGCCGGCGCCGACGCCGATGAAAACTGCATCAAAGCCCTCGGTGGTCAGCAGTTCATCAATGGTGTAGGTCACACCGATCACGGTGTTGGGCTGGAATTTGACGCCCTGGGCGGCCAGCGATTGCACTTCACCGTGAACGATTTCTTTCGGCAAGCGGAACTCGGGGATGCCGTAGATCAGCACGCCGCCGTAATCGTGAAAAGCTTCGAAGATAGTCACATCGTGCCCCATGCGGACTAAGTCGCCCGCGCAAGCCAGTCCTGAAGGGCCTGAGCCGATTACAGCGACTTTTCTGCCGGTTTTTGGGGGCGTTGCAGGGGTATCGGGCGCCAGGAGGGGGTGCAGGCGCTCATAATCGGTCACAAAACGGGCTAAATCGCCAATGGCGACGGGTTCACCGCGCCGTGAGAGGATGCAGGCACCTTCGCACTGCTCGGATTGGGGGCAGACCCGGCTGCAGACTTCCGCCAGGACGTTGTCCTGTTTGATCAGCCGGGAGGCCTGGATGTATTCGCCCTCCAGGATTAACTGGATGAATTCGGGGATGCGCACGCCAACCGGGCAGCCGTCAATGCACACGGGGTTTTTGCAGTCCAGGCAGCGCTGCGCCTCACGCAGAGCCAGCGCTTCGGTAAACCCGAGGCTAACCTCGTCAAAGTCGGTGATACGTTCAGCCGGGTTGCGCTCTTGCATGGGCTGGCGCAAGGCGGCTTTTTGTTCGCTCTGGTTGGCACGCTCGATGGCTTGGGCGGCTTTCTCGAGGGAACATTCCTCTTCGTGGTGATAAGCCTGGTTGCGGTTGATGAGCGTTCCGAAGTCCACCAGGTGGGCGTCGAACTCCGGTCCGTCCACGCAGGTGAATTTGACAGCATCACCGATGTTGACCCGGCAGCCGCCGCACATACCGGTGCCGTCCACCATGATCGAGTTGAGGCTGACCACGGTTTTGATCTGGTGGGGGCGGGTCATCTCTGCCACGGCTTGCATCATGGCTAAGGGACCTACGGCGAGAACGTAATCAATGGGCCTGTTATCATCGAGCATACGCTGTAGCTGCTCAGTCACAAACCCTTCCGAGCAATACGAGCCGTCATCCGTACAGACGTAAACTTCATCCGCAAATTGGCGCAACTCTTTTTCAAGGATCAGCAAGGCTTGTGTTTGAGCGCCGACGATGGCGGTCACGTGGTTGCCTGCGGCCTTGAGCGCTTTTGCTTGGGGGAAGCTGACTGCGTTGCCGACACCCCCGCCGATCACCACCACGCGGCCGAAGTAATCGATCTCAGAAGGGTTGCCCAGTGGGCCGACCAGGTCCTGGATGGTGTCGCCGGCTTTGAGCTGGTTGATTTCGCGGGTGGATTTGCCGATGCCCTGAACAATCAGGGTGATTATGCCGGCTTGTTTGTCCGTATCGACAATGGTCAATGGGATGCGCTCGCCTTTTTCCGATGTGCGGACGATCACAAATTGACCGGGCTGATGTTTTTGTGCGATCAGCGGTGAGTCTAAAACGAATTGTTTGATGTCAGGTGCGATAAATTCCGCACCAAGGATGGGTGTTTGTGCCATATGCGCCTTTATAGTGATTGATTGACAACGGGTTGATTATAAGTTGTTTTAAGTGAATTGGATATTGAAGTTGGTCACATCAGAAGGGTTAATCTGTCACTTGTTTATGGATGACGTTCTGATGTTGTAGGTGAGCGATCTCAATCCCCCAAAATGATCGGCCTGACCTTGAAGCACCAGAACGAGGGCGGTTCAGATGAAGGTGCAGGCTGAGGTTGCTGCAGGCAATACAAGCCTGGTTCAAGGCTCGCTGCCGGCTGGATCAGGATGGTATCGTTCTTTTTCGTGGTGTAAGTGATGGAAATGTAATCCCCGGTTTCGTAGATCAACTGAATCCGCTCGGGGTCAATTTGTGATTGAAAGAAGACGATCATCGGGTTTGCATTGGTGCTGACGGGGATGCCGATATCCTGAGAGGGGAGCCCCACGTGTTGTTGGATATCCTGGTAGATATTGTCTTCAAAGAGAAATGCGCCTGGGTAAGGCGGCTCGGTGACACGCGCCTGATCACCGCCGGTCAGTGCTTTGAGAAATGGCAGTTGAAAGTCGAACAGGGCGCTGGCTACCAGTAAACCGATAAAACAAAACACCACCACTACCACACCCAGCATAGAGATTTCAAAGGGGGTTAGCTTTGGCAGTTTTTGCAGCGATTTTCGCTGAGGGGTTTTCTTCTCAGGGCGGGTATCTTCTTCTGTTGCGATCGATTCGAGCGTGTCGACGGATGATTGTGACCAGGTGGAGGTCAACATCTGTCGGGTGGCCTGTCTTGAGGCCGGGAAAGGCGTAATGGGGTGGGTATGATCGGAGAGATGCTCGTTATTGACGCTGGCTTCATCCCGTTTTCGCTTCTTGAGATATGCCATGCCGCGCTGAGCAGGGATGTTGTTCGGATCAATTTCAAGGGCTTTTTCGAGGAAGATTTCCTGCTTATCAAGGTCATCAATGATGGCAGCAACCCAAACCCATACATCTGCGTTTTGGGGTTCTTCAATGATCGCATCCTTCAGAAATTTAAGCGCTTCTTGCGTGCGACCCGCTTTTGCAGCGTTGATCCCTTGTTGTAATGAGAAGGCCATGCTCGCTCCCTGAGGTTGGATGATAACTTGATGATGACTTGTAGCAAGCCGAAAGATTATAGGAATGATTTTTATCATCCTACCTTTTCCATTTTACCACAGGCGAATGCGTTTGAAAGCGATCGGGGCGAATTGTCGTATAATTCAGAGGTGAAAATCAAGGAGCAGCTGCATGAAACTCGGCGTATTGTCTGACACGCATGATAACCTTTCTAACCTGATTACGGTTCTGGATGCGTTCCGTGATCAAAAAATCGAAACAGTGATCCATTGCGGTGATCTGACCAGCCTCGAGATGGTCTCTCATTTTGAGGGCTTCAGGGTGATTTACACCATGGGCAATATGGATTTTATGACTGGTGCTATCAAGAATCGTCTTGAGAAGATGCGGGAGGACAATTTTGCCGGAATGATTTTTCGCGGCAAGCTGGGCGGCGTATCTGTGGCAGCTGCTCACAGCCATATTGATGGGCAGTTGATGGATTTGATCAGGGAGAAGCGCTATAACTGGATCTTTCATGGGCATACGCACCAAAAACGGCACGAGGTGATAAAAGGGGTGCACATCGTCAACCCCGGCGCGCTGGGCGGGCTGGGGCGGGAGCCGCGCACTTATTGCATTGTTGACCTGGATGAAGAGCAAGTGGAATTTTTTAAGGTTTAATGTTTGGAGATAAGCCTGACCTATGGATTATGAGACCCTGTGTGATTACCTGGAACGAAAGATTGGCGCCCGGCGGGACATGCCCTTTGGAGTAAATACGCTGGTATTTAAGGTTTTAGATAAGATATTCGCCTTGGTGGCGTGGCAGTCAGAGCCGCTGAGCATCTCACTGAAGGTTGACCCCATCGAGGGGATGTTCTTGTGCCGGCAATATGAAGCGATTGTGGCCGGTTATCACCTGAATAAGAAACACTGGATCACCGTGACGCTGAATGGCAGTGTTCCGGATGAAGCACTGCGTGCAATGATGGATGATTCTTATGCCTTGGTGATCAAAGGGATGACACGCAATGCTAAAAGCAAATTGAGAAAAATGGGATGGCAGGAAGATGGCAAAGAAACTGGATAAGATCATTGTGATTGACCTGGAGGCAACCTGCTGGGAAGGGGCGCCGCCTGAGGGCGAAGAGAGCGAGATCATTGAGATCGGGTTATGTGTGCTGGATGTTCCAACTGGCGGACGATCTGACAAGCGCGGGATATTGGTCAGGCCGCAGCGCTCTCAGTTGAGTAATTTTTGCATCAGACTGACCACACTCACGCCGGAGATGCTGTCGACAGGCCTGGCATTTGCAGAGGCTTGCACGCTGCTGCGGGATGAATACGATTCCTGGCGATATACCTGGGCAAGTTATGGCGATTATGACCGTTTGATGTTAGCGGCGCAGTGTGAGGCATGGGGTGTTCCCTATCCCTTTGGCAGCTCACACATCAATGTCAAGAATCTGCTGGCATTGCATTTAGGGCTGGAGCACGAGGTAAATCTTGTGCGGGGGACAGCGTTGGTCGGCTTACCCTTTGAGGGCACGATTCACCGCGGGGTTGACGACGCCTGGAATATTGCGGCGGTGCTTTCCAGGGTGTTGCTTGGGCGGGATCGGTAAAGACAACTGGCTGAGATCGGTGTGCACTTTTTCAGTCAATGTTTCTTCGTCCAGCCCCCAGGCTTCCAGCACAATGCCTGCCGCCCGCAAGAGCAAGCGCTGATAGCGTGCAACATCCACGCTGCGCGGGTTAGGTTTCTGGGGCCTATCCCAGGCGAAAACGCCGGGTTTGCCCAGCGTGTAGAGGAAAGGCACGCGCTGCCCGGGGCGCAAGTCTTTGCCGGCGGCTTTGAGTTGCATCACCGCCCGGGCCGCGGGGGAGGGTGTGCGGTAGGCTTCCAGTTTGCGCCCCAGCCGCTGACGCACAAGCAGTTCTGAAAGGCCAATATCGCCCTGGTGCAGCGCCCTGATGCGCTTTTGCAGATACGCCACCGCGTCGGGCAGTGCTGTTTCGGGATTCTCTTTGCTGGCGAGCAATTCCAACAGGTGCATCTGTGTTTCGGCTACAAACGGCGTGCTGTCACACCGCCGGGCGTCTATCCCGCGGACCTTGATTGAACCGTCCTGAAAAACGCCAAAATAGCGGTTAGCCACCGGACGCTGTTTGTTTTGGCGCGAGCCGACGAACACCACCCAGCGGTAGATACCGTCCAGTGAGATGGGCAGGCCGGTCCTTTCCTGAATTTCGAGCAGCAGGGGGTTGATGTCTTTCGGTTGTGTATTGTCGGGGTGCTGCACCCATAAGCCATCCACATAAAGCTGAATGACCTTATAGCCCATATCTTCCGCGGCTTCTTTGGCACGCAGCAGCGCCTCACGCCCATACGCGGTGACGGCCTGGTGCGCTTCGATCCGGCCGAAGCGGGCATTTTTATAGCCCAGATAGCCGAAACAGGTCACCAGCAGCCACTTGAGCGCGGAAGCCCGACGTTTAAAATTTTTGCGGAAGGGGTCCCAGTGGGGTGTGCAGGCCAGGTGCTTTTTCATCTCCACCCGTTTTTCCAGCAAGGGGCGCAGCGCCTTGGGGATCAGCCCGTCTTGACTGGTGTCGATCGCCAACCCCAGTGCTGGCACAATATTGTCAGTGTCGGGCTGGGTGAGGATCGTCTCGGGGGAGATGTTGAAGTGGACCATGATTGCGGGGTAGAGCGAAACAAAATCGATCTCTGCCACATTTTTGTGCACGCCAATCTGCGGCTGGTAAACCAGCCCGCCCTGGTCAGCGGTGAACAGGTCTGCCGCGGGTTTGAGCATTTCAGCCTGCTGTTTTTGCCAGGGCACGAGAATACCCTCGCGCAGGGCGGTCAGCATCTCAATGGATGAGATGCCTGTGCCGGGTGAAACGCGGGAGGAGGTTTGCAGGGGCAGTGAAGTCACCCGGCTGACCTCGATGGTGCCGTCCAGTTCATAATCTTTCCAGAGCACAGCGTTCTGCCGGTCGATGTGACAGCGCCCAAACAGGTGAATTTGCTGGCCGCGGAAGACAATCTGGCCATATGAAAAATAGGTGCGTTCTTCATGCCATGCCACACCGCGCCCCGCTTCACGGTTCAGCCCCAGCGGGATATGGTGCTTTTCGGACTGTTGGAGCAGTTTTGGCAGCAGCCAGGTGTCACCGTAATCGGTGAGCAGCACATCGGGGTCGTGGCGCTGGATCAGGGCGCGCAGGTTGACCAGCAGCGGGCGCCAGGTTTGCAGGCTGAGTTGGTATTGATTGCCCTCCATGCTGATATTGAGATAGTGGGGGCGGGCGTGGTGCGGGGGCACATCCGGCGCCAACGTCATGGTGCGTAAGGGGATGGGGGTTGGTTTCAGCGTCCAGGCATCCTCAAGCACATCAATTTCTTTAAGCTGGCCAGTTTCGTCTGCCATGACCTGGCAATGCGCCAGCGGGAAAGCGCCTGTTTCGGCTGCAAAACGCAGCGCGATGTGCAGGTCTGCATCGGCATATTCAAGGTGCGGGAACTCGGCGGCTGTTTGGCTGAAGACTTTACGCGCCTCGTAGGGGTTTTGCACGGTGATTCCCAACGCGGTGACCGATTGACGTTTGAAGACGTCCATCCGCTGTGTGCGGCTCAGGCTGATCTCGGTAGGGCGGCGGTTGAGATGCTGCCAGAGCGCTCTTAACTCAGCATCACTTCCCAGGGCGTAAAAGGTGACCGGGAAATGCCGCGTCAGGCGGTGGCGCGCACCTGACTCATCGATGAAATACAACACCAGGCCTTCGCGCGGGTCTTCGAAAAGATCGAGCAGCCAGCCGGCAAACTCAAGCATGCATTTCCTGTAATGCTTCGATGATCTTACGCAGACGTGTGACCTCTTTATGCTCTTCGAGCAGCATAGCCATCAGGAAGGTTTCGAAGGGCAGGGCATGGGCGGCATAGGCTGCGGCAGAAATGTGTTTTTGCGCGGCCGTGAACAGGTCGTCAAAAGCAAGCTGATCGCTTCGGCGCAGGGCACGCCGGAAGCGCGCCAGCGAGGCCTCTTCGTTGAGCATGAGTTGTGTTGCGGAAGGAAGTGTGCGTCCCATAAGGGTTCTCCTTGTGTTTGTTTGGTGATTGGATACGGTTAAAATAACGGTAATTGGTGCTCAGGTAAGGTGGGTGTTTCAAGCTCCCAGATGTCGTGCGCGGTTGAAAGCAGCGGCGTGAGAAGCTGCTCGTTTTCTTCAGCAGCGGTCGTGCGCGTGCGCGCCCAGACGGCAACAGGGGCATGTTCACTGAGTCGCCTGAGCAGCCCCAGGCTGTTTTCGAGCAGGCGCTGGCGTTTGGAAAAATTGACGTTCTCATCCAGGAAAGTTGAGAGCATATCCAGGATGATGATGGGCGTGCCATCTCTTGGCAGTTCCGCCAGCATGGCAACCATCTGGTAGCAGGTGAAGGCGCGTGAGAGCCAGATCTGTTTCAACGCGGCCTGCACATGATGGGTTTGCCGCCGGAGTTCACGAGCGAGGGTATAGCCGTCAAAGCAATTGCCGCCGTCAACCACGATCACCCGCCCGCGCAGTGCCAGGGCGGCTAACATTGACATTAAGCTGTGACGGACTCCTTTGGGGGCAACGACCAGCGAAATCTTGCCCGTTTTAGGGAGCGGGAAAGGGGTAATGTGTTGTTCCATGCCTGTATGTTACAGTATAGAACAAATGTGCGATATGGTGAATCGGGGTTAAAAAGGGGTCAAAAAGGGGTTAATCGGAAGGGTTAATCTTCGGTCCACTCGCTGAAGTCCCAATCTGCTAAGGCCTGGCGCAGTTCAGCCTTGCTGTGCAGGTCAAAACGATGGAGCAGGTTGCGCATGTGGGCTTTGACGGTCTGGGGGGAGATCTGCAGGCGGGCTGCGATCTGGCGGTTGGTGAAGTTGAGGCAGGCCAGCGCGGCAACCTGTTGTTGACGTGGTGTCAAGGCTCGCCAGCGCTCCAGGTGTGTTTCCGCCACCTGGCGGTCAACCAGGGCGCTTTCCAATAAGTCCTGGGCAGCCTCTTGCAGGGAGGCATCCGCGCTGGCAGCGATTTGCGCCAGGTATTGCGCATGAGCCGGGTTCAGTTCCAATACCAGTAACTGGGTGCGTTCCGCGGGGTTGATCCAATGTAAAAATTGTTTGAGCAGTGTCATAACATTAGTATAATAGAACTTGTGTTCTATTACAAGAGGGAGTTTTCTTCTCAGCGTTTGACTTAAAACTTAAAAAACGGATATAATTTGAATTTATAGGATTGAGTGGCTTCGAATCAGTATTACGCCGAAAAATCACTGGAAGCCATGAATCAAGCTATCGTTTTGAATCCTTCTAAGTCCGGTTTGTTAATTGCGCCTTTGATCAAGGACTTGTTCTATGGTTAATGTAGAGTATGTAAGTGAGATCCGTCCAAAGATTGCGGATGAATTCAATCTTACAGGGGATTTTAAACCGCGAACCTCCGCTATTGCCAAAGCCTATGACCTCGGTAAGGAATTGCATCGGGGCCAGGTGAGGATGAGCGGCGAGCCCTATTTTGAGACGCATTGCGTTTGGATTGCTGATTTCATTGACCGGTTGGTTCAAAATGAAGCCTGGACCATTGCAGCACTGCTGCATGATGCTGTTGAGGATCAGGGTGAAAGCCTTGAGCAGATCCAGAGTCATTTCCCAGGCCTTTTAGGCCGTCATGTTGCTTACCTGGTGGATGGGGTCACCAAAATGAGCAACCCTCGAGACGGCCGCTCTCGAGAACTTGAAACGCTCCGGAAGATCGCAAGATTTCGCGACCCCGGGGTTTTTCTTATTAAGCTGGCTGATAAAAGCCATAATATCATGACGCTTGAACACATGCCGCCCCAGAAGCAGCAGCAAAAAGCGACAGAAGCGATTCGCGCCTATGGAAAGCTGGCAGGGATCTTGAATTGTTACCGCTGGCGCAGGTGGCTGGAAGATATGGCGTTTCCTTATTCCGAACCGGATGCCTATCAGTTCGTGCGCCCGAAAATTGATGCAGACCCACGGCTCGATGTGGGTTTTATCAATGGTATGTTAACCCGGCTGGCTGAGGTAATGGAAAAGGAGGGTTTACCTGGAGAGCTACGCATCATCGTCAATGGTTATTGGCAGGCATGGCAAAAACTAAGCCGAATGGCACGCGACCGCCGGACGTCGTTGGATAACTTCTCGGCGGTTAATGACATTGTCAGTTTCAGGATGATCGTTGATGAGACGAGCGTGGAAGGTGTTTATCGTTTACTCTCCCGAGTCAACCGAATGTTCAGCCGGAATTTGGACCACGGCCGCTTTGACGATTACATCGCCAGTCCGCAGCGTGGTTACCGGGCGCTGCAAGTGACCGCCTGGATGCCAGACATGGGTGCCATTGAGATTGCTATTACAACTAAGGCAATGGAGGGCGAAAACTTATGGGGCGTCGTCTATGCATTGCAGCATGGCGAACCCATCACCCAATATAAACCGGTTCAAATCTTCACGCCCACCGGCGGTACCCGGTTCCTACCGGATGGCTCAACAGTGCTGGATGCGGTGGCTTCTATCCAGGATTATCTGCTTGATAAAATTAACCGGGTGGAGATTAACGGTATCCCGCGGGCGTTAAATGCACCGGTCAACCCCGGGGATGTGGTCAGGGTTGTGACCCAGGGTAAACGTATGGTTCCTTCGGAAGATTGGCTGGGCTTCTGTAATCTTTCGACAGCCCGTCTGTTGCGCTCTGTTTTGGTGACTGTCGCGCTCAAACAAAAGGCTGAAGAAGGGCGAAAGATGATCCGTCCGATCCTGGTCAAACGCGGGATTGTCGATCTGGAGGATGTGCAGGTGCAAGAACGGGTGAAATTTGAGAACCTGCTGAGTGCGTTAGCCGCTGCCAGCCTGGATGATTTGTATTCCGCATTGGGCGGCGGGACGATTTTAATCAAGGATTTTGAAGAAGCCTTAGATGAGGTCGGGATCATGCGTGAGGTCTTGGAATGGACGACCATCAATTTGATCGGCCCTGAAAACACAAACCGGCCGGGTGTTTTGTCTCATCTGGCTGGCGTGGTATCAAAATTTGGGGGCAATATCATCCGCACAGTCAATAATACATTCAATGACGGTTCTTTTACGCTGCGCTGGGTGATCAAAGGACTGGAGCCTGAGAAGAAGGATGACCTTAGGAATGCCTTCTTAAATTGTGATATCGCACTGACTCATGTCGAGATTGTTTAAGACGATCTGCGGTTTATTAATTAATACGCCAGCGATTTATTTATTCTCCCACAGCCATCAAAACAAAATTTTCTAAATCGAGCATATACCATTGACCGCTTTCTGAGCCGATCAACAAACCATCATCCGTTCTCTCAACGATCGAAAGGGGACCGCTGTCGTCTGGTGCGAAGATCGTCATAGGCGTAATTGCCGTTGCGTCTGGAGATAAAAGAAGGGCATATAAGACGCCTTGTTGTGGTCTTTCAGGCGCTGAACCTGCGGCTACCTGGAGATAACCCTCCGCAGTAAGATCTTGCCAGGTGGTGGTGATGTTTGCAGCGTAGGGCAACCCCGCAATGGCACCTCCCTCTGTGATTCCATTTCTAAAATTCGTTGTAATTTCGTTCGAGGTGGAATTTCGAATCGGAGCGTTCTTTGGCGCTGGGTTTGTCTGGGAGATCTGAATATTTTGGTTGAGGGATTCGTAAATTTGCAGTTTGTGCTCAAGTGAGTCTGACATGACCTGGCTGAGGGAGGGCGTCTGCAGGTCTGATCTCAAGGCAGCGATGTCATTTTCAACCGGGTGCGATGTGATTTCATCAAAATTGGGTAGGAGGTCAACGCCAGGGCTGGTGATCTCATTTTGTAATATCCAGTGAATGTCGGTTTTCCAGCGTAAAATTTGGGCAGTGGATGGATACTTATTCAGTTCATCGGTGAGCTGCTGATAGGCTTGTTCGGGGGAATTGTCAGTGCCATCACACCAGGTGAATTGCTGGCAATAATCGTACTGCGTAAATACACCGGTGAAATCCATGCGGTGACCATGCTGACTGACGCTGTATTGGCTGAGGTAAGCCCATTGCTTGGCATGCACACCGTTTGTCAGGTAAATCAACGGCAAAGGCAGGGCGGATGGCGAGCCCCAGGAGATGAACCACACATCTTCCATTTCCCATTCAGGAAAGGCGGATGTGCCACAATTGTATGTGGGTTTGTCTTCGTAAGGACAGCCGGCGGCATCACCAAAATTGAACAAAAATGTGTTCCCGATCTCTTCAAATCCGGCGATCCAATCACGTGTCCATTCAGGGGAGTTCCAACCCAGTTCCATATTACTGGCACCATAAAATTGCACCTGGTGGAAGATCCCTGCATTCTGAGCCCATTGATTCAAATTGGTCAACAGGTTCGCCCAGGCTTTGCCATGTGCAGTGGCTTTAGTGGTTGTGTTACAGGAAGTGGGTTTGTTGTTTGTCCCCACGCCAATCACCAAGTTTGATTCCACGTCAACCCCGGAGCAGGTGTAGTAACCCAATGCAAATTGTTTGGTTGCATTTGCAACATCAGCAATTGAGGCTGGACCGTAGCCGAACAAATCCGCCCCAAAACCGATGGTATCATTGCAGATTGGGTAACTAAAATCCAACACTGCCACGTTGTCCTGGGCACCAGGTTCTCCAGCATCACGGGTTCCTAATTTGCATCCGAGGCTGTAAATGTAATTGCTGTCGAGAGTGGTCATATAATAGCTGGTCGCGGCCAAAGGTTGATAATCATGCCGGAACAAGGGGTAGTAATAGGTTTTGCTATCCTGGGCTTGACCCGTAGCATTGTGTGAGGCATCAAGGGGTAGAAAAATAAACCCTGCCACCAGCGCGGTGATGATCAGCGATTGAAAAATATTTCGTTTATTCATCCTTCAACCCTCCACTTCCTCAAGCTCAGCTAATAGAAACCAATGTCCTGATCGATCCTGGGCATTCTTTGGCTCACGGTCATAATAGATCCTGAAGCATTTTTTATCTTTCGTCTGAACATCGAAATAAAATTTGCCAACACCCCAGGATCCGCGTTGACGGGCAACCTGGGCGTGCTGCGGCTGCATATTCTTAGCCATCCTCCCTCGACGGGAGAAATCCTTCCACTCTGCCAGGCAATTTATAATTAGGATGTATTGATCTTGCCAGGTGAACCCGTTGGGGCAAGGCGGTTTTTTGCTGTGCTCAGGTAGTTCGATAAATTGGACGTCAATTGGTTCGGAGATAAAATGCTTTATGGATCGCATGAGAATAAGCCCGGTTGGTGTGCTGGTCTGTGACCGTCTAACAAGATAAACCTTGCTGCTCTTGCTGTTGGGATGCCCAACTTTCGTAAGGTTGTGATATCTCGAATCTTACCATGAGATCGCATTTGGCAGATTTTTTGTGCTGTGACCGGTCCAATCCCCGGGATTTTGAGGAGTTGTTGATAATCCGCGCGGTTAATTTCAACGGGTAATTCTGCAAGGTTTGCTTCAGCCCAGGCAAGCTTTGGGTCAATCTGCAGGTTGAGATTGCCATTTTTGATAAATTGCAGTTCTTCTAAATCAAATTGATAATCTCTGAGAAGATAAAAGGCTTGATAAAGGCGGTGCTGTCGTCGCGGGTCCGGTTTAGGCAAGTGCTCAAAGGGCGTGTTTATCACAGGTGAGAAACTGGAATAGTATGCCCTGGTGATGTGAAAATTATTTTTGATGTTATAAGTGGTCTGAAGCAAATCGAGATCCGTTTCGCCCACGGCACCAACCACAAATTGGGTGCAGCTTGACGGCCAAGTGTTCTTCCAGGCAAGATACGGGGGAAAAGTTCTGCGGATTTCTTCGATCAATCTCAAAGGCTCAAGCAGATCATGGAAAAAGACCTTGTGGGGTGCCAGTTTGTTGAGGCTGTGTTCGTTTGGACCTTCCAGGTTGATTGAAACACGATCAGCGAGCTGCATTGCTCGAAAGATCTGGTCCTTTTCTGCACCGGGCATGATCTTGAGATGGATGTAGTGCTGGTAATGGTATTTTTCCCGCAGGATTTCAGCGGTGGCAATGATTCTGTCCTGTGTGCGGATACCTCCACCAGTGATGCCTGAGCTGAGGAAAACACCTTTCGCAACCCCAGCATCGCATAACATGACGATCGCTCGCGCTAATTCATCGGGCGTTAGGCTGGCACGAGGCGTGTCTCTTCCAGAGCGAAAGCAGCAATAATTGCAGTCATTCTCGCAGACTGAGGTCTGCATGGTTTTGAGCAGCGGGATTGATTTCCCATTTGGCAATTGCGCCTGGGTGACCGGGAATTGGTCCTTAAGTTGGTTTAGGTGGTCACAATCTGCGTTTAGTTTGGCGGTCAGGTTAACGTCTTCAGCAACCTCATAGGCCATATTAGCTGAGAACAACTGTAATTTTTCCAAAACATTCATAAGGATAGTATAGAACAAATGTTCATTATTTGCAACAAAAAATGACTGTTTTACATCAAATAGGATTATTTGGATTTAAATCTCATTTGCAGGAGAATCATAATGCTTAAATTGGAGTAATTGTTTTGCTTACATATGAATCTCGAATAATGCGATTAATTTGCCTTCTTGTCCTAAGAATTTTTTAATTCCACGTAAATTGATTATAAAATTGACAAAACCTTGCAAAGTTACTATAATTTTGGGTGGTCAAACCTAACAGACAGGACAATTTATGGAACACGAAAAGCAGCCGGAAAGAACATCTTTTTTTGAGTCGTTTGGATTTAAGTCAGTCTCTGTGGGCAGGCGTTTAAGGCTGCTTCGGCGTGAAAAAGGCTATTCCATTAAAGCGCTGGCTGAAGAGAGCGGGTTGGCGGTGAACACCCTGAGCCTGATTGAGAATGAAAAATCCTCTCCAAGTGTGAGCACGCTTGAGCAGCTTGCGAAAACATTGGGGATACCGCTTACAGCGTTTTTTGAGCCCTTAGGCAGTAATAAAAGACTGATTCATACCAAGGCTGGTGAAAGAGACACAAAGCTGTTAAACGGTATCCATGTTGAAGATTGCGGTATTGAATTAGAAGGGAACCCCTTACAACCCTTTGTGGTCACCCTGAACCCAGGCGAAAGTAGCGGGACAGATCTTATCGAGCATACTGGTTATGAATTTGTTTTTTGCCTTTCTGGTGAATTGACTTACACCGTCGACGGTAAAAAATATCTGATCAAAAAGGGGGATAGCCTGTTCTTTTTTGCTGAAAAACAGCATCAATGGAAGAATAGCAGCCAGTCACCTGCTGAATATTTACTGCTTCTGATACCGGAAGAAAACCCAAGCACACTTGGGAAAATCCACTTTGATCTTTAAACATACCATTGATCGGGAAAAGATTACGGGCGATATGAAACGATTCTTTCTGCTTATCATCACTGCCACAATTTTCCTGATTGTTGTATGGCAATAATTGTCCATCGATTTATTGCTGCTATTGAATTAATGCCAGAAATTCAAAACAAATCGGTGTTGCCTTCTATAACCACTCCGAAAGATTCACAGATCTCAGGAGCCTTCCGAGCATTTTTTCTGAAGATTGCCATCATCGCATTGAGGTGCATGAGAAAATCACGAAAATAATGCAAGAAAAAGCTGCTGTGATCAAGTTTGGTATGGGGGTCGTGTTTTTTGTATTGGGCGGTTAGCTGCTACTCTCGTTGAATCTCTGATCTGCATCAAGTTCGGCTGATTGCATCTATGATAAAATCTGTGGTACGAATTTTGCACGATTATGTTCAAAGGATTTAATTATGTGCGGACGGTTTACACTTACGCTTGACCCTGGAGAAATTCAGGAGTTATTGAACCTGGGACCTTTTGTTCACATCGTTCAGCCGCGATACAATATTGCGCCATCCCAGCCTGTGCCAATTGTTAAAGACGCTCAAGAACGATCTGTTGAGCTTTACCAATGGGGATTGGTCCCTTTTTGGGCGGATGACCCGAAAATCGGTTATAAAATGATCAATGCGCGGTCAGAAACGATTGATGAAAAGCCTTCATTTCGTGCGGCTTTTAAATATCGGCGCTGTTTGATCCTTGCGGATGGTTTTTTTGAATGGCATGCGTCAGAAAAGGGTGCCTCAAAAACGCCCTATCTATTTAAACTGAAGAACGATCATCCCTTTACCTTTGCAGGGCTTTATGAGCATTGGCAGTCACCCGAGGGCGGTGAACTGCACACCTGCACAATACTTACCTGCCCGCCGAATGAGCTGGTGAGTGATTATCATAACCGGATGCCGGTGATGCTGGGAGAAGATGCCCGTTGGGCATGGTTGGACCAGGAACTTGAACCACCAGCGTTGTTGGATTTATTGTCGCCCTACCCGGCAGATGAGATGAAGTGTTTCCCGGTTTCACGCGAGGTGAATTCACCTCAAAATGACCGGCCGGAAGTTCTGGAACCCCAAACAATGTAGACGAACATTATTCGAACCCATTTTTTGAAAGAAGGATCTGTGAAGAGAATTGCCCGTTTATTATCCCTTTTGCTTTTAACCCTGATTGTACTAAGTGGGCATGTCAAACCTGGCGCGATCGTCGATGCGCAAACTGGCTTTCATTATTATTTCCCGCTTGTTGTGGTAGATCCAAATGATGTCAGGTTCAACTCGATTGGTCCTTCTGGCGGGACGGTGACCTGCATCAAGATTGATCCGAATAATTCAGATGTGGTCTATACCGGCACATGGGGGAACGGGATTTATAAAAGCGAAGATCGGGGTGTGACATGGATGCACATCAGCGAAGGCTTTCAGGCAGGGTTTGTGTTTGATCTATCGATCGACCCGAAAAATTCTAATCACATTTTGGCTTCTGCCTACCGTTTTGGCGTGTATGAGAGCAAAGATGGCGGTGCCTCCTGGTATCGGGCAGGTGGTATGCCGGATGAAACCGTTGTTTACGCAATCGATTTCAACCCAAATAATCCCAGCATTGTTTACGCTGCAGTGCGTGAAGCGACAATCTACAGTCCAACCTTGCATTATCCCGGCGGTGTTTACAAATCGATCAATGGCGGTTCAAATTGGTTCAGAATGAGCAACGGGTTGGCGGATGACTATGTGTATGATGTTGCGATTGACCCTAATAATGTCAACGTACTTTACACAGCCATGCACAAGACCGGCGTTTATAAAAGTATTGACGGGGCAAACACCTGGTTTTCTGTCAATAATAATATTCATTATAAGGATGTACGATCGATCGCCATCAATCCAGATAATTCCACCATCTACGCAGGGATGTATGACGGCAAAGGTGTGGCGATTTCAGCCAATGGTGGTGCCAGCTGGACGCCGCTTGGGTCTTCTTTGAGCCAAGAGCTGTATGTTTATCATCTCAAACTCGACCCTTATGATCAGAAAGCGCTGTACCTGGCGACCCCGACTGGGCTTCACCGATGCACAGGCAATCCTTACCCGGTTGCGACTTCAAGCTGCGGTTTGATTGCGCATTCGAATGTTTACGTGTATGACCTGGCGTTGGATGAGCAAAGTGCGGACTCAGCGGGGAAGATCACGACGATTTACACGGGTCTATTGGATCACGGTCTTTATAAAAGCACGGATAGCGGCACGTCCTTCGCGCCAAGCTATATTGGCATACGTGCGAACACAATTGTTTCTGTGCTGAATGACCCCACGCAGCTGTCAATCTTGTATGCCAGTGCGTTTGGCAGGGGCGTATATAAATCCACCAATGCAGGGCAGAGCTGGGTGCCTATCAACACGGGGCTTGGCAGCCGAAATGTCAATCAGCTTATTTTTAGACCTGGGAACCCAAATGTGATTTATGCTGCCACACAAAACGCAGGCATCTTTATCACGAATAACGCTGGAGCGACCTGGTCTTCGGTCAATAATGGAATCAGTGCTGCGGGGGTTCAATTTGATATTGTGCCAGAAACGCCCAGCACAGCGGTATTTGACCATCCTACGGCTTATGCCTGGATGGACCCTGTCGACATCGAAGCGATGCGGGTTGGGAAGGATGATCCAACCACAATGGAGATTTTTTCCGGCTTCCCTGATATTCTGAGCATTGGTATTGACCCTGCAAATCCGGCAAGAATGGTGGCTGGAACCGCCGGACAGGGCATCTTGAAAAGCGACGATTATGGTGCCACCTGGAGTCAGTCCGGGGTTACATCATGGAATATTTACGACTTTTTGGTGGACCCTGCGCAATCGGTTTATACGCATTATGCCGGCATATCTGGTTTAGGCATTTTGGCGTCTGACAACAGCCGTTATGGGTGGACAATGACCAACACAGGTATGCATTCTGGCGTTGATGTGTTCGGATTGGATATGATAGCCCCGGGCAAGTATTATGCTGCAACCGATAGCGGCATGTATCGCACAGACAATGCTGGCGGTTTATGGTCCTCAAAAGGGCTTTCGGGGATAGTGCTCAATGACGTTTTAGTCGACCCGACTGCTTCGAATATCGTTTGGGCGGCCGGCTCAGATGGCCTGTATCGTTCGTTCAACGGCGGCGGTTTATGGCGGGGAGTCGGCTATGAAAATTTGAACAACCGCTTTCTGACGATCGCTGACGGCTATGGTGAATCGTCAGTGTATTTCGGGATGAGCGGCGGTAATATTTATGTGATTGAGCCATAATCTACAAAATTCCTGCTTGACCGTATGCCTATTGGATGGTAGAATTTCTTTCGCTTAATTGATATGCCCCCATCGTCTAGGGGACCAGGACGTAGCCCTTTCAAGGCTAAGACCGGGGTTCGAATCCCCGTGGGGGCATAAAACGGCTCAAATCTATGAGCCGTTTTTTCTTTATACTATCGAAATTTTGTGGACTTTTAGCTATAGTGGGTTTTTAATTCTGTTGGGGTAGAATAATTCCTGAACTGATTTGGATACAGGTTAATCTTATGGCAGACATCCAATTGATCCCAGCCCGACGGATTGAAACTGAATTTATCGAGAAGAATTCGCGCTTTATCACAAATGCTGCACCAGTGTTCAGTGTTGATGATGCCAAAGCATTTATTGCAGAAATTGAATCAAAGTATCCTGATGCAAGCCACCACGTGCCCGTTTACTTGATTGGGCATGGTAGCTCAACCGTGGCACATTGTTCTGATAATGGTGAGCCTTCAGGGACGGCAGGCCAACCAGCGATGGCAGTGCTGCAGGGCAGCGGTTTGGGGGATATTGCGATCGTGATCACACGTTATTTTGGCGGAACGAAACTGGGGACAGGGGGGTTGGTGCGCGCTTACAGTGATAGTGTCAGGCTGTTAATAGAGAATCTGCCCCTGGCGAAAAAAGTTTCTACAACCACGCTGATGTTTGTGATCCCTTATGCCTTATATGAACAGACGCAGTTGATCATCCACAATTATTTTGGTTTGGTGAGCGATGAGGCATTTGGGGCGGATGTGACATTGACGGTGCGGTTGGCGAATGAGCACCTGGAAGCTTTTAAAAAACAAATGGCAGAGCTGACCCGCGGTAAGGTTGAATTTATTTTGATCGAAAAGAATGATCAAACGATCATGCCGATCCGATAACAAAAAACGCTGAGGATTGGTGCCTCAGCGTTTCTTTTTTTAAATTTCAAAGTTAAAGTTTTTCTTGCACGGTGTAAAGCCGCTGGTACAAGCCGTCATTTTTCAGTAGTTCTTCATGCTTGCCCATTTCGACGATCTCTTTGCCTTCTAAAACGACAATCTTGTCGGCGTTGCGGATGGTTGAGAGGCGGTGTGCGATGATGATGGTGGTACGGCCTTTCATCAAGCGTTCCAAAGCCTGCTGGATCAGCAACTCAGTTTCCGTGTCCACAGATGAGGTCGCTTCATCCAAGATCAAGATAGGGGTGTTCTTCAGCACAGCACGAGCTATCGAGATACGCTGGCGTTGACCGCCCGAAAGTTTAACGCCGCGCTCGCCGATTATGGTATCGAAGCCTTCTGGCAGCGCCATGATGAAGTCGTATGCGTTTGCTACTTTGGTCGCTTCAACGATTTCTGCATCCGTCGCTTTCGGGTTGCCAAACAGGATATTTTCTCTAACAGATCCATGGAAGAGAAAGACATCCTGCAGAACGATGCTGATGTTCTTGCGTAATTCTTCCAGTTCAATATTGCGGATATCAATCCCGTCGAGTTTGATCGAACCGGTTTTCACATCGTAGAATCTTGGTATCAGGCTGACCAGAGTTGATTTTCCGACACCTGTGGGGCCGACCAGTGCCGCTACATTCGATGCCGGGATATCCAGGTTGATGTTTTCGAGCACCGTCTCGCCATCACTGTAGCTGAAACTGACATCGTAGAGTTGCAGGTGCCCCTGGATATTGGCGGGTAAGGGAACTGGTTTGGCAGGTGTAGCAACCTCAGGTTCCTCCGATAAAAGTTCGTCCACCCGATCAAACCCTGCCATTGCCTCCTGAACATGCTCCCACGACATGCCAAGCGCACGGATGGGTTGGTAGAACATTTCGAGATAAAGGAAGAAGGCCACCAGGTCTGCCACTGGCAAAACACCTTGCAAAGCCATTTGACCGCCAAAAAAGATCACCACCAGTTGGCCGATAGAGGTGGAAAAATCAATGAATGGTTGGAAAATTGCCATCAACCGTAGCGCTGTCAGCATGGATAAGCGATATCTTTCAATCCCTAATTCGACGCGTTCAAGCTGTTCACTTTCGCGGTTGAAGGCTTTGATTTCTCGAATACCAGCAATGCTGTCGTTGAGCACCGCGTTTAATTCACCGACTTCTTTTTGCCGGCGACGAAACGCTGGGCGGACAACTTTAGCAAACCCAACCAGCGAGATGATCACAAGGGGGATAGGTGCCATACTGTAGAGTGTCAGGCGCCAATTGAGGCTTGCCAAAACAGCGGTAATGGCGAAAAAAGTGATGATGTTCACGAACACATCGGGAATCGCATGGGCGATCATTCGCTCGAACAGGTCGGTATCGTTGACCACCCGTGACATCAACTGCCCAGTCTGTTTATCTTCATAAAAGTGGAGGGAGAGCCGCTGCAGGTGCTCGTAAACATATTTACGAGCATCAGAAACGACGCCCCAACCGGCAATGTGCGCCATGTAACTGCGCAGGAATTGCACGACGCCGCGTGCCATAAAAGTCACTAATGCCAGCAGAGTCAACCTTGTAACGGTCGAAAGGGTTTCTGGAGAAAGCTGCTGTTCAGTGACCAGTGAAACCAGGGTCCGCACCAGCCAGGGGATCAATAATTGGGCACCGACCAGGATCAACATGCTGATAATCGTGATCACCAAGGCCCATGTATACTTTTTAGCAAATCGTAATAATAATTTCATAGCCTGTAAATTATACACGCTACAGTCAATATATCAAAATAAGGTTCAGTAAGGTTTTGTAAAAGAATTGTTATTAAAATAAAAGATGGCCCTATTTCTTGTGTATAAGACCATCTTTTTATTGTTTCTCATTGTCTTGGATCACTCATTCAACATCAATTGAGATTTCCAAGGATGAAATTTTACCCTGAGAGATCACAATTTCTCAGGTCAAAGCGAAAAATGGCTAATCAAACTCAATCGCGTTTAGAAATTGTTCATAAAGCGCCCAGTCTTCTTGATTATTTGTGTGCAGAATCACAATGCTGAAGATCTGGCCGGTCTTCGCGAAGTAGAACAGATCTGAAGGGTAGGCTTGTTCGCTTGTGTTTTGACGGAGGTGAATAGCACTTTCTCCTGCAATCGTTATGTCGTCTTGACGTTCACCCACCAATAACTCGTTTTGCTCAAGCCAGTCTTCCAGTGCGGCGCCGTCAGGTAATGTATATTCCGGACGATTTGTGGGATGGTTGAAGAATATCACCGGCCAATATTCGTCATCCTCCAGTTGACCCTGGATGGTAATGGTCATATTTGGGTCACCTTGTGATGTGACAGTCGCGCTTTCGGGGATGTGCAGACGGTAACCTAAATCCTCATTTTCATAGATTTGCCAGCCAGCGTCATCTGTGCCTGATAAGGCATAAGCCCCGCCGATCTGGCATTCGTTTCGATAATAGGCCCATTCTTCACAGACAGATCCATCCTCGAACTGGCATAGGCCGATTTGGCTGCCGTACTCATCGGTAACGATCTGCAATGTCCCTTGATTGTCTTCGCAGTAGGCTGAGGCCGGGTTGGGCATATCTGCATTGGGTGTCAGGCTGTCGCCAGGTTTGCATTCACCGCGATAGAATGCCCATTCGTCACACTCACTGCCATCCTCGAATAAGCAGTAACCCACCTGGCTGCCATCCTCGCTTGTGCGGATTTCTACGATGCCGCCATTTTCTTCGCAGAAGACTGCGGCTGGGTTGGGCATGTCTGCATTTGGGGTCAGGCTATCTCCTGGTTGACATTCGCCGCGATAGAATGCCCATTCTTCGCATTCGCTGCCGTCTTCGAACAGGCAATAACCCACCTGGCTGCCATCCTCATTCGTGCGGATTTCGAGTTTGCCGTCATTTTCTTCACAGAAGACAGAGGCTGGGTTGGGCATATCTGCATTGTTCTGACATGAAGAAAGTAATACTGCTACCAATATTATGCTAATTAGGCGAAAAATTTTTGCTGACATATTATCCTCCTTGGATAAATATGAAAATCACCCAATTTAATATTGCTGTTAGAAGTTAATAAAACGATTGCAGCACTCATAAGACGAATGCACCGACCAAGAAGTTCCAACACGCGGGCAAACTGGAAATAATGGAAAATATTTAGATGTAAACTCGGCAGGAATTATATTAAGTGTGTATTTATTCTATTTTATATCATTGCGTACTGATTTACAATCCCCGAAGGTAAATGATTTTGGTATATGATGGGAAATAAGATAAATTCGGAGTGTGGTCTAACCCATAAACAATGAAAAAACCGCCCGGGGTTGAGCGGTTCTTTCACTTAGGGAGAGAAATATTGTGGAGACTGTAAGATCTTGTTGGTCTTACATATGATTCCTCTGGAGGAAGAATCACGACAATTTGTATCTAAATAATACAATATATGATTGGCTTTGTCAAGTTAATTCTTAGAGCAATTTTTTATGAAAATCAATCGGAAATAAACAAAAATTGGGTGAGCAGGCGTTTATTGAGAACTGGAATCAACTGATCCTGCAGTTGAGGCAGGATCAGTTGATTCCCTATAGGTTAATCATTTGGCGTTCTGTGTTGACTCAATTTCCGTCAATGCAAGCACTGAGCGAGAAGATATGCCACTCTTGTTACTTTTACGAGATTTCGCTGAATGAAAGTGTATTGCCCTGTCGGTCGAGGTGCTGGGTGGTAGCGGAAGCAACGATCAGCAGGTTCAGCGGTTCATCATCGCTGGCATTCTTCAACACAGTGCCTTTGAAGCTTGTCAGGTGCGCGCTATCGCCAACCGATAACCGGATTGGTTTCTTGTTGGGCAGCTCAATGAGGAGTTCACCTTGTTTGACCAGGATGAAGGTTTCACCTTTTTGCAATTGGATCACTTTGTTGTGTGGGGCAGGGGGAATTTGCGCCATAATTGCTTTGAATGTCAGGTTGTCTTCAGGGGAGAGCAGGAAAAGATTCTGCTGATCTGAAGGTGAAAACCTGTTCCAATCAAGGACTTGGTCCGCCTTAACAATAAAAGCTTCTTCCTCTTCGATATCTTGAAAGATTTGGAACAACCGCACATTATAGAAGTTTGCTAATTTGTTAAGATTTTCTACGGATATTGATGCTTTATCGCGTTCGATCAGTGAAATGAATGAGATGGAAAGATCTGCGCCTTCCGCGACTTCATTGAGTTTGTAGCCTTTTTGGTGTCTTAATTCACGTAATTTTTGACCTAATGTTGCCATTTTGGGTTCCTTTCTTATAATTTTCATAATTTTACCTGTAAAATCAATATAATGGAATAGGCTATTGGCGTTTGTATAAGGTTATTTTCCCATTTCTTGACGTTAAGATCAAAGCGGTTACAATGAAAACAAGATTTAATGGGACAGGATTAGAAAATGAACGAGCAAGAGCGCCCAAGCCCTACGGTTGAAGATTATTTAGGACTGATCTATACCCTCGCCAGAGATGGCGAGCGCGTGATTGGCGCACGCTTGGCTGAAGCCTTCGATGTGAGTGCACCTACTGTCACAGCCACCCTAAAGCGGATGAGCCGTGATGGTTGGATTGTGATCGGTGAAGAACGTGACATTACTCTGACATCTGAAGGGCAGCGTATGGCGGAAAGCGTGATCCGACGGCACATGCTGACCGAATGGATGCTTTCACGCGTGCTCAAACTCCCCCTTTCGGAACTGCATCGAGAAGCCCATCAGATTGAACACAGTCTGTCGCCAGAAGTCGAAGAGCGCCTGCAATCTGAAATGGAAGACCCAAGGTTCTGCCCCCACGGCAACCCGCTGCCCGGGTTTGAAGAGGATGTACGTGCGTATTGGGCGCTATGTGATGTTGCACCGGGGACTGTGGTGGTGCTGCGCCGCATCCATGAAAGCCTTGAAGACCAGTATGAAGCATTATCTTTTCTTGAAGCGAAGGGACTGATGCCAGGTGCGGAGATCCGCGTCAAAGAGGTTATGCCATACAATGACACCGTCTGCGTTGTGGCAGGCGGCCAGGAAGTCATATTAGGATTGGCGCTGGCTTCGAAGCTATTTGTTTTACCTCTTGAAACTGATTAACTGACAAAATAACAGCGATATCACAGCCGCTTTAACTTTGGGAAAATTCACTATTTGTTGTAGACAATGGGTGGGTTTTTCAGTTGTGCACCATTTCATAAAGCCTGGGGACTTGTGTTTGTAATACATTGATATCTGTCCTCCAGACGAAACTATTCCCGACGCCGCCGTATTCAAAGGCGACCACGGCTGGTTTTCTCCACTCCCCTGAGCGGATCTGCTTGAGCGCCCAGTCGAGAAGTGACCAGTCGGTGTCATCCAGCTCAAAGTGGTCTGTCAACACCCCACCGAATGGCTTGATACCTGTGATGTGCATCTCCACCAGGCGATCTGTCGGCAGGGATTGGATGTAATCTTTGACATTTACCCCAAGCGTGTGCGCTGTGATCCTTGCATGCGCCAGGTCGAGCAGGAACATGCAGTTGGTGTCAGTGATCACCTGTGAAAAAATTTTGCTATCAACGGATGGACGAAGGTAGGGAGTCGTTGGTGTGTAGGGGTAGTGTTCCAGCGCAACGGATTCCGTCCCAAGATGCTCAATCATGGTCTGGATTTCGTCACGCCAGAGCTGGTTGATATGGCGGATTTCACCAGGTTGATCGGGGTCAAAATAACGGGGAGTCACTAGGTGCGTGTTGACATGGGGCGTGCTGGTTTGTTTTTTCAGCCGTTTTATTCGAGAAAAATCTACTTTGAAGGTATTGCCCAGCCCTGCTTCTAAATCGTAGTGAATGGTGATCGGGCCATAAGGCTGGGCTTCTTGCAGCATGCCTACCCAATCCGGGCACTTGATCAAATCCGTTTCAACAGCACGCGCTTCAAGCAAGCGAATGAGGGGATTGGAAAAATTAACAGCAAATTTCATGCAAACTGATCCTGTGAAACCTCGAAAGAATCCTCCGGATACCAGGCTGGTACGCAGACTGCGAGAAAGACAAGATCCTCTTCTTTTTCATTAGAGATTTGGTGAACTTCAGGCGGTTCGATCAGTATCGCTTCACCCTGTTTGAGGGCAAAGGTTTGTTCGTTGACCTTCATCACGGCTTCACCTTTGAGGATAAAATAGGATTCCTCCGATATTTTATGATAATGCGGCTTAGAAGCATTGCCTTGCATGATCGTGATCAATGCCAGGCTGTGACCCGGCATCCCGCCAGCCCGGTTGCCAAGCAGTTCCTGGATATTTTCACCGTTTGGGTTTTCGAGCACGGGCGGGAGGTTAGATTTCGTGGTGATGTGCATAAAATTTCCTTTTATTGTCAGATTGAACGTCCCAATCATAACAGATTTGCTTTACGGCTGGAAGTGCACAATCCGCTATGCACAAGTCTGATCAGGTAAATAAAGTTCGTGTTGTGGCAGGTGTTCGCATTCGATTGTGCATCGATCAGGGCTGCGGTGCTAAATAGTAGGTGCTATCCTTTCCTTCCATGGTCCAGCCGGTGAGACCAGGTGGGATTGATTCTACCCGCCACCAGTTTGCATTATTCGCGCAACGCGGCCCCTCGAGGATCGTCATCCAATCTCCGGGTTGAATTTTTCCGATGATTTCGCCCGATAGACTGGGCTCCTTTCTGATGAAATTCGCCAGGTCCGGCTCTTCCATCACTTTAGCTTTTTTGCCCTCTACCAGGCGGGTTGGCAATGCGCCGCCGCATATTTGGCGGGTCGTGAGCGGCAGGATCCAAAATTCTTTTCCATCTGATTCGGGCGTCCATCCTGTTTTATCGCGGGTTGTGCGCACTTCCCACAAAATCCAGCCATAATTACAGGCAGGTCCGCCCACGATTTCCAGCACTTCACCTGGCTGTACCTCGCCGATGATGTTGTTGGTTGGGTGTGTGTCCGGGTCACTGCGCAGTTTATTGGTGCCGCCAGTGTAAGAGACAAAGGCTGAATCACCGATATGCAGTTGGGAGGCAGCACAGTTCGGCAACGGCCAAAACAGCTTTGGCGTGGGTGTGATGTAGCCCGAGGTTACTGTCGTGGGCTGCTTGGTTGAGGTCGCCGCACGGGTTTGGGTCGGCGCGGATGTTTTTGTCGGCGGTTGGGTTACTGCTGGCGGGGAGGTGGGATTCTGCGCTGCCGTTTGTACTGAGGGTTGGTTTTCTTGAGCCACCGGCAAGACATCGGCTCCCGCAATTTGTTCTTCTTCACGCGTCTGTTGAGAGATTGGTATCACCTGGGGGATATTTGCGCCTCTTCCACCGCTGAAAGCACTGCCAAGGCCGATGGTCAGGGCGATCACGGCTATCCCGATGCCGAGGTAACCCCATATAGGAAAGCCAACATGTTTTTGAGGCTGAGGGGGGGTGTTTGGCGGATTGAAAACGGGCGGGTTTGCCGGCTGGGAGACGGGTGGTTGTTTTTTGGGCGGTGGTGGAACGGCATTAGGAGCGATCAAGCTCAGCTCCATCGCATTGAGCAACTCCAGTGCTTTATGATAACGGTTTGCAGGGTTCTTCTCAAGGCACTTCATGATCAGCGCTTCGATTTTTGGTGAAAGCGATGGGTTGTAGTGCCGTGGTGAGGGCGGTGTGAGATTCACCTGTTCCCAGCGCACCCTGGCACCTGTTGTGCCGGTGACCTGTGCGTGATCGCCGGTAAAAGGTCTTTCGCCGCCGGTGACCATTTCATATAGAACGATCCCCAGGGAATAGATATCACTCTGTATCGAAGGCAATTCGCCTCTGACCATTTCTGGCGCCATGTAGGCGGGTGTGCCAAAACCGACCATGGTCATCGTGGCGGCATCGGTCATGCGCGCGATGCCAAAGTCGGTTAATTTCACCTCACCCGCCTCATTGATCATGATGTTTGCAGGTTTGATGTCGCAGTGGACATGATTCTGCTGGTGCGCAAAATGCAGGGCTGAACACACCGAGCGCATCACATGGGTGACAAAGGCTTCGTTGAGAGGTTTGCCCCTGGCACGGAAGATCTCGGACTGCAGGGTTGTGCCTTCGATGTATTCCATCAGGATGAAGACGGTCATGCCGTCCGTTTCGATGCCGTAATAACGGACGATATTGGGATGCTGTAAGGCTTCCAGTGTCTGCGCTTCTGCCCGAAAGCGGCGCAAGAAAACACGGTCTTGAGAAAGGTCCTGCCGTAAGACTTTCAAAGCCAAATAAGTGGAACGTTTGGTGTCCCAGGCTTTATAGACTTCGGCCATGCCGCCTTTACCGAGGTCGCTGTCGATGCGGTAGCGGTTGGAGAGTGTTTTACCGATCAGATTTGCCATAACAGTTTGCCCTATGATTAATATCCCATCCCACTCAGAAAAAATGATTGGGATGCAATGGTTCAACGCTTAATATAATTTAATATTCTAATCGATATTTTATTTTATAAAGCCTGAGATTTAATCCAAAAAACGTGATTGGCGTAATCTTCCAATGAGTTTAGATGCTTTAGATCGAGATATCAATTGTTTGCATCAATGACACACCGAAAGCCGTCGTTATCGTCGGTATAAGTTGGCAGATTTCGAAAGCGGCCAGAGACAGGCAGTTCTGAGGTTGTGCTTGCCCAGGACCCGCCCCGCAACACACGGTGTGTACCATCGGGAGGTCCTTGTGGGTTGGTATCTGGTGAAACGTTGTAGTAAGTGTTGCTGTACCAGTCTGCTGTCCACTCCCAAACATTCCCGACCATATCCAGCGCGCCATAAGGACTTGCACCTGCAGGATATTGACCCACCGGTTTGGTTCCCCCGATGCAGCCTTTATAATTTGCCAGGCTGCAATTTGGGGCTGCATCACCCCAGGGGTACTTGAGGTTTTCCTGACTGCTGGCTGCTTTCTCCCACTCGGCTTCCGTCGGGAGCCTCCCTCCAGCCCAAGCACAATAGGCCGAGGCATCGTACCAGCTCATGTGCACTACGGGATGATTATCCAAACTCTGAATATTGCTCCCTGGACCTCTGGGTGCGGACCAGTTGGCAGCGTTAATTTCTTCCCATTTTGTCCCGGTAAACACCCAGCTCTCACCCGCTTGCTCCGCCGTCGTCTGGTACCCTGTGGCATCCACAAAAGCGGCGAATTGCTGATTGGTGACCTCATATTTATAGATCCAGTAGGAATCTAAATAAACACTGTGTTCAGGTTTTTCATTGTCCCATGCATCCTGCTCTTCACTCCCCATCAAGAACCAGCCTGCGTCAACGAAGACCAAATCAGCGTCATCCTTAGCGGTTAAACGCATTGTGTCTGTTGGCGTTATTGCTTGTGTATGTGTTAATTCAATTGCTTGCTTATCCTCAGACACATATTCAGCCGGGAAACTTGCACCAAAGGTGTATTTGGAATGCAAATCTGCATTATCTGTAAACCAGTAATAATAAACCCGGCCGTCAGCCGTGCGGCCAATGTCTTTAGGACCGGATTGTCCGGGCCAATTGTTAGGCAAATAATAAATCCCTTCCTCTTCGCTGACACCTGGAGGCAAGACGACTGTGACGGCATATTCAGTTGAAACGCTTAGATCGTATTGGGTGCTAAAATAGTTCGGAGTGAAGCTGATACCGATGTAATTATCCTGACCCCCCTGATAAATAGGATTAAGAACGTTTTGTATGTCCGAAATCCAAAGATTTACAAGCCCAGACTCCCCTGGCTGAATTGCGTTTGAGTCAAGATCAAGGGCGATACCGTTGTTGACAAACGGCGATTTCTCAATTTGTGTGATGGGTTGATTGTCTACATCTGCCTGGATTGACTTCAAATCAAAACTTTCAGAGGGCAAACTGATATCAATATATTGAATTGGCTCTGAGGATGGATCGATATCGAAATCATAGACATAATTTAGTGAGAGTGAACCATCTTCTTCAATATAAATAATCACTTCCGAAAAGACTATCTCAAACTGGTAAAGCTCCTCTAACCGACCAGAGGTTTTTAAAATCCGTTGTGTTGGAGACTCAGCAATAGATTGAAAGCCAGCTGCATTATTGGGTGGGGGTTGAGAAGAGATTGTAGTTTTTCCCCTGGTTAGTTGCAAGATTAAAACAATAACCAACGGAATAATTATTAATCCTAATGCAAAGAGCCATTTATCCCCTGGCTTTTTTATGTCAGGTAAGCCGGCTGGTTGATATCGCTCAGGTTCAGCGATCCTTTGAGGACGATAGGCTGTGGATTTTGGATGCTGTGGAACCGTTATTTGTGGCTGAGGTGATTTATTAACAGGGGTGTAAAGGAAATTCTCCAGCGCGATTTCGAGCGCGTTGGCAAATTCTAATGTGGATGCATAACGCTTTTCAGGCGCTTTAGCAAGGCACTTCAGGATGACTGTCTCTAGAGCCGGTGTGATATTGGGATTAACGGACCTGGGGGCTGGCGGCGTGAGGTTGACCTGCTCCCAGCGCACTTTTTCGCTGATGGGACCGGTGATCGGTGCTCGCTCCCCGGTGAATGGCCTTTCACCCCCTGTGACCATCTCAAATAAGACAATGCCCAGCGAATAAATATCACTTGCGGGGGTCGGGTCCTGCCCAAGGATCAATTCGGGTGCCATGTAGGCAGGTGTGCCAAACCCGACCATGGTCGCCGTCGCTGCATCTGTCATTCGTGCAATGCCAAAATCTGTCAGGAGCGCTTGACCCTGCTGGTTGATCATGATGTTGCCGGGCTTGATATCACAATGGACCATACCCTGGCGGTGGGCGTAATGGAGGGCGCTGCAAATGGGCCGGATGATGCTCAGGATTTGATTGGGGTCTATCCCTGCGCCTTGATTGAAGATCACTTCCTGAAGGGTGGTGCCTTCGATGAAATCAAGCAGCATAAAAGCCAGGGATTCCTCCCGCGCCATGCCGTAGAAACGGACAATGTTCGGGTGCTGCAACCCTGCCAGAGCATCAGCCTCGCGCTGAAAGCGGCGTAAGAAAATCTTGTCCATCGCAAGAGATTTGAGGAGGACTTTCGCAGCCATGTGGATCATGCGGTCGGAGTCCCATATCTTATATACCTCCGCCATGCCACCGCGGCCTAAAAATTCCACGACATGATAACGATTTGACAGGGTCTTTCCGACGAGATCTGCTATGGTATCCTCCACTGATCGGGCAGTGATAATGTGGGGAAAGAGATGTTTAAATTTTGATGAACCACCTCTAAATTTTGTTTAATTATAACGTGAAAATTTCCGATTTTCCCCGTAATAAGAGATAATCCGGTGCATCGTATAAAAAAATGATATCAAAAAAGCAACCTGTTAATCAAGGTTGCTTTTTATTTTTTTTATCCTTACGCAACGATCTTGTTCATCAACTGGACTCGACCGGCTGAGGTTTGTTGAGAATGTCATACTGCGCTTCGAGTTCATGGCGGAACTGCTGGGTGTAAAGGTTGTAATACTTGCCCTTCTTCCGGATCAGTTCACTGTGGGTGCCCATTTCTTGGATATGCCCATCCTCGATGACGATTATTTTGTCGGCTCGTTTGATGGTGGAAAGGCGGTGGGCAATCACAAAGCTTGTCCGATTTTCCATCAGGCGGTCCATCCCGCGCTGGATGAGGGCCTCAGTGAGGGTGTCCACCGAGCTGGTGGCTTCGTCCATGATGAACAATTCTGGCTGTGCCAGGATAGCCCGAGCAATGCTGATCAGTTGTTTTTGCCCGACGGAAAGCAGGTTGCCGCCTTCGCCGACATCCTGTTCGTAGCCTCGATCAAATTGCATGATGAAATCGTGCGCACCGGCCAGTTTCGCCGCTTTTTCGATGTCTTCATCTGTCGAGGTCAGGTTGCCATAGCGGATGTTATCGCGGATTGAGCCTGAGAACAGGTGGGGGGTCTGCAGCACCACGCCAATTCGGGATTGGATGTCCTCCAACTTCATATCCTGATAGTCGACATCATTGAAGTAGATCTTACCGCGGGTTGGCTCATAGAACCGGCAAAGCAGGTTGACGATGGTCGTCTTTCCACCGCCCGTCGGCCCTACCAGCGCCACCATTTCACCCTGTTTGACGTGGAAGCTCAAACCCTTGATCACGGGGTCATCTTCTTCGTAATAAAAATGAACATCTTCAAAGCGGATGTCGCCTTCTATGGTTTCGGTTTCGATCGTATTTGTCCGGTTTTTAACATCCGGTTCGGTGTCGATCAGGCCGAAAATGCGCTCAGCCGAAGCAACTGCGTTTTGCATCTGTGCGTAGACCCGGGCGATATCTTGAATGGGCCACATGATGAAGGTGATATAGGACACAAAAGCCTGGATACCGCCGATGGTCATGCCACCGAGTTGCACTTGCATCCCGCCGCGCCAAAGGACAACGCCCAAACCAAGCGCACTGATCACCTGAACGGTGGGGAGGAATAGGGCGGACAGCCAGGCGGCCTTGAAGCTGGCGTGATACATGCCATCCGTCAGCTCGGAAAATTCTTCTAGATTGTCCTCTTCACGCGAGAGGGCTTTGATCACGCGTACACCGGTGATGGTTTCATTGAATGCGCCCGTGATCTTCGAGTTCATTTTTCGTGATTGGCGGTAGTAGTAGAGGATCCGGGTGCGAAAGCGGAAGGCAACCAAAATCAGGATGGGCAGCATGATGATCACGATCAGCGCCAGATTGGCATTGATGATGAACATGAATATGGCAGCCGTGGCGATGTTGATCACTGCCCAGGTGACATCGAGGATGCCCCAGGTTAACAAGTCTGAGAGGCGTTCGGTATCGGATGTCAGTCGTGACATGATCCACCCGACAGGTGTTTCGCTGAAATAGGATAGCGAAAGCTGCTGCAGGTGGTTGAACATCTGCTTGCGTAAATCGTAGCGCACGCGTTCAGCCAAGACACCGACCAGATAGATAAAGCCAAACGCTGATGCAGCCTGGACCAGAATCAAACTGCCGTAGATGATGATGGTCCTGACAATGGCTTCACGGCTGCCGGCGATAATGCCCTCATCAATGATCCGCTTGCTGAGGAAAGTGGTGTAGGAATCAATAATGGAAACGAGTGCGATGCACAGGAGGAAACCCACTGCCCACTTCCAGTGCGGTTTCAACAACCCGAGCACCCTTCTGAAGATGTGGCTTGTCAGTTTGCCATATTCCTTTTCTTCTAATTCGTTATAGGTTGACACTTGAAATTTCCTTTTCTAATTCAACTTCGATGCGTGTCTGGATATCAAAGATATCCCGATACATGCCGCTTTGTTTCATAAGTTCCTCGTGGGTGCCTTTCTGCACGATTTTGCCATGATCGAACACAAGGATCAAATCGGCATCCATCACACTTTGAATGCGGTGCGCGATGATGAAGGTTGTGCGATTCTGCATCAGGTGATCCAGCGCCCCTCGGATCTGCGCTTCGGTTTCGGTATCCACGCTGGATGTTGAGTCATCCAGAATCAGGATGCGGGGGTTCTTGAGCAGGGCACGGGCAATGGCCACACGCTGCTTTTGTCCGCCGGAAAGTGTCACGCCGCGCTCACCAACCAGCGTGTCATATCCTCTCGGGAATTCTTCAATCACATCGTGGATGGCGGCGAATTCGGCAGCCTGGATGATCTCATCCTCAGTAACTTTGCGATGGACACCATAAGTGATGTTTTCCCGAATGGTGCGTGAAAACAAAAAGGGTTCCTGTTCGACGATCCCGATTTGTGATCGTAAATATTTACGGGAATACTTGGTGATATCCACACCATCCAGGGTGATTACACCACTGGTGGGGTCGTAGAAGCGGGGCAGCAGGTTTACCAGGGTGGTCTTACCAGAGCCCGTGGAACCGAGCAGGGCAATGATGTCGCCAGGTTTGCAGGTGAAGTTGATATCTTGCAGCACCGGGTTGTCTTTTTCGTATTCGAAATAAACCTGGTCAAAGATGATCTCACCCTGCACACTACCTTCGGGGTGATATTCACCATCGGTCAGGGGTTCACGTTCCTGCTTAAGCATCTCAGCAACACGGCTGTAAGAGACCATACCAGTCGAGGTTTGGACGATCAACCGTCCCAGGTTGCGCATTGGCCAAATGATCCATACCACCAGCGAAGAAAAAGCCATATATGTACCGACGGTGATCGTGCCTTCTAAGGCCATGATTGCGCCCAGGAAAAAAGCCGCCAGCATTTGAACGCCGCACACAATGTCAGAAACAGGCCAGAAGAGAGAGTGAATCGACAATAGTTTTTTGCCTAAGCGGAATTTCTGCCAATTTTCTTTATCGAATTTATAGCTTTCATATCCCTGGCGGGCAAAAGCTTTGACCACCCGCACGCCTGTCAGGTTCTCCTGCAGTCTGTTGCTGAGTGTCGCTTCTTGTTCCTGGTATTCCTCATAGGCTTTTGAGACCCGCGAGAAGAAGAAAATGGATACACCAATGATGATCGGGATGGCAATCACGGAATATAAAGCCAGGCGGGTGTTTAATTGGAGAAGTGCGGTGAAGTTGATGATGAAGATCAGCAGGATGCGGCCAATGCCGATTGCTTGTTCGCCGAAAAAGCGGTTGATCGCATCCACATCAGAGGTGGAACGTGCGATCAGATCGCCTGTCTTGGATTCAGCATGGTAAGCGTAGGGCAGGCGCTGCAGGTGGTCAAAAAGGAAATTGCGTAAGCGCCGGGTTGATGATTCAGCCGTTTTTGAAGAAAGCCAGCCGGAGATGAAGGCGAAAGCACCCTGGGAGAGCGCTAAACCGATGAATATCAGGATAATAATGACCAGGTGTGAGCCGTAATCACCCGCAATGACAACTTCGTCAATGAATCGCTGCAAAACCAGGGAGATGCCGGTTCGCGAGACAGTTGAGACGGCAAGCGCAATAATGGCGATGATATAAAGCCAATGATAGCCTTTCATCAAACGCAAGAGACCGAACAGGCGGTTCTTTGTCAGCGTTTTAGTAATATCAAGATCATAATATTTGTTTTTAGACACAGGCATTCCTCTCCAATTTCGAAAATCAGCAAAAGTCGTCTGGGTGACTGATGTTTTGCCTTAAAGCAGTTATGTATAGGCACCAGAAGATGAAGAAACATCTTGCAGTTCCGTTGAAGTCACGTTAGTGAGGTTTGCGAATTGATTTGTTCCCGAACAATAAAGTGTACCGTGAAGCTTAACACCTGTCAATCAATACAAAATTATTAGTTTTGAGACTAAGGCTTTTGTAACTTAGGCCCATTGATAAAGGCTAAGGCATGCTCAAACGCCTGATCCAATTCCTGATCGATCAGGATCACATGACTGCTTTTAGGCATGTGCAGGTGGCATTTATGGACCGACTCGGTGCCACCGAGGATAATCTTTGCGGAATCGGGTGCAATCGTGGTGTCATAAGCGCCGGTGAAAACCAGTAGGGGTTGCTTGATCTTGCCGAGCTGTGTCCGTGCATGCTTTTGCATCTGATACATCTCTGCCGCCGCTTTTAGAGGATAGAGGGTATACCCCTTCCACGGAAGGCCGTCATCATCGCCGCTTTTTTCTAAATGAGGTTTGAAGAGCGAAAGCAATTTGGAAAACCACAGGTTCTTAACCTTGATTGCCGGTGCAAAGAGCATAAGCCCGGCAATTTCTGGGTGCTGTGTAGCCAATTCGATTGCCAACACCGCGCCCATCGATTCACCTATGACATAAATCTGACCACATTGCCGTAAGAGCGTTTCATAGGATTGCTTGACCTTTTGCAGCCACTGATGCCAGGTGGCACGGTTGAGGTCGTCGGGGTGGGTGCCATGTCCCGGGAGGAGCGGCGCTGAAATGCTGAACCCGGCTGAATGCAATTTCTCAGCCATCAAGCGAACTTCGGCGGTTGTGGCGGTGAATCCATGGATCAGGAGGACGCCGGTGTTATTGCCCTGCCAATTGATATCATCTCCTTCTAGATGGGCGTTTTTCATAAAGTTTTTATTCGGCATGTTTTACCTCGGTCATGGTTCTGGTAGAGGCTGGCATCACAGCGATCCGCGCCTCATCGGATAGTCTTGCCAGCATCCAGTCTATTAGCGGCTGGAGCAGGTCAGGCGTGCTGGGGGTTAGTTTCCAATCTTTGATCGTTTGCGGTTCAATGTCTGAAACAACGATCACATTCAGCCTGACAGCTTCTCTCGCAATTTGAAACGCTTTGTGAGGTCCAATCTTAAAGAAGCCTTCTTCAAAATCCCGCAGGATTGAACGGTGCGATTCCGCCTTGGAAACATAGTTTTCATAGGATTGACTGCCGGAACCCTCCGGGCAGGCTGCCAGCAGGATCACCCAGCCGTTATCCCGCGTGATGCGTGCAGCGTGAGTCAGCCCCTTTTGTGCTTGATACAGATTGATGTCTTTTGGGGCTCCGCCGGGGGATGCAATCACCAAATCGTAAGGATGGGAGACTGTCACACCAAAAATCTCCCCGATGAGGGGGATGGCTGATTTCATCACTAGTGCTGGATCGCCAAAAAACGCGTTTAAAATCTGTTTTTCCTCGTTCAGGATGGTTCCCAGCGCAAAGTGAATATCCATCTTCTGACCGATTTCTTCAACATCCTGGCGCATCGGGTTGATGTGAAAAACCCCCGATTTTGCCTGAGGATGTTTCAGCATGGCATGGTTGGTGTTGATTGTCTCACGACCAGCGAGCCCGATGGCTGCGGTCTTAACCCCGCCCGAGAAGCCCATAAAGTGATGCGGTTCGATGTTGCCGACGACAATTTTGAGATCGCAGTTGAAAAAATCTGCGTTGACTTTGATAGGCGTTTTGTGGTTGGTCGTCCCAAGGTCTGTCATTGGTGATTGATCGCAATCATGGACGATGACCTGATAATTTTCGATGATGTCTTCTCTGAGGATCAGGATTAAATCAGATGGCGGCATTGGGGCGTGGGTGCCTGAGCTGACGAACAGGGTGATATTGTCCCGGTCAAAGCCCAGCGAGTGCAAGTGGTCGATCAGCGCATAAAGCGGGTTGGGTTGAGGAAGAGGGCGTGTTTTGTCATTGATGGCAATTCCAATTGAGTGCACGTCCGCAAAAGATTCCAGTTTCCGCCTGCCGAGGGGGTGTATGAAGGCTTGTCTGAGGGTTGATTCAACATCCTCAAGGGGATGAACTTCTTCTGGCAGAAGTTCGTCAGTTACGAAGTTTTGTGGGATGCGGAAAGATAATTTTGTCTTGCCATAAGGCAGTGAGAATTCGGTCACGTGATTGCTCCTGTGCTGCGAAGGTGTGATAGCGAGGTTTGGGCTCCCTGTAGGGAAAGCTCAAAAATGATTGGGCCATCGAAGTTTACTTTTAATAAATGGTCAAGCAACCATTTAGAATCAAGGTCGCCTGTTCCCAGGGGTTGATGGTCTTTACCATAGCCCAGCTCACCTGTTTTCATATAATTCAGGGAGTCATGCAAGTGTATCTCTGCCAGGCGGGGGAAGCAAGCAGTAAGGGCATCTTCTAACGGTGCCTCACCAGAGAAACCCGCCAGAACATGGCCAGTGTCTAAACAAATAGAGAGATCAAGCAGTTCCGCAATCTCCAATGTAAGGTCCAAGGGGAATTCGATAGTCTCGATTGCGATTTGGCGGGAATCGATGCCCGTTTCTTCCAGTATCGTTTGAATCGAGCTGATTGCGCCACCCTGGAATTGTTTGAGCGCGAGGGATTTTGCGGCAGGAGGCAGGTCCATGCGATAGAATTCTGCGGCTAATGCCCCGGTGGCATGCAGTACGTAAAGTTCGGGCTTAAGGGGTTCGACGGCATCCATGATTTCTAAAATCGCATCGACAGAGCCTAACCTGACAGGCTCTAATGGTGTGGAAGGTTCCACAGACCAAATTGGCAGGTGAAGCGTGTAAGAGAGGTCAAGGTTTTGTTTGAGGGCTGACAAGCGCTGAATATTTTTCTCTTCATACGCGGTCGGAAAGAACAACCCAAGATCGCCGCCTAACTCGATGTGCTGAAAACCCTGTTTTGCGAGGCCGCAAACCAGTTGACTGCGGTCAAAATTTAGGATGCCTTCGACGGCATCCCGTCCCGTAATGTTTGATGGAACGAGCTGCTCTAATTGCATTTCCATAATGCCAAATTTGAACATGGTAAAACCTTTCAATCAAGGAACCGATTCGCGTATCGCATACCTTACTTATTATAACTGCTGCCTATGTCAAAGGTGAATTTCTGACTGATTTTCATGACAATCTTGCAGGATTTCTATCGTAATGATCTGCTGATTAGATCTTGATGTGAAATTGTTCTTCCAGGGCATTTTGTAAAGCGCAGGCATTGGTGAATCGATAAGCTCTCCAAACAGCCGCGATTGCCCCATCGACGTTTTTTTGCTGATCATCAATGAATAAGATTTCATCGGGATGAAGATGGTGGATTTCACAAAACCGGTCATAAATTTCTTTATCGGGCTTAAGCAATTTTAAATCCGATGAAATGGTTATCCCAATAAAAAGGTTCAAAATATCCAGGTCTGGGGCAAAGGTGTAAAAGCTCGGGTTTGCATTTGACAACAAGTACAACGGATACCCTGCGGCATTTAGTTTTGAGACGAGACTGAACATCCCCGGCAGGTAAGGTTGGTCTTTATACCAGTTGTTAAGGATCCAGTTGATTTGGTGTGCATATTGGGGGTGGTTTTCTGTCAGCGTCTTGTCTAGTTCATCAAATGTGATTAAGCCCTGGTCGTATTGTTTCCAATAAGCCGATCTGAAGATGGTTGTGTAAAGAAATTCTTGTTCTGTGTGGTCTGCCACGATTTTATTTACCGCACGCCGCGGGTTGTAGTCGATCAACACATTGCCCAGGTCAAAGACCAAGTTTTTAACGGGCTTCATTTTAGGAATGGGTCTACAATGAACATAGATGTGTAAGGTTAATGGTCCAGGAGTTGGCGCAATTTTTGCGGCAGAAATTCTGTCAATGCAAGATATATTGTCAGGCCAGCAAAGGCGATCCAGGCTTCAATGGCATATAGCCGGCGTTTGAGGATGACCTCAATGGGGGTTTCGACAGCACGCAAAAACAAAGGATAGCGGTTGCCACCAACAACGAAAAAGACCATATAGAAACCATACATGATCTGCAGAATGAACAAGCCGATGATGATTCTGTGGATGATTAGTTTCCATTTTTGCATTGCCAGTACCTCCTATATTTATTGTATTGCCTGACTCATTATACCTGCTGCAAAAATCAGTCTGAATGGTGTGGTTAGCAAGTTGTGGAAAAATTATCGGCCAAACGATATTCGTATAGCCATTCTTTCTCGCAAAAATCATTTCTTCAATGAAAATCATCAAGCTAACGAACAAGAGAATCTTATTCCATTTGTATTAGTATTTGGAGATAATTAGTGAAAACAGATTGATAGATATATGTTGATATCAGCCTGATAGGGGGTGATCAAATCTTTGAAACTCGATCCAGTATCCATCAGGGTCTTTCAGGAAAAAGTGATAGATTTGGAATTTGGGGTTCGCTTTGGGCGGTTCTTCAATGGATGCCCCGTTCTTCTTTAACTGGAGATACCATTCATCTACATCCTCTGTGACCAGAGTCAAAATTATTCTGCGGCCGGCAGGGAGGGCTTCGATGTGCTCACAGAACCCGAGGAACGCTGAAGGAGTGACTTTGAATATCAGACAGGTGCCCTGGTCCCGGACAACTTCTAACCCGAGCAAGCCGTTGTAAAAATGTTTTGTGACTTTTAAATCGCTGGAATGCAGGAAGGTGATTTGTTGGCAGATTTCACTTGGTTCCATAAGCTTCCTCATCATTTAGCTTTCTACATCATCTGTTTTGTGACACTTTTTCTGATCTAAAATCTCACGGATTTCGTTATACAAAGGTTTCAGTCGCCCATACATCTTCATATACACTCGTTCATAAATATCCGTGTACATCTGGTGGTTTTTTGGGTTAGGTTCAAAGGCGTCTCCCAGGTGGGTCATTGCATCGACGGCCGTTTGGAAATCGGGGTGCAAGCCCAAGCCAACCGCCACATCGATCGCTGCGCCTAACCCGGAGGCTTCGTAAATGTGCGGACGGTAGACTGGTAAGCCAAACACATCTGCGGTGATCTGAAGTGCCCCCTCGCTTTGGCTGCCGCCGCCTGCCACACGCAGCTCGGTGATCGGGATGTGTGAGCGTTTTTCGGTGCGCTCCGCGCCTTCCCGCAGGCTGTAAGCCAGCCCTTCAATGATGGCGCGGTAAAAATGCGCCCGGCTGTGCACGTCTCCAAACCCAATCACGGACCCTTTGGCTTCCGGCCCTGGGATTTTCAAACCCGGTGACCAATAGGGCTGCAAGACCAATCCCTCTGCACCAGCAGGTACGGTATGCAGCCATTCATCAAATAAGACCTCTGCCTCCACGCCTCTGCGTTCAGCCTCGCGCTTTTCAGCCTGTCCGAATTCCTCTTTGAACCAGCTTACCATCCAAAAACCGCGATAGATTTGCACCTCAAGTGAATATGCACCAGGGACTGCCGCTGGATAGGGCGGGATCAGCGGGATGACTTCGGTGTATTTTTTGTGAGTGGTGTTGATGGTGGCTGTTGTCCCGTAACTGATGCAGCCGATGTGAGGTTCAAGGCAGCCTGCACCAATCACCTCTGTTGCCTTATCTGCTGCAGTTGCGATCAAGGGCAAACCTTCCGGAATGCCGGTGGCTTCAGCAGCCTGTTTTGAAATGTATCCTAAGTGCTCAGTCGGTTTCACCAGGTCGACAAGCATCTCGGGTTCAACCATCACTGCATCCCACTTCCAATCAGAGGGCTTTGCCCAATCCTGATTTTTATAATCAAAGGGCATATAGCCGACCTGACACCCAACAGAGTCAATTATTTTCCCGATCAATTTATTGGTCAGGTAGCCAGACAGGTAAACATACTTGTCGGTATTCTCCCAAATATCTGGCTGGTGGGTCTTGATCCAGTTGGCTTCGGCTTCAGCCTGAAGGTAGCGCACAGTGTCACGCATACCTGCTATTCTGAAAAGAAGGCCCCACAACCCGCCGACCGGGTCAAGGCCTTCGGTACGGCGCTGGTCAAGCCAAACCATTGCAGGCCTGAGAGGTGTTCCGTTTTTATCCAGGTTGATGACAGTTGAGCGCTGGGTGGTCAATCCAACACCGGCGATGGCTTGCTTGTCGACACCTTCCATCGCCCATAATCCCTGGCAAGCCTGGCAGACAGCATCCCAAAATACCTGCGGATCCTGTTCAGCCCAGCCGGGATTTATTGAGTAGTACGGTTGAATGGGAACGCGCTTTTTCGCAATCAGATTCCCGTTCAGGTCGAAGATCAATGCCCGAACGCTTTGTGTGCCGTTGTCGATCGCCAGAATGTGTTCGCCCGTCATGATTGCCTCCGGAGGGCTTAGCCGTCAAGGGCAAGCCAATTTGGTTAAAGATGTTTAATGTTTTACACTAATTATAGCCAGAAAAAGATCAAGCATCTGGGAGGGTGTAATATTTTCTCCAAATAGACCCATAGCGCTCAATTTCTTCATCCCAGGTTTGGTTAGACCATCCCAAGGGTTTCTGGATGATCTCGCGGATCGCGGCAATTTTGTCCAGGCCACCGTGTTCAAGCAAAATCCCCATGCGCACTCGACGAAGCAGGAGGTCATCAAGGTGAACCACGGCTTCGTTTTCCGCTGCCCATGCTAATTCAGCCCAAAATTGCGGCATTGGCTTGATGGGGCGGAGATGGTCTGGATTGGCAGTTTGGAAGAAAGTGTCGACATCTTTACCCAGCCGGCCAGCCATCATGATCCAATCCGGGTCAGTCGCATCTTGGCGGTTTGCTGGCTTTGGATGGATAAAACAAGGTGCCCGATGATCGAATTTGGGTTCTCCTGGCAGACGATCACTGCAAAAGTTGAGCACATCTGCAGCCATGACCCGGAAGATGGTCAATTTGCCGCCAGCGACGGTGACCAATCCGTCTTCCTCCCAAACGGCATGGGCTCGCGACTCTTTAGACGGTGTAGGCGCATTGGTGTTGATCACCGGGCGCAAACCCGAAAATGTTGAGATGATGTCCTCATCATCCACCGGGAATGCCGGAAAAGTATGCTGTGCGGCTTCCAGAAGATAGTCCACTTCCGAGCGTGTGATTCGGGTTTCATCTTCGTACTGGTCATGGTCAAGATCGGTGGTGCCAATCATCGTACGGTTTTCCCAAGGGATGGCAAACAATGCCCTGTTATCGCGTGGGTGCAGCATGGTCACTGCCGAGTGGATGGGTAGTTTATCCTGTGAAAAGATCAGGTGGCTGCCCCGTAGTCGGCGTAGCTTAGGCTGGCCATTGATGTTTGTGCGCATCTCGTCTGACCAGGGTCCTGTAGCGTTGATCACTACACCGCCGCGTATCTCCATCTGCGTCGGTTGCAGCATCCCGCTTGCGTCTTCGACCATTACACCTTCGACCCGGCCATTTTCTGATTTGACTAAATTGCAAACCCTGGCGTAATTGATGGCTGATCCGCCAAAACGGATACCGTCCATGATGACGCGCAACACCAATTGTGAATCGTCCACCCGGGAGTCATAATACCGAACGCCGCCTATTAGATTTTGGCCGTCGATTGCCGGCAGGGCACGTTTGACACCCTCTCGACTGAGGTTGCTGTGCTGCCACTTGGGTGCCATCAGGTCATATACGATGACGCCGAGTTTCATCATATTCGTTTCGTGCTCACTGTCCTGATATGCAGGGAAGACAAAGGCAAGCGGATCGACCAACCCATCAGATTCACGAATTAATCGTTCACGTTCTTTGACCGATTCCCTGACGACATCGAATTGCCGGTTTTTCAGGTAGCGGATGCCGCCATGCACAAGCTTTGATGAGCGGCTGGAAGTCCCAAACCCAAAATCACGCGCCTCTAATAAAAGGACTCTGAGTCCTTTTTGTGCCGCCATATTGAAAATGCCTGCACCGGTGATCCCTCCGCCTATAACAATGATGTCCCACGGTTGGTCAAGATCAGACCAGGTTTTCTCGCGCCAGGTTTTATTCAGCATAAATTACTCCAAATTTATTTAATGTCCATTAGTTTGCCGCGGTTCATGATGGTATGCGGGTCAGCCTCTAAAATTGCCTTTTCCATGATGTGCATCCCTAAAGCCCCTTTTTCTGCAGGGAGATAAGGCTTGTGGTCAATACCAATGCCGTGTTGGTGGGTGATCGTCCCGCCAAGCTCGACGATTTTCTGGCTTGCGGCTGTTTTCAGTTTTTGCCAGCGTTCCAGCGTGTGGTGAGGGTCTTGCGCTCGACGATAAAGGTAGGTGATATACAGTGAACCACCATTGGTATAAACGTGTGAGATATGGCTAAACACCAACACAGGTTCATTTTCGTCTTCCAACCCATCCCGGATGACATCGAGGATCGCTGTGCGGCTTTCGGGCAGCTTATCCCAAGGGAGGGCGGTTTCGAGTGTGTCAAGGGCATAACCTAAATCCCACAAGGTGTTGCGTAGATAAGGCGTCAGAAATCGTTTTTCCATCCAGGCTTCACCTAAGTAAAACTTAACCATCATGCCCTCATGCGATCGCACCAGGTGCGCCAACCGCCGGTCTGCCAGGCGATTTTCAGCCCGACTGCCAGTTAAACCATAGATCAGCATACAGCGCTGATCGCCCTGCCCAAACAGGTTCAAGCCTTTTTTGGCAAGCGAGACCAATTTCTCCTCACCGGAAAGCTGGAAGGTGGTCTCGGTTTCCATCGCATCGCTTAATCGGACCATGGATAGTGGTAATTCTGCCTGGGCAATTTTACGGACCGCCTCAGCGCCGATCTCAAAATTGGGGAAGAAGGCTGAATAGAAATGTTCTGCCTCAGGCAGCGGTCGGATGCGCATTGTCGCCTGGGTCAGGATGCCCATCCGGGCTTCTGAACCGAGGATAATGTGGCGTAAATCGGGACCTGCAGCACTTTTCGGCACCCGCAAAATATCTAAAGGTCCTGCAGGGCATTCCAGGTGTCCGGAGACAAATAGGGGTTCAATTCGCCCGTAGTGATAGGATTGCTGACCGACAGAGCGTGTGACAATCCAGCCGCCCAAGGTGGAGTATTCCCAGGACTGTGGGAAGTGGCCGAGGATGTAGCCATGTTGTTTGAGCTGCTCTTCGAGCTGCGGTCCACTCACGCCAGCGCCAAAGGTTGCCTCAAGGTTATTCTCGTTCAAATCCAAAAGCTGGTTCATTTTTGCTAGGTCCACGCTGATCGTGGGCAAACCCTCTCCGGGCGGCGTCAGGTGACCTGTGACGCTGGAACCCCCGCCATAGGGAATCAGGTTGATCTGATGTTTTTCGGCAAACTTCAACAAATCGCGTATATCCGAATCGGATTGCGGATACGCTACCGCATCCGGAAAGGTGTTGACCAGGCCATCGTACATGTCGATCCAATCATTGAGTGACTGGCCGCGGGCATGCCTCAGACGTTCTTCATGGTCTGTTGTAATGCGTGGGTGGGAAGGAAGGTCGGCCTCTGGGATTTTGCGGATCAGTTGTTCAATCTCAACATTTTTTAAGCGGTGAGGTTTCCCGACCACATTTTCAAGATAGGCTCTTGCAGGTTCCGGGACGGGATAATCCGTAGACGTGTTACCCCAACCTTGAATACGTTTCATGTGCTCCTCCGATCGATTATAGATAATCTGTTTGCCGCCAGAATATGAGGCTTTCTTGCATAATTTCTTCAGTCAGCGTTCTGGCTTTTTGGGAATCTTTTTCTGATGCTGCAATTGCCAGCGCATTGTAGTATTGCATGGAGTGCGTCCGGGCAGCAGGGATTGAAAAATATTTAGGAGCTAAATTTAAGTAAAGCTCTCTAAAGCTGTTCAACAACATCACGAAGACCGGGTTATCACTGAGCAATGTGATCTCGTGCTGTAAATGCCAATCGAACTCGGAAAATTTCTGAGGTGAGTCTTGTAAAGAATGCCTGCCTTCCAGCAGTTCTGAGACGGCTGGGGCGTGATTGGCGACGGCCAACGCCGTATAGGTAGGCGCCATAGCGAGACGCACATTCAGCAAGTCCGGGATGAAATTGTTTGGCAGGTGCTCAGGGTGTTCTGAGAGGGTGTTCAATACGCCCAATTTGCCTTCTTTAAGGTAATCTCGCACACGGGTGGGTTTGCCGTGATGGATTTCGAGCCAGCCATCAACAGCTAATCGCTGCATAGCTTCCCGTAGCGTGGGGCGGGTGACACCCAGCAATTCGGCGAGTTCCCGCTCGCCAGGGAGGTGGCTGTTGACGGGGAAGGTGCCCTGCAGGATCGCCTCGACCAGGCGCGATTCGACAACTTCTGCTGGCCTTTGAATGGGCGTCCAATTTGGTGTGTTATGTATTTCATTCTGGTAAGTGGTCATACCAGTATGATAAACGACAAACGGCTAATTTACAAGCAGGAATTGATTATGCAAAAGAATGGGATGATGTGCCAATGTCAATATATCAAAATGCCGGAAGAACAACAACCGGCATTTGTTTATCATCTGATCTATTCTCACCAATCAGCTTTTATTTGATAACTGGAATAGGTAAAGATCACAGGTGCTTTTCATAGAGCCTGTGTTTCTTATGGAAAGTGATATCGATATTAGATGCCTCAAGCAGGCTTTTGGCGTTTTCTTCGCGGAATTGGAGCAGTTCAGCATATTGATATTGGTCAATATTCTGAAAGCTTTTATAGATTTCGTTAAACAAAATCGCTGTGACACCAGTGCGCTGGTATTCTTCTATGATTCCGATACCATTGATATCAACCCAATGTGTGGATTTGCTTTCCTTCATTATCTGCAGCCATCCAAACGGGAACAAGCGGCCTTTCGTGCGCTGTAATGCTCTGCCGATATCAGGGTAGAGAAGCAGCCAGCCGATGGGTTGATTGTCTTTATAGATCATCTTAATCAGGCGTGGATCAGCAATCCACAACAGTTGTGAAACCATTGCATCCATATCTTCGTCGGTAATGGGCGGATTGCCCGCAGGTTCCGCCAGCGATTCGTTGTAGAGATGTTTTAAATCGTCCGAAAAAGCCCGTAGTTCCGCTTTTGTTTCGAAAAGAGGGGCATAGAATCCCCGGCGCTCAAGAATTTCAGCAACTTTAAGCACCTTTTCTGGCCAGCGGGTATTGCGGTCAACCCAACCTGTGAGGATGTCTTTCACCTTGGTGAAGCCGAGGGATTCGATTAATTGCGGGTAATAGGCAGGGTTATAAGCCTGCCCAAAAGCGGGTTGGTGTTCGAATCCTTCGACGAGCATTCCAAAGCCATCCAGCACAGTGAAGCCTTTCGGCCCAAGGACATGGTCTAATCCCTGGCTTTTCGCCCATTCAAAGCCGCGCTCGAAGAGACCGCCTGCCACTTCCTGATCATCAATGCATTCAAAGTAATAGAAGAAGGCGGTTTTGGTTTGATGGAACTCATTATAACGATGGTTATTGGCTGTGGCGAGCCGGCCGATGACCTGCCCTTGAGAATCACGCGCGAGAAAGAATGCGGCTTCTCCGTAATCATAAAATGGGTAACCGGGTTTAAATATCTGGCGCATGGACATTTTGATCGGCGGCACCCATTGAGGTGTGCTTTGATAGAGCGTAAAGGGGAATTGGATGAAGTCCCTGCGGTTTCGACGGTTTGATGGATTGAATTGGATGATTTCCATAATGCCTTTCATGATTGCTCCAAATATGGAGTGCTCCAAATATGGAGTGTTCCAAATATGGGTTTAATATAGACGAAAATGCGGATTTGAACAAGTGTGAAATATAAAAAAAGACCTGGCGCCAGGTCTTTTTTTCTCACTGGTCAGTTAGTTTACTTAAGGCACATTCCAATACTTAAGTTCATCAATTCGGACGGTGAAGCCATTGGTGTTCGCATAGGCGATCAGGAATCCGGTGTAGCCTTCACTTGTGATAGCGGTGTCTGTGGCAGTGCCGACTTCTTCGCCGTCAATATAGAACGTGAATGCGCTGCCCTTCATCCAGATCCCAACCCGATGTCGCCCCTGGGCATCACCTTGCAGCGGTTCAGCCGATTGATAACCGATAATCTGCTGGATGTTCACATCTGGTTCCATGCGGAAAAAGCCCCAGCGTCCGTCACAGGTCAGCATGATGAAATAGAAATTTTGCCCGTCGGAACTGGCACGGACTGCTAAACCAAACCGATCAGAACCCGAGCAGCCAGAAATGTCATAAGTCGTTTCGACATAGGCATTGGTCAGTTTTGGGCTGGATACATACCAGCTATGCCAGTTGGGGTTGGCTTTTGCGGTTAAATTCAGGTAGCCATTCTCGGTTTTGAACGTCGCCTGATCGGATTCAAAATCCCATGCGCTGGTTGTGCCGCTGAAATCTTGCGCCCATGCTGGCGAACCCAACTGGGTGGCAGGGTCGCTCTGATCCAGGGTCGGGGTCAGTGTTTCCGTGGTAGTTGCCGTTGAGGTGGGCGTTGATGTTGATTCCATCATAGTTGCCGTTGAAGTAGGTTGTGGTGCTGCCGTGTCGGCTGGTACGGGCTGCGTTTCCTGGGGGAGGGCGATTGCCGTTTCAGTCAGGACGATGGATACCTGGGTCGCAATCAACCCTTCGGTTTCAGGTGTCGGTTGTGTGAATAAGTTGCAGCCTGCAAGAACCAGTAAAATCAAGGATGTTATGGTGGGGGGTAAAATTTTTTTCATGGGGATTACCTCCTGTAATGAGAAGGGTCTATCATTAACATTATAGATGAGGTGCAAGCCAAACGCAACTCATAAGGTCAGCGACGGTTAATGATGTTGATTATGCTGATCTCTATATCGTTACGGTTTCAAGACACTTTTTTCTAGTATAATCAGCCCTGTTGTTCGTTTTCTAATGTAGAGGATGGCATTATGGATATTTTTGAAAAATGTTTTCGTTATTCCACGGTTAAAGACGCCAAAGCTAGCGGGATTTATCCTTATTTTATCCCTTTGGATGAAAATGAAGGCACCGAAGTGATCTATCATGGGCGCCACATCATCATGTGCGGTTCAAATAATTACCTTGGGCTGACAACACACCCAAAAGTGCGCGAAGCAGCCATCGAGGCGACAAAACGCTACGGCACAAGCTGCACTGGTTCACGTTTCTTGAATGGCAATATGACCTTGCATGAACGGTTGGAAGAAGAGCTGGCAGATTGGGTGGGCATGGAAGCCTCCCTGGTGTTCTCAACGGGTATGCAAGTGAACCTGGGGACGATCAGCGCATTGGTCGGACGGGGTGATATCATCATCCTCGATAAGGAAGACCACGCCAGCATCGTGGACGGGTCCTTCTTGAGCGGCGGGAAAATTGAACGTTACCGCCACAATGATATGGATCACCTGAAGCGGGTATTGAAGAGCCTGCCTGAAGACAAGGGCAAATTGATGGTGGTGGATGGCCTGTTCAGCATGGAAGGGGATATTGCACCGCTGCCTGAGATCATCCCATTGTGCAAGGAATATGGCGTGCGGTTGATGGTGGATGATGCCCATGCGATGGGCGTTTTGGGCGGCGGTAGGGGAACGGCTGCTCACTTTGGCATGACCGAAGACGTGGATTTGATCATGTCCACGTTCAGCAAGTCTTTTGCTTCTTTGGGCGGTTTTATCGCTGGCAGCAAGGATGTTGTAGAGTATATCCAGCATCATGCGCGCAGCCTGATCTTCAGCGCCAGTATCCCGCCTGCCAACGCTGCGGCAGCCCTGGCTGCACTGCAGGTGATGCGCGAAGAGCCTGAAAGGATTGCACGTGTAAATGAAATCGGTGCAAAAATGCGCAAAGCCTACCAGGACTTGGGCTTTGACACCGGGGATTCTGTGACACCGGTCATCCCGATCATCATCGGGGATGATGACCTCACGTTCTTGACCTGGAAGATGCTATTCGAGCACGGGGTGTTTGTGAACCCGGTCATCTCGCCTGCGGTATCACCCGGGCGCCAGTTACTGCGTACCAGCTATATGGCAACCCATACGGAAGAACAGCTCGATCAGGTGCTGGGGATCTTCGAAGAAGTTGGTAAGAAATTAGGCTTGATTTAGCGATCAGATAATCAAACAAAAAACAGCGGTCAATTGATTGACCGCTGTTTTGCATTTAAGGGGTTTGATTAACTAATCAAGTTCCCAGTAGCGAATCTGGTCTACCCAAACCTCAAGGTCTTCGACATTGTCGCTGCCGACAAAGAAGCCGAAGGTGCCTGCCAGGTAGGCATCATCTGTCAGTTCTTTGACTTTGACGCCGTTGATATAAAGGCTCAGTTTGGCGCCATCCGCCATCACACCCAGCGTATTGACAACATCTTCACCGGCGTTGATCTCATCACTGGCGGTTGCACCCACCGGGAAGTACATGGTTTGCCCGTCCCAGCGGCGCAAGCTAAACTTGCCGTCGCAGGTGATCCCGAACAAATAGCCCTTATTGGCATTTGAATTCTCAGGCACACGGAACATCAGACCAAAATGATCACTGCCATCGCATTCCGGTGTTTGCAGTTTGGCTTCAAGGTAAAAGTCCTCAAGGTAAGGCCAGGAGAGGCGCCAGCCGTCGATATCGCTTTCAGCCTTGAGCTTTAAGAAGCTGTCTTCAAATTTGATGCTGGTGTAATCACTGTAACCGGTTGCCCAATTGTCACCATTGGCCATGTTATCCACCCAGTCAGGGTCTCCTAAAGTGAGGACAGGATCGGTGTCAGCGACTTGTGTTTCTGTTGGTTCAGCCGTTGGGGTTTCAGTGGGTTCAGGCGTAGGCGTTGCTTCCTCTTCTTCTTCCTCCTCAGGCTCGGGTGTCGCTGTGGCGGGTGGTTGAGTCTCTTCTGTTTCAACGGGCTGCGTGGGTTCCTCTTCTTCCACCGGCATTGTGGCGGAGGGTTGAATCTCGACGGGCGTGCCGGTCAGAATTTTCGAGATTTCAGTCGCCATTGCATCATCCGATTGCTCGGGAACTGCGGTTTCTTCAAAACCGGGGAAGTTGCAGGCTGATAGAACCAGCGCTAATAAAACAAGTGTGAAAATTGAGAATTTTTTCATTTTATACCATCCATTTCTTTCTTGACGATTGATTATCTCTTTTATGGACGTTGTAAGGTTCAAAAAGGTTCCATATAATTCAATTTTAGCATAAGTTGATAAACTTATCTGCATTTTCGTCCGAGAATTGCCATGGTCTACCCATTTGTGAAGATGTGCGGGGAGGGTAACATGGTAAAATTTACAAAATCAGGGTCTGTCATCCTGGTGACGACCGGTTTTTTTGTTTAAGTCCGGAGGTTTTCTTCTTGTGCAGGCGCTTGTAGCCATTTCTACCCTTCTGTATATTTTTTGGCCGCTGATCATTTTCTTTGGTGTCAGGGAATTGTTCCTACGCGGGACTCCTTTTCTTCACAGGATCCGGTTATGGCTGAAGTGGGTCTTTATCGGGTGGATGGTTTGGGCACTTTTTCTCGGGCTGATCTATTGGCAAGGGGGGCAGCCGATTTTGGTCATGCCGCCTGGCCTGGACCATCTGCTTTTCGCAGGGCTGGGTGTGCTCAGCGGGAGTGTGACGATTGGCTGGATAATTTTTGCTTTCCAGGAACGCCGGATCAGGCTTTCGGATGCGCAAAATCTTGATGCGTTATTGGCGCTTTCACCCGAGAAGTTTGAGAGGGTCGTCGCAGAAGTGTTCAAGGCGTATGGGCATCAAACGCAGGTTTTGGGTGGAAGTTCGGATCACGGCGTGGATATCATCGTCACACCAAATGAAGGGGAGAAGTGGGTGGTGCAATGCAAACGCTACAGCGGGTCGGTCGGCGAACCGATCGTGCGGGATCTGTTCGGCACCATGCAGCATGAGGGGGCGCAGCGTGCGTACTTGATCACCACCGGCAGTTTTACTGCCCAGGCGCTGGAATGGGCTGAGGGCAAGCCGATGGTGCTTTACGATGGCGACGCCCTGGTGACCCTGATCAGGCGGACACAGCAACGTAAAAAGCGATCATAAACGATTTCATTCAGAGAGGATACAATCAGCAATATCCTGCAGCAAGCGCTGCACGATGATGGCATGCGCGAGATCCGGGACTGCACTTATCCCTGGGTCACCGCCCAGGAATAAGTAATGGTTGTGCACCATTGCACGCAGCCATCCGGAAGGCACATAATCGGAGGGGGATTTTGAGGCGGGAAGGTAATCGCTGTAAACCGTGTGCCTGCGCCACCCTTCATCCGGCAGGTAGGATTGATAGCAATCGGGCTGAGCGGTATCGAACAAGATGGCTCCGTTAAAGCCGCGCAATTCCAGGGAGAGCTGGTCACCCGTCCCAGCAGAAATGCGGCTGGCAACCAGGGTGCCAATTGCACCTGACTGCGGTTGTTCAAGCATGACGGTGGTGCATAGATCGGTGTTTTCGGGTACGTCCGGCAAGCGTCCGCTGGCTTTTGCCGTGAGGACTTTTAGATCTTCTCCGAGGAAGGCGGTCAACAGGCTGAGCACATGCGACCCAAGGTCGGCGGCAGCGCCATTTTCAGGGATTTGCAGGAGGCGTTCAGGGTGCTGACGGCGATAAGACGGGTTGAGATAGCTGCTGTGCAGATACTCCGCCCTGAAGTGCACCAATTCGCCAAAATCCCCGCTTTGCCAATGGGCAAGTGCCTGGCGCAAAGGTGATTTGTGGAGAAATTGGAAACCCGCCATAATGAACTTGCCATGGGCGGATTGATCGAGTGATTCTAAGGCTTCAATATCCTGCCGGGTGGTCCCAACGGGCTTTTCGACATAAATCCGCTTGATGTGGGGGAGGCTGGCGGCTTTGATCAACTGCGGCGTATGGGTGGGGTTCGGCCCGAGGATGTAGAGGGTGTCGATGTCTTCCCGCCCCCAGATGGTTTCTGGTGCGATGGCTTCCTGAAAGCCAAACCGCGCCGCAAAACGCTCACGATTAGCCCGGGTGGGAGAAGCCACGACGGCTTTTTCGATGTTTGGCGCATCAGAATAATAAAATTTCAAGGCATCCAGCGCGTAGGCATGTGCCTGGGCAATACCGCCAGAGCCTAAAAAACCGACGCCGATTGTTTTCTCCATAATTATCCTTTCAGGTGCTGGTAAAAGCCTCAATCCAAATCAGGACATAAAGGTTTTTGCGTTCTGATCAGCACAAAGTGATCAATTTGTATTGTATTATAAAGCCAATGCAGGGCGCGGAAAAGTTGTCAGATCAAACGATGACTAAAATCGTGTGCATTTAGGGGAGGGCTGTTTGCCTGAACAGCAGGTAGGTGTATTCCGTCTCGCCGAAGAATTGGTTTTGCTGCTGGATCAGGTGGTAATGGTCATACAGGTAGGGTATGGGGAGGTTTTCCGCAGGCTCAGACGCTGAAAGCCGGGTGACAACAAATTCCACCAGCCGGTCTTTGATATAGCGATTTTGCTCGTCCATATTGAGCGGAAATTCAGCGTAATCAAGGTTGTACTTTTCAAAGAAGCGGACGTTGGGCGTGATCCCGGTGACGGTGTAAAAACCGCCATCCTGGAACCCGTAATTTAACAGTGTGGGATTTTCGGATTGGTTGATGGTTGCAGCAAATTGATATTGAACCATATCCGCTTTTTGCCAATCCAGCATGTAGGCATTGCGATTAAAGCGGAGGGTGTAACCAAAACCTCCGGCGATGAGGGCGAACAAAAGCACCACGAAGAGGATTTTTGATTTGATTTTGCCGTAGGATTCTGCGTAAAGATTTGCCAGCACGATCAAACCCAGGATGATGAAAGGTGAGAAAATCTGGAAATAGTAAATATAGTCCTTGCCATTGCTGTACACACCCAATGCCAATGCCCCGATGCAGGCAAGCAGCCCCAACCGGTGCCAGACGTTTTTGATGAATTTCTTATGGGTCAGAAAAACCAGGGCGCCCAAAACCATCAGGCTGACGGAAATGGGATTCAGGTAGAGATGCCGGCGGAATGAAAGCAGGGCAGTGCGGAGGATTCCATTGAGGGACAGGCTTTCGGTGTAGATCGACAGGTTCAGGAAGAAGTAGGTCTCGAAGAAATCGGGTAATGCCCGGTTGAGGCCGAAATAGATCAGCCACGGCAGGGACGCGGCAAGCATCCCGCCGAGAAACACCAGGCCGGCAAGTAAAGCCTCTCGGAACTGCCTGTTGATCAGCATGCTCAACCCCAACACCGCTGACCAGCCGATCCAGAAGCCCAAAAATGAGAACTTGATCCACAATACACAGCCAGCCAGGATGCCGTTGATGAGAAACACGTGCAAGGGCAGGGGTATTGGGTCGGTTTGTTTGAAGTATTTGAGCAGGTAATAGAGGCTCGCCACCAGGAACGACAGCACGAATTCTTCGGCGGTGTCGCCATGGGCAAAACTGCGCATGTTCAACACGGCAACTGTGACGAATGGCAGGGTCAACAACGCGTATTGTTTATGAACGAAGAGGGAAAGGGCTTTGACGCTGAAGTATAAAAAGAGGGTGAACGCGATCGCTTCCACAAGATACACCCCCAAGAAACTGGTGTGGGAAACCGTGTAAGCCAGCCCGTGCAGGAAAAACAACAAAGGGCCTTTGTGTTCAAAGAGGTCACGGTAGGGCACCCGGCCGTTCATCATCCCTTTGCCCAGGGTGAAGTAGGTATTGGGGTCCGTCCAGTCATTGAGGGGGTAGAGCGGGGAAGACTTGGTGGCTATCAGCAGGAAGAGGAGAGACAGGGATAAGCAAAGTAACCAGACCGGCCAATTGATTGGGCGATTTGTTCTGCTCTGATCTTTCTCAGGGCTTACAACGTGATTTTGGGTTGGAAGAACGTCTGTGCCCAAGGTTGCCTGGATTCTTTGCGCGGTTGCAAATGAAACTGCAAAATTACGGTGAAATTATACTCCTGATTGGGCGCTTGATTTTGTAAAGCAAGCATTTCGTTGATCAGGTTGCACCAGGAAGTTTAATTGGTGGGGGAGGCTGCCTGTTTTACACCATGGCAGCCTCCCTTGTGTGGCATTCGTGATTAATGCCCGATAAGCGGTAAATAGATTTGGTAGATCGGGGTGGATGTTTCGAGCACATTAATTGTGAAGGCTTTTTCGTAAAACAAGCCGCCTGAATCTGTTGTGCGAACGCGGATGGAATAGGTGGTTTGCTGGTCATAATCCAATATTTGGGAGGTGCGGAGCAGCGCGCCTGAGATATTGAAGGCGCTGTTCCCCGAATCACCCGCGCCACTGACCAGTGTGTAGATGAAAATGTCGCCCGCATCGGGGTCGGTGGTTGTCAGCGTGCCAACCTGCGTGTTGGCTGGCAACCCTTCTTCAATGGTGTTGTTGTCAAGCTGGATATTCGTGGGTGCCTGGTTTTCAACGGTCAACCCGCCGCTCCAGAACCCGCTGGCGAGGGTGAAATCCCCGCCAGCACTCACACCGGCATCGGGCTGACCGGCAGCACCACTCAGGGCATAGCCCCCGCCGCTGCTTGAACCACCCCCATCAATAGAGTGCCATGACAAATCAAACAGGCCCCCCGTTTGCGCCAGCACCGGCACCACCGCAAGCAAGGTGATTAAAAGGACGGCAGGTGCCCACCAGGGAGTTTTAGGTAGGTTGTGCTTGATGTGTTTCATAATTCACCTCCGGGCCGGCGGCGCACAAAGTACACACCACCGAAGACGAGCAAACCAACACCCAAAAGCCATTGGAAGGGGACAGCATCGGCGTGATTTTGGTGATTCCCTGCGTTCATCATTTGTTCGAGGGTGGTTAATCGTGCTTCAAGGTCATCCACCTGGGCTTTAAGCTCCTGGTTCTCAGCATACAAGCCCTGGATGGCAGCCAGTGCCACACCGTCCGCGTCCATGCTGTTGATGAAATCGGCGCCTTCGCCGCCCAAACCCGCCACCAGGCTGTTGAATTCATCCGCCATCATGCCGATGTGGATGCTGGATTCGTCCTGGGATTTGTAATTCCAGGTGGTGATGGGGTATTCTGCCAGCGCCTCCAGCAGGGCAGCATTATCGACCGGTATGAAGTTCTCTTTGTGTTCACGGTTGCTGACATTGCTCCAGCCGCTGTCTCCTGCGGCGATATATGACCCTAAGTTCAAATCAGCACTCGTGTAGAAATACACGCCGCCAGTGGCACGCGCCACCCAGCGGTTATCAACATCACAAATCACATCTGCCAGGGTGGAATCCCCCCAGACAAAGCAGCCAGGGTTGTTGGCTTTTGCCTGGGTGCCAGCGGCAAAGCTGAAGGTTCCCACGGCAGAATTACCATAGCCACCCGGGATAGCTGCAAGTGCCCCGCTGGCGGTATTGTCCTGACCCCCACCCACCGTGCTAAATTCACCGCTGGCAGTGTTTTCCTGCCCGCCCGCTACCGTGGCATAGGTGGCACTTGTGGGGTATGCATCATTGTCGCCAGCCTGGTTGCCGGCGCCGCCGCCCACCGTGCAGTAGTCATCGGTTGCATAGTTTGCCCGTAAAAGGGGATCGTCAGCATCCGGCTCATAGGGCCCGCCGCCGGAGATGGTGGTGTATGCCGCTGTGGCTTGGTTATAGTATCCCCCGCCAATTGTTGAACGAACACCGCTGGCGGTGTTGCTAATTCCGCCACCAATGGCACTAGCAATACCGCTGGTGGCGTTGCCCCCGCCGCCGCTAATGGTGCTGGTATATCCGCTGGCGGTGTTGCTATCCCCACCGCCAATTGTTGAATTACTACTACTGGCAACATTAAATTGGCCTCCTGAAATTGTTGACATATAACCAGAGGCAGCATTATCGTACCCTCCACCCACAGTGCTAAAGCCTCCTGAAGCCTCGTTTAGTTCACCGCCAGCAACTGTTGCATACTCTTCACGTGCTCTATTATGTGTCCCCCCGCCAACGGTTGTATAAGCTGCTGAAGCATCGTTACTCCTTCCTCCGCCGATAGTAGCATAATTGCTTAACAGAGGGTCTCCGTCATCCCATCCAGCCTGGTTGTTACCGCCGCCGCCGATCGTGCCGTAGTCATCAAAGACATTGTTGTTGCGGAAGGTTGGGAGTGCCGGGTCACTGGGTCCGCCACCGGCGATGGTCGCGTAAGCCGCATTGGCAAAGTTGTTCCAACCGCCGCCGATCGTGGCAAAAAGTCCGTTGGCGATATTGTCCTTGCCTCCACTGACCGTGGCGTAGGTGGCACTTGTGGGGTCTCCATCATTGTCGCCAGCATGGTTGCCGGCACCGCCGCCCACCGTGCAGTAGTCATCGGTTGCATAATTCGCCCTCAAGATAGGATTCTCAGCATCCAGGTCATAGGGTCCGCCGCCGGAGATGGTGGTGTATGCCGCTGTGGCTTGGTTATAGTATCCCCCTCCAATTGTTGAACGATCGCCGCTGGCGGTGTTGTCATAGCCACCACCAATGGCACTAGCAATACCGCTGGTGGCGTTGCCCCCGCCGCCAGCGATGGTAGATCCTCCACCGCTGGCGGTGTTGCTAGCCCCACCGCCAATTGTTGAATTACCTCCGCTGGCAACATTAACTTGACCTCCTGAAATTGTTGACATATAACCAGAGGCAGCATTATCGTACCCTCCACCCTCAGTGCTAAAGCCTCCTGAAGCCTCGTTTTGATAACCGCCAGCAACCGTTGCAAAATTTTCACGTGCTTCATTATCCTCCCCCCCACCAACGGTTGTAAAAGCTGCTGTAGCATAGTTAAATCTTCCTCCGCTGACGGTAGCATACTCGCTTAACTGAGGGTCTCCATCATCCCATCCAGCCCGGTTGCCCCCACCGCCGCCGATAGTGCCGTAGTCATCAAAGATTTCGTTGTTGGAAGTGGTTGGGGATGCCAGGCTACTGGGTCCGCCGCCAGCGATGGTCGCGTAAGCCGCATTGGCAAAGTTGTTCCAACCGCCGCCGATTGTGGCAAAAAGTCCGCTGGCAGTGTTTTCCTGCCCGCCCGCTACCGTGGCGTAGGTGGCACTTGTGGGGTCTGCATCATTGTCGCCGGCCTGGTTGCCGCCGCCGCCGCCGATGGTGCCGTAGTCATCAAAGATAGTGTTGTTGGTGGTGGTTGGGAATGCCGGGTCACTGGGTCCCCCACCGGATATGGTCGCGAAAGCCGCATTGGCAAAGTTGTTCCAACCGCCACCGACGAAGGCGTAATGGCTATTCTGGGGGTCGATATCATTGCTCCCAGCCTGGTTGCCGGCGCCGCCGCCGATGGTGCCGTAATTATCAAAGATTGTGTTGGTTGAGCCGCCGCCCAAAAAGGCATACAGACCGCTGGCGGTGTTTCCCTGGCCGCCGCCCAAAAAAGCATAGTTACCGCTGGCGGTGTTGGCCGTGCCGCCGCCTAAAACGGCAAACGGACTGCTGGCAGTATTCCCAATTCCACCGCCCAGAACGGCATACAACCCGCTGGCTGTGTTCTGATATCCCCCGCCGATGAGGCTGCGATTGGCGCTGGCGATGTTCAGATACCCGCCCGTGATGGCGGCGTAATCCCCTGAAGCCTGGTTAGCGGATCCGCCACTGATGGTGCTGGCATATCCGCTGGTAGCGTTCGTGGTACCGCCGCCAACGGTGCTATTCGCGGCGCTGGCAGCATTTTGGAACCCGCCGCCCACTGTGGCATATGCAGCATCGGTTGCCGTGCCTGCGTTATCGCCTGCCTGGTTGCCGGCGCCCCCGCCCACCGTGCAGAAGTCATCGGTGGCACGATTGTTGGTTGTGGTGGGATTGCCAAGGTCGCTGGGTCCGCCACCGGACACCGTGGTGTATGCCGCCCCAGCAAGGTTGTAATACCCGCCGCTGATCGTTGCATAGTCGAAGTTCGCACTGTTATTCGTGCCGCCGCCAATTGCCGCAGATACCCCCGAGGCTGCGTTAGAAGCGCCGCCAGGGATGGCGGCGTATAAACCGCCGGCTGTATTTAAATATCCCCCGCCCAAAAAGGCATAACTGCCGCTGGCGGTGTTCTGATACCCCCCGCCGATGAGGCTGCGGTTGGCATTGGCGATGTTCTGGTAGCCGCCAGCGATGGCGGCGTAATCTCCTGAAGCCTGGTTATAGGATCCGCCACTGATGGTACTGGCATATCCGCTGGCAGCATTCGTGGTACCGCCGCCAATCGTTGTGTTTGAGGCACTGGCAGTATTCAGGAAACCGCCACCCACCGTGGCATAAGTCGCATCGGTTGCCGTGCCGGCGTTATCACCTGCCTGGTTGCCGGCGCCCCCGCCCACCGTGCCGAAATCATCGGTTGCGGTGTTCTGTATGGACGAGGTTGGATTTTCCGGGTCGCTGGGTCCGCCGCCGGACACCGTGGTGTAAGCCGCCCCGGCAAGGTTGTAATACCCGCCGCCGACAACGGCGTAGAGACCGCTGGCGGTATTGGAGATGCCGCCGCCAATCACGGCTGAATCTCCCGCCTGGTTGCCGCCCCCGCCGCCCACCGTCCCGAAGATGCCTGTGACGCTGTTTTCCAACCCGGCACCCCCGCCGCCCGAGATGGTAGCGCCATGCAATCCCGTTGATAGCCAGTTGCCTGAAAAACCGCCGATCAGGTTGGGGCTGGTGGCATGTGGTTCAAAGCGGAAGACCCGTTCGCCTTTGACCTTGACCTCCAATGGCTGGTCGTCGCTGGTGCCAAGGTAGTTACTCCCTGGTGTGGTGTCGGCATTGCCGGTTAAAGACCATCCAACACTGCCCCCGCCGCTGACCGGTTCGCATACCACGCTGCCATCGGCGTTGATGGATTGGATGGCGTAACCCTCACCGCAGCCAGTGCCCACGCGGGCTTGCAGCACGGATAAGTCTGCATCGAATGCCGAGCCCGTAAGGGTCAGCCCTGTGCCCGCGGTGTAGGTGGTATTGTCATCCGTTTCACAGGTTACCGTGCCGTCTTGATCAATGGCGCGGATGGCACTGCCTGCCATACAGGTCTCGCTGACACGGCGCTGGATATATGTGGGGTCAGCAGACAGGGTCACGTCGCCAATGGTGCCGCCGCCTAACATTCCCGTGCCGGCAATTACAGCAGTGATATCACCGGCGCCGCCCGCCACGGCTTCGCACAACACCGTCCCGTCCAGGTTGACCTGCCGGATGGCATAACCACTGCCGCAGCTCTCGCTGATGCGTGCCTGGATGGCGGTTGTGTCTACGGAGAAGGTTGTGGCGGAGAGGGTCAAACCCGTCCCGGCTGTGTAAGTGGTGTTGTCGTCAACCGCGTCTGCAAAGCCAGCGGGCATGCCAGTTATACCGGTCCAGGGCACCTGGTCAGCAAGTGCTGCAGTTTTTGAATATAAGGCGTAGGGCGCTGCTGAGAGAAATTGACGGGGTGAAAGCGGGGTAAAGGTACCCGTGCCCGCCGGGCAGCGCACGGCGATATCCAACCAGCGGTTTTCACCCTGAAAGGCACCGGGTCCATAATCCAGCTGGACCGTGAAATATCCCTCATTAATGGGGATGCCGGATAAGATCCGTTCGCCGATTTGTGCGCCTTCGGTGAGTGCGTCATACAGCCCAAAGGTGAAATCGCATGTGCCAGAATACGGGGTACCACTGTTCTCTAATTGACCCTGGAAGGTGAAGGCTGTGCTCAACGGTGTGCTTCTCGACGCTTGCGCAGCAGCCATTCCGGGTAAAAGAAAAAGTAAGATTAAGCCCATCAGGCAAAAGATGAAAGTAAATCTGCTCTTCATGTCTGTTCTCCTTTTGTTGAAGCAATGTAATCCGAAGGACCGCACGATTAAAAAAAGACCCACGCCACCGGGGATATTCAGTGAGTGGGCTGCGTAGGATAGGACATCTCGACTGGGACTTTGCCCCAGGCTTACAGCAATATTAAATTATGGCTCTGATGGTTGGGCTTATGTTTGATATTAAAATTATATAAGGCAATTGTTATTCTTACAACAACAAAACAGATGACCTAATCTTAAAAATTCTTAATAAATGAAGGTATTCTCACTTAGAATTGATGGATTAAATAAATAATGGGGGATCGCCTGTGAAAGCATTTTTGATATGTGAGATGATCGATAGATGCGGCATCGTATTTAAAACTTAGCCTGATGATGACCTCTTTAAATTTCAATATGAAATTTGGGTTGTCAATGATTTTCGTTAAACGGGTTGGAAAACAAAAAAACCGCTAATCAACTTAGCGGTTTTAAGAAGTCGGGGCGCTGGGATTCGAACCCAGGGCCTCTTACACCCCATGCAAGCGCGCTAGCCGGACTGCGCCACGCCCCGATTTCAGAGCCTTATTATAGCCGTCTTTATTTGATTTGGCAAGCAAAATCAATTTTTGTGATCAGGGTACGGTTCCAATTGCGTAGAAGGTTGGGATGAACAGGATGCGCTCCCGGTTGTGACGGGCACGCTGGTCAATGGCTTTAAATTCCGCCAGCCTTTCAGCCCTCAAATGGGATGCAAGGTCATGCTGCAAAGCCATCCATTCGACCTCGTCTGGCTGTTCCCAGGTGGTTTGCGACCACAATGCCCCCAAAATGCCGACTTCAATGTCTTGCAAGCCGATTTGATGAAACAACTGACCGAGCCTGCGTCCAACAGCCACATGCGCGCCCTGGTTGCGAAGGGCTTGTGTTTGCAGTCCGCCCAATTCATCCAACGGTGGCGGAAAGTCAATCCGTGAAGGATGATCCGGTTCAGCCAGTGCAATGACGCTCCCCCCGGGGTGCGTCACACGCCGCATTTCCTGCAAGATTTGACGGGGGTGTTCGATCCACAATAAAAGGTAGTGGCACAGGGTGATCCCAAAGGTATGTTCCGCAAAGGGCAGGCGGTAGCCATCCGCTTGCGCCATCAATGCGGGGATAGGCTGATCTTGGGAGAAACGCAGGCTGAGTGGGTCAATGTCGATGCCGGTGAGTTGGTAATCGCCCTCCTGTTCCAAGCAAGTAAGCAGCGCGCCGGTCCCTGAGCCAACTTCAAGCACGTTGTGATTTACCTCAGAACCGGCTTTCTTGAGCAGGTAAGCCCGAATGTCAGCCGTCCACTGCGCCTGCTGCAGGTAACGCTGATGCCATCTTGCCAGTTCGTTTGCCTGATCGTCACCGGGGGTCACGAATGCTAATCCCAGATCGCTTCCCATGGGTCTGTCAGCAGGTTGCCCAGCACCCGGTCGTACATACCCTGTGCGGGTAAAACATCTCCATCTGGTTCGACATATAGCCAGGCTTTGCCTGCGCCTTCGGGCGGCTCCTGTGTCTCAGCGTTCTCTAATTCCAGTGAAACGGGGTTATTCCTCGAATAGGGCACCGGGAGATCCCAGACCAGCTCCAACTGCTGCACAGCGGCAAAGTCGCGCAAATTTTGCAGTTCCTCAGAAAGTCCGGCATCGGACGCACTCAGTGAGAGGGCGTTTGCCCCCATCTCAGCCAGGCGTGTGATATGCGGACGCAGGTTGTGTCCCTTTTCGAGGGTGAGGTGGACGGTTGTGTGGATGTCTTCAGGCAGGACTTTTGCCAGCGACTCCCATACGTTGGGGTTGTCCGGATCCAGGACAACCATCAAGTGATCCAGACCGTTGAGCAGTAACTGCTGACGGAAATCATCATCCTTCAATCTCAGACCGTCTGTCAGCACACCTGTGACCAAACCCAGCTCTTCCGCCTTCAGGAGCAGTTCTGGTAAATCTTCTCGCAATGTCGGCTCGCCGCCGGTGAACAGGACGTGCGGAATGCCGATCTCGAACGCTTTTTGCAGGATGGTGACCCACTCATCAGCCGTCAGCTCGCGATTGACCCGGTCGAGGGGTGCATGTTCGCTGTGGCTGCCTTCACCGACACGGTAGGTCAGGGCACAATCCAGTCGGTAAGGTGCAGCGATTTCTCCGGAGTAAGGTTCTTGCCTTTCAATATCAAAATAGGTGACGGGGTCAAGATCTGGTGTGTGAATGATTGTCTGGATCTGGTTGAGGAATTTGCCGAAGTCCAGCCGGGCTTGATCTTTTTCCACCTGGTAGCGGCGGGAAATTTCGTCCACAGCCTTATCCAAATCGTGTTTCTTGATAAAGTGATAGGCGAATTCCGCCGCGGTTTGGTTGAGATGAAGTACGGTGGCGGCATTGATGATTAGGATGCCCGTACCGTCTTTCTCGATTCGAAGATGCAGCCGATATTGCTCCTTCTCATCCGGCGGGGTTTGGTAACTGAACATGCCTGACGGGAGCGGTTCTTTTTCTGAAAATAAACGCTTGATGGATTGAAATAAGCTTGTCATGTTCACTCCGTTCAATTGATGAACTCAAGATGATGGACTGGTTTTATGGTTTGGTGTTCTCTGGCTAAGGGGCAGCCGCCGCCGCATTCGATCAAAAAATCACAGGTGCGGCATCCTTCAGGGACATCTTCACGGTTGCGCAGTTTGAGCGCCAGCGGATGTTCCCAAATCTCTTTCCAGGGTTTTTCGAGGAAATTGCCGAGGGATTCGTAATAAGATTGGCAGGGAAGGACATCGCCGTTGGGCTCAATGCACATATTGTACAGCGCAGCGGTGCAGCCCTTCACGCCCAATCCGAGCTGGATGGGGTTAAAATGGCAGTATTGTGTCGGCGTATACCAGATCAGACGCTGCTGATAAGAATCGGTGATGCGCCGTGCTGTTTCCAGCAGGTCCGGCAATTCTTCTTCGTGCAAGCCGGTGCCGACCTCTTTGCCTTTCCCGGCGTAGATCAGCGCATTAAGTCCCACAGTTGGGACACCAATCTCACCCAGGAAGTGCAGGGTTTGTTCAAGGCTTCCCCTGTTGTGGGTCAGCAGAGTGGTGTTCGTCATGATATACAGTTTTGAGGCGATCACATTTTTTAAGCCGGCGACGGTTTCTTCCCATGCGCCTTTGGCGTTCACCATCCGGTCATGGATGGCTGCATCGTGTGACTCCAGAGTAATTTGGACGTGGTCCAACCCGGCATTGATCAGCGAGTCGAGATAATCCTGATCTGCAAGTTTTCGCCCGTTGGTGTTGAGCCCGGTGATCAAGCCGGTTTCCTCCGCATAAGCGACCAATTCCGGCAAATCACGATAGAGGGTTGGTTCACCGCCGGTGAATACCACATGCGGGATTCTGAGCGACCAGATTTTGTCAATGGCTTTTTTCCATTGATCTGCAGACATTTCAGGAAAGGTGCGCAGTCGTGCATTGTAGCAATGGCTGCAATTATTGTTACAGCGGTAAGTGATCGCTAAATCCATGCGATACGGTGCACTGAGCTGGGCACTGAAGGGTGCGGTGGTTTCAAGGTTCAGGTCACAAACCGGGCAAGCGCCATTCGGTTCAAGCAGTGTTTCGAGATTAAGACTGAAAATCAGGTAATCTTCTTGGGCTAAAGATTTTTTAACACGATATTGTTTTCTGAAAGCCCGTACGGCTTCCTTGAATGTAATCTCTTCAAGGTGCAGATAAGCCATAAACGCTGCGGAGGGGTTTAACTGAATCACGCGGTTGGCATTGATGATCAACAGCCCGCTGCCGTTCGGATCAATGCGTAGATGGATGCGGGATTTGCCTTCCGGTTCTTCACGCTGGTAATGATAGATACCTGGGTCAGGTGGCGCGGAGACTGAGATTGAACCTTTCAGGTTACCAAATAATGATTTAAGAGATTTCATAATGTTTAATATCTCTCCTGACGACTTTTTTCATCAGGAGATGATTGAGATGTCTTCAAATTAGCGGCCGCCGCCGGCACAGGCACAAGCACAGCCGGCACAGGCACAGGCACAGGCGCAAGAGCTTCCGCCGCCGCCCCTGAATCCGCCCGAGCCGCTCCTGGTTGTGGTGCTGACGGGTATCGGGTTGGTGCGGTTGGTGATGCCACTGGTGAATGCGGTCAGGTTGCCGACAACGCCAGCAGCCATGCCTGTTGCGCCGTTGATCACATTTGCGGCGAAATCAGAACCCGGGATATGTGGCAGTGAAGCCTGCCCGCCGGTGGATGGCTTGCCGACAGATACGCCGCCTGTTCCAACAGGGGTGACGCCGCCGCCAATTTGCCGGCGGTAGGTGGGTGAATAACGCGGCCACCACATGGGCACGAAAACCGGTCCGCCTGTGAAGGTGCGGCGTGTCCGGTCCTGATATTCGTTATCCAACATCGTCCATTCAAGCGTCTGATTGTAATTTTCGCTTTTGACTTCCGGTGTTTCAGCCTCTTCGACCATCTGCCATGCCCGGCGCATAATGTCTTCATAATAGGCGATGGATTCCTTCGTCGAGAAACCTTTCATCTTGCGAGAAACGCTGTTTACCAGATCGACCATCATCTTCTGCAAGGCAGTCCGCCGCTCTTTTTCAGGGCCTCTGAACGCTTCCAAGAAATCCACTTCATAAGGATGCAGATTTTCAGGCAATTGCTCTGGAACCTCCAATTTAAGCGGGTCTTGCTGCAGAACAATCGCTGTTTCTTTTTTAAGCGTTCCGAAGAGGATCATCGTGAGGACTTTATCCATTGGTTGTTCCATCAGGATCGCCGCTTCAACCGCCGTCAGACCGCGTTTGATCCCATGTCCCTCGATTTTCATCTTGGGTGGCAGGTATTTCATCTTGCGTTTTTGTGCCCCAACAGTGCCCTGGTAAATGCTCCAGCCGAAAATTGCCATAAAGAACAGGCCGAACCCAAAGCAGCAAATATTCCCGCCTAATAAACTCCAGATCCAACCGGCAAAGCCTGGGCTGCTGGTTGAAGAATCGGGCTCAATGAAAACGGGTTTTTCGGCAACAGTGTCTGCAGGTACGTAAGCCGCCGGGAAGGCACCGCCAAAGGTGTACCTGGAGTGCAGGTCTGCGTTATCCGTGAACCAATAGTAGTAGACCCGGTCACCTTCAGCCGTGCGCCCGATCTCGGTTGGTTCTGACTGCCCGGGCCAATTTTCGGGTGTGTAGTACACGCCCTCTTCATCGCCGACACCCGGGGGCAAGATCAGGGCGACTGCATATTCTGTGGACCTGCTTTTATCTGATTGAGAGTCAAAATAATTTGGCATCAGGTTAAAGCTGACGTAATTTTCCTGGTCACCCTGGTCATATGGATAAAGAAAATTCTGAATACCAGGGATCCACACGGATACGGTGCCAGAGCTCCCGGGCTGGATGGCATTCGACCCCAGATTTAGGGCGAATCCAATGTCAACATAGGGCGAGTCTTCAATTTGAGTGATCGGCTGACCGTTGACATCTGCCTCGATCAGGCTTCGATTATAAGCAGATGAGGGCAAGCCAATGTCCACATACTCCATAGGGTCAGCCGAGGGATCGTTCTGGAACTCGTAGATATAGTTCAGGGATAAAGTGCCGTCTTCTTCAATGTAGGCATTTACCTCCGCATATGTGACTTCGAAAAGATAGACATCTTGTGCGGATGCAGGCGAAGGCAGTGCGAACAGGCTGAAAAACAGCAGTAATAGGAGAAAATGTCGATATTTATTCATAGATCACCATTTTGGTTCTTCAGTTAATTGGTAGGTTGTTCCACAATGCGGGCATTCCACCACAGGTGCGCCAGCTATCATCTTAACATCATCAGATGTGATCGGGCCACCGCAGGACTGGCACTTGATGGTATCCATGCCTACCTCACCCGGGAGGTCGATGTTGTAATTGACAATCTGGTCACCGGCTTTTTGGGGCGGGCTGAGTTTTGTCCCGACAAAGATCAAGATAAACCCGATCCCCAGGCCAATGATGCCGATAATCAGCCAGCTTGGAGAGCCTTCAGGGCTGAATGCGCCTAAAATGAAAAGAAAGGCAAAGACGATAAAAATCGCCGCTGTGACAAATGCAATAATTCTTCCTGCTTTCATAGATCCTCCAATTAATAAATTTTGCTTTGATTATTCAATTTTAGCGCAAGTTCAGGTTGTTTACCTTAGATTTTCTGCGGAATCTGGTGGTTAAGCGCAGCCCTATTGGATTTGGCTTATAATGAGATTTATTACAGAAACCATAACTAAATTCGACTCAATAATTATACAGGAATTTCACATGAAAGACGATTTTGTTCCGGATGTTGTGATCAGTCGATTGCCATTGTATCTGCAAGAGCTTAATCATCTGGCAAAAGAGGGCCTGCATACAGTATCTTCGAAGGTGATGGCTGCCCGACTGGGAACGACTGCTGCACAGATCAGGAAGGACCTTTCATATTTTGGCGGGTTTGGAAAACAGGGCAGCGGGTATCAAATTTATGATTTGATCGAGCAACTCCAAAAAATATTGAATATGGACCATGTTTGGCAGGTGGTGGTGGTCGGGGCTGGCGATCTGGGCCGGGCTTTGACCCATTACCAGGGCTTTGCCAGTCAGGGCATTGAAATCGTAGCACTTTTCGATGTTGACCCAAAGCTTGTTGGCACGCAGGTTGGATCAATCGCTGTGCGGCATGTGGATGAAATGGAAGATGAATTAAAAAACTTGGGAATTAAGATCGCGATATTGACTGTTCCAGGCGGTGTCGCTCAGGAAGTGGCAGAAAAATTGGTCAAGTTTGGCGTTAGAGCGATATTAAACTATGCCCCTGTCTCACTGATGCTGCCAGAAGAGGTGCATGTCCAGCATATTGACCCGGTGCCGCATATTCAAAAGATGATGTATTACCTGTAAAAGGTTTGGGTATAGCTTGTCGGGGGATTTTCGATCAGGTGGAGCAATAAATCCAGATTTCTTATCTGATTCACCCGATATTCAAATTGCTTGCTGTAGTCAAGCCCACACTTGATCATGAAATAACCGTCTTCAAATTGGGTTCCCCCAATGTCTCCCCAGTGTCTGAAGCAGTTCTTTAATTCCAGACCGTTCCTGATCGCGCTCAGGTTTTTGTTGAAAACAAGCGTTTCACCATTATTTAATCGGTGGTTGGCTTTTTCATATAAAACGGGCAATATGTTCTTTTGAAGATGCCCCGTCAGGCTTTTGAGGTCATCACAACCTTGCTTGAGAACCCAGTTGCGCCCTTGTTTGCCGTCGAGCAGTATTTTGAGCACTTCTTCAATCGTGTTTTTACCGAATTTTACTTTTTCAACATAAATATCAAACCGGGTTGTGTCGTGCCAATACCAAACCTGTTCTCGTTTTCCCCGCTTGTAAATTAATCCGTTTTCGTAGAGCGTAATTTCGCTGTGGCGGTTTATTCTGGCGTATATGTACGCGGCAAATGCGAACAAAAGGCCAATAATTAAAAACGTTAACATTGTGGGTGTACGATTGACAAGGATAGCCCGTCCATGTCTTGGGATCACAGTAAACGCGTTATAGGCTTGAAGCATTACAAAAATCAGGGAAAGGACAATGATCAGGATGCTGAGGGCAGAAAAGAACCAGCGTTTGAGTTCATCTTTTTGGCAACGGTATTCCGCAATTTTACGTCCGAGGTTTTGCAGCAAACCGATGACATCGCCGTAGTGTTCTTTGTCTTTGCTGATATCCATATCGTTCCTTTAATTGATCAAGCTTTAGGCGGCAGGTTACGGCTGAGAACTTCTAGCATTGAAAAGGCTTTTGCCGCGCCTTCTGCGACACAGGTGGTTGGGTTGTCAATCAGGTATGCGGGAATGCCCAACGCTTTCGTCAGGTATCGGTCAACACCCCGCAGCAGAGAAGTCCCGCCGCAGAGCGCTACCCCACGGTCGATTATATCTGAAATTAGTTCTGGCGGGGTTTTCTCCATCACACGCCGGATCATTTCAGCGATGGTTTCCAGCGGCGGTTGCAGGGCTTCGACAATTTCATCTGTGGTCAGTGTTGCAGGTCGCGGCAGGCCCGAGACCTGGTCCTGTCCCTGGATCTCCATCGTTTGCTGCTCGTCCTGCGGGATGGCTGCACCAATTCGTAATTTAAGCTGTTCAGCAGTGGGCTGCCCGATGATCAGGCCATATTTCACCCTGACGTAGTCGACGATCGCTTCGTCCAATCGTAACCCAGCCACTCGTGAGGTTTGAGCGGATACGATGCCGTTCATCGAAAGGACTGCCGCCTGAGATGTGCCGCCGCCAAGGCAGATGACCATGTTGCCGGTTGGAGTGCCAATGGGTAAATCGATGCCGATGGCTGCAGCGAGGGGCTGCTGGATGAGATTTACGTCGCGGCTGCCGGCGCCCAGCCCAGCTTCATACACTGCACGCCGTTCGACACTCGTGACACCGAATGGCACGGTAATCATCAGCCGGGGGCGGAACAAGAGCATCCGGCCAGTGACCTTACGCACCCATTCACGTAAGAGGTTTTCGGTAATTTCATATTCGGCGATCACGCCGTAGCGCAAGGGACGGCTAACCTCAATATTTTCGGGCACACGCCCAAGCATATCCAATGCGGATTGTCCAATTTCGACGAGTTTTAGCTCATCAAGGAGAATGGCAGCGACCGTTGGCTCCTGAATGAGGATGTCTTTACCTTCAGCGATCCGGGTATTCAATGTTCCAAGGTCAATGCCCAACTCACGAGAAAGACTGGCCATATTTGATTCCTTTAATTTATAAACATGCCACGCGAGAATGCGGCATACTTCTGATTGCAATAAATCTGCCAGAATATCTTAAATCGGCTCTGGCTTATTGATTTGACAAATAAGAGCACACTAAAAACCTGCGTATCGCTCAATTAATCCTTAGTATTATGTCCTAATTTTATCATTTCTGCAAAATTAAGGTTGTGAGTGGTGATGCGTTTTTTTGTACAGGGTTTGGGAAGGTAGAATAGAAGTCAAACACATCTTTAGGTATACTGATATATAATTAGTAGTATCTTGCTATCGTTTGGACGGAGGCTTGACATGCCCGATACCGAATCCTTTGTTTACCAAAAGTTGATTAATGCACCTGCGGATTTGATCTACCGCGCGTTTACTTCTTCTGCCGCCTTGCGGGAGTGGTTGTGTGATATCTCGACCACGAATCCCACTGAAGGGGGATGGATTTATTTAGCGTGGAATCGGGGTTATTTTGCCAGCGGAAAATTCACTAAACTTGTGCAAGATCAATCCGTCGAATTTGAGTGGATTGGCACAGATGAACCTGCGTGGACCCAGGTGCGGGTCAATATCATACCTGCCGAGAAAGAGGGCACCTTTTCAGTGACCCTCGAGCATGTGGGCATTGGTGATGATCCTGAGTGGGATAAATCTCGCAAGGATATCGACAAAGGCTGGAAATTGGGTATGGAAAACCTGCGGTCAACGCTTGAGGAAGGACGAGATCTGAGGGTGATAGAACGACCGTTGATTGGCATCTATCCCGAAGACTTTTCGAACCTCAATGACTCCGCACGCGATGCACTAAATGTCCCAGTGGACTTTGGGGTTCTCGTCTCTGATGTTGTGCCGGGGTTTGGGGCTGAGAAAGCGGGTATCCAGAAAGGTGATTTAATCGTGGCTATTGATGATGTCAAGGTTGACCGGATCAGGTCACTGGGAGCAGTCATCAATGAATATCAGGCGGGGGATCAGATAAAGGTGGACATCTTTCGAGGCAATGAAAAACGAACACTAATTGTGGACACAAAAACACAGAGCGTCAAAGCCTTACCCGATACACCAGAAGAATTGGCAAAACATCTTGAAGGTAGTTTTTCGGAAGAACTTGAAAAGCTTGAAAAGGTGTTAGAAGGTGTGACAGACGCAGAAGCATCTTACTCGCCCGGAGATGGTGAATGGTCTGCCAAAGAAACGCTTGTGCATCTCATCCACAGCGAACGGGAACAGCATAGCTGGATCAATGACCTGGTTAGCGGACAAGAACGGTTTTACGATGAGTGGCCTGGCGATCCTTTGTATCGGATCAGAGCGACACTGACCACTTATCCTACTATTGATGACCTGCTCGCTGAATTTCGCCGGAGCCTCAAAGAAACCGTGGCCACGGTGGCTTTTCTTGATCACACCTTCACACGCCGCAAAGCCAGTTACTGGCGCTTGGGGACAGAGTTATTGGGCATGCCCAAGCATATTCAAGAGCACATTAAACAAATTGAGGATAATATCAACGCTGCTCGGCGCACAAAACCAGAATGATCTTACGGGAATGATTTCAGCCCTCATCTTTTGATGAGGGCTTTTTAATTTATGGGAAAGTAGCGGAATTAACAATTATTACATCGACTTTGGCTGGTGGCTTACAGTCGCGGAACAGTGATGGATGATTGAAAAATTTGCGGTAACGCGGCACTGGTGCTTTGTAAACTGCGAACGCCTATTTTGCAGTTGGGATATAATTAATTTTTGATCGAAAAATGAGTGTTGCCAAGGAAGAATATTATGGAAGATGTCGAAAAAAAATATCAGGACGCATTAGATTTTTTATACAGCTTTATTGATTACAGCCTTAAACGTAATTTTAGAAATGCTGCTGAAAAATTTAACCTCGATCGGATGCGGAATTTTATGCACCACCTTGGTGACCCGCATCAAGATTACCGGATCATCCACGTGGCTGGCACCAAAGGCAAAGGCTCGGTATCGGCTTTTTGTGCAAATGTGCTTGCCGCGCAAGGGTATAAAACCGGTTTATATACATCGCCGCACATGGTTGAATTCACGGAGCGCATCCGCATTAATGGCCAGGATATCTCAAAGGAAGCGCTTGTCGAGATCGTCGATATTCTCCGGCCGGTAACTGAAAAGGTCCAGGAAATTACAACCTTTGAACTGATGACAGCCCTGGCTTTTGTTTATTTTTCCCAACAAGAAGTTGATTTTGCTGTATTCGAGGTCGGTTTAGGAGGCAGGTTGGATGCTACCAATATCGTTGATCCAGTGGTTTCCGTCATTACCTCCATCTCGTATGATCATGTCCAGATTCTTGGCAATACCTTGAGTGAAATTGCCGGAGAAAAAGGTGGGATCATTAAACCTAACACACCGGTAGTGGTTGCTCCTCAAAAGGAAGAAGCCAGACTCAAACTGGAAGAGATTGCACAGATACGCAATGCGCCAATGATCCAGGTTGGGCGTGATTATCTTTATGCTGCAGATTCGCATGCGTTGGACGGGCAGACCTTTCTGGTTTGGACACCGGATGAACAGCCAATGGTTGATGAATTTATTGAATCGGGCGGCAGACACGTGTGGAGTCCTTTGCGGTTAAGGATCCCATTGTTAGGATTCCACCAGGTTGAAAATGCGGCTACTGCCTACGCCGCCCTGAAAACTGCAGAAAAGTTTGGCATTGAAATTTCACAAGAAGCATTTCGCGAAGGTTTTTCCTCTGTCAGATGGCCGGGCAGGATGGAGATTATTCAACGAAACCCGATTGTGGTGATTGATTCCGCGCATAATCGCTATTCAGCGATGCGCTTACGCCAAGCGCTCGATGACTATTTCCCCGGTCTTCCGGTTGTGATGGTGCTGGGTGTATCTGAAGATAAAGATGTTGATGGAATCTGCCAGGAACTGCTGCCCCGAGTCCGCAGGGTGATCACCACACAATCCATTCATCCGCGTGCAATGGATGCACAAACATTGGTTGACCTCGTGCACCGTGCCGGACGGTCTGCGCTCGCTGTTACACCGATTGAAAGTGCTGTGGCAAAAGCCATTGAAGAGGCTGCACAAGAAGCAGTTGTTTTGATTACTGGCAGTGTTTTTGTGGCTGCTGCGGCAAGAGAGATATTGATGGTATCTAAGGATGATTCTGCTGAGTGACAAATGTGTTTTAATTACAATTTCTATTTGCTAATGATTTGGAGCCTTCATGAACGATGATCAATGGTTTCCTCCATCTGAAAATGATGATTTAACGGGAAATATCCATCAAAGAACCGAAGAACTTTATCGAATTTCTAACTGTGAAGTGAATGATAACGGTACCTTTACCTGCCCGGCGTTTGTCTTAAGAGATATGGTCATCTTTCCACACATGATCTCCCCAATATTCTTGAGTGAGAATCAGAGCTTTTTGGCGATTGAGGCTGCCCAGGCAAATAATGAGACTGTTGTGTCTGTGTTTCTTGCAGAGGATAACTTTGAGGGGGATCAGGCAGCAAAATTTCTCGCTGTTGGTGTAGAGCTTGCAGTGGGCAGGATGTTATCGATCCAGGGGGGTGACCATTCAGCGCTTGCTCAAGGCAGGCGTCGAATTGAAATTGTGTCTATATTACAAACCGAACCTTATTTGATCATCGAAGCCAAGCCGGTTATCGATGATTTTCAAATCACAAGGCAATTAAAAGCATTGATGCGGACCTCGAGAAGCCTTTTTGAGAGCTGTGTGGATTTGAACGAAAGTTTGCCCGAAGAAGCCCATTTGTATTCAATGAACATTAATGATCCGGGCTGGTTGGCAGATATGATTGCCACATCACTTTCGCTTCCATTTGAAACCCGCAAAGAATTATTGCTGCTCACGCACCCAGCTGATCGATTGAAGATGATCAATAAGAGCCTGGCGGAAGAGCTGGACGTGTTGGAGCTTGAGGACGAGATCCAGGCACAGGTTCAGACAGAAGTTGACCGCTCTCATCGAGAATATTATCTACGCGAGCAGATGAAAGCCATTCAAATAGAGCTGGGGGAAGGGGACATCTGGACTCAGGAAATTTTGGATCTGGAAGAAAAGATCAATACCACAGATCTTCCGGAGCAGGTGAAAACCCAGGCGTTGCGAGAGCTGCAGCGTTTACAGCAAATGCCCTCTATGGCGCCTGAAGTCGGGATCATCCGTACCTATCTTGATTGGCTGCTTGAATTGCCCTGGACGGAAACAAGCGAAGATAATTTAGACGTTCTGCATGCCAGTGAAGTTCTGGATAAGGACCATTTCGGGCTTAAGAAGGCAAAGGATCGGATTATTGAATACATCGCAATCCGGAGTTTACACCCCAAACGCCAGCATCAACCGATATTGTGCTTTGTCGGTCCTCCGGGGACGGGAAAAACTTCTTTAGGTAAATCCATCGCCAATGCGTTGGGCAGGAAATTTGTACGCATTTCACTGGGGGGCGTGCGGGATGAGGCTGAAATCCGCGGCCATCGCAGAACCTATATCGGTGCAATGCCTGGCCGCATTATTCAAACCATGCGGCGCGTTGGCACCAAAAACCCATTATTTATGCTGGATGAGATTGATAAATTAGGTGCGGATTTTCGAGGGGATCCCTCGTCTGCCTTGTTGGAAGTGCTCGACCCGGAGCAGAACAATTCGTTTTCAGATCATTACCTGGAGATCGAATATGATCTCTCTGAGGTGATATTCATCACGACAGCCAATACTCTCAGTACGATTCCGCCTGCGCTGCTGGACCGGATGGAAGTGATCGAATTCTCGGGATATATTGAAGAGGAAAAGATCGAAATTGCCAAGCGGTTCTTAATCCCACGCCAATTACAGGAGACCGGCTTAGAGGATGAAGGAATCGTTTATCAGGTAACTGCATTAATGAAAATCATTCGAGAATATACCTATGAAGCCGGTGTGAGAAACTTTGAACGTGAGATCGGCAGTGTCTTAAGGAAGATCGCGCGACTGAAGACCGAAAACAAAGACTATCCGCATCATGTGACACCGCAAGCTGTGCGAAAATTTTTAGGTCCCCAGACATTTTTTGAAACCGAAGCGGAGGGCGATGATGAGGTAGGCGTCGCGACTGCCCTGGCATGGACTGAAAATGGTGGCGAGATCATGCCGGTTGAGGTCTTGATTCTGGAAGGGAAGGGCAATCTGCAGCTCACGGGTCAGATTGGTGAAATCATGCAGGAATCAGCACAGGCTGCCTTATCATATATTAAATCCCGGGCAGAGATGCTGGATATTGACCCCGAAATATTTGAAAACGTAGATGTCCACTTGCACATTCCTGAAGGCGCGATCCCCAAAGATGGGCCTAGTGCGGGTATTACGTTGACGACTGCGATGATCTCAGCGTTTACCAATCGACCCAGCTATCACCAGGTGGGCATGACGGGTGAAATCACGCTGCGCGGACGCGTACTGCCGGTGGGCGGAATCCGCGAAAAGGTGCTTGCATCCCATCGTGCTGGGTTAAAAAAGGTGATTTTCCCGGAAAAGAATGAAAAGGATCTTGAAGACCTGCCAAAGAGCGTGCTGAAAGAGATGGAACTGGTCACGGTAAAGCATATGGACGAGGTGCTTTCGATTGCGCTGCATGAGAAAAAGCAGCATGCGCGGTCTATGAAACGGCGGGGGATAAAGAAAACAGCATCTGAAGATTCAGATGCTGAGGGTGGATGATGCAATTTGATTGACGCTAATTTACAATATTTTTCCAGGTGGTCCCGCTAATCAAGATCAGGGGTGCTGATATTATCGCTTTGCAGTGTCGATATGCCGTTTCGCACCTGAGACAACAGACGGTCGATGTGGATCTCTAAATTCGTGAGGGTATCGAGGATGTATTTATCGGCTTCACGCTGTGATTCGGCTGTTTCTTTGTGCGCCTGCTCAATAATTTGATCAGCCTTGATCTTTGCTGATTGGATCATCTCGTTATCTGTCAGGCTTTTCTCTGCTTTTTCCCGCGCAAGTGAAATCGTGCGATTCGCCTCTTCCTTTGCTTGCGCCAGGATGCGGTCTCTTTGTGTGATGATCGATTGCGCCTTCTTGATCTCCTCAGGAATGGCTACCCGCATCTGGTCGATGATATCCAACATGCGATCTTCATCCACGATCACGCTGTGAGTCAGCCAAATAGGCCGGCTTTGATTGAAGAGCTCCTCTAATCGATCAACAAGATGTAAGATATCCATAACTTCCTCCGCATATAATTTTCAATTATGAGGTTGCAAGCGTTATACCAATATTAACATAAAATCAAGATTTGAGTATATTAATCCCTCAATGAGGTCAGGGGGACGATGTCCTGGTCGTCGCCCAACACATTAAACCGCTTCTTTAGGGCTTGCTCGACATGCTCAGGTACCATGCTGGAGACATCACCACCGAGTGCGGCGATTTCACGCACTGTGGTGGAGGAAAGAAAGGTGTGCTGTTCGCTTGTTATCAGAGCGATCACATCAATTTCGGGTGCCAAGCGGTTATTCGCCAGCGCCATACGGAATTCATATTCAAAATCTGAAAACACACGCAAACCCCGCACGATGGCCTGGGCGCCGACTTTTTTCGCAAATTCGACAGTCAAACCTGTATAGGATGTGACGCTGATGTTACCAGAGTTTTTAAAGGATTCTTCTACCAAAGCCAGCCGTTCTTGCGGCGGGAAGAGGATATTTTCCTGGTCTCTGGCATAGACAGCCATGATGACTTCATCGAAGAGGTTGGCAGCACGTTTGGCAATATTAATGTGCCCATAATGGATGGGGTCAAAGGTTCCGGGGAATAAGACGGTTGTCATTTTAGCTGACATCTCCTTCTGCAGCAGGCCAAAAATGTTCCAGGGCATCCAGCATTAATTGGTGTTCAGGCGCTGAAAGCGCAGGATCATTTTGGAGGACTTGCTGCGCATAATGTTGCGCTTTTTCAATCAAACGAATATCGGTGATATTTGCGAGCCGAAGCCCAGCATAGCCGGATTGTCGGGTTCCTAAAAACTCTCCCGGTCCGCGCTGTTTGAGGTCATATTCTGCAAGTTCAAAGCCATCGTTCGTGCGTTCCATAGCTAACAGCCGCTCATTTTCAGCCGCATCATTTGTTTCCGGGATGAGGATACAGTAGGACTTCTCAGATCCACGCCCAACCCGTCCACGGAATTGGTGCAACTGAGCCAGTCCAAACCGGTTTGCGCCTTCAACAACCATTACCGTCGCATTGGGGATGTCTAACCCCACTTCGACGACTGAAGTTGAGACGAGGATATCGTATTCTTTGTCTCTGAATTTTCGCATGACGGTTTCCTTATCATCTGGCGCCATGCGGCCATGCAGCACTCCAACCTTAAGATCTGGAAAGATTTCCTTTTGAAGGCGTGACTGTTCTTCAACGGCAGCCTTCGTTTCTTCGTTTTCACCCTGTTCAACCAGCGGGTAGATGATAAACGCTTGATGACCATCCTGCACTTGTGATCGGATCAATGTATAGATGCGTTCCCTTTCGGTGGGATAAACGATATGGGTATCAACGGGTTGTCTGCCTGGTGGCATCTCATCAATGACACTGACATCCAGGTCGCCATAGATGGTCAGGGCTAATGATCTTGGGATCGGCGTGGCTGTCATTACCAGCAAATGGGGGTTGTTGCCCTTTTCCCGCAATGCGGCGCGCTGTGCGACACCAAAGCGGTGCTGCTCGTCCACTACCGCAATTTGGAGATCGTTAAAGGTGACTGGATCTTCGATTAAGGCGTGGGTACCAATCACAAGTTTGATGGTGCCGTCTGCCAGGCCTTGTAAAATATCTGTTCGTTCACTTTGAGGTGTATCTCCAATCAGCAAGCGGATTTCATTCTGTTTGAGAACAGCGTTTTCTTTATCTGGGTTGGCTAAAAGTTGTTTCAGGCTGCGGTAATGCTGCTCTGCAAGAATGCTGGTTGGGGCCATGAAAGCGGCCTGTGCCCCTTGATTGACGACCATGCTAACCCCTAAAGCGGCAATCACTGTTTTCCCGGATCCCACATCGCCCTGCAATAGACGGTTCATTGGGCTGCCAGAGACAAGATCCTGCCGGATATCTGCGAGCACTTTTTGCTGGGCATGTGTCAATTCATAGGGGAGGCTAATAACCTGATCGATTAGCCATTGATCCTCAGCCTGGAAAACCCGCCCTTCCTGGTGGGTCCATTCATGCTTTTGCTTTAAAACGCCGAGCTGCAATAAGAAAATTTCATCAAAAGCAAGCCTGCCGCGGGCTTTTTTGAGTGCATTGATGGATTCCGGGAAGTGGATTTCCTTGAGGGCGCTGGGCAAATCCATCAGATCAGCATCTTCGAGGATATATTCTGTCATGAATTCTGGAATTTTCGGCGCCCAATAGCTGACCACCTGATGCATCACGCGGCGCAGCCACCGGTGGCTGAGACTTGCTGTGAGAGCATACACCGGCACAATGCGCTTTGTATGGAGTTGCTCTTGGTCAACCTGTTCGTAGTCGGGGTGATACATCACAAGGCGGCCCATATACTGCTCGATCTTGCCTGAGATGGACAGGAACATGTTTTTTCGGAGAGAACGAAGCTGATATTCCTGGTTGAACCACATCAATTGGATGCTGCCGGTGCTATCGGAAACAACAGCCTGAATGATCTTGCGGTTTTTGTTGCGAGTGGTGAAGGCTGACACGCTCTTGACATAAGCCAGGATGGTCACTTCTTCACCGTAGGTCAAATCTTTGATCAGTTTTAATTCTGAATAATCGTCATACCTTCTCGGGAAGTAATAAATCATGTCTTCGATGGTATGGAGCGAGAGCTTTTGGAGGAGCTGAGCTTGTTTTTGGCCGATGCCGCGCACGGATGTGGTTGGTGATTTGAGACCTTGAGGTGCGGATGTTTCTGGCAGAGGCGCTGGAAGGGTCGTTCTTTTGCGTGTCGATCCGCGGGTTTTTGTAACCTTTTTTACGGGCTCAGTTTTTTGTTCCTGGCGCGGTTTTGATATGGTTTCGGGTTTGGCTTGTGGTTCAGGTGCTGGCTCGACCTCGCCAAGGTGTTTGATTCCGGGGATATCCAGAAGATAACCGACATTTATCAAAGCTTTTTTTCGCGACGGAATATCCAGATCAGGATAACCCTGGAGTATTTCGATGACCTGGAAGATTTTTTCGTCAGGCAAGCCGTCGGCAAGTGCTTCACCTTTCCATGAGTTGATCAGCTTTTCTAGGCCGCCGACGACGGCGCGGTTGGTGTAGCCAAATTCTGCTTCAAGTGTGAAAATTTTATACAATTTTTCCGTTGATCGTTGCATTGCGTCTTAATACCTTTATTTTTAATTTCTATCGTAATTTTGACGTTAATGACTTTAATATCCGAATTATTCTTCAGCAAACTTTCATTTTATTGTATCATTTTTGTGATAATCTGTTCTAATTACTCAGGCGTGTTCATTTTACCCCAAGCGCGAAGAACCCCGGAAAACCGGGGTTCTAATATACATATCACAGCTTGATAAAACACGTTTATTCGATTGCAATAATTAATTGGTAATGCGGCTGACCGCCTTCGTGGACTTCGATTTCATGGTCTGGATAGATAGACCTGATTTTATCGGCGAGTTCATTGACATAACTCTGTTTGATATCTTCGCCATAGAATAATGTGATCCGTTCGTAATCACTGGTGTTAGCTGCGATCAACAGCTCTTCGCAGGCGGTATCAATACTTTGGGTGGAAGTCACTAACTTGCCGTTGTGTAAGGCGATCACCTGGCCCTTTTCAACCTGGACATCGTCTATTTCGACAGTTCGGGTGGCGATGGTGATTTCGCCTGTTTCAACTTCGTCAACAGCATCCGTCATAGCTGAGACGTTTTCTTCAAAATCAGCATCCGGGATCAAGCGGAACATGGCAGAAAGCCCTTGGGGAACACTGATGGTGGGAATGACTGCCACCTTCTTGACCGTCATTGAAGCGGCTTCCTTTGCTGCGAGAATAATGTTCTTATTATTTGGCAAAATGATGACATGGTCTGTGGGGAGGTTCTCAAATGATGCCAGGAGTTCTTTGATGCTGGGGTTCATGGACTGCCCGCCGTGGATAATGGCTGCCACACCCAGGCTGGCAAAGATCCGTGAGAGACCGTGTCCGGGAGAGACGGCAACAACGGCTGTTTCTCCGGGCTTCACCTGTGCCAGATTGATCTTTGGGGAGCGATTATTTTTCCGTTCGTCCATTTGGGCGACCAGATTTTCCATCATGATCTTCTGGATTGTGCCCAGGGTCATCGTGTGCTCAATAGGCTCATAACGGTTATCGAGGGGAACGTGGATGTGCATGCGATACATGCCGTCGCCTTCCCCAACCTGAATGGAGGTGCCGATATCGCTGAGCGTCTCGTAATATGCTTCGAGGTTGAAGGTCTCATGCGGTGTGAAATCGATGACGACTTCATAATCCTGGCCTGGCTCAACCGTTTCCATGGCGTTTTCCATTTCCATCTCAGAAAGGGGCAATACTTCAGTGACTGCTTTGTCGAGCGGGTCACCATTGAGGAAGCGCAGCATCCCTTCAAAGATATAGAATAAGCCCTTCCCGCCAGAGTCAACGACACCAGCTTGCTTGAGAATGGGGAGCAGTTCCGGGGTCCGCTCGACTGATGCAGCACCTGCATCCACGATATCTTTTAGAACCTCGGTAAAGATGTTGGTGCGCTGCGCCGATGTTTCTGCCTGGGCGGCAATATCCTTGACGACTGTCAGGATGGTGCCCTCAACAGGGCGGACAACGCCTTTATAGGCTGTAACTTTTGCTTCGTTGAGTGCTTCTGCTAATAGATGAACGTCCATGGTGGGGTGGTCTGTAAGCGCTCGAGCGAATCCACGCCAAATTTGCGATAGGATCACTCCGGAGTTGCCGCGGGCACCCATCAAAGCCCCGCGAGCAACCGCATGTGCCAGTTCTCCGATGTTCTGTGTGCCTGAGGAATCAACTTCGTCAAATGCAGCCTGCATGGTGAGAAGCATATTGGTGCCCGTGTCGCCATCAGGGACCGGGAATACATTCAATCGGTTGACGATCTGCTGGTTAGTTTTAAGCCACACCATCCCTGCTTCAAGCAGGGTTTTTAGCCCCTGACCGGTCACCGGTACTGAGACGAGCTTATGTCTCTCTTCAGCACTTAACTTCATTAGTTCAACTGCACTCATAATTCTCCAAAGGATAATAAACGCGATAATAACATGCTTGTGAATGGATACTCGTCAACTAATCCATGTTGCTGATGCGCAAGCCGCGCACATGCACATTGATCCGGCGGACAGGTAAGCCTACCGTCTTTTCGACATTGTATTTTACGCTGTTGACGATGCTGTTTGTGATTGATTTGATACGCGTGCCGTATTCGACCATAATGTAGAGGTCGATCAATAAACCCTCATGGTCAAATTCGACATCAACGCCATATTTGGCATCCTTAACCAGGATTTGCCGGATATTCTCAAGCAAGTTCTTGGGTGCTAATCCGACAACGCCATAGGATTGCAGCGTCGATTGACGGGCGATGGAGGCGATGGCATCCTTTTCGATCAGGATGCTGCCTAATTCATTGAAATTGTTTTCGTTTTCTGGCATAATTTTCTCACCTAATTTGCTTGTCGCTTTAAGTAGAGTATGGTAGAATAATTCGCTGTTTGAACAGGTAAAAATAAAACCTTGTCATTATAACTTAAGTTTTGAAAGGACGACAACCATGGCTATCTGCGAACATTGTGGAAAAAAGACCACATTTGGACAAAATCGAAGTCACTCAATGCGAGCAACCAAACGACAATTCAAACCGAACCTTCAAAAGGTTTCCGTTTTCGAAAACGGTCGAATGGTCCGCAAGACTTTATGCACTCGCTGCATCCGAACCTTGTCCAAATCCACTAAATAATATTAACACCTATTGAAGGCAATCGTCGCGGCATTGATGCCGCGATTTTTGCTTTAATGATCATTCCCTGCGAGAGCGTCACGTAAAGCGTGTATGCCGGCCGCAATCCCATCTTTGTGCTTGAAAATTGATGAACCAGCAATGAAATTGGTCGCGCCAGCTTCATAACAGCCTTTTACGGTTTCACTGCTGATCCCGCCATCCACCTGGATAGTAGCATTTGAGCCAGTGTGATCAAGAAGCGCCTTTGTTCTGCGGATTTTATCGTACATCGTTTCGATAAAGGATTGCCCGCCAAACCCAGGATTGACAGTCATGATCAATGCATTATCAAAGTCGTGTGTTAGTTCACTCAATGTGTTCACCGGTGTTCCGGGGTTGATCACAATCCCCGGTGACATGCCCATCTCTCGAATGCTTTGCAGCGTCCGCTGGATGTGGGGGCATGTTTCGTAGTGGACGGTAAGATGATTTGTACCCGCATTCGCAAACGCCCGCAAGTGCCGTTCGGGCTCGACGATCATCAGGTGGACATCAATAGGCAGATCAGTAACCCTGCGCACGGCTTCGACAACCACAGGGCCGAAGGTGATGTTGGGGACGAAGCTGCCGTCCATCACATCCACATGGATCCAATTTGCCCCGCCATCTTCAGCTTGGCGCACCTGGTCGTCAAGTTGTGATAAATCTGATGCAAGAATGGAAGGCGCTATGATGATTGACATGTTATTACCTCTACTCATAAAATACTCAGGGGTTAAGTGTGAAGTAAATAAAAAGCCAAAATGGGATCAGACCCAAAACAGCTGTAAAGGCGAGTAAACCAAGCATCCATGTGACCCAATCCATCGGTCTGGTGTCTTCACTTTCTTCTTCAAGGGGCTGTGCAGGTTCAGAAACGGTTTGGGGTTGACTGGAAGGCGTTTCGGGTATTGGTGACGGTTTTGGCTTTGAGGGATTTGGGCTTACCTTAACCGAATTAGCGGGTTTGGGAAGCACGATTGGCCCGGTTTTGTCTTTGTTAAGACTGCCGAAAGACATTAATACCCGGCCTAATTGATCAGCCGTGCGATAGCGTGCGGCAGGTTCTTTTGAAAGCACTTTGAGTGTGATATCTTCCAGTGCTTTAGGGATGGCTGGGTTCAGCCTGCGGGGTGGTATGGGCTGCTCAACTTGGTGCATTTTTGCAAGATCAGTCGCTTCGCTGGCTTCAAAGGGCAATTTTCCAGTGAGCATTTCATACAGGATGATGCCCAGTGAATAGACATCTGATGCAGGTGATGGTGCACCACCGCCAGCCTGTTCTGGGGAGAAGTAATGCGGTGAGCCCCAAACCACTTCACTTTTTTCTTCTGGATGAATCGTGGCAAGGGCACGGGCGATGCCAAAGTCAGTAACTTTCAACCTGAACTCACGGGAAACGAGCATGTTGTGAGGTTTGATGTCGCAATGCACCAGCCCGGCACGGTGAGCATAGCCGACGCCGGCACAGGCTTGTACCATCAATCCGACAGTTTCTTCAACGCTGAAGCGCCCTTTTTCTCGGATGAGTGATTTAAGATCGGTGCCGTCCACATATTCGATGACGATAAAAACCTGGTCGTCATCAAAGCCGAAGTCATACACTGTGACAATGTTGGGGTGTGAGAGATTTGCCGCCGCTTTTGCTTCCTGCTTGAACTGTTCACGAAAATTAGTGTCAGAGGAATAGTCCTCACGCAAAATTTTAACCGCAACAGTTCTTTCAAGCATGGTATCAATCGCTCTATGAATGACAGCCATGCCGCCGGAACCGAGCGGTTCGATGAGCTTATAGCGGTTGTTTAATAAGGTTTGTTCTTCCATATTTTTGATAATTCTCTAAAATTATACATCATAATCATACCCCGTCTTTTATTTAGTGCAGGCGGGATCGTTTGCATGAGGTGCCTCAATTATTGGTCGTCTGAGCCAGCTTGGGCTATAATAAAACAAAAAACAAAAGAAATTTAATGAAAAAACCAAATGTAACTCGAAAACCAAAGGCATTCTTAAATCCGATCACGTTGATAACTGCTTTAATTTTTTTGGTAGGTTTCGTTTTGATCGGATTGGCTGTGTTTTTCTTGGGGCGAGACCCTGCACTCGCAGGCATCCCAACGCCGGTGGTAACCAAGCTTGCGGCACCCACACTGACACCTAAAATTATTAATCCTACAGCAACACCTTCGCCAACGCCCACATCCATCTTCTTTTTACCTGAAGGGGAGATCGGCGTAGGTGCTTACGTTCAGGTGGGGGGCACGGATGGTGCAGGATTACGGATGCGGGCAGAACCTGGATTAGCTGGAGAGATCCGGTTTTCTGCGCTTGATTCAGAGGTCTTTCTCGTGATTGATGGGCCTGTAGAAGCCGATGGCTATGTGTGGTGGCATCTTGAAGCGCCGTATGATCAAACCCGGAATGGTTGGTCGGCTGGTGATTTTTTAACCCCGATTGTTGAAGAAGATAATTAATCATCTCAAGGCTGCACAAGTGATGCATTTCTTTAGTAATTTGGATAAATCAAGTACAATTAACAAGGTTTAAACAAAGGTTATCTGGTATTGGAGTTTCGCCTGTGTTTGAGACGATAAAACGACTAATTTCTGGCAAGAATGATCATCGAAAAAAACTGGGTGCGTCTAAAAACAGAGACATTGACCAAAGTCAGGACGCTTCCAGCAGTTCTCTGATGAAGAGCAATTACCAGGTGACGAGTTGTCTTTCGCCTGGCAAGGAGCGCTCGCATAATGAGGATGCGCTTTTTACACTGACCGCCGCCCTCGACGGTTTAGAGACTTCGGCCACATTTGGTCTATACCTTGTGGCAGATGGTATGGGCGGACATCAAAGCGGGGAATTAGCCAGCAGATTCGCGGTTAATGCAGCCAGCAAATTCCTGATGGATCAGGTTTTTGATGCTTATATTTACGATCAACAATCATTGACGGATGAAAAGCTCCGCTCACTTGTTTCAGAAGCTGTCGATGAGGCGCAAAAGCTGGTGCAAAAGAAGGTGCCAGGGGGGGGCACAACGCTGATACTTGTGATGGGCATTGATGATCGGTTCTTTTTTGCACATGTGGGTGACAGCCGTTTATACATCATCGATCGAGATGGAAAAATTTCTCTGAAGACTAAGGACCACTCATTGGTCAAGCGGCTGGTGGATTTAGGCGAGATCACCGAAGAACAAGCAGGGTCGCACCCACAGCGCAATTTACTTTACCGGGCACTGGGGCAATCTGACCCATTTGAACCTGATATTGATCAATTTTCGATGCAGTCGGGTGATTCGCTTCTGATCTGTTCGGACGGTTTATGGGGTGTCGTCCCTGAGGAACGCATATCGAAGATTATCAATGGCTATGATGATTTAGATGGATGTGCCTGTGCACTGGTTGACGCCGCCAATCAAGCAGGCGGACCAGACAACATCAGCGTGGTGCTGGTGAAGCGAACAGGGTCATAGAATGTTGGGTAGAAATGTCATCATTATTTGGAGGAAAACGAATGCTTGACACAACATCACGAAAATATCGCATTTTGGTGGTTGATGATGAACGCCGCATGGTGGGGTTCATCCGCCTGAACCTTGAACAGGATGGTTTTGAAGTGATTGAAGCCTATAATGGCACCCAGGCACTGGAACGACTTCGTGATTCCTTGCCGGACTTGATTTTGCTGGATGTGATGATGCCAGATATTGACGGCTTTGAAGTGCTGCGGATGATCCGTGAAATCAGCCAGGTGCCAGTGATCATGCTGACAGCCAAAGGCGAAGAGAATGACAAGGTCAAGGGACTTGAGCTGGGCGCGGATGACTATGTCACCAAGCCCTTTAGCCCGCGAGAGCTTGTCAGCCGGGTGAAAGCTGTTTTGCGTCGTGGTTCAACATTTGAAGAAGATGAAGAGGGAGTGATCGAAGTCGATGATCGGTTGAAGATCGATTTTAGCCGCCGTGAAGTTTGGGTGGATGATGAACTGGTCAAGTTGCGGCCAACCGAATATCGTTTACTGTATCACCTGGTTCAAAATGCGGGTTGGGTTCTGACCCATGACCAGATATTGACCAAGGTTTGGGGTTATGAATACCGTGACGAACCTCATTATGTTCGCCTCTACATTAATTACTTGCGGAAGAAGATTGAGGAAGACCCCTCCAATCCAGAATATATTCTGACTGAACGAGGTGTAGGTTATCGATTTGTTGATTACAAACGGGATGACACACCTTAAGTGAAAGAAGTTGTGCATGGAAAAGAAGAAAATTTTACTGGTAGATGATCATGAAGTGGTCCGGATCGGGTTAAAATCCCTGCTGGAACACAATGATAAGTTCGATGTTGTGGCGGAAGCAGGAACAGCTAACGAAGCAATTGAAAAGGTCGAGGAATTTCAACCGGATGTGGTCTTGATGGACATCCGCCTGCCGGGTGCATCTGGGATTGATGCCTGCGAAGAAATCACAGAGCGCTGGCCGGATGTTCGTGTGGTGATCCTCACTTCTTATGCTGAAGATGATATGCTTTTCTCCGCCATTCGTGCAGGCGCAAGCGGTTATGTGCTCAAGCAGATTGGGGCTGATGGCTTGGTAACAGCGATTGAAGCAGCCTGCCGCGGTGAAGCCTTGCTGGACCCGGCGGTAACTCAACGGGTTTTCCAGGAAGTGCGGCGTGCGGTTAAAGAGGAGGAAGCGGCCGCATTTTCCGGCTTGAGCCAGCAGGAGAAACACGTGTTAGCACTGGTGTCTGAGGGCAAAACGAATCGCGAGATCGCTGAAGCGTTGTTCTTGGGTGAAGGCACCGTCCGCAATTATGTGAGCAGCATTCTTTCAAAGCTGGGCGTCAGCAACCGTGCGGAAGCTGCAGCCTATGCGGTGGGGCATAGCCTGAAGGAATATATTGACCAGTAAGCCCAAGACCTAATAAGTTGGTACCAAGACTAAATATGAACAAAAGCAAACGACGCCCATTCGGGGCGTCGTTTTTATATTGAGAAGAGTGAATTTTAATATTCAGCGTGCATGTGGGGGGCGGCCGGTGGGAACATTTGCCTTAATACCGCTTGCTGTTCGGGGTTTGGGTTGCCCCAGCCGCGCAGAGCAAATTCGTCAGGGTCATGAACGCCATACACCAGGGCGGTCAGCCCATGGATGGATAAGGCGCAATCCGCCCGTCCGTCTTCTGCGAGCACCAATCCGCCATTTTGGCTTGAAAGATGCCAAACGCCATTATTCCATTCGCAATCCGGATCTGTAATTTCTACTGTGATCTCGCCCTCGCCAATGGGTAAACCCGAGAGCGCGGAGATGTTCGTCACCCTGGCCATCGGCGGGATGTGAGAACTGGAGTGATCGGGTGTGATATCGGTATAAAAAAGCTCGCCAAAAAGCTCGGGTTTGAGTTTCAAAATAATGGTTGTTGCCTGGTCAATATGCCTGGCGATCCAGTTGAGCAACATAAATTTTCCGTGAGCATTGCTGTAATAAAATACCGGCGCTTCAAGCGTTTGATGCATTATCTGCCCGCTGAGGGTGTAATTCATTACGCCGACCACCTCATCGTCTACCCGAGCAAACACAATCCATGCATCCTGTTTTTGAAAGATTCTCTCCTGAGAGGTCTCGAAAAGTGCCATACCATGCGTTTGCCGCTGGAATTTTTCAAGATAGTCACGGTATTGAGGATAGCCTTCATCGACCTGGAGCATTTCATACGATCCCTCAAGCGGCATTTTGAGCAGTGGTCTCAAACATTCGGGCTTGAATGTGATTTTTCTGGCTTGCGGCAGCGTAACGTAGCCAAATTTTTCGTAAAAGACTTCCTTAAATGGGTATAGGCATGAAGTTGCCATCTGATTCTGTTTGAAATGCTGGAATAGCTGATCCATCAAGGCGCGCACGTAACCCTTTCGACGCCCGGCAGGGTGGGTGCTGACGCTGGCGACACCGCCCATTGGGAATTTCTTACCCCGCAGGTTTTGATCGAGGGGCGTCGTCGCCCGGCAGATTGCCATGGGTTGACCGTCCTCGATCACGCCGAAATATGTTGCACCAGCCCTGCTGCGCACATGTTCCGCATAAGTCTCAAATTCAGGCAGGGGCGGGGTGGGCGTGAACGCATAACTGGATATGAAATGCAGTATTTTTGTGGCTTCTTCAAGGCTTAGTTTGCGGATTTCAATACTCATTGGGTTTTCCTTATTAATTTGGTGGTGCTGGCAGGTCAAATAAGCGCATAGCATTCGTATAGGTTTGTTCGGCCACTTTCTCTGGAGATGTGTGGTGTAGCCGGGCTATTTCCTTGGCGATCAATGGGATATAGGCGGGTTCGTTGCGCTTGCCGCGGTTTGGGTGGGGCGCTAAGAAAGGGGCGTCTGTTTCAAGCAATAGGTGCTCGAGTGGGATTTGGCTGGTGATCGCTTTGCGGTCCGGGGCATTGGTAAAGGTCACCGGTCCGCTGATGCCGATGTAAAAATTCATCCTGATGGCTTTTTGGGCGGTAGCCAGGTCAGCGCTGTAGCTGTGCAAAACACCTGGCCGTTCCGCCAGCGGGTGACCTCCACTAACCAGACTTCCGTGCCATGCTGAAAGGATCGCCATCAAATCATCTTCGGCGTCTCGATTATGGATGATGACTGGCAGACCGAGCTGAGCGGCAAGCTCAAGCTGGTCTTTAAACATCCTGCGCTGCTGATCGAAGGGTGTATGTTGACGGTAGTAATCCAGGCCGATTTCGCCAATGGCAACAACCTCAGGCTGTTGGGCTTGGATTTTTAATTTTTCGAGAGTTTCAGCCGTCCACAATTTGCCGTGATTTGGGTGGATGCCAACAGCAGCACTGATCCTGCCCGGGTAGGTTTTTGCCAGGTTGATGGCAGCCTGGTTTGTTTCCAGGTCAATCCCGGGGATCAGCACCCACACCAGGCCTGCGTCCCAGGCGCGCTGCAAGACCTGTTCTCTGTCGTTATCAAATTGCTCAAAATCAAGGTGGCAATGCATATCAGTATAAGCCTGCATAGGGTTAATCGCTTCCTTCTGGTTGCTTCAACTTTATAATTATAACCGGCTTGTAAACCTGCTTAAGGTAAAATTGATGGCATGAATGATCAACCTCATGTTTATGTCGCCATGAGCGGCGGCGTGGATAGCGCCGTGGCAGCCGCGTTATTGCTGGAAGAAGGATATCGGGTTACCGGTGTCTATATGGATACCTGGAAAGACCCGAAATTCGAAGCAGAAGCCGGTGAGGATTTGGCAACCTCAGCCGACCTGGCAAAACGCGTGGCTGAGACGCTTGGCATCCTATTTAAGATCGTTGACGTGCGAGATCGGTTTTATACCGATGTGGTTCGAGCCTTTATCCGCAAATATCTCTCAGGGCAAACGCCCAACCCCTGTTTATTCTGCAACCCGCAGGTTAAGTGGGGCATCTTACAGGTGCACGCATTAGCCCAAGGTGCGGACTTTTTTGCAACGGGGCATTATGCCCGGTTGGTGCGATCTGGATCGGGACAAGTCAGCCTGTTGCGCGGTGTTGACCGATCAAAGGATCAATCCTATGTGCTGTCGATGCTGACCCAAACCCAACTGCAGCACAGCCTGCTCCCGCTGGGCGGGATGACCAAGGACGAAGTGCGTAAAGCGGCCGAGGGACTGCGTCTGCCCGTAGCGGACCGGCAGGATAGTCAGGATTTGTGTTTCTTGGGGCATATTGATTATCGTGATTTTTTGGAGCGATTTGCGCCCGATTCGAATGAACCGGGTGATATCGTCAATCTGGAAGGTGAAGTGTTAGGACAGCATGAAGGGTTGGCCTTCTATACCGTCGGTCAGCGCAAGGGCATCAAAGTGGCTGCTGCAGAACCTTATTATGTGGTTGACAAGGATATGGCGCAGAACCGGCTGATTGTCGGCTTTGCGGACCAGGTTGGCAGAAGCGGATTGACGGCAGCCCAGCCAAACTGGATTGCCGGCGAACAGCCTGATGTAGGTGAAACTTATGATGTGATGATCCGTTACCGGGCAAAACCGGTGCCGGCTGTCCTTTCGGCTGTCAGCGAAGCTCAATTTCGATTAGAATTTGATCAAGCGGTGGGCGGGATCACGCCGGGGCAGGTTGCCGTTCTTTATCGCGATGAAAAATGTTTAGGCGGTGGTGTGATCCAATCATCGCATTAATTAAATGTAACTTGGGTAAAGCGAGGTGTAATTGATGACTTTTCCAGCAATCGTATTTTCCTTTTTTGTAGCCACTTTGTTTGGCAGTTTTCTGCACTTTTGGCGTGGGGGGAGTTTGTTCAGGTTGGGGCTGTACCTGGTGTTGAGTTGGATTGGGTTCTTTGCTGGGCACTGGATCGCTGAAAGCCTTTCGATTAGGTTTATTGATGTCGGAACGATTCATTTGGGGTTTGGGATTCTCGGCACATTGGTGTTTTTAGGACTGGGTTACTGGTTAAGCCAGTTTGATCAACAAAATTGAGTTAAAGGGAGCGCTGTAATGCATCGAATTGAAGCACTTTTATCCGCACGGTTATTTTTACGTCCGGTTTTGGTCAAGAACCGGATCTATTTTCTTTCAAATTTGAGCGGGCACAACAGCCTGTACGTGATGGACCACGGGGGCAGCGTGCCTGAACCCTTACTCCCCCCTGATATTGTTCTGCAAAATCCGCACCTGATTGGCGGGGAATCCTTTGCCGTTTTCCCTGACCTCGAGAAAATTTTGGTGGTGATTGACCGTGATGGTGATGAGAATTACCTGCCCATGCAGATCCCGATGACGGGCGGTTTCCCTGAACCCGCCTTTAATAATTTCTTTGAGAACACCCGCTGCCATCTTGGGCTGGTGGACGCAAAGAAAAACCTCTGTGTGATTGCAGCGGAATCACGCGAAGAGGGTTTGGTGCGAACGTATCTCTGCCGTTTCGACAGCGGCGAGGTGGAAGAGATTTATGCCAGCCCCTACGGCGGATATCCAGCAGCGGTCAATGATGATTACTCCCGTATTGGGCTGGTTGAAGGCTACATGGTCGGGGACACCGTAACTTACCTGTGGGAGAAGAATGAAGAACTGCGGGTGATCTATGGCAAACCGCTCCAGGAACGTGAGGAGGGCGAACAGGTACCGTTGATCGCGTTTGGCGGCGGTTTTTTCACCGAGGATGAGCGGGAACTTGTGTTTTCCAACGCCCTGTTCACCGATACCTATGGTTTAGGTTGGCTGGCAGTAGATCATCCCGGTGAAGCGCACGAAGTGACCTTTGATGGACTTGTTCACAGCGGTGCGGGCGAATTTGAAGGCCTGGAACCACTTGAGAACGGAAAGTATTTGCTTCAATTCAATATTGACGGTGTTTCATGGGCTTATGAGGCAGCGTATGACGCGGACGCGAAGGTTATGCGTGCCGAGCATGTTTTGGTGGGGCAGGGCGACCTGTCGGAAGGCGTGCTCGAGGCGATCAAGTATGATGAAGAATCCGACCGTTTTGCTCTGGCATTTTCGACCGCCGTTTCACCGACCCAAATCTACACGACTGAAGGCAAAGATCGGGCAACGGTCCTGCGGCATACTAATGAAGCGATCCTTGGCATCCCTGAGCAAATGCTTTCACGCGGCGAGGATGCATCGTACACGACTTTTGACGGCTTGCGCGTTTCCGCCCGCTTATACCTGCCCTCTGATGGGCTGGGGTTTGAGGGGAAGCGCCCGATCGTCTACTATTTGCACGGCGGTCCGCAGGGGCAGGAACGCCCTGATTTTTCGTGGTTCTCGATGCCGCTTATCCAGTTTCTGACGCTGCAGGGTTTTGCGGTATTCGTCCCGAATGTGCGGGGCAGCACCGGCTACGGCTTGAGCTATACCAAACACGTTGACCGGGACTGGGGTGGGCAAGACCGGTTGGACCATGTGCACGCGATGGAGGAAGTGCTGCCGAAGGATGAACGGTTGGACATCACCCGCACCGGCGTGGTCGGACGTTCCTATGGGGGCTACATGACCCTGACCCTGGCTGGCCGTCACCCGGAGCTGTGGGCGGCGGCAGTCGACATGTTTGGCCCTTATGACCTGCTCACCTTCCTCGAGCGCATCCCGCCCACGTGGAAGCCTTACTTCTATGTGGCGTTGGGCAACCCGGAAAACCCTGATGACCTGGCATTTTTGCAGGATCGCTCACCCAAGACACACATTGAGAACATTCAATTCCCGATGCTGGTGATCCAGGGGCGGAATGACCCCCGTGTGGTCGCAGAGGAATCAGAAGACCTGGTCAAACACCTGCAGGACATCGGCAAGGATGTGAAATTGCTGTTGTTTGAGAATGAGGGTCACGGCGTGGAAAAATATGAGAACAAGGTGACCTGTTACAACCGGATCACGGACTTCTTTAAAGAAACGCTTAAACCATGATTGATTGTGGGAGGACCAAAGGGCAGGTAAGGATCTGCCCTTTTTGGTTGACACTCTAACCGAAGAAGGAGATTTGCGGTGACGTGGAAAAATTATGATGTGATCGCACAGGCAGGTGACCTGGTGCAGTTGTTGGGCAGCCGGCACAAGAGCCACTACATTCAGCTTAAACCGGGTGCCGTTTTCCAGACTCATCGCGGTGAAATTCAGCATGATGAGATCATCGGAAAACCCTGGGGGACACGGCTTGTGAGCCACACAGGCAATCCCTTTTTCTTGATGCGCCCCGGGCTGGCGAACCTGATCACAGAGATCAAACGCAACACGCAGATCATTTATCCTAAAGACATTGGCTATATCGTGATGGTGATGGGGATCGGCCCCGGTGTGCATGTGCTGGAAGCGGGTACCGGCTCGGGTGCGCTGACGACAGCATTCGCCTTCTTGGTGGGGGATACAGGCAGGGTCACTTCCTATGATAACCGTCAGGAGATGCAGAATCTTGCTCGTAAAAACTTAGACCGGGTCGGTTTGCTGGATCGTGTCGACCTGAAATTGGGGGATGTGGTCGACGGCTTTGAAGAACGTGAAGTGGATGCGATCTTCCTTGATCTGCCCAACCCCTATGACTACATGCCCCAGGTGAAAGCCTCACTTAAACTGGGCGGCTTTTTCGGTATGATCTTGCCAACGACCAACCAGGTCAGCCGGGCGATTGGTGCTCTGCGGGCGCACGATTTTGCTTTTATCGAAGTTTGCGAGATCATGCTGCGCTTTTATAAGCCGGATTTTGACCGGCTTCGCCCGACAGATCGGATGGTCGCCCATACCGGCTACCTTGTGTTTGCCCGGTCGGTGATAGAAACGCCCGAGGATCACACCATCTGATTTCGAGGGTGGTTCAGATTGGTTTTTAGTGGACAAATTTCATCATTTTAATTATTTTTTAGCCTGTAATTCATCATTCGTTTCATTATTATCATAACAAATGTGCATGTGTCCGAGTGCAAAATGAATTTCGGCATAAATATGTTCGAGAAGAGCAAGCCTCACTCTTAATTTGAGCATTAGGCACATTTTCTCGCCTTTACAAGTTATTATTGATCATTGTCACCCCACCAATTTCACTGATTCTGTAACAAAAGGATATCCATTACGTCTTATAGGATAGCGAGATGAGGAAATCGGAAGAATTACCAGAAGATCATCTTATACAACGCGCAGCCGATGGAGATAAACGAGCTTTTGGAATTCTATACGAGCGTTATCTCGATGAGATCTATCGCTTTGCCTTTTATAAGGTCAGCATTGAGAACATCGCAGAGGATATCACTGAAGAGACCTTTTTGAGGATTTGGGAGAAACTGCCATCCATCTATCGGAGCGAAGGGAAGATCGATAACTTTAGAGCTTATGTCTATCGGATGGCGAACAATTTGGTGATTGACTACTATCGCAGAAGGAAATCGGTTGAAATGGATTTGACGCTCTCTATCTCTAAAAACCCAAGCCCAGAAGCCGTGCTGGATTTCAAGAACACATCGCAGCACCTGGCAGAAGCGATCAAAGGGTTAGAACCGGAATTCCAGCAGATCATCCTCCTGCGCTTCGTCAACCAGCTCTCCCATAAGGAAATTGCCAAAATCATGGGGATCAGTGATGCGAATTCCCGGGTGATGCAATTTAGAGCATTAAAAAGATTAAAGGAAATCCTTTCGACTGAGGAAAGTTGAAATGAAAGAAACGATTGAACAAGCATTTGCGAAGTGCCTTGAGATGATGACCGACAACGGCGAACATGTCTCAGATTGTTTGGCGCTTTATCCCCAATTTGAAAACGAATTGCGTGAGCTGTTTTTGCTGCGCGCAGACCTGGCAGAACTTTCAGACGCACACCCTTCACAGCAATTTGTACAAAACGCTGCGGCTAACCTGATCGCAAAACTGCCGGACCACAAACTGCCGTTTTTTGCCAGGGTAAATCGGTCGATGCAGGTCAATTTCCTTCAGCCTGTGCGCAAAATGGGGATGGTTCCTGTCATCATCGGCCTGATTCTTCTCTTCTTAGTGGTTGCTGGCGGAATCCGCGTGGTGGATGCTTCTGCGCCCGGGGATGTGTTCTATAACCTTGACCGGACACTTGAGCAGGTGCGCTTGCGCCTGGCGGATGTGCCAGAAAACGCGATGACGATCCGGCTGGAATATGCTTTTGAGCGGCTGGAAGAAGCAAACCGCAAACTGGCAGAGGATGAATTAGAGCAGGCTGTGGTCGCCTTCGATGGCTATCATTGCCAGGTTTACCAGATTGCTAAGATGATCGCCGGCACACAGGGAGAACAGCGTGAGGCGCTGCTCGCTCAGTTCTATGGTGTGCTGGGTGTCCAGCGCGCCGACATCAAAGAGACGATCCAATCGGTGCCAGAAAAAGCGCGGATTGAAATCCAAAATGCGCTCGATGCTGCGCCGGCGCTCGATGCCCAGATGCGGGATGATCTCGAGGCGCCCATTGAAAACGGCCCGCAAGGGACGGATGAGGAAGCTCCGCAAGAACCCCCGGAAGAGGCACCGCAGGCGCCGCCTGAGGATGCCCCGCAGGGTGATGAAGGCGAGGGGCAATGCCCGCCCGAAGACGCACCAGAGGGTCCACCCGAGGACGCCCCGCAGGAACCCCCCAAGGACGCCCCGCAAGGGCAGATTGAGGATGACACACAAGGCTCAATAAAGGGTATTCACCAGGGGAGGGTCAGCAAGACGCCGTAGTGTGACTCGAACCCCGGGCTTAGGCCGGAAAATGGCCTGATGCATCCTGTTAGACCAAGGAGTGTACGAGATCGGATAAACATTTGGTTGTCGTTTGATCAGCTTGATGGGAAAGGTTGAAAAGGAGAAGAACCCCTTTGAGGTAAAGTTTTAGGGAAAGGTAGACGTGAAAATATGAAAAAAAGAATGATTGCGTTGATCGTATTAGGATTGTTAGTAAGCACCTTCACGGTCGTGATGGCTGGCGGTGACCAGGTGACCGGCGGCACAGGCAATGGCAAGGGTGAACAGCTCACACATGAGTACGGGTGTGAGGATCAACCCTGCTCAGGGGATGCCCCACAGGAACCCCCGGAAGATGTCGCTCAAGGCCCATCCGCAGAAGACCCCCAGGGACCGCCAGAAGAAGCACCCCAGGGCGAAGACGCCGTAGGGCAGGGGCCAAGAGAAGGCGCACCGCAGAGCCCGCGTGAAGATTACCGCAAAGGCTCTTCGGGTGAAGCACCCTTAGGCCCGCGGGAAGATGCCCCCCAGGCACCGCCAGAGACAGCGCCCCAGGGACCTGCAGAAGATGCACCCCAGGGTGAGACCGGCCAGGGTGAAGGCCCGGGTGAAGATGCCCAACAAGCCCCCCCTGAGGATGCCCCCCAAGGGCCACCAGAAGATGCCCCGCAGGGACCAAGCTTGTAAGACCCGCTTGATTTAGATTTGTTAATACGTCCTCCTCACTCGACAAGTGTTGACAGCGGGAACACATCTCCCGCTGTCAACCAGGGTGGAGGCAAGTTTGCGTTCAAATGCTGTACCCAACAGGTAAAAATTTGGCGATAGAAAAATAAATAGAAAATAAACATTAAAATATTATTAATAGCCGTCCACTTAAGATTAGAGTGGGACGGCTATTTTGTTGTGAATTTATTGAAAAACCTCCCTGAGGAACGCATAAAATTATGAATTAATGCAAATAGAACACCAATATAATGGGTGGATATTTTGCTGTGGAATTGGGAAATCACAATAAAAAGAGCAATCTTAAAGAATTGATTAATCACAAAATTATTCCTTGACTAATCCTACGAACTTTTGTAAAATAAACTATATTAAATTAATCTTAATATGCAAATTAATGAATATGAATTAGATGGGAATTCATTGATGTTTGGTGGTGAGATTAATTTTATTGGCATCAACGAGTGTAAAAGAAAAATGAACAGGAGGATGGTATCGAGGGAGAGCGACTTATGTAAATGGCTGGATTAGGACCGTCTGAGTGAGGATTGCTTGAGGCAGGGCGCAGACGAAGTGACCTGACAGGACAGGCACCTCTCACAATTTCACTCAGCCCGGGGATTTTAATTCTGCTTAGCCTGTCAGAATAGAGAAAAGGACAATGCATTACCATAAATTCAAAAAGATATTTGTGTTATTGTTTTTGATCGTCCTGTTAGCGCCAACCTTTGCTGCCAGTGCGCAAGACATTATCGTTGATCCATACCTGGGCGGCAGGCAGCAGGGCATCCTGATTGGTTCCGAAGGGGAGCAAATCGGTATTGCAGAATACTGGAACCAGAAAAATCGATTTGTGATCGAAATGTCTTTCTTTGAGGAAGTGACCCTAAAAGAAACCCAGGTGTTCCTGGATAGGGAGCAGCCGCTTTATGATCCGCTCTACAAGAATGGCAAACCTGTTCCAGGAGCGTTCCCCTGCAAGAATGATTTCGATTATGTTGGCCAAACCTTTATGACCACCTGTGAATTTGAGCAGGTGTCTGAGTTTGCCTGGGGGCAGAACCGTCATCTCTATGCGGCGGTGCACGGCGATCTCAGCAATAATGATTTCTGGGTGCAGCCAGCCAGCATTGAATTCAACCCAGAAAGCTGGATCACGTATGATAAGTCGAAGTGGGGCGGTTATTTTGATGTGAAGTTAACCCACCCCGCCCGCGGGCATTTCATTGATTCGCCCGTGTTTGGCCTGGGGTACGAAACCTCCACGCAGTGGGGCATGACCGATCTCGGTGGTGGTTTTGATTACTTCCCCAGCGAATATGTTGACTTCTATGTGGGATCCTATCATTTAGGCAGTGCGATTGCCGATCACAAAGTTACCCCGCTGGATATGTTCCAGGGATATGACACCTCACTGGAATACATCACAGATCCTGATACCGGCGTGCAGACGCTTGTACTGCCCGTCACCAATCCGGTGATCAACATGGCGCGCTTTTTACAGAGTCTGGATGCGGACGGTGACCCCAAACAGGGCATCAGCATCACCGAACCCGTGGTCTATTGCTTTGAAACAGCCATGGATGAACTGCAATACGATGAACTTTATTTTACTCTTGGAGGTCAGATCGAGAATATCCTCGTAAAGACACAAGAAGTTTGTAATGACGTTGATGGCGTTACGATCAACATCGTCACCTACGAGGACGCCAAGGCTGCGCTTGATAAAGCCCTCGACAATACCATGTTCCGCAAGAATGTTTCGAAGACGCCGGATATGAGCAGTTCCAAATCTAAGCTGAATACGATGCGGGTGTGGTTCCCGGCAATGCGTGCCAATGGTGAACTGTTTACGTATGTAGATGGTGAATCGATCGTCACAGGTATTCCTTATTATGATGAATCTGGTGAATTGATCAGCACCGAAATCGAAGCCCAACCGATTGTGGTGGCTTACACGGATCAGATTCAGGATGAGGACGGCACCCTTTATGGAGAGGATATTTGGGTTGCCATCTCACGCGATGACGGCAACACCTTTAAGCGAATGAATGTCGCCCGTGCTGCGGATAAATCCTCATTTGATGTGACCGTGAAGGAATACGACGAATTAGGAAATGTTGTTGCCGAATATTTAGCCCCATATTACGGTGAAGCCAAAAAACCCGTGATGGCGGTACAGGATAACAACATTTTTGTCGCCTGGACCAGCAAGTACTGCAAGGGCGGACGCCCGACCTATTCCATCAAGCTTGAGGATACGTTGGATGACCCGGATACCCCTGAAGATGAATTTGAAGCCGATTACCCATACGATAATCCATATTACGAAGAGGATATCTGGGGTGTTTCTGGCCCGCAGCGCTCGGTAGATTACGCTGAGCAGGGCTTCCCGGAAGTGGGCGAAGTGCCTTATTCCTGTGTGTGGACGGCACGCGGCACGATCGTCACCCAGGAAATGATTGCCGCTGGCGGTTACTGGGCACAATTAAAATCTGACGGCACTGGATATTATGAGGTGGGCGATATCCAGTGGTTCAAGCCCGAACGACTGACCTCAGGGCGGCGCGATGCCAACCAGGTCTTCATGGGCAGCTTTGATGGTGCAGGCTTTGCCATCGCCTGGCAGGAAGACCCCGAAGGCTTGCGCCCCGGGCAGGCGAAAGGCCCCGGCCCCGGATGGGGCGGCGCCACCACCAACCACAAGACCGACATTTGGTACTCCTACATCCATATGGATAACTTCCTGGCGGTGGATGAGAACTTTGTCCCCGGTGGCGATCCACAGCATGATCTGGATCGGGAAGTGCTTGGCCGACCGAAGGCGTTGGTGCCGATGTCCCTGCCGATCCGCATTACGGATAACGATGTGCTCAACACCGATAACCTGATGGTTTTACTGGGTGAAGACGGGCTACCCGTTGAAGATGAAAATGGGGATTGGATCAAAATCGTCAAAGAGGACTTCCCCGAAGACTCGAACGGTGACCACGACGGTTCCCATGACTACGGGATTGTTTACCGTGACGAATTGTGTGTTGAATTTGTTGAAAAGATCAATCAACAAGGTGTGACGAAACAGGTCTGCAAGACCGCTGACGGCCGCATGCTCGATGGCGACACCGGTGCCTCGCGGCCCAACCTGTTCTTACAGGGGTACACACATGACAATGGCACACCAAAAGACACTTCAGATGATTACACCAGTGCTTGGGCGATCTTTGCCTACGACGAATCCAAGGGTGTGGGCAACGGTCCACCCGACCATGAAGAAGGCGGCGGCCCTTATGGGGATGAATACGTCGCAGAATCCGGTAAGAATTCTTTTTACCAGTCCTTTGACTTCATGAACCCGCCCCATGTCAGCGCTGGCACGATCATCAACCTGCCTGAGAAGGAATATGACATCACCTATGACGAATTAGGCAACCCGGTTGGTTACACGGTTGTCAGCAACGTCACATACGTGATGGATGAGGTTGTGGATGAAAACGGTGAGCCCGTGTTAGATTCTGAAGGCAACCCAACATATACGCCCAGGCTGGATGACAACGGCTTACTGCAGATCAACTACGAAAACGCTCGCCGGCCCCGCTTCATCATCCAGGGCAAGGGTAATATGGGCCCTTCCAAGACGATCATGATGATGCTTTACAAGGAAGGCGAAGAGGGCAGCGGACGTCCATCCGACATCATGCTGCGGCGCGTGGTCGTGCCCACAACAGATACAAAGATGATGAATCCCTATCGGCCGGAGAACATTGTCTGTAATGTAACCGAGACGGTAGACCTTGACCCGACAGAGGGTGTGCACGAAGTCACGGTGTGTGTGGACGGCGCTCAGAACGTGAGCACGGTTATGCCAACCGTCACCACGCCATCCATGGGCGACCCGACCACGGAAGACCCCTACGGCGCGATCAAGGTGGTGGAATGGGAGCAAACCCCCGACATCCTGGCCTGGCCTTCCGGCGTCAATCACTACGAAGATGCCCGCGCTCACCGCGGTGCCCTGGACAAAGACTTCGTGATCATGGGCTACTCCTATACCCCCAACTGGGCGGCTTACCGCAACGGTAACGACAAATACGACTTCTTTATTCGCCGTTCCTTTGACGGCGGGCAAACCTGGACGACGGATCCGAACGGCGTGCTGGCCTTTGACATTGTTACAAATACTGAAACGGGCCAGCCAGAAGCATTGCCTGGTACAACCTATTCTGTCGTAAACTGTGATACCTTTACTGACCCGACGCTGACAGAAGATGGCTCCGCAATTGGTGAAGGCGATCCCACGACCGGGCCGCACTATCATTACACGGTCTGCACGGGTTACCTGCCTGGCGAATTTGAACAGGCGCGTAACATGTCGCAGCTCCCGAATGCCAAGAGCAGCGTGATCGAACCCCGCATCGTTAAATCCCCCGGCACCAATGCTGAGGGTGTGGCAGCCGGACATCTAACCGACACACATCGCTACGGCATGTACTACGTCAGCTACGGCACCTCAACCAACCCCAAGAAGGAAAAGGTCTACGACGAGTCGCTGGATGAATGGATTTCTTTGCAGGAAGAACCCGCTCCGATGGATCTGTACTATAGCTTCAGCCTCGATCTGGGTGAGACGCACGAACTGGTCTCGTGGATTGTTAATCCTGAAAGTGAAGGTAATTATGCAGGTGAAGAAGTTACCCGCTGGGATTGGCTGGCAAAGGGCGACCGTGAGCAGGGTGAAGCGCAACTGCGCATGACCCCTGACGGTTCCCGCTTCTACGCAGTGTGGGTCGAAGAAGGGTTTGATAATAAGGGCGAGTACGGTTCCGACATCTGGTTCCGCCGGATCATGCCCCCAGCGTTCCCGAACAATGTTGCACCTGTGATAGGTGAATAGTTAACGAAATGACGGCTGATTGAGCGTCAACGACAATAAAAGAGGCTGCCCAAGCCGGGCAGCCTCTTTGCAAAACCGGCCGCGATGGCGGTTTTGTGCTGGCATTATTTTGCGCACGTTTTTTGTGCCGCGATTTGTTTTTATGATTAGTTGCACGTCTTAATGGTGGATTGAGGAGATGGATGTATGAAAACCAGGTGGATCGGGTTATTGAATCTGCTGCTCCTTTTTATGCTGGTTGTTTCGCGGGCGTCGGCACAGGCGCCTGTGCCGTACGATCCGCGTACCGAAGGTTTATCTGCACCAATTTTTGTGACTGAGGACGAGATTGAGCTGATCCAGCCGTCTGCAGAACCAGCATTTTACCGGATTGCGCTGGCGGAGGCGGCGGCAGACCCTGATGCTGACCGGCAAGGCGCATTCCTGGCGCGTGCAGAAGCCCTTCTGGGGCGACCCCTGCAGATCGAGCCGGGTGATCTTACAGTAGCGAACAGCCTGGTGTTGCAATTGCGCCCGGAGGAAGCCAGGCAACTGGCACGGTTGGCGGGTGTGGTGAGCGTCTCCCTACTGGAAGCCCAGGCAGATATTTTTGATTTAGACAGCACAACGGCAGACGTAAGCGACCCGGTGGTACAGACTGGCGACCCCCTGCCGGTGACCAAACAGGTCAGCCAGACGCTGGCCAACCCGGGGGATACCCTGATCTATACCCTGACAGTCCCGGTTAATACCACGGGGGCGGACCTGGATTATGCGATCAGCGATACCCTGCCGGCTGGGGTGACCTATATCCCAGGTTCGCTGTATACCGAGGGCAGCGACACGCCCGCCGTGTATGACGCCCTGGCTGGCAGCATCACCTGGCAGGGCACGCAGCCCAATTTCATGAACACCTATTATGTCAGTGATCAGGCATCCAACCCGGAATATTGCAAGATGCCCTTTTTTGACGGGGGCTATATCGACATCCTCACCCGCTATGGCACGCCGACTTATTCAACCATCCATGGAGACGGGATCACCTTCCGGTTGGGGCTTGGTACGGGTACTGAATTCTTCGGCGAGGTGATCCCGGATAAGCCGATTTTCACCGATGACGGTTTGGTGATGATGACGGCAGACTCAACTTATGAGCACTACGGCATGTATTGCCCCGAAAACCAGAACCTGCCCGACCCGCTTGAGCCGAACGGGTTGCTGTCGCTCTGGTGGCGGGATATGAAGATCAACTATGACGAGGCCACCAACACCGGCGTCACCGCCATGTATTGGACGGGTGAATACCCCGCGTGGCTGGTGGAGTTTGATAACCTCGTGCAATGGGATGATGCGAGCCGGGTGATGGATTTGGAAGTCTTCACCTGGCGAGCGCCTGACCCTGACCAGGGGTTCCCGGATATCCTGTTTGCCTTTGACAACGTGGGTGGGGATTGGGTGGAATATGATTTGATCGGGGATCCGATATTTGATGGCACGATCGGTATCGAGAATCATGATGCCACGCGTGGGTTCACCTATGCCTATGACAACTTTATCCCCCAAAGCGGCGATATCATCTGCTTTGATTACGTCGAAACCGGCCGCGACCCGGTGGTGATCACTTATGCCGTCACGGTGGACCTGGAACAGGTCCCGGGGACGGTGATCAGCAACCAGGCGACCTATACGGTCAATGGCGGCCTTCCGGTGGATGTGCAGGCGTCGTTCACCGTGAATGATACACCGGTGGCTTACTCCCAAACGGTTGCTACCACTGAAGAGGTCCCCGTTGTGGTTTACCTGGAGGCATCGGACCTTTACCCGGGCGGGTTGCTGGACTACCAGTTCAGCGGGCCCTATCACGGGTCCCTTTCAGGGTCGGTGACCTCTCCTACTTACACCCCTACCCTAAATTTTTGCGGCACAGATTATTTTTACTTCACTGTCAGTGACGGCGTGGCGACCAGTGAAATCGCTACCGTTACCGTCGAAGTCGCCTGTGTGAACGATGTGCCGGTGATCACGGATATCCCGGATCAGACGATTGATGAGGGTCAGACGTTCACGGCGATCGACCTGGATAAATTTGTGGTCGATGTTGAAACCCCGGATTATCTGCTGGCCTGGACCAATTCCGGGAATGTTGATCTGGGGGTGGACCTGACGGACCGGATCGCGGTGATCAGCATCCCGCACGAGGATTGGTTTGGCGTGGAGACCATCACCTTCAGGGCGACCGATGCGGTTGGCGCGTTTGCGGAGGAATCCGTGATTTTTACGATCAACCCGGTCAATGATGCACCCATTGCCGTGGATGACGATCTCGGGACCGAGATCAATCTGCCGCTGGGGATTAACGAATCAACCATGCTCTCTAATGATATTGATGTGGATAATGCTGTTGATTTGGTCGTGACGGAGGCAGATAACCTTTTGGGCGGGTCGATCACGCGGGCGGAGGACCTGATCACCTTTACACCGATCACCAATTACATCGGTTTGGCGGGGTTCGATTACACGGTCAGCGACGGCTTTTTGTCGGATGAGGGGCGTGTTAACATCATGATCACCGATGAGAACAATACCGCGCCGACGACTGTGGCGGACGCGTATGTGATGAACGAATACGGACGCCTGATTGTTGCTGCCCCCGGAATATTAGGCAATGATCTGGATGCACAGAATAATGTACTCAGGACGGTGCTGGTATCTCCGGCGTCGAATGGCACGCTCACCGTGAACCTGGATGGCGCGTTCACTTATATTCCAACCCCCGGCTATGTCGGTGAGGATAGCTTTGTTTACCACGTGACCGATGGCATCCTGGATGGGGAGGATGTCACAGTGACGATCACAGTCAACGAATTGCCCGTTCAGGATGTGACCATCCCGCTATACACCGGCTGGAATTTGGTGTCGTTCAACCTGATGCCGCTCAGCACAGCCGTGGCGGATGTCTTGGGGTCGATTGTCGGTCAATACACGCTGGTTTATGCCTGGGATGCACAGACAGGTTTATGGCGGCAGTATGACCCCGATGTGCCGCCATATGCGAACGACCTGCAGGATTTGACACGGGATATGGGGATTTGGATCAACATGACTGCACCTGCCAGCCTGGTCGTATCGGGCAAGCCCGTTGAATACATGGAGATTGGCTTATCTCCGGGCTGGAACTTGCTGGGTTATCCTTCGCTTGAAACCTCCGGGTTGCCCGGGGCGCTTTCAGGCTGGGGCGTCACACAGTTCAGCTCGGTGATGGCATATCACGCGCAAGATATCGGGTACGAGTGGAAGCTCTATACTCCCACGGCGCCGATTTTCGCCAATACCCTGCAGGCACTGTCCCCGGGCTGGGGCTACTGGATCCACACGGATACCGCCAGCACCTGGGAGGTGATCTATGACCTGCCCTGAGCGGACTCAATCGCTTATGATCACAACGAACCGCTTGTCTTGCTGTGAGAAGCAGTTAAAATTTTGGATTGCAGGTAAAAATCTTACTGTTAGAAATGGAAACATTATGCGAAAACGACATTCGGTCTCAATCATCATTGTTTTGCTGATCATTCTATTTTCGATTAACCAACCCCTGGTTTTTGCCCAAACGCCGCCTGTTCAGCCTTGCAGTTTTTACGGGACGGTAAAAATCAATGGTGAAAACGTGGATGTTGGCACACCGATCAGCGCAAAAATGAATGGTGCGGTTGTTGCGACTTTTGACACGATTGATTATGAAGGTGATTCAGTCTATTCGCTGGTCATTAACGGTGATCTCAGTATGGATGGCGTCGAAATATTGTTTTTTGTGGATGGGATCCAGGCGGACCAAACCGCGGCATGGCACATCGGTGTACAATCAGAATTGAACCTGACGGTGAGCAACCAGGCACCAGTTGCCCAACCCAATAGCTATTCCGTGAAGCAGGATGCGGTTCTGAATGTCGCTGCACCGGGTGTGTTGGGTAACGACAGCGACCCGGATGGCGACCCTTTGACCGCATTGCGCGTTTCGGGGCCTTCTAAAGGTACGTTGACGCTGTATGCTAACGGTGCATTTCGCTACACGCCCAACCCGGGATATCATGGCACAGACAGTTTTACCTATCAGGCGAATGACGGCACAGTGGGGTCAAATGTGGTCTCGGTGACGATCACCGTGGTGCAGGTTTATTACAATTACTTGCCGATTGTGCTTAATTAGCGATATTTGTTATGATAGAGACATCAATGCAAGTCAGCCGGTGGTTCGTGCAGCAGCCTTATGAACAATAGACGGACATTCATCTTAGTGGCAGTGGTCTTTATCGCGCTCTCAGCGGTTTTATTGGCGCGGTTGACCGTAAATGATGGGCAGACGGCTGGTAAAACGGAAGAAAGCAGTCTGGCGGATGAAGCGCTTGCACCTGTTGAGGACCCGGCAACGGGGTGGCAGGTGGTGGAAACGGCACAGGCGTCAGGTACTGGCGAAAATGGGGGTTTTCAGGCTGACGCCACGCCACAACCCACCACAATAGCTGAGATGGGTCTGACCAGCACTACAATCGCACAAGAAGCCAGCCAGACGCAATCTGGCGCATTTATCAACCCGCCGACTGCGACCACACAACCCGGCAGCACTTCTGTGCCAGGGATCACGCCTACCGCAACAACGGGGTCAACCCTTGCCCCAACCAGCACACCGACACCGACCCAAACTTCGATCCCGACGGAGGTGTTCACACCCTTTGATTGGACCGGGCAATGGACGGCGTTCTTTGGCGAAGATGGTGGGCTGCTATTTAGGGCGACCCTGGTCGTCAGCCGAGAGGGGAATACGATCACGGGCATCCACTCCACCCAGATTTTCACCGGGACGCTCAGTGCTGATGGGATGACGGTCAGCGGCACCTGGGTCAACCCGCCTGCCACGGGTACCTTTAGCTGGCGGATCATCGACGATAACCAGTTTTGCGGCAATATGGACGTTGATTTAGCCTACTGCGCCGCCCGCAGGGGCGCCTCCCGGCCTGCCCCTTGCTTCTGCCTGGGTCCAGAAGATTAGGTTGTCCTTAAAGCTGTTGAATTAGAAGCAAATTTACCTGGGTAAATGGCGGCAATTTGCATCTGTTTTTATTTTCATGAAGATTTAATTTGAACACTTAAAATATTGTTATTTTTATTAAAATCTTGTAGAATGAAATTAGAGAACCCCAATCCCAGCACCGAACAAATTTAATATCACGATCATGCCGAAAGGCAGAAAAGAGGTCCGATGAGGAAGTTTTTGGTTATGTCGCTTCTCGTTGTTTTGATTGTGACAATTCTGATCGCAGCCATGCCGGTATCACCCGTCATGGCGGATTGGCCGGGTGCACCGTGTGGGGCAGTCGGCGGCGAACCTCCAGGCTGGTCGCAGGTCAGCAAGGGTGAAGGCGGCACCGGTTCACCCGGCGTCGGCCCACTCATCCAATAAGCGAAAACGGGGTCCTCAGGCCGCTATCGCACATTTGTTGAAAACGGCCTGAGGGCATAATATACGCTGGATTGACAGAGTGCCTTCTGGCTGTTCAGAATCCCTGGTCACATTGTCATACTGCAGTCTCACAAATCATAAGAACCATTCTTGATCAAACGGCGTAATGTTTTAGCGCGTCATTTATCCGTCTGAGCGTAAAAGCAAAAGATTGATTGCCGTCTGGCAATCCCAGATCCGTTTTAGGTCAGGGGGAATAAATTGGTGCTGTTTACAACACCCTACCATTAAAATAGGCAGTAAGGGACAATTAATCATTAAAAAAAGATTAATAATATATCTGTAAGTCTATTAATGCCGTGATATTTTGATTGTGAGTAAGGCCAATTATTATATTGTGAGGCACCTATAATTCTAAATGCAATCATTTATCATACTAATATAATGGGTGTAAATTTACTCGCCAAATTGTGTGCAGTTCACAAAAGCCGCTAATATTAAAAATAGATGGTTTATTAATAATTGCCTTGACTCAGATTAGATTATTGTGTAAAATGAGATTAATTAAATGATGATTAATATGCAATAAATTGAATGTAGGTTAGATTAATATTTGCAGTTGTTGTCTGAGTTTATGAAAATGGTTTCATCAATGCTATTTGGATGTGCACACTGATGCAGCATCCTGGGCGGAACGATCAAAGGCTGTGTTTCAACCAATAAATTCCAGAGCATCGCATTACTCGTCGCCGCAATTTCCACCCACTCTTTGAAAATTTACATAGTTACGAGAAGGGAGCGCGCTATCGATCGTTTAAGTATTTAAAGTTTGTAAAGCATGCAATAGCCTGATTGGGCGGAGAAATATTGATGATTTTCCGCTCGACCAGCCAGACCTTGGGTGACTATAACTATCTCCTAACAAGCATCATTGAAGCTCTGGTCTGGGAAAAATTACATCCAATTGGGATTTTATTTAGATTTAGGAGATAAGACATGAAGAAGAAAATTCGTAAGTACGGACAAAGGTTCTCGAGAGGATTGAAAATCCTGATCACCTTTGTCATTTTGTTTGCCGTCTTGCTGCCATCGGTTTTGGTCTTGGCAGATGACGGTACGATCTTCCGCCGGAATGTTTCAGACACACCTGAATATGAGACGGAGCATGCCGGGTTGCGCATGCTGCCAGTATACGTGCCTGCTCAGGCGGCTGATGGCACCCTGCTTGTGGATGCTACCGATATTTACAATGCTGATGGTGGACTTTATGAGGAACGGGATTACGTTCAGCCGTTGATCGTGCACTATGTGGATGGCCCTGTTGTGGTGCCTGAAGACTCGGGCGGTTTCCCCGGGCATGGCGAACGCGATGCTTTTGCAGGCGTCAGCCTGGATGGCGGACTGACCTGGAAGACCACCAACCTGTCTAAATCGGCAGACCTTTCCTCCTTCAAGTTTAAGGATGGGAAGACCGTTGTGAAGTATCCTGGTGACGTCGGTCGTAGCTTTATTTCTTCCGATGGCAACCAGGTGATGGTGGTATGGGTCTCGCGTTATGCTGGCGGCGGCAGCCCGACCTATGCCATGCTTCCTGAAGAACGTGCGGCAGTCGCTGACTACTTGGTGACGAAGGGTGTCATAACCGATGCCACCGCCTGTACTGACGGGGATCTGATCACCACACCTTGCCCTTACCTTGAAGATCATTTTGGAGTTGCGGGCTCGCAAGGCTCTTCTGATTTGGCGGATGAAGGCTATCCGACCGTTGGTATCCTGCCCTATGCGGCGCTTTGGGTTTCACGCGGTGTGTTGATGCCGCCAGCAGCTGAAGGCGAACCCAGTAACTTCGTGTGGTTCAAGCCCGAGCGGCTCAGCTCAGCAAAACGTGATGCCAATCGACCAGAAGTTGCTTGTGTCAAAGGCGCTGGCTGCGCGCTGACCTGGCAGGAAGACCCCTTAGGCATCCGTCCCGGTGACGGCGAAGGCCCCGGCGAAGGCTGGAGCGGCGCTGTGGCTCACCACGAGACCGACATCTGGTATTCCTATATTGACTGGGAAGATTTCTCATTGGTTGCGGCTACAGAGGGCTACGGCAGCTTATATAACGAGACCGGCGACCTGGCGACCTGGGTTGCTGAAAACGAATTTGGTTCCCCCAGTGCCGCCATCCCGATGGCGATGCCCGTGCGCGTCAGCGATGATGCCATGTGTCAGCTAGATGACAGTGATCCCTACTGCTTTGTGGATTTTGACGGCAGCGGTACAGCCGATTTTTGCGCGAGCACCGTTACTGTTGTCACAGACACGCCTGAAGGACCGGATCAAACCATTGAAATGTGCGTGGCTGAAGACGGCCGCCTGATGCGTGGCAACACTGCCTCCACCCGAGCCCGCCTGGGTCTGCACGGCTACTCCTCTTTAGGCTTGTACGATCCAACTCAACCTGAACTGTACCCCATAGACAGTGCCTGGTTCTATACCCTTTACGAAGAGAGCAAGGGTTTGGGCGATGAGGGTGAGGACGAAGTCGTCCCTGAGGATCTGATTGAAAAGGTGGATATGGGCAAGAACGTCTGGTATCACACCTTTGACATGAACACCCCTGAAATGGTCTCGCAAGGCTTGATGATAAACCAGCCAGCGATTTACATGGAGGACTTCACTAACCCTGAGGGCTTCCTGACGCCTTATGGCGATTTGGGTTACAACTTCTACCAGATCGACCCCGACCCGGTGTATGAGACCCTGGCAGGGCTGGAGACCACATTGCTGCAGTCTGAAATTGCACGGCGCCCCAGCAACATCTCTCAAGATTGGTATGATGCCGGCTTGACGGGCACCGTTGCCTTCCAAACCTGGAAGCAGGGTATCATCCGGCGCGGCGGCCCTGCCGATGTGATGGCACGCCGCTTTGTGATGCCAGTGGTAGAGGGTGATGAGGTATGTGAGGATGTTTACACGCTTTGCACAACCACATACGAACAATGCACGACCACATACGAATACTTGACTATCACACAGGAGTGTCACACTGAAGAAGTCTGGGTTCCTTATGCGGCTAATCCTGCATACAAGCCGAATGCTTCTTGTGAATTAAAACCTGATCAATTGAAATGTTATCCATATATTGATCTAAACGATAATCCAACCTATGATGAAGGTTACTATGAAACACAGGATGTCTGTGAGGATGTTGAGACCTGGGAGACTGTTGAAATCTGTGACATAAGCGATGAAGCCTGCAGGTCGGAAACTATCTGTGAGCCCACGGATTGGTGCGATATCAATGAGGATGGCTGTACGGCAACCGAAACCTGTGAAACTGTGGATTTGTGTGATGTTAATGACGCAGGATGCACCATGGAAGAGGATTGCACTGGTGGTGGCACGATTGATATTCTCGCGAACCCCTACGACTATGCCAATATGGAATGTGTCAATGCGGACGGGACTTCAGGCTGGGCGTTTACTGACGGATTAAACCCACGCTATGTTAAGGGTCTGTGTGCCGCACCTCCGCTCAACATGTCCGGCAATACCATCCTGACCAGTGAGACATGCGGTGATGCGGCCACCTGTTTGGAAGCATTCCCCTTCAATGAATACTTTGACGATAAGGACATGACCGACGCTGACCCGATCTCCAAGATCTACACTTGGGAGATGTACGGCCCCGGATACGGTGAGACACCCCCTGATAACAGCAACCTGGATGACACCACCTGGGAGAACCCTTACGACATGGCTAAAGGACACCGCGGCTTCATGACTGGCGATATGGTCATGCTGCTGTATGCCTGGACGCCTAACTGGAATGCCCTGACCGGCGGTCACGATGTGGTCAACCTGTACATCCGCCGCTCCTTCGACGGCGGCGTTACCTGGAGCACCTTGCCAGCCAGCTTTACACACACCAACGAAATCACCTACAGCGGCGATGGTACGACCACCTGTGAGTGGATGGATCCTGAAGGTGAGGAAACACCGGATTGTGTAGACTATGCTGCCGGCCAATTTGAACAGGCACGCAACGTCTCACAATTGCTGGGCTCATCCGTGACGGTGATCGACCCCCGGTATGCCCCCACCACCCGCAGTATCACCGAAGCCTCCGTGACGACAGCATCCTTGCCGGTTGGATTTACGGCACCGCTTTACCTGGATGACACCCGCGATCCCTCACGTTATTTCATTGTCTACGAGACGGGTCTCAATAGTGCCTACGATGAAGGTGAAGCAACACCATTGGATTTGTTCTACAGCCGTGCGGTTGATTGGGGTGATGATTACCTGGTCTGGCAGGACATCGCCGATACCTCCGCTTGCTTGCCTTCTGCTGATGGTGATGATGAGTTTGATCTGACGGGTTTCTGCAATGAGTATGATGCCCTGGAGGGCGACCGCTTGAACGAATCGGGTGAAGCCTCCATCATGGGCAGTCCCGGTGGTATGTTCCTGCAAGCGACCTGGAACCAGATCGATTTCACCATGGATGGTGTTGAAATTCTCTCGGATGCCATCTGGCGAAGGGTGTTGTTCCTGGATGATTACGTACCTCCATTGGAGTAAACGATGATCGGTTGAGGCAACTGAAGTAACCGTTCGCCCCGATCAATCTCTCAACCACAAATCAAGCCACCCGCATTGCGGGTGGCTTTTTTATGTCTATTTAGTTGTTTTGCTGCTCATGTGCAGCCAAAGTGAAATTCTATTGTTGCTTCAGACTTAATAAACGGTGAAGATGCTTTCTGCTGTCCCGGGCTGGTAACCATCTTTGTCAGCGGTCACGGATAGGGCGTATTGGCCGTTGCCGGTCTTGCGGACGATGACTTTGTAATCAAAACTGACGGTGCCATCTGCAGCAGTGGTGCCTTTGAGGGTTTGGGGCTTAAACTGCGTGGATTCAATCGTCACGGTCACTGCGGCACCTTCGACAGGGTTGACGCCATCGGTCACGAATATCTCGATCGGGACGGTATCGCGGTCTGTGAATTGTGCGGCATGTTCAGGGCTGGTGATTGTCACCACAAGCTCGTCTTCCGTTGGGGGTGGGGGTGTCAGTTCTTCAAGATAGTCAAGCGCAAGCACAGCCTGCACCAGGCCAAACCCGAAGGCGATATCCCGTTCATCATCGCCTAAATCAAGGGCGGTCATGGTCATTGCTTCACGGACTTGCTCATTTGTCCAGTCCGGGTTAGCCGACCAAATCAGGGCTGCCACGCCGGCAACATGCGGGGTCGCCATGGAGGTTCCGCCCCAGGCTTCATAGCCGTTACCTGGTTTTTCAAGCACGCTGGAGACGGTCGCTGGCAAGCCAACTTTTCCGAGCATCGCCAGGCCGTTTTCCATCGTTGTGCTCACAGAAATGATCTCAGATGTATTGCCTTCCCCCAGGGTGGCATACAGGTCTTCATTTTCGACATTATTATAAATGACCGCTGCCACGCCGCCGCTGTTCTGAACATTCATTGTTTTCTGATAGAAATCATTGGTTCCGCGACTGCATAATACGACATTACCCGCCCAATCGCCTGTGGCGGTGCATAAACCCCCGTCCACCAGCGTGCCGTTGGCTGTGCCATAAGCAGCATATTCTGTATGATTGACTTTATATTCAGTCCCGTCAACCGTAACGGAATTTGTTTCAATGTAGGGTAGTGTGGAGAGCACTCCTACGCCCGGTGCTGCCAGCTCGACGGGTTCATTCTGGGCTGAGAAATCTGCAATTGAAAGGTTTGCGTCGAGCGCGGCTACTGCGATGACGGACTCATAGGATGCCGGGTAGTGAAGGACGCCGGGTTCTTCTACCTGATGGTTCCCGGCAGCGGCCACATGCAGGATTCCGGCGGCATACAGCTCGTCAAAGGCTTGCTGTTCTTTGGTATTGGAACCGCTACCGCTCAGGCTCATGCTGATCACATTTGCGCCGGCGGATTGGCATTCGTAAATCGCGGCTGTCAGGTCTGACGCATGGGCTTTGCTGACCCAAGCGCCAGCGTCATCGAAGATCTTCACGATATGCAGGTCGACCATGCCAGGGCTGACGCCAACCACCCCGTAATCATTGTTGAGGGCTGAGATGGTGCCGGCGACGTGCGTGCCGTGTCCGTAACCATCCCGGGTCCAGTCATCATCAACCTGGGATATACCGGTCACACCATCAACCTTATCTAACAGGTCCTCGTGATCGGCATAATAACCGGTGTCGATGATGCAGACCTTCCTGCCCTCACCGCTGGGGGTGCCAGGTTCAACAACAGTATTACCGTCCGGGTCCCAAACCTCACGGGCTTGCACGGCATCAATCCCCCAAGGGATGGTCTGCCCATTAAAGTCAAGAGCGTCCTCGAATTGGGAGTTAAAATGTACACGGACGGGTTCAACGGGATAGCGTTCGGGGTCATTTTCAACGGCGGTCACGAAGGGGTTACGCAAGATGCCGTTGAGCGCTGCTGCCGGCATGCTGACGACATAAGCCTCCAACTCGGGGAAGTCATAGTGCACGCTGGCGTTCTCACGTGTCAGCGTTTGGAAGACTTCTGCCTTGCGGCCGCTTTGGTAGGTGACCCAAACCCGCACGGTATCCTGTGCATCGGCTTTGACGGAGATGGCTGTAGTGAAAAGGATCGTCAATAATAAAAACACGGATAAGACTAAATACTTTTTGGAAACATTCATTTTTGCCTCCTAAAAAATTGGTTGATAAACCCATTATAACCCAAATTTATTAGTTCTTATTAAATCAATACTGCTTGATGTCCGAAATTTTAATCATTGGCTGGCGACATCACTTCAAGATGAAATAGGTAAAAGGAAGCCAATAAACACAAGGTAGACAGCAAATTTGAATCGTGCGGGGATGATTTGTCGCGTTTCTGTATTTCAATCGAGTGAGAAACCAAGAATTTTATTCACGATCCTCAGGTGCTTTCTGGAGATTGATATAATTAAGCCTATGTTGAGATATTCGCGTGATCAAATCAAGGCGGCGGTCGATGCTTACCAGATGCAGCAGCAGGCGCGGTATGCTGAGATCTTTACATTAAAAGAAATTAAGCGTCTTCGTCCTTCAGCGGTGCTAATCCCGCTTTTGAAGCATGAGGGGCGCTGGCATGTTCTATTGACTCAGCGTTCTCAAAACCTTCTTGAGCATCGCGGGCAGGTCGCATTTCCTGGTGGGGCGCGTGAGAGGGGAGATGCTGATCTGCAAGCAACCGCACTGCGTGAAATGCATGAGGAGATTGGCGTTGCCCCTGCTGATGTAGACCTTTACGGATATCTGGGTGATATGCCGGTCATCACGGGTTACATGGTGCGGGTGTTTGTGGGTGAGATTCCCTGGCCTTATGAACTAGAGATCAATGCTGATGAAGTTGAAAGCGCATTTATCATCCCGTTGGATTGGCTGCTGGATCCGGTTCATCGCACGGTGCAGTATCGCAGCTATGCGGGTAGGGAGATCCCTGTGATTTACTTTGATCTCTTTGAGGGGCATCAACTGTGGGGTGCCAGCGCTGAAATGACCGTTGCCTTGCTTGAGGCGCTTCAGTCCATCCAATAGTCCTGGCATATAGAAATAAAAAAAGATGCCTGTGAAGGCATCTTTTTTGTAATTAATTTGAGTTTTCCGATCAGTCTTCTTCGGAGTCGAACTCGTCTTCTTTCTTGCCTTTTTCGATGACTTCAGGTTCGACATCTTCGTCGAGAAGCTCTGCGAATTCGGCTTCTTCTTCCTCTTCTTCTTCCTCTTCCTCAATCGTCACGTAGGTTACGCCGGCGATCAATTCATCGGGGTCGGTGAGGACTTCGTATGTATCCGGCAGGTCAAGGTCTCGCACGTAGATCGCGCTTTCCATGTCCACCAATACTGTCGCATCCACCTCAATGCGCTCGGGCATGTCTTGCGGGAGACATTCGATTTCAAGTTCTGAAATACCTGTGACCACAACGGCAGCCATGTTGATCTCGGCGGGTGCCTGGCCGATCAGTTCGATCGGGACTGCGGTCTGGAATTTCTCGGTGAGGGAAACGGCCATGAAGTCCACATGGCGCAAGGTGCCATAGATCACGTCTTTTTGAGCTTCACGCAACACAACGGGATATTCTTCGCCTTCTACATCCAGCGAGACGAGGCTTGACCCCGTCAGTCGGTTGATCGTCTTTGAGGCTTCGTGGAGATCCATCTGGATCATGATCGGTTCGATTTGTTCTTTGCCGATCCGCCCGTAAATGATCCCGGGCAAGAGACCTTCCCGTCGTAAACTGCTAACCTGTTTTCCTTTGATCGTTCTTTTTTGTACTTCTAATGCAATTTTTTCAGACATTATTCCATCCTTCGAGCGCCTCTCACCCTTGATGCGTGGGTTACCTTCGCTCTCTGATTAAGTTGGGTTGATTGCTGGACAATCCAGCGACATTGAATTCTATCCGGATCGCAGTAAAAGGTCAAGGTAAATGGCACTTTAAGACTATTCACCTTGACAAACCTCGATATCGTGATATAAATGAAGCAAACGTTTGCGTAAACGATTGCCTGAATTAATTAGCCTTATTGAAGTTTCCGCAACAATCAACAGAAACGCGAATTTTTATTGGTAGCAGCAACCAATAACAGCAACAATCTGATCAGCATTGATAGATTGGATGATTGTTTTAACCATTGATGTCACTTAGGCTTGTTGATGGATAGATGGGATGGTTTTCTTACCGATCTAAAAGGAGGTTTCGACACGGTTCTTGAACGACTGATCGATTTTGTTTTCTACACAGGCAACTTTTTTAAATAACTCTGGAGGAGCTTAATTAATGACACACGATTTATCAAATAAGGGGTTTGCAACACGGCAGATTCACGCAGGCAGTATTGACATCCCAGGCATCAAGCCGCTGGCGACACCAATATTTCAGACGAGCACCTTCGTCTTTGATAGCGCTGCGCAAGGTGCTGCGCGGTTTGCTGGTGAAGAAGATGGCTTTATCTACACCCGTATGGGTAATCCTAATCATGAGCAGGTAGGGCAGAAGATTGCCTCCCTCGAAAATGCCGAAGCCGGTCTGGTGCTCAGTTCGGGGATGGGTGCGATCAATACTTGTTTGTTGACGATTCTGCGCAGTGGCGATCACCTGCTGGCTGATGAGACGCTGTATGGCGCAACATTTTCCTTCCTGGCAAAAGGCATGTCCCACTATGGGATCGATGTGACCTTTACCGATTTTTCGGATATTGAAAACGTCACAGATAATATCAAACCCAATACCAAAGCGGTTTATTTTGAAACGCCTGCGAACCCAACCTTGAAGGTTTTGGATCTTGAGCTGGTTGCGGATACCGTTCATGCCGTCAATCAAGACATCAAAGTGATTGTTGACAATACCTTCTGCACGCCTTACATTCAACGCCCGATAGAACTGGGCGTGGATGTTGTGATTCATTCAGGGACCAAGTATTTGAACGGTCACGGCGATGTGATCAGCGGGATGATTTGCGGCACGAAAGAATTTGTCGGCCAGTGTAAGGATTTTGGCCTCAAATTGGTGACAGGCGCTGTTGTCAGCCCCTTTGACGCTTTCTTGATCAGTCGGGGTATGAAAACCCTGGATATCCGCATGGAAAAGCATTGCAGCAACGCCATGAAAGTGGCTGAGTTCCTCGAAGGGCATGAGAAGGTCGCTAAAGTGTATTATCCCGGTTTGCCAAGCTTCTCAGGTTATGAAATTGCTAAGAAACAGATGCGGCTCCCCGGCGGGATCATCACCTTTGAGTTGGACGCCACCAAGGAACAATCCGAATCATTTATTAACACCCTTGAGTTGTGTTCTTTAGCAGTCAGCCTGGGTGATACCGAGACGCTCATCCAGCATCCGGCATCAATGACCCACGCCTCTTATTCAAAAGAGGAATTGAAGGAAGCCAAAATATCTGAGAGCATGATTCGCCTTTCAGTCGGGTTAGAAACGGCTGAAGATATCATTGAGGATTTACGAGTCGGTTTGGATCGATTGTAGATTAACCTTTCAATGATCAAACTTTATTAATACGATATCAGTGCCAATTCTTATGAAAGGATTGGCACTGTTTTTACCCTACAAGAAAAGGTAAATAATGTCAGAGCGGACACCAAGAATTGCAATTATTGGTTTGGGTTTTTTGATGCGTTACATGAAACCCTGTTTTGAGGCATTAACCAGAAATGCTTACGCTACCAATGTTGTCGCGACCACTGCTACTGAAGCATCTATCTCAGCCAAGCAGGCGGAAATGGGGATTCGCATCTACCATCATCATGAATTGGGGGTCCTCAAGGCTTTCAAACCTGACATTATCATGTTTGCGCCGCCGCCTTCTGCAGTAGCGAATCTGACGCGCGATGTGCTTGTGCCTTACTATCGCGAAATAAAAGAAGGAAATAAGCCTCTGCCAGATCTGTATGCTTTTGCACCAGATCCGCGTGTGGAATATTATCAGACCCAATTGGGCAATGACGGCTTTTATGTCAATATATTGCCTAATATGACCTTTGATCCATCTGGTGACGCGCCGGCATGCTATTCGGTGGTCACTTATCCGGATTACCAGGCACACAATGTGGAAAAAATTGCGCGTGTTGAAGCATTTCTGTCACCGTTGGGGTCTGTCCTAAACATGCCATCAGAGTGGATCACGCCCTTCATCGGTGGGTATGTGGTCTGTCATTTGGTCCTGAATTTTGCTTTTGCCTGTTATGACGCGTTGAACACATCGGGATACCTGGTATCAATGGAACAGATTGCAGATGTGTTTCAGGATTCTTTATCGAATGATAATATTTCTTTCGATAGCAATAATGAGGGCAGTGCTGAAACCGTTTGCCGGTTCGTCCTGAAAAGTTTTCAAAACGGATTAATTAGTTATTATGCTCAATCCGGCATATCAGAAGGATTTGCACGGAACGCGATCACGGTCCAATTGAACGCGTTCATTGAACGTTTACGGTCTGAAACGCGGGAGAATTTAATCAGGGACAGTCAGAATCATGCTACAAAGGGTGGTCTGCTTGAAAACGCCGAAAGATATTTCCATGACAATATTCACGCAAACCTTCTTGACCGTTTATCTTCCCCGGAAGGCGATCTTGAGACGTTATCCGAAAAAATTTCGCAGTTTGCCTATGATGCTGCAGCCTTTATTTCTGCATTTAGCGATGGATATTCTGGGATCACCGGGAATTAATGCAGGTTTTCTAACTCAATAATTATTAAACAAAGCACCCCTGGAAAATTTCGGATAAGAGGAATGAAATCCAGGGGTGCAGAAGTTTGTAAATTGGTAATTTTCGAAATTAATAAACGCTTGTCGTTACTGAATTACCTTATTCATTTTCTAAAACAAATTCAGCGAAAGAAGTCAGCATCAGTTTGGCGACGGCTGCGCCGGGGTCAACTAATTTTCGGGAAGCTTCGCCGCGTGCAGCAGCACGGCCGTGTTTGGCGATCATGGTTGTTGTTTTTTCGAGGTCTTTATCGGCGGCGGCGATGATCATTGGTGCACTTTCTTTCAGGCTTCTGCCGGTTTCAGCACCTTCTTTTAGGATTTCTAAAGACCCGATCATCCCATCCAGGAATGTTTTCTCGCCAAGCTCAGCGTGGCCAAGGTTCTTCACCCCATCGAAATAAGCTTCAAAGAATTCAGCAATACCTTGCTCATCAAGCTTGTCTGTGCCTCGTAAAGCCTTCCCTGCGGACATAAACCCTTGTGACATTAATGTTCCCATAGACGAGGGAACGGCGCGAGACATCGCCTTGCCGGAAAAGTAGGATAGCTTGCCGATGTCCGTTTCATCAAGATCCTCGACAGCGTGAACGGCAGCGGCAAAACCTTCACTCATTGTAAGGCCTAAATCAGCATCTCCAACGATGCTGTCAAGACCAATTAGGTAATCTTTATGCTGCAGCATGACTTCTGCCCAAGCGTTGAGCAACTGTTTGAATTCGAGATGTGTGATGATCATGTCTAAAACCCTCCTGTTTATTTCTACATTTGTGTGAAGAATGGTGTGTCTGCCGGGTCGGCAATCATTTCTCTTAATTCGTCATCAAGTTTGAGTAGCGAAATGGAGGCACCAGCCATCTCCATTGATGAGGCGAATTCGCCAACATATGCTTTGAAGACATCAATCTTTTTCTCTTCAAGAATGTGAGCAACGCAGCGATACATCACATATAGTTCTTCGAGTGGGGTGGCACCTAATCCATTGATCAGAACAGCGACTTCATCACCAGATTGGAATGGCAGATCGTTGAGGATCTGTTCCATCATTTCATTGACAATTTCATCTGCGGGTTGCAGCTTTCCGGTTCGCATGCCGGGTTCGCCGTGGATGCCCATCCCAATTTCCATTTCATCTTCTTTGATCTGGAAACTTGGCCGGCCGACTTTGGGGACAATACACGGGGTGAGGGCAACACCCAGGGTGCGCACATTGGCATTTGCTTTTTCAGCCACGCGCTTCACCTCATCCAGGTCCATCATCCTTTTTGCTGCTGCACCGGCACATTTGTAAACGAAGAACATCCCGGCAACACCTCTACGGGTGCTTTTTTCGCCTGGCTGGGGTGCTGGGGAGGCAACGTCATCGGCCAAGATCACGGTCTCGACCCGGATGTCTTCCTCAAAATCAGCCATTTCCGCAGCCATGTCGAAATTGAAGATGTCGCCGTTGTAATTGCCATAGATATAAAGGACGCCAGCACCTGAATCGATTGCTTTGGTGACCTCAAACATTTGCTCTGCACTGGGTGATTGGAACACATCACCAACAGAGCAGCCATCCAGCAAGCCGTCGCCTACATAGCCGAGGAACAATGGTAAATGGCCTGATCCTCCGCCAGTTGCCAGGCCGACTTTATTTTCGATTTTATTTTTGGTTACATAACAGTGGTAATCGTCATTGACAAATTCCACCATGTCCTTATGGGCAAGGTAGATACCTTCAAGCATTTCATTCACCATCGCTTCGGGTTTATTTATGATTTTTTTCATATCTCCTCTTTTCTCAAAGATCCTGAGTTGATTGGGTTTTAAAAGCCATCTATTTTTTAACTATTATTACCAGTAGCTAGATCGGGTTAATGAATATTTTATTTCTTACTGCCGTTAAATAAATTCTTTTGTTGTTGTTTATTAATAAATAAGTGCTTTAGCAAGAAAGGGCCCTAACCTAAGCCAAGGCCCTTTCTCCATTCTTACATCATAAAATTTTTTACTGCTGAACGGCTTTAATTTTCCAGGGCGTTCAGGTTGACAAATTGACCGTCAATGACCTGAATTGGCTGAAGTTGTCGAACTGCATCGCCAAGCTCGTTCATGGAATAGGTGCCTGCCAGGCATTCATAATCTTCCATGCCGGCGAGGGTGTCGCGGAGTGTTTGGCTATCGGTTGTACCAGCCTGTTCAATGGCTGTGGCAAGCTGCATCACGACATCGTAGGTCTGCATGACGAAGGCATCACCCTTCTTGCCGGTGCGCTCTTCATAGGCTGCCATAACTTCCTGGAAGCGTTCGGTTGCAATGTCGGGTGAGAAGGCATTCATCAGGAAAGCGCCATTGGCCAGTTCACCAGCTACATCGATCAGTTCCTGTTTGAGGGTTGAGCTGGAGAGGATCATTGGTACATCGAAGTCAAGGCCATCTGCCTGGATCAGGATGTTGGCTGAATCAGCATAGTATCCGATGGGGAAGAAGGCTTCAGGATTGGCTTCTTTGGCTTTTGAAATCATAGGTGTGAAGTCTGTGGTCTGGTTAGGAATGTAATTTTCTGAGACCAAAACTTCGCCGCCCAATTCCTCAAATTTCTCAGTGAAGATTTTTGAGATGTTGTTGCCCCAGTCATCGTTCACATTCAGCAGAGCGACGGTGCGGATGCCCATTTCATTGTAAACATATTCGGCATAGCCGGTGGTTTCAATTGCCTGGGTGGGGGTGTTGCGGAACAAGAAATCACCCATGGCTGAATAGTCAGCGTGTGATGCTGTGGGTGAATAGTTGACCATCTTGGCTTCCTGATAGAGGGGGGCGGCAGCCATGGTGCAGGTTGAGGAGAAGCCGCCGATTGCCGCTGTGAATTTTCCGTCGCCAATGATCTTGTTCGCGATGATGACGGTTTCGCTGGCGTCGTTCTTGTCGTCGAAGAATTCAACGATCAGCTCACGACCGCCCAATAAACCGCCCATTTCGCCATTGATTTTTTCGAGGGCGAGTTCAACAGCAACTTTTTCAGTATCGCCATATTGCTTTGCGTCACCGGTCAGGGGACCGTACCAGGCAAAGTAAATGGGTTCCATCGATGCTTCTTCTGTTTCTTCTTCCACAGGTTCCTGTTCTTCGACTACTTCAGGTTCTGTGGGTTCTTCGGCTTGTTGACAACCAGCCAGAAGTGCAAATATGGAAACGGCGATTAACAATACGGGTATTAATTTGCGAATCTTCATTTTCTCTAAACTCCTTAAAGTTTGTTATGGTTATTGACTCGGTAAAAATTGTCGGGCATTTGAATTATCCTTTCGATACTCTACTCCTTTCAGCAAATTTGGTTTTTATCTCCTGTATTTCTTTTAGTCAACCTCAGAATCGTGATGAGGAGACCTGGTTAGACAAGTGATTTAGCGATGATGGCGCACAGCATTGCGCCTGCGTCCGGGTATTCTGCAGCGCGTTTGCCCAGCCATTTTGCACGACCGATTCTGGCTTGCATGCCACGGGTTGCCTCTGCTGCTTCTTCAGCTGCAACAGCACCAGCCTTGAAGCTTTGGTAGAGGTCATTTGATTCTGCATAGGTCTCTTCAACGGCGTTGGCCATTGGGACCAGCGCATCCAGAATCGTTTTATCACCCAATTCTGCCTTCCCACGAGAAACAATCCCTTCAGTGAATGTTTTAGGCAGTGTGATAAGCTCTTGCTCTTCGATTGATGTTTTGGATTTGAGTAACTTTGCGATTGATAGGATTCCGCTGGAGATCAGCGTTCCCATTGTGGATGGGGCGGCACGGTTGCACGCCATTGAAGCTTTGAGCATCATCGCGCCCAGGTCGTCGCCATCATATTCCTGGCAGCTTGTATTAATTGCAGCAAATGCGGCTTCCATGCTTATGCCAAGATCGCCATCACCCGATTTACTATCCAAATCGCTGAGTGTGTCTTTGTTTTGGATGACCGTGTTTGAAATCTCTGTAATTAAGGTTTTTACATCATCAATCGAATTCATCATAACTCTCATTATTAACTTGATTGCTTGGTTAGAACTTCACAAAAGGCGTTTCTGCGGGGGTATCCAGCAGTGCCTTTAATTCCTCATCCAAAACCAATAAGCTGATCGAAGCACCCTGCATTTCCATCGATGTGGCGAATTCACCCACATAGGTCTTTGAGATTTTGATATCGCGCTTATCCAGCTCTTGTTTAGCGTCATTGAAGAGGATGTAAAGTTCTTCACGGGAGGTCGCTCCCAGGCCATTGACGAGGATTGCTATTTCAGCCCCTGGTTTGATGTCCAGGTCGCTGATCAGCCGTTCAACAATCATATTAGCGATTTCTGCGGAGGTCTTCAGGGTGGAGCGTTCTACGCCAGGTTCGCCATGGATGCCCATGCCCAATTCCATATCGTAATCGCTGATTTCGAAGATGGGTTTCTTTGCTCCGGGCAACTGGCATGAAGATAGTGCGATGCCCATGGTGACCGTGTTTTCACCAACTTTCTTAGTGACGTCAACGACCTCATTGAGGGAGGCACCTGTCCGTGCCTTTGCGCCTGCAACCTTGTAGGCGAAGAAAAGACCTGCAACGCCTCGCCGGGTTTCCCATTCGTCTCTGGGTGCTGAGGCTACGTCATCCGATCCTTTTACGATCGCGGAAGGGATATCATCCATGGCTAAAATTTCACCAGCCATCTCGAAGTTCATTGTGTCACCGGTGTAGTTGCCGAACAGGAAGAGCACACCTTTACCGCCATGGGTTGCCTGGGCAGCGTTGACGATCGTTTCCGAACTTGGTGATGTAAACACATTGCCTGCTGCAACGCCATCACAAAATCCTTCGCCGACAAAGCCCAAAAAGGTGGGGAGGTGGCCGTAACCTCCGCCTGTGATGATGGCAACTTTATCTTTAACCGGGGCGGCAGCACGCACCACAGCGCGAATATCGTCACCGGCAAATTTGAGCATTTCTGGATGTGCAGCAACAATGCCTTTCAGGCTGTCATCGACGAATTGTGCAGGATTATTCATAATCTTTTTCATAGGTTCACTCCTTCTATTCTGGTTCTTGCACTTTAACTTTATCGAACCTGAGTTGGCAGACCGAATGTCCTTGGGCTATTGTCTTGCCCAGCGTGAAATTGATGGCAGGGAAGCAATCGCCAATAGCCCGGTCGCCTTCCATGGTGATGTCACAAAGTTCTGCGATCTCATCTTCAGGGATGCCCATCTTCAGCCATTGTGCCACATAAGGGCAATAGTGGAAGTCAATGTAGAGTTTGTCCTCTGTGGAGGCAACCGTTTCCATCTCGTAAATATCCCAGTTGTGATCTTTGCCGAAATATTTGGCAAGCTCCTCAATGTCTGTGGGATCTTCCAGCATATTGTAGAAATCTTTTCCCATAGGGATGCCATACCGGTAAATTGCTCGACGGGCAAAACCTTCATCGAGGCCAAGTTCTTCCGCTTCTTCAATCATTAAGGCAATCGTAGCAGCCCGGCGTTCGCTGATGTTCCTCAGTCCGTTAACGCATTCGTTTTCGATGGTGGGTTTGTTGGTGATAGTCATGTTTTTTATTCCTATTTCTTATTAAAGCGAATTTGACAGACTGGGTGACCCTGAGCGATGGTTTCACCCAATGTAAATTTCACTGTGGGGAATTGGCTGGCAATTCCTCGATCACCATCCATGGCGATATCGCAGAGTTGTTCGATGTCTTCATCTGACACGCCTAATTTTTGCCAGGCTTTGACTAGGGGGCAGTAGTGAAAATCTAAGTAATATTTCTCTTCATCTTCTGCAAGAACTTCCATCTCAAAGACTTTTCGGCCAGTGCCAACAGCGAAGACCTGTTCGAACTCTTCAAGGCTGGTCTCATCTTGCATGAGTGCTTTGAAGCGTTCTCCGTGGATGCAACCTGTCTGTTTGATTGCTTCGCGTGCAAAATCATCCCAATCCAAACCACGTTTTCTTGCTTCTTCCATCAGGAAATACATCCACGTGGCGCGGTGTTCAATTGCGTTTCTGACTTCGACAACGATTTCCTCGTCAATGGTTGCTTCATTTGTGATTTTCGTCATATCTTCTCTTCCTTTCGAATGGGTTATTTTATTGAGTTGATTAATCAAGGTTGCCTAAATACGCGGCCACCACTTTTGGATCTTTTGCAAGGTCTGACCCCTTGCCTGACAAGCGGATGATACCGGTTTCCAAAACATATCCTCTATCCGAGATATTGAGCGCCATACGGGCATTTTGCTCTACGAGCAGGATCGTTGTGCCAATCTGATTGATCCGTTTGATCAAATCAAATATTTCCCTGATCAGCAATGGCGCTAATCCAAGTGAGGGCTCATCCAACATCAATAACTTGGATTTTGACATCAGTGCCCTGGCGACAGCCAACATTTGCTGTTCACCACCCGAGAGGGTGCCTGCGATCTGACTCAATCGTTCTTTGAGCACCGGGAACAATTTGAACGATTCTTCCATGTTCTCTTTCATGACTTCTTTTGAGACGGTGTACGCGCCCATTTGCAGATTTTCAAGGACGGTCATCCGTGGGAAGATCAACCGGCCTTCAGGTGCGAGTGTGATCCCGTGTTTAACGATCGTGGAGGAGTCTTCATGAGATATGTCCTCACCCTGGTAGAGGATTTCGCCCATTTTTGGCCGCAAGAGACCCATGATCGTGTTCATGGTTGTGCTTTTGCCAGCGCCATTTGCACCAATCAGGGTGACAATCTCGCCTTCGTTCACTTCGAAATTGATCCCACGCAAGGCGTTGATCGAGCCATAGGAAACGTGCAAGTTTTTGACTTCAAGCAATGCCATGATGTTAGTGCTCCTTTCCCAGATATGCTTCGATCACATCAGGGTTCGATTGGATCTCAGAGGGTTTTCCCTGCGCAATCAATTTACCGTGATCCAGCACATAAATCCGGTCGCAGATATTCATAATGACGCGCATATCATGTTCGATGATCAGGATGGTGTAACCCAAATCTCGCAATTCACGGATGAACGCGATCAACTGAGAGGTTTCCATCTCGTTCATGCCAGCGCCGGGCTCATCTAACAACAATATTTCAGGCTCCGCAGCGAGTGCACGTGCGATCTCCAATTTTCTCTGTGAACCGTAGGGGAGTGATGTTGCATAGTTATACCGAAAATCTGCCAATCCGGTTAATTCGAGCACAGAGAGGGCTTTTTCGTGAGCTTTTTTCTCGGTTTCTTTGTGGTTTTTTAGGCGGAATAATGAGTCAACAATATTGGCTTTGGTTCTTGAGTGAACTCCAACCATCACGTTTTCAATCACGGTCATCCTGTCAAATAAGCGGATGTTCTGGAATGTGCGCGTAATCCCTAATTCGGTGACCTCATAGGGCTTTTTGCCGGTAATATCTTTGCCCCGGTAAAATACCTGGCCTTCTGTTGGGTCATACATGCCGGTAATATCATTAAAGAAGGTCGTTTTTCCGGCACCGTTAGGACCAATGATGCCGACAATTTCACCCTTATTCAGTTCCATACTCACTTGATCAACTGCAACAAGGCCGCCGAAGTGCTGGCTGACGTTATTAGCCCAAAGAATTTTTTCAGCCATCAGGACTCACTCCTTTCCTGTGATTTGCGGAACATTGCTTGCTGCTTGATGTGCTTGAGATTGAAACTGCCCAACAGTCCATTAGGTTGGAATACCATCATAATAACAAGTACGAACCCGTAGATGATCAAACGGTAATCTATCAAAAACCGGAGTAATTCTGGCAAGGCTAGCAGTGTTAGGGCACCAAAAATGCTCCCAGCGATGCTGGCCATCCCGCCAAAAATGGTGACGGAGAGGATCAGGATTGACTGGGCAAACGAAAAGGCATTTGGATCGATGAAGCTCATATAATGCGCATAAAATGCACCAGCCAAACCAGCAAATGCGGCCGAGATGCTGAATACCATCAGCTTATACCCAAAAACATTAATGCCCATTGCTTCTGCTGCCACTTCATCATCCCGGATAGCGCTGATCGCCCTGCCGACCCGTGAGTTCATGATCGCGGCCACAGCCAGAACAACAAGTACCAGGATTACCAGGATCACGTAATATTTCTGGGCTGGTGTTTTCATTATCCAACCAAATAAGCTCACCTTGGGGATGCCGGAAATCCCTTGTGGACCTCGTGTTAAGGACATCCAGTTGAGCTCTACCATTCTCGCAATCTCACCAAACCCGAGCGTGACAATTGCTAAGAAGCGTCCTTTGATCCGGAGGGAGGGCAGCCCTAAAAGCAAACCAAATAAACCAGCCATGGCTGCCCCTGCGAGGAAGGTGATTGGGAAATTTGCTCCTAAGCGGGTTGAAAGAATGGCTGCTGTGTAAGCCCCAATCCCTAAAAATGCAGCGTGGCTTAAGGAGGTGATGCCCATAAAGCCTGTGATCAGATTAAGGGATACGGACAGAGTTGCGTACAGCATCACATTTACACCAATTGAGAGAAAGTATTGCTGATTGAACAATATCGGAAAAAGAATGGCAATTGCAAGAAAGGCCAAAGAAATTGCTGTTTGGTGTTTAGCCCAAAACTCCAGAAGCGAGGTGAAAAACCTTTTGACCGGTTTTTCTTTGCTCTTGATAGGGGCTTTGATGACTGCTTCGTCTAAATTTTGCTGTGAAGCTTTATCGATTGGATTTTGATTGTTCTCGACCATGGGTTTTATACCTTTGTCTCGATTTTGACGCCTAATAGGCCAGAAGGTTTTATTAACAGAACAACAAACATGATGATAAATGCAATTGCATCTCGGAAACCCGAACCAACATAAGCAGCAAACATAGTTTCGACAATGCCGATGATAAAACCGCCGAACATCGCGCCGGGTAAACTGCCCATTCCGCCGAGTACTGCGGACGATATGGATTTGAGGCCAACGGAAGCGCCCATCAGGGTATCAATTTTTTGGTAATAAGTCCCCATCATTGCGCCAGAGATAGCTGCAACAGCTGACCCGATGAGAAATGTGATGGTAATGACGGTATTGACATTGATGCCCATCAGCTTGGCGGCGGTTGCATTTTGTGAAATTGCTCGCATGGCGTTCCCGATTTTGGTGCGATATACGAGGTAAGAGAGACCAAGCATCAACAGAATGGCTACAACAAATATGATGATCTGAAAAATTTGGATAACAGTGTCACCGACGTAAACCTTCCCTAACTGAAAAACATCCGGGAAAGGTTTTGATTCGGTCCCAAAGATCAATAAGATCGAGTTGTTGATGATCGTTTGGACGCCTACGGTTGTCAGAAGGGCTGTAATGGGGGCACCATTTCTCTTGCGGATGGGTTCCAGTGAAGCCTTATCCATTAAAGCGCCTAATAGGCCGGTAATGACGATGCTGATGCCCAGCCCGATAAAGAACCCCAGCGGGGTGACTCGCCCTAACAGCCAGGTCATGGAGAAGACAGTCAGGTAGGCACCGAGCATGTAGAAAGAACTATGGGCAAAGTTGGTCAGTTCAAGCACACCATAAACCAGGTTGAATCCGATGGTGACGAGTGCGTATGTGCTGCCGATGGTTAATCCGTTGACAAGTTGTTGAAAAAACATAATTTTTCACCTGCTTAGGAAATAAAATTGGATATCAAGGAGCTGCATGTGAGTAATTCCATCAAATTTAAACATGTGATATTTTACCTATAAATGTCGAAAGTAAGGATTCCTTTAGGTTCATCAGTCTAATAAAATTGACCTCGTAGAGTCCCTGACAATGATCTTTGCAGGGAGGATGATTTCTTCATTTTCCCACGACGAAACATCCAGTTGAACTTTTTCTAAGAGCCGTTCAACAGCGGTTTCAGCAATCTTGCCGACAGGCTGGGCGATAGTTGTGAGGCTGGGCACTATGGCTGAGGCTAACTCAATATTGTCAAAGCCGACGAATGAGAAATCTTCGGGGATGCGGTAGCCGTTTCGGCGGGCGGTTGCCATCGCACCGATCGCCATCATATCGTTCAGGGCAAACACGGCTGTGGGGAGGGGTTCTGTTAAGAGTAGTTTTTCCATGACAAAGGAGCCGCTCTTCATCGTGAAATCCCCTTGAACGATGTATTCGGGTTTTGGTTCAATCCCGATTTCTCGCAGTGCTTTTCGAAAGCCGCATTCTCGCATATGGCTTGGGGCTAATTCGGTTGGCCCGGTGATCAAAGCAATCCGCGTATGCCCCAGGTCAATCAGGTGTTTTGCACCATCGTAACCCGCTTGCTCATTATCCAGCAAGATCATGTCGGCCAGGCTGAGGGGGATATTGCGGTCTACCACAACAACGGGTGTACCGGTGTTTGCCAATCGCTGCAGATCTTCTTTTGATTCACCGGCAGAAATGAAGATCACACCATCAACCTGTTTGGCGATCAGGGTGTCGATGTAACTGCACTGTTTTTCGAGGTCATTGTCACTATTACACAGGATGACACTGTAGCCATTTTTGAAACCCAGATCTTCGATCCGGCGGGCCATATCGGCAAAGAAGGGGTTGGACCCATCGGGCAGCATCAGTCCAATCGTTTTGGTTTCGCCGCTGCGCAAACTTCTCGCCAGTGTATTCGGATGGTATCCAAGATTAGACATTGCTTTTTCAACGGCATCGCGGGTGGGCTCGGCAACAAACCGTGTGTTATTGATCACATGAGAAACCGTTGTTGTCGAAACACCTGCTTGATTGGCAACATCCTTGATTGTGACTTGTCTCATTGAGTGAATACCTTGAATTTCCTTGGGAAAACGATTGCGTAAACGATTGCTTCAAATATATCAGGTTAACGGCGTTTGTCAAGGGTTTAACAGCAAGTTAATTTGGCGTTGCTTTTGATTTGATGAAAATTGGATTTGGAACGATGAATTCAATAAAAATTTTTGCTATCAACGATATTTGCCTGATTTTTAAAGAAGATGACTTTACAGTGTCAACCTTAAAAATATTGCAGTTTAGCTGATTATTGAACAAATAATTAGACTTTGTTGACATAGATGACCAGTTGAATTTAATCGGTGCCAGCACTTCGCTTCATTGACCATGCAGAATCTCAGCAACGCGTTTTCGAGTAAAATCAGAGTAGTAACCCAATGGATTAGTTTTCTTTAAGAGGGAAGTGTGATCATGAAAAAGCTCATCAAATATTCGACCATCTTTATGATCTTAATTTTAACATTCACCGCTTGCCAGCAAAGCATAGAGACTCCCGCTGTAGAAACAGAAGCGCCACCAACTGAAGCGGCTGAGATGACAGTTGAGGAACCTGAGATTGTTGAAACGGTGGAACCCACTGAACCCCTCGAATTAAATAATGAGGTCTTGTACGTTAACCTGACCTGGCATCAGCATCAGCCACTGTATTATAAGGATGCAGAGGGTGTCTATACCAGGCCGTGGGTAAGGGTGCATGCCACCAAGGATTACCTTGACATGGTCCAGAAGGCTGCCATCTATGAGGATGTGCAGGTGTCATTCAACCTGACGCCTTCCTTGATCAGGCAGTTGAACGACTTCGCCAATGGTGCCAAGGATATTTACTGGGTGTTAGGTGAAAAACCCATTTCGGAATTGACGGAAGCGGATAAGACATTTATTCTTGAGCGTTTTTTCGATGTCAATTGGACCAATATCATTGCGCGTTATCCTCGTTTTCAGGAACTACTGGATAAGCGCGGCGGATCGGATGAGGCTGCCATTACGGCTGCTTTGGGTTCGTTCACCGATCAGGATTTTTTGGATCTGCAGGTGTGGTTTAATTTGGCGTGGTTTGACCCTGTCTTTTTAGCAGAGGAACCATTGAATACTCTGGTCGAAAAAGGAGGGAATTTTACTGAAGAGGATAAGGAAGTTCTATTCTCTCAAATATTAAAGATTGTGCAGGAAGTTATCCCTTACCACAAACAACTGCAGGATGAGGGTCAAATTGAAGTCACCACGACACCCTATGCCCATCCAATTTTGCCGTTGATCTATGACAATCAACTGGCTTTGGTTGGCAACCCAAATGCAGAAATGCCTGACGCAGCTTTTTCTTATCCGGAAGATGCAGAGCAGCATTTGGCCATCAGCGTTGAGATGTATGAGGAAAATTTCGGCCAGGGCGTGCGCGGCTTATGGCCGGGCGAAGGCTCTGTTGCTCAGGAGATCGTTCCGCTCGTTGCAGATGCCGGGTATGCGTTTATGCAAACCGGTGAGCCTGTTTTGGCTAAATCGTTGGGGATTGACGCGTTCACTCGCGATTCCCAGGGCTTTGTCCAGGAAGCGGATGACCTTTACCGCCCTTATTATGTTAGTGACGAGGATGGGAATCAGGTGGCGGTTTTCTTTAGGGACGGCAGCCTTTCAGACAATATTGGGTTTGTATATTCAGGCATGGACGGTGAAGCAGGCGCAGACGACCTGATCGACCACCTTGAAGCGATCCACGCGGCCTTTGTTGAAAATGAAGTTGCTGGACCGCATATCGTTTCGATTATTCTTGACGGCGAAAATGCCTGGGAATATTACCCAAATGATGGCAACGACTTTTTGAATGCACTTTATCAAAAATTCTCTGAAAGCGAAGTATTACAAACAGTGACTCCTTCCGCCTATTTAGAGATGTTCCCCGAACAAAGATCGTTGGACAACCTCTTCCCAGGTGCCTGGTTCAGCCCTAATTACGATACATGGATTGGTGAAACCGAAGAGGCTATTGCCTGGGATTATCTTGCCGAAGTTCGGCAGGACCTGGCAAAATATGAAACTGGCCAAATAAAGGTTGATGAAGAGGCTTTGGCACAAGCAATGGACTTTATGTACCTGGCTGAGGGCTCAGATTGGTTCTGGTGGTATGGGGACGACCAGGATTCTGGTCAGGACAGTTATTTTGACGAGGGATATCGTGCCTTACTTTCTGGCGTTTACGAATCGCTTGGCGAGGAGATACCGAAATTCGTGCAGGTGCCGATCATCCAGGCACAACCTGCTACAGCAACAACGCCCTTTGGCGGCATTTCAACGCCGGTAGTAGACGGTGAGGTTGATGAGGCCTGGGATACGGCCGCTTATTACGAATTTGATGAGGGCTATCCTGTTTTAGGGCTGTATTACACTTTGGATGAAGAAAACATCTATTTGCGGTTGGATTATGACCAGGCGATATCTGGTAAGACACTTGGTTTCTACTTCAGCGTACCAGGCGCGGGGATGGCGTCATCTGCGTTCACGAAGGATTCTGAACAGATGCTGGGCTTCAGCGCTGGCAGGCTGATCGAGTGGACGGATGGGGAATTTGTGAGCGTGTATGAGGGTTCTGAAGAGGGTTGGGAATTGGCAGAATCAGAAGTGGGCAGTGCTTTCTTTGGCAATTCAACAGCAGAATTTGCTTTCCCCATATCACTTATAGGTGACCTTTCTGCAGGCGACTCGCTAAAATTTGCCATGGCGATTGAACCCGATAGTGTCCTGTTACCTTTATCTGGCCTTGCCAGGATTGTCATGCCGAATTTAGGTGAGGTGACAGCAGTTTTGCGAATTGAGGATCCGGAAGGGGATGATTACGGACCCGGATCTTATACCTATCCAACGGATGGCGTTTTCAAAGAGTCAGTGTATGATGTAAAATTCTTTGAAGTCGGCATTGATGAGGAAAACTATGTGTTTACCTTTGGATTTGTCGGACCGGTGGAAAATCCCTGGGGGTCGCCGGTGGACCTATCGGTGCAGACTATGGATGTCTATATTGATATGGACCCGGGTGCAGGTACAGGCGCTCGTATGTTGCTGCCTGGACGGAACGCTGCACTGATGGAAAGTTCGGGTTGGGAGTATGCAATTTGGATTGAAGGTTGGACGCCGCAAGTCGTACAGCCCGACCAGGAAACCCTGGAACCTAAAAATTATTCAGAGGCGTCAAGCGCGCTGACGATCACGGTGGATGCTGCCAAGAATACTGTCACAGCGCGTGTCCCCAAGAGTTTCTTCCCGGAGGGAGACCCGGCGGATTGGGCTTATGCAGCGGTTGTGTTGGGACAGGAAGGCTATCCTGCTGAAGGTGTTTGGCGTGTGCGGAACGTGAGCCTGATGGCGGCGCAGTGGTTGTTTGGCGGGACAACCCTTGATTCAAATCACACACGGATCATCGATTTGGTTCTTCCTGAGAGCGCTGATCCATCTCAGGCAGAACTGCTATCAAATTATCCCAGCACCAATGATCCGATCGATAGCCTCAGTCCAGATGATTTCTCTCAGATCCCTATGATGTTAGCTGGTGAAGATTAGCAAATATAATTGATATTGTTGTGCTTAGACCAATAGAACGAAATAAAGGTAGAGAAGTGTATGGGAAATAAAATTGAAGTAACAGAAAAGATGCGCGAATCAATCGAAGTTTTGTTTGAGGACGGAACGATCATGAGCGGGCCGCGTCACACACCGGTGGAAGAGTTCATGAAAGTCTACCAGGATCCTGACAAGCCGTTGATTGTCGGCGCAGTAGTCGATAATGATCTGCGGGAGTTAACCTTTCCAATCGCTGCGGATGCCAGGGTCAGACCGATCAATATGTCTGATACGGATGGCGCACGGATCTACAGGCGATCGCTGACATTCTTATTGGAAGTTGCTTTCATCGAACTTTTCTCTCAGTGGAAGTTGACCATCGATCACTCCGTTTCCTCTGGTGCTTATTATTGCCACGTGCCTGAGCAAGAACCATTCAAACAGGAGAATTTGGATGCGCTTGAAAAGCGTATGCGCGAGCTTGTTGCAGCGGATGAACCCATGCTGCGGGAAAAAGAAGAACTTGAAAATGCAATTGCATTCTTCCAAAAGCATGGTCAGGATGATAAACTGCGTTTGTTAAAATATCGCCAGGGTGACTATCTGATCTTGTATAACCTGAAAGGCAAACGAGATTATCACCATGGTTACATGGTGCCCTCGACAGGATATCTTCAATGGTTTGACCTGCAACTGGTGGGGTCAGGATTTGTCCTGCGTTTCCCGAGACGGCATGCCCCAAACCAGCTTTCGCCCATGCCAAGTTACCCAACCTTGCTTTCCACCTTTCGTCAATACGGTCAGTGGTTGGAGACGTTGGGCATCCAGAGTGTGGGTGCGTTGAATGATGCGATTAAAGACGGCCGAATCAACGAGGTGATTTTAGTTTCTGAAGCGCTGCACGCGCAGCAAATTTCTGAGATCGCAAATATTATTCACGATAAAAAGGACAAAGTGCGTGTGATCCTGATTGCTGGCCCCAGTTCTTCAGGGAAAACGACATTTTCGAAGCGTCTGACAATCCAGTTATTGACGGAGGGGATATCGCCTTTCGCCTTAGAGATGGATAATTATTTTGTCAATCGAGAAGATACCCCCAGGGATGAAGACGGCAAGCTCGATTTTGAACATCTTGATGCGGTTAACCGAGCACTGCTGAATGAGCACATAGAAAAACTGACAAATGGTGAAAAGGTGCAGCTCCGCCGTTATAACTTCCACAAAGGGATCAATGAGCCCGGTGAGGAAGTTCAGCTCGAACCAGGACAAATGATCATCTTAGAGGGTATTCACGGTTTGAACCCCAAATTATTGGAAGGGATTCCGAGTGAGCAGACCTATCGAATATATGTTTCTTGTTTGACGCAGCTTAACCTTGATCGGCACAACCGGATTTCAACGACGGATACGCGGGAACTGCGGCGTATATTGAGGGATGCCCGCGATCGGGGCTACTCTGCCCAACAAACGATCAGTCAATGGGAAATGGTCCGACGCGGAGAAAAAGAACACATCTTTCCATATCAGGAAAACGCAGACATCATGTTCAACTCAGCGTTGGCGTATGAGTTGACCGCTTTAAAACCCCTGGTTGAACCGTTGCTGCGCCAGGTGCCTTACGGCTCGATGGAATATATTGAAGCGAAGCGTTTGTTGAAGTTCCTGCAATGGTTCTTGCCGATTGATCCTCAACTGATTCCAGATAATTCCATTTTGAGGGAGTTTATCGGAGATTCAATTTTGCAAAACTTTAAAATTTGGCAGAACAACACCCGAATGAGCTACTGATCCAGAGACAACAAAAAGCGTGCGATGATCATCGCACGCTTTTTGTGTTTAATTTGAGGATTCTATATGAGGTTGTCTTTGATGACCTTCGCCAGGCGCTTGATCCCTTCTACGATGATCTCTGGCTTTGAATACGAGAAGTTCAAACGCATGGTGTTTTCACCTCCGCCCAATGGATGGAAGGAACCGCCGGGCACAAAGGCGACCTTTGCCTCAACAGCGGTCTTGAAGATTGCGCCTGAATCCATGCCTTCTGGCAGTGTGACCCACAGGAACAAACCGCCCTTTGGTTCTGTCCATTTCACGCCTTCGGGCATGTATTCTCTCAACGCTTCGATCATCACGTTTCGCCGTTCAGAGTATACAGTGCGAATGTTCCTGATGTGGGTTTTCATCCAGGGCGTGTTTGCCACCTGATAAGCAAGAAATTGAGTGAGTGTGGAGGTATTCAGGTCTGCTCCCTGTTTGGCTTGCACCAGTTTTTTAATTACCTCAGTCGGTGCGACAACCCAGGCCAGGCGTAAACCGGGTGCCAGAATTTTTGAGAATGTGCTTGTGTAGATCACATTCCCGCTATAGATTGGCACTTCTTTAGCCCGCATCTCGTTATCCATCACGACGACAGGCGGGAGGTGTTCACCCTCGTAACGGAGTTGACCATACGGGTCATCTTCAACGATGGGCACGCCGTATGCGTCCGCCATTTCTACCAACACTTTCCTCCGCTCTCGTGAGAGCGTCACCCCGGTAGGATTTTGGAAATTAGGGAGGACATAGATGAACTTGATCCCCGTCCGCAAGCGGGATTCCAGTAAGTCAGTTTGCATGCCATCATCATCAAAGGGGATGGTGACATATTTGACGCCATACGCATTCCACGCCTGGATTGCACCAAGGTAGGTAGGGGATTCGACCAGGACACGATCACCTCTGTTGATAAAGATCCTGCCGAGGAGATCGAGCGCCTGCTGAGATCCGGTTGTGATCAGCACATTGTCCGGCGAAATTTGTAAGCCGTATTTTGTGGCATTGCGGGCGAGCATCTCGCGCAGCGGCTGGTAGCCCTCAGTGGTGCCGTATTGCAGCGCGCTGGGTCCCATTTCAGTCAAAACGACCTCAGCCGCTTCTTTGAATTTGTCGATTGGGAAAACATCCGGCGCCGGCAGTCCGCCAGCAAATGAGATCACATCAGGCAGTGAGGTGAGCTTGAGTAATTCGCGGATCGCTGAACTTGAGATGTTGTCCGTTCTTAGGGCGAATCGTTCGTCCCATAACGTGTGCATAAATATTTCTCTCCTTATCTTTTGAACCTTGAAATGACGGTCGCCCGGGCTGGTAAGGTGACCCGGTCGCCTTTGGTGAGTTTTGCCGGTGCTTTGCCGGCGTCTTGCGGTGAGCCTTGATAGATATAAATCACTGATCCTTCGCTGGCGTATTTTTCTAAAATGTATGCCTGGCCGGTGAGAGAGCCTTCGGTATTAATTGCGCAGGAGGTCACAGTGCCGATCACTTTTCCGCGCTCATCCAGGATAGGATCACCAAGATGAGCCATTTTAGTGCGTTGATCGTCAAACGCAAAGCGGACGACGATGCTGTTTCGTTGTTCTTCTTGCTGCAGGTATGCTTTCCTGCCGATGAACCATGGTTTGTGGATTTTGACAAAGTTTCCAAACCCAGCCTGGCCGACGCCGAGGTTGAGCATACCGCCCATCTCATGGCCATAAAGGGGCAATCCTGCTTCTGTGCGGAGGGAGTCACGCGCACCCAGTCCGCAAGGTTTGAGCCCCAAGTCTTTGCCTGCCTCCATCAGCGATTGCCATAATTTCACGGCATTCTCGGGATGCACGAATAACTCAAATCCCATCCTTTCACCAGTGTAACCCGTTCTGGATACAACGAGGTCAATGCCGTTCAATGTCGCTTCGCATAAGTTCGCCCAATTCAAGCCTTCGATAGCCTGCCGATCGGTAAGAGAGACGTCAAGCTTGAGTAAGATTTCACGAGATTTTGGCCCTTGCAGGGCGATATCCACACGCTGCTCTTTGCCAGATTCTGGCAAGCGCAAATTTTTGAGAGTCACATTTCTGCCGAAGGCAACTGCCCAAGGCAAATCGTTGTCAACCAATACCTCGCCTTTGCGGACGGCATTCAGCCACGCCCAATCTTTGTCGTCATTGGCAGCATTGACAACCACCAGGTATTTTTGCGGGGCACGGCGGTAAACGAGCAGGTCATCCAGCACGTTGGCATCCTGATCGAGGAAGTGCGTATAGCAGGATTCGCCGACTTCAAGGCTGCCGATATCATTCCCGCAGACACTATCCAGGAAGACGCAGGCATCTGGACCTTCAGCCTGGTAAACGCCCATGTGGGTGACATCGAAAAGCCCGGCCGCTTGGCGCACGGCAGTATGTTCCTCAAGGACAGATGAATACCACACTGGCATATCCCAGCCGGCAAAGGGCACCATTTTAGCGCCCATTTCTCGATGGGTTAGGTTAAGGGGTGTGGTGAGAAGGGTTTCGCTTTCGACAGGTTGCCAGTCAAAGGCCGGTTTGGAAGTACCCTGCTGTTCGTCATTTTCAAAGCCGATGTAAAAGGGTTTTTTAATCCCGATTGGGTTTTCGTCAGTTGTTTCAGGTTTTTCAGCAGGGGCATCTTCGATCCGCATCGGACCCGGCACACGCATCGCAAGGTCTTGATTGAATTGGATGTAGGCATCCGAGAGATCACGCAGCCAGGCACTGGCTAAGCCTGCCTGGTTTCCGGGCGTTGTCAGGATGAACGTTTCGGGATCAACACATTTAACCCACACCTCTACATCACCTTGTGTGGTGTGAATCAGAGTGGGCTGGCTTTCACCTTTTGCCAATGACTCCACATCGCTTGTGAGGACATAGTCCAGGAATTGTCGGATCTGTTCACCGGAAAGTTTAAAACTCGCCCATTCGGCATCATCGTTGTCTGCAATATCGAAGAAGTGCGGATAGCTGTGGATTGGCGCAGATTCGGAGAAGTTTTCGGCTTTTTGTGCCAGTGCTTTAACTCTCAGTTTGGCGTCTTCCAGAACTTCGAAATCAACTTTTGCCCGTCGTTTAGGAGATTTGCGCCCGGGCATGTTGTAGGGTGTTGTGCCTTCAAAGAGATCCGCAATGATTCCTGCTACCTCACGCAGGTCATCCTCTTTGAAACCTCGTTGAGTTAACCAGGTTGTGCCAAAACGCACCCCCGTAGCCGAAAAGGCAGAGCGGTCACCCGGGATAGTGTTGCGGTTGGCGACAATCCCGGCGACATCCAGGATGCGGGCACCCATATCGCCTGAAAGGTAAGCGCCGTCTTTGGCTTTGATCGATTTACAATCAATCAGCACAATGTGGCTGTTTGTGCCATCGTAAGGCACTCTAATCCCGCGTTTTTTGAGTTGATCTGAAAAAGCAACAGCGTTTTTGATGATTTGCTCTTGCAGTTTTTTGAAGGATGCTGATTGTGCAATTTTGAAAGTCAGGGCAAGTGCTGCAATGGTATTGATGTGCGGACCGCCCTGTTCGCCCGGGAAGACTGCCTTATCAATTTTGCTGGCGAGGGATTTGTCATCTGTGATGATGATTGCACCGCGAGGCCCGATCATGGTTTTATGGGTAGTGAAGGTGATCACATGGGCGAAACCAACAGGTGAGGGCACATGCCCGGCAGCGATTAAGCCCGCAATGTGAGAAACATCCGCTAAAAGGAGCGCGCCGACACTATCGGCGATTTCTCGGAATTTTTGCCAATCTGGGATGTAGGGGTAGCTGGAGTAACCGGCAATGATGATCTTGGGTTTTGTTTCCACCGCTTTTTGAAGGATGGCGTCGTAATCCAGCAATTCTGTTTTCGGATCTACCGTGTAATGCTGGGCGTTGTAGAACATGCCAGAGCGGTTGACTGATGAGCCATGCGAGAGGTGACCGCCATGCAGGAGATTCATCCCGAGGATGGTGTCACCCGGTTCAAGGAACGCAGTGTAAACAGCATTATTAGCCGGTGCACCGGATAGTGGCTGCACATTGACATAAAGATCATCTGCTGTCAAACCATTTGCGGCGAAAGCTTCAGCACACCGCCGCCGGGCTAAGGCTTCGACCATATCCACATATTCAACGCCTTTATAATATCGGGGGTCGCTATACCGGCGATAGGTACCCAAGCTATTCGTATAGTCGAGGATTTCCGCTTCCGTTTGGTTACGAGTTTCAGGCCTGGGGTAACCTTCGGCGTAGATGTTCGTAAAAGAAGATCCCAGTGTTTCCCGCACAGCTTTTGGTGCGATGCTTTCACTGGGGATCATGATCAGTCTTCTGGCTTGCCGTTCATCTTCAAGCCGAATTAAATCAAAAAGCCCTGGGTCAATTGATTCCAGGTCTTTTTTTTGTTGAGATAAAGTCATGTACACACTCCTTAGATATCGGATCTTGTGAGGTGAGATTGTATTAATTCTGTAAATCTATTTTAATCCCGTCGCAGATACTGGTCAAGGAAGGGCAGTTACTTAAACCTTTGCCTGCTGGTTTAGCCACTCAATCATTTTGGCAATCACCTGTTGTTTTCCGAGGTCATTGTGTGTCTCATGATAGTAGCCCTCCCATAGAACGAGTTCCACTGGGCTGCCGGCTTTTTGTGCGAATTCTTGACTGGCCTTTGGGGAAGTGATCCTGTCAGCAGTGCCGTGCATCAAGAGCAGCGGAAGTTGCCAATGGCTGGCGTGTTCTAAGGCGTAAGTGCCACTATCAAATAGATCCATGGCAAGTTTTGTTGAAATGTGGTCATGTACCAGGACATCATCAGTATAAGCTTTGACAATGGCTTTATCCCTTGAAAGTGCATCTTGTTCAAGCCCATTATTCATCAGCATGGAAGGCATTACAGCAGCAATAACTTTTCCCATGATTAATTTTAATTTTGGGGGTGCAAAGGCTAAACGTAGTGAAGGCGAGGTCGCAATAATCCCCGAAAGGTCAGCAGAACGGCGCAAACCGAAATTTAACACGATATTCGCCCCCAGGCTGTGACCGTAAAGAAATTTTGCATCAAACTGCCCAAACCGCTTTCCGATTTCATCAAGAAAGGATTGTACGTCATCAAGAAGTGTCTCAAGATTGGGTGAATGACCGCGTTTGCCTTCTGAAAGGCCGTGCCCGCGCAAATCAAATCCAACCAGGTGATAACCAGCGTCGTTCAGGGCTTTGGCAATATGGGCATATCGACCGGAATGCTCACCTAAACCATGCACCAGATGGACCATGCCCCTGATGTCGGGCTGGTTTGAAAGCCAGGCTCGACCCAGCAGCGATAACCCATCCTTGCTCGAAAAATTAAATGTTGAATGATTCATTCCTTTTCCTTTTCTAAATCATAAAGATTTCTTATAATGAATTAGGTATTAGTTCTTCATTATACAATGAATGTCATGTGATCATATTGTCTATTTTAAGTATATTGATGTGCCTGACGTGCATCATTCGTGACCAGGATTTTTATGACAAGATTTTCGTATTTCTCTCTTGAAAAAGCTCGACACGCACTTGGCGCGGTGGTCGTAATTGATGTTTTACGGGCGTTTACCACGGCTGCTTATGCTTTTCAGGCGGGAGCATCAAAAATTATCCCTGTTGCTGAGGTTGAAGAAGCGCTCAAGATGCATGATGAATACGAACAGGCTTTTATCATGGGCGAAGAGGGGGGGTTTAAGCCTGATGCATTTGATTTTAGTAATTCTCCGGCTGAAATCCTCCAACAGGATTTGAGCGGTGCCACTTTGATTCAACGTACAACCGCCGGCACCCAAGGGCTCAATCAAGCCAACCAAGCAAACACACTCTTAGCGGCATCTTTTGTGGTTGCTAAGGCAACGGCGCAGTATCTTAAGCAGCTTAATCCTCCACAGGTTTCTTTTATCATCACAGGTGACTCATTAGGGCGGGATGGCAAAGAGGATCGAGCCTGTGCTGGTTATATCGAAGCATTGATGCGTGGTGAAGAGGTGGACCCAAAGCCATATATAAACCAGGCGTGTCAATCCAGCGTGGTGCGAGGGTTTTCCACCGGTGAGGTTCAATACCTGTCTCAGGAGGACCTTGATTTGAGCATGCATGTGGATGTTTTTGATTTTTACTTGCCGGTCAGAAGGCGAATGGGCCATCTGGAAATGACCAGAGGATCGGCATAAATCAGGCTGATAAAATGGCAAACTCTGGGATTTTATGATAGATTTAATTTTAATGTGTCACTTTTATGCGATTTTTTTGTTAATTAAATCAGACAATCAAAGGTTGTTACGTTGAGCAAAAATAATGACGAAATAGCCTTGATTGATGCCGCCAAAAATGATCCAGCCGCCTTTGGCGATCTTTATAAGCGCTACGTGGATAAGATCTACAGCTATGTTTACTACCGGATTGGGAATGCAAAAGATGCTGAAGATCTGACCGAGCGGGTGTTTTTTAAGGCAATGGATCACATCAAAGGTTACAAGCATATGGGATTGCCTTTTTCGGCGTGGCTTTACCGAATTGCTCATAACCTTGTTGCCAACTATCATCGAGATCGATCTCGCAAGCAGGAGATTTCTCTGGATCATGTGCCGGGGCAGGTGCTGCCTCAGTCAAGTTTGCAGCCTGAATCCCGGATTGTGAAGAATCAGGAGGTTGAGGCTTTGTTGGATACGATCCGTGACCTTGCTGATAACCGGCAGGAATTGTTGATTTTGAAATTTGTTGACGAATTGTCAAATTATGAAATTGGACAAATCATGCGGAAAAGTGAAGGCGCTATCAAGAGTTTGTATCACCGCACCTTGCTCGAACTGCGTGAGAAAATGAATTCAGATTGAAAAAGGAAATGGGATGCTAAGGATAATTGTGGATGGATCAGCAGATATGCCTGATGGCTGGGCAGAAGAATTTCAATTTGAGATTTTACCGATGCCCATCCAAATCGGTGAAAAAACTTATTATCAGGGTGAGGATATTGATACCAAGTTGTTCTATGAATTATTGGAGGATAAGAGTGTTCAACCAAAATCTGCTGCACCATCGCCCACCCGTATCGCCAAATTCATCGAAAAAGTGGCTGATTTTGGGGATACCGTCCTTTCACTGAATGTATCCGGCAAAATGTCATCTACTGTCACGATGGCAAGGCATGCTGCTAGAGACCTTAAGGATAAGATGGAGATGGTGGTATTCGACTCGGAAGCGGGTTCGGCTGTCTTGGCCTTTATGGCTCGTGAAGCCAGGTTGCGAGAAAAAGCGGGTGAGTCGCTCGAAGAGATTCTTAGTGTGTTAGAAAGAATCCGCGATAAAGTGATGGTCGTGCTGACGGTTGACTCTCTGGAATTTGCTCGTCGTTCGGGGCGGGTTGGAACATTAAAGGCAGCGTTAACCTCCTTGCTTAAGATTAAACCAATTGTCACGCTGAATGAGGGGGCATTGGATGTTTCAGAGTTGGTTCGCACACGGCGGAAATCGCTTGAAAGCATCGTCTCACAGGTTGAGGGACGATTTGGCAAGACACCAGTCAAAATCGCCATCGTCCACGCCCATGACCAGGAATCAGCAGATATCTTAAAAGAAATGGTTGAGAAAGCCCTGAATACTGTTGAAACGGTCTTTACGGAACTCTCCATCTCTGTTGCAGCAAATTTAGGGCCGAAGACAGTTGGGATTGTTGCTATGCCGGATCAAATTTAGGGAGGTTGTTGATGTCAGAAAAAGTGTCCACAAATGAAGAGCTGTTGGCAATCGAAGAAGCGTTAAGGACACGGTTGAACCCGGTTCATCCCAATCAGAAATTTGTGTCTAATCTGCGTCAGAGATTGGTAGAATCACCTGCTTATCAGCAGCGCCGGCAAAAAGCGGCAAAATTGTTGACTGTTGCCGGGGGATTGTTGTTTGGCTTGGTGGTGTTCTTGATTGGGCGGCGATTAATTGAGGGCTCTGAAAGCACTTAGTACACTCAGATTGATATCACAAAGTCAATTTCTATGTAATAGGGCGTCTAATTTTTCATTTAATTGGTGATTGGTCGGTTCAACGAGAATTGTGCCGTCCGGAAAGAAGATCGTGGGCACACTGCGATAGCCGTGGTTTGTCTGGATCACCAGAGCAGCACCTTCTTTTGATTGGTTGATGTCCACCCACTCATATTGGATCTTCCGCTCATCAAGGATCCGTAATGCCCTGATTGTATCCCCGCACCAGCGTGTGCCATAGACTTTGATTTTTTCCATCAAGTAGTGTCCTCATCATTCCAAGATTTTGACAAAAATTTTATTCTTTGCGGCTTATTCTTACGGGCAACAGGAATAAGATAGTAACCCGTCTATTTTTTTGATGATATGCCCTATCAATCTTAATTATTTTATGTTCGAATTATAAACGTAATTTATTGGAAGAAGAAAATCTATTTTCGATAGATATTCAAAAAGCAGATAAGAAGGCGAGTGTAGATGTGTTAAAATTATGCCTATGAACACACGTATTGTATTTATGGGATCACCTGATTTTGCCTTGCCAACACTTGAGGCATTGCATCGTGCATTTGATGTTGTGGGCGTGGTCACACAGCCTGATCGACCTGCCGGACGCGGACGGGCGTTGCGTCCGCCGGATGTGAAAGTCCTTGCTGAGAGATTGGGCTTGCCGTTGATTCAGCCAAAAACGCTTAAGTCACAAGATGCGATTGACCAGCTTAAACAATGGGCACCAGATGTGATTGTTGTGGCTGCCTTCGGTCAAATCCTGCGGGAGGATGTGCTCAACCTGCCGGCATATGGCTGTTTAAACGTGCACGCTTCGCTGCTGCCTCGCTGGCGCGGGGCGGCACCAGTTCAGGCAGCGATTCTTAATGATGATGCTACGGGTGTTACGATCATGAAAATGGACCCCGGGCTAGATACCGGGCCGATCCTGGCACAAAGCCAAATCGAGATTGAACCCAAAATGACTGCCGGCGAGCTTTTTGACATCTTAGCCCAGATGGGGGCGGATCTGCTCGTTGAAATACTCCCTAAATATTTACGAGGTGAGATCCATCCTCAGCCCCAAAATGACGCAGAGTCGACCTACGCTCCCCGCTTGGCAAAATCAGATGGCTTGTTAGACTTTAATCAACCTGCGGCGTTCCTGGCACGCAAGGTGCGCGCCTTCAACCCGTGGCCTGGGGCTTTTCAATTTTTCGATGATACCCGCCTGAAAATCTACATGGCTCACGCAACAGCAATGGAAGACGCTGGCATTGGCAGGCGGTATGTGTTTGAGGATAAGCCTGCCTGGGGAACGGCAGACGGTTTGTTGGTATTGGACGAGGTCCACGCTTCCGGTAAAAGCAGAGTAACAGGACAGGAATTCTTGCGAGGTGCAAAGGATTGGATTGAAGAAGAGGAGAGGGATTAATGGCGCAATTCATATTAGCAATTGACCAGGGAACAACCAGCACTCGGGCGATGATCTTTGATCATAAGGGTCAGGTCGTCGGATGGAAACAAAAGGAACATGAACAACACTACCCTAAACCAGGATGGGTGGAACACGATCCGCTTGAGATTTGGTCTTCGACCCAATTCGTGGTTCAGGGTGTTTTGAATGAAAACAACCTGACTTCAAAAAATATTGCTGCGATTGGGATAACCAATCAGAGGGAAACAACCTTGGTGTGGAACCGGGACACCGGGAAACCATATTATCCTGCGGTCGTTTGGCAGGATACCCGCACAGATAAAATCTGCAACCAGTTGGCCAAAGAGGGGGGGCAGGACCGCTTCCGCAAGATTACGGGTTTGCCGCTGGCGACATACTTCTCAGGGCCGAAGATTGCTTGGCTGCTTGAGAACGTTGAAGGCTTGCGAGAGGATGCTGAAACGGGCAAAGCCATATTTGGCACGCTGGATTCCTGGCTTGTATGGAATTTGACAGGCGGTCCACAGGGCGGATTGCATCTGACAGATGTGACCAACGCGTCACGGACGTTATTGATGAACCTGGAAACGCTGGATTGGGATGATGGCATGCTGTCGGTGCTGAGCATTCCCAGAGCAATGCTACCCAAAATTGTTTCATCATCAGATGTTTATGGCCGGGCAAAGGGCGTGCTAGAAGGGGTTCCCGTTGCAGGGATCCTCGGTGATCAGCAAGCGGCTTTGTTTGGTCAGGCTTGCTACAACGCGGGCGAGGCAAAAAATACCTACGGCACCGGTTGTTTTATGTTGATGAACACCGGGCACATGCCGACCCCGAGTGAGTCTGGTCTTTTGACGACTGTCGGATACAAAATCGGTGAGCAGGCAGCAGTCTATGCTCTGGAAGGTTCAATTGCCATCACGGGGGCGCTGGTGCAATGGCTGCGGGATAACCTGCGGATGATTGACACGGCTGCCGAAATTGAGACATTAGCACAAACGGTTGAAGATGCCGGCGGCATTTATTTTGTCCCGGCATTCTCAGGTCTGTTCGCCCCTTATTGGCGCAGCGATGCACGCGGTGCAATCGTTGGGCTGACACGCTATATCAACCGGGGGCATATTGCCCGTGCGGTTTTGGAGGCGTCAGCTTATCAAACCCGGGAAGTGCTGGATGCCATGGAAAAAGATTCGGGCGTCAGGCTTAAGGCGCTGAAGGTTGATGGCGGGATGGTTAAGAACGAATTGCTCATGCAATTTCAGGCGGATATTCTGAACGTCCCGGTTATCCGACCTGTTGTCGCTGAAACCACCAGCCTGGGTGCTGCATATGCGGCTGGGTTAGCTGTTGGCTACTGGCAAAATGAGGATGAACTCCGTGAAAAATGGCAAAAAGACGTCCAATGGGATCCTGTTATGGCGGCATCCCAGCGAGAAACTTGCTACGCCGGTTGGAAAAAAGCTGTCACACGAACTTTTGATTGGATTGAATAGGAAACCGGATGAATTTTTATACCCTAACATTTCTACGACATGCAGAATCTTCTGGCAATGCCGAAGGTTACTACCAGGGGCAGAAAGATTACCCGCTGACAAAGCGGGGTATCAACCAGGTTCGGCGTTTGATCTCACGCTGGCAATCTGATGGGACGCGCATTGATCAGATTATCTCCAGCCCCCTGACCCGATCGAAGGATACGGCTGAAATGATCAGCCAGGTTTTTGGCTGGCCGGTTGAGGTGGACCCTTTATGGCGAGAGCGTGACATGGGTCTGCTGACGGGAGTTAAACGGCAGGAGTCGGAAGCAGTTTATCCAAAACCGAAATTTTTCACGCCTTATGAAAACATGGCAGGGACAGGTGAAGGCAATTGGGCTTTATATCTCCGAGCAGGAAAGGCGATCCACAACATTCTCAAACGTCCGCCGGCGCGTTATTTGATCGTTTCACATGGCGGAATCCTGAACCAGGCGCTGCATGTTGTGTTCGGCATGACGCCGCAAGCCGGGGGTCAGGGCGTTCATTTTCGGTTTGTGCATACCGCGTTTTCGACAGTGTATTACGATCCATCTCAGCATAAATGGGTTGTTTGGGGTCTGAATGATTTTACACATTTGGCAGTGAGAGACTTTAACTTGGATGAGGAAGAGGAATCCTGATAGAACATTAAACTTTGCATTGTTTAACGATCAGCAATTCCTAAATAAATAATTATGAAATCAATCTTTAGAAAAGGGAGAGAAAATGTTATTTAAAAGGTACGTTTCTGAAGGTTTAGCGCACTATTCATATCTGATTGCAGATCAAGGCCAGGCGGCGGTGATCGACCCTCGCCGTGATATTGATGTTTACCTGGCAGATGCTGCTGAGGACCAGGCGCATATAACGTTGGTCTTCGAGACACATCGCAATGAGGATTATTTGATTGGCTCGTGCGAGATTGAAGCGGCAACTGGGGCAAAGGTTTTTCATGCGGATAAGCAGTGGGATTACCAATACGGCACCCCGGTGGATGATGGACAGGAATGGATGGTGGGGCGGCTCAAATTAAAGGCTATCCACACACCCGGCCATACCCCCGGTTCGATGAGCTATCTCTTACACGATCCTGACGGCAACCCCTGGGTGCTGTTTTCGGGTGACGCGCTCTTCAGCGGTGATGCGGGTCGTGTAGATTTGTTAGGCGAGGATCGTTTGCACGAGATGGCGGAATTACTTTATGACTCCATCTTCAACAAGATATTACCCTTAGGCGATTCAGTTCTCCTTTGCCCGGCGCATGGTGCAGGCTCCGTGTGCGGTGCAAAAATTGCTGAACGAACCTGGTCAACAATTGGGATGGAGCGTAAATACAATCCAATCTACCAGGTGCAATCACTGCAGGCGTTTATCGAACGGCATGCAAAGATGCTCGATCGCCCGCCTTATTTCCGGATGATGGAGAAACTGAACCTTGAAGGTGCGCCTGTGCTGGGCAACTTACCCATTCTTAAGCCCCTTTCTCCGAAAGAATTTAAGGAATTAGTATCAGAAGCACAAATTGTGGATACCAGAGATATGATCGGGTTTGGGGCGGCACATATTGGTGGCAGTCTTTCAATCTTAGAGCGGATTCTGCCCAATTATGCCGGATGGTTCTTGAATTATGATCAGCCAATCCTGTTTGTGTGTGACCCGGACTCAGTGGATGGTGTCGTGCGGACGATGCTCAGATTGGGCTTCGATGATCTCGTGGGATATTTAGGCGCGGGGATGCTTGGTTGGGGCTTAGCCGGTTTCCCGATCGAGAGCATCCCGTTGGTTTTTATCGATGCGTTTTGTGAATTGATGAGATCTGGTTCAGATAAATATTTGCTGGATGTGCGCGGCAAAAATGAGATGTCGAACGGGGGTTTAACGCATGCTGAACATATCCATCTACCGGAACTGCTTGAGCATTTGGATGACATCCCTAAAACCATCACCGTGTATCCGTTATGCAGGAGCGGCAGCCGCTCGATGCTTGCTGCCAGCTTGTTAAAGCGGGAGGGCTGGGATAACCTGGCAGTCCTCGCCGGTGGGTTGGGCGCTTGGAATGCCTATGGTTGCGAATTTGACTTATAGATTAGATGTAATTAGATGTCTGGCAAGGGGAGTAATTACTCCCGTTGCTCTTCGATTAATCTTCGCTTGAACCACGCTGCTTTTGATTCATGTCCATGATTGCACCAACAAGAATACCCAGGCTCATACCGATGCCCATCCCAAAAGCGAAATTTTCCATGTCTATGATTAAGCTAAAAACCAATCCTATTAGCATCCCGTAAATGATCCCCATGCCGACATAAGAAGTCGCTTTTTGTTTCTTGTCTTCCATAAAAACTCCCTATTAACTAATGTATGTTCGCAATCAAAGCAGAGTAAATTTTAAGGGACAGAGTTTGGGTCGTCACTGGTCAGCCGTATAGTGTGTGACGACCCTGGCGACTGGTTTTTTGGGGCTAGTTTGTGATTTGATAATTTGCTTATATTTTTTAGTTTTGATAGGCATTAGAGGTCTTGGCTGCCATGATGAAATCGTTCATGTGCAAGCCTTTGATGCTGTGCGTCCACCATTCAATGGTGACCTTGCCCCAGGTTAATTCGATCAGGGGATGATGCCCTTCGGTTTCAGCCAGCTCACCGACGGTGTTGGTGAAAGCTAAGGCCTCGGCAAAATCTTTGAACTCAAAGGACCGTTTCAGGTGTGGGATGCCCTCAAACTTGACCACTTCCCAGTTTGGGGTTTCTCTGAGAAATTCGCTGATTTGTGCTTCGGTCAGTGGTGGTTCATCACCTTTGCAGGGGACACATTGTTGTTTTAATAAGTCTGTCATCGGATATCCTTTTTTAGTGTTTGGGTAACTTGCTTATATGTTAATGGATACCTCAATTTTGCATCTTTGACAAATAATGAAAATAGCCTATCCGAATTTGGATAGGCTTAATGAGTTATAGCAAATGAGCGTATCTGCGTGTTAATCTTCCTCGCTGATATAGCGCCGACGCCAATCATAAAGCAAATTCAGGGCTTCAATCGGGCTGAGGCTGTTGATATCCAGTTCACGGAAGGCTTCTAAGATGGCGTTGTTTTCGGGGAACAATGTTAGCTGTTGTTTAACCGTTTCCTCTTGCTTGAGCGTTGTCCCGGAAGAATCCTCCAGTTGTTTGAGGATCTCATTGGCGCGCTGGATGACAGGTTTCGGCAAGCCAGCGATCTGGGCAACGTGGATACCATAAGAACGATCTGCCCCGCCGGGGATGATCTTATGCAGGAAGACGACCTTGCCATCGGATTCTGAGACGGCGACATTGTAATTCCGCACACCGGGTAAGAGCTGCGCTAATTGGGTGAGTTCATGGTAGTGGGTTGCAAAAAGTGTGTAGGATTTCAGGTCTGGGTGGCTGTGAATATACTCGATCATTGCCCAGGCAATCGAAACGCCATCATAAGTGCTTGTGCCGCGCCCGATTTCATCCAGGATCAGCAAACTGCGGGTGGTGGCATTATGGAGGATGTTGGCTGCCTCGATCATTTCCACCATGAAAGTGGATTGACCCGCATGGATCTCATCCTGTGCGCCGATGCGGGTGAAGATGCGGTCAACCAGGCCAATCTTGGCGGAGTCGGCTGGGATGAACGACCCCATTTGCGCCATCAAAACGATTAAGGCGACCTGGCGTAAAATGGTCGATTTACCGCTCATGTTTGGCCCCGTGATGACGCGGATGATTTCATTCTCATCCATAATCGCATCATTTGGCACAAACCGCTCTGAGGTACGTAATTTTTCAACGACGGGGTGCCGCCCATCCGTAATTTCGAGGCATTTCTCATCAACAACATCCGGCCTGTGATAACCGTTGATCGCAGCAGACTCGGCTAATGAAAGGTAGGCGTCCAATTCAGCCAAACCACGCGCGGTTGAGAGCAGGTCACTGGCGCTGCCGGCAAGCTCTTCACACACCTGGGCAAACACACGCCCTTCAATTTCATGGATCCGTTCTTCGGCGTTCAAAACCAGCGTTTCATATTCCTTCAACTCAGGGGTGATATAACGTTCTGCATTGACCAGGGTTTGTTTGCGGATGTATTCCTCGGGAACCAGATCGGTGTTGGATTTCGTCACTTCGATATAGTATCCGTAAACCTTGTTGTAACTGACTTTGAGCGATTTAATCCCTGTGCGTTCTTTTTCGACTTTTTCTAATCCAGCGATCCACTCACGAGCATGTTTTGAGGAATCAAGCACATTATCGAGTTCAGCTGAAAATCCTTTGCGGATGATGCCGGTGTTGGCCAGTGTAGCAGGCGGATCATCTTGAATAGCTGCATTTAAAAGGGCAAGCTGCCCTTTGCATTCACGGATTTTTCCGACCGTTTCACCAAGCGCGAGAGAATCTTGCTGGAGTAGTTTCCTTAACCCAGGTATACGGCTTAGATTTTCGCGAATAGCCACCAAATCCCTTGGCTGGGCATGACCGGAGATCACACGGTTTGTCAGGCGCTCCAAGTCGTCAAATTCCTGCAGGGCGTCCATCGCCTCTGCCCTCAAAAGGCCATTTTTGTAAAAGAACTCGACCGCATCCAAACGTTGATTGATTTTGTTGACGTCCAAGAGGGGTTTGCTGACCCACTGATGTAGCAGGCGCCCGCCCATCGGCGTTTGGGTGTTATCCAGAATTCCCAAGAGCGACCCCTGGGTTTTTCCGGTGCGAATAGTTTCTGTTAATTCGAGATTGCGGCGGGTTTCCGCATCCAGCACCATGAATTCATCCAGGGTGTAGGTGCTCAGTGCGTTGAGCAATTTGAGAGATTGGCGCTGGGTGTCCTCCAGATAGGATAGAATCGCGCCGGCAGCCCTGATCGCCATCGGTTTTCCGCGCAGTCCGAACCCATCCAGTGTGGTGACTTCGAAGTGATCTTGCAGATGTTCTGTGCAGCGTGCGAGCTCAAAATGCCATGATTCATAAGGCGAGATGAACCCGGGCAGTCCCTCAACTTGAGGAAGGGAATCAGGCCACAGGATTTCGGAGGGTTGTAAGCGGTAGATCTCTGATCTGATTTGGTTAAGAATGTCTTTGCCGCTCAAGGCAGTTGCGGCGAATTCACCTGTGGAGATATCCACATAAGCAATGCCTGCCTGATTGTCCTGATAGAACACGGCAGCCAGGTAGTTGTTGTGATGATGCTGCAGGAGTCCGGGTTCAACCACCGTCCCCGGGGTGACCACACGTACCACCTCACGAGGCACCAGGCCGTTTTCTGGTTCGTCAGCGACCTGTTCGCAGATCGCTACATGGTAGCCTTTATCGATCAGGCGGGAAAGGTAATTCTCGGCGGCATGATGGGGGATGCCTGCCATGGGCACCCGTACGCCCTTAGAGACCGGCCGCGAAGTCAGGACGATATCCAGCTCACGGGATGTGATCTTGGCATCCTCGTCAAAAGTCTCATAGAAATCACCGAGCCGAAAGAAGACGATTGCATCGGGATGCTGCCGTTTGACGTCTAAGTATTGTTGCCGTAAGGGTGTAATTTGTGGCATAAATTCATTTCTAATGATTGATTTTTGGATTATGTGCCATCAAGCAGAACCTTAGTGGTCCACTTGCGCTTTTATCATCCTTGTTTTAGATTTTCTTGAATATAAACCCGGACGTGATCAAGCGCTTCGGAGAGTTTTGAGGTGTCATTGCCGCCTGCTTGCGCAAGTGTCGGCCTGCCGCCTCCGCCGCCGCCCACAATTTTTGCGACACTTTGCACAAGGTTGCCTGCATGCAGGCCGCGTTTGACCAGGTCTTCGGTGACAGCCGCGATCAGAATTGGTTTGCCGTCTTTATCTGATGCCAGCAGCGCCACACCAGACTCATAGTTTTGGCGGAATTTATCAGCCATTTCTCGCAGCGAATCGATGTTAGCGCCGGGGAGGATGGTCAGCATCACCGGGATACCTTCGATTTCTTCTGTGTCGTCTAATTTTTCCTCAAACGCACTGGCAACTCGCTGTGTCTGCAGTTTTTCAATTTCTTTTTCAGCTGCAGAGAGGTTGTCTTTGAGCGACGTAATCTTTTGTATGATTTCGGAGTGGGCAGTACCAAGCATGTGGTTCGCCTGCTCAAGGATGTTCATCCGTTCCCGGGCATATTGATATGCCTGCCAGCCGGTGATCGCTTCGATCCGCCTGATGCCAGCAGCGATGCTGCCTTCGTAGGTGATGATGAATAAGCCAATATCGCTGGTCTCATCCACGTGGGTTCCACCGCACAGCTCGTATGAGAGGGTTTCCTGATCACCAATTTGGATGGTGCGCACCACGGACTCATATTTTTCACCAAACAAAGCCATGGCACCTTCATCTATGGCCTCATTCAGGGGCTTTTCAGCAATGCGGAGTTGAAACCCTGCCAGAATTGCCTGGTTCACATGAGCCTCAACCGCTAAAATCTCATCCTTTGTCATCGGTTGCGGGTGAGTGAAATCAAAGCGTAGACGATCAGGGGCGACCAATGAACCTGCTTGACGTGCGTGGTCTCCGAGTACTTGATGCAATGCAGCGTGTAGCAGGTGGGTTGCGGTATGGTTGCGCATGATATGAGTGCGGCGGGTTTCATCCACCTGAATAAGCGCCATATCCCCAACCTGGGGGCTGCCTTTAAGGACCTCACCTACGTGGACAATCACACCTGCTGCTGGTTTGCGCATATCGGTTACCCGGATAGCCCAGTCTGAGTCTCCTGTGCCAATGATTTGTCCGGTGTCTGAAACCTGCCCGCCCGATTCAATATAAAACCAGGTTTTTGGGAGCAGAACTTCAACGCGCTCGCCAACTGCTGCTTTATCAACAGATTTTCCATCCTGGACCAGCGCAATCACTTCAACCGGTCCGCTGATCGGCTGATAGGGGCTATAAAAAACACCGGCTTGCAGGAGTTTGTCATCTTGGCGGAGGCTTTCAATGATCTCTGCGTAGACCTGAACATCCTCGCCGCCCATCTCGCCAAACTCTTTCCCAGCACCAGATGCGAGCCGATGCGCTTCCATTGCTTCTCCGAAGCCCTGTGTGTCCACATCCAATCCCTGCTCCTGGGCAATATCGCGTGTGATTTCCAGCGGTAAGCCGTGGGTCGCGTAAAGGTCGAAAGCTTTTTCGGCGTTCAGAACGCTTTCCTGGTGAGACGTCAGTTCTTCGAGCAAATCGTTGAGGTATTCAAGGCCGGCGTTGACCGTTTTCTTAAACTGGATTTCTTCGCGGGTCAGGTTGTCGAGAATGGTCTTCGCATTCCGCTTTAATTCTGGGAAGAACCCGCCGTATTCGTTAATCACAATTTTGGCGACTTCTGCCATGAAGGGCTCATGCAGGTTGAGTTTCATCCCGAACCGTGCTGCCCGGCGGATCAGCATCCGGCAGACATAATTCCGCCCGATGTTTCCCGGCACGACACCATCAGCGATCAGGAAGGCAGTGGCGCGTGCGTGGTCTGCGATCACCCGATAGGGGGTCAGGTTCGCGTCTCGTTCCTGGTTGCTGTGCCCTGTCAGTGATTGCACATGCCGGATCAAGGGCATGAACAGGTCGGTTTCATAGTTGGAAGAAACACCTTGCAGAATGGAGACAATCCGTTCAAAGCCCATACCTGTATCGACGTGAGTCTTGGCCAAAGGTTCCAGCTTGGTGGGGGAGAGGCGATTGTATTGGATGAAAACATTATTCCAAAATTCTAAGAAACGCTCACAGTCGCCATTCACGCGACAAACGTGATCCGGATCTTCTGCAAGGTTGCAAAATTCCGGGCCCCGGTCAATGTGGATCTCGCTGTCCGGTCCACATGGGCCGGTATCCGCCATTTCCCAAAAGTTTTCTTTACGCCCAAAGGGAATCAGATGGTCAGGGTCAAAACCTGGTTCTTGAAGCCAGATTTCTGCTGCTTCGCGGTCTTCCGGGATTTCACCGAGTTCGTCCTTAAAGTAGGTTGCCCATAATCGGTCTTTCGGCAATTGCCAGACTTCTGTAAGCAGTTCCCATGCCCAGGTGATGGCTTCTTTTTTATAATAATCGCCAAAGGACCAGTTTCCGAGCATTTCGAAGAAGGTGTGGTGGGTGTTGTCACGTCCAACCTGTTCGAGGTCGTTGTGTTTGCCTGAAACACGCAAGCATTTTTGAGAGTTAACCGCCCGGGTGTAGGGGCGAATATCAGTGCCTAAAAAGACGTCTTTAAATTGAACCATACCGGCGTTAGTGAATAATAAAGTTGAATCACCGCCGGGGACCAGCGAGGATGAAGGTACAAAGGTGTGCCCGCGTTCGAGGAAAAAATTGACGAAATCTTGGCGGATTTGTGCCCCTGTTCGTTTTTCTTGCATAATGACTCCTGATACCAAATAAATTTCTTGTAACCTATCCATTATACGATATATGGAAAGGTGATGCTGGATAAAATCCGATTTCGAGCAAGCGCCGCAGGTAAAAGACCGAAGTGTTTCTGTTTACGAATAAAACTCGTGAAAGGCAGAAAATGCATTTGTTTGTTGCTTTAGGATAACGTGCAATTTAAATGCAAAGTCACCCCTTCTAATAAACAGCAAGATTATGTTTTTAAGGGATATTAAATTTGCTTCGCCCAGGTGATGGCGCGTTCCAGATCGCCCTCAACAAGCGGGCCTTCTGTATCGGTCACGCCGAACCCTTCGCTTGGAAGCGCAATCGTTGCGCCTGTTTTTGACAGGGCTTTTTCGATATGCTTATCTGCGTAACCGAAGAGTTTGATCATAAAACGGAGAAAGCCCGAATTGGTTTTATCCTTAGGGATGCGGGTGTCAAAAGCCGCGGCTTTTACACCTGTGAGTTTGTCAGGTTCAAATGTTTTTATGAAAGTAAGAATAGCTGGTGTAGGCCGGAATGCCCTTGTGGGGGAACCGACGAATAGGGTCTTGAGCCCTTCCAGATCGCTTTCCTGAACAGCATCTACTTTTTGTGCTATACCGCCGATTGCTTCAGCAATGGCTTCTGATACACGTTGTGTGTTGCCAAAATATGAATCATATACAACCAATTTTTCAGCCATTTCAATTTCCTTTCACTGAATAATGCGTAACTGTTGTGGGTTGAATGAAGTATAGAAAAATACTAAATAAAAATTATTAATAATGAGAAATTGACAGTAAAATTATACGAAATTAATCTAAATTTTGTCTTCCAGCCAGGGCTCGCAGGAGCGTATTTTGGTCAGCATATTCCAAATCGCCGCCAACCGGTAAGCCCAGCGCAAGGCGAGTGATGCGTAGATCCAGTCCGGAGAGACGTTCGTGCAGGTACATGGCCGTGGCATCCCCTTCCATGCTGGGGTTGGTCGCCAGGATGATTTCTTTGAAATCGTTTTTCTTTAATCGCTCATACAACTCTTTGATTTTTAAATCTTCCGGACCAATCCCCTCAATCGGCGAGAGAACGCCGTGCAGAACGTGGTATAAGCCGTTATAACCGGCTGTCTTTTCTATGGCCAGTACGTCTAAAGGTTCCTCAACGATGCATAAAGTAGATCTATCCCGCTGTTCACTGGCGCAAATCTCGCAGATTTTTGTGTCTTTGTTGGTAATATTAAAACATATTTCGCATAGACCGGTATCCTGCTTGATCCCGATCAAGGCTTCAGACAGGTTTTTTGATAATTCTTCAGGCGCGCGTAGCAGGTAGAACGTCAGGCGTGAAGCCGTTTTTGGACCAATCCCCGGCAAACGGGAAAAGGCATCCACTAATCTTTGGACTGGTTCAGGTAGGGTGCGCATACCGTGAGTCTATAGACCCAAGCCAAGCCCGCCGAGCATGTCGGTGAATGGGCTCATTTTTTCTGACGAGCGTTCGCGGGATTTTTCTAAAGCCGCATTAATTCCGCTGACGATCAAATCTTGAAGCATCTCAACATCAGCATCTTCAAGCAGCTCTGGTGCAATTCTTACTTCTTTGCACACCTGGTCGCCGGTCATAACCACACTGATCACGCCGCCGCCCACGGAGGCTTCTACTGTTTCTTCTGCAAGTTCAGCCTGGGCATCAGCCATTTGCTGCTGCATTTGTTGAATTTGAGCCATCATACCGCCACCGGTTTTACCAGTGCGGGGTCTGTTATATCCTTTAGCCATAAGTTATTCCTTTCAATCTCGTTAACTAATTTATTCAGCTTCTTCAGCTTTGCTGATTTTACCACCCAGATCGCGGGTTGCGGTGCTGACCATTCCATCTTTATCAAATTCAAGGTCATCAGGCAACGCACTGGATTGATTTGTTGAAACAATACATTTTACGATGATTGGCTTCCCCAAAACTTCTTGTAAGATGTCATTTGTGAGGTTGAGGTTCCCCTCTTTTTCCATGAAACCTTTTACCATTTCGGAGGCAAAACCCAACACCAGCGTTTTTTCACTCATACCGGCGATTTTTGCGCTGTTTAAGATGCCTTCGGTGCGCGGGTTGTGCTGGCGAACCTTTGCTTTGATCGCATCCCAGGCCCGGTGAATATCATTTAAGGTGATATCGCCGCCTGGTTGGGTGATGGTGACAGGCTCAATTTCAGCAGGTTCTGAATCCTGAACCTCCTGTTTTGGTTTTTCTTCTACCGTCTTCTTTTTAGGGGTTTGTGCAGGCTGCTTGGATTGGGGTGCCTTTGCCGGCGCCGATTGGGATGCGGGTTGTTTTACCGGTTGGCGAGATTTTACAGCAGGATTTTGGGTTTTAACCGCAACCGGTTCAGGTTGATGGGCAGGTGTTATCGGAACTTCTGGCTGAATGAGAAAGGTTGTGAAGGCTAACTCTAAACCCAACCCCGGGTGCCAATTGGCGTGTTCTTCAATGGTTGCCTGGTTAAAGGATTCGATCGCTTTGAGCAAATCCGGCATAGACATCTTTCCGGCGTGTTCATGGATGTTCGCACGAACATCCTCGGCAACTTCAACCTGGCCTTCGTTATTCATCTTGAACAACAGCACATTCCGCAAATAGCTCACGATTTGCCGTGCTAATTGACGGGGATCCGTGCCGCTGTCCAGCGCTTTGTTGATTTGGGTCAGACCCCGCGAGGTGTCTTTTTCGATCAGCGCATCAACGATTTCGATCACGCGTGTGTCGGTGGCTGTGCCAAGTACTTGCTGTGCCATCTTGAGTGTAATCTTTTCATCGGATGATGTGAGCTGATCTAAGAGTGAAATGGCGTCTCGTAAACTGCCGGTTGCTTGGCGTGCAATTTCGACGAAGACCGGGTCTTCCACCTGGAAATTCTCTTCTTTACTCTTGGCTTTGAGATGGTCAACGATCACATTCACTGGAATACGCCGAAATTCGTGCTGCTGGCAGCGGGAAAGCACGGTTGCCGGGATTTTGTGGATCTCGGTGGTTGCCAGGATGAAAATGGCATGTGGTGGGGGTTCTTCGAGGGTTTTGAGCAAGGCGTTAAACGCTGCAGTGGATAACATGTGGACTTCGTCGATGATATACACCTTGAACTTGCCCTGCGACGGCGAAAAATTGATCTTTTCACGCAGGTCGCGGACATCATCCACACTGGTGTTGGAGGCGGCATCAATCTCGATCAGATCCATGAAACGGCCTTGATTAAGCGCCAGGCAGTGCTCACATTTATTGCAGGGACGTTTTTCGAGGTCGGGTTCAAGACAGTTGAGCGCTTTTGCCAAAAGCCGGGCTGAAGTAGTCTTGCCAGTGCCGCGGGGGCCGGCAAATAGGTAGGCATGAGCCACACGGTCATGCACAACGGCATTGCGCAATGTTTGGATAACATGCTCCTGGGCGACGACTTCATCCCAATCCTTGGGGCGCCATTTTCGATAAAGTGCTTTTGCCATAATTAAAGTATCTTTTTCTACTTAAGGTATTGAATAGGTTGAGATGGTCTCCCCGGCATCGTTCAGCAGGGAGGCGGTTTCGCCGGATTGCCAAATTGGCGTTTCTGCCTGCCAGAATAATTCTATCACCGTCGGATTGCCTGGTTTTGAGAGGACCTTGATCGCACCCTGGCTATTGAGGATGAATGCGGGGAAGGTGAAGGTTTGATTGTTTTCATCCCGGATTTGCCATCCTGTCAGGTCCACCGCACCCTGACCTTCGTTGCGGATTTCTACATACTCCATATCCAAATTGCCTGCACCAACGATAGCATAAATCGATACTTGATCACCCTGATCGGAGAATTCTATCTCCGATTCAGAAGTTTGTGCGGGGTCATTATTTAATTCTGAGTCAGCAGGTAGCGTGCTGTTTTGATCCTGTGGAGAAGTTGCAGACGAATTGAAAACGGGTGTTGGGTGAGCGCGTTCCCAGAGCCAGAGGATGGTCAGGATTGTCACGGAAGTGACGAAAATATTCAGGATGATGAAGAAAATTAATCGAGAACCGTTTTTCATGGCGTAACCCTTCTCACAGTTTAGAATGATAGCATACCTTGGGTGTTTTGCCAAAATCATTTGCTTAATCGTCTGTCTTAAAATAAAAATGATACATAAAAATTTGAATTAACATATCGATAACAAAACATTCTATTTTCATTAATAGCCGTATGATATCCTGATTATGGTTTCGGGAATTTGATTTCTCTCCTTTCAAGTTTGACCTGAGACAAAAGTTGTGGATAACGCAACTGAGAAAAAGGTGAGCTTAACGAAGCAAAGCAGGCGTTTGGTGAGGCGCCTGCTTTGTGTTTTAAGTAATTGTTCTTCTATTTTTCTGAAAAAGCCAGCTCTTTAATATGCTCGATGTGGTCGCGTTGATGCCAGAGGGTGCGGCGCAAGATTTTCCGGTAGGACCAAATTTCTCCTTCGATGCCTTTGACAGTTGCTTGCCCGGTAAAGGTCGGGAAGATGGTATCGATTTGTTTAGCGGTTTGGGCTAGACGCTTTTCGGGGTCGCTCGTGAGTTGCTGATACTTGAGCTCAGTCAGATCAAGGCGCTGGAGATACCACAGTTCTGCATTTGCAATGTGCCTGGCAATGCCCAATATGTTCCAGCGCTGCCCGGGGAAATTCTTCTCGAGGATTTCAGCATCAAGCGTGCTCAATCCAGCCAGCAGTTCTTCACGCTGCCAGTGAAATATTTTCAAGCCCTGATGGATTTCATCAGAGGAGAGCGGGCGCCAATCGTCAGTGAACCAGGCATTGATTTCATATCCCTGACCAGGGGGCGCAGGGAGATAATCTTCACCCATCCTAAAAGTCTCGTAATGTTCAACCACATGCATGCCAAGATCGTCAAAATTGACCCAGGAATCCGCCGTGTGATTCTTGATCCAATACTCATATTCAAGCAGGGCTCGGGGCAAGCGGATGAGCGCTTCGGTTTCATCCTTACCATAGGCAAAGCACCCCGGGTAATCAAGCGCCCAGGCGAGGGTTCGTCCCTCGATGTTATTTTCTAATCCGACACGAATATGCATCTTATCTCCTGTGCTGAATCTGAGATTTATTAGCATGAATTATAAGAGAAAATGGAAGAGAGGCGGAAATACTTTTCAGAAAAATATTGAAAACCTTCCTTATTGAAGTGAATTTAAACGAAAACCCCAACAGCACGGTCATCCATTTACGCTGTTGGGGCATCCCGGTTGTCGGTTAGCTTTTGGGTCATTTTCCATGTTCCAGCCCAATCAGGCTGATCAACGCGAACACAACGCCAACCAAGCCGACGACAAAATAAATTACAGCGCTCATGGACTTCCTCCTTTCATTATGATTTACGCATAATTACAAAAATAGTTGCAATTAATCAGACGTTTCTGCTGTTGAAAAAGTTCCAGGACTTTCTCATATGAATTAACACAAATTTTGCTAATTCGTCACGTTTCAAGGATAGTTCTTTTTAAGGCAGCATCACACCGTCAGGCGGTGAGTGTTTTAAATGACAACCGGCAAGGAAAAACCTGGCCGGTGGATAGGTTGCTGTAAAATGAATTTTGATGGATTAATCAGAAAAAACAGGGAGATGGCCCAGCGCGATGATATCTGACCATTTTGCCCGTTCACCTTCGGTGAGGATCGCAGCTTCAGCGGCCACGGTTGCGCCAGCTTTTTCGAGGATCATGCGCATACCCTGCAGCGTGGACCCGGTGCTGATCACATCGTCGACTATCACCACTCGGTGATCTTTGATTAATTCACGGTCCTTCTCGTCAAGGTAAAGGGTTTGGGGCTTTCCGGTAGTGATGGAAAGGGTTTCAGATTTAAAGGCATCCCCCATGTAGGGCTTGTAGGATTTGCGAAGGATCACGTAGGGTTTGCCAGTCACCACTGAGAGCGCGTGCGCCAGTGGTATGCTTTTTGCTTCAGCCGTCACGAGTGCGTCATACTCGACTTTATCTAATTTTTTAGCTAATGCTCGAGCGCAGGCTTCAACAAGCTCAGTGTCCCCCAGGATGTTCAAAATGGCAATGCGTAAGCCTGGCTTGACCTCAAATAATTCCAATTCCCGATGAATGCCGGCGATATCGATGCTGTAGGTTTCACGTTTTTCACTCATTATTCTCTCCTGTAAGATTTAGTGCTTGTTATCCAAATTATAATTCAGGTTCATTAATTGGGTTGGCGGATAGCAGAATATCTTGACTGATTTGCTCACGATTTATCTTCGAAAGTTAAAATTAGAACGTGCCAGGGACGCCGACCCTGGCACGTTCATTAAGGAGGAGAAGAAGAGAAGTTGTCTTTACAATTCATATCATAATGGTGAACTCGAATTTGTACTTGACGGTAAACCTACGATTGCCCTACGATCGGGCACTGATTTGTCGCTAATAGCACCTCATAGAGCCAACCCAGATAAGCGATTCCGGCTTTTAAGGTATGATTGAAAGTGTAATTAATCCAATAATTGACATTGAAGAGGTGCATTTTTGGGGCTCACATTTGCTGAGTTGACAGATACAAAAATAGGTCCGATCAGCTTTGCCGCTGGCGATAGGGGTTTGACTCATGTGTATTTCGGCAAATTAAGCGGATTAAAATCAGGATTAGGCTTAAGCGAGGATGTACCATCACTACCCGGCCTTGAAACGGTTGGTGCGTTGCTGGTTGAGATGAACGAGTATCTCTTTGGGATTAGGAAATCTTTCTCGGTGGATCTGGATTGGACTGGTATGACGGGGTTTCAAAGGAGAGTACTGGAGATAACAGCAACGATCCCGTTTGGAGCAGTGATGACCTATGGCGAAATCGCTCGTCAATTGGGTCAGCCCAAAGCAGCCCGTGCCGTGGGTACTGCCTTGGGCGCGAATCCAATGCCAATCGTGATTCCGTGTCACCGTGTGATAGGGAGTGGTCACCTTTTGCATGGCTACGCCGGAGGATTACCCGTAAAATCAACGCTGCTGACGCTTGAAGGGTTGAATGTTGAGAACGACTTGGTGGTTTTGTAGGCAGGAACGCCAATTCATAATTAAGATAAGGAAAAACTGATGAATGACTATGATGGTAAGGATTTTTCTGGCTACAAGTCGGGCTATGTCGCCCTGGTTGGCAAACCCAATGTCGGGAAGTCAACGCTTTTAAATGCCTATATTGGTCAGAAGATCGCAGCAGTTTCTTATAAACCTCAAACCACTCGTAAGCGGCAGTTGGGGATCCTGACCAATGAAAAAGCGCAAATCATATTCATCGACACGCCTGGTTTGCATTCGGGCGATTATAAACTGAGCGAATTTATCAATCAAGAGGCGCAATACGCGTTGATGGACGCGGATTTGCTGTTGTTCCTGGTGGATGTCAGCCAGCCGCCCGATGATGAGGATCGCAAACTGGCGGCAGAAGTTTTTGAAAAATCCGGCAATTCGAAGAAACTGCTGGTTCTGAATAAAATGGATCTTGCTTCCCGTGATGAAATCGAACGCCATCAGCAAGCGTATCAGGAATTGCTCGATTTCACAGACCAGATCAGGATATCTGCCATCCGGGAAGCTGGGCGAGAGGCTTTGCTGGATCGAGTTATTGACCTGCTTGATGAGGGGCCTCAATATTTCCCCGAGGATCAAATAACTGACGTGTACGAACGTGATATCGCCGAGGATTTGATCCGCGCAGCTGCGCTGCAAAACTTGCGAGATGAGGTGCCTTATAGTCTGTTTGTGCGGGTCAACGATTATGCGCTGCGTGAAGACGGGATGCGCTATGTGCATGCAACCCTTTTTGTGGAGCGCGACTCACAAAAGGGAATTGTGATCGGTAAGGGCGGCAGCATGATCAAAAAGATCAGTACGGAGGCGCGCCAGGAGATTGAAGAAATGAGCGGCGAGCCGGTTTTTTTGGAGCTCTCTGTTAAGGTAGAGAAGAATTGGCGCAATAACCCGGACTTTTTACGCAGATATGGGCTGACACATGATTGATATCACCGATTTTTCGATCTATTGGACGGCAGGTGTTTTCTTAGCCTTCATATTTGATTGGATTTGCATTGCTTTCAGGTGGCGGAGAATTGAATTCATTTCAAAGCCTCTGGCAATGCTATCTGTGATTTTGTGGACAATAAATGCCATTGGTTGGGAGATTCATGGACTGCTGATATTGCTTGTTTTAGCGCAGGCTTTCGGTTTGATCGGGGACATTCTGCTGCTGAAATCTGAACATTGGTTCATTGGCGGGTTGAGCGCATTTTTGATTGGACATTTGCTTTATAATAGCTTGCTGGCGATCATCATCCGAGATTCATTCCTGCCTGGCTTGTCTGGTTTTCAACTTGCCTGGCGGTTATTGGTGGTTTTGATATTGTGGGCGCTTATTCTGCTGTATTTTTACAAAACCTTCAAACCGCTATCTGTCGGGAAATCCATCAGTATGCGGTTGTGGGAAGCCATTCAATTATATGGCTGGATTTTAAGTGGTTTGGTTGTTTTAGCCATCTTTACAATTTTGGTCATTCCTGAGTTTTTGTGGTTGTCGCTGACGCTACCGGTGGGGGCGTTCCTATTCTTGATTTCAGATATGCTTCTTTCTTACAATCGCTTTGTGAGGCCCATAAAAAATGCGAAGCTGTGGGTAAGAATCAGCTACCATTTAGCTCAATTTGGTCTGGCTGTGGGATTTCTGACTGTTTTGAATGCATGATTTGTAAGATCTAAGCACAAAAAAATTTGACATTGGCCTCCAAAATTTGCATAATGGAATTGGAAAGATAATTTAAACCAATCAAATGACGCAAGGAGGTCAAAGTGCGCAGGAAATCCCCCTTAATCCCTTTATTAGTATTATTGTTGGCAAGCGTTCTTCTTTCGGGCTGTGACGCGCTTTTCGGCGGTAGCGAAGAACTAGATACTGAGGCGTTGGTTGCAACAGCGGTAGCACAAACAGCGCCTGCCAGACCGGGTGTTGACCAGGAAGAAGATAGCACAGCGCCGGAAACAGAAATGCCGGCAACGGCTGAAATTCCGACGGCTACGGCAACCATCACGCTGACACCGACACTAACACTCACGGCTACCGAGACGCTGACACCCACGCTTTCTGCCCCACAGGTGCATGTGGATGTGGATACCAATTGCCGGACAGGCCCGGGCGAAATTTACGACATTGTGGGTGGTTTGCTGGTCGGTGAACAGGCTGAAGTGGTTGGCCGATGGCCGGGCGGCAATTACTGGATCATCCCTAACCCGGATGGGCCTGGTGAATGCTGGCTTTGGGGCTATTATGCCACAATTGAAGGTCCTGCGGCTGACCTGCCGGCTTATACACAACCGCCAACGCCAACACCCATTATTGATTGGTCCGGCACCTGGACGACATTCATTGGCGACCCGGCAGGGCCATATGACACAGTTACGGTTACGATAAATCAAACAGACATGGCAGTGACAGGATCATTTAGCTACGCAGGTGGCAATTATACGCTCAGCGGCACGCTTTCCGCAGATCGGATGACATTGTCCGGAACATGGAACAGGAGCGGTTCGACGGGTCCGTTTTTGTGGCACTGGTTGAATATGAATCAGTTTAACGGCAACGAAGATAACGGAAATTATGCCTGGTGCGGCAATCGAGAGGGGGCTGGGCAGCCATCACCTTGTTTGTATCCGTAATTCTATAAAGGTATCTCAAGCACCCTTACACTTTTGTTTTGGTGTAAGGGTGCTTTTTTATCTCACAGATTGACGTATTGACAAATTAGAACACTTGTTCTATAATTGGAATCAGTCAGCTTCTATTCGTTTTGGAGGTTCCAATGAATGTTAGTCAATCAATCCAATCTTCTTTTTCAAAATCGCTGTCATCCATCAAAACCCGTAAAGGCGTCGTCTACATGCTGATTTTCATCATGGCGCTGATCGCCTTTGAGGCATTTAATTTCAGCACGACTGATTTTGCTCTATCCGACCTGTTGGGCGACCTGCGGTTCATGGGCATTCGCTGGGCTACACTGCTTTCCATCGCGTTTTGCGGCATAGACTTTGCGGGTATTGCCAGGCTGTTCACCCCGCAATCGGAAGATGAGGAGCCGCGCTCGGTTTGGTTCATGTTTGGGGCGTGGATATTGGCTGCCACCATGAACACAATCCTCACGTGGTGGGGCGTTGTGATGGCCATGCAGACGCACCCGATCGTGAGCGCAGGTGTGGTGAACACAACATTTGTCACAAAAGTTGTCCCGATCTTTATCGCATTGATGGTGTGGGTGATCCGGGTTTTGCTGATTGGCACCTTTTCAAAGAAAAGCAGCCAATTAATCCAAAAAACCAAAGCCTCTGAAGCGCGAACCCTCTCACGGCGTGAATTTCGCCAGGCGCAAAGCAGGGCGGCTCATGCGTCGCAGGCAATCCCTGCTGTTTCAGCCGGGTTCAAGCCATCCGTGAAAAACAACACGGGCAGAGGCAACAAGTCTGGTTTTCGCCCTGAGCCGAAATACATCCCGATGCAGGAAGAAGCCGCATTCCACTCATTGAAGTCTTCCGATGCCAGCCAGCGCAGGTTTTAATATAATTTTATTGACTTTTAGGGGAACCCATAGTAAGATATCGGACACACAAAATGGTGTCCTGGCGAAGTAGCTCAATGGTAGAGCAGTGGACTCATAAGCCATTGGTTGGCGGTTCAAATCCGCCCTTCGCCACTTGAACAAATCTCCCGTAAATTGGGAGATTTTCGGTTAACAATTACCATATATTTAATGATTATTCATTGGTTTGATTAAGGATTACAACTGCGCTCTCTGTCTTTGGATCGAGAGCGTTTCGTACAAACAATCTGTCATGCAAGCCGGTTACTTGCGTCTAACTGGCTGTTCAGGATCTAAACCTTAATTTTCCTACAGTCAATAAGATTCTCTTAAGTATTCATTGGATATTTTATGCACTGAGATCAAAGATTTGATAAATCCTGCAGATGTGAAAACCAAAGACGATTATTTGAAATAGCTTGATGAATAGTTTTTATGATTTTTCGTTGTTTAGTGATGAATCTCTGATAAACCATTAACTATCTCTTTTGACCCCTTCATAAAGACCCAGCTTAAAGCTCAATACGACTGCCCCGTAAACCCCAATAAAAATGGTACACGCCTTGACGATCAGGTCTTCAACTAATGTCGAATCCTCCAGGTTGATCAGCTCAAGGATCCCGTCAAAAGCTAACATCGTCAAAAAGAAAAAACTGACTCCGAGAAGTGCTCGAATGGCTCGCTTCCACCAAATTGCCCTGTCATCCGGGTCGCCGTCATATTTCGAATGCACCATAATTGAAACTGCATTTATTCCCAATAAATAACCTGCTCCAGTCCCGAAAATATCCGGGGCTGCCAAACCCAGCACCAGTGGAACGCCAAACATGAAGATCAAGCGGAGGACATTCGGTAGCTTATCCTGCAAATTCCAACGTTCTATCAAAAGGTATGTGATCAATAATATAATTCCTCCTGATATTATTCCGCCAAGAACATCTGCTAAGAAATGTCGCCCTAGATATACCCGGGAAATTGCCACAAAGATGGTCAAGACCGCTGCTAACATGTATAATGCACGCTTCTTAAAAACTTGTGCCAACCCGCCCCAAAGCACCGTCGTTGTTGAAACATGTCCCGATGGGAATCCATACTCACTGGATCCGTCTGAGCGGAAGACTTCAACCACTTTAGGATCCAATCTGACGAAAAACGAATTAGCGCCAGGGCTTGTTAATGATGATGGAGGTTTGTCCTCGAATTGCAGGTTCTGAATATTGCTATTCACAAACCTTGGCCGCGGCAGTTTGAATCCGGCTTTCAGGGAATCATTAAGCATTAGCCCCCAGAAAAACATCTGGTTTAAGAATATCCCTTTCTTAAAGCTGATCCCCACGATAATTATCAGCAGAAAAATCCCAAAGAATTTATCATCGCCGAAACTAGTGATCGTACGCATCAAGCTGGTCAGCACGTCGGAAGAAAATGATTGTAGGAAAAGAATTAGTTCTGTTTGGAACATTATTTACCGCCTTCTTTCAGCCATTACACCAGGATGCTTTCAGGAAGCAGTGTACTTGCAAAACTTGAGACAAAATTTTAGTCCATAAAAATTGATTAATTCCGAACCGCTCACACCGATTTCTGTTTGTTTACAACACATCATTAAACCGAAGAATTACCAAAACAGCGTTTAAATAATTATTTGTCTGGCAAAAATATCCTGGACTTTTAATAAAAGTGCCATTCCCAATTTTCTATGCCCTTCAACATCAAGATGCACGCCATCAACAGGACTGGGTTTGGTTATTGTTCCCGCATCTAAAAAATAACAATTCTTGTCTATTGCCACCTTGCTGAAATACTGTCCGAACATCCTGGATTTTTCTTTACCCCCAGCGAATAAGGTATCAAGATCAGATCCCGGGTGGGGATCTATTTGGGGAGGGGCAACCAATAACACTTGTGGAGCAGAATTAAATGGCCCGTGTTCACATTGACTGATGATTGTTACTAACGCTCCTGCACCCATCGCAATTTCGAAAGCATTCAAAGAAAAATATGACTTCAATTCATTTGACCCTAACATGAGGATGACAAGATCAATCGGTGTATGAGAATACAGACAGGGGATTAAATAGATCTTCCCGTTTTTTGACTCATAAAAAGGGTCTTCCCGTACTGTTGTCCTGCCTGGCAACCCTTCCTCAATGACTTTATAAGTCTGACCTAACCCGGATTGTAAAATTCCTGGCCACCTTTGGTCAGGTGGGAATCTGGACATATCATTTGGATTCCAACCCCAGGTGTTTGAGTCCCCAAAACATAGTATTGTTTTCATAGTGACTCTTTATTTCTTGTTTAGTCCGTTCACTTGTTTAATCTATGATTGTCTTATCCAAACTTGCATATCGCCGTAATCTCGATTTCCCCAAGCAAAATATGGAATTGCCAGCATGCTTGTTGATTCTTCGCTAATTTGGTCCGGATGTATGGGCTCATACAAAGCAGCGTTCTTTGTCAGGGGTTGGTTAATCCTTCTGGTACCTTGCACTTCAATCATTTTTACATGCCCTAATTCCTTGCCAGCATATTTGAAATTGAAGGATGATTTTGGGGATAACACAAAATTATCTGCCTCAGGCATAAACTCATCAATGTGTTCAAGGCAAAATACAATTGGTCCACTGGTTAATGCGACTCTGTTCGCCAAATGCTTGATATTCGGATTTGCAATCATTGGTTGAACAGGCATCGGCAAGTTTAATTCGACAACATCGCCAAATTGCCAATGACGATCAACCTTGACATACGATTGTGGAACGAGTCGATCTTTCCAAACCTCTCCATTTATGGATAATGATGCGTCAGGATGACACCAGCCTGGTATGCGTAAAAAGAGTGCGAAGGCCGCACTATCTGTAATTTTCAAGTGGATATGCCCATCCCAGGGGTAGGATGAAGACAATTCAAATTGAACTTTTGTACCATCAGGTAAATTAGCATCGCAAGTGCTCTCTGCATACAAATTTACCCACAACCCCTCTTCAGATGTTGTATACAAATACCCAGATAAAGATGCCAAAACCCTCGCAACATTCGGCGGGCAGCAACTAATAGCAAACCATGGTTGCCTGCGATGCATGCAATCAGATGCTAATGGGTTTGAATAAAAATAGCTTACACCATCCAAACCTATCCCTGCTAACATTGCATTGAACAGTGTTAATTCAAGGTCATTGGCATATTTTGCATCCCCAGTGATTAACAACATACGCCAATCCCAAAATATCTTCCCGATTGCAGCACAGGTCTCAGCATAAGCTTCTGCATCAGGTAATTCGTAATCAGCCCCAAAAGCCTCCCCATCATCTCTTGAACCGATTCCGCCAGTAACATACACTTGATAATTGGTCATATGGTGCCACATAACCTCAAGGGCATTCAGTAAACTTTTGTCGCCTGTTTCTAAATATACATCCGCGATACCTGCGTTTAAATAGACGGCTCTAACCGCATGGCCGTGCATGCGTTGTAATGCTCTTACTGGCTTGTGATCTTGATAATATTCGCCATAACCTAAATGCCCATGTCCTCGATTGTCAATGAAGCGCAATGCCTGAGCCAGATATTGCTTTTCTCCGGTATAACGGAATAACGCAACCAGCGCCAGCTCAATCTCAGGATGCCCGGGTGTGCCATTTGGAAATTTCCTCGAAGCGCCAAAAGTTTCAACAATCAAGTCCGCGTATCGTATGGCTGCAGTAAGCAATTTGTCATCTCCAGTTGAACGGTGGATAGCAATTGCGGCCTCTATCAGATGACCTGCACAATAAAGTTCGTGCTTATCTTTTAAATCTGTCCAGCGAAGAGACTCATTTTCTCCAACAAAATATGCGTTCAAGTAACCATCAGGCTGCTGAATGGCAATGATTTTGTTCACCACTTCTCCAAGAAGTTTTTTGAGGTCTTCATTCGGAAATTGTGCTAATGAATAGGCAACTGCTTCAAGCCATTTGTAGACATCGGATTCATTAAAATATAAGCCCTGGAACGGTTCAGAAAGATCTTTTACCACGCGCTCAAAGTTTGCAATCCGTCCTGTGATTTCAAGTTGCTGGTATTGCGTTAATAATGTTCTCTCGCTGAGAAGATTAATTCGCGGTGCCCAAAATTTATCCTTCAATCGTACTGAGTCAGGTTTGACCGGAATTAATTTCTGATACGGACTTTTATTTTTCTTGTACCTGTAATTGATTTTCAATTTTCCGCCAAATAAATTATTAGTTGGTTAAACTACATAAGAGCTTTAACTGTTTTCGTTTCTTTTTTAGAGTGATTTCCCTTAATGATGATATTTTCAAGGTCTTCAAGTGTGGTCGTTTTGACATCTATGATTCCTTGGCTCTCTCCTCCCTTTAAGACCATAACCCGATCACCAACAGCTAAGACGTCCGTCAATCTATGGGTGATCAATATGATTCCTAACCCTTGATCTCTGAGATGTGTAACCAGCTCTAACAACCGACCTGATTCCTGAACACCGAGGGCAGCCGATGGTTCATCCATTATCATAATTTTTGCATCAAAACCAATAGCCCGTGCGATTGCCACCATCTGCCGCTGTCCACCAGACATTCGCTCCACAAGCAAGCGCGATGAAACAATATTAATTTTTAATCGCTCAATGAGTTCGTCGGTTTCGTTATACATTCGGCTCTTGTTGAGGAATAGACCACCTAAAAAGGCATTTGTGTGTTCTCGCCCTGCATACACATTAGCAGCGACATCCAAATTTGGAAATAAGGCAAGATCTTGATAGACCATGGCGATCCCTGCTTGTTGCGCGTCAGCCGGGCTTCGAAATAGCATTTGGTTCCCGTTAATCACGATGTCTCCCTGATCGGGAATTACTGCTCCATAAAGGATCTTCATCAAAGTTGATTTCCCGGCAGCATTATCGCCAACCAAACCTAAAACCTCGCCTGGCTTTAATTCCAGATTTACATTTTTTAGTGCTTGAATATTTCCAAATTTCTTAGAAATGTTTCTCATCTCAACAATATATGGATTATTCATCGCGTCTCTTTCGCTGAATGCTTAAAAAGGGATAACAATTTTGTTATCCCTTTTTCTCGGGTCGGATTAATTGAAATATTCTGAGTCTATTTGTTGCTTGAGTACTTCCCAGTTGGATTTCATGGTATCCATATAAGAATCGACATTCTCTGCGTCAATGATTGTAACTCCCGTATCAATGAATTTCTGGGTGGGCATTTTTCCTTCGTTCATCAGATAGTTTAAGTAAACCATCATATAGCCTTGCCCAAAAGGTTGCTGTGCTACCGAGAAGGTAATTACACCCTTTCGAATGCCTTCCAGAACCTCGGGGGAGTCATCGTAGGCCGTCACAATAATATCGTCTCTACCAGCGGCCGGGAACACCGAAACCGGACCGACAGCCTGATACTGACCGGTGGCAATATATGCATTCATCTCAGGATAGGTTGATATCGCATTTTCAGCACATGCTACCGTACCAGTTGGGTTGTCACAATCATTCAATACGCCAATGATCTTGATGTCCGGGTAATTAGCAGTGATGTAATCTGAAAAAGCTAATTCGCGTTCTTTTTGACCCGCATCGGGTTGTTGGGTAGCAATTACAACATTTCCTTTGCCCCCTAACATTGTAGCCACTTTCTCTGCAATCATTGCACCCGCAGCTTTGAAATCGGTGGAGTAACAAAGTGCAGATATATTGTTCTCGGCGCGTCGATCCCATTCGGCCGGATCTGTTCCACAACCGCTCATCTGGTGTGCAACAATCCCCATTTCGTTTGCCGTTTGTAGAACAGTCTCTACCGATCCGGGGTCTGCGGCCATTACTGAAAGGCCTTTTACACACGGAATAGAAAGTGAGGATTCTGCCAATTCAACCTGTTTATTTACATTGAAATCCGCGGACGAAAGCCACATCAACTCTACGCCCAGATCTTTAGCAGCTTGTTCGGCACCTTGATTCATGATCGTCAGGTATGGATGCACCAAAGGCATAGCAATTACGTAGCGGTCTTGCGCGCATGTGGTCTCTGGTTCGTCCGCTGTTTCTGCCTGGCCACAAGCGGTCAGTAGAAATACTGCTAACATAGCCAGGGATAACCATTTGAAAATTCGTTTCATGACCTTTTCTCCTTTTATTTTTGCTTGATGTTCTTTTAGTATTAAAAACACGCTTATCACAAAAACGAAATCTGAATTTTCCTCCTTTCACTATTACTAGCGATCTTTTCCAATGATGATTTTCCATGTAAGTAGCCCACGTCGGAATTGATCAATGATTAACGCAACAACAACGAGTGCTCCTTGCGCAACATCCTGTAAAAAAAGGTCCACTTGCAATATAGCGAGAGAATTTCTCACGATCCCCATAATTGATGCACCTATGAGTGTTCCAAGCATGGAACCTACCCCCCCAGAAGTTAACGTGCCGCCAATAATCGTTGCCGTTACAACAGGAAATAGAAGATCGGAGCCAATGGATGGAATACTTGCCCCTGTACGCCCAACAGCCACCAAGCCACCAAGAGCCGATAAAAACCCACTGATCATGTAAATGTTGACGCGAATTTTTTCAATCTTTAAGCCAAGTGAAATCGCCACATCTGTATTTCCCCCAATCATGAAAACCCTCCGACCAAACAGTGTTTTGGTGAGTAATATTTGCATCAAGAAAGTTACTAATAACATGATCAAAACAGGCGCAGGAATAAAGAAAAGATTGCCCTTTCCAAGCCACAAGAATGTTTCTGGCAATCCTGTTACCGGGTCTCCTCTGCTTGCAAAGAATGATAGCCCTAAAAAAATTGTAGATGTAGCTAACGTCATGACAAATGGATGCAAACGTAAGCGTGCAGCCAACATGCCGTTGAAATACCCACAAGCGATACCAATCAGCAGTCCCAAAGAAATCGCTAATAAGGGACTGAATCCCCATCGTTGCCAAGCAATTGCTGAGACCATAGAGGCCAAACCTGCTATGGCACCTTGTGATAAATCAAACGCCCCTGAGATGATGACCAAGGTCTGTCCCATACCTAAAATGGACGCTACGGATATTTGTTTTAAAATAACAGTGAGGTTATAGGGGGTCCTAAATGGGGGAGAAACCGCGACCATGACCAGAAAAAAGATTGTTAATGCAACGAATACCCCTGACTCATTTGCGCGAAAAATTGTTTTAAGACCACTTACAAAACGCTGTCTGATCGATTGCCACCACCTATTGGTAAAGATTTTATGCAATGAGGTATCTTTTGAATCGCCCATGCTCCCTCCTACAATTATTGAAAGTAGTCTGTTAAATGAGCCGACTTGCGGCTATTGGCTATCTTGCCAATTAAATGGATGAGACACTATTCCTTTGCACGATTGTGCTACGCATTTTCTTTTGAAATGGTTTTTCTTTTTTACGATTGTTGATCATTTTGATCAGATGCAAAACGGATTGTTGCCCCATCTCGTAATAAGGCAATCGAACCGTTGTCAAAGGAGGGTTAAGATAGCTGGCGATTTCCTGATCGTCATAGCCAACGATCGAAATATCATTAGGGATTTGCAAACCCATGCTGTGGACCGCCTCATACGCTCCTAAAGCAATGAGATCATTTCCACAAAACAAAGCCGTAGGTGGGTTAGGGATAGACAAAAGTTCTTTTGTGTGTCGATAGCCACTATCAGGACGCCAGTTGCCATCACGAACAATGTCTGGATCATATGAGATACCCGCTTTAGCTAACGCTTTTTTATATCCCACCAGGCGTTCGCGAGCAGCATCCATCCACATTTCGCCATTGATAAACCCGATTCGACGATGCCCTGCTTCAATCAATAACTGAGTAGCTATTTTCCCGCCATAAATTTCATCGGTCGTAAAAGCGGTCACAGACATGTCTTTGCAGTAACCATTCATCGTGACGCAAGGGATCTCACCAATATCAATAGAGGGGTTCAATTCTCGTCGAATCATCGTGGCAAGAATAATCCCATCCACTTTTCTTTCAAGCATGGCTCTGATCGCTGTCTCCTCAACGTCCTGGATCCCCTCAGTATTGAGAACAAACAACATTTTTTCATGCGCCCAGGCAGCTTCCTGTGCGCCTTTTAACGCCTCTCCACCATAAGAGCTGATCCCAATTTCATCTGTTACGAAACCTATTGAATTCGTTCCGCTGAATTGAGGAAGGCTGGCAAAGTATCTGGGCACTTTAGGAACATAGCCAAGCAAGTTGGCTGCATCAATAACACTTTTTTTCGTGCTATCCGAAATATTTGCGTCTTCTACATTGTTGAGCACAAATGAGACAGTGGTTTGCGACACCCCCGCTTTCTTGGCGATATCTGTCATCGTAATTCGCTTTTTATTCTCTTTTTTAGGCATGAAAACCTCTAAGGGAAGAAGGCTGCAAATAATTATTACTAATAATTATTATTATATAGCTCTTTTGCAATTCTTGTCAAGACTCAATTGTGCAATATCTGGGAGTTACTTGGCAATCTGGTTTCAAGACTAGCTCATATTGATTTTGTTGTAGAGAAAACCGCTTGAGAAACACAATATGACCTCTCCGTTTTGAGCAGTTGCGATCCGCTAATCGGCTGTGAAATGCCTGGCTGCAATTTTGTTCCACAGAAAGATCAATCACCTAGGGGAATAAAGTTGTGCGGTTGTTCAAGGCGCTTTTTAAATAGGTTGATTAAGCGGGCAAACTTGAAAGATGCTCCGCTTTTTGTCTCAAATAACCCCTAAAACCCGATGTGCCATGAAAAAGAACATCAAAGACTAATTTGATGAAGATCAACCCCGCAGCCGAAGACTCCTGCGTGCTTTATATTGTGATTATTCTGTTCAAAGTCAAAATTGGATGTGGGGTAGGTTTGTTCTTCAATTATTTCCCTGAGTGATAAAATTGGATTAATCACCAAAGGTTTTACTTTTATTCTCTATTCAGTTGTTGAGCTATCGAAGGTTGTATGGGAAAAATTACCCAATATAAGGACACCCTTATCGAAAAGATCATCTATCGCTTTGCGACTTCAGGCATGGACCGAACGGAGCAGCCTGACGGCAACGCTTTAGTTCAATTATTCCTTGCTCGCGTGAGGCAAATGGACTCGCCGCGAGTACTGGAACTCGGCACAAAACGATCGATCAACGAGCGTTCAACAATGCATAAGATGTGGGTCCCGAATGCGGGTGAGTATCTTGGCACAGATATCGAAGCGGGAGAAGACGTTGATATTGTTGCAGATATTCACCAACTGACGAATGTTACAGGGGAGGAGCAGTTTGATATCATTATTTCATGCTCATCTTTTGAGCATTTCAAATATCCACATAAGGCTGCTCACGAAGTGATGAAAGCGCTGCGTATTGGCGGGCTGCTCTTCATTCAAACACACCAATCCATCCCAATTCACAACTATCCGGCGGATTATTTTCGTTTCACGCGTGAGGGTTTAGCTGGTTTGTTTGGGACACAAATGGGTTTTACGGTGTTGGCAACGGATTACGAATATCCTGTCAGGATCTTTTCGCTGCGCGACCGGAAGAGTCAATTATTCCCAGCCTATTTGAATGTTCGCCTAACAGGGGAGAAAACTGGCGAAACACCGAGCGAATACATTTATGAATTAGATACGATTTGACACGTTTTAACTAATTTGTTTTCCTTGAGCATTGATTAAACCAGCATGCCGAAGACATTAAATCGTCTTCGGCACGCAATTTGATTATTAATGAATGATCGTGGATGGGCGGTAGATTATAATTCTTTTTTCGCCCTGGTTGTGAAATACAGACCAATCGCCAGTACGATCAGCCCTGCGCCGGCACCGGTGAACTGCTTCCAGCCGATGGTCGCCGGATCAGCTCCGAGACCAATCATATCTGCAGTCAATGAAAGAACTGCCATAACCAGACCTGCAATGATCAACAAAATGCCAAATGTTTTCTTGTTCATTTCTTCTCCCTGAAACTAATGATTTTTCCAATTATCTAAATGCTAAATTATTCTGTTCTCGATTGAGATTAATTATACGATTTTTGTTTCGGTTAACCAAACAAACGGGAAAGCAGGATGAAGAACAATCCCAGTGTGCTAACAAACAAGATCAAACCAAATAACCCACCAAGGATAAATTTAACCCGCTCTTTACCAGTTAATACAGCCCATTGATCTCTCAATTCGGGCAGTAAGGTTTTGTCAGGTTCTTCTTTTGTGAACAGCGCAGAAAGGATCGTTTTTTTCTTTCTTACATCCCGTTCTGTTTCCGAATCCGGGGATTTACCCATCTGGATCTCCATATCGTCGTTGTGTTTGTCTGATAGTTAATTATATACTTAATCTAATCTGTCGAAAGGTGAGAGGGCTGATTGGTGTAAATTTTTGTTTATGTGAAATATTGCTATGATTTTCCTTTAGCCTGTTGAGGAGTCTGATTAATCGGGTAACGAGTGTTATAATTGGGTGAGACCCATTGGAGAGTAAAGAGGATTTTATGAGTGAATTTATTACGATGCAGGAAATTAACCAAGCAGCTGATGCAATTCGTGCTCGCATCACACTTAAACCTGAAATTGGGATGATTTTAGGGAGCGGATTGGGGGATCTTGCTGACAGCGTTGAGGATGCGGTCGTTATTCCAAATGCTCATATCCCCAATTGGCCGCTTTCTACAGTGCATGGACACAAAGGCCGGCTGGTGATTGGCAAGCTTGAAGGGAAGAATGTGATCGTGCTGCAGGGGCGAACCCATTTTTACGAAGGTTACGGCATGGGTAAGATCACGATGCCTGTGCGGGTGATGCAGGTGTTGGGCTGTGACAAGCTGGTTGTGACCAACGCTGCCGGCGCGATCAACCCTGAGTTTGTGCCGGGTGACCTGATGTTGCTCAACGACCATCTGAACCTGATTGGCTTTGGCGGTGCAAACCCGCTTAAAGGGCCGAATATGGAAGAATTTGGCGTGCGGTTCCCTGATATGAGCCAGCCATATGATAAAGAATTTTTACGGTTGGCACGAGAAGCCTGCAATGAAGCCGATATGCCATTCCAAGAAGGTGTCTATGCGTCGATCGCAGGGCCTTCGTTTGAAACCCCTGCAGAGCTGCGCTATCTACATACAATAGGCGCAGATGCCGTAGGGATGTCCACAGTGCCCGAAGTGATCATTGCGCGTCATGGCGGTATGCGGGTGTTAGGCGTTTCGGGGATCAGTAATAAGGCTAATCTGGATGGCAGCACCATCACCACCCATGATGAGGTTTTGGAAGCAGGTAAGGTGCTTGTTCCAAAATTAACCACCTTGATCCGTGGTTTCCTGGCAAAGCTCTAAGTTCGTGACATTACTGAACTCATTAATCTTCATGTGGAACCAAAACCGTGAATGATGCTTTCTTGAATAGCGTTGTGCGTGGATTGGTCACGTTCAGTGCTGGGATTTTTGCTGTTCTGGGCTTAGGTATTCTGGTTTCTTTAAGGAAGTTTTTCTTGAGCCTTCGGGAATGGCAAACTTCTGTTTTCGGACTTGAAAGAGATATTGCTCAAAGAAAACTGATATCTGCCTCCACAGGTTTGACTTTATTGATCTTGCTGCTTATTGGAGAGTTTTTATTGGTTACTGTTATTGGCCCTCAAATGCCGGCTGAACCAAGCGAGCCAAATACCGCTGACTTCAACCCGTTCGCGACCCCGACAGCGACTTTAGACCCAGAAAGTGAGCGGATAAATACACCTGTGCCCACACCAACCATTGGCCAGGATTCATTGGTTTCGGAGTGCGTGGAAGATCGTTTGGAGATCACTTCACCGGGGAATGGTGAAGAGGTGAGCGGTACGGTTGAACTGATTGGAACTGTGAACATTGAAAATTTTGGCTCTTATAAATATGAATATTCCACTACCGGTGCGGTGGATTGGGTAACGATTGCGGCAGGGAACCAGTTGAAGATTGAAGAAAGCCTGGGTTTCTGGTACACCAGCGCGCTGACACCTGGAACGTATTTATTACAACTTGTGCCTCTTGATAACGTTGGTAATGAATTGACACCATGTATTATCAGTGTTGAAGTGGTGCCTGAGGAGTAGATAATTTATGCCTGAAATTGAAATTCGATCTGCACGTTCAGATGATGTCGAAAGCCTGATCGCTTTTGAACATAGCTATTACAGCGAATATGTCTGGCAAATGAGTTTAGACTTTTCTACGGAAGATTTAGAAGCAAAATTCCGACGGGTTCGATTACCAAGAAGGATTTTTGTTCCGTATCCTAGAAAGAAAGAAGTGATCTTTAAGGACATTGCTAATTCTGAAGCTTTCCTCGTCGCTCAATTAGGCGGACGACCTGTGGGATACATTAAAGTAAAGGGTGAGGTCGAATCCAGTGTTGCCAGCGTGACAGATCTGGTAGTGTCAGCCTCGATGCGCAGGCAAGGGATCGCCAGTGGCCTTTTACTGGCAGCGATGAACCTTGTCACGCACCGGCATTATCAGACCTTATTGCTGGAAATCCAATCAAAGAACTACCCTGCCATTGAAATGGCTCAGAAATTAGGGTTCACTTTTTGCGGATTTCGGGATAATTATTTCCCAAATCAGGAACCAGCATTGTTTTTCGGTCGGTTTGTCCGCTAAGGCTAAGATTAAGGCTTTGGTTTAATGTTTTTTGGAATATCCTGGGAGGGCACGTTTCAGACGATCAGCCAGATTTTGACGGCTGGCGTTGCGATTACGGCTTTTTCTCTGCTGCTTTATTCGATGGTGTTTAACCTGCGTGAACGGGTAGTGAGATCGTTTACTTTGATCTTGTTGTGCGTCACGTTGGTTTACACAGCCGAATCTATTGCCAGTGTGAGTGAACAGGCTCGGCTCGTTGAGACGATGCTGCGGCTGAAATGGGTGGGGATCATTTTATTGCCGGCTACCTATTTACATTTCGCCGATTCACTTCTGACTCTGACCGGGCGGCCTAGCCGGGGTCGGCGGATTTGCGCTGTTCGTCTGACTTATGTTTTTTCGATATTCCTGATCATTCTGATCCCGCTCAATATTATCGTTGGCCCATATGTTGTGACCGATTTACCTGCGCCGCATCTGGAGCGCACTCAGTTCACCACAATGTTTTCGATTTATTACGCCGGTGTGATGCTTGTTGCGGGAACGATCCTCTACCGCGCTTACCAAAGAACGGTGACCAAGACCAGCCGCAGGCGGATGATCTATTTGCTGGCAGGAGCGACTGCTGCTGCGGTTGGCACCTTCCCTTACTTATTATTTGGCTCAGGTTTGTTTGCCCGTACGCCAATTATCTTTTGGATGCTGGTGAGTTTGAGCAGTTTGGGTGTGGGTGCATTTTTAGTGCTGATGTGTTATGCAGTTGCCTTTTTTGGTGTGACTTGGCCTGATCGATTGGTCAAAAGCCGGCTGTTTAAATGGGCTTTACGAGGCCCGTTTACAGCATCCATCGTATTGGCGATCACGACCATCGTCAGGCGGTTGGGATTGGTTTGGAATGACCCATATAATGCCTTTGTCCCAATTTTTATGGTCGCGATGATCTTGCTCTTGGAATATGTGATCACGCTACTGGCACCATTATGGGAGCGTTTGCTGTTTTATGGCAGCGATCGTAAAGACATCTCTCGGATTCAGGCTTTAGAGGATCACCTCCTGACCCGTTCTGATCTTTCGCAATTTTTGGAGATTGTCACGGCGACGATCTGCGATCTGCTGCAAGTTAAGGGTGCGTTTATCGCCGTATTGGATGGCGATGGCCTTGAAATGTTGACCACCACCGGGGATGATACGGCTTTTAAGGAAATCGAATCCTCTGATGAATTACTTCGGCTTTCGATGGATGAGAATGTAAAAAATGGGGATGATTTTTTCTTTTGGAGCGGACATCTTCTCATTCCGCTGATTTATAAGGATCCTCAAAACGGAGAACTCCTTCTGGGTATTTTAGGCTTCCCGTGGGACGAATCGCGTGAAATGGAAGAGGAATATATCGACTCAGTTAATCTGCTGGCTTACCGGGTTAGTATCGCGTTGCGGGATTGGCGGATGCAAGAACAAGTTCTAACAGCAGTGGAAACCCTCCAGCCGCAGGTTGCGCTAATCCAACAGCTACGTGCGGCTTCAAGCTATAATAAAACCAGTGTGCTTTTGAATGAAGCTGATCTGCCAGAAGAGGATTTTATCGCTTGGGTAAAAGATGCGCTTGCGCATTATTGGGGCGGGCCAAAATTATCCGAAAGCCCGTTGCTTAATCTAAAAGTTGTGAAATCCGCCTTGGACGAATATGATGGCAACCCAACCAACGCATTACGTGGGATTTTAAAAGCAGCCGTTGATCAGATCAAACCTGAAGGAGAAAGGCGTTTTACCGGGGAATGGATATTATATAATATATTAGAATTAAAATTCATGGAAGGACGAAAGGTGCGCGATGTCGCGACTCGCTTGGCGATGTCTGAAGCGGATCTTTATCGTAAACAACGCGTGGCGTTGGAAGCAGTCTCTAAAGCAATTATCGGTATGGAATTAGCGGCGCGGGAGGAAGACGAAACATGACAGCCAACTTGGCAGATAGGGCTAAAAGGGCGGATAGAAATATGAATACTGAAGAAAACGATGCTTTACAGTCGTATTCATCTAAAGAACCTGATGAAGGATGGTGGGCGGCTGTCCTGGCGGATGAGCCTCAGCTTGAAGAGGAGGAAACCCCAGCAGAACCCACCGATATCGTTGTTGAACCGGTTGATGAGTCTGAAATTTATGAGGACGAACCACGACATCCTTCCATAGATTGGGAGAATGTACAACAATTATTTTCAAATGATGAAATTGTGCATTTGCGCGTGATTGGACATAACCGCGGTGGCATCCTTGTTTCCGGGGACCAAATTCAGGGATTTGTACCAGCTTCGCACCTGATTGATTTACCGGCAAATCTACCGGATCGGGAGCGGGAGCATTATTTATGCAGTTATTTAGATCGAGAAATTGCCTTGAAGGTGATCGAATGCAACCCACAGAAAGAAAGGATTGTCTTCTCTGAACGGGCAGCATTAGCAAAAGAGGGTCAGCGGAAATATTTGTTAAACAATCTGGTGGAAGGTGATATTGTTGAAGGGACCGTCACCAATGTCACTTCTTTTGGTGCCTTTGTGGATTTGGGAGGCCTGGAAGGGTTAATTCATGTCTCTGAACTTTCCTGGGGGCGGGTTAACGACCCATCTGATTTTGTGAGTGTGGATGAACGGGTCTCTGCGATGGTCTTAGATATTTCTGAGGATCAGGGCAGAATTGCGCTCAGCCTCAAACGATTGGAAGATAATCCATGGGAGACACTTGTAGAAAAATGCAGCCCTGGTGATGTTGTCGATGCTGTAATCGCCAGCATCGTTAAATATGGGGCTTTTGCTCGCCTGCCAGAGGGTGTAGATGGACTGATCCATATTTCTTCGATGAATTTTCCGGATGGCTGTTCGCGTATTGAAGACTTTCTTTGTGAAGGTCAGAAAGTCAGCGTATGCATTTTGAACATTGATCCACAAAAGCGTCGCTTGGGATTGAGATTAGAAAGCGCGTAAACAATTATGGCACGCAGAACACCTCAAAAATCCAGTAAAAGCAAAGCCGATCAACAACCCAATCTGTTTGATGACCTGGGCAACCGGGCAGATCGCTTTGCTCAGAAACTCAAAGGTTTCATGCGTTATGGCTGGGACCTTCTCGGTGTTTTGTTGTTAGCCGGCGCCGGGATAATATTGCTGGGACTGCTTGGTATAACCACTGGCGCTCTGGTCACACCGCTCACTGCCTTCTTGACCCGCTGGTTCGGGTTGGGGCGGTTTTTGGTCGTGATTGTGATGGTCATCATTGCATTGCACGTGATCCGCTGGCGCAAACAGCAACCTGATCGCATACGGTTGGGAAGGATTTTGGGGATCGAGTTTGCAGCGTTCCTGTTGTTAGCCATTCTTTCGATTGTGAATGGTGGTTCCGTTGCTGAGGCAGAACAAGGCCTTGACCCTGGCGGGATTATCGGATGGGGTATAGCTGAAATGTTCCGCGCCGCTGTTGGGCCTACTGTTGGATTTGTGATGATTGCCATCCTGTTTGCAGTTGCACTTATTGCCAGTTTGCGGATTTTGCCTGCGTTGGAACGTTTGGTGGAGAAGCATTTATCAAACCAGGCTCAGCTACAACGGGCAACTGAATCATCTGCTGATCTGGATAAACCTGCCGTTGTGACCGATGCAGAAGAAGAGCGCGAGAAAGCTCGGGAAAAAGCACAAAAACCGGTCTATTTACCCCCGGAATTTCGTAAGTCCTTTGAGACACCTGATCTTGCTGATGAAAAGCCAGACCAGCCATTAGAGCGTTCACCTGAATTACCGCCGATGACGCTGTTGGCTAAGGGCGAAATGTTCAAGCCCGACAAGCGATCAATCAATTTAAGCGCTGGCTTGATCGAAAAGACGCTTGACGAATTTGGCATTCCTGCCCGGGTTGTAGGGTTCAGAACTGGTCCGACAGTGACGCAGTTTGCCGTAGAACCGGGTTATATTGATAAGAACGATGATGAGCGGCAGAAGATTCGTGTTTCTCAGATCTCGTCACTGCAGCGCGATTTAGCCCTGGCATTATCTGCCGAACGTTTACGCATTGAAGCGCCCGTTCCTGGCAAATCCTATGTTGGGATAGAGATTCCCAATCCAAACAGTACTGATGTACAGCTTCGCCCTCTGATTGAGTCCGAAGCCTTCCACCGTGTCAATTCGCCTCTTGCCTTAGCCCTGGGGCGCGATGTATCAGGCAGACCCCTTGTTTCTGATCTTTCGACCATGCCGCACCTGTTAATTGCCGGGACAACCGGCTCAGGGAAAAGTGTCTGTATTACGGCAATCACAACCTGCCTGGTGATGAATAACTCGCCTGAAGAACTGAAATTGGCGATGATTGACCCAAAGCGCGTGGAGTTGATGCGTTTTAATGGTTTACCCCATTTAATGGGGAATGTGGAAACTGAAATCGATCGGATTTTAGGAATCCTGAGGTGGGCGACCACCGAAATGGATTACCGGTATAAGCTGCTGGAAAAGGCACGTGCCCGAAACATCGATTCCTATAATAAAAAGATGGAACGACAGGGTAAACCAAAATTACCAAAGATTGTGATATTGATTGATGAACTGGCTGACCTGATGATGTCTGCGCCGGATCAAACAGAACATGCTGTCATCCGCTTGGCGCAGAAGGCGCGTGCGATTGGGATTCATCTTGTGCTGGCAACGCAACGCCCAAGCACCGATGTTGTGACCGGTCTGATCAAAGCCAACTTCCCGACCAGAATTTCCTTCACTGTAGCAAGCTCGATTGATTCACGCGTGATTCTGGATACGGGTGGTGCGGAGACTCTGCTAGGGAAAGGCGATATGCTTTTCTTGCATCCAGAAATTGGTTTACCAGTGCGTGCGCAGGGCGTCTTTGTATCAGATAAGGAACTGAACAAGGTCATTCAATGGTGGCGCAAAACGGAGGATAATTCAGACCGCCCAGCACATGCCAGGTATGATGATTCTGATGCCCCGCCCTGGGAAGAGCGAATTGGCGCTGATGAAGAGGACGACGAAGATGAGGCACTGATTGACGAAGCGATTGCTTTGATTAAATCTGAAGGACATGCCAGCGCATCCTACTTCCAGCGCCAGCTGCGTGTGGGCTACCCCAGAGCAGCACGGCTGGTGGACCAATTGGAAGAGATGGGCGTGATCGGGCCTTCACAAGGCGGGGGAAAAGAGCGGGAGATTTTGATTGACCTTGATGAAGTCAAGGATGCATAAGGTCTGATCTTTAGGATACTGATGTGATAAACTTAGGCTCATGACTCAAACAAATAACCAAGAAAAAGAAACATTTACCGATTTTTTGCGCCGGATTTTTAAACGCTTGCTAGATGCAATTGCTGCGTTTTTGATCAGGTTAGGCATTAGACCTAATGTGGTCACCACTGCTGGTCTGATCGGTAATGTGGCAGCAGGCGTTTTGATTGCCACCGGGCACTTATTTTGGGGCGGGTTAATTGCCCTGATTGCCGGACCACTTGACGCATTGGATGGAACGATGGCCCGGATGCGAAATGAGAGCGGTCGTTATGGCGCTTTTATTGATTCCGTGACGGACCGCTATTCAGAAATCGCTTTGTATGGCGGTTTGCTGGTATATTTTAATCAACGCGGTGTGTGGCAAGATGCCTTGCTGGTATTTTTTGCAGTGATTGGCTCGATATTGGTGTCTTACACGAGGGCGCGGGCTGAAGCCCTGGACTTCGATGCCAAAATTGGCTTGCTCACCCGGGCAGAGCGCTACATTGTCCTCATCCCGGGTATTATTGTAGGTTACCCTCGGGTATCCTTGTGGATTATCGCAATTCTTTCGAACTTCACAGCCCTGCAGCGCATCTGGTATGTGCGTAGGCAGGCTAAGGGGAAGTTAAATCGTAACGAAAGTAAAGAAGAGGAAGTTGCAAATGGTTAATGGCATAAAGATTGGTCCTTTGACATTAAATTTTTACGGGTTGATCATCATGCTTGGCGTGATCGCGGCTGCTTATTTGAGCAATCACGAAGCCAAACGCCGAAATAAGAACCCCGAAGTGATTATTGACAGCCTGACATGGATCGTCATTGGGGGTGTGATTGGCGCGAGGATCTGGCATATTCTTACGCCACCGCAGTCCATGGTGGAACAGGGGATTACGACGATGTATTATCTGACCCATCCGTTGGCAGCAATTGCGATCTGGCGGGGCGGTTTAGGAATTCCAGGAGCGGTCGCAGGTGGTGCGCTGGCTTTTTATCTTTACTCGCGCAAACGAGGCCTGAAGTTTGGTGAATGGGCAGACATTTTTGCTCCAGGCCTTGCCTTAGGACAGGCCATTGGCCGGTGGGGCAACTTCGTCAATCAGGAGGTGTATGGCGCGCCGACGGACCTCCCGTGGGCGATCACGATTGACCCGCAGCACCGTTTGCCCGAATTCATGGAATATGCCACTTATCACCCATTATTTCTGTATGAGTCACTTTTCAACTTGTTGAATATGGGCTTCTTACTGTGGGTTTACCGGAAATTCAATAAGTGGCTCAAACCTGGCGATGTCTTTCTCTCGTACTTGGTAACATACCCGGTGTTTCGGTTCTTCATGGAATTTTTGCGGCTTGACAATAGCTTCGTAGGAAATATCAATGCCAATCAGACTTTGATGCTGGTGATTGCTATAATAGCAGCGGGATTAATCGTCTGGCGGCATCGTGATTCAATTTTCGGTAAAAAAGGGCAAGAATCTGCAGAGGAGCTGTTGGCTGCTGAAGAAAATACTGAAGATGATGTTGTGGAAGAATAGGTGATGTTGCTTTTTAAGTCACCGGATAGCGTTATGAATGTCTAAAATTACTTTTCTGGGAACAGCAAGCGCTGTGCCTAACAAATTTCAGCAGAACACCCACTTCATTGTCGAATCCAATGACCATGTTATTCTCGTAGATTGCACTGGCAACCCTGTCGTTCGACTTGAACAGGCGGGGATTGATCCGCTATCAATTTCGGATTTATTTTTGACCCACTTCCATCCCGATCACGTTTCCGGCGTGCCGTTATTGCTGATGGACCTATGGCTGATGGGGAGAAAGAAACCACTCTCGATTTTTGGCTTGACTGTGGTTATCAACCGTATGGAGCAGATGATGCAATTATTTGATTGGGAAACCTGGGAAGAATTGTATCCAATCGAGTTTCATCGGCTGCCCAATAATGAAAAAATGCACATCATGAATTTGGCGGATCTGCAAGTGTTTGCTTCTGCAGTGGATCATATGATCCCCACGATGGGATTCAGGATGGATTTGAGTGACGGCAGCTTATGTTATTCGTCTGATACTGCCCCAAGTGATGCCGTCGTCCGCCTGGCAAAAGGGGCGGATATCCTGATTCATGAAGCCACAGGCGCTGGTATAGGCCATTCATCAGCAGAGCAAGCCGGCGAGATCGGGCAGAAGGCAGGTGTTCCCAACCTTGTTTTGGTGCATTATTCATCGCTGGATGATGCAGAGGACCTGGTTACGCGGGCAAGAACCTGTTTTTCGGGCGATGTGCTTGCGGCTTATGATCTGATGACAATCTCATTTCCATATCACCCCCTAACTTGATCAACTACCACCCAATTAGAAAATCTTCCCATTTATTGTTCTGATTCAGATGTTTGCCGAACAAATAGGTTGCTGAACTTGGGGGATTCTGAGGTAGTTTAATCGGGTACATCCCGGATTGCTCCGGTGTCATTCCGCCCTTTTGGTGATTGCATCGAGGGCAGGCGGCGACCACGTTTCGCCAGTTTGTTTTTCCACCAAGGCGGCGGGGGATCACATGGTCAACGGTCAGCTTACTGGTTTTCTTGCCGCAATATTGACAGGTGAAATTATCTCTGCGGAAAATTTCTTTGCGCGTGAAAGCAACCACCGGCCGCGGTCTTTTAACCATTCTGGTGAGGCGGATGACAGAAGGCAGGGGAAATGTTTGAGATACTGAGTGAATGACACCCCTACCGTTCAAAATCAAGGTGGCTTTTTCTGCTAAAACCAGGTTGATTGCGCGGTATGTAGATGTGACATTGATTGGTTGAAAATTTGCATTTAACACAAGGACGGGTTCGTTCATAGGTTCACCTTTTGTTGATTATATCAAATTTGGATTATTTGTTAAGTGCATGGATTTGATTTTCTTATAAAATGTTTGTCAGTGTTCTGGGGGAAACGAGGGGATGTTTGATGCAATTTCGCTTATAATAGTTGTTACGGCAAGATTTCTTAGCGATAACGGAAAGGACATCCCACATGAAGAAACGGCAAATTGCCTTTGGTATCGTTTTGGTTTTGTTGGGCTTGATCGCGTTAATCAACGCGCTGTTTGATGTGGATCTGTGGCGATTTATCGGCCCGCTATTGCTGATAGGTGTGGGTGCCTTATTAATCCTGCGCCCAAGGATGGCTGGATCAGACGCTCAGGTCCATATGTCCATCTTTGGAGACGTGACCCGATCTGGTGGTTGGGAAGCACAGCAGCATGAATTTTGGTGGTTTATCGGGTCCGCCCGGTTAGATTTTACGAAGGCAGTTTTTAATCATCAAGATACCATGGTAAAAGTTTATGGATTTATTGATGATGTCACACTTATTTTGCCAGAATCGGTTGGGTTCAGGGTAGAATCCTCCGCATTTGTTTCCGAATATCATGCTCATGATGGAAAAATTGAACGGATTTTAAGCCCGCTCAGCCATCAATCGGCTGATTTTGAGCAAGTTGAAAAACGAGTGATATTGCATACCCTGGGATTTGTTTCTGAGGTCAAGATTAATCAACCGCTATAGCGATAATTTTTTCGCTCATTTATTGCTCACCTTGGTTTGGAGCGGATGATTAAATCGGGTTTATTCGTTATAATCATTGAGAGACATGAAACATAATACGCGAGTTTATTATTATTTCCCTTGTTAATTACCCTGTCATTGGCCAATTACGCGCCTTGAATGACAGGCGCGTTTTTCGTTATACTAGATGAATGATGTTTTAAAACGGAGGAAAGAATGAATATTGACCAACAAGTTGCTTATCTAATGCGCGGTGTGGAGTATGGAGACTCTACCACACAGGAAATGATGGAAAAGGAGCTGCGGGAGCGGTTGCTTGATTCACAACGGGAAGGTCGCCCATTAAGGGTTTACTGTGGATATGACCCCCGGACATCAGATTTGCATATCGGTCATACGGTTACCATGCGCAAATTGCGGCAGTTCCAGGAACTAGGTCATCATGTGATTTTTGTGATCGGCACATATACTGCCTTGATCGGTGATCCTTCGGATAAGGATAAACTTCGGGCACAGCTATCGCAGGAAGAGGCGATGCAGAACGCTAAAAGTTATGCTGACCAAGCCTTCCGCATCTTGGACCGTGAAAAAACTGAAGTGCGTTACAACGCAGAATGGCTGAAGGACTTAACCCTAAAGGATATGATCGAGCTGGCATCAAATTTCACCATTCAGCAATTTCTGACCAGAATCAACTTCAGGCAGCGCTGGGAAAAGGATGAACCGGTGTACTTCCATGAGCTGTTTTATGCCATCATGCAAGGCTATGATGCCTATGCTTTAGAAGCCGATGTTCAGGTTGGCGGCACAGACCAGATGTTTAATATCATGACTGCTGCCCGAAAGATCATGACTTATTATGGCAAGAAACCAAATGTTGGGGTGATCCTTGGCATTCTGCCGGGCACAGATGGTGAAGTGAAGATGAGCAAATCGCTGGGGAATCACATTCCGCTGAATACAACACCCGAAGACATGTTCGGAAAGGTGATGAGCATCCCCGATAAGGCGATGGCAAGTTATGCACGACTGGTGACCCGCTGGACGACGGATCAAATTGATTCCTTTGAGAAAGCCATCCGGACTGAAGAAATTCATCCGCGTGATGCCAAGATGCAGTTGGCGCAGGAAATCACGGCTGCATTTTATGATGAGGCACAGGCAGAAAAAGCCAGGGCATATTTTGTGGATCTTTTTCAAAAAGGAGACACACCGGATGAGATGCCTGAGTTTGCTATTTCTGAAGGACAAACCTTGCTGGATGTCCTGACTGAGAGCGGCACGGTTAGCAGTGGCAGCCAGGTCAGACGGTTGGTCCAGCAGAATGGTGTTAAAGTGGATGGTGAAAAGGTCGAAGATCCGTTTTTGGCCGTCACCCCAGGCATGACCATCCAGGTTGGTAAAAGGCGATTTCTCAAGCTGGTGGGTGAAAGTTAAGTTCTACTTGATCTTGGAGTTGGAGTTGGAGTTGCAGGGAAATTCGGCGCGATCAGTCTTGTGAAAGGAAGGTTGCCTGAAATAAAGCCCTGCCAATCTGCTCTGCAAGTTCAGGTGCATCAGCCTCAAGGACCACAACAATAGAAATGGGTTGGGCTTGCCAGTTTGTGGTTGTGCCAGCCATAAACCATGTGATGGGATTTTCTTCATCGGCATTTGTGACTGCAGTTACTTGCCAGATGGGAAGATCCCTTTCTTTAAGCAGATTTGTCAAAAGGGTTGCACCTTGTGGCGAGAATGCCTGGGTTGTTGTTTGGGAGTCTGAAATCGTCACCCATTCGTTTTGCGGATTGCGATAAGCATTGACAATTCTGGGGTTTGGCACCAAACCCCTGTGTGTTAGGGCACTCGCGGCCAGGCTTAATTGCAGCGGAGAGATTGAGAATGCCCCTTCTCTGAGTTGATCAACATTGTTGCCGGTCTTGTCAGGATCGCTGACCTGGGCTACATTGAGGTTGATCTGGGGTTCTGAGAAGAAACCTAAATTTTGTAACAATGCTGAAAGGCTTTCTGCTTCAATCTCCTGTGCGAAATCGTTTTGTGCAGCCAGACACCCATTTTTTATCAGCACCTCCCAGGTTAGAGAAGTGGCTTCTGGTCTTATTGCGCATGTTGAGAGGTTCAGGTTCGTTAGCAGGGATTCGGGATCTGGATATTGTTCAAGTGTGTCTTCCTGTGACGCCGTCAGGAATGGAAAAAGTGCTGCACCTGCTGGATAAAGTCCCTGCGTGGCGCGGTTCAATAGTGGGGCACGTTCATCTGTGCTCAGCACATCCCATTCCGCTTCCAAAGTTTCGGCGTTGAAGTAGGGATGGGAAGCTATCGCAAGAATTTCACCCGAGCTGGCATTCATTACTATGATTGATCCCATATTTTCGCCAAGCAGAGAATCAGCCGTTTGCTGCATTTCAAGGTCGATTGTCAATCGAATATCCAAACCCGGAGGGGGCTGGTTGTAGAGCAGGTCCTGCCAGAGGTGTGTCAGGTAGGGATACCCAATGTTGCCCCTCAGATACGGATACATGGAGGCTTCCAAACCTGTTTGTCCATAGACGCTATTCGTATAGCCAATAACTGTGTAGAGAGGGATGTGGTTGCTAGCCCTCTGATAGCTGCCGGGTGCACCTGTATTGGTTATGATGACCTGATTATCACGGTCAAGGATATCCCCGCGTGGGACAAAGCGGTCATCAATGATCCAGCGCGGGTTTTCAGTTCTGTTGATGAGGTCGGGGCTGAACCAGAAGGCAAGCAGGCTAGTCACGATCACTTCTAACATAAGCATGCTCATCATTACACCACCGCTGATCAGGTCTCTCGGGCGTCGCCTCACAATAGTTGCGCGATTTTCAGAGGTGCCGGCAGTATGGCTGATGGTCATTAACATCAGTACGGCGATAAACGAAATCAACAGGGACGACCCGCCATAGGAAACAAAGGGGAGGGTTACGCCAGTTAATGGAAGCAAGCCAATATTTCCACCAATGATCAGGATGCTTTGCACCCCGAAATAAAAGATGATGCCGAGGGTAAGAAAGCGATGAAAGGCATTTGAGGTCTTATTAGCGAGCTTGATACCCCGATAGATCAGAAAAATCATCAAGGCGATTGGAACAGTGGTGCCAATAAAGCCTAATTCTTCTGCAATTGCTGAAAAGATGAAATCCGAGACTGAAACGGGAATCAGGTTTGGGCTGCCCAAGCCTGGACCAGCCCCAATCAATCCGCCTTCTGCAATGGCGATCATGGATTGGATGACCTGGTAGGAGGCACCGCTTGGATCGCTAAAAGGCGAAAGCCAGGTCGAAATCCGCAATCGGACAACATCGAGGAAGAAGTAACCTGCAATCCCCGACGCAATCATCAACAAAGGGGCAATGATCAAGATCAGCCTGCTGCGGCGTGTCGTGAATAAGATTCCAAGATATATTAACAGAAGTATGCTGGCGGTGCCTAAATCCCTTTGGAAGAACAAGATCAGAAGGGCTGCTGCTGTGAGGACAAGTGTGGGGAGCAGACTTTCAAATCGTCCCTGCACGATCGTGATCCGATCCGTGAAATAAGCTGCGAGGAATACGATCAGGAGCAATTTAAGCAGCTCTGAAGGCTGAAAGTGGATACCGAGGAACTGCAGCCAGAGCGTTGGACCGTTATCGCTGTTGGGGTTGATCCCAATAAAGATCGTCAGGGCAGTCAGGAGGAGGCCTGAGATCAGCCAGACATATTTGTATTTGTGGAGGGTTTCGAGGAAGATCGGATATCGCATGCCTGCCAGAACGACAACTGTGGAGATGATAAGCCAGATGGTTTGTTTAAAGCCCAGGTTGGGATATAAGCGCCAGATCGTCATCAACCCTATCCCGCTCAAAAAGGCCACGATTGGCAGCAAAAAGGGATCGAGTTTGGGCAGGTATTTTTTTGCTTGGCGGTGTAAAAGGTAGAAAGAGACACCCCAACCTGCCACACCCAGCCAGTGATCAAACTGGAATGGGCCGCTGGAGGACCTGATTCTGATGGAAGGTGCCAGGGTCAGAACAAGAGCATAAGCCACCACGATAAATGCTGTGATCAGCAGCAACCGCTGTTGGATTTCGCCTTTTTGTTTGCTTTTGCTGAGTTTGCTTAAGCGAGAACGCACGGTTATCCTAAATATTTATTGATCAGCAAGCTCAATTGATCGCGTTTCTCTGGGTCGATCATCTCAGGGTTCGTGATCAACGCGTTTTCGAGGGCGTATTCACATTGGCAGCTTGACGCAGGGTCGATCAGATCAACCATTTTCTTAATCGTATCCTGGGCAAGTGCGATATTTTTGTTAAGTGTGCGGATGACGATATCTACCGTCACGCTTTCTTCACTGACGTGCCACACATCATAGTCTGTGACATGTGCCATGGTTGTGTAACAGATTTCTGCTTCACGCGCCAAGAAGACCTCTGGTGAGGCGGTCATGCCGATGATGTCCATGCCCCATTGCCGGTAAAGCCCCGACTCACCCTTGGTTGAGAACCGGGGGCCCTCGATCGTAATGTAAGTTCCGCCGCGATGCGAAAGCCCGCCGGCTGATTGGACAGCCTCTTCGAGAGTGTCTGAGAGGTGCTCGCAGAATGGATCTGCAACGCTGACATGCGCGACCAGTCCTTTGCCAAAGAAGCTGCGTTCACGTTTATGAGTGAAGTCAAAGATCTGGTTGGGGATAACGATGTGACCGGGTGCGTAAGCCTCACGGAGTGACCCGCATGCGCTGACGCTGACGATTCTTTTTACACCAATTGATTTGAGGGCATAAATATTAGCGCGATAGGGTACCTCACTTGGTGGATAGATGTGTCCGACCCCGTGCCTGGCGAGAAATGCGACGGGTTTCCCATTCAGCCGACCCAATGTAATCGGTGAACTCGGTTTTCCGAAAGGCGTATCCACATTGATGGTCTCGATATCTTTAAGATCTTCAAACGCGTACAGTCCAGATCCGCCAATGACTGCTAATACAGGTGCTTCATTCATGTTCAACTCCGATTTAATTAGTGAAATGCGATTTTAATCTGGGCACGTCCGAATTGCAATTCATCTCCCTCTGTGATCACAGTTGGGGTTGAAAGCGGTATGCCATTGAGTAGGGTGCCGTTGGTCGAGTCGAGGTCTTCCGCCCACCATTGTTTATGGTAATATGCAAGTTTGCAATGCCTGAGCGAGATAGTTTCATCATTCAGTGGAAAATCACAGGCTGGATCACGCCCGATAATGATCTCTTGTTTCTCGAAACCTTTTTGGGTTATTACTTGATTGAAAACCGCCTCAAGTTTGATAGGTGGAACCGTTGATTGTTTTTTATCAACAGTAATTTGCCGTTTAAAGTCAGAAAAGATTACATATCCGATCCAGCCAATAAAGGCATAAGCAGAAAGCACCACAAGAAGCCGTAAAACAAATACAAGCATTGCGCTCATCCGCTGAAGTCCCCTGAATGATCATCTCCGGTTGTTTCAAATTCCCCTTCAATCGGCAGGATCGTGGTCTGGTAGTCCGATGTCGTCTCTTGCACATAGATCAGGTTTGTCACGCCAAGTAGGATAACATCGCCGTTCTGCAGGGTCGCTTGGTTAACCTTCTTCCCGTTTATAAACACGCCGCCTGTAGAGCCCACATCGAATATGATGAATTTCCGATTGATCGCCCTGAGTTGCGCATGATGCCTTGAAACATGCAGGTCGTCCAATACCAGGTCGTTTTCTGAATGACGCCCAATATTAATGACAGACATATGCAGTGGGTAAATAATCGAACCGCCAACGATCAACATTGCGCCATCGGGTAGCGATGGGTTGGAAGTGTTGGGCTTCTCTGGTTCCATGGCGGATGTATCCGGCAAATTCTGATCTTCAGGGGATATAAACGCCTCGATTGAGTAGTCATTGTGCAGGATGCTCGGACTGCTCTCAAGTTCAATTGTTGGCGATCTTCGGAAATCCAGCCCTTCGATTTGTGCGGTCGAATGAATAGTCCCAGCCATATCGTCAAGGATATATTGAAAAGCCTGCCAATCAGGCAGATCTTCAGGGGAGACCGTTAGGCGAAAATGATCAGGCGCGATCGTGTGGTCAGATTCGCCAACCATAATATTGTGGGTTAACGCATCCATCAAATCGTTGATTAAGGTCTCCTTTGGTTTGTTCCCTGTGAGAACCCACAACAATTTTTCTTCAAATAGGGCGCGTAATTGTGCTTCTATACGGTCGAGATTTCCATTCTTATGTATCATGCCAGTATAATTATACCCAGTATGATATTGCATGGATTTGAGGAAGTTGATCACACCGCAGACATTGCCTTGAGGGTTTGGGGTGAAGATTTCTATTCACTCCTCAAGCAGGCTGCTCGGGGGATGTATGCCCTGATGGGCGCAGTAAAGCACCGAAATTCAGAGATTGAACAGCAATTTTTTGTGCCACAAGGTTCCCTCGAAACGAAATTGGTGGATTTTTTAAGTGAGATTTTATACCTGTGCGAGGATAAGGGGTATTTATTTGACACATTTGATTTAGTTGATCGGAGTGATGGTTTAATTGTGAAGGTAAAAGGATCCCCAGTTAAATCCATTGATCGAACGATTAAGGCTGTCACATTTCACAATCTAGAAGTAAAGGAAACATCAAAAGGATTTACAACCCTAATTACCTTCGATGTTTAGAAAGGATCGGCGATGACAGAGATTACGCTCGACACATTCAGAAGGATCAGCGATTTCGAATGGGAAATCCCTAAAAATTTTCGATCGGATATGCGCGTACCGGTCAGGGTGTTTGCATCAAGAGAACTTCTGGAAAATGCACTTGGAGATAAATCTTTAGAACAAGCTGTTAATGCCAGTACATTACCCGGTTTGGTTAAAGCGGTGATGGTGATGCCAGACATGCACCAGGGGTATGGTTTCCCGATCGGCGGCGTGGCTGCGACGGATCTCGAAACCGGGGTGATTTCTCCGGGCGGGATTGGTTATGATATCAATTGCGGCGTTCGTTTGCTTTCTTCCCGAATGGCTTTGGAGGAAGTGAAAGATTGGCTTGCGGATTTAGCCACAATGCTCAACCAGCTCTGTCCGAGCGGGGTGGGTGTGGACAGTAATCTACGCTTGTCGAAAGATGAACTGGCAGAGGCTTGTGTCAGAGGTGCCCAATGGGCAAAAGCAAAGGGGTATGCAACTGCGGAGGATATCCTGTTCACTGAAGACAATGGCCGGCTGGCTGGTGCAAACCCGGAAAAATTAAGCCAGCGCGCGTTGGAGCGGGGAAAAACACAGTTGGGTACATTGGGGGCTGGGAACCATTTTATTGAAGTCGATCTGGTAGCAGAAATTTTTGATGCACAAGTCGCCCAAGTGATAGGATTATATCAGGGTGAAGTTGCCGTACAAATCCATACAGGTTCGCGCGGGTTTGGCCACCAAATTTGCACAGACTATGTCAGGCTGCTCCAAAACGCGACAAGGAAATATGGCATTCACCTGCCCGATAAACAACTTGTGTGCGCACCCATCGACTCACCTGAAGGCCAGGATTACCTAGGGGCGATGCGCTGCGGCGCGAATTTTGCCTTTTTAAATCGCCAGTTATTGGCAAACCGGGTGCGTGAAGCCTTTGAGAGGGTGTTGGCCGGCAAGGTTGAGAGCTGGCATCTCAGGCAGGTTTATGATATTGCGCATAATATTGGGAAGTTTGAAGACCATCTGATTGATGGCGAAAAACAAACCGTTTGTGTTCACCGCAAGGGTGCAACGCGGGCTTTTGGGCCGGGTTCTGACGGTTTGCCCGAGGTGTATTCAAAAATTGGGCAACCGGTGCTGGTTCCCGGGTCAATGGGCACAGCCTCGTGGGTGTTAACAGGGACGGATATGAGTATGCAGCGTTCCTTTGGATCATCCTGCCACGGTGCCGGCAGGGTGATGAGCCGGTCACAGGCGAAGAAAAATGTGTGGGGCGAAGATTTGTTCAAGCGGCTTAAGTCGCAAGGAATTGAAATCCGAGCCGGGTCAATGGCTGGTTTGGCAGAGGAAGCGCCGCAAGCTTATAAGGATGTGAACCGGGTTGTGGAGAGCGTTGTGGGAGCTGGGATTGCAAAGAAAGTCGCAAAATTGACCCCGCTGATCGTGATCAAAGGCTAATCCCACGCATAGATGGGGTTGCTGAAGATCCAACCCCTTAATTTCCCTTTGAATGGGATAAATGCTTCCACACGATAAACACCGGTCTCTTTGGTAAGATAGGTGGCTACCTCTCGATTTTCCCACTCTTTGATGATTTTGCCGTCTTTTAATAATCTGTACAGGCTTTTTTGCGGAAGACGGATTTGAAATGTCAGACCGCCTTTGGGGCTGACACGATCCCCCATGATAAATTGCCCATCATCATTGTGGGCTGTAAAGCGGAAGCCATCCGTTGCTGCTGGTAGATCATAGCCGACATAACAATGCCCCTGTTTCAAGGCGGAATAAATGGCTTTCCGGTCATCCGGGAAGATGCCGGTAGGCGGGTTGGGGGTGATGATGTGGGTTCTGACGCTTTTGAAGTGATGAAGGTAAGGGTAGAGCTTGATGGTCAACGGTCCGATCTTTTTCATGATTTGATGGGCGTCAACACCTCCGATGGCAACGATTTGCCGGTTTCTGCTTGCGATCAAATCATCCCATAAGGTTAATGTGCGCTCAATCGGTCCAACCGACATCCGCGCAGGGAAGAGGGCATGAGTTACGGCTGAGAGTAGGTCGTGGGTGACGCTCTTAAACTCGCTCAATTGGTTCCACAGCTCGATGCCGGTGAAATTCTTCACTTCCCAAATTCGCCAGGGATAGGCTTTTTCGTGGAACATTGCGAGCTCATCTTCGATGGGATGTGCGATAAAACTTAATCCGCCAGCACGGTTGATCTGATCGATAAGCTGTTGTGTGTCTTGTGCATAGGGCGCTAATTCTTTTTGAGCCCCTATGGCAAGCAGGTGGTTGCCCGGCGGGTTGAGGGCGCGGTCGTGAAGCTCTTCACCGACCAGCAACATCACTTTGTGTTTGTCATCGCCATGATATCCATCCAGCCCATGTAACCAGATGTTGTGATCTGTGGTGATGATGCCGTCCAGACCTGCCTGGGCAGCAATTTTTATCAGTTCTTGGTGATTGGCATTGCCATCGGAATATTTTGTGTGTATGTGAATTGAAAATTTTGATTCATGCATTGGGTTGACGGATTTTTCAGATTGTGGGTATAATCATTCCTGTTAAAAGGAGGCTTTTGTGCAAAATTATTTTAGTATTGCATTGATTATAACGTCTATTGCCTTGATCGCGAGTATTATACTTCAGAGCAAAGGTGTTGGTCTTGGTGGGTTGACTGGGGGTGCAAATACAGGTGGTGTGTATACACAGCGCCGAGGGATTGAGAAAATATTGTTTTGGATCACAATCGGTCTGAGCGTGTTATTCTTTATCTTAACCATTCTGACCGTCATGTTTGGGGCGTAATCCAAAGTAATTTTTTGATTACTCTGGCGAATTTCATTCTCAATCAGTCAAAATCGGGCAACTCGCCAATCAAAGGGTTGCCCATTTTATCTTAAATATTATGAAAAAATTCAGATGGCAGTTGTTAATCATTTTGGTCACCGGCTTAATTGTTGGCATTTTGTTAATTGTGCAGCAAATGGATGACGGCGAAGATATTGACGCGACACCTTCTCCAATATCGGGTGGTGTGTATTCTGAAGCCCTGATTGGTGAATTTATGCGCCTAAATCCCTTTTTGGATATTTACAACGAACCCGATCAATCGGTAGACGAACTAATTTTCAGCAGTCTGATTGATTTTGACTCGCGCGGCATCCCGCAGAGTGACCTTGCTGAATCCTGGGGTGTTTCGAGGGATGGCACCGTTTATAACTTTAGCCTGAGAGAAGATGTTTACTGGCACGACGGGGAAGCCTTTGACAGCCGTGATGTGCTTTTCACCATTGATCTTTTGAAAAGTGGGCATGGGTTGATCCCGGAAGACTTACAAAGGTTCTGGGCTGAGATTGAGGTTGTCGCTCTATCAGAATATCAGATGCAGTTTTTGCTTCCCGAACCCTTCGCACCTTTTTTGGATTATGTGTCTTTCGGAATCCTGCCGGAACACATCTTGAGCGGTGTGGGTTTAGAGGAGATGATTGATCATCCATTTAATTTGGCGCCAGTGGGCACAGGTCCTTTCCGCTTTCAGCGATTGCTGGTTGAAAACGACCAGATCGTAGGTGTAGTGGTAGAAGCTTTTGAGGCTTACTACATGGATCGCCCGTATTTAGACGAGATCTCTTTCCGTTATTTCGATACAGCCGAAACGGCGCTTGCTGCATATCAGGAAGGTGAGGTGGAAGGCATCGGAGAGGTTCCAGAATCGATCCTGAGCGATGTATTGGCTGAACCTGATCTTGCTATCTACACTGCCCGTGAACCCCTTTTGACGATGGCTTACCTCAACCTGGATAATCCTGAAGTTGAGTTCCTTCAAATCCCGGAAATTCGACGGGCGATGATGATGTCGATCAACCGGAATAAGATTATCGAACAGGTTTATGGCGGGCAAGCTGTGCCGGCGAATGGACCGATCATGCCCGGTACCTGGGCGCATTACGAGGATTTAGAGAATAATGTCTATGATCCCGTTATAGCCGAGGAATTGTTCCTTTCAACAGGGGTGAGTTTTGATGAGGAAGTCGACCTCTACAAAACTGAAACCGGTCTAGAGATCGAGGTGCGGTTACTCCACCCGGACACACCCGAACACACACGAATAGCAGAATTAGTCGAAAACGATTGGGAAGCCCTGGGGATCAATGTCACCTTGGATCCTAAACCTTACGATGAAGTATTAGCCGATCTTGAACTGAGGGCTTACCAAACAGCGCTGGTTGATATTAACTTAACGGGGTCACCTGATCCTGATCCATATCCTTTTTGGGGACAGGCGCAAGTGCAATCCGGTCAGAATTATGCAGAGTGGGATAATCGCTCTGCAAGCGAATTTTTGGAGCAAGCGCGGATGACTGTTGATTTTGGTGAGCGGCAACGTTTATACCGCAACTTCCAGGTGTTGTTCATGCGGGAAATGCCTTCGTTGCCTTTATTCTACCCGGTTTACACCTACGCTATCTCCGAGGATATCAACGGCGTGTCCATTGGTCCAATCTTCAAGCCGGCTGACCGTTTCAGTAACGTGCATGATTGGTACGTTCTTGCTGGAACCGATTCCGAATCAATACAAGCGGTTGATCCCACACAAACCACGGAAGAATAGGACTGTAGATGGCGCCTTTTTACACGGGTAAGGGCGATGCTGGCGATACTGGATTTTTGGGAGCAGGCAGGATTTCAAAAACCTCAGCTAGGATTGAAGCCATCGGCAGTGTTGATGAAGCGAATGCCGCATTGGGATTGGCCCGTTCACTGACCACAGTAGATGTGGTTTCGGAAATTATTCTGCATGTGCAAAAGCAGCTTTATGTTTTGATGACGGAATTATCGACGGATGATAAGACCAGCGCACAATTCAGCCAAATTGGCACTGAAGATGTCGATTGGCTTGAAGGTGAAATTGAGAAACTCGAGACAAAAGTAAAGCTGCCCAGAGAATTTATCATTCCGGGTGAGAACCAGGCCAGCGGTGCATTAGCCCTTGCCCGGACGATCATTCGTCGTGCTGAGCGGCGAAATATTGCTTTTCTCGAGGAACAGGGCAATTCAAAATCAGACGTTGTTGCCTACTTAAATCGGCTTTCCTCTCTGGTTTTTCTGTTAGAAATCTATGAAGCCACACATTCAGGGCCAGGCGTCCGGCTGGTTAAAGCGCAATAAAACATGATTGGGACGTTGATCAATGTCGTTACGATTGTGGTTGGCTCTTTGTTGGGGGTCTTGGTAGGGAGCCGTTTATCTGCAAGGCTGCGCGAAACCATTGTTGCTGGTTTAGGGTTATTCACCCTCGGTTATGGATTGTTGACTTTTATTGACACCCAGAATCCGTTGGTGCCACTGGGCGGATTATTGATTGGTGCTATATTAGGTGAATGGTGGCGGATAGAGGACGGGTTGGAAAAGATGGGCGTGATGCTACGCCGTGCCGTTATCCGCAATGATGCCCAACATGAAAAACACGCAACATTTGTGGAGGGATTTGTCACAGCCTCTTTGGTGTTTGTGATTGGCCCCATTGCAATTCTGGGATCGATCCAGGATGGTCTCACCGGGAATTATGAAATGCTGGCAATCAAGGCGATTTTGGACGGTTTCGCATCGATTGCGTTTGCATCCACCCTGGGGATTGGTGTGGCTTTTTCAGCGCTTTCGATCTTGATCTATCAGGGTGCAATTACGCTGCTTTCAGAATTCTTCAGCCAGTTCTTTTCGACAGCAATGATGACAGAGATGACCGCTGTGGGCGGCTTGATTTTGATGGCCATCTCCATCAGCAGCTTGCTGGCTCTAAAAAAGATACGAACTGGAAGTTACCTGCCAGCGTTGCTGGTGACGCCGTTAATTGTCTTCATTCTCGAAACATTTTTTGGGGGTTTATGATCCGAAGTTCTGACTACCAAATTCTTACTCAATAGCCATTGCATACACCGGGATCTCCTCATCTGTTCGTGTAAAACCAAACTTTTCGTATAGCCTAAGTGAGGGGATGTTGTCGGACTGGGTGTTAACCGTGACGCGCAGATAATTGTGCTGCTTGAATTGGGTGAGCAAGTCAATCAATAAGGTTGAGGCGATGTTCTGCTGCTGATATTCAGGGTGGACGGCTAAACGGGCGAGGTGCCCATAGATGTTCATCGTATTGCTGATTTGGTAGCCGATGATTTTTTCATCAATTTCAGCAACAGTGCTGATCCCGCTCTGGTTGAAGGCGTTGTCCAAACCTGCCTGTGAGTTTTGCCACAATGGCGAAAATGAAAGCTGATCCAGATGTGCAACCTGGGGCAGATCTTGTGCCTGCATTGGCCGAACCGTTATTTCAGGGCAGCAATTGGTATCCTTGGGCAACTGTCGCTGCCATTCGAGGACGACAACATCCTGCAGGTGGTCGAATTTTGAATTGGAAAGCAGGTTTTTATACCAGGGCGATAATGCCAGTGAAGCAAGCTGTGTAATCCCCTTTTCTTTTAGAGTTTCAATCGCGTCACTCAATAAATCTTGCCAAACACGGTCAAGATTGAGATGCTTTTTAATGGCGAAAACGCGCACCCAGGCAGCCTGTGGATTCTCAGAAGCTGCGCAAAGCAGCGACTGAATCTGGTTCTCAACAACTTTTATGAGGAAGGGTTGCTTTCCAAGCCAATCTAATGGGTTGAACCAGTCCAGGTGCCTGTGAGTGAAATTGTTTTGGTTGAGGAAGTCGGCTAATTGAGGATAGTCATCAGGAGTAGCCTGAATGATGGTGTCATCAACTGATGAAGAAGATTGAGTGTTAACCATGCTTTATCCTGATGATCTATTTGTGAGATCAGCCTTGAATGTGGGCCTTTGGGATAGCATGAAAAAATTAGAGCGATTTTAACGAATTCAACAAGATTTTTGCAATGCGGGCGAGGTCTTCTGTCGGAATCATTTTGATCGCCTGAAGGAGCTGATCGTAGAGTTGGTCGCCATCGGATGCACCTTGCTGTGTATCTTTCGGAAATTCAGGTTCCCATTCGACCTGATCCTTTTGTTGATCATTATTTTCTGATGTCAACAGGGTTTGATCGATAAATGAATCGATTGGCATCTGGAGTGCTTCACTGATTGAAAATAGGTGATTTAAGGGGATGATTCTCTCGCCTGTCTCATACGCTTGAAGATCTTCCAAAGGGATCTGAGTGTTGTCGCTAAGGGTTTGCAAGTTTAAATCAGCATTTTCGCGTTCAAGGTTGAATTTTGCCTGGATAATCTTATGCCGTAGTGAAATATATTTTGACTTTGTTTCGCCTTCCATCAAGGAAGAGAATTCCTCATCCGGAATGTTACCGTCGAAAATCTTTTGGATCGGGACGCCTAAAAAGACACTCAGAATTTCAATCTGCGGCAATGAAAGTGCCGCTTCACCCTGTTCAAATTGCAGATAACGCTCTTTTGGTATGTTGAGGATGGATGCACAATCGTGGATACTGCGCTTCTTGTTTTTTCTGATGGTTTTTATTCTCTGGACGATATTAGCGAATTCTTGCGTCATGATTACTTTCCGGAATGTGAGCCGTCGTTGATTATTATGAACAAATTATAACCTAATCACCTAAAAATTACTAATTCGGGCAGGGTAACTGGTGAAGCCATTGAGATCTCTAAATCACCATTGACGACCTCAATTAACGTCTTTATAGATTTTCTATTTTATTTAAGATTGATCAAAGGCAGCATCCGAAGATTGGTAAACGCATTTTCCGTCAATGAATGTGGCGACAGGTTTAATTTTCCAAATATCCTGAGAGTCGATGGTGAAAGGGTCGTCCTCAAGCAGGATAAAGTCTGCATGATACCCGGTTTGAATCTTGCCGAAGTCACGTCCTTTATTTGCAATATTAGCGGGGGTATGGCTGAAGCCTCTCAGGGCTTGTTCCAAACTTAATCGCTGCTCAGGATGCCAGCCGTCGATGCCCGGACTGCCGTCCAACCGTTTGCGAGTGACAGCGGCATGAAGTCCAAAAAATGGGTTGACCGGTTCCACAGGAGCATCTGAGCCAAATACAAGACAAGCGCCTGCGTCGTGCAACGTTCGATAGGCATAGGCGTCCGCCGATCGGGTTCCAAGTTTGTGGTCTGCAATTGCCATGTCTGAAGGGGCGTGTATCGGCTGGACGGATGCAATGATGTCTAATTCAGAGAAGCGTGAAACATCCTCAGACGTAATGATCTGGACGTGTTCAACCCGGTGTGGGAGATGCTGAAACCCATACTCCTGTTCGAACGCTCTAATCTTTTCGAAGGCATTCAAAACGACGCGGTTGGCACGGTCACCAATTGCATGGATGGCAAGTGCAATGCCGTGCTCGACTGCATGTTCCCCGATGGAGACAATTTCACTCTCCGAAAGCAGAAGGGTGCCGGCACCGGTGCTTTCTTCATAAGCGGCCAACATGGCTGCTGTCTGCGGCCCGAGCGCGCCGTCTGCGAAGAGCTTGAGCCAACCAATTTGTAGCCAATCATCACCAGAATTTGTTCTAAGTCCGGATTGAATGAACGTGTCCAGGTCGTCAAAGGGGATGTTTTTTACAACACGAAATGGCAACGTTCCATCTTGCTTTAATGATTGCAATACCTGGTAGCAATCCAACCCGTCAAAATCATGTACGCCAACCAACCCCATCCTCCATAATTCCGGGATTAACTGGCGGAATTTGGTGATCAATTCTGTATGGGTGGCTTTGGGGATGTGTGATTCGACCAAGTGCATTGCACCGGCCTCAAACAAAATCCCGGTGGGGTTGCCGTCTCGATCTCGCTGGATTTCTCCGCCAGGCGGGTCGGGTGTGCTGGCGGATATGCCTGCAATTTTCAGTGCTTTGGTGTTAGCCCATCCGGCGTGCAGGGACTTGGCGGTCAAATATGCAGGACGTCCACCGCAGATTTTGTCCAGGAGATCCGCACTGCCATAACCGCCTTCCCATCTGTTGTGATTCCAGCCGTGCCCGAGGACCCAGGCATCAGGCGGCAGATTTTTTGCTGCCCTCTCAACCCGGTCCAGACACTCGTTTAAGGTCGCTGTTTCACAGTCAACCATGGCCATACTCTTCGCAAGGTGCTTGAGATGGACATGAGCATCGGTCAGCCCTGGCCAGAGGGTCAGACCGTTTAAGTTGTAGGTGTGAGTGGGATTTGGAAAGGTTTGGCGTATTTCTGCATCAGAACCCAGGGCAATGATGCGTCCGTCCTCGATTGCCAGTGCAGTGGCTGAAGGGTTCTCGGCGTTATAGATATTCGCATTGTGAAATATCTTCATGAGATCATTCCGGCATGATCTTGTCCAATATGGCATTCAATTCCTCATCTGAATAATAGTAGATCACAAGGTTGCCGCCCTTTTTGCCTTTATTCAGGTTGACTTTGGTGCCAAAGAAGTTCCGCAGACGATTTTCGAGAGCGCTTATTGCCGGATGGGTATCGGTTTTTGGTTTTGCGGGCGGTCGTTCGCCGGTTAGCTTTTTAACGAGAGCCTCTGTCTGGCGGACATTCAAACCAAGGTTTAACACGGTGCTGAGCGCCGCTTGTTGAGATTTGGTATTTGGCAAGCCGAGCAGCGCACGGGCGTGCCCTTCGCTGATCAATTCATCGGCAAGGGCTTGTTTGATCTGGTCAGGAAGATTGAGCAAACGCAGGGTATTAGTGACGCTGACGCGGCTTTTGCCGACACGTTCTGCAATTTCTTCATGGGTCAATGAGAAATTTTCTGCCAGATGGCGATAAGCCTCTGCCATTTCAAGAGGTGTCAGGTCGGTTCGCTGTAAATTTTCGATCAGCGCCAGTTCCAAAAGCCCCTGTTCTGAGACGGATCGCTCGATCACCGGAACCATGCTCAGGCCGGCAATTTGTGCTGCCCGCCAACGGCGTTCACCGGCGATCAAGGTGTAAGTATTACTACCCTGATCTTGCTTAACGATGATGGGTTGAATAATGCCATGTTCCAGGATCGACGCCGCTAATTCTTGCAATGGCTCTGGGTCAAGCTTGGTGCGCGGCTGTTGTGGGTTGGGATGAATTTGCTCAACCGGAATCTGCATAACCCCTTGAGAGATTGATTGGGAGGTTTCTTGTGCTTGGTGCTCATGATCTTCCGGGATTAACGCACCTAATCCTCTGCCTAAGCCGGGTCGTCGTGCCATCAGTTTGCCTCCTGAACGATCGGAACGGGAATGTTATCCGAAATAAGAACTTCTTTTGCTAAATTTGAGTATGCGCGTGCACCGCTGGAATCCGGTGCAAAGATTGATATGGGCATGCCATATGAAGGTGCTTCTGCCAGCCGGATGGAGCGCGGTATCAGGGTTGAAAAGACCTGCTCTCCAAAGAACTGCTGCACCTCTTTTACCACATCTGCTGCCAGGTTGGTCCGACCGTCAAACATGGTCAGAACCACACCTTTGATTTCGAGTTCTTCAAAAAGAGACGTCTTTACCTTGTTGATGGTCTGCATTAACTGCCCCAAGCCTTCGAGTGCCAAGTATTCGCACTGAACAGGGATGAGTACGCCATCCTGTGCAGCTACCAGTCCGTTCAGGGTCAGCAACCCAAGCGAAGGCGGACAGTCAATCAATATGTAATCGTAACGATTTTTGATGGGTTCGATTACCTGCCGTAAGCGTGTCTCCCGTGCGGGCAGGTCGATCAGTTCAATTTCTGCCCCGGCGAGGCCTGAAGAGGATGGGAGCAGGGACAGCTTAAACTTTGGGTTATGCAGGATTTGGGATAGGATGGGTTGAGCGCCGATCAATACTTCGTAGGTGCCGCCATTGACCTCATTTTTGTTGATACCCAAACAGGAGGTTGCATTAGACTGAGGATCGATATCCAGAATTAAAACGCGCTGCCCAAATTTCCCGAGGTATGCGCCAAGATTGATTGCAGTGGTTGTCTTACCCACACCGCCTTTCTGGTTGACGATCGTGTAGATTTTTCCCAGTCTCATAAACTGTTCCTTTAATTATCCAAGCAATTCCAATTTAGCCATTTCGATCTCTGTTAGCGTTGGAATACTGTCCAAATAGTCCCGCTGAACTGACCATGATGCGAGCAGAACAGCAAATCGCCCTGCTTCCCATGGGTCTTTTGTGAAGAAATAGCGGTAGAAAAATGCTGCCGCAAAAATATCACCAGCACCTGTATCGTCTACATATTTTACCTCAGGCGCTGAAATGAAACGGGCATCATTATGCCAGTAAACACGGGCGCCTTTATAGTTTTCTGTGACGACAAACACCGGGATTGAGCGTGCCATAGATGAAATATATGCCTCATCATTTTGGACGTCCTCCTGGCTGATTACCGCCACATCTGCTTGTTCGAGGTAATGCTCATAATCCTGCCATGGTTGGTGAATGATGCGATTGTCTGCATCCTTTTGGCGAAAATACCCCTGAGGTGTGAGGCATTTTAGACTGTCTGGAAAATGCATCAAGATTTCGGGGTCCACTTCGTTTGCAACCGGGCCTAAATGAACGATTGCTGGCTGAGAGGGTAGTAAGGGGATGTCTTCAACATTAAGCCGTTGTGCCGTATTGTAGAGAAACTGGGTGCGGTTGATGCCATCAGAGATGTTCTTAAAAGTGGTTGTTTGCGCACTTCGTTTATTTTTGATCCAAATTGACTGGATTGGGGTTGGGTCGATTTCATTAGAAAATGAGGTGACGATACCGGTCTTAAGCCCAAATTGGTGGGCTGTTAACCCCGAAAAGGTCACGGTTCCACCCATCCTGATGCCATCCGGGTTTAGATCGGCAGTGACATGCCCAAAAACAAGATAATCCAGTGGGGGTGATATGACAGGTTGGTTTTGGTTTGCGTTGTTTTCCATTAAAAAATTTGTCTTTTTGATACCATCAGAATATGCTGGTGTTTTTGGTCGGTTTTTATGCTCAATCTTAGAAATTATAGCATGTTTAGGTTGGGATTGAGTTTATGCCATATGGGAAAGCGTCAGATCGCGGACAATTCCGTTTGTGGAATCTAATAAGGTTTATTAATTCATCGTAATTAAGTCTTTAGCAAGGAGTGCTATGATGTGTTGAAATGGTAAAATAATTGAAAATTCATCTGTTTTTGAGCTGGAGTAGAGATGTCTGACATGAGAAGCCCAGTTGAATATAAGCGAGCCCTTGAAGATTTTAGAAGCGCCCGTGCAAAAGCAAGGATGCAGCATCTTTGGGCGGCAGTAATTGGCCGGAAGACGGATCTGCTGCCTTATGATGATATCTCTCGAAAATTGCGCACAGGGGGATTGTCCTCAAAGGGAGTCCAGGAGATTCCGGTCAGTGCTATCGTTGGCAGTGTTAATCGCTATCAGGATTTTGATCGAAATTTTCTCCCTCTGCACGATGATGATATGGAAAGGTGGGCGCGGGTCAAATCGGCGATGACCTCACCCGGCAGTCCTGGCTTACCACCTATTACGGTTTATAAAATCAGTGACGCCTATTTTGTGATGGATGGTAACCATCGGGTGTCTATTGCCCGGGAAATGGGATTCGAGACAATCGAGGCATATGTTACTGAAATCCAGTCACGGGTGCCGCTTTCGCCTGACGATTCGCCTGAGGATATTATTTTAAAGGCAGAATATGCACAATTTTTAGATGAAACCAAGTTTGACAAAATTGTGCCTGGTGAAGATCTTACTTTGACATTTCCCGGTCAATATGAAACTTTAAGGGAGCATATCCGGGTTCATCGGCATTATATGGGCATTGAACAGCTCAGGGAAATCCCGGCTGAAGAAGCGCTCAAACATTGGTATGAGTATGTTTACAAACCGGTCGTGGAAATGATCCGCGAGCAGGATATCTTAAAAGAATTCCCTAATCGAACGGAAACAGACCTTTATATCTGGGTTTTGGACCACCAGACCTATTTGGAAGAGCATTTAGGCTGGGCAATTGGATTTGAGCGTGCTGCGTCTGATCTTGTTGACCGCAAAGCAACCCGGTTTGGACGTGTCATCCGCCGTTGGGGGAGGAAATTCATGCGGATGATCTTGCCCAATCAACTTGAAGATTTTTCATCTCCAGGTGAGTGGCATCGCAAAAAACAGGCTGAGGGAGAAAGTTTATTTTCAGAAATTCTCGTGGCGATGAGCGGTAGGGAGGACAGTTGGATTGCATTGGAACAAGCGATTATTGTTGCCTACTTAGAAAAATCAAAGGTTCGCGGCCTCATTGTTAAGACGCAACCGGATGAAACTTACATCCTAGAGGGTGATGTTGAACAAGCATTTAACGAACGCCTTCAACACTCTGGATTGCCCGGAAATCTTGTTTTTGATCGGGGAAATATTTCGGAAAGGATTATTGATCGGGCTGAATATAACGACCTTGTTGTTCTAAAATTATCCCATCCGCCTTCACCAAAGATATTTTCAAGATTTTCTTCGGGGATGCGGATGATTTTGCGCAGAAGTTCAAGACCCGTTTTGGTGGTTAAGGATCAGGTGAGTACGATGAATCACATGATCGTACCATATGATGGCAGCGCAAAGAGTCAGGAAGCCCTGTTTATTACTCATTATCTTGCTGAGAGGTTCAGTAAGCGGGTTACACTGCTGGTTGTCGATGAAGATGAAGTCCACGGTCGATCTCTTCTGGCTGAGGCTTCTGAGATTTTAGGGGATCTTTGCATCAAGAAGATCTATCAAAAGCCATTTGACCAGGTGAGCAAAACCATAATATTGGTGGCGCGTGAAGAATCTGCGGATGCGATCATCATGGGTGGTTATGGACTGCCACCAATATTGGAGGTTGTGTTTGGCAGCACTGTGGATGGGGTCTTACGCGGAACGCATCTCCCTGTGATCGTCTGCCAATAAAGAAGAACGACAAATCGCCAAAATGGTGGTGTCATCACTGAGAGGCTCATTTGCCCTGAACGCTTCAAGGTCCGCGTCCAAAATTTGAAGAACCGTATGGGCATTCTCGCCAATTGAGGTTCGTAAAAGGTTAATCAGCCGGTCTTCACCATACATTTGATCCTCACCATTGAAGGCTTCAGTCACGCCGTCGGTGTAAAGCACCAAACAATCCCCAAACTCAAATTTAACCTGCCTGTCTTCAAGGTGGATGTCGGGCAGCGCGCCGAGTGCAATGCCTCCTTTATCGAAGGTGAACACCTTTTTTTCCTGGCACCGAACCATCAATGGAGGGTTATGTCCAGCAATGGCGTAGGTCATTGCGCCATCATCCAGGGAAAGGATGCCATAAAAAGCAGTGACAAAAAGGCCGTCTTGTGAGTTGACCAGCAACAACTTATTGACTTGTTCCAGAGTTTCAGCAGGCGAATCAGATTCAAGTGCGGCAGCTCTTAAAAGGGTACGAGTAACGGTCATGTATAACGAGGCTGCCAAACCTTTGTCGGAGACATCTGCGATAATAATTGCCAATTGGTGATCATTGAGCATAAAATAATCGTAAAAATCGCCGCCAACCTGTCGGGCTGTTTCCCAACGGACGTCCATTTCCCAACCGGGAATTTCGAGAACCTTATCTGGTAAGAATGTTTGTTGAATTTCTCGGGCAAGCTGAAACTCGCGTTCAAGATGCTGCCGTTCAATAATTTCCCGATTCAGGATGTCATTTTGGATGGCTAAAGATGCTTGCTGCGCCATCCCCCAAAGTAGTTCGTAACGCCGTTCGCGATTGGTGAAAATGTTTTTATCCTGAGAGATCAATACACCAAAAACATCATCCTGCATTGAAAGCGGAAAACCCAACAACAACGGATAACGGCTTTGCAGTATAGGCTTTGGATCGGTCTGACCTTCATCAGGCAGGGCTAAGTCCCAGTCTTCTGGTGGGAGGATGTTATCCACCAACGGATGAACGATGGGACGATTGTTTTGGTACACCGCATCCAGCATCGGGAAGTCGCCAAGGCCAAAGGTTGTTTGGAGCAGTTCATCTTCGTTGGCGGAATCTTTGGTGTTTGCATATTCGACACGGAAAACTTGTTCCGCTTCGTCCCACATGTAGATGACGCTTGAATCAATACCAACCAGAATGGGCATAATATGAACAATCGATTCCAATGTGTCGTGCAGGTCGGCGCTGCTGACTGCTGCCTGGGCTGCTTGAAGCAGGACGGCAGACACGTAGGCTTCTTCCTGCTTGGATTCAATCAGCCGGATGTTATCTACAGCGATTGCGGTTTGTTGGATGATTCCTTGAATGATCCGCAGACGTTCTTCATCAATTTGATTAGGATGGTGAAAAATGTCTGCAATGTTTTCTTCATTCGCAAGTAAAAATGCCCCAAGGATTTCTTCGTGTGCAATCAGGGGAAATAATACAAGTGTGTCCTGAGACATCGCTTGTGATAATTCATCTGGAAGATTTAAATCCTGTTTTGGTTGGGTAACCTGAAGCGGAACAGATACCGAAAGTAATTGATCGAAAATTGGCGCATCTGTGAGGGGCATTGGGCGGTCAAGGTTGAGTAGTTCGTCAGAGTTGCCAATGCCATACATCGCATACAAGGAAAAAATATCACTTTCTGGTTCCCTGAGAAAAAGCGCGCATCCTTTGATACCAGCAACCATGGGGGTAATGCGCACAATGGTGGAAGCGAGTTCATCGAGGTTCGATAAGGATTGGGTTGCCTTTGCCACTTCTAATAAGATGGTCGATATCCATGCCTGCTCCTGCGAAGCCTTGAAAAGCCGTGTATTTTTAACGGTAATGGCAGCATAACTGGCGAAAACGGTCGTGATTTTCTCTGATTCCAGGCCATATCTTCCCGGTGAGTGATGAACAAGCGTAAGCAAACCCAGCGATTCATCGCCTGTTATCAGCGGTGCGGCAATGGATGAATAGTCCTGATCAAAAGCAAATTTCTGTGCGATCGGACCGATACTTTCATCGGGTTGACGTATCTTTGGCGTTTTTTGGGAAAGGGCATGTTTGATCCAGGCATCTGGCATCATCTCAAGGTGATCGAGGGCCTGGAAATCGATATCGTCACTGGTGCGGTGGGCTGCCAGGTGCAGTTTACGGGCTTCTAACGGTGTTTCTTGTGGCTCATCCGGATCAAACAGCCAGATGGCACCAATATCACAGGGGAGGTTTTTTTGAAGCTTCTCTAAGATCTCGTCCAAGATGTCTGTCAGCTCAGCATTCTCTGATAATAGGACGGCGACATCTCGCAGGCTCTCAGCGACCTGCCGGCGCCATCGTTCTGATTTATAGAGTCGTGCATTACGAATGGCAACAGCAATGTTGTCTGCAAGTGTTTCTAAGATGTACTGATCATCCTCTGAAAATGCATTCGTCTGATTGCTCTGAATATCTAATACACCGAGAATTTCTCCCCCAAAATCAAGGGGCAAAGCTAACTCTGAGCCTATCGCCTCCTGTGTGTTGATTGATTTAATAAATAACGGATCCTGGCTGACGTCAGTGATCCGTTTGGTTACGCCATGCCTTACAACCCATGCAAGAACACCAATTTCAGCATCCATATCAAATGAGACATTTAAGTTCTCATAGATCGGGGTTCGTTCCCCGGCACCAGCTTTGAAGACAATCTTCTCTTGTACATGATCGATAGTGAACAAATGAACATAGGGGAAGTTAAATCTCTCCTGGATCAGCTTTACAATTTGCTTGAGGAGATCATCGGTATCGAGGTTGGTTGTAATGGCGCGGCTGACCTCTGATACCGCGGCTAACTGGTCAATTCTCTGCTTAAGACCCTGATACAATCGAGCACGATTGATGGCGATGGCGATGTTGTCTGCCAATGCCCTTAAGACAATCAGATCGTTTTCATCAAAGGCGTTTAGCTCTTCTGCCTGGACGTCAAAGACACCCAGCACATCATCCTCAATGATCAGGGGAAGTACAACCTCAGCCTGAGTATCTGCAAGCGAGTCCACTTCTTTATATCTCGGCTCCTGGGTGACGTCGTTGGCGATCAGTTCTTGGCCTGTTTGGGCGACAAAACCGATCATATGCTCGCCTAATGCAAACCCTGGATGGTTAGGACTCTCAAATTCAGGGCGCTCTTCAGGGAGGCAAGGATGTTCCTCGTCCATGGTGCTGGCTTTAAAATAGAGCCTGTGTTGCGCCATATCCGTCAGAAAGACCGCAACATAATTGTAGTTGAAGGTGGTCTGGACGAGATCCGTGATCTGTTGTGTAAGAACGTCCAAATCAGTAACTTGAGAAATCCGTTCACTGACCATTTCGACCAGTGCCAGTTGTTTTTGACGCCAGTATTGCAAATCGGATTGGAGCATGGCATACATGGCTGGTCCAGCCAATCGGCTGATGTCTTGTAGATTTTCGAGTGCTGTTTGATCTAAGGACCGTTCTCGGGTTAAAACGATCCGTCCCACCCGTTGATCACCACTGACTAATTGGGCAACTGCCCAATAAGCATTGTCTGCTTCAATCTGGTAAACGCCAATTTCTGTTGATTTATCAGCAAAACTTGTAGATTCTAAGTCGGATGGGAATTTTATATTATTTTTTTCAACTGGCGTGAGGTGATTTGGAAAATTTATTTGGATGTATGCCTGACAGTCAAAATGTGTTTTCAGAAAATCAAGTAAATATCGGTTTTGAGCGTTTAAATCAGTAAAGGAAGAAAGTTCAACGCCAAGGTCGATGATGTGCCTCGCGGAAAGTTGATGATGCTCAGCGGGATTTTGGCCTTGCCAAGACAACCTTATCCCCCTTTGTATTTGATCAGCGTAAGCGTGTTTTTGTGGGCATTTGAAAAATCGAAGATCACCTTGTCCATCAATTGACGGATAAAAAATATCCCTAGTCCGCGTTCGCGCCGGTTTTCTAAAGGCGATTCGAGGTCGGGTGTGGGTACTTCATCCGGATCAAAAGCTCGGCCTTCGTCTTCCAGAATGATGCGAATGCCGTTTTTGATCTTCTTTACCTCAATTTCGATTTCCCCCAAATCTTCTCCGCCATAAGCGTGATCAATGATGTTGGCACAGGCTTCATCCACTGCTGTTTGGATGGCATAAATTTCTTTAGAGGAAAATCCAGCCTGCTCAGCCTGATTGATAATATATGTGCTGATTTCTTCGAGGTTGCGATAATTACCAGCAAAAGTTTTCTTTGTCATTAGACCTGACCTCTAAAATTTTCCAACAGCAGAAATAGTGTCATCGAAAAACTCAAAAAGTTGATGAAACCCGGCTAATTCGAAGGCTGAATAAACAAGATCAGAAATACCTGCAAAGACAATCTCACCATGATTTTGGCGTTTTAATTGTCTTTGAGCGTTGACGAATACGAGAATTCCCGAACTCGAAATGTAAGCGACATCACGCATATCGACCACTAAATTGTGGTGGCCATCGTTAAACAGGGATTTGAGGGCTTGGTTGATTTTGGGTGCAGAATAGCTGTCTATTCTGCCAGCAATACTAATTAGGTCACAATGTGTATGTTCGGTAATGACAAATTCCATCATAATTCCATTCGGCGTATAAATTTGATGATATTATAACATGTAGCATTCACAGAAATGGATCTTAACAAAAGCAACGTTGAACATCGTAGAAAGAGAGGGCATTGATGACCGATTCGTTGACATCCTATCGCATTAAAGACATTGAGCAATCGCAGCGGCCCAGAGAGAGGCTCGAAAAACTGGGTGCCAGCGTGTTGAACAACGCAGAACTGTTGGCTATTCTACTGCGTGTGGGCAAACAGGGTTCCAGCGCTGTTCAGATTGGCCAAAAACTGCTGATCGACTTCAGCGGTTTGTATGGTTTGGAGCAGGCGACATTTAAAGAATTATGCAACGTGGATGGTGTCGGCCCAGCCAAAGCAGCCCAAATAAAGGCTGCGATCGAGCTGGGCTCGCGGCTGGCACGGTATCGGCCGGAGGAACGCACCCTGATCTCAAGCCCGCAAGACGTAGCAGATCTGGTGCAATATCAGATGGCAAGGCTCGATCAGGAAGAATTATGGGTGCTGTTGCTCAATACCAGGAACCAGCATTTGCATACTGAGAAACTCTATAAGGGTTCGCTAAATGCCTCAACTGTCCGCCCTGCCGAAATATTTCGATCCGGCATTAGGCATAATGCAGCATCTCTGATTGTCGTTCATAATCATCCGAGTGGTGATCCCTCTCCCAGCCCTGAGGATGTCCACCTGACGCGGATGCTGATCGAGGCAGGCAAAATGCTCGAACTGCCTATCCTGGATCATATCGTTGTCGGGATTAAGGGAACAGCATCTATTAAATCATTGCATCCAGAAATCTGGTCGTCCTGAGCATTGTATAAGCCGTGCGAAAGTCATCTGGATATGGCGCTGTAATGTCAAGTTTTTCTTCGGTGGTAGGGTGATAAAAACGAATATTGCGTGCATGCAGCATCATGCGGGGTGCCGTCACCATAGGCTCGGGCAGCCCAGCGTGATATAAACGTTCTCCGAGTATCATCAGGTCATAGGCTCTGAGGTGCGCCCTGATTTGGTGCGTAATCCCTGTGTATATTTGGATTTCCATCAAAACCCCCAGATCGAAGCGTTTCAGGGTTTTACATAAGGAGTGAGCTTCCTTCCCGGAAGCTTCTGAAACCCGCGTCCGATGTTTTCGGTCGGCATCTGCTGCCAAAGGCAAGTGGATATCCAACTCTTGCCAATCGGGCACAGGTGTGACCAATGCATGGTAGATCTTTTCGATTTGCCTGTCTTTGAAATGGGCATTCAACTTGCGGTGCGCTTCTTCGTTTCTTGCAAGCACGATTGCCCCGCTTGTCTCTTTATCCAGACGATGAACCATCCAAAGTTTGCCGAAACGTGGTTCCAATACACTTTGCAGATGAGGCAAATCCGCCTGGTAACCATCTGGAATGCTGAGCAACCCGGGAGGTTTGTTAACGATCAGCAGATCCTGATCTGAATAAAGGATGTCGGGGGCAGTTGTGTGAGAGATATTCATGATTATTAATTATAATTTGTAAAATGACAGTTGGTTTCAGAAGAAAAATTATTACAAACAAGGGAAAGGATTTTGCGATGCTGATCGTGCATGTATTTATTGAAGTTAAACCAGAGTTTGTCGATGAATTTGTTGATGCAACACTGGCAAATGCTTCTGCCAGCGTAAAAGAACCTGGCATTGCCCGGTTTGATTTGCTGCAGGACCTGGATAATCCTACGCATTTTGTGTTAAATGAGGTTTATCGCTCTTCGGATGCACCGGCTGCGCACAAAGAAACGGCGCACTATCTGCGTTGGAAGGATACCGTGGCAGACATGATCGTTTCACCCAGAACGAAAAGGATGTTTCACAATCTCTTTTCAGCAGATGAGGAATGGGCTTAGTGATGAAATTTGAGTTTGCAACGTCAAACCGGATCATCTTTGGGAACGGCACCCTTTCTGAGATTGGTAGAATTGCGGCGGATTTTGGTCAGCAGGCTTTATTAGTTGTTGGCGGCGGTTCAGTTTCAACGGATCAGGTATTGGACTTTTTAAAGGGAAAAGGCGTTAGTGCTGAAATCTTTCGAGTCGAGCATGAACCTGATATCCCCGCCATCGAGGCTGGAATTGCTGCGGCACAATCCGCCAAGTGTGATCTGGTGATTGGGTTCGGCGGCGGGTCGGTGATTGATTCGGCAAAAGCCATTGCGGCGATGCTGACCAACCCGGGTGAGTTGATGGATTATCTTGAAGTCGTTGGCAGCGGGAAGAAAATCAGCAAAATGCCAGCGCCGGTGATTGCGGTGCCGACAACCGCCGGTACCGGGACCGAGGTCACACGCAATGCTGTGATTATGTCGCCAGAGCATCACGTTAAGGTCAGCATGCGCAGTCCTAAGATGATCCCGACGGTAGCGTTGGTTGACCCGGAGCTGACATACAGTATGCCGCCCTCCGTGACAGCATCCACGGGTATGGACGCATTGACCCAGGTGATCGAGGCTTATGTAACACGTAAAACCAACCCAATGACGGATGCGATCGCTCGTGAAGGGATTAAACGGGGCGGGAGATCATTACTGGTTGCATATGAAAACGGGCAAAATAAGGCCGCCAGAGAAGATATGGCTGTCACCAGTTTGTTTGGGGGGTTAGCTCTCGCGAACAGTGGATTAGGCGCCGTGCATGGGTTTGCAGGGCCAATCGGCGGGATGTTCAACGCTCCGCATGGTGTGATTTGCGCCTCTCTGCTGCCCTATGTGATGAAATACAATGCTCATGTATTGGTTGCATCCGGAGATATGGCTGATCTTGAAGACCGCTTCAGAGAAATTGCGGTTTTGCTCACTGGTGATGCTGATGCGGCGATCCAGGATGGTGTGCAGTGGCTGATTGATCTGGCGCGAGCATTGAAAATCCCGAAATTACGTGAGATCGGCATTAAACAATCAGATTTTGACCGGATCATTGAAAAGTCAAAGGTCTCTTCCAGCATGCAAAAGAACCCTATTTCTCTGGAAGAATCTGTTCTTATAGATATTTTACAGGAAGCGTATTAATAAATTGGCCCGAGAACAATCTCGGGCTTGTTTCTTATTCCGCTTTGAAAAAGCTGACTTCGATGATTCCCGGGCCGCCGTGAACGACGATGGCGGGTGGTACTTCGTAAACAGGAATGGCGTCGAGCCCCAATCTTTCCGCCAATTCTTTTGCAAGCTGCTCTGCCCGTTCCTGCCCGCCGCAGTGGCTGACTGTGATGTTTGAACTTTCGCCTTTAGGACATTGGCTCAGCACCAATTCTTTGATCCGGTTGAGCGCCTTGGCAGATGTGCGTTGCTTTTCGATGGCTGTCACTTTACCGTCATCCAAACCAAGGATGGGTTTCATCTGCAATAAGCTGCCGATTAGGTAAGAGGCATTCCCAATCCGCCCGCCTTTGTGCAAGAATTCGAGCGTATCTACCAGGAAATAGACAACTTCACGTTTAGCAAGCTGGCGCAAATCCTCAAGGATTGTTTCCGGGTCCTTACCCTGATCCGCCCACATTTTTGCTTTCTTGACTAAAACCCCCAGACCACCGGCAACGGTGCGTGTATCTAAGATGTGAACATCAGCCTCAGGCACATTTTCGGCTGACACCTGTGCGCTGCGAAAGGTGCCGCTGAGGTCGGTGGAAGGGGTTGGGATGATGATGCTGTGTCCTTGTTCTGCATACGCCCGGTAGAGCGGTTCATACAGCGCTGGCGGTGGTGCTGCGGTTTTTGGGAGCTCTTTAGCGCTTTTAAGTTTAGAAAGGAAGGTTGGTGTGTCAATTTCGTGGTCATCTTTGTAGGCTTTGCCGTCAAAGATGATGATTTGGGGAATGACATCAATCCCTAAATCAGCAAGTTCATCCAGCGGCAGACCACAGGTCGTGTCTGCAATAATCTTTGTCATAATAAATCCTCCTGAATAAATAAATGAATAATATGCACATTATAACTGATTTACGATGTATAAAAATCGAAATCGAACAAGATTATTTAACTATTTTCAAAGAAACATACTAACCAAAATGTGGTCTTGATTATGTATTAAGTAATACTGGGCGATATGAAGTGCTGATATTTCAGGTAAAATTGGATTGCAGATCGATCTTTCTGATTTAAATCAACTGGAGCGCACATGCCTGAATTAGAAATTAATAATGAGCCTTGTTCTGAAGGGGTGGCGATTGTCATATTTGGTGTGACTGGAGACCTGGCGCGGCGGAAGTTGATGCCCAGCCTGTATGAAAATGCCAGGCAGGGTCGGCTGCCAGAGCCTTTATATATCATTGGTTTTGCGAGAAGGTCTTGGAGCCACGAAAAAATGCGGGATGTACTCAGACAGGGTGTGATGGATTATGGCCGCACAAAACCAGTTGATGAAGAGGTGTTGGAAGGACTGCTTGATCGGGCGTTTTATGTTGAGTCAACATTTCAGGATGAAGCGGGTTACGGCAGGCTAAAGAAGGCACTGGAACAGGTGGGCGTTCAGAATACGCTGTTTTACCTGGCCACACCTCCAAACTGGTATTCGACGATCGTGGAGAACATTGGCGTATCACAGCTTGAAAGTTGCCAGCAGGGATGGCGGCGGATTGTGGTGGAAAAACCCTTTGGCCGGGATCTTGAAACAGCCCAATCGCTGGATGACAAGCTGCATTCCGTGTTTCATGAAGATCAGATCTACCGTATGGATCACTATCTGGGAAAAGAGACGGTGCAGAACATTTTGGCATTTCGGTTCGGGAATGGCATTTTTGAGCCGCTCTGGAACCGTAAATATATCGATCACATCCAGATCACCATGGCGGAGGATGAGGGTGTGGGCACACGAGCGGGTTATTATGACCATGCCGGCGTGATAAGGGATGTTTTTCAGAACCACCTTTTACAGTTGCTGACTCTGACAGCGATGGAAGCTCCGGCAGTGTTTAATGCCAAAGCGGTGCGCGATGAGAAGGTCAAAGTATTGAAATCCGTGTGTGAGTTCACTGGTGAAAAGGCAATTGAAAACACCATCCGGGCGCAATATGTTTCTGGCACCATCAATGGCAAACGGGTTCCAAGCTATCGGGATGAACCGGATGTGGCAGATGGGTCGATCACAGAAACTTACATGTGTGCACGCTTGTCTGTCAACAATTGGCGCTGGGCGGGTGTCCCATTTTATCTGCGTTCGGGCAAACGCCTGCCAAGCCGGGTGACGGAGATTGCTATTCAATTCACGCAGGTGCCCTTGGCCTTGTTTGGTCAGCGCAATCTGGCAAGCGAGGCGCCCAATGTGCTGGTCATCCGCATCCAGCCCGATGAAGGGATTACATTGTTCCTTGGCGCCAAGGTCCCTGGCAATGCAATGCGGATCGAGCCGGTTGAAATGCGCTTCAACTATGCAGATGCCTTTGGCGGTGAACCGCCAGAAGCCTATGAACGATTGCTGTTAGACTGTTTACAGGGGGATGCCACGCTCTTTACCCGCAGCGATGAGGTTGAGGAAGCCTGGCGCCTGACCCAGAGGATCATTGATGCATGGGAAGCCCAGGGATTAAAGAATTTACCGGTTTATGAAGCCGGTACACAGGGGCCGCATGCCGCAGAGGATTTTATGCAGAAAGATAAACGGCAATGGCGGGAAATTTAGATTCGGTCTTTCTGAGTTAAATTAGGTGTTGATAGGTTGGCAAGGTTTTAATAATAATTTTCTCTTATCCAAGCAATTAATGCTTACTGCGGCGGCAATTTTGCATGGCAGTTGGGGCAAACGCGTTCAAGCGTTTTGACCACAAAACCACAGTTCATACAAGTTTGCGGCTGAATATCGCCAAGCGGTGCCCCGCAAGCGATACAGCGGCTTTCGCCTGGCGGGTTAGCCGTGTTGCAATAAGGACACACATACCTTTTAAGCCGGTTGGATAGCTCACGGCCAATCCCATGTTGGCGGGCAGCTTGTTCGATGACCTCCCAAATACTTTCTTTGAGCTGCAGCGATTCTAAATCCTGTGCAAGGTCGTCAATCCGGCCTAAGAGTGATAGGGGATTGCGAAGCGCACTAAGTGCAGTCATCCCAAGGCTTGCTGCAACCCCCAGCCAGGCTTGTTCTCCCACCTGGATGGAAACACCGTCCTCGACCTTATGAATGGCGATCGTTAGGGCTGTATGCCCGCCAGATTGTCTCATCTGCCGGGCGGCAATTTGCACCGCGATCTTTGGGTCACGGCCGATGACCTGAACGTGGAAGCCACCGCGGTTAAAATGCGAGATGATATCACGGGCAATATCACTTGGGTTGATCTCACCATGATAGATGCGAGTGTCATTCATGCGAAAAAACCTTTCTTAGCGTCGATTGATGACGTTTTTGTTTGCCTTTGCACTTCTTTACCCATGGATTATAATCCTTTTGCATGGTTGATTAAATAGATTATATGGAGTTTTTGATGAAATATCGGTGGATTCGACCGATTATTTTCGTTTTTTTCATGTTGCTGCTGTTAGGTATAAGCCTGACAGGCCAGGTTGAAGCCGGCTTGACAGCCCAACAGCCCACGGGTTCCATTCCGACGGTGACGAGTACACCGCGCGGACCTTATGTGATTGTGAACGCAATTACAGCAAACGATACCCAGATCAACGTGCGTGCCGGCCCGAGTGCACTGACTGAAAAGGTGGGTGTGTTGTTGGTTGACCAATCAGCGAATGCCATTGGTCGATATGGTGATTGGATCCAGATTGAATATGTCGGCGGCCCTGGCGGGAAAGCCTGGGTGTATGCAAATTATGTGACCTTATATGGCGGCAGCCTTCCGTTATTAGAACCACCACCCACATCCACACCAAACGTGACCCAAACCATTGACCCAACGTGGGCCGCACAATTTTTGATCACGCCAGATGCAACCCGTCTGCCGACTTTTACTGAGCCGGCACCGTTAGAAATTCCAACCTATACCACAGAAACAGGCTCACCACTTGGTGGCGTGCCGATGGGCTTGATTATCATTGGTTTGGGTGCGTTGGGCATCTTCTTAGCCGTCATTGCATTGATCAGCGGACGCTAACGGCTAACCAAAAAAATCTCCCATCCCATTAAAACAATTGGCACTGAGCTTGTGTCCTGTGTCTGCTTCGCAAAAGGACACCTGGGCGCCTTTTTCCGTCAACCATTCTGCTGCCTGATGTGCTTTTTCAATCGGGATGATATCATCTTGCTTACCATGAGCAACAAAGATCGGTTTGTTGACGGTAAAATCATCAGCAAATTGAGATTTCCATGATTGGGGGATAAATCCGGCGATGGCTGCGATCCTGCCAATCCTTTCCGGATAGAGGAGTGCAAGGGCATAGGCCATCACAGCGCCCTGGCTGAACCCCAACACATCATATTTTTTAACATCGATCATATTTTGTTCAGCCCATAGGTCTACTCGTTCCAACAACTGTTCTGTTAATTTTTGATAGTGATTAATGTCGGGCCATTGCGGTTGAATCTCGTGCCAGCTGTATTGATCCTCTCCCAGACGGACAGGCGCGCGAGGGGCAAGCATGTAATAATCTTTCGGCAGGGGATTAGCCAGGATCCACATCACATTTTCATTCCCGAGATGGCCGTGCAATAAAAGCAACACCCGATCAACTTCTGATTTTTTAGTTGGCTGTTTAACCCGAATTGGCCAATCCTGGATCGTTATTCTTTCGGGAGTATTACTTTTGTTCAATGATTTTACCTTTCTCAATATTTTCCCAGATTTCTGGACAACGCGTGTCTTTGACGTGTTGTTTGACTTTGCGCTGCATGCGTTTCATCCAATTTGTTTCGGCTTTGATCTGCGAGATGGTTTCCTCTGTTGCATTGATGCCGGCGTCTAACATTTGCTGGACATTGATGTTTTGTAAGAGTCCGATGTGACCAACTTCGGGGGTGATAACCACTTCTGGTTCATAGAGCTGCAGGGTGAGTTCGGTCAGCCGCGAGCTGGCAACTTCTATGGAGCGAGAAAAGATCTGAAACGCCTGAACAGGACGCAGTTTTGTCAATCGTTCGATGATGGATGTCGGCCCAGGGAGAGGTATAGGGAGAGGCATTTCTTCAGGTGTCCAATTTTCGGGTGGTTTGTGCAGCATAACAGCGACAACCGGCAAGTCGGGCCTCATCCAACGGGCAACCTGCACCGGGACCGGGTCAATAACACCACCATCGATCAGCACATTCCCGCCAATTTCCTGGCTGGGGAACACCCCGGGCACGGCGATTGTTGCTAAAACCGCATCAATCACTTTTCCCTTTGTAAGGATGATCTCTTTACCTGAATGAAGACTGACGGCTGTGGCCGCAAAGGGAATTTTTAATTCGTCAAACGTTCGATCACCCAGTAGTTCTTTGAGTTTATTGGCCACGCTACCCAAACCCAGCAGCGAGGGATGATCATTCGAATGCCGCTCAAAGGAACGATTTTTATCCATATCGTTTACAAAATCGACGATCTCCTCTGTGCTGTAGCCAGCCGCATAGACAGCGCCTACAAGGCCGCCTGCACTTGTGCCTGCGATGGCTTTTACCTCAAAATTGTGTTTCTCTAATGTTCGAAGAACACCCAGATGGGCTACGCCGCGAACGCCGCCCCCGCCCAATGCTAATGATATCTCCATGTGTTTCTACTCCTCTATCAAATATCAATTACTCTCCATTGTTATTATACCCAGCAGAACGCCTAATTTTCTTTGTGAATGTAGTGATGTTTTCATAGGCAAAAGTCATTTCCGGCGATCGTGGTTAAATTATCAACCAGTCTGTGTTAAAATTAAGGACTATGGATGGAATAAAGATTGTTTCACGGAATAGAAAAGCAAAATTTGAGTACGAATTGTTTGACACGTTTGAAGCCGGGATTGAACTGCGCGGCACAGAAATAAAATCAATCCGGGCTGGCCAGGTCTCGCTTGCTGAAGCGTATGTTCGGACGAATGGACGCCAGGCGTGGCTGGTAGGGGCGCATATTGCGCAGTATGACCAGGCGAGTGCCTTCAACCATGAGCCTGAGCGTGAACGGCGCTTGCTCTTGCATAAGCGTGAAATCAAGACCTTATGGGATGGCGTGCGGCTGAAGGGTATGACGATTGTGCCGATCAAGATCTATTTACGCGATGGGTTAGCCAAAGTCGAAATCGCATTGGCAAAGGGCAAACGCCAATATGATAAACGGCAGGATATCAAAAAGCGGGACATGAAACGCGACATTGATCGGGCTTTAGACAGCCGCAATCGGAAATGAAATCTAAGAAACCTTATCGGATAAATGCAACCAGAAAATGCCTTTTATGATGAGGTTCACCCAAAGCCAGGAGTGAAATTGTGCAAATTATTTTAATTGACGGTGACCATCTGACAATAGAAGAAATTTCGGCTGTAGCCAGGGATGGCGCAGAAGTGTCGCTCTCTCCAAGTGCTCGAAAAGCTGTGGAGAAATCACGCAGCAGGGTGGAGAGCATCATCGAACGAGGTGAACCGGTTTACGGGATCAACACAGGTTTTGGCATCTTTGCGGATCGCCGCATCCCGACAGAGGAGTCTGCAAAGCTAAGCCGCAATTTGGTTCTCAGTCATGCAGTGGGCACCGGTGCGCCATGTGCGGATGAAGTTGTGCGGGCGGCGATATTGGTGCGCGCCAACACACTGGCAAAGGGCTTTTCCGGCGTAAGACCTGTGATCATCGATACGCTGATTGAAATGTTGAACAAAAATGTCATCCCGGTCGTCCCCTCACAGGGCTCACTGGGTTCATCTGGAGATCTTGCGCCGTTATCACATGTTGGGTTGGTTTTTACAACAGATGCCGATGATCTTGAATCGGAATCGGGTTATGCTCGTTATCAGGGGGAAACCTTATCCGGCAAAGAAGCTATGGCGCGAGCCGGGATTGAGCGGGTGATATTGGGCGCAAAAGAGGGGTTAGCGATCAATAATGGGGCGACCTTCTCTGCAGCAATTGCCGCCCTGGCTGTTTTTGATGCTGAAAACCTTCTGTCTACCGCAGAATTAGCCCTGGCAATGTCATTGGAAGCCGTGATGGGATGCTCAGGAGCCTTTGATGAACGCATTCATCTTGCCAGAGGTCACCAGGGGCAAATTGATGTGGCACGTGCTGTTCGAAAATTGATTGAGGGCAGTGATTTGGTTGATTGCTTTGGACGCGTCCAGGACGCCTATTCATTAAGATGCGGTCCGCAGGTTCAGGGAGCAGGCTGGGACACATTGCACTTTGTGAGAGGTGTGGTGGAAAGGGAAATCAATGCTGTCACCGACAACCCGCTGTTATTTGATACTGGCGAAGCTATTTCTGGGGGCAATTTTCATGGTGAGCCGATTGGGTTGGTGATGGACTATCTGAGTATTGCCATGGCGGAGATTGCGTCAATCTCTGAAAGGCGCACCTTCCGCTTGACAGACGGGACTCTCAACGGAGATCTGCCACCCATGCTGGTGGATCATCCTTCGGCGGCTGGGTTGAACTCAGGATTGATGATGCCTCAATACACGGCTGCATCACTCGTGCTCGAGAACCAAACATTGGCCAATCCGGATTCAGTGCATTCTTTACCGACATCGGCTGAGCAGGAAGATCACAACGCCAACGCGATGACAGCCGCAAGGCACACCCGTGAGATCATCACAAACACGACGCATGTGCTTGCGATTGAGCTTTACACGGCTGCCAGAGCGCTTTATTTACGGCTGCGGGAACATCCCAAAGCGAAATTAGGGGAGGGCACCGGCAGTGCATATCAGGTAATCAGAGAGGCTGTTCCCTATCAACCCGGAGATGCCTGGTGGGGGCCAGAAATTGATTTGGTCAGGGATTTAATCATAAACAGAAAATTAGAAAATTTGATCGTTCATTGACAATCAGGATAAATTGGATTATTTTAATCATAATATGAAGCCAAAAGAAAAACTATCTCGGCGCGAATTTTTGAAGCTATCTGCCTTGGCTGTAGGGGGACTTGCCCTCAGCTCAGGTGATATTCAACGTGTTTTTGCATCCCGCTTGGCGGCTGTAAATCAACAAGAACCTGTATCTGATTTCCCAGAGAACCAACTATTGGGTCGGATCTGTGTGGGCGAACCTGGCACGCGGGTGGATATCTTGAGTGAACCCTATTGGGATGCCCCCTCAGCCGGGACTGCCTGGTTTGATGATGTGTTTGAGTGGAAGCAAGAAGTCGTCGCCAAGCAAATCGATCCCATCCGGGTCAATCAACGTTGGGTTGAGACACCTCAGGGCTATATCTATGCGGATTATGTGCAAAAGGTGAAACATATGCCGCAAGAGCCACTGAATGAGATACCCATTACGCCAACAGGCGAACGCGGCATGTGGGTGGAAATCGTAACGCCTTACACTGGTCTGAATTTTGACAAACCGCCATCGCAATATTGGCTGACATCCGCTGTGCGCCCGCGTATCTATTATTCGCAGGTATTCTGGGCGTTTGATATGCGACGGGATCCCGAATCGGGCAACCTTCAATATTGCCTGATGCAGCGCTATGGCGCCCATGAAGATACTTATTGGGTGGATGCATCTGTGTGCAGGCAGATCACACCTGAAGAAATTGCACCAATCCACCCGGGTGCCGGGAACAAACATATTATTGTTGATCTGCGATACCAGACACTTTCCTGTTATGAAGGCAGCGAAGAGGTTTTCTTCACCAAAGTCACCACCGGCGGCTACAATTATGAAGAAGAAAAATGGGTGACCCCGATTGGGACTCACACCATCTGGCGCAAGATGGTCTCGACGCACATGAGCGCAGGACCGGCTGTGGGGAATTATGATATCTCTGGTGTGGCATGGACGACCCTGTTCGACAATCATGGAGCAGCCATCCATTCCACATACTGGCACAATTATTACGGCACTGCACGGTCGCATGGCTGTGTCAATGCCCGCCCTGAAGATGCTAAATGGGTTTGGCGGTGGACTGAACCTGAGGTGACTTATTACCCGGGTGAGTTGATCATCCAGGGCCTCAATAAATCAACAACGGTAGAAGTGATTCAGGCTTGAGGTTTTTTATATGGAATTGATCAATGTATCCGTCGGTATCGCATTTTTAGCAGGGCTGGTATCTTTTTTCTCGCCTTGCGTTTTTTCGTTGGTCCCGGCATATGTGGGCTACCTCAGCGGGCGCTCGCTCGCCCAGGCTGAAACTGGCAAGTCGGGCACGCAATTAGAAACATTTTTGCATGGGTTAGCATTTGTTTTGGGGTTCACTTTTGTTTTTATCTCATTGGGGATTGCGTTCTCAGCACTTAGTCAATTCTTTTATGAGGCGCGTGATGTGCTGGCGAAGGTGGGCGGGGTGGTCATCATCCTGTTTGGCCTTCACATGACGGGATTAATCCACATTGGCTTTTTGGATTATGATCTTCGGCCGGCGTCAACGGTGGGAAAAGGCCGGAGTCTGCTTTCCTCGTTTTTGATGGGCATCTTCTTCTCTGCGGGTTGGTCACCCTGTGTGGGACCAACTTTGGGTTTGATCCTGACGCTGGCAGTTGAACGGGCAAATATTGGCCAGGGTGTCGCCTTATTGAGTTTTTATTCACTGGGCATGGGGATCCCGTTCTTGGCAGCCGCCTTTGGTGTGGGGTGGGTCACAAACATCCTGCGAAAATACAGTAAGGCGATGAAGATTGCTCAAATTGTGATGGGTATTATTTTGATTATTGTGGGTGTGTTGTTGTTTTTGGGTATTTATCAGCGGCTGGTCACATTCGAGTCACTGATTGATTTTGGGATTTAATGGTTTTATTGGAGCGTGTCTCTTGAAGAAAAAAGAAACATTTATCAATATTGGTATTTTGCTTGCCGTTGTCGTGTTGGCTGTTGTGCTTTATTTACGTTGGGATAATTTGATGGCGATTTTCAGTGCGAGCGCTGAATCTTCATCGGAGGATGCTGCGATAGAGATGGCTGAGGCGACAACTACGGTTGAGCCTGAACCTGAGGAAATTCCTAAAGTACTGGCTGAAGATTTCGCACTGCTAAACCTTGACGGTGAGACAGTGAATCTTTCTGATTTCCGCGGCAAATCTGTGTTGATTAATTTTTGGGCGATCTGGTGCCCGCCGTGCCGCAATGAATTACCGCTCATCCAGGAATATGCGGATTTATTTGAAGATGACCTGGTTGTTCTGGCGATCAACACCGCTGAAGACCGTACCAATGTGTTTCATTTTGCCCAGGAATTCGACTATGATTTGACCTTCCTCCTGGATACATCGGGTGAGGTTGCGACAAAATACAGGGTGAGAGGGCTGCCAACCTCTTATTTTATTGATGCAGATGGCTTTATTTCAGGGGTATATATTGGTGAGTTATCAGAATCATTGATCGCAACCTATCTTGCAGAGATGGGTTTGAGCAAATGATCCAAGCCAGTTTGTTCATTTCAAAAGATCATCCCGATTATGATGAAATTTTGTCGGATCTAACGTCCCTTCAAGCTGAATATCCTCATCAACTAAATATTATTGATATTAACCAGGACCCGATCCTAAAAGATGAATTTGCGGATCGTGCCCCGGTGCTTGATGTTGGCGTTTTTAGATTGATCAAGGCGTTTGGGCAGGAAGATTTACGCTTTGCGTTTAAAAAAGCAGAGGAACGGCTGCAGGAAGCACACGCCAATGGCAACGAAGTGCTGGTTAAAAGAATAACCGAACCCCTGCGGATGACTGGTCCTGACCGCTTTTCACGCTGGTTTTCTCAGCACTACATGGTTTTGGTGAACTTTTTCACTTTCTTATATGTGTTTTTGGCATTTCTTGCGCCGACATTCATGGAAATCGGCTGGCAAGCGCCTGCAAAAACGATCTATAAGGTCTACAGTCCGCTCTGCCATCAACTTGCTTTCCGATCCTTTTTTATTTATGGTAAGCAACCCTACTACCCAAGGGAACTGGCGGGTGTTGAGGGCGTGATCACTTATGGTGAAGCGACTGGATATGATGAATTTGACCTGGTCACCGCCAGGAATTTTCTCGGTAATGATGCCATGGGGTATAAATTAGCCCTTTGCGAGCGGGATATAGCCATTTATGGCGCGATCATTTTGTTTGGGATCGTATTTTCATTGACAGGCAAGAAGATTAAACCACTGCCGTGGTATTTATGGCTCTTGATCGGTTTGGGTCCGATTGGCTTGGATGGTTTTTCACAGTTACTCAGTCAGACCGGGTTGGGGATTTTTAGCTGGCTGCCACTGCGCGAAAGCACACCGCTATTGCGTTCTCTAACAGGTGCGCTGTTTGGTCTGGCAACTGCATGGTTTGGCTTCCCGTATCTGGAAGAATCGGTTCAGGAAAACCGGCGCGAAATGCAGTTGAAACACGCGATCGTAAAACAGATTTCCGACTGAGGTTTTATGGGCTTTGTTGAAAAAGATGGCTTGAGATATTACCAGTTTGATATCTTTAAAGGCCAACCGATGTTCCATGCTATCCTGACCCGCGCTGGTGGATACAGCAAAGAACCGTTTGCCTCACTGAATTTTGGCGGCACCGTCGGGGATGATCCACAGGATGTGCTAAAAAATCATCAGCTCGTTTACGAAAAGTTTGGTTATGATTTTGATTCAAGATTTGATGTCTGGCAGGTGCACGGCACAAAGGTCCTCTGCACGGATGAACCCAGAGAAGTTGGCACACTGCATCAAAAGGCGGACGGGATCCTGACGGACCGCCCTGAGGTGACCTTGTTCATGCGCTTTGCGGATTGCGTCCCGATTTTGATGTTTGACCCGGTGCATAAGGTGGTTGGGATTGCTCATGCTGGCTGGCAGGGCAGTGTGCAGCAAATTGCCCGGTACGCTGTTGAAAAAATGGTCAATTGTTATGGCTCCCGCCCAGAGAAAATATTGGCGGGGATCGGACCATCGATTTGTCAGTCTTGCTACCCAGTCGGTAGGGAGGTGTTTGAGAAATTTTCAGATCGTTTTGGTGCTGCGGCTGAAGTTTTTTTTGAAAATCGTGACGGGAAATACCACCTGGACCTTTGGGAAGTGAATCGGCAGACACTCACGGATGCAGGCGTGCGTCAGATTGAGATCGCTGAAATTTGCACGGCATGCAATCTCGCTGACTGGTATTCTCATCGAGCAGAAAATGGGAAGACAGGACGATTTGGCGTGATCATGTCGCTTGAGGGATAATTCAGAGGGAGGAACGATTTGACTGAGCAGATGAATGTTTTTGATAAGCGAGTTTCTGAAATCCAGCGGAATCTGGATGTCCTCTATGAACGCATGGCACAGGCTGCCGAACGATCTGGACGGGCTAAAGAAAATGTCAAATTAGTCGCTGTCACCAAGATGATGCCATTGGAAACGGTTCAGGCAGGCATTGAAGCAGGACTGAACATCTTCGGTGAAAATTATGCCGAGCAAGCCGCTGAGAAAATCATTGCACTCAAAAACGATGAGCTGGTTGAATGGCATATGATCGGGCATATTCAGAGCCGTAAAGCCGAAACGGTTTGCAGGCACTTCGACATGGTCCATTCGCTTGACCGCCTAAAAATCGCCCGGCATCTCAATAAAAACGCTGGAATGCTTGGAAAAGTGATGCCTGTGTTGATTGAGGTCAACCTGAGCGGTGAGCAGAGCAAGTATGGTTTTGAAGCAAGCGACCCATCAACCTGGGAGTCGTTGGCAGCGGTTTTTGAAGAAATTTCTCGTCTGGAGAATTTAGCGATTCGGGGATTGATGACCATGCCCCCGTTTTTTGATGATCCTGAAAGAACACGCCCGATCTATCGAAAATTAAAGAGGTTGCAAGCCTATTTGATGGAACGCATTCCAAATGTCTCATGGCAGGAACTCTCGATAGGGACCAGTTTTGATTTTGAGGTCGCCATTGAAGAGGGCGCCACCATGGTCAGGGTTGGCACAGAAATCTTTGGATCTCGGTCAGCTTAGGACGAACTTCTCAACGTGATCATTTAGAAATCAGGTATACATGACAGTTGTCGTTACCATTGTGAATGTTCTATTTCAATTCTTAACCCTGCTTGTATTTGTGCACGTGCTGCTGGGCTATTTCCTGAACCCCTATCACCCAATTTTGCGCGCAACTGGAATTGTTGTGGAACCTTTGCTCAAACCGATCCGCAAGTTAATCCCATCGATCGGCGGATTGGATTTAAGCCCATTGGTTTTGATTTTGTTATTGGAAGTTTTGGGCAGCGTAATCGTCAGTCTGCTCAGAAATTTACGCTGATTTTCGATTATCCTGCGAACAAGATCCTGCCGCATGATGGGCAGAATACCAATTTGTTCGAGGCTCGGATGGATTGCAGATCGGCGGGTGTCAGCGCCTGACCGCAGACGCTGCAACCGCCATCCGTCACTGCTGCGACGGCTGTGCCGTGTTTGGCTTTGCGAATCTTTTTGTATAGCGTGAGTGATTCGGGTTGCGTGGATTGGAGGACAGCCTCTTTTTCACGAATCAGGCGTTCGAGATCATCTTGCAGTTTATTGCGTTCTCCAAGCATTTCCGCATTTTCTTCAGCCGTGGTGCCTTTGGCCTGTTCAAGCGCTTTGATGGCTTGCTTTTCAGCTTTTTCTGCTGTTTCATGCGTGATCATTGCCTCTAACTGCTCGTCTTCAAGCTGAGCGATGTAGCGCTTTAGCGCTTCTGTCTCCATTTGCAAATCCTGTAATTCTTTGGGATTTTTGATCTTCCCGCTAAACAGTGAGGCTTCGCTAGTTCGACGTTTTAGGCGCTGTGCCTCGACCTTATCTTCAATTTGACGTAGTTCAATCCGAGCCTTTTTTGCAATTTCTTCAGCATTTTTTAACGCTTTGGTCGCCTTCTGGATCCGCTGGTTATCGTTAAGAATACGTTCAATTTCTCCGAGACGAGTTTCTATTCGGTCAATGTTTGTATCCAGTTGCTGCAAGCGATAAAGGTTCAAAGATTCACTCATAAATGTCTGACCTTTCGTGACCCTGTTAAGGGTGGATTAAGACGGATTCAGATTAGCTTAGTCGATCGTCAGGCTCTGGTCTAATTTTATCATCAGTTTTTTGTTTCAATTGAACCTGAATTTAAACATTATATTATTCTTACGATTCTGCAAGAATAAGATAAAATTAAGTGGACATTTATTGTATGATTAATTGATGACTGCTTTCCAGGAGCGATATGATGGCAATTGATATTTCCAGTATCCGAACTTTGGGGGAAAAGTTAAAAAATAATCTTGGGAAAGTGATTATTGGTAAAGATGAAACAATACACCTGACAATGATCGCTTTGCTATGCCAGGGGCATATCCTGATCGAGGATGTTCCGGGCGTCGGCAAGACCATGCTGGCGCGTAGTTTAGCACGTTCCCTCGGCTGTCAGTTTAAGCGCATACAATTTACACCCGACATGCTGCCAAGTGATGTGACCGGCGTTTCGATCTACAATCAAAATACACAGGAGTTTGAATACCGGCCTGGCCCAATCATGGCACAGATCGTATTAGGTGATGAGATCAACCGGGCGACACCTAAAACCCAATCGGCGCTGCTGGAGGCAATGGAGGAACGACAGGTAACTGTTGATGGGGTGACCTATGCGCTGCCCCAGCCTTTTGTCGTAATGGCAACCCAAAACCCGATTGAGTATGAAGGCACCTTTCCCCTGCCAGAAGCGCAACTCGATCGCTTTTTGATGCGGATCGACCTGGGATACACTTCGTTGGGCAATGAAATCAAAATCCTTGAGCAGCAGCAACTCGTGCATCCAATTCTTGAACTGGATCCAGTTGTTTCTGTAGATGAGATCCTTGAAGCGCAGAAAGCCGTCAAGCATGTTCATGTATCTGAGTCTGTCAAGCGCTATATTGTTGAGATGGTGCGTGAGACCCGTGAGCACCCCGAGGTGTATCTCGGTGCCAGCCCACGCGGCAGCCTGGGTTTGTTCAAGGCCGGGCAGGCGCGTGCTGCCTTGCTTGACAGAGATTATGTTTTGCCTGATGACATCAAATTCCTTGCACCTTACATTTTGGCACATCGTGTGATGGTCAGCCCTGCTGCCAGGCTATCGGATGTGAACGCCATGAAGATTGTGCGAGAAATTGTTAATTCATTGGCTATCCCAGGGGGAGAATTCAGCGGTCGATAGATATGATCAAGCTGGGTCGTTCTTTTTGGTGGGTGATTTTTCTTCTTATTGCCAGCTTTCTTCTCTCGCGCATCCCGAACTTGTCCGATAATCCGATTTATTTGCGGTTGTTTATTCTATTTCTATTGATTTTGCTTACGAGTGGATTGTGGACAATCCTTTCGGTTTTACATCTTGAGGTCAACCGGACGACCCGTGTCAATCGCAAACCGGTAGGAGAGGTCTTTTCGGAGAATTTTGAGGTCTCTAACCGCTCAATCATCCCAAAGGTGTGGTTGAAAATTACAGATCGATCCGATTTGCCCGGTGGAGCAGGATCACGGGTGCTAACCTTCATTGGCAGCCGACAGACCCGTACCTATATTGCCCACTCGCATTTAATGCGAAGGGGATGGTTCCAGCTTGGCCCGACTCAAATATCGACTGGCGATTTTTTTGGGCTGTTTCTCGCACAAAAAGATTTCCCGGGGGAAGATAAGTTGTTGGTTCTCCCGCACATGGTTTCCATCCGTGAATTCCCGGCACCTTTTGGAATGCTGCCAGGTGGTCGGGCGTTGCGCCAAAAAACGCTGGAGGTAACGCCATATGTCGCAGGAGTGCGAGAATTTGTGCAAGGTGACCCGCTCAAGAGCATCCATTGGCCCTCGTCTGCCCGTAAGCAGCGTCTGATGGTCAAGGAATTTGAAAAAGATCCATTGGCTGAAGTATGGATTTTTGTAGATATGCAGCGGTCGGTCCATTATTCTGCCGTAGATGAAGATAATGCGCGGCCACAGGAAATTAACTGGCTGATCCAAAAGCAGCCGTTCAGATTACCTCCGGAGACCGAAGAATACGCGATTTCGATCGGCGCCACTTTGGCAAATTATTATATCCGGCAGAAGCGTGAAGTAGGTCTAATAGCTGCTGGACAGAGGTACGCGGTTCTTCCGGCGGAACGCGGCGAACGGCAGCTTGGGAAGATCCTCGAAACCCTGGCAGTTTTGCGCGCCGAAGGTGATCTTCCACTATGGGGGTTGATCAGCACACAACTCGTTCATCTCACACGGGGCAGCACGATCATCATGATATCTTCATCTGCTGATCAAAAAATCTTTACAGTTGCAGTTGACTTGATCCAGCGGGGGTTGAAACCGGTGGTGATCCTGATCGATCAAGCCAGTTTTGGCGGAGTACAGAGCTCGGGGGATTTGCACACGTTATTGATCAACCATGGTGTGCTGACCTTTACTGTCAGGAACGGCGACAATCTCAAATCCGTTCTTGAATCTCCGGGATTGTTGTTGACCAATCAGCCTTTCTTTCGCAACCAATAATTCTAATGGGTTCGTAAGAAAAGATGGAAAATGTGGATTAACTTGTCTCACCTTTGTCGAGGGTAGGCTGGTTGACAGGGTTGGGTCTGAAAGGTAAACTGCTTTTCGGTCGTGCATTCGTGTATATGACAATCATTATCCTATGGTATAATTGCGACGATTTATTGGTAATCTGAGTATTACCAATCTTGTTTAATAAGGAGTAAAACATTGGCGTTTTCCCCGCTAAACTGGTTCTGGGGATTATTTTCTCTGGATATTGGCATTGATTTGGGTACAGCAAATACCCTGATCAACATCCGCGGCAAAGGCATTGTGATCAATGAGCCATCTTGGGTCGCGCTTGATAAGCGTACCCGTGATCCGATTGCTATTGGTGCGCAAGCCAGAGCCATGGTAGGGCGGACACCAGCTAATGTTGTTGCCATCCGTCCGTTACGGGATGGCGTTATTTCTGAATATGAGATCACGCAGGCGATGCTGGAATATTTTATTGGTAAAGCGCACCAGCAGAGCATTGTACCTCTGCCGAAACCCAGGGTGGTCGTCGGTATTCCATCTGGCGCAACCGAAGTGGAAAAACGAGCAGTGTTTGATGCGGCCATGGCTGCTGGTGCTCGGGAGGTGAACTTGGTTCATGAACCTTCTGCCGCAGCAATTGGCGCAGGGTTGCCAGTTAATGATGTGCAGGGAACGATGATCGTGGATATCGGCGGTGGCACGACAGAGGTCGCCGCAATTGCCATGGGCGGTGTGGTTGTTTCCCGTTCGCTGCGGGTTGCAGGGGATGAGCTTGATCAGGACATTATCAATTACATCCGCAATAAGTACAACCTGTTTATCGGTGACCGGATGGCAGAAAAGGTGAAAACTACCATTGGTTCCGCTTACCCGATGAAGGAAGAGTTGACCTTCGTGGTGCGGGGCCGCAACCTGGTGACGGGATTGCCAGAGGCGATTGAGGTTTCATCTGTAGAAATTCGTGAGGCAATGTCAAGTTCGATCACTGTGATTGTTAAAACCATCCGGGATGCGATTGATGAAGCACCTCCGGAAATAGTCTCTGACTTGATGGATAGCGGTATTTGCTTAGCTGGAGGGACTTCGCAATTAAAGAATTTATCCGAAAGATTGTCTTCAGATTTGAATGTGCGTGTGTGGGTGGCTGAAGACCCGATGACCTGTGTGGCACGGGGGTGCGGTATTATTTTAGAGAATAAAGGTGAATTCTCAAGTTTTCTGGTTGGACTGGAACGTGATTCAGTCCGGCGGACGTTATCTTAACGTTTACTCCATCAATCCCCATCGCTTATCCTGATTTTCATCGATCCATCGAGCGATTCAGGATCGTTTTATTATGAAATTCCTTAACTCAAGAAACATTCAAACAATCGTCATCGTCCTAGTGGTCAGCGGCTTGTTGTTTTTGGCATTAAGCGGTTACCTGACCCCCGTGTTTAACCTGACGCTCAATCCCCTGATCTCGTTACAAAGCTGGCTGTCCGTTCGGTATCTGTCTGCCAGGGATTTTTTGACAACTCCCAGGGATGTGACCCTGCTTCGGGAGCAAAATGCGATTCTCGAATCCCAGGTGACACAGCTTCAATCGCAATTGATTGTGCTGGAAGAGCGTTTGGGTGAGGCTCAGGTGTGTTTTGCTTTGCTGGATTTTGGACGGACAAATCCCCAATATGATTACATTGCCGCCACTGTCATCGGCAGGGAGATCAGCCCGTTTTTGCAATATATCATTATTGATAAGGGTACGGAGCAAGGCGTGCGATATGGGATGCCGGTGGTGACCCAGCAGGGGCTTGTCGGGCATGTGGATGCTGTGATCGCCCGCGCTGCCAGGATCAAGTTGATCTCAGACTCGACATCTGTAGTGAATGTTCGGCTGCAATCGGCGGAAATTGAAGCCCAACTTAATGGTTCATTGACGGGTGATGTTTTCCTGGATATGATCCCGCTGGATGCGATGGTTGAACCCGGTGATGTGATTTTAACCTCTGGGCTTGGTGGGAACTTCCCTCCCAATATTTTTGTGGGGCAGGTATTATCTACTCAGTTAAGAGAAAACGCTTTGTTTCAAACAGCCTCTGTTCAGCCCATTGTTGATTTTGAAGGCATCAATGCCGTGCTGGTCATTCAGAATTTTGAGGCTGTGGATACATCACCTCTGATCCCGGAGCCATAACATTGATTGCCCATATTGTTTGTGCGATAACACTGGTCGTGTTATATATTTTACAGACGGCTGTTTTCTCGTGGACGACGCTTATTTCCGGTACTGCTGACCTGATTCTGTTATTTTTTGCAGCCTGGTCGTTACAGGAGGGCGTTCATAATAGCTGGTTATGGGCTGCCATTGCCGGTGTGTTTGTCAGCATCATCTCAGCCATGCCGTTCTATGCACCTTTGATCGCTTATTTAGGCGTTGTCGGCATTTCTAAGTTATTGCAAAGACGAATTTGGCGTACGCCGATCATTGCAATGTTCATTGTGACCATCCTTGGGACATTTTTTCAACAAATCGTTTATGTGCTCACTCTACAAATTTCAGGTGCACCAATTTCCTGGGGTCAAAGTTTTGATGCGGTGGTCCTGCCGAGTGTTTTATTGAACCTTATTTTTGCCCTGCCAATCTATGCGATAGCGAACGATCTGGCGGGACGAATTTCACCTCTGGAGGTGGAAACATGAACGTTTTCCCCCAAAGAAACCAATCTTTTGACAAATGGCGATACCTGGTGTTGTTCATCCTGGTTGGTACGATTTTTGGATTTTATATCTTGCGTTTATTTGATATTCAGATCCTGAGAGGGGCTGATTTCAACGCTCAGGCCGAAGAAAACCGGACGCGGATTATCAATGAACCAGCGGTTCGTGGCACCATCTATGACCGTAATGGGGTTATTCTGGCTCAAAATGTGCCGTCTTACAATGTTGTCGTCATCCCGGGGTATCTGCCGGAGGATGAAGGCGATACGCAGCGAATATTCAGGGAATTGTCGGAAATCATCGACATTCCGGTCAGCCAAGGTGCGACTGACGAGGAATCTGTCAGGAATTTTACGCCGTGTTATAACGATTTAGGCATTTCTGAGATAGTTTTTATCGCCGGAACGAACTGGCCATACGATGAAACTGCGCTCAAGTGCAATGTTTCGAAGGATGTCGCCATGTATGTGATGGAGAATCGCGAAGAATGGCCTGGGATTGATGTTGAGATCAGTTCTGTCAGGCAATATCCAACTGGCGAACTCACATCAGAAATCATTGGTTTTTTGGGACCAATCCCGGCAATTCTTGAAGATTACTACGTTGACCTTGGCTTTGTCGCCAACAGGGATAAGGTGGGTTATGCAGGCGTTGAGCAGTCTTTGAATGACACCCTGGCAGGGACAAATGGCATCCGAGAGGTTGAAGTTAATGTCGCCGGAGAAATTATTCGCAACCTCTCTGAGCCTGTTGATCCTATCCCCGGGAATGATATCTACCTGACGATTGATGCCCGGCTGCAAGCGATTGCCCGGGAAGCGCTGATCAGTGAGATTGATTACTGGAATAACTTTGGGGGTCGAATTATCTCAAACAGCGGCGTTGTTGCCGCTATGAACCCTAAAACGGGTGAGGTCCTGGCGCTGGTATCTTATCCAAATTATGAAAACAACCGTATGGAACGCATTATCCCGGGATATTATTATGAACAACTGAGCAATGATCCGCAGGATCCGCTTCTGAACAAAGGTGTAACAGGTGAATATCCACCAGGCTCAGTATATAAATTGACCTCCGCGCTGGGCGTTTTGAATGAAGGTGTGGTTACGCCTGAATATGAAATTAATGATCCTGGCAGCATTTTTGTCATTCAGCGGTTTTATGAAAACGACCCGGGTGTTCCCAGGCAATTCGTTTGCTGGGACCAGAACGGCCACGGCATGGTGAATTATCGCTGGGCGATTGCCCTTTCGTGTAATATCTACTGGCATAAAGTTGCAGGCGGTTACCAGGATGAGGTGCCAAACGGTGGGTTAGGTCCCTGGTTGATGAGCGAATACGCCCAGGCGTTGGGTTATGGCTCACCGACGGGGATTGAGCTTCCTGCTGAATCTGACGGCCTGGTGCCCAACCCGACCTGGAAACGAATCAATTTGGGCGAAAACTGGGCAACCGGTGATACTTACTCTGCAGCGATTGGTCAGGGCTATGTGCTTTCAACGCCCCTTCAAGTGCTTAATTCGATCTCTACAATTGCAAATGGCGGAAAGTTGATGGACCTCACGATTGTTGATAGCGTTGTTTCAGCCAACGGCACAATTCTGCAGCAAATGGTGCCCTCTGTTCGATGGGATATTACCGAAGAGCCCTTAATTGAAACTTATGATGGCAATAATCCTACTGGTGAGTTGAAGACTGTGGAGCCCTGGGTGTTGCAGCTTGCCAATGAGGGCATGCGCCTGGTAGTGACTGAGGGTACGGCCAGCCGTTATGAGATTGAGCGTCATGCTGAGTTGTTCAGGAATGATTCAAGCCAATCAGCCGGTAAGACTGGGACGGCTGAGTATTGTGATGATGTTGCCCAATCACAGGGTCGCTGCGAATTTGGTAAATGGCCTTCGCATGCCTGGTATGTGGGCTACGCACCCTGGACGGATGCAGAAATTGCTGTGGTTGCCTTTGTGTATAACGGAACAGAGGGCGCAACACTGTCTGCACCTGTTGTCCGGCGGGTGATCGATGCCTATTTCGAGCTGAAGGCGATTGATACTGCTGAAACGCCTTAATATTTTTCTGTTTCCTACGAGATTTCTCAATTCAAAGGTAAAATAAGGCTTTGCGAAAAATCTGTGTGTTTGGTGTTTAATTTTTAGGTTGAAACATAATGGAAATTAAAGGTACAAAAGACGGCTTGTTGATCAGTCTTGAAGATCAGGATTGGTCCATTGCTAAAAAAAACCTGCTTGAACAAATTACTGCAAAGCAAGAGTTCTTTATCGGCGCGCAGCTTATTTTGGATGTTGGGAATAAGATCCTCAGAACAAAAGAGATGAAAGCCTTGCGAGAAGTGCTTCTTGAGCGGGAAATTGTTTTAAAGGGTATCTTGAGTGAATCAATGGTCACCCGCAATTCCGCCGAATCAATGGGGTTGATCACGAAAATTGGCAAGCCGAACACAATTGATCTCGAGGGCATGAAGCCATTAGACACCGTTATGGCCGGCGAATCAGCCGTATTCATCCATCGCACCATGCGGTCCGGGTTTAAAGTGGCTTACCACGGTCATGTGGTGATTGTGGGGGATGTCAATCCCGGTGCGGAGATCATTTCGTCTGGCAGCATTATTGTTTGGGGCCGGCTGCGCGGTACCGTACATGCCGGGGCTGAAGGCGATGAGACCGCGATTGTATGTGCCCTGGATCTTTCACCCATGCAGCTTCGCATTACAACGAAAATTGCCACAACACCGCAAGACGGGCAGGAACCGAAACCTGAAATTGCCCGCATCAAAGACAATCAAATCATTGCCGAACCATGGCAGCAATAAAGAGGAGTTTTATGAGTGCAAAAGTCGTGACAGTTACCTCCGGTAAGGGAGGTGTCGGTAAAACAACCACTACAGCAAATTTAGGGATCGCTTTGGCAACCCTGGGTAAGAATGTTGTATGTATTGACTCAGATATCGGTTTACGAAATTTAGATGTCGTAATGGGGCTTGAGAACAGGATCGTTTACGATCTTGTGGATGCAGTTGAAGGCAGATGCCGGATTTCTCAGGCGATGATCAGAGACCGCCGGCTTGAGAACCTCTTTCTGATCCCAGCAGCTCAGACCCGGGACAAGAATGCAGTATCGCCTAGTGATATGATCAATCTGTGTGACCAGTTGAGAAATGACATGGATTTTATCATCATCGATTCGCCTGCGGGAATTGAGCGGGGCTTTAGAAACGCCCTGGCACCGTCTGATGAGGTCATCGTCGTAACCAACCCGGAGGTTTCCTCTCTGAGGGATGCGGATCGGATCATTGGGATTGTCGAGGCAGAAGAAAAAGGCCCAGCAAAATTGGTGATCAACCGGCTTAACCCTGCCATGGTAAAGCGCGGGGATATGTTATCATCTGAGGATGTCGTGGAGTTATTGGCGATCCCGTTGATTGGCATTGTCCCTGAAGACCCTGCTGTGCTGGTGAGCACCAATCATGGTCATCCCGTGGTGCTGGATGAGAAGAGCAAAGCAGGGCAGGCATTTGTCAATATCGCAAAACGATTAATGGGCGAAGAGGTGGCCTGGATAGCACTTGAAGACCGAAACGGACTGTTCAGCAAGATCAGCAATATCTTCTCTGGAGGGCGGTAAAATGGCTTCATTGGTTAAAAAACTATTTGGTAAATCAAAGGCCAGTGCAAATCATGCGAAGGAGCGATTGCACCTGGTGTTAATCCATGACCGCACTGATCTTTCTCCGGAGGATTTGAAGCAATTGAAGGACCGATTGATAGAAGTGATTTCAGATTACGTCGAAATTGATGCATCTGAAACCGAAATAGAAATCGCGGTCAAAGGACGGGAGCAATCTTTGATCGCAAATATTCCATTGAAGAGCCCTCGCAAACGACGTTGATTAATGGTGTTTAAATGAAAAGTTCCCGCAACGTTTGGCAGAATTTTGATTTTGTGCTGTTTGGCGCGGTTCTCATTCTGTCAATTCTTGGGATCGCGCTGGTGCGCAGCTCTATTGCTGGGAATATTGAGCTGGTTGACCATCCGCAACGGCAGACGACGTTCTTGCTGATCAGTCTGGCGGTTCTGTTTGTGGTTGCGGCAGTGGACTATCGGTATTGGATCACATTAATTCAGCCAATGTACATCGTCACGATGGTCTTCTTGCTGTTTGTGTTCACGGCAGAAGCGAGATTCGGGTCAGCCCGATGGCTCGAAGTGGGCACGATTTTGATCCAACCGGCAGAACTCGCAAAGATTGTCCTGATCCTGACTTTGGCAAATTTCTTCGCCAACCACGAATCAAAATCACTAGATCTAAACACGATCCTGCGCAGTGCCTTGATTGTTGGTGGTTTGGTGATTTGGATTTTCCTGCAGCCAAACCTCAGCACGACGATCGTGCTGCTTGTGATATGGGCGGCGCTCTTGTGGATCGTGGGGATGAAAATCAGGTTTATTCTGATTGCAGTCGGGATTGTGATCCTCGTTTTGCTGATTGGTGCGGCAACAGGGTTTGCATTTTTAGCTGATTATCAAAAAGATCGAATCACGAATTTCCTGTTCCCGGACCCTGACGCTCGTTATGGGGAAACTTACAATGTTGACCAGGCTTTGATCACAATTGGCACGGGAGGGTGGTTCGGGCAAGGCTATAATCAATCGACGCAGGTGCAGCTACGGTTTCTGAAGGTGCGCCATACCGACTTTATATTTTCGGTGTTGGCCGCAGATTTTGGCTTTGTGGGTACACTGGTTGTGATCCTTCTGTTAGTCGTTGTGATCCTGCGCTGTATGCGAATATCTCAAAACGCCTCTGACACATTCGGTTCGTTAATTGCCTATGGTTTTGGCTTCTTAATTTTCTTTCAATCGATGGTCAATATCGGGGTGAACATCAATGTGCTTCCGGTGACGGGCTTGACGCTGCCATTCGTAAGCTATGGGGGAAGTTCGTTGTTATCGTTAATGTTAGGCATTGGGATGGTTGAGAGTGTCGCCATGCGATCCAGCAATTCAAAAAATGAATGATCTGGTGCAAGAAAGGGCATTGCGTTTGTTAAATTTGATTGGATTGGAGGCGCGTGTTTGCCTTTAAAAGTTGAGAAAAGTAATGCGCCAGATGTTGGCTTTGCCCCTTGAAACTTTTAGATCCATTTGGTAAAATATAGCCCAGTTTAATTACTGGGGGTTCGTCTAACGGCAGGACAGCAGACTCTGAATCTGTATATGGAGGTTCGAATCCTTCACCCCCAGCCTGAAAAGCCCGGATCATCCGGGCTTTTTTCTTAACAGCGTATGGCTTGTTGTTGGAGATAACCTTTGACTTAATCGGAAATATCCGTAACGCCGTGCTCACAACCTGTCCATCTGTTTGAATCGCACATATAACTTTATACCTTTCAGGCATATAAATCGCTTAGAAAGCTTCTTAGTGCTTGTGGTACGCTTTGAATGACGCTCTCGCCGCAGAATTGTCTGAGTTAGCAAGCCAAATTACGAACTTTTTATTCGTCGATGCATTGAGGGATAGTTTCAATTATAATTTTGTGGATGCCACAAAATTAAAAGGGACAATTTTGAAGAAACGATATTTATACATCACAGTGTTTTTTTCCGGGATGACAGCGTTGGCGGTCGAACTTTCTGCATCGCGTCTGATTGGCAATGTTTACGGCAGCAGTAATCTGGTTTGGGCCAGTGTGATTGGATTGATCCTGATCTATCTGACTCTTGGCTACTGGCTGGGCGGCAAGTTGGCTGACCGCTTCCCGACACATAAAGCCTTCTATCGCATTTTGATGTGGAGCAGCCTGACAGTTGGGCTTGTGCCGATGATCTCACGGCCGATTTTACGCTTTACGGCCAATGCCTTTGACCAATTGCAGATTCCGCTGCTTGCCGGAGCATTTGTCACAATTCTAATTTTATTCATCATCCCGGTTACATTGATTGGCATGGCATCACCATTTGCCCTCAGGTTAGCCATTAAGGATGCTGAATCAGCCGGGAAAACCTCCGGGCGGATCTCTGCCGTTTCAACTTTAGGATCTTTTATCGGCACTTTTCTGCCCGTGATGGTTTTAATCCCCCTGATCGGCACATATCGCACATTTTTATTGTTGAGCAGTATTCTAATGATTGTGGCGACCATTGGCTTTTTGGTTTACGTGGATTTACAATCCTGGTTGAAATTTGCATGGATGCCTATTGTTCTGATCTTGTTGTGGGCTTTCGGCACACAGGGTGTCGACAAAGCAACGGAGAACCTGGTTTATGAAACGGAATCCTCATACAACTATATCCAGGTCATCGAGGATGTTGGATTCCGCTACCTTCGTTTGAATGAGGGGCAGGGGGTCCATTCTGTGTATCATCCGGAAGTGCTGAACTACAACGGACCTTGGTCACAGGTTTTGACTGCGCCTTTTTTCAACCCCGCGCCGCATTCATTGGATTCGGTCAAGAAAATCGCTATTGTTGGGCTCGCAGCAGGCACGACCGCACGCCAGGCGAATGTGGTCTTTGATGATCTGCAAATCGATGGTTTTGAAATTGACCCAAAGATCGTTGAGGTAGGTCGTGATTACTTTGAAATGACAGCCTCTAATCTAACGGTGCATGTGCAGGATGGACGGTGGGGGTTAGCGCACACGCATGAGCGTTATGATGTCATCAGTATCGATGCCTATCGGGCGCCATACATCCCATGGCATATGACGACGGTGGAATTTTTTCGTATCGTTAAGGACCGGTTGATGGAGGATGGTGTAATGGTGATCAATATTGGCCGCAGTCCGCTGGATCGGACATTGGTCAACGATCTCAGTACAACCATCGGCGCTGTTTTCCCCTCCTTGTTTGTGGTTGATCTACCCGATTCGTTCAATACGATTGTGTTTGCGACCAAGTCTGAAGGAAGCTGGGCTGACTTTGTTCAGAATTACATCCTATTATCAGAATCGGATGTGAACCCGTTGCTAATGGAGGCGATGTCAGTGGCATACAACAATCAAGCGCCTATGCCTGCGCAAACGCGTATTTATACGGATGATCTTGCGCCGATTGAGTGGTTGACCAATAAAATCGTGTTGGACTTTATCCTTTCGGGCGGAACTGAGGTGCTTCAATGAATCAAATAACCATAAAGAAAATTGTTGCCGGACTGATCACATTTCTCACGCCTTTCGTGATTTTGATGCTGTCGGTCAGAATCATGATCACGCCAGTTTTTGCGCGGGTTGAATACAGTATGCCGAATTTCCCTAAAGATCCATTTGGTTTTTCTTTGGAGGAACGTTTGATATGGTCAGAACCGTCCATCAAGTATCTGGTGAACAATGAAGGCATTGAGTTTCTGCAAGAACTCAATTTTGATGATGGTGAGCCCGTTTTCAATGAGCGCGAATTAAGCCATATGCAGGATGTGAAGGCGGTTGTTACAGGGATGCGCATTGCCCTGACATTGAGTTTGCTAATATTGTTAGTCGTAACCATCATTGGTATACGCAAAAGCTGGCGGGTTGACATGTTAGCTGCGTATCGTCATGGCGGTTGGGCTTTGATCGGATTGATGGCCGCCATTCTTTTGTTTGTGGCAATTAGTTTCCAGAATTTATTTACCTGGTTCCATCAGCTCTTTTTTGAAAGCGGCACCTGGCAATTTTATACCTCTGATACACTCATTCGGCTTTTCCCCATGAAATTTTGGCAGGATGCGTTCATCTTTGTGGGCGTATTCAGTTTATTGATCGCTGGGCTGTTGATATTTTTCACCCGTAATCGAAAAATAAACTAAGAATTTGTAAGCAGAAAATAAAAAAGAGGCTGTCCCAAAAGTAAGGGGCAGCCTCTCTTCACAAAGAATGAA
>JAENZI010000006.1 GCA_016841365.1 Anaerolineaceae bacterium
TTGTGTAATTTTGATCGTTAAACATGAAAGGGACTGCCTTTTTAGACAGCCCCTTAATTTTTAAGATTGAAAATCACTCAAACGAGCTTGGGATAATTATTTCCCGTTGTGGTTATTGAATTCCACCAGGTACCCCGTGTCAATCAGGTAGTCAATGATTTCACGGGCGTTTTGTTTCGGCGTCTTGCCAACCGTTGAAACATGCACTTCTGGTTCAATCGGTGCTTCATAGGGATCATCAATGCCTGTAAAATTCTTAAGCTCACCCGCCCGAGCCCGGGCATACAATCCCTTGATATCACGCTGTTCGCAGACTTCCAGGGGGGTATCCACAAATGCTTCGATAAAATGGCCTTCCGGGACCATCTTGCGGGCTTCTCGCCGTGCCTGCCGGTAAGGGCTGATCGCCGCACAGATCACTGTGCCGGTGTGTCGGACGATCTCGCCAGCCACAAAACTGATCCGCAGAATGTTGGTGTCGCGGTCTTCTTTGCTGAAGCCCAGACCTTTGGAAAGATGGGTACGGACCACATCACCATCCAAAACGGTGGGGTTGCGGCCGTATTCCTGGAGCATGCTCGTCAGGTGTTTGGCAATTGTCGATTTTCCCGCACCGCTCAGGCCGGTAAACCAGATGCAGAAGCCCTGTTTATGCCTTGGCGGATAAGAGTCTAATAATATCTGTGCAGATTCTTTGCGTGTGAACCATTCCGGCAGTGCGATACCTTTTGCCAGGTAATCATCACGAACCTGGGTGCCGGAAATTTGCGCCACTTTCGTACCCTCAGGCACCTCTGATGCTAGCTCATAGCGGTCTTCATCGGGGAGGTAAACAACCAGCTCAAAAGGAACCATCTTCACGCCCACCTGTTTCTCAACGCTTTTCAGCAGTTCCTGAGCGTCATAAGGGCCGTAAAAAGGTTTGCCTTCGCTGTCATTGCCCGGGCCGGCATGATCGCGCCCAACAATGAAATGATTGGCGCCGTAATTTCGGCGGATGATCGCATGCCAAACTGCCTCACGCGGCCCGCCCATGCGCATGGCAAGGGGGAGCAGGCTCAACAGGGTGTCGTTTTCATAATAGTTATCAACCAGCGCTTTATAAATTCGTACACGGGTGTAATGGTCCACGTCACCGGGTTTGGTCATACCCACAACCGGGTGGATCAACAGGCTGCCACCAATTTGCTTACTGGCGCGCTTGGTCAATTCTTCATGCACACGGTGCATCGGGTTGCGTGTCTGAAATGCCACCACATTGGCATTGCCCATTTCTTCGAGCTTTGCCCGCGTTTCAGCAGGTGTTAGGCGCAATTCTACAAAATCATCATAAGCAGGAAGGTTGACAACCTTCAGCTCGCCCGAAAGGCACAGGTCGCCCCAGCCAGCCATCTCTGAAACGATGGGGTGCTTAAGATCTGTTGTGCCATACACTTTTTGGGCTTCATCTTTCCAGTTGAACCGGAAGATTTCTTCCACACGCATCACGGCGATAATTTGATTATGCACATCGCGCAGCGTGACCCAGTCTGCCTGATCTGGCAGGTCTTCTTTATCGATCGTCAAAGTGACGGGGATCGGCCAAACCGTTCCATCCGCCAATGTCATGTTATCCAGAACCGATTGGTAATCATCCTGCCCCATAAACCGATCCAGGGGTGAGAACCCACCCACAGCCAGCAATTCCAGGTCATGCATCTGACGCGGGGTCAAACGCACTGTTGGGAAAGTGCCAGCCTTCTTGATTAATTCTTCCCGGGCATCACCTTCAACAACCAGGTTGATTAATTCTCCGCCGTAAGGCGTGATTAACAAATTTGATTTTTCCGCCATAAAAAATATTCCTCTCAACTGAAAATTTAACCGTTGTATTGTAGCACATAACACAGGATTAGTTAACCAGCAATGCTTCAATTATCGGATCATTCATTTAAAGCAGAGACAATTGCTTCCCCAACCTTTTTGGCTGGGGAGTCGCATGCAATTTGACTTCTGAATTTCATTCTGCCTGGCGTCTGACCTTGATCGGTTCAGGCAAAACTATCATACAAAGAGAACACCGTCAGCGATTTACCCAGGTCGTCAAGGGTCCAATCATCAGGCAAAGGGCAGGTCACGCGCACTGTTTCACCTGGGAGCACATCAAAATAATTATCGCTGAAGACCACATCTGCATCATCCAGACTGAGCTCAACAAAACGGGCCAGTGAGAAGGCTTCAACCTCGATGATCGCCTCTTGATTTTCAGCTTCTCGCAGGTAGGCTTTGAGCTGTGGATTGCGCAATTTGAGATGTTTATCACGCACAAAGGTTGCGATTTGTGTGGCCAGCACCTCATCCGCCTGGATCAGCTTGGCAACAAAGAAAGTCTCGCGCTGATCGTCTATAGATAGTTGCGGGAAGGCCTTTTCCATCATCAAGCCGGATGAAAGAGAATCAACGACTGCCTCGAGCTCACCCGAATCCAGGACCTTGCCATCCAGTTTTTGCAGCGCCCAGGTGATCCTGCCGGTCCAGGTCGTCAACAAATCGCTGGTCAGGTGCACCTTCATCGTCTTTGAGACTGGAATGTCTTCAATTGACAGTAAAACCGGTGCATAAAACTTACGGCTGGCGTAATGCAGCGCTTTCCAACGATTGAAATAATCAATACTCGACCAGGATGCCACCGGCCAGCAGTCATTCAACTGCCAGTAGAGCGTCCCGGCAACGCGGTGCCGATTCCTACGCCAGTGTTCGACCCCAAAACGAATGCCCTCTGCCTGCAAGACCATGGTCATATATACCAGTGACGGGAAATCGACAGGCATCATATAGTGCTGCGCCATCTGCCCCATAAACAGCGGGCTGGCATACGCGTTGCGTTGATGATACTCGATCATATAATCGGTCAGATTCCAGTGCTCCTCACTGGCATAGGTCTGAATGGTCTTCAAAGGCGGCAGCGACTGAAAGCCGAATTCGCTCATAAACCGGGGATACTGCTCTCTATAGGCGCTGAAGGGTTTGGCACCGTGCCAAACATCCCAATAATGCGCATCGCCTGCCTCATTGCTGTTGCAATTTTCAAAAGGCCTCCCGGAGGATGGTGAACTGAACCAGTATGGTGTATCCGGGTCCAGGTCAGAAACCCACGCCGGCAATGTTTCGTAGAAGAACCGCCGGTAAGCCTCTCGGAGTTTGAGCATCTCGCCCTCACTCCAGCCCCACACTTCCCAACCCCATTCCATTTCGTTGTTACCGCACCACAGCGCCAGGCTGGCTCGGTGCCTGATCCGCCGGACGTTTTCGATCACTTCCTGACGGACATTTTCCACAAACGCTTCGTCATCCAGCGGGTAAATGCTGCATGAGAAAATAAAATCCTGCCAGACAAGAATGCCGTATTGATCACAGAGATCATAGAAATCTTCGCTCTCATAGAAACCGCCGCCCCAAACCCGGATCATGTTATGGTGAGCGAGCGCGGCGTCCGCAAGCAGACGCTCAAGCTGATCTTTTGTTATTCGAGTGGGAAATGAGTCAGCAGGGATCCAGTTAGCACCCTTGGCAAAGATCGGCACACCATTGACGACAAAGGTGAAAGACTCACCAAAATCATCTTTCTCCTGTTTCAACTCAAGGGTGCGCAACCCTATCTGGAATGCCTGCTGATCCAACAGCACCTCATCCTCTGTGCCCAATTTAACGCTCACCTCGTAAAGCGCCTGCTCGCCATACCCATTCGGCCACCACAACACCGGATCTGGGATTTCAATTTCCACAACCGCAGAGGATTTCATCATCTTACAGGTCGTTGCAAAGGTCTTCCCATCAGGGTCTGTGAGGGTCAGGCAGAGCTGCAAAGGCGTGTCAGACCACTTTTTGATAACGACATCTGCTGTGACAACCACACGGCCGCTGAACAAGTGTTTCTGCCGGAGATGGACCGTTTCAATTTTTGCATCCGAGTAACCCGCCAGTCGGGCATCCTTCCAAACGCCGATCGGGGGTAATTTTGGCCCCCAATCCCAGCCCCACTGACAGGGCGCCTTGCGTAAATACGGACCGCCCGGCAGCGATTCGGTTGGTGACGGCAGAGGTTGTGCCTCATGCAAGGGGTTGACATAATTCACAGGTGAGTGAAACACAATCCGAATTGAATTTTCACCCTGGTTCAGATGTTGCTTAACCTCCCAAGCATAAGCGCGAAAGGCATTCTCGGTCTCACCCAACAGGGAATCATTCAAGAAAACCTGAGCCAGCGTATCCAGGCCATCAAATTCCAGCCAAACCCGATCCTCATTTAACAACTCATCCGAGACGGAAATCCGCCCCTCAAATTCCCAATCCGTTTCAGCAACCCATTGAACATGCCGCTCATTATCTGAAACAAAGGGATCCGGGATGCGATCCGCCGCCATTAATGCAACATGGACTTCTCCGGGCAGGGTCGCTGGGATCCAATCCGCTTCGCCCAATTTGCTCAAACGCCATTCACCCTTGCCAAGCTGATCTATCCTCATCTTGTGTCCATCCTCTCGTTGCTAAATGATCTATTTGCCCTTATTTTAACAGACTTTGTTCTTATTCATGAACAACTAAAACTATTTTTTCACTGTATATAGTAAAAAACGAAAATTTGTTATAAAATACACTTGTTCTCCACGACTTTTCTCAACCCAGGAGCAAAAAATGAATAAGCCTTTGCACTCGTTAAAATTTTTCCTGTTTGCTTTGCTGACGATGATTTTAGCCAGCCTGGCCTGCACTATCAATACACCTGGCGGCACACAGGATGTTGAACTGAGCATTCAACAAACATTGGTATCCCTGCAGCAGACCCAAATCGCTATGGGAGAACAGAAACCAACCTTTCCACCGCAAGAAGCGCCTCAAGAACAAAACACGGAGATTGTCATCCCGCAACCCACCGAAGTCATCGAACCAGAAGTGCCGGATGTCAGCTATGAAGGGATTTCATTCTCATTTGACCCCGCGATCGCCCAGGGCACCTTTATTGTGACGATACCGGGCCAGAACCTGGGTGAGGAATCCATGCCTGGCGAGACTTATCCAACCCACTTCCAATTCACATTTGAAAACTATGCGGTCGGCGACCACTTTCACACACCCATCATCCGCATCTACCCCGTTGAGGAATACCGCGCCATCAGCACTGGCGCATCAAACATCATCGCCGAATTGCAGCAAGCGCTCATCAACCGCCCTGGCGGTGGGGACATGAGCAACCTACCCTTCTTACCGATGTGGAATGCAGCGCAGGTTTTCACTGCCAATGTTGAATACTTCGATTTTCAAAGCGGCTCCGGCGTCCGCTACCTGACCATGTATGGCCAGGCGCTCTATCCCGTGGATAACACCAATTTGTTCTACACCTATCAGGGGCTCACACAGGATAACCGCTACTACATCACTGCCATTCTGCCAGTCACGCATCCCGGGTTGCCTGCCGAAGGCGTGGTGGATGATTGGGCTGCTTTTACTGACAACTGGGATTCTTACATCGCCAACACCCTTGCCTGGCTTGAAGCCCAGAACCCAGCCAGCTTTACCCCCAGCCTTGAGCTGCTGGATCAGATGATGGCGTCCTTTAAAATCGAGCGCTAAACGGGTAGGATTATGTTTAGAAGCAAACGAAAAACTAAAGGAGGGCTGAATGAAAAGTTATCGTAAAGAATTGTGGTTCAACATCCCCACCCGCCGTGCGTTGATCAACATCACCCCGCAGGTCCGTGAAGCCCTGCAAGAGAGCGGCATCACAGAGGGGCTGTGTTTGGTCAATGCCATGCACATCACCGCGTCGGTTTTCATCAATGATGACGAATCGGGTTTACATCAGGATTATGAGCAGTGGCTGGAAAGCCTGGCACCGCATGCACCCACCAGCCAATATCAGCACAACCGCACCGGTGAAGACAATGCCGATGCCCACCTCAAACGCCAGATCATGGGGCGTGAGGTTGTGGTGGCTGTAACCAACGGCAAGCTGGACTTTGGCACATGGGAACAGATCTTTTATGGCGAGTTTGACGGTCGCCGACGCAAACGCGTATTGGTCAAGATCATCGGTGAGTAACAACAAAAACAACTTTGCCCAGCAAAGCAAATTAAAACATAACAAAAAACCTCCTCAAAATTCATTCGAGGAGGTTTTTTATAATTTATGAGGTGGGAATCGGCCAGTTAATCCTCTTCGATCTCATGCTCCGTTGTTTCATAGATTTCAAAGAGTTCATCCAGCTCTGCATCTGTCGCCAGGGATTGGAGCAGGGGGAAGTGTTCTTCTTCTTCCTCGTCAAGGTGATGATCATTCACTTCCTGCAATACCTTCGCCTTCGCTGTAAACACCTCATCATCCAGGTCAAGTGCCATCAATTCCTTCAAAAGGCAGCGGTCAACATGGTGCTCCTGCATGGCTTCCAGCGCACCGGCTCGAGCCTCTTCGCCTTTACCCGACAAGAAATCAAAGATCGAGGCATCCTCACCCTGTATGTGGGGATAAAGGGCATCGTAAAGCGCCTGGCGGTATTTCTCCTTATCTTCTCTGTTCTCTGCCGACGATAGTTTTTCAGCAAAATCTCTCTGCTTGTTGTGATCCTTTAAAAGGTGTTCAATAAATGGATGTGTCATCTGGTTTCCTTTCCCTTGTGAATAAATATTTTAAGTCAAATTTTCCATTTAATTCTTTAATAATTATAAATCATTTACCTCTATTAATTTGCAGGATCGTGTTTCAGCCGAGTTAGGTTTTGGTTTGGAGATGCAAGGCCAACCAACCAGGTCACATCTCTCCCGCTGTATCATCTGCATGTGATAAGGTAAAATCAAAGGGATAAATCAGACTAATAAAGGCAGTTTTATGTTCCTCCCCACCACACCAACCGAGCTGCAAGAACTCGGCTGGTCACAACTCGATGTCATCTTAATCACCGGCGACAGTTACATCGACAGCCCTTTCGTCGGTGTGAGCGTCATCGGCAAGGTCCTGATGGATGCTGGTTTCAAAGTCGGTGTGATCGCGCAACCCGATGTTCAATCCGCCGTGGATATCACCCGGCTGGGCGAGCCGCGTCTCTTTTGGGGAGTGACTGCCGGCAGTGTCGATTCAATGGTCGCCAACTACACCGCAACCGGTCGCCCGCGCAGGGCAGACGACTATACCCCGGGCGGTCAAAACACAAAACGACCTAACCGGGCGACGCTGGTGTATGCCAACCTGATCCGGCGCCACTTCAAGAACACTGTGCCCATTGTATTGGGCGGGGTTGAGGCCAGCCTGCGCCGCATCGCGCATTATGATTTCTGGTCCGATGCTATCCGGCGTTCGGTGTTGTTCGACGCCAAAGCAGATTACCTGTTGTATGGCATGGCTGAAGGTGCCGTGCACGAGCTGGCTCAAGCACTCGATCAGGGCGCTGACCCGACCGGTATCCGCGGGTTATGTTACATCGGCAAATCCGCCCCTGAGGGATACATTGAGCTCCCCGCCTATGAACTTGTTGCCGAGAATAAAGATGCTTTCACCGAGATGTTCCACCGCTTTTACCACAACAATGACCCGCTCAGCGCAAAAGGGTTAGCGCAGCAGCATTTTGACCGCTATTTGATCCAAAATCCACCCTATCCAAATCTCACTCAACAAGAGTTAGATGAGGTCTACGCGCTGGAATATGAACGCGCCCAGCATCCCTATTATGAAAAGCAGGGCAAGGTCAAGGCGTTGGAGACCATCCGGTTCTCCATCCCTACCCACCGCGGCTGCTACGGCGAGTGTAATTTTTGCGCGATCGCGGTGCACGAGGGGCGCACGGTGCAGTGGCGCAGCCAACAATCGATCCTTGCCGAAGCCCAAACAATCGCACAACTGCCTGATTTCCAGGGCACCATCTATGACCTGAGCGGCCCTACCGCGAATATGTATGGGTTCGAGTGCCCGGTCAAATTACGGCGAGGACCATGTGAGGACAAACGCTGCCTCTACCCCGAAACCTGCCCTACCCTGCCGGTTGATCACCGCCAGCAGATTGAGCTCTTGCGCAAGTTGCGTCTGATCAAAGGCGTTGACAAAGTTTTTGTCGGCTCCGGTCTGCGTTATGACCTGGTGCTTTCCGATACAAAAAACGGCGCAGAATATCTCAAAGAGCTGGTTGAGTACCATGTGTCAGGTCAACTTAAAATTGCTCCCGAGCATACCAAACCCGAGGTTCTGGCGCGCATGGGCAAACCCGACAACGGCACTTTGCTCGAGTTTAAACGTCAATTTGATGCCGCTAACCTCAAAGCAGGCAAAAAGCAGTTCCTCAGTTATTACCTGATCGCTGCCTACCCGGGCTGCACATTAGGCGACATGCACGAATTAAAGCGTTTTGCCAGCCAAAAGCTCGGCGTGCTGCCTGAACAGGTGCAGGTTTTCACCCCCACACCTTCCACCTACGCCAGCGTGATGTATTGGACAGAAATGGATCCCTTCACCGGGGAAAAACTATTCGTCGAAAAGAACCCGGCGGGCAAAAAACAGCAAAAAGAAACGATCACAGGCCACAATAAACCACCCCAGCGACATCGTCGAAATAAAACAGGAAAATGATCATGACTGAACCCCTTTCTGTAAATGAATCGTTCAATAAACTGCAGGTCTGGGCAGAAGCACATGCACCGGAAATCTCGTTCCGGCCGCCGGCTGCCGACAGCGCCATTGATAACTTAGAACAAAAAATCGTCCTGACGATCCCCGATGACCTGCGTCGTTTGTTGCGTCTTGCCGATGGCGAGACAAAAACCTCAGCGGGCATGATCGGCAACTGGCGGCTGATGCCAATTGCTGAAATTCAGGCTGCCTGGGGTTGGATCAGCAAAATTGCCGAAAAAGGCGCCTTCGAGGATTTGTCGCCACAAACACCGCCTTACATCCGCCCCGATTGGTGGCATCCTGGCTGGCTGCCGATCGTCAGCAGTGACTCGGGGCAATACTTTTGCCTGGATATGGACCCGACCGACCAACAACGCACAGGCCAGGTGATCCTCTTTCAGCAAGACCAGCCAGAACGCCCCTTGATTGCGGGGAGTCTCCAGGCATGGCTCGACCGCGTCACCAGGGATTTAGAAAGCGGGGTCTACACCTATGATGAGGAAAATGGCTTTAACAGCGAGGGGTTGATGTGGTCGGCGCTGGAGGAAAAACACCTATTTGACGACATTCCTGGCAAACTTATTGTGAAGGAGTAATTTGTCCCGCCAGACCCTGCATGGATTGGATGAAGGTCAACTGGCAGCCTGTCAGATGCGCCAGGTCGGAAACACCTGCTCTTTCCACGTCATCGCTGCCGGGCTGCGCCTGCTGCTTGATGTCAACATCGATCCTGGCGAACTCTCGAATGAAATCGATCGGCTGTGGTGGCGGGGCAGGTTGATGCGTGTCTTCCCGGGGTGGGCAGTCACCCCTCGCATGCAGGTGCGCATTGTCCGCCACCTGGCGCGAACACAGCATCTGCCCGTCACAGCATCTTATCATAAAGGCGATCCCGAATTATTACCGGCCTTGCTATCTGACCCCGCTATCATCCCAATTGTCACCCTGATCTGGCTGCCCAGGCAGGCTCCGCCCATTTATTACGACGGTTCAGCCTGGAATCGGAATTACACCCGCGCTGCTGGCGGTCACAGTATGATCTTTGCAGCTTTCGACCCCACCCACAAAGCAGGCAATGCGCATAGTACACCCTGGGGGTTCATCAATTCCTGGGAGAATCATCCCCGCCATCTGTTCTGGATGACAGATGCTGATTTCCGCAAAGCCTGGCGCTTCTGGCTGCCGGGCATCGGTCCCAACCCGCTGGTCCTGCTGCGGCGTGATTTTCAGGTGAAATGACGGACCGTGAGCAATCAATTCCCACCATCAGACGCCAGCATGAATCAGGCTTGCCCACTGTGTAATCACCCTCAGACCAACGAATTCTACACAGGACCGCGCCGTGTTTATTACCGCTGCCCCCAGTGCGGTTTGATCTTCGCCGCCCGGGAGCACCTCCTTCACCCAAGCGAGGAAAAAGCCCGCTACGACCTGCACCAAAACGACCCCGAAGACCGCGGTTATCGCCAATTTCTCCAGCAATTCACTCAACCCCTGCTCGATCACCTTGATCCGCCTCCCCTGAGGGGCCTGGATTTCGGCAGCGGACCGCAACCCGTTTTGGCGCAGATGCTGGAAGCACAGGGCTATCAGATGGCGGTCTACGACCCTTATTACGCCCCAGACACACAATCCCTTAATTCAACCTATGACTTTGTGACCTGCACCGAGACCATCGAACACTTCTATGAGCCTGCTAAAGAATGGTCACTTTTAGTGAGCCTGGTCAAACCCGGCGGCTGGCTGGGGATCATGACTCAACTGGTTGAGCACCCCGAGACCTTCGCCGACATGCACTACATCACAGATGCCACCCATGTAAGTTTTTACAGCCGGCACACCTTCCGCTTTCTTGCCGAAAGGGATCATCTGCGGGTAAAGTTTATCAATGACAGCGTTGTTTTGTTCCAAAAACCTGAATAGAAACGCTAACACCCGATGAACACCGATCACCGCCTCGAGAGAGAACGCGAAACCGTCCTAAAGATGATCACACTTTATTGCCGTGACCATCACTCCCCCGCAGACGGGCGATGTGAGGCATGCCAAACCCTGGCTAATTACGCCCTCGCACGGATCGCCCGCTGCCCCTTTGGCGCGGCAAAACCCACTTGCGATCAATGCACCGTGCACTGCTACCGCCCTGAGATGCGGGAGGAAATCCGCAAGGTGATGCGCTATGCCGGTCCGCGCATGATCTTCCACCATCCCCGCTTGGCTATCCTGCACCTCGTTGACCGATACCGATCGACGAAAAAATAAGCCTTCGCCCAACCTCAAATACCCTGTCAGAAAATCATTTTTCTACAAACGACGTTTCTCAATCACCACTCACCCGCAGTACCACAATTTGCTATAATCATCACACCATCAAATACTTTGACAAAGTGTACAAATGACCGATCTATCCATCCAATCTTATCTGCCCGCAGCTAAAGACTACCTGCTTAAAGCACAGCCACAGGGTGTGCCCGATTGGGATCCGCTTGATCCTTTCAATGTTCAACCGCTGGGGCAGGGCGAATACAACATGAACTTCCTCGTCCAGCAGGGGAAATCCCGATGGGTGCTGCGCTTCAACACCGGGTCACAGATCGGACTTTCGATGGCAGACCAAATTGCCTATGAGTTCAAAACCTTGCAGCTCCTGATGCCTGCTAAAGTCAGCCCCACGCCCTACTTTCTCGACAATTCCTTCCAATATGTGCCCTATGGCGTTTTTGGTATGGCTTATTTACCCGGGGAACGGCTGGACTATCAGCGTGACAATCCGGATGCGGCTCGCCTTATGGCTCGCTTTCACCAGCTTGAAATCCCTGATGAAATGAACCATCTGATCCACGAAGAAAAACCCCTTACCTTGCTCTACGAACGCTGTCAGCGGATGGCGCAGGTTTACCTCGACTCTGAACTGGCGGACCCAGCCTTCAAAACCTACCTGCGAGAGATATTCGATTGGGCAAACCAGGCTCGCTTGCGAGAAACCTACTACGTCAACGACCCGTGGCATTGCATCATCAACACAGAGGTCAATAACACCAATTGGATCGTAAACCGGGAGGTAGGCACATTCCACCTCGTCGATTGGGAAAAACCTCTGTGGGGTGACCCGTCTCAGGACCTTTCTCATTTTCGGGTGCCGACCACCACCTTGTGGAAAACGGATTACCGTATGAGCGAGGCAGATAAAGCTGAAATGATAGCTGCCTACAAATCCGAACTCAAAGACCCACACCTGCGGGATACGATTGAAGAGCGCACCCGCCTGCGCGATCCCTTCAATTGCCTGCGCGGTGTTTCCTGGTGTGCGATGGCCTGGGTGCAGTATCGCCAAAATCAGCACCTGCTAAAAAATGAGGACACCTTTAGAAAACTCTCCATGTATGTTGACCCTGAATTTGTCCACAGCCTGTTCGACCCCTACATGAATATGGATTGAGGTTACCTGATGACAAAGAGGATCATCTTCGATTGCGACAACACCCTGGGCTTACCCCTAAAAGAGGTGGATGATGGACTGACCCTGCTCAACCTGCTGGGTGACCCGCAAATCGAGCTGCTTGGTATCACCACCACCTTCGGCAATGGTCAGATCGAGCAGGTGTATGCACAAACCCAGAAGCTCAATAAACGCTTACAACTCAATCTCCCTGTCCTACGGGGTGAAGCGGCACCCGGTCAAAACCCAGACACCCCGGCGGCGCGCTTTTTGGTGGAGATCGTGAACGACTCTCCGCATCAAATCACACTCCTTGCAACTGGACCGCTGGGCAATCTGCACAGTGCCTCAATCCTCGACCCGGATTTTTACGCCAAACTCAAGCAGATTGTCGTCATGGGCGGCTATCTCGAACCGGTTAAGCTTGGTTATCGGAATTTGGCTGAGTTGAATTTATCAACCAACCCCGAAGCAGCCTTATTTGTTTTGAGGGCACCTTGCCCGGTCACCGTTTTTTCAGCGCAGGCGTGTTTAGATGCGCCATTCGGTCTGAAAGATATCTGCAAAGCGGACTATTGGCCAGCGTGGTTGAAAGCTGTCCTCATTCAATGGCTGGCGGCTTTTAGCCTGTATTGTGGTGTCAGCGTCTTCTACCTTTGGGACCTTTTGCCTGCGATTTATCTGACCCATCCCGAAATCTTCGATTTACGCCCTTTTACTTTGGGTTCAGACTTAGATAGCATGACCAGGGGCATGCTGATTGAAGATGAAACAGGTGCAGGACATGAAGTTTTGATTGTCACTGGCATAAACGATCAAGCAGCCTTCTACGACCTGTTAAACGAACACTGGCAATGTGCTGCACAAAAATTCCCCTTAAAAAATTAGTCATTTGACATTTGTGAGGTTAAAATTATAAAGAAGAAGCACCCGCATGGGCGCTTCTTGATTTATTGGTTTGATTCCTAACTCAATTGATTAATACTATTCAAGCGCAGTCTTAAGTTTCGCAATGCCGTCCTGAATCCGGCGCAGCGATTCTTTTTTACCCAGCACCTCAGCCAAGGCTGTAGCACCGCCAGGCGTTGCACCCACGCCGGAGAGCGCTGTGCGGATCGGCCACATGACCGTGCCGGTTTTATAACCCTTCTCCTGCCCATAAGCCTTGAGCACCTCAAAAAGATGATCATTATCCCAGGTTTCAATTCCCTCCAAAACTGGCACAACCCCGCTTAAGATCACCAGGCTGATCTCAGGATCACACTTCGATTTTTTGTGTTCATACATCTCAATTTCATAGTCAGGAACTTCCTCAAAGAAAGACAACATCTCGGGGATATCCGTCAGGCGTTCAGTGCGCACCTGCACAAGCTCGCTGATCTTGCGGGTGTCATAGGCATTCAGCGCATCAGGGTAATAGGGCTGAGCCAAAGCGTGGAATTCATCCAACGAAAGGGCACGGATATGCTCACCATTCAGCCAGGTCAGCTTATCAAACGAAAAAGCGGCACTAGACTTGTTGATCCGGTCGATGCTGAAAATTTTCTCCAGCTCTGCCAGGGTAAAGAATTCCTGATCGTTGCCCGGGCTCCAACCCAGAAGCGCAATATAGTTGATGATTGCCTCGGGTAGGTAGCCCATACTGACCAGGTCTTCAAAGGATGGGTCGCCGAGCCGTTTGCTAAACTTCGTGCCATCTTCTTTGATGATCAGCGGCAGGTGGACATATTCCGGGATCTCCCAGCCAAAATTTTGATACAAAAGGTTATATTTAGGCGTCGATGAAAGATATTCCTGACCGCGCATCACATGGGTGATCGCCATCAGGTGGTCATCAACCACATTCGCAAAATTATAGGTGGGGAAGCCATCCGATTTCAGCAACACCTGGTCATCCAACTGTGCATTTTCAACCGTGATCTCACCATACACATGGTCAGTGAAGGTGGTGCTGCCCTCTTCAGGAATGCGCTGGCGGATCACAAAGGATTCTTCGGCAGCCACTTTCTCAGCGATCTGCGTATCTGTCAATAACCGGCATGGGTCGCGCCTCACAGGTGCATCATCCTCTGCCAGTGGCGTTTCTTTTTTGCAGAAACAACGGTATGCCCCGCCCATTTCAAGCAATTGTTCAGCATATTCATGGTAAATATCAAGCCGCTGTGACTGCACATACGGCCCGTAACCGCCGTCCTTGTCTGGCCCTTCATCATATTCCAAGCCAGCCAGTTGCAAGCCCTTATAGATCGCAGCGAGGGCAGCAGGCACATTCCTTTCCTGGTCGGTATCTTCAATCCGCAGGATGAATGTGCCGTCATGCCGGCGGGCGGTCAAATAAGCATACAGCGCCGTGCGCAGGTTGCCAATATGCATGTATCCTGTTGGGCTGGGTGCAAATCGTGTTCTTACCATCATAAATCTTGCCTTTCGTAAAATAAATTCCTCAAAATCCTACCACAAAACATGCCGCCATAAACCTTGAAAAATCGATCATTCCTTCTTAAGCTGGCAATTACTGCTGCAATGTCTCGGGGACAACATACACAACAACCCCGCCCTGCTCAAAGCCAGCCGCAAGGTTTTGGTTAAATTTATCTGCATTCAGGGCATAGGTGCTGCGTTCCAAACCGCCCACATAAATATAAGTGATGTCATATCGCTGGATAATTTCCAGGGCAGTCTCCCAATCGGGTGTTTCATACAATGTGCGCATATCGGGTTCGCGGCTGCCAACTTCAGTGTAACCCCCGCGCCACTGGCCTTCATGCCCCGGCCACCCCAACACCGCCGGCTGCCCCGAAAGAGTCGAAACTCGGGCATAACCCGAATATTGCCCCCCGACAGCTTCAGCCAAAACACCCACCGGCGCCTGCGAAAGCCAATCGATGGCAGCGGCCTCATTGGGTTGTGACTGTGCCAGGTAGGTGCTGGCATCCAGCGAAAACCCTTGCGGATACTTGAAGCCATCGGTACGGGTCGGGTATGCCAAAACGGGATATACCAGGCCTAATAAGATAAAGATCATCACAACGATCTTGCTAAACCAACGCCCTCGCGTCAACAAAACAACCGATGAAAAAGCGGCTGCCAATGACCACAACATCCACGCCTGGTAATAGAACTTAAACACCGTATTCATTCGAGCGCCGAAATTATCACGCAGGTAAACGAATTCGGGTGCCAAAACCATCACACCGCCAAGCACAATCATCAATAAAACAAAGGGGAGGACGTCTGCTTGTTCGCCTTCACCGCTTTGCTTGCCGAGCTTACCGAGCTTGCCAAACAAAAAGGCGGATCCCCCAATCAACAGACCAGCCAGCGTCAACAGGGTGATGCCGAATCCCAGCCGGTGCAGAGTTGCCGAAAGCAGCAAGCTGCCATAAGAGCGCTCGCCCTGTGACGCGATCACCTGCTGACCGATATCCATTTTCGAGATCTGATACCCCAACAGCATTGAAAGCAGCGCCAACAGTGCGATTAATGCCAGCACCACAACGCTGCCCAACCCCCAAACCGCCGGATATTTACGGCGTAATAACCAGCCAAATAATAGGAACATCGGGATGAATAAAGTGCCAAACATCAGCCACAGATACAAGCCCCGGGTCGGGTAAATCAGGTTAGGCAAAATGCCCCCTGCTTGCGACTGAAAACTGATAAAGAATGGTGCATACAGCAGCACAGAAAACACACCCAAAGGCAAAGCCAGCTTGAGTGTCTCTATCACCCGCTCCAAAGACCACCCATGCGACACCACCCTGCGCATCAGGTAAGCACCCACCAGTAAAGCAAAATAAACCGGTAGATCCCAGGTATTTAAAAACGCAATCCCGCCCAATGTGATCGCTGATATGGCGAATAAGTCAAACCGGTAAGGCAGTGTCAGGCCGAACACTTTAATCTTGCCATCCAACCCTCCCAGGTAGACGGTTAGCGCTAACCCCACCAGCAGCATCACAAACGGTATCACCAGCACATGCGGATGCAGATCACCCAGCACGAATGAAAACGCCGGGAATTCATCGATTGGCGACAAGCCGCTGACATTCCCCAGCAAATCAATATCATGAATCACACGGGAAGCCTGCCACCACCACCAAAATCGCTGCGGAACAAGGCTGGTAGGCTGAGCAGGCGCAGTCAGCAAGCTTTCAATGTTGACCCAGCGCCAAAACGCGGAAGAGCTGGCACCATTCCATCCCACGCCAGCCGCATGCAGCACCTCCAGCACACCTTCCAAGTTGCTGACAAACAGTAAAAACAAAGGCCCAAATAATGCCCAGGCTATCTTATTTGTCACCTTTTGGACTTTGCGACCAAAGACTGCTAACATATTGTACAAAATACTGTAAGCGCCTAAGGCGCTCATGCCGAACACCGCCGCCAGCATCAGATTGAAGGCTACACTCCCGCTGGTCGCGGTTACCTTAGCCAGCATTGCCGTCAGAATATACCCAAAGTGATAATACGAGATTGCATAACCCGAAAGCCAGGGATCGTTTGGCGGAAAAGACTCTGACCTCATGATGGCGTTGATAAATGCCAATTCCATGGGCTTTTCTGTTCCCGTTGCTGATGGGTCCGCTGCCCTGACGAGCACCATAAAGGCAAAACCCGCCAATAACACCCCTTCCATCACCATTATCAAGCGTTTGTGTTGTCTAAGCCAATCCCAAATCTCACGCCAGCGCCCCCAGCCTGCCAACAGGCTGAAAACGAGCAGCACAGCCAGGGCAAATAAGATGCCGCCCGGGGTGTTCTGCAGCAAGTTCAACACGCCACCTAACCAGAAAATAAAACCCCATAACAACAGACCAAAAATTCGGCTCAGTCCAAAACCCCGGTCAGGCAATTTGTTAAACAATCGGTAAGTCAAAGGGAAGGTCAACCATCCCAGGGCTGAAAGGCTGAAAACCCATAGCAGTAAACGGATTAACATCAATGTTCCTTTATCATCACTATAAAAACGCAACAGCGAGAATTTCTACCATTAACACCTGTATTATAACAAGGAACCTCTCCCTAAATTCCAACTGGCACAATCAATGCATCCATGAAAGTAACATACGGATCAGCCTGGAACTAATTGGCGAGCCGGACCGTCATTAGATTGAGATATAATCGACAACGTAAGGACCAACATTGCAAGATTCCACGGTGCATGGTCACTTAAAGAACAACAAAAGAAAAAAGATATGAGAAAGCAATCAAAAAATTCTAAATGGGCTGCCATTTTGGTAAGCCTTTCTGCGTTACTGATCATCCTGCCGACGGTTGCAATCAGCGGGGTGATTATCTATTTTCAAGCGAACGCACTCAACCTACCGAGTGTGTTTGTCGGCGATAAAAATGTGGGCATGATGAGCCGCAGTGCCACCGCCGAGTGGATTGACCAGGCATGGAACCGGGATCGCCAAATCCAGGTTACCTCACCAGGTGACCCCGATGTGCAATACGCATTATCCCCGCAGGACCTGGGCTACTGGGTGGATCCCGTGGAAACAGCCAACGCCGCCTACCAAATCGGACGCTCCACCACGCCTTTTGTGGATATCCGCGCAGTGTTCGCAGGCGAAGCGCAGGTCATCTTCCCCGTGATGTATTACGACGAGGATCTTGCACGCCAAACCCTTGAAGGAATCGCACATGAACTGAAGGTGCCGCCCCAAAATGCCGGGATTGTTTATCAGGATGGTGCCTGGGCAGCAACACCTGCCGTACAAGGGCAGGCAATTGACATCGAAAAGACTCTCAACCATCTTTACCTAGATGCGTTCAATATCCTGACTTCGCAATCTGCAACACTTTATTCTCAAACACTCCAGCCCGAAATTGCTGACCTCTCCCATGTTTTGGATGATGTAGATGCTGTTGTGGGAACACGCATGGAACTCACGGCATACGACCCCATCACCGATGAAACCTTCACATGGCAAGTGCCGGAAGAGATTAAACGCACCTGGGTGGTTGTAGATCCTGATTCCTTTGCCGTTAACTTTTCCATTCAGCAAGAAGATATCGAATCCCTGATCGCTGAATGGGAAGGTAATTTAGGAGATGAACGAACCTTGACAGAGGTCCCGCCAATAGAAACCATCAGCAAAGCATGGACAGCCGGGGAATCGATCCGCGCCGGTATCTCGCGCAGCCCGACCACCTATCAGGTCAGCGCAGGTGAAAGCTTGTGGGCGATCTCGCTTAAACTTGGAATGCCGATGTGGCACATCCTTGATGCCAACCCCGGGTTGACCACAGCCAACATCACAGCCGGGATGACTCTCACCATCCCCTCAAAGAACATCCTGCTCCCGCTGCCTGTTGTGCCAGAAAAACGCATCGTAGTCGACATCAGCGAGCAGCGCATGACCGTCTATGAAAACGGCGAGGTGAGAAATTCGCACATTATCAGCACAGGCATGTCTGATTCACCCACCATGCCAGGGATCTTCCAGATTCAGTCTCATGTGATCAATGCCTACGCCTCCAACTGGGACCTTTATATGCCGCATTTTATGGGCATCTACGAGGCGTGGCCAGGTTTCATGAACGGCATTCACGGCTTACCGCTGCTTTCTGGTGGGGGACGATTGTGGGCAAGCACACTCGGTTCTCCAGCATCCTACGGCTGCATCATCCTCGATCTGGCAGCCGCAGAAGACCTCTATTACTGGGCAGAGGATGGTGTTGTGGTAGAAATAAGGAGATGATGAATTATCATTTATCATCAATCCTGGCTATCAATATCACCAATACTGGAATGTAACTTGCATTAATCTCATAAGTAACCGACAACAACCGAACATACGGAAACGATCATCTCATGGGCAACGGAATTTCAGGTTTCTTTCAAATCTTTGCACAGCCGCCAGGCGGTCTGATATATCACCTGGTCATCATCTTGATTTTGTCAGTGGTGATCAGTTTTTGCATCATCCGCTTGCGCCAAACGGACGAAAAGCAAGGGGCCATCCACATTCTGATTGGGTGCGCCGTTTTACTTTTCATTCAAGTTTTGCTTATCTTCTTCACCCATTCAAATTTCTCAGGCAGCACGCAACCTAACCTCATTCTGGGGATCATAGAACGTCTGGCTGCTGCGCTTACCATCACCTGGTTTGGATGGTTGTTCATTGATGAAAACAAATCCTTTTTGTTCAAAGGGATTAGTATTTTCTTGAGCATTGCCTTCATTTTGTTCGGTGGAATCTCCATCTCATCGCTTCACCTTCAAACCGAAAATCTTTCAACCAATGTCCAGTGGTTGTTCATCTTTTGGGAAGTTATCTCAATTTTATTGAATCTCACCGGGTTGATCCTGCTGATTTCCATCCAACCCACGCATTGGAAGTTAGGTGGGATATTCTTAGCCATTCTCACATTAGCCCATTTTGTTCAAATCTTTATTTCTGATGTACAAACGCCTCTGATGGGTGTGGTCAGATTAGCCCAATTGATCTGTATCCCGGGGGTCTATCTGCTCTATCGAGAAATGGACAAAGCACAAGCTCTCAGCAGTAATGCCATACCAGCCGCTGAGCGATTGGGCGTCAAATCGTTAGTGGATACTAAACCAGCCTTGATCAATGACCTGCTGCAAGTTTCATTAACACACAAAACTGAAGAGAAATTCAAAATCATCGCACGGTCTATTGCACTTGGTGCTACAGCAGACATGTGCTGCCTGATAAAAATGAACCCACAGCAAGACATCGTCCAATTGGTCGCCACATATGATTTGATCAGAGAGGAATATCTCCCCAATGCAAGCCTTAAGCGCGATGCATTACAGCAAATCGTCTCTGCCTGGGAGAACAATGAACCTCTCACACTCTCCAACAGCGAAACCCTTTCTAAAGATGGCGCAGCCTTAGGCGAGGTATTCAATTACCCGCGCCTCGGCAGCCTTTTCGCTTACCCCCTATCACCCCCAAATCAGGAAACCAGGGGCGGTGTGATCTTACTTTCACCCTACACCAATAAATTCTTCGGTGAAAGCACCAGCCAAATGATGGATGCCATCAAACAGCCGTTAACCAAAGTTCTCTTCACAGCAGACCCGAATGAGAAATTACAGCAAGAATTGCAAAAAATTTGGGCAGAAAGAAACGCCTTTAAATATGAGAAGGATCAATTAACGCTAACGATCAACGAAATGGATGCGACTTTGCAGGAGAAGGAAAAAGAACTCAAGCAATTAAAGGCGAGATATCAAATCGAGAAAATTGAATCAGTCGAAAAAATTGAACGACTCCAAGACCAGCTGACAATACTGGAAAATCAAATTGGTCGCTCGCAACAAGATAGCGGCAGGCTGGAACAATTAGAGGCAGAAATTCGTCAATTAACCACAGAGCGTGATCAGCTTCAGCAAACGCTTTCGCATACGACTGCCCGATTGAAAGAAGCAGAGTCGAGAGAAGGGCAAACAGGCCCGATCCGCCTCTCTGTGCAAAGCCGGATCATCAGCCTGGATTCGATTGCGGCCAATGTGCAGGTGGATCTCACGCCTGAGTTGCAGCAAAAGAATGTACATCTGGATTTAATCAACCCAAACGGACGTCAGTTGGTTAAAACCGATCCGGATCTGATCCATGCCATACTACGAGGGCTGCTGGATAATGCACTGGCAGTCACACTGCCTGATGGGAAGATCCAGCTCGATCAGCAGTTATCCTTTGAAACCGGTATGCTGGTTATCCAGGTGACAGATTACGGTGAAGGTCTAACCCGCGAAGAACAAAAATCGCTCTTCAGCGGTGAAGCCCCCGTCATTTCAGGGGTTGGCAGCGTTCAGGCACTACGTGATGCCATCCGTGCGATCCGCTTGCTGAATGGTAAGATCTGGCTGCGAAGTAAAAAACACACCTTTACAACTTTCAGGGTCCAATTGCCCGTGCGGATCATTGATTGAAAAACCGGGTTCATCGACTATAATGAATTTTAGTATGGATCACAGCAGGATAAACAAAAGAAATAAGGTCATTTCGCCAACCATGTCTTCAAGACGAACCCCTCGCAGGACTATTGAAAAAAGACAACAACCTCCACAACGTTATCAGGTGGTTGTGATTGTGATCTTTGTTTCACTTCTGTGTCTTTTTGGGTTCATCCTGGTCAGCGGCGTCCTCTCTCGCGTTAACGAAAGTCCTGCTTATGCTTATGCAAGGCAAACCCAAACGGCAATGAGTATTGAGCCGACTCCGACACCATTTCAACCCGATGGGAGCTCAGTAGCAGCGGGTACAACACCCGAGCCAGATTCTGAAACATCCACCCCATCTGTGACATCAACGGTAAAAGTCTATCAAAAGCCTGAGGGGCAGGTGAACGTACTATTATTAGGATCGGATGTCCGCCCCGATGACGGCGGATTCCGGACGGATGTCATCGTTTGGGTCTCACTCAATCCCAAAGATGGCTATGTCAGCGCAATTTCCTTCCCGCGAGACCTGTTTGTGCAAATCCCTGGCTATGGCGAAAACCGGATCAACACCGCTTTTCCGCGTGGCGGGTTTGATCTGCTGGCAGACACCTTCGAAATGAATTTCGGGATTCGCCCGGACCACTATGTGATGGTGGACTTTAACGGGTTCGTGTCTGTGATCAACAGTCTGGGCGGCATCAATGTGCAAGCCGCGCAAAATCTGACCGATACTTGTGCGGTGTGGGTCAACCCCGAGGGGATGTGCAGCGTCGGCCCCGGTTTGATTCACATGGATGGCGACCTTGCCCTGTGGTATGTCCGTTCACGCTACTCCACCAGTGATATTGACCGCGCCCGTAGGGCACAGGAAGTGATCAAAGCGATATTTGACCGCTTGGTGAGCCTTGATGCTCTCCTGATGGCTGCGGATATTTATGATGTTTACAGTACCTACGTTCAGACCGACATCGGTCTTGGCGATGTGCTGCCTTTGCTACCCCTGGCTAGCAAAATCAATGATAATGGGGACATTCGAAATTACGTGATTGGCTATGATTATGCTTATGATTGGGTCACCTACCAGGGGGCACAAGTTCTGGTCCCGCTATATGACGAAATCCAGGCATTGTTGGTTGAAGCGCTCAGCCTGAAATAAGCAATTGACAATCCCTGCGGTTTGGTTTAAACTAAATCTGTTGTTTGACTACACGAATTATCAGCATTGAGAGGTTTAATGACAAACCAAACCACCGAATCACAGGTTACCCCTGCCCATCTGACTGAAAAAACGCTTCTCAAACCTGCCATCCAGGCCTGGAAGTTTTTCTTAAACGACCAGGGACGATCGCCGTATACCGTTAAGTCCTTTGTTGCCGATCTCAACCTGCTGGACTCCTACCTCCCACCGGATAAAACCATTGGCGAAATTACGCTTAAAGACCTTGAAAACTTCACAGATTGGCTTGAGAACAAACGCGGGGTTCCCTGCAGTCCCAAAAGCCTATCGCGCCGGATCACATCGGTCAAGAGCTTTTTTAGATGGCTGCAGAACGGCGCTGTCCTATTGGTCAATCCGTCTGAAAAACTCGTCCAGCGAACCGTGACCAGCCCATTGCCTGATGTTCTAACCCAGGAAGAAGTCAAACAGGCGATCAATACGGCGGCAGCCATGCGTGTGATCGATCCCCCAGACGCTCGCCCCTACACCTTAATTAAGTTGCTGCTTGAAACAGCCATCAAAAAAGGGGAATGCCGAGATATTTCGCTCAATCATCTCTCCGTAGAAGACCCTCAAAACGCCTATGTCTTCATCCGCTACACCAACCCCCGTTACCGCTACAAAGAACGCAAAATCCCGCTTTCAGAGAGCTGGGTGGAAGCCTTTAACGAATACGTTGCCCAGTATGAACCTGAGGAACGCTTGTTCCCATGGACGGCACGGCGGTTAGAATACATCCTTGAAGATATTACGGAGGCTGGCGGTTTTAATAAACGCATCTCCTTCGATATGTGCCGCTGGACAAGTGTGCTATCTGACCTGGTAGAGGGCAAAGAACCTGAAAAGATCCGCCAAAAACTGGGTGTGTCAAAAATTCAGTTCAGGGAAGTGCGGCGTAAATTGCGCACACTTGCCAAACAACAAGGGTTCGAAATCGAGGACGATTCAGACACAGACTCTGAAACAGAAAACGAATAATCTGCTCTTAGAATGTTTCCAAATTGAATAGAATGCTTAATTAGATCGCTGCACCAAGCGCAAGCGCAAAATGTGCTTTGTGTCCGCTGTGATCTTAAACGTCTCTGACGGCCGCAAACCACAGATCCAGGCAACCTGCCCCCCAGAACTGACCAGTGGCCAGACATCCCGCAGATGCTCTGGCACCTTCTGATTGATGAAAAAGTCCGAAAGCGCTTGTGTGTGCCCACCCATGCCAAGCGGTTTCCAACCCTCACCTTCCCGCCGGCCGCGCACAATGAGCGGCATTTCCAATGTGTCAAAGTCAAGCCAGGCAACCCCCGCATCAAGAGCTTTGACGTGATCCATAACATCCGCCAATTTCTCAGGCAGCAAATCGACGTCCAAAAACCAGCCATTGCGCAGGTCAACTGAATCCCCAGGCTCAAGGGGAAAGCGGGTGTCCGCTTCCGGCAATAACGGCTTTCCCCATTCCGGCAAATCCGCCGTCCATGTCTTCAAAATCAGCGTCTGCCCGATGATCACCAGGTTCAACCGCGCCGCCAGGTCTATTTCGCCGCGCTCAGAGGGGAATTCAATAAAAGCCAATCCTCGCTCAACAGCATCAAAACCGACATCGCGTAGATCAGGCCGCAGGATTGAAACTGCATGACGCAGCACACGCCGCTGGATCGCTTTTCCACAAGCCAAGAACTTTTGCCGGTCTAATTCAATCCAATCCTGTGTCGTAGAAATAAATATTCTTTTCCAAGCTTGATTGGTTAGGTTGTCCAAGAACTGGTCTTCACTTCGCAGCACATCAGACATTCGCCATAATACCTGCCGAATGGTCGGATTGTAGCTTTCCAATTCCGGGATCAATTCATGGCGCAGACGGTTACGAAAATAAGTCGTATCCTGGTTGGTCAAATCAATGCGCGTGTCTAAACCAGTTTGGGCAAGATAAGTTTCTATGTCCTCCCGCCAGAGGCTCAACAGGGGCCTCACCAACGGGATCGAATCATCCCAAGCAGGTATCACCCGGCGGTAAGCCATGCCGGAAAGGCCGGGCAGTGCTGCGCCGCGCAAAAAATGCATGAGAACCGTTTCGACCTGGTCATCGGCATGATGGCCGACGGCCACAGCCTGGGCTTGATGTTTGACAGCCTGTGTGAACAAAAATTGGTAGCGTACTTCTCGGGCTGCTTCTTCGATGGATTGTCTGGATTGCGCTGCGATCCTCTGAACATCAAACCGTTCACTCACAAAGGGCAGGCTGAATTTCGCCGCTAAATCGGCCACATATTTGGCATCCTGGGCAGACTCTTCTCGCAAACCGTGGTCTAAATGGGCAATCACCAGGTTGAATCCAAGCGTGTTCAACCCATACATCAATGCCAGGCTGTCGGCACCGCCAGAAACGCCCACAATGACTGGTTCATCCCGGTTCAAATTGCATTGTTCATCGGCTGTTTGCGCTAAAATTTTGAGGAACATAATCAAATTATAGCACCCCCGCCCCATCTGCAGAATCAGAATAGGGTATACTTCATTTCGGGACCAGGAAATGAAGAATCCGTTTAGAGTTATCGGCATTACCGGGAATATTGCCACAGGCAAGAGCGTGGTTCGGCGCATGCTGGCAAATTCAGGGGGACTGGGAATAGATGCTGATGTGCTCGCCCACCGTATGCTCTACCCAAATGGCCCAGCCTATCAGGCGGTAATTGAAGCCTTTGGCGAGAGCATCCTCTTATCTGACGGACAAATTTCACGCCCAAAACTTGGGGACATCGTCTTTAATGATGAAGAAAAACTGGCATTGCTTGAATCACTGATCCATCCCGCCGTGACACAATCCATCCAAGCCAGATTGAAAAGGAATACCTGCCCCTTTGCCGCCATCGAAGCCATCAAACTGATCGAGGCAGGAATATCCTCAATCTGTGATTCCTTATGGGTCAGCCATATCCCCCCTGACCTGCAATTTACACGCCTGATCGAAACCCGGGGCATGACTGAGGATGATGCCAGAATTCGTATCGAATCACAACCCCCACAATCGATCAAGCTAAACCTCGCCGATGTGATCATCCACACTGATGGAACATTTCATTCGACATGGCAGCAGGTTCAAGACGCACTTAATGATACAATTACATTAAGCGGTCAGACTGAGACTTTGCACCTTAATAAAACCCGGGGATGGGCAGGTCACACCCTTCAGTGTGTGGCGAAAGATTCGCTTGAAACCTTCTGGCAAGAGCATGCGGAAGAAGATCTTTCCCGCTTATATCAACGACTGGGCTTCCTGATGGCTTTTGTCATCATTGAAGATAAATGTCCGAAAGCCATCACATTTTGGGAAAACTGGAATTTTACCGGCGCCATAAAAGAAATCATTTCGATTGACCCGGTAGACGAGGATTCTCAGATGATTTTAGAATCATTTGAAAAACACGCCCGCTGCCAGCAATCCGAAATATTGCTTCTTTCTGAAGCAAAACGTCAAAAATTAAACCTGCAACCCGAAACATCTGGCTACGAATTGATTGCGGCAGATCAACTGACTTACCCGGCATGGCAGCAGGCAGCTAACAGGGTAACCGGTCACCAAGAAGAACAACTGTGGGTCAAGGTTTTATCCCAGCCCATTGAAACACACCATGATTTTGGTTCAATAGAGACCCAAACGAATGACTGATATTTTTAACGACATTTTATTTCTCTTTCAAAGATTTGGATGGACGGATGTCCTGGATATTATCCTGGTCACATCCATCTTTTTAATTCTATTGATCCTGCTGAGGGACACCGAGGTATTGGTGCTCCTCAGAGGTGTGTTCTTCATCATCGTTTTGCTAGCGCTTGTTACCAGCCTGGTTGACCTTCCTGCATTTTCATGGCTGATCAACAGCGTTATGCCTGCCCTGATCTTCGCCATCCCGGTAATTTTCGCACCAGAGATCCGGCGGGCATTAGAGAAGGTCGGCAGGGCGGGAAATGTGACACTTTTCACTCGTAGAAGAGACATCGACGAAGATGAATTGCGAAAAACCCTCGATGCTGTGATCGAAGCCTGCGGCCGGCTTTCAGAGCGGCACCACGGCGCTTTGATCGTGATCCAACGCATGCAAACTCTACGCGATTATGCCCAAACTGGCGTCCCGATGAATGCCGTGGTAACACCCGAACTGCTTCTACAAATTTTTTACCCCAACACGCCGCTTCATGATGGCGCAGTCATCATTGTGGATAATCAAGTTGTCTCTGCCTCATCCGTGATGCCCCTCTCTGCCAGTGGCGTGTTGAACCGCTCGCCCGAACGAACGATGGGCTTACGCCATCGGGCAGCCCTTGGCATTTCAGAAGTCAGTGATGCCATCGCCGTGGTTGTTTCCGAAGAAACCGGCAGCATCTCAATTGCCCACAATGGCAAAATGATCCGACGATTGAATATGGAACGACTCAAAAACACACTGCATGCATTCTTCCAACCCATCGAGTCAGGCAGGGGGCAAAACCTGTTCTCTCAATTGCTGTCTATATTTCAAAAGGAGAAATCTGGTCAAAATAAAGATGATGGGGGTGAGTTATGAAATTTTTGAGGAAGATCATCAAAAATCTCCCCTCCTTTATGACCGCACTGGTATTTGCGGTCGCTGTCTGGATTTTTGCAGTCACCCAATCCGACCCAACGCAAACACGTGCTTATCCTTCACAGGTGGACCTTGAGATTTTTGGGTTGGACCCAAACCTGATGATCGTCAATGACATCAACGATAGGGTTACATTGACCGTCCGTGCGCCTGCATCCATTCTTGACCAGCTCGAAAATGACAGCAGCTTAATTACTGCCGTTCTCGATCTTTCGGGGTTGGAAGCTGGCGTGCATACCCTCACACCCCAGATCAATATTAGTCTATCGCCGGCAGAAGTAGTTCGCCTCAGCCCGGCAACCGTTTATATCAAACTCGACACAGTCATCACACGGGAATTCCCGATCCTGATCAAAATGATCGGTAATCCCACCATCGGTTTCGAGGTTCAGGAACCCGAATTAAGCGCAGAAAATGTGACCATCTCAGGACCTCAAACGCTTGTGGATTCTATCAATCAGGTTTTGGGAGAAGTCAGTGTTGTAGATGCCTCGGAAGACATTCAACGTATTGTGGATTTAGTCGCCTATGATGAAGAGGGGCAGGAAGTAGAAGGGATTTCCATCACACCTGATAGTATCGAGGTTCTGATCCCTGTCACCCAGCGTGGGGGATACCGGACCGTTGTGGTGAAAATCGTTACCAGCGGACAAATCGCTGCGGGTTACCGCCTGACAAACATTTACTCGATGCCCCCGACCGTCACCATTTTCTCATCCGATCCGACCCTGGTTGAAAGCATTCCGGGCTTCATCGAAACGACGCCCATCAATCTTAACGGCGCCAGTGAAAGCCTTGAGATCCGCGTGGCACTCAACCTTCCTGAAGGCCTCAATGTCGTAGGCAGTCAGAATGTCACCGTCCAGATCGGCATCGAACCAATTGAGAGCAGCATCAGCTTTTCAAATATTGCCGTTCAGACCGAGGGGTTGCAAGATGGGTTGACAGCAATCATTTCACCTCAATTTGTGGACGTCTTCTTATCAGGTCCGCTCAATCTTCTCGAACAGCTCGACCCCACGAGCCTGCTGGTCGTCATCGACCTGACAGACCGTGGCCCAGGCACCTATCAATTAGCACCAGAAGTGATCCTTGAAAATGGCGATGTCCAGGTGGATGCCATTTTACCGAACACAATCGAAGTCACAATTGTGGAAGGGAATGGGAACCAGGGCGGTTCGATCACCCCGACACCAACAGTCACGCCCACAACCACACCCTGATGGATGCGCAAAATGCACATGATCAACACCCCGTGTATACTTTTTACCGGGGTGTTTTGTTTACACCACACCTAAAACCAATCTCGAACGAAAAACATTATTGCATTCTATGAAAGTGTATGGGGTATAATCATCGCCTATGGCAAAACCAATTGTAGCCCTTGTGGGCAGACCCAACGTAGGTAAAAGCACACTCTTCAACCGCCTGACCGGTGAACGTCTGGCGATTGTGGATGAAGTGCCCGGCACCACCCGCGACCGCCTTTTAGCTGAGGCGGAATGGAGCGGTTATTTTTTCTTTGTGATGGACACCGGCGGGATAGACCCCTCCAAAGAGAGAGGTCAGTCCACTTTGTCGATTGGCTCAAAGGATTTCATCAACCAGATTCGCGAACAAGCTGAACTGGCAATGCAGGAATCCGATGTGATTCTGTTCGTTGTCGATGGTCAAACCGGTGTGACACCTGCGGACCACGAAATTGCCAATATTCTCCGCCGGATGCAGCGCAATGTGGAAGGCGAACTTTATCCGCCAATCGTTTTGGTCGTTAACAAAGCGGAAAGCGCTAAAATCAGGCAGATTGTAGCCGAATTTTACGAGTTGGGGATTGGCGACCCGTATGCAATCTCAGCCCTGCACGGCACTGGCACTGGCGATTTGCTGGATGAGGTCATCCGGCATCTCGAAGCCATCGAGGAAGACACAGAGGAAGACACCTCTGCAAAAATCGCGATTGTCGGCAAACCCAATGTCGGCAAATCCAGCCTGCTGAATAAAATTGTGGGGCAAGAAAGGGCGATCGTCAGTAACATCCCCGGAACAACCCGGGATGCGGTTGACACCAAACTTGTTTACAACGATATTCCAGTCACGCTGATTGACACTGCAGGCATACGCCGGCGCGGCAAGGTCATTCCCGGTGTAGAAAAATACAGCGTCATCCGCAGCATGAATGCCATTGAGCGCGCCGATGTTGCCGCCCTGGTGATCGACGCTACAACCAGCATCACGGCACAAGACACCCACATCGCAGGCTATATCAAAGACGCCTGGAAGAGCGCGATTGTTGTCGTCAACAAGTGGGACCTGGTTGAAAAGGATGCCTACACCATCAATGACTACACAGCCCACATCCGCCAAGAACTCAATTTCATGGATTACGTGCCGATGATCTTCATCAGCGCCCTGACGGGGAAACGGGTAGACCAGGTTTTACCACTGGCATTGCAAGTTCAGGAAGAACGGCTTGTCAGGCTGACCACATCCCAGATCAATCGCATCATCCAGAATGCGCAGGATAGACACCCGGCACCCTCAAAAACAGGGAGGGCACTGCGCATCTACTATGGCACCCAGGTTCGCAGCGATCCACCGACCTTCCTGTTGTATGTCAACAACCCTGAATTAGCCCACTTCAGCTATATCCGATATTTAGAAAATCAGATCCGAAAGGATTACCCGTTCCTTGGGACGCCCATCCGGTTAGCATTCAAAAAGCGCAGGGAGTGATATTTTCAAAACTTCAGGATGGGTTATAATAACTCAATAAAATTCAAAGAAAAGCATTTGTGACATCTATGTTAGATAACATACAATACGAACAGCCTCCCGAAGAAGAGAACCTAAACGCCGAATCCAAGTCAAAACGCTCTGGCTGTGTAGCATTTATCGTTGATACCCTTGAGACAATCCTCTTGGCATTGGTGCTATATCTCGCCATTGATGCGCTGACTGAACGTGTGCGGGTTGAAAATATCAGCATGCTTCCCACCCTGAGGGAGGGCAATTTCCTGCTGGTCAATAAGGTGTCGTATAAGCTTTCCGAACCCTCTATCGGTGATGTAGTTGTCTTCCATGCGCCAGGGCAAAATGAGCAGGACTATATTAAACGGATTATCGGACTGCCCGGTGATGAAGTCCGCATCGCAGATGGGATCGTGTATGTCAACGACCAGCCGCTTTACGAACCCTACATCGCCGACCCACCCAACTACACCGGCAACTGGGTCGTCCCGGCGAGCGAATATTTTGTATTGGGTGATAACCGCATTCATTCGAGCGATTCACACCTGTGGGGCTTCGTCCCCCGTGAAGATATCGTTGGACGTGCCCTGCTGGTTTATTGGCCGTTTGACGAAATCAAATTATTGAGGAGCCCTGAGGTTGTTCAGGCTGTTCAGTGATCCTATTCTACAATGGCAATGTAGAGACAGCAGAATAATATGAGGGAAGAACACCAAAGAATTACCATGACAGATTTTCCGCCTGTGCAGCCCTGCCGGCATTGCCAGGGTGGTAAACAACGCTTGCAATCCGCCACCTTGATGACCTGGCTGGGGGATGATCTGATCACTGTGCCAGATTTCCCTGCATGGATCTGTGATCTTTGCGGTGCCCGTACCTATGATTCTCAAGCCTTAGCCCAGCTCAGCTTGCTGCTCAATCCCGAAGCAGGTACACCCATTCAACCTGCATTAGAATTTAAAAAGAACCTCCCCCCTGTCAAAAACCCTCCTCCTGCACAACCCTAAAATATGTGATCATAAGCCATGAGAAACTTGGGTTATGAATGCCAATAACCCGGGATTTTTGTATTTAAGATTCCCCAGGAGCTTACCTCACAGGCAAATTCAAACCTCACTCTCCAAAAAACTTGCCTGCGAAATTTTGATTAATAGTTAGAAATTTATAAATTAAATTCAATAAAAAATTGACTAATCCGACCCATCATGCTATCATTTAAGCAGGTATTATTTCATTTATTTTTGCACCTTAAAAGGAGATGGATTTATGTCATTAGATTTTATTGCACGCATTATTGGATTGGTTTTATTTGGAATCATCGGCGGCGTTTTTAGCGAATCTATCGGATTATTCATACAGCAAATCTGGACTTCAAGCCCAATTGCGCTCGTTATTTACCAAATCATTATCACTTTACTGTTCAGTCTGATCGGTTTTCTGATCGCGCCCTATATTTCCGTTCGTCCAATCAATGCCATCCGCAAACAGCTCAGTAAGGTCTCCGCTCAAGCACTGATCTTTGGACTGGTCGGGCTGATCGTCGGGTTAATTTCAGGTGCGTTGTTAGCGTACCCAATATCACTTCTTCCCCCGCCGTTGGGAAGTATTTTGCCCTTTGTTGCAGTGATCCTCTTCAGCTATCTGGGGATTGTGATTTTTGTTGCCCGCGGAAAAGATATCAACCATTGGCTCCGCTCAATTTCTAAGGGTGGTGGTGATAAGGATGCTGAACAAACCGGCTTGCAAGACAGCCGCCGCATCCTTGTGGATACCAGCGCCATCATTGATGGCCGCATCGCAGATATCGCCCGCACAGGATTCATTCCCGGGCGCTTGCTGATCCCCCGTTTTGTACTCAATGAACTGCAATATGTCAGCGATTCCGCTGACAATCTCCGCCGCCAGCGCGGTCGGCGCGGGATGGAAGTTCTGGCAGAACTGCAAAAAGATCCCTCCATCCCAGTTACCATAACAGATATCGATGTAGAAGGCGTCCGTGAGGTTGACGAACGCCTGATTGTCCTGGCACGTCAGTTGAGCTGTCCTATCCTGACCAACGACTACAACCTCAACCGTGTGGCTGAATTACAGGGCGTGTCGATCCTCAACATCAATGAGTTGGCAAACGCAGTTAAAGCTATCTTGCTGCCCGGCGAAACCCTCGAGATGAAGATCATCCAGGAGGGCAAGGAATATGGCCAGGGGGTTGGCTATATGGAAGATGGCACAATGGTTGTGGTTGAAAACGGCCATAAGTACATTGGCAAGACCGTCCCGATCTCCGTCACCAAAGTTTTGCAAACCGCAGCAGGTCGCATGATCTTTGCCAAACCCGACGAAGACTAACAACACAATTATTCTCTAATACATGGAGTTTCAAGCATGACTTTGAAAATCTATAATACGCTCACCCGTGATAAATCAGAATTCGAACCAATCGAAAAAGGCAAAGTCCGCATGTACGTCTGCGGCCCAACGGTATATGACAATGCCCATGTCGGTCATGCCATGTCTGCCCTGGTTTTCGATGTTGTCAGGCGCTATCTGACCTATAATGGGTATGATGTTCACTATGTGATGAACTTCACCGACGTGGATGATAAGATCATTGACCGAGCCCGTCGATTGGGTGTTGAACCGATTGACCTAGCCGAAAAATATATCGAAGAATACAAACAAAATTTGCAGGATTTGAACGTTTTACCTGCCACAGATCACCCCCGGGCGACAAACGAGATCGATCAGATCATCGGTATGGTCGAGAAATTGATCGAAAAAGGTGCTGCCTATGAAGTCGATGGCGATGTTTACTTCCGTGTCGAATCAGCCAAGGATTACGGCAAACTTTCCGGCCGCAGCCTCGACGAGATGAACGCCGGCAGCCGCATCCGCGTGGATGAACGCAAAGAAAACCCGATGGACTTTGCGGTTTGGAAGTCAGCAAAAGAAGGCGAAATCTCATGGGACAGCCCCTGGGGTCCTGGCAGACCGGGATGGCACATCGAATGCTCAGCCATGAACCTGGGACACCTGGGCGACCAAATCGATATTCACGGTGGCGGCAATGACCTGATCTTCCCGCACCATGAAAACGAAATTGCACAATCTGAAGCCATCACGGGCAAACCCTTCGCCCGTTACTGGATGCACAACGGCATGCTGCAACTCAAGGGTGAGAAGATGTCCAAATCCACCGGGAACCTGATCCCGATCGGTGAATTCATCGAGGCACACCCCGGCGACGTGATGCGCCTGATGGTGATCAGCTCACACTACCGCAGCCCCCTCACCTTCAACAGTGAAGTCATTGAAGCTAACGAACGCGCTTTAGATCGTTTGCTTTCAGCAAAGAAACCCGCCCAGGCAGACGCACAGGGTGCGCCCAAAGAAATCCTCGATCAACTGGCAAACCAGGTTGAAGCCACACAGCAGGGTTTCGATGAGTCGATGCAAGAGGACTTCAACACAGCCGGCGCGCTTGGCACTATTTTTGACCTGGTTCGGATGATCAACCAGGCTCGCGCAAAAGGCGCCACAGATGAAGAACTTTCACAAGCACAGCAGGTTTTCACAACATTGACCGGTGTGTTGGGTTTAGAACTGAAAACTCGCGAAAAATCAGCCAGCAATGCAGATGTCTTTATTGACCTGCTGCTGGACTTACGCCAGGAACTCAGAGCACTGAAAAACTATGCGCTCTCTGACCAAATCAGAGATCAGTTAGCCGAACTTGGCGTTGTGATCGAAGACACAGCCGCCGGCTCGACCTGGCACTGGGAGTAGCGCGTGAGCGAATGGATTACAGGACGCAACCCCGTCTTTGAGGTATTACGCGCCCGGCGTAGACACATCCACCGCTTATGGATCGCACAGGGCGTTAAACCACAGGGGCACCTGGAAGACATCCTCAATCTTGCCCGGTCGCAACAAATTCCGGTTGAATTCGTAAAACGCTCCGATTTGGACGGGATTGACCCACGCAACCAGGCTGTCGCGCTCAGCACCGGGGGATACCCTTACAGCGACCTTGAAACCATCATCGCCAAAGCCCAAACACAAAGCGAACCCGTGTTTGTTCTCCTGTTAGATCAAATCCAGGATCCGCAAAACCTGGGCACACTGCTGAGATCTGCTGAAGCTTTTGGTGTGCATGGCGTGATCATGCCCCCCGCCCGTTCAGCGTCTGTTACCCCGGCTGTGGTGAATGCCTCCTCGGGGGCGACTGAGATGCTTCTGATCGCCCAGCATAACATCGCCCAGGCGATGGATCGCCTGAAGGAAGTGGGCGGCTGGATGATCGGGTTGGAAGACAGCCCAGAAGCGCAATTGCCAGATAACATCAACTTGAAGGGCGGCGTCGGGCTGGTGATCGGCAACGAGGGCAGTGGCTTACGCAGGCTCGTCAGAGACAAATGCGACTTGCTGATGCGCCTTCCTATGCAGGGTCAGATCGATTCCCTCAACGCAGCCGTCGCCGGGTCGATTGCCCTATATCTGGCACGCCAGGCAAGATAACCCCATTCAAAATGGATGAACACGAGCCCCCCGCCCACCTGGGCGGTTTTTTTATCCAACCAATAATCGGATATACCTTATATTTTTTATATAATTTATACAATTGGGATGTATAATAATATTTAACAATAAAAATTACACCTATGGAGGAACAATGAAAATCAGTAAAAAATTAAATGATGCAATCACCACCCAAATTGGCGACGAACTGAAGGCATCCAATGCCTATGCCAATATGGCAGCCTACTTCAATGGTTTGGGTTTGCTCAAGCTGTCAGCCTTCTTCTTCGATCAATCAGAGGAAGAACGCGAACACGCCATGAAATTTGTGCACTACCTTCTCGAAGTCGAAGGTGATGTCAACATCCCCGCAATCCCTGATGTGCCTAATAATTTTGAGAGCGTGAAAGCCGCGTTTGAAATGGCGCTGACCTGGGAAAAAGATGTTACATCAAAGATCTATCACCTGATGGACCTGGCTGTCGAAGCCAAAGATTATGCCTCACAGGACTTCTTGCGCTGGTATGTGACCGAACAGGTTGAAGAAGAAGCAACCATGTCCCACCTGGTGACCGTTGCCGAGCACTTGGGCGATCGTTCTATTTTGATGATCGAAAATTTCCTCCCAAAAGAATAATCTTAACCAGTCTGACACAACACACAAGGACGGCACATCAGCCGTCCTTTTTTAGTTAAATTCAAGACTTGTTTGGAGATTAATAAAGCAAGAAATACCACATGATGAATAATGCGATCATCAGTGATGCAACGATCAACCGAGCAAACACCGCCCAACCGCAGCCCATCGCCATGCTGGATGTGGACTTGAACGCCTCTCGATAATTTTTAATGCGCATCAACTCAACCAGGAACAACACCACCAATGCTGCGATCAAACCACCAATGGGGGTTAACAACACGCTCACGATCATCATTGCCAGCCAGCTCAGACCAATCGCCCACCAGCTTGCCCCTTTTGACCGTGCCCCGCCCGCCATAAAAACGTTATCCAGCACATTGCCCAGCATCATCAACATTGTGATGACAGCGAATGTCGCAATTGTCAGGGTGAAGGTCCATGGTCCCACAGCGTAATTGAAGCGGGTTACCAGCCCCCACAACAGGATGGATAACCAGATCACGGTCAGCCCCGGGAAGAAAACCAAAAATAACCCGAAGAATCCGATCAGCATCCCCAGGACAACAACAACCAGCAGCGGAATTTCAGCCCACAATGACATCAGGATGTGCGGATGACCTCAGCGCCATGCATAAGCGGCCGTAATACCTCGGGGATAACCACAGATCCATCTGCCTGCTGGTAATTTTCAAGAACAGCAATCAGCGTTCTGGGCATGCCCAAACCTGAACCATTCAGTGTATGCACAAATTGTGTCCCTTTGCTATCATTCGGGCGGTAGCGGATACCAGCCCGCCGAGCCTGAAAATCACCAACATTGGAGATGGATGAAATCTCCAGCCACTCCCCGCAACCGGGTGCCCATACCTCCAGGTCGTAGGTCTTATGCGAACTAAAGCCTAAATCACCCGTGGATTGCAGCAAAACACGGTAAGGCAATCCCAGTGCTGCCACCGTCTCTTCAGCATCGCGCAGCATCTTGGTGTGTTCATCAACCGAATCCTCAGGCTTGCAGTAGGTATACATCTCCACTTTATCAAATTGATGGCCGCGTTTAATGCCACGCACATCCCGCCCGGCGCTCATTTTCTCCCTTCGGAAGCAAGCGGTATAGGCAGTGTACCGGATCGGAAGCTGCTCCTCATCGAGGATTTCACCAAGGTGCAGTCCTGTTAATGGCACTTCAGCTGTCGGTACCCAAAAAAGATCCTCTTCAATATCCCGGTATAAATTATCACGAAACTTGGGCAATTGCCCCGAGCCGAACATGATCTCTTCCCGCACCATGTATGGTGGGTATTTTTCAAGATAGCCTTGCCTGATGTGCAAATCAACCATCCAGAAAATCAGGGCACGCTGCAGCAGTGCACCTGCGCCGCTCAACACGTAAAATCGGGAACCAGCCAGCTTCACCCCCCGGTCGAAGTCAATAATACCTAAGTCTGGACCTAAATCCCAGTGAGGTTTCGGTTCAAAATCAAATTCGGGGATCTCACCCACTGTTCGTAAGACAATATTATCGCTATCATCCACGCCTACAGGCACATCCGGATCGGGGATATTTGGGATTGCAGAAAGCAGCTCATTCAGAGCCGTCTCAACGCTTTGGAGGTCTGCATCCACCGAGTCAATCCTCTCACCCAGTGAGCGCATCGCATCGATCTTTTCCTGACGGGCATCTTTATCCTTCATACGCCCAATCTCTTTTGATACAGCATTTCGCTCTGAACGCATCTCTTCCACGTTCACGATCAATTCCCGGCGTTTTTCATCCAACGACAGAATCTGATCCACCGGAGACGGGTCCATCTGCCGCTTCACGAGGGCTTCTCGAACGAGCGCTGGATTTTCTCGAATTAATTTGATGTCGAGCATCTCTATCTACCTCCATACCTGTTGTAACTGCTATGATTTTACCCTAATCTCCTCCTGCAGAACCGAGGACTTTTCATTGAAACGCAGTCATCATCCGACAAATCATGCAAGCCGTGAGCATTCTACGTTATAATCATCCCTGACCAAAGAGGACTTCGAATATGCAAAAAACCCTTAATCTGGAAAAGAAAACAAACTGGCGCGCCCTGATCGGGTGGGCGCTATTATCACTCACGATCATTGCACTGCTCATTTCAACCATCATCGAAGCATGGCGTTATCATTCCATTAGCGGCATCGTCACGCTTGTCGTGTTGATCGGGGCGTTGATCGCGGTTGGCATGGAAGCAAAGCGAGTCCTCCTGTCCTCCCCGGAACGCGCAGATACAACCCACCTGATTCTTCAAGCCTTCTCCGTGTTTGCCGGAGCGATTTTGGCCTTTCTTATCTCTCACGATCTTGGCTTAGGCCCCGTCGTGGCGGCGTCCATTGTTGGCATCATTGCGCACCTGATCCTGCCTAAATACAGCATCCCTATCTACTGCGGCGCGTTTGTCGGCATGACCTCCAATGTACTGCTTTTCTCTTATGGCGAAGTAGCCATTGCCGGGATCATTTCAGCCATCGTTTATAACCTGACCGAACATAATTTTGCCGGGTTCGGCGGAAAACTCGGCACAATTGCCCTGATCGGCACTGCCATCACCTGCATGAGCCTAGGGCGGGAATTCCTGATCCTGCCGATTGCAGACTTGAGGACCAATTTGATCATCATCCTGGTTGGGATGATCGCAACCCCGCTTACATTTTATCTCAACGCCTATAAGAACCATGGCCCTACCATGGCCTCTGCCTTTGTGGGGTTGTTGGGCGGTTTGATCTTGCCAGCCATTTTTCCAGTCATTGGGGGCACCCTGGCAGTGGTGGCGATATGCGCTAGTTTTGCCGGTATGACCAGCGAAAGGCGCTGCCCAAACAAATGGCATATCCTGATCACGGGGCTTTTCACAAGCATTGTGTTTGTTTACAGCACACCCCTGCTTGGCGGCGCAGGCGGTAAATTGGGCACGATTGCCTTTGGCGCAGTGCTCTCAACCTGCGGGCTAACCCGCTTTGCACAATGGATCATCCAAAGAGCACAGCGCAAGCAAAAGGCCGAATAAACACAGCCGTGCTACTCCCACTGCGAAATCCATCAACCACTGCAGGGGGTCACTTTTTTCGATTAAACACGCTATAATAATCCCATTATGCGACTGAGAACTAAATTTGCCATCCTCACCCTGCTGGTGTTGATTTTCGGGGGGATAACCCTCACTCAACCGGTATCGGCGCAAGCCGGCACGCCGTCTGACCTGATCAGCACGGTCAACAGCCTGCGCCAGAGCCTGGGTCTCACCCCCTATACGGTAGATGGTTACTTGATGTCCTTTGCCCAGAGCCACAGCGATTACATGGCCTCCATCGGCACCTGGACGCATACCCGTGCGGATGGCTCCACAGCCTTCGATTACGGCATCAAAGAAAATGTGGCTATGGGCACCAACATGTCCATCCAGTATACCGTTTACACCGTCTGGTCCGATTATGTGCACTGGCAAACGATGACAGGGTTTGCCACCGGCAAGGTTGGCGCGGGTGTTGCGGTCTCCGGCGACAATGTATTTTACACATTGAACGTTTTGCCAGGAGATAGCAGCGCCAGTGAGGTCTCCGCTGACGCCTCTGAGGATGATGTCACCCTCTTATCCCAAAATCAGCAGCCCACAGCCATCCCCATCCTGCCGATCGTCACATCCACACCCAATCCGGATGGGATCATCATCCACATCGTCCAGTACGGTGAAAATTTGTGGACGATATCCGAAGCGTATGGCGTACCGATTGATGAGATATTGCGAAACAGCGGGATGAGCGTCACCACCACAGCCGTCTATGAAGGAGATCGCCTGTTGATCCGGGCTGCCACTGAACCTTCGGCGACCCCCACATTCACACGCACACCAGACCCGGGCACGCCCACCCCTACCCAGCCGCGCCCAACAATGACGCCCTTCCCAACGCGCACTCCGGCACCCACCTTCACCCCAACCACGCCGCCCTCCATCCTGCACCGCACACTCGGCGAAGCAAAATCCCTCGGCATTGGGCTGATCCTGGTCAGTGGATTAGGATTGATCCTGGTCATCTATACAGGATTTATTAAAAAGCCCTGATTCATCCCATTTTTCTCTTGACACAGCTTAGATTTTTATGATAAACTCGATAAGGTGAAAAAACGCCTGAAAATCAGGCACACTTAATCGAATTTTACTAGAAAGGAACGCACCCGCAGATGAATACTTCTTTATTCACGCAAAAAATGCTTCGCAATCGCTTTGCCGATGCCGTTGGCATTGCTGCCCCTACGCGGAGTGCGCCTGTTAATATTTAGCTTTACCTAAATTCGGTAACGCAGCCACGGGCGAACTCCAAAACCCGTGGCTTTTTCTTTTTCTCCATCCACCCTGTTGATTACACTCACAGAGCCACGGGACCGTTCAAAACCCGTGGTTTTTTGGTTAAAAAGCCCCGGCAAATTAAAGAGAAGGAAAAGACATGTACAGCCTGATAATCACAACATGGAATCAAGATGATGGAATCGATCTCGGAAAGCAAAATGCTCGCAATAAAAACCGCAGCAACCGGGGACCTGGCAGCTCACCGCCGGATCGATAAAAGAACACCTCGGCAGCGGCGCCGGCTGCCAATGAACGGGTAGATCATAAAGAATCTACCGAAAAGGAGGATCAAGATGTACCACTTCACACTGATTGATGAAGCCTCCCTTGATCATGAGCCAAAAAGCTCACAATTGCAGGAAAAAACATTGGAAAACACAAGCAACCAATCCCGGGCAACATCAAATGTCTTGATGAAGACAGCCCACCTGCTGCAAAAATATATAAATCAACCCAATTGTGTCCGCATTTACATCAACAAAAACTGATGCGGACTTAGATGAACGGAGAACGAACATGGTAACCACAACAACTCAAACAAAAATGCGCCCCTTTTCCCTTGACGATGCACAAACCGTCGTCGATCTTATCAACGCGCACTCGAAATTCGTCTGGGGTTATGAGGATTGTGATCTGAATGAGATGATCATTGATTGGACATCACCCGGCATAGATATAGCGAAGGATATTCGAGTGGTGGAAGATCAGCATGGCAAGATCATTGGCTATATCGACGTGTGGGACACAACCAAACCGCATGTGACCAAGTACGTTTGGGGTGTACTGCATCCGGATGCCTGGGATGAAGACCTCTATGCCCGGATGCTCGCCTGGGCTGAAAGCCGCGCCCGTGAACGGGTCCAATTGGCGCCAGAAGGTGCCAGGGTCATCATCAACCACGGCCTGTCCAGCAATGATCAACGCCGCAACACTGCATTAGAAACCTATGGGTTCACCCTCGTTCGCAATTTTTACCGGATGGTGATCGAACTCGACCATCCGCTGCAACAGCCTGTGATACCAGATGGACTGAGCATCGTGCCTATTGACATGGAAACCGAACTGAAACCTGCACTGATCGCGATGGAAGACGCCTTCCAGGATCACTGGGGGTTTGTCGAGCGGCCGATCGAAGAAACGCTCAAACAATGGCGGCATTACATAGAGAACAGCGAGGACTTTGATCCCAGCCTGTGGTATTTAGCCAAAGACGGTGAACAAATCGCAGGCATTTGCCGCTGCTCGGGGAAGATGAACGAAGACCCGGATATGGGATGGGTCAGCCAGTTATGCGTGCGCAAACCCTGGCGCCGGCAGGGGCTGGGTATGGCACTTTTGCTCACATCCTTCCATGAATTTTCTCGCCGGGGCAAAAAGCGAGTCGGCCTGGGTGTGGATGCATCCAGCCTGACCAATGCCACCCGCCTTTATGAAAAAGCAGGCATGCATGTGACCCAAAAATCCAATACTTATGAATTGGAATTACGCCCGGGAAAGAACCTGAGCAACACAGGTTAATCAGCTCAGGTTTAAACCCGGGATGCATTAAACTTGAAGGAAAAGAAGATGGACAACGCAGATACAATGACAAAACTTAATGAACCAACTGCAAATAAACGGATTTTATCCAAGACCCTGATCGTTTTCATGGTCGCCATGGTGTTTGCCAACATCGCCGGTGAAATGTATTACAGTATGCTGCCCCTGTACCTGAAATACCTCGGTGCAGACATCATGCAGGTAGGCGTGTTCTTCACCGTCTCTCAAATCATTCCACTGGTGCTTCAGGTATTGGGCGGATGGGTTTCCGACACCATTGGCCGCCTGAAAAGCGTTGCAATAGGCAGCGTGATCGGTTTGGGCGCCTACATTTCACCCATATTTGCCTCCACCTGGCAGTGGCTTTATCTTTCAGAAGGGCTAAGCGCCACGACTCGCTCCTTAATCGGGCCGAGCTTTGGCGCATTCATAGCCGAAGAAACCCCCGAAGAGCATCGCGGCAAGGTGTATGGCATCACCGATACCATCTATACCGTCGTGACCGTGATCGGGCCGCCGCTGGCAGGCTGGCTGGCAGACAATTATGGATTCAGATTCATGTTGATCATCGCCGCAGGCATCTATGTGTGTGCGACAACCATCCGCCTGATCCTGGCGAAGGTGGCAGGTAAACGGCGCCGTGAAAAGAGCACTGAGAAATTATCTTTTGAATCTCTCAAGGTCAATTTCAAAGCCATCCTTGGACTGGCATTGGCAGGCGGGCTCCTCACCTGGATCCTGCTGACAGACGGAGTGCGAGATATCGCATTTTCCATGTCCTTCCGCCTGATGCCCCTCTACCTGGAAGAAATCGCCGGGATGAGCCTGCAGCAGATCGGCTGGCTTTCGTCAGCATTTGGTGTTGCTTCGATGCTCACAACCATCCCAGCAGGCTGGTTTGCGGATAAATTCAGCGAACGCATCGCGATTTCGCTGGGGTTCCTGCTGGAGTTTTTCGCCATGCTCTTGATGATCTACATGAAAAGTTTCATCGGGTTTGTCTGCGTATGGGCATTGTTCGGCGTAGCTGTCGGCTTGCTTTCGCCAGCATATCAGAGTTTGCTGAGCAAGGTTCTGCCCGAGCGATTACGAGGAACAGGGTTTGGGTTAATCCATGCCAGCCTGGGTATCTTTTCGCTGCCAGCCCCGGCAATCGGGTCGCTGCTGTGGAAAACGATCAACCCCCAGGCGCCGTTCTACATCACCGCCATCTTTGCCCTGATCACGGTCATCCCGGCATGGCTCAAATTCAAGCTAAACAAACGAGACCTTGAAAGAGCGGCAGCAGCCAATGGCGACGGACCAGATAATGTATGAAATCATCAACTTGCAGATTCATGCAGGTTTGTGGATGAAACAGGTGAGCTGGAATATTGTGCTTGAGCCGGATTGTTCCCGAAAAACAACGCAAAGTGAGGTTTGCACCGGTTTAGCCAATAAAACAAGGCTCACCTGTTGGGGGTGAATATCACCCCTCATTAAGATTGAATAATCCAATTAACGGAGTAACCAACATGAAAGAGTTAGAGATTGAAATAACCAATGCCCCTCAGATTGAGGGATTGAAATTTCGGAAGTTTGTTGGGGAATCGGACTTCCCAAAGATGATTGCTATTATCGAGGCGGCTTCCAGGGCAGACGATGAAGAAAGATCGATCACATTGGAGGATATTAAGAACGATTATGCACACCTCACGCATTCAGACCCTTCACAGGATATGATTTTTGCAGAGGTAAAGGATCAAGCAATCGCTTATTCGCGATGTGAATCTTACCAGGAAGAAAACCCCAACCACCGCATCTATGCACACTTCGTCTACATCAAGCCAGAATGGCGTGATCAGGGCATCGAACAGGTGATGATCAAATGGTGTGAAACGCGCCTGAAAACCGTTGCCTCTGAACAACCCCGGGATAGTGAAAGGTTTTTGCAAACCTTCAGCACCGCCCAAAAAACCGGATTTTGCCAAATATTGGAAGAACTGGGATATCACCCTGCGAGATTCGGCTTTGAAATGTCAAGACCGTTGGAAGGGATACCCAGCGCTGAACTACCTGAAGGTATCGAAGCGCGCCCGGCACAGGAGCAGCACTATCGAGACATCTGGAATGCCTCAATCGAAGCATTTCGAGATCACTGGGGTTTTGCAGAGCCAACCGAAGAAGACTATATTTCCTATAAAGAGTCGAAATATTTTCAACCCGAGCTATGGCAGGTCGCCTGGAAAGACGATCAGATTGTCGGCAGTGTATTAAATTACATTGATCATGATTACAATCAGAAATATGGCAAGAAACGCGGTTGGACAGAAGAAATAACCACGCAGAGGAAATGGCGCCGTCATGGCATTGCGCGTGCATTGATCGTGCGCAGTATGCACATGCACAAAGCGCTGGGCATGACGCAAGTCGCCCTGGGCGTGGATACAAACAACCCCACCGGTGCACTAAAACTTTACGAAAGCCTTGGGTATAAACAGGATAAAACCTTTATCACTTACCGCAAAGAGATCTGACCCGATCACACTGAACCTGACCCCCAGCCTATTTTCTGATAGTCTGGGGGTCTTTTTCGCCCCGACATTTGAATTTTCCAATGATGACCAATCAGCAGATTCAATAACACGCATCAGAAACCTGGGAACAATCCCTGAAATCCTTGTTACAATAAGAGCAACACAACAAACATCATCCGAAAAATCAAGGATCACCTGTGACAGAATGGATCACCTCCTCCAGCAATAACAAGCTCAAGCTCGTGCGCAGCCTGCAAGCGCGCAGCCGAAACCGCCAATCCGAAGGGGCATTTGTGGCGGAGGGGGTGCGTCTGCTGGAGGAAGCCAGCAGCGTTAAATGGCCGATTGCGTTCATCCTGTATGATGAAACGCTGTCAGACCGGGGGCTGAAACTGGTCAACGATCTGCAAGATCAGCAAGGCGTCGAGGCCGCACAAATCACACCGGAGCTGATGTCTGATATCAGCGACACGGAATCACCGCAAGGCATCCTGGGGGTGCTCACACTTCAAGCCTTGGCACAGCCTTCAATCCCCACGTTTATCGTGATTGCAGATCAGATCCGCGACCCCGGCAATATGGGCACTTTGCTGCGCACGGCGGAAGCGGCAGGCGCGGATGCGGTATTGACCACACCGGGCACTGTGGATGCTTACTCGCCCAAAGTCATCAGGGCTGGCATGGGCGCACACTTTCACCTGCCAATCCTCAGTTCCTCATGGGATGAAATCGAACCCATCGTCAAGGATATGGCTGTCTTCCTTGCAGACGTTGAAGCGGACAACACGATTTGGCAGGCTGATCTGCGTCAACCCTGCGCTTTGCTGATCGGCGGGGAGGCCTTCGGCGCCTCGCCAAAGGGAGAAGCCATCGCCACCCACAGGATCTCCATCCCAATGCGCGGTCGAGTCGAATCATTGAACGCTGCCATTGCAGCCGGCATCCTAATCGCTGAGGTCCTGCGCCAGAGAACCCAATTAAAAGAGGAATAGACATATGCGTATTCGTTCCATCACATTTTTTATGAACCCCCGCTGGCCATTGAGTGAGCTTGCCTTTCAAAAAGCCGGCATCTTCACCCAGGATGCCAAACAGGTCTTTAGTGCATCAGGCTATCAAGTTCAATCTATCCGGCTGGCAACACCACCTTTTCCTGAATTTTTATCCGCCGATTATTCTTCAGCCACCACCCAGTTAGAAATGCTGGCGCACAGCGAAGGGTTTGATTATGCCGCCCTCGGTCCGGCGCTGCCTGACCAATTAGCATCCTACGCGGCGATCCCCGAAATGCTGGCAAACTCTCAGATTTTATTCTTCAGCGGACACATGACAACGCCTGAAGGCAAACTGAGCCTGCCGGCAATCCGCGCCTGTGCCGAAGTGATCCATCAGGCAGCCACCATCGAGAAGAATGGCTTTGCCAATCTGCGCTTTGCTGCGCTGGCAAATGTGCCGCCCCACACACCCTTTTTCCCCGCTGCCTATCATCAGGGCAAATCAGCCGGTTTTGGCCTGGCTTTAGAAGCAGCCGATCTGGCAGTGTCGGCGTTTTCAGAAGCCGCCTCCCTGGCAGATGCTCGCAGTCGGCTGATCCAATCGATCGAATCCCATGCTCAGAAAATGACAGAAACTGGAGAAAAATTAGCCAAAACCTACAGTGTTGATTTCAAAGGGCTTGATTTTTCACTGGCGCCTTTCCCCCGTTATGAGTTCTCCATTGGGTATGCCTTAGAAAAACTCGGATTGAGCGCTCTCGGGCTCTCCGGTAGTTTGGCAGCAGCCGCCTTCCTGATGGACACGCTAGACCAGGCAGACTTCAAGCGCACTGGTTTCAACGGCTTGATGCTGCCTGTGTTGGAAGATTCAACACTCGCCCAGCGCGGGGCTGAAGGTGTACTGGGTGTGACCGACATGCTGCTCTTTTCTTCGGTATGCGGCACGGGATTGGACACGGTGCCCCTGCCGGGTAATGCGTCTGTAGAACAGATCCAGGCGGTGCTGCTGGATGTCGCGGCTCTATCCTCCCGCCTGGCTAAGCCGCTGACGGCGCGCTTGATGCCCATCCCCGGGAAAGCCGCTGGCGATGAAACGGGTTTCGATTTTGAGTTCTTTGCCAACAGCAGGGTGCTTGCCCTGCCTGCGCTGCCGCTCTCAGGGTTGCTGACGGGAAACGAAACTTTCTCTATCCAGCCAAGAGCAAAACAAGCGTAAATTAAAACCAAAAAGCCGCTTGATTCACAAAACACAAATATGATCAGCGGCTTTCTATTTGTTCATCCTCGAGAAATCAGGCTGGATCATCCCTCCGGCTTGATACGCCAATAAGCTGATCCGTCCCGCTCCCGCCCCAATAATCCAACAGAGATCAAATCCCGTCGCAATCCCGAAATATCCTCGTTCAAGGCACCGATGATCTGATTGACCTGTTTTTCAGTATAGGTTTTTCCAACCTCAAATTGTTCAGCCAAATATCTGAGAATGACATCCAGCTTTCGGCGATTGGTGGGCAGTTGGGCAATCGTACCATCATCACTCAAGTAATCTTTGAGAATTTTCCGGTCGTAAGCCTCTCGATCAAGGTCCTTTGCAGCCTCAGGGAGGGTATCTTCAGAAAGCATTCGCTTTGCCATCCCGGTCAACGTTTCTGTTTCTAAACGGTAAACGCTGTAATACCCTTCCGCCCGGGCAGACACCAGACCAATCTCAGCTAATTTTGAAAGATGGTGTGAGACAGTTGAAGCGCTGATATCCAAGACAGCAGCCAACTCTTCAACGCTTGATTCCTTTTGTGCTAACAAGCCAATCAACCTCAGCCGGTTTGCATCTGCCAATGCCTTAAAAAAGTCCAGCAAAGTTTCTAATGATTCTTCCATGACAATCTCCGTAATTTACTTTGATGTATATCAAAATAAATATACCTCCATAGAATTACAATGTCAAGAACCTGAAAACAAAAAACCTTCGGTGATCGTCCGAAGGTCCTCAGAAATCAGAAAAAATCCCGTTTAACGCACTTGCTTAAAATTCACCAGGATCAGGTTGCGGCTGCAATCCTCATAAGTATGAATAGCATAAGGCAATGACAACGGAACGTCATCTGCATCCACCAGTTGGATGAAAAGCGTCGCCTCGCTATCCACCAGCAGGCCTTCCAGGGCAAATTCATAGCCCGATTTGCCATAAGCTGCCGCCTCTTCCGCCCCTGTCAGCGCATATTGGTCAATCGCTAATCCGTTCAATTCCCCATACAGGTGAAGCTTCAGCCCGATCATGGGGTCACCCTGCAGATCCCACACCTGGCCGGCAATCACCAGCCATTCGCAACCCAATTGCGGCCGAATCATGCTGCTGGGCACAGGCTCAGGTTCGCCATCCAACACATAAGGCAGCACTTCTTGGGTCGGCGTCTGTGTGCTGGTGGGGCTCACACTGGGGATCAATGTCGCAGTCGGGTTTGTGACAGTCAACCCGGCGGTTGTAGCGGTGGTGAATAAATTCTCGCTGGCTGCCAATGTTTCAGTGACCAGGAACGGCTGGTTTTGCGGCGTTCGTGTCTGCACTGGCGTCACCACGGCATAAGGACCAATGTTGAAGATCAGCATCACCAACCAAACCAACCCGCCAAAGATGCCAAGTGTGAAAACAACCCCTAAAAAGCCGCCCTTTTTTGGCGGTTCAGGCCTGCGGGGTGTGGCCATACTCGGGATTTGTCGTTCCTGCCCGTATCGATCAACATTCTTTGGCTTTCGAGGGTAAGGTTGATTGCTCATATTAATCGATCAACACCTCAATTGTGGCAATCCCTCGTTGATCAGCCACCCAATCCTGCAGCGCTTTACGCTGCAAGGTCAATTTTGCATCCTGACTCAGAGCCCGTTCTGCACGGTCCAGCACCATCACAATATGAAAGCCAATCTCCGACTCAATGATCTCTGAATGTTCGCCCACCTGCAAATCAAAGGCTGCCGTTTCAACAGCCGGGATCAACAAATATCCACGCGGCACCCAGCCCAAATATCCGCCTGTGACCGGATCATACACCAGCGCGACCTCCTCAAAATCCCTTCCAGAATTCAGGCTGACACGCGCAGAATTTGCGCCCTCTTCCGTATAAGCAAACACCTGGCGCAGTTCCACCTGCTCAACCATATCAGGGATTTCTGCAGCAATCCGATCCCGCTGGCTGGCAGCTTCCATTTGTAGTTTGAGCGAGTCAAACAGCTCCACATCAGAATAACCCCATTCTGCCATCCAGGCAGCCAAATCAACCTCTGACGCCAGTTCATCAAGGCGAGTCTGCACCTCTGCATCTGTAATCGTGATCCCAGCCGCACGGGCACCCTGTGCCAACAGCACCTGGTCAATCAAGTCGTTCAATACCACCTCGCGTGCTGCAGCATCATCTTCGATCATCTGACCGCTGGCTTCCTGGGCAATCAGATAACGCTGGACTTCGCTTTCAAAAAATGCCAGGGGAATCCGTTCTCCATTCACAATTGCTGCCGCAGGCGGTGGTGTTGCTGAAGGCGTTTGGGGTATTGCAGTTGAGGTAGATTCCTGCATGGTTGGTGATGCTGTTTCATCAACTTCAGGGGTTCCCCCATTTGTGCATGCCGATAAAACGAAAATAGTCAATCCAAAAAGGACCAACCATCTAAAGAGCTTTGATGTGCGCATCTGTTTGTGCATGCTTTCCATTATACCAGCGCAATCAATCAAGCAAAGGTTAAGCCCTTAGCAAATGAGAGGCTGTTTTATTCAAAAACAGCCTCTCAAACCTGATTAAAAAATGCATGGTTGCTACAAATTATCTATTTCAAATATGCATTTCCGGTTTACTTCGTTATCAATGGCAGGTAGTTGTAGAAGTTATCAACCACGGATTGTTCAAGTTCATATGCACCCATATCAACATGAGAACCTTGCAAACGTGTGTTCCCATCCAGATCAAGGACTGGGAGACCTGGGGCAGTATCAAAACCACCATCAACGCAATCAGACGTTGCCAGCAAACGATAATCATCCACTGTGAAATCCACAAACAAGGGATCTTCGTAGATAGTACCCTCCGAATTTATCCCGCTTAATGAATCACCGAAATTTTTCTGCCATCCATACAGGTCACCGTATTTGAAGGTATTCAGAACACCATTCAATCCCTTGAATATACCAACGCTGTTCGAAAATGTTGCAGTGACAATATGGACAACAATATTGTTATACAGAGCAGATGTCGCATATGCCCCTGAATAATAACCAGCCGTTTGTCCCTTTTCTCCCGGGTTTCCATCAAGACCGACTGCACCCGCTGCGCCAGTACTCCCTGCCGGGTCGCCGGTTCCACCGGCCCCGCCGCTGCCAGGGATGCCTTTGATGCCTCCAATAGGCCGGGTATTCTCGGACGAGATATTGGCAATCGTATTGTTTGTGACCGTCCAGTTGGTGCCAGTGGTTACACCGCTTGATACATGGATTCCATAAGCATTGAACAAATTGGCACCAGAGACGTTCAAGCCACCAACACCGCCATTTCCGGCTCTACCGCCTATGCCGCCATCACCCCCGGGTTGATCGACGCCATTTGTAGCATTGCCAGAACCGCCTATTCCACCATTACCGCCATTCCCGCCAGCACCTCCGTTACCGCCGGCGGGCGCCCAAACAAAGGTGATGAGATTATTCACCACAAGCGAATTTCCTTTTACGGCTGTCCCGTAAATACCATAGGCAAAGCCAGCGATCCCGCCGTTACCACCGAGCCCTCCTGTACTACCAACGCCTCCAACCCCACCCTCAACATTAGGGTCATCAACGTTGGGATAGTTTCCGACAGCCCCGCCTTTGCCGCCCGTCGCCATACTAACTGTGCTATATCCACCATCCTTGCCGCTGCCCGAGACAATCTGTGAAATGAAATTGGACTCAATGCTGGTGACCTGTGAATTGGAAATATGCAAACCATAGGCTGAGCCGCCACTTCCCCCATTGCCACCTTTGGCATTGACTCCGGCGTTACCGCCAACACCGCCAGGTCCGCCCATAGGATATGCAAAATTGCCATATCCGCCGCTGCCGCCATTTCCGCCAGCGCCAGCAACTCTGCCAGGTGAGCCAATCACACCTTGAGTACCAGAAACATCGTCGATCGTATTCTGCGCAAACGCGGTTAACACGCTGCTTCCGACGTAAACCCCATATGCAGAGCCCCCATTGCCGCTCGCACCTGTGACACCTGCGTCACCGCCGCGTCCACCTGCGCCGCCATAACCCGCCACCAGGTTTTCGGCAGGGTGTGTAGGGTCATAATAAGCCTGACTACCATCTCCGCCATCTCCGCCTGCGCCGCCAGCACCACCCATCCCGGCTGCTCCCGCTTGCCCAGCCCAAATTGTACCGATTTGATTGTTGGTTATGGATACAGTGAGGGTACCCGCATAAATTCCATACGCACTCCCGCCATTACCGCCAACCCCTCCAGCACCGCCGTTCCCACCAGCGCCCCCCGTGACACCGTTGATAGGTGCGCTGTCTGCAGAATTAACATTTACTGGACCCGCATCGCCGCCATCACCGCCAAATCCACCATTCTGACCCTTCTTTCCATCACCTGCAATGATTTTCTCGATCGTGTTGTTGTTGATTGCAACCGTCTTACCATCCAACGAATGCACGTAGATGCCATAGGCATTTCCGCCCTGCCCGCCAGCACTACCATGGACACCATTCTCACCCGGGGTTGGCTCAGGATCCCCCAAAACACCATTTGTGCCGTTTGCACCATTTGGCGCATCTGTGGATTTTGCACCAGCATCGCCACCATAAACATCTTCAATATGGTTACCCTGAATGGTGATATTGTTGGTTCTGGTGATTAACATGCCGTAGGCAACACCGCCTACTAATGGGAGACAATCACTACAACTCGCCCCGCCAAATAAGCCATCGATGGTATTGTTCTCAATGATGATGCCATCATCGCCGTCAACAACATTGATCCCTATTCCAGTCCGTTGATTAAGATCTGTAGAAAGCGGGATCCCTCTGATATTAGTAATCGTATTTCCCGAAATAACCGCACTGCTTTTGTCTATCGTGAGCCCCACCCGCGCGTTCGCGATGGTCGAACGGGTGATTGTGGCTGTCCCAAGATCCAACACCTCAATCCCGTACCAGCAAGAATTGGCTTCTGCGCCTTGAAATGTGACACGATCCGCAATCAATGCGCCGTCTTCAATGATCAGCTCAATCTTATTCGGGTCTTCTCCTGACGCATAGGCTGTATGCCCTTCTGTACAGTTTACGGTTATGGTCACATTTGGTGCGATGGTCAACGTTGCCCCATTCTTCACCACAAAATCTGTCACCCAGGTTGCATTACTGCTGATGGTCATATCGCTCGTGATTTCGATATGGGCAGATACTTCCCTCGGGGGGAGAAAGGCAAATAGAATAACGCACAGGGTTAAAATACACACCAACTTTGAGATTTTCATGCACTCCTCCATGAATTAACGTGTTTTTATGGTATTGTCAAAAAGCAGGCTCACAAAAAAGTGGGGGGTTGATAATTGTGAATTCTATCACGATACATCACAAATTGAACAGGGATTAAATTACGATTAATGGGAATTGGGTGTAATCGATCGGATTTCAACAGAAATGTGTCTATCAAGAATCAGTGATGTGCAAACTGATCTGAGAAGTGGCTACGAGTTAGATATCTTGCAAAATCAATGTTTTAAATTTAAGTGATTTTTATCCGTAAAAACGGACAATTCCTCCCCCTAAGTAAAAAACACCGATTGGGAATTTCTTCCCAATCGGTGTCATTTTGTTACAAGTTAGATCAACTCAAGGCTTTTGCCTTATTGTTGAATTTTGGGTGCTTAGAAACCGCCCATCCCGCCCATGCCGCCTGCGCCGCCGGGCATTGGAGGTTCATCTTCCTTGATATCGGTGATCAAGGCTTCGGTGGTCAGGATCATGGCTGCAATTGAGGCAGCGTTTTCAAGCGCGCCGCGGGTCACCTTGGCAGGATCAATCACGCCGTCTTCAACCATATCGCCATATTGCTCGGTGAGCACATCGTATCCAATGCGGTTGTTGTTTTCTTTTGCCTGTGCCTGGCGGACGTTCTCCACAACAACGGAGCCTTCCTGCCCTGCATTTTCGGCAATCTTGCGCATGGGGATCTCGAGCGAGTTGCGCACGATCTTGACGCCGATTTGAGCATCAACGCTATCCATCTCAAGCTTATCCAGGGCGCTGATCGCATTGATCAGTGCAACGCCGCCACCGGGGACGATACCTTCTTCAACAGCAGCACGTGTTGCTGAAAGGGCGTCTTCCACACGATGTTTCTTTTCTTTCAATTCGGTTTCGGTTGCTGCACCCACACGGATGATTGCCACACCACCGGAGAGTTTTGCCAATCGTTCTTGCAGTTTCTCGCGGTCATAGTCGCTTGTGCTGTTTTCGATTTCAACACGGATCTGCTCGATGCGGCCTTTGATCGCACTGGCATCACCTTTGCCACCGACGATGGTTGTGTCGTCTTTGGTGCTGACAACCTTCTCAGCATGACCCAGGTCTTCAATGGTCACGGTTTCCAGCTTGCGGCCTGTCTCTTCCGAGATGACAGTCGCGCCGGTCAGAACAGCGATATCCTGGAGCATTGCCTTGCGTCGATCGCCAAATCCTGGGGCTTTGATCGCCAGGACGTTGAGCATACCGCGCAGCTTGTTGAGTACCAGTGTTGCCAGGGCTTCGCCGTCGATATCTTCAGCGATGATCAAAACTTCGCGCTTGCCAACTTGCACCAGTTTTTCGAGCAGGGGGACGATGTCGCTGGCAGCGGAAATTTTCTTGTCATAAACCAAGACATTGGGATCTTCAATCACAGCTTCCATGTTCTCTGAATCTGTGACGAAATAGGGTGAAATATAACCACGGTCGAATTGCATACCTTCAACATATTCGGTCTCGAATTGTAAACCGCGGGATTCTTCAACTGTGATAACGCCGTCTTTACCAACTTTGTCCATCACTTCAGCGATCAATTCACCGATCTCACGATCCTGGGCAGAAATGGTTGCCACATTGGCAATTTCGCCCTTGGTGGTGATATCAATTGCCTGTTCAATAATGGCATCCGAGACTGCTTTTGCCGCAGCTTCAATGCCGCGTTTCAGCAGCATGGGGTTGGCACCTGCAGCCAGATTCTTCAGGCCTTCGGTCACAATTGCATGCGCCAAAACAGTGGATGTCGTTGTGCCATCACCAGCAATATCATTGGTCTTGGTGGCAGCTTCTTTTAAAAGCTGAGCGCCCATGTTCTCAAAGGGATCTTCCAGTTCAATTTCTTTTGCGACGGTCACACCATCATGCGTGATCGTGGGAGAACCAAATTTACGATCCAACGCAACATTACGCCCCTTCGGGCCGAGTGTTGTCGCAACCGATTTCACCACAACATCAATACCGGCTTTTAATGCTCTCCGGGCTTCTTCAGAAAATTTAAGTTGTTTAGCCATTTTATTTACTCCTTAGATTCCTATCTGTTAGTCGAGTTTCGCGAGAATGTCAGTTTCCCGCAGAATGAGCAGTTTTTTACCATCGTACTTAACTTCAGTCCCTGAATATTTTGCAAAGAGGACTTTGTCGCCTTCTTTTACTTCCAAAGGCATATGCTCACCTTTTTCATTTCGCTCACCGGGACCAACTGCCAATACGGTGCCCTTTTGAGGTTTTTCTTTAGCAGTTTCAGGAAGCACAATACCGCCAGCGGTGATTTCTTCTTCCTCAATGGGTTCAACAACAAGTCGATTTCCCAAAGGTGTAATTGAGATTGCCATTCGTTCCTCCATATAAAATAGTGGTTATTTTGATTGGTCTTCTTTCACCATTTTAGCACTCTAAGTCAAAGAGTGCTAACAAACCAATCTTACCTTTCTTCAAAATTCACGTCAAGGTATTTTGAGATGATTCTTACAAAAGATTTACATTTCCCCCAAGCGGTTTAAGGCGTTGTTTCCTCCGTACTTTGTAAGTCAATTTCGGGCGTCAAAGTCGGTGTTGCTTCCATCTCTGATTCATCGTTGTAGGTGCAGATTTCTTCGCCAGCGCGCACAATGCTCATCACCGTGGGGTCATCCGCGTACTGCGAACGCAGTTGAGAGAAAATCGCCATTGCCTTATTACACAAATCGTCCCCTTCGCGATGCAAGCCAGAAAGGACAGATCCATAGACATAATAATAAAGGACTGTACTTGGCGATAACGGCAAACCTTCCACAGACACCATTGGGTCAATTTCCGGATCACATTGACGCACTTCGCAGCTTTGCTGTGTGTCGCAGCCTTCAATCGCACACTCAAGCGCCGGGATCGAGCCTTCATAATTCCGTGATTTGTAGTAAATCACACCCAACTGCCCATACACATCCGGGTTTGCTGGCGTAAATTCCAAAGCCCGTTCCACATTCAATGCCGCAGCAAAAAACTCGCCATCCTGAGCATAAGTATTGGCAATCGCCAGGTAAGGAGTCGGATCAATCACACCCAGCTGCTCATTGAGATTTGCGGCTTTTGCAAAGTTCTCTAAGGCTTGATCATAATAAACTTGAGAGAGTTCGGGATTAATACTCCCAAGATACCGATAGATTCTTCCAGCAGCAATATAAAGATAGGTGTAGTTGGGCATGATCTCAATTGCTTTTTCATATTCCTCAATAGCGAGATTGTAAGCCCCTAAGGTTTCATAGGTATAAGCCTGGATACGGTGCACATCCATCAGATCTGCGTTTCTTTCTACTGCCTGTTGAATATATTGCTGTGCCTGGTTCCACTTCTTTTGGTCCACCAATATCTCTGCATAATATGCCAGGGCAAGCGTATTGGTGTTGTCGATTTGCAGCGCTAAAACGGCTTCAGATTCTGCCTGATTCAATAAGGTCTCCGAAGTTTCATCATCCACCAGCAGCGGGTTTGAATTCCAATCCAAAACAAAGGCTCGCACCGCCAATACCTGGCTATCATTGGGGGCTAATTCCTTTGCGCGGTCAATCGAAGTCATCGCCTCTTCGAGCCGTGCCCGACGCTCAGCATCGGTGGTCAACAGTGCAGACGAATAGGTTTGAATGCGTGCCATTTCCGTGAACAAACGGGCGTCATTGGGGTCCAGAGTCGTCGCTCTTCGATAGGCGTCAATCGCCGCGTTCAGGTTGCCAGCCCTAAAATGCGTGTCGCCCTCCACAACAAATGAATCTGTAGAACGTGTGGGGGTAGGTGTGGGCATAAACAGGGGTTCCACATCGCCCCTAGCAATCCCCGTCAGGATCGACGCAAAAAAGACGATCAATACCAATAGCACCAACACCCGATAGGGGTTGATTTTGGCGTGAGATTTGCGAAATGTGGGTTCTTTACCGTGTAAATACATAATCGATCAGTCCTAACGGGCTAACCGCTGCCATCTGATTCAGACTCTGGTGAAGGTGTGCTCTCAGGCGCTGCTTCAATCTCGCCGGCCTCCTCGGTTGGGGTCGGTGTCGGAGGATTTTCCTGAAATTCCTGACAGATGCGAATAATTTCCTCAGCGTTATAGACTGCCGTCTCATCATCAGGGATGGTCTGCAGCATCGCCTGTGCCACCTGAACAGCTTCGCTGCAGCGGTTGACGCGTGCCAGCGCTAACCCATATCGGCTGTAATACTCCATCACAGACATCGAATAGTCAAGGGGCAACCCCTCCACAACGACGCCGTCTTCAGTCGTGCCGCCGCGCACTGCCAGCTCAAGATATTGGATCGCCCGGTTATATTGCAGATCCCGATAGTACATCGTGCCCAAATTGCCGTGCATATAGGGGTCATCCGGGGCATCGCTCATTGCCTGCTCTGCATATTGCACAGCCTTGGCGAACTCGCCAATCCGCACATAAACCCGTGAAATGTACCAGTTGGGCATCGGGTCCGTTGGGTTAAGCGAATAGGCTTTTGTAAACTCGAACACCGACTGGTCATATTCTTCGACAGCCAGATAGTTGCGACCTAATGCCAGGTGAAGCTCTGCAATCGAATCATTGATCTCGATCGCAGCCTGAAGCTGCTGAATAGCATCTTCATAATTGCTGGTGATCTCCAGTACATATCCGCGCGCCCAACGGGCTTCCAACAATTGCGGTGCCAGCTCCAACGCCAGCCGTGATTCCTCAATCGCCACATCCACTGTCCCAATTTCCCCTACGTTATTAGCCACCTGTAAGGCAAGAATAAAGGCGTAAACGGAATGCGCTAACCCATTGTCCGGGTCAAGGTCCAGCGCAGCACGAACGTCTGCTTCTGCTTCAAGATATTCTCCCATATAGCCTTTTGACCAGGCCAACAGAGAAAATGCGTTAGGCTGATTCTTGTCCAACAAAATGGCGTTTTCTGCGTTGACACGGGCAGCCTCATATTCACCGCTGTATATCTGCAATCTTGCCAGGGTGAGATAATTTGAGATATCCTGCGGGTCCGCCTTGATCGCCGCCTGAAAAGCCTCCATCGCCGTCCCAATTCTGCCCTCAGCCAGATAAGCCTGCGCCTCCTCTGCATAAGAGAGCGGGCTGCGAGTCGGTGTTGGCGTTGGCACAAATGGCGGCGGAACAGACGGAATCACATTGAGATTGATATAAATTAATGCACCAATCGCAATGAGCAGAAAGGCGATCAACCATGGGTTTGATCGCCGCCGGCGTTTATTCATGGACCACTTACTGCCTTTTAAATACATATTAGAATGATAACACCCCGCATAATTGACAGTCAAGCATGTCTAAGCTTAGCATTTTTTAACCTACAAGCAAAATATTAACCTATTGCAACACAAAATGGCAAAATTAAACAGCCCAAACGCGAGTGATCGTTGGGCTGTTTGTTGGTTATAGCCGTTTGTAAAGTCGTTTTTAGTTCTGGATTTAACCCATCGCAGCGCTGAAACCGCTCAAGAACAACACCACGATCCCCAAAAAAGCGTTGACGAATAGCACCATGGCATAGGTCTTTTGCTGTTCCGGTGTGAAGTCATCTACCTTGCGCCCCAGCACAAACCCCCTGAAGAGCGCCAACACGACCATCACAAGCACCACAAGATGTTTGATTGAGATCAGCGAATGATAGGGCGTCGCAAAACTCATGAAGCTGAACCCTGTGCCGGACTGTTTCGCCATCAGAAAGCCTGTCAGCCATAACACAACCACGCTGATGACTGCGAAGATCCTCAACCGGCTTTGATAACTTTTTAAGATTTTTTTTACCGGGTCGCTCTTCATTCCTAAACCTTTCAGGGCGGGCATCAACGAAAAGGCTGTGGTCAGCATTCCGCCAACCCACAAAGCCGTAAAAACATCGTGCAGTGAGTTCATCAACCCAAACAAAACAACTTTTTCCATAGTCACACCTCCAGATAATACGTTTGATTATTTCCAATTGTACTGGTTTTTGATGGTATTTTCTTTGACTTTTGTCGAATTTCTCTCCCCCACAATCCACTAACTCTCTCAACCCCTGGCAATCTGTTCCAGGGCTTGCATATCAGTGATTCTGATCTGTTCACGGCTGATGTCGATCACCCCATCCCGGGCAAGCTTCTGAAGATGCCGATTAAGCACATCCGGCACCGTGCCGATCTGTGCGGCGATCTCAGACTGGGTCTTCCAAGATTGACGCAACACAACCTCTGATTCCTCGTGTTCCAAAAGATATCTCGCCAATCTAACCTCCACGGTATACAGCGAAAGGTCTTCGATTTTTGCCAATAGATAATCAATGCGATGCGCTAAATTCTTGATCACGGCTCTCGAAAAGGAGGTGGATTTTTCGAGCAGTTTTTCGACATCTGTCTGCGATAAGCTGAATACCTGGCAGGGTTCCAGCGCAATCACGCTGACGGCGTTCGCCTCATTTGAAAACACAGACAGCTCATTGATCATCTCACCCGGGCCGATAAAGCGGAGAATTTGCTGGCGCCCCTCACGAGAAACCTTCTCCGCCTTCAACCAGCCGGAGATCACAAAGAATAACGCACTGGAAAATTCCCCCTCCAGGAATAAAACACCATTCTTCATCAACGCATCAACACGCATCATGTCACAGATTTGCCGGCGTTCTTCGTCAGACAGTACCCTCAACAGGGGATATTGTTCTAGGTCTTGAGGTGTCGGTTTCATTGGCAAAGGTCGATTCCAATCAAATTAAGAAAACAAAACAATCTCTAACTGTTCTGTCGCCATCATTCATCCGAAAGCGGCAGCTTGCTGGCAGCAGCCTCATCAGCCATCCACAGCATCCTCCCGTTTTCAGGGGCAATCAACTGGATCGGCTTCTCTGTCGGAGCATTGGGCTGCGTAAAGACCTCAGCCAGCATGGATGCTTTTGATGCACCTTTTACCAGCACAAGGATGTAACGGGCAGCGTTGATCGCGTTTTTCGTGAGGGTCAGGCGCCAGGTCTCGCGTTCAGGTGCAAAGTTTGGAATAAACCAGCGCTGCTCCTCAAGCAAACCGGCGGAATGCGGAAACAATGATGCTGTGTGACCATCCTCGCCCATCCCCAGCAAAACCAGGTCAAACTGCGGCCAATCGCTCTTGAAGAATCGCCGCAAATCGGCCTCATAAGTGGTTGCAGCCGCCTGAACTTCCAATTCTGCTGGCACACGGTGTACATTGCGATCCGGTATTGGCACCCTTGAAATTAAGTTTTCGTAGGTCATCCGGTAATTGGACTGGGGATCATCGGCAGGCACATGCCGTTCATCCCCCCAGAATAGGTGCACCTTGTTCCATTCTACCTGCGCGGAATATTGCGGACTGCTTAGGGTGCGGTAAAGCGGATCGGGCGTGCTGCCCCCTGAAAGCACTGCGGTAAAAACGCCGCGTTCGGTGATCGATTGGCTTGCCAGCCTGACAAACAAATCAGCAGCCGCCGTAATCATTGCATCAGCATCAGGGAAAATTTCTAAATCACACATCGGCTCATTTTTCATAATCAACTCAATTCAAGATTGTCTGCTTTGATTTTATCATCAGGTTTCATCTTATCGTCAGTATACAATCGTTCACCTTCCTTTTGTACAAACAGGCCGGAAAGTGAACACCTTCCGACCTGTTCTTCTCATTTTTCACAAGAAACTTGCTACTGCATAGCTTCCTGCAGCTCTTTGAACTTCTTCTTTTGGGCAGCCGTCAGGTCTTTTGGCACCTGAATCTGCAGACGTACATAAAGGTCGCCGCGTTCGTTCTTGCGGTTTAACTTTGGCATCCCCAGCCCTTTCAACCGAAAGGTTTTCCCCGAATCCGTTCCGGGTGGGACGGTCAGGTTAACTTCTTTATCAATCGTCGCAACTTTCACCTCCCCACCTAACAGGGCTGTAAAGAAATCCACAGGCTGATCGATTCTCAGATCATCGCCGTCGCGTGTGAATTTATGATGGGGTAACACCTTGATCTTGAGGTAGAGATCGCCCGCGCCGCGTGCCCCTTCGGCGCCTTGTCCGCTCAGACGGATTTTTGAACCCGTCTTGACAGCTGGCGGGATAGTTGCTTCAATTCTCCGGCCGTCCTCAAAGGATAAGAGCCGTGTGGTGCCGTTGAAGGCTTCTTCAAGTGTAATGTCAACCGGATGCTCAATATCCCGCGCCTGGCGCATCGTTTGGGGGCGTTGCCGCTGGGTCGTACGCCTTGCCCCGCCTACGCCGCCCATGCCGCCAAACAACGTCTCAAAGAAATCCGAGAAACCGCCCAACCCCCCACCAAACATCTGCTCAAATTCTTCTTGCGAAACCGTGCGATACTGAGTGCCGCCTGGCTGGCCCTGCGCAGCCCACTGCGACCAGTCGAAATCCTCTGAACGTCCACCCCGCTGCTGGTATTGCTTCCATTGCGAGCCGAAGCGGTCATACTTCTGCCGCTTATCCTCGTCCGATAGCACCTGGTAGGCTTCGTTGATGTCTTTAAATTTTTCTTCTGCTTTAGGGTCATCCGGGTTCACATCAGGATGATATTTCCGGGCAAGCTTGCGATATGCCTTTTTGATCTCGTCCTGATCGGCAGTTTTGCTGACCCCTAAAGTTTGATAATAATCACGATATTCCATTAAAAATTCCTTTAAACTCTTCTATTCGATCTATTTTAATCCTGGAATATTTAAAATTCATAAGAAAGCGTTTTCTTTGAGCAGATCCTCTCTGCTCACGCTGCATGAAAATAAAAAGAGGCTGCCTTCATTATAAAGCAGCCTCCAATAATCTAAATAGGGTTTGCAATTTCAAGCATCATCAGGGTCAAATTCACCGCGGAACTCTTTTGGCAGCAGCGCTGCAATTTTGGTCATCATCAACACACCGGCTTCATGAATTTCTTGCCTGCTGGGCCGTTGTGGATTTTTAGATTTTAATGGGCCAAACACTTCGCCGATTTTGGTCGTGACACCTAATCGCCGTTTTTCTTCCTTGATCGTGCCAAACAACTTCCAGTCGTTGTCGCTGATGGTGCCCATCGGTAAAATCGGCACCCCGGTACGGAGTGCCATAAAGGCGGCACCGGGCAGCGCCGGGTTCAAAGGACCGTCGTGCACATGGCCTTCAGGATAGATCACCAACACCCCATCCTGTTCCAAAACCGCCTCAGATGCCTGCAGTGCCTCAAAATTAGGTGTCCCCTGCTCGATCTTCAGCGTCTCCCACGAACGCGGGAAGATCTTCATGATTGTGGGGGCATTTGGCATTTCGAAATCACCTATGAACTCAAGCGGCCAGTTGGTCGCATGAATTGGTGCAACTGTATCCAAGAAACTAAAATGGTTGCCCACAATCAACAACGGCCCCTTCTTGGGGATATTCTCTTTGCCATAGACCTCCCAGCGGGTCAAAATGGCGCCGATGACATCAATCCCCATACTCAATAACCCGCGGATAAATCTGCGCCTCGGCCAGGGATATTTCTTGATGTATTGATTCTTCAAATCCGAGTCACTCATATTGATTCCTATTCAATAAAATAAACAATAAAGTTCACCAGGCATAATCCTACCCGGTTGTCCTCATACATACCATTATTCTCGCACTAATTATAACCAACAAGGGGGTAAAAGTTACGGCTGAGTCAGTACTGAAAAAATATATCAGGTATAGATGTTAATCTGAGATGCAACTGATTCTGTAAATAATTGGCTGGGAAATATCTCAAAAGTTATTGAAACTTGGAAAAATCAGGCAGACGGACTCTAACCGCCATGCTCAGCCAGCAGAACCTGCACAACTTCCGGTGTCTGTTCGAGGATCAGATCAGCACCGGCCCGCGATAGTTCCTTTTGCGAACCAAACCCGCACAGCACGGCGATCGTCTGTGCCCCTGCTGACCTGCCTGCACGCACATCCACAATCGTATCCCCCACCATCAAACATGCTTGCGGCTCGAGATTAAGTTGTTCTGCCGCATACAAAACGGGGTCAGGGAAAGGTTTAGTGTGCTCGCATGTTTGAGATGTGACCACGCACTCAAAATAGGTCAAAAGGTCAAACTTTTCGAGAAAACGATGTGTGGAATCAGCATCCCTGGCACTGACCACTGCCATGGGATAGTCGGCTGCCAGGGTTTCCAACATTTCTTGAACACCGGAGATAATTTTAAACTGATTATGTTTCCGTTTTCTATCCCCTCTTCTGCGCACCCACCAATTATAAAATTCTGCCAGGTGTGCGTCCACACCTAAACGGTCTGCCACACCGTAGATGAAATTCGCCGGTGTTTCACTCGCCATCACCACCCAGCGCGCAAATTTCCGTGCATCTCGCTTTGGCCACATCCAGGATATTGGTGCAAGCAACTTGATCATTCGATCGACCATGACATCATCGGTATCACTGAGGGTGCCATCTACATCGAACAAAATTCCTCTGACCCGTGCGGAATCAATCACCTTGAGATTGAGGTTATCGCTTTGTTTCATTGCAGTGCGCCCAGTGCATTTTCTAAAATCTCAATGGTTGGCCCAATCAACCACAAGGTACGGCTCCCGTCTTCGGCAAAGACGACCACCTGGTCTGAACCCATCCAGGTCGGGTAACCCATTATCTGTGCGTCAGCCAGGCTCCAGCGTAAATCGGCATAGTCCTCAAAGGCATCAACAAACTGCCCGGCGTCAACCAAAGAATCCCAAACAGCGTCCAGCACAAACACAGTCTGCTGTGACTCCTCGTCAAAATAAAAAGCATAGGCATCACCGCCCCAACCTTCTGCAGCCTGTGCCGCAACTTCCTCGCTTAAACGGTGACCTTCTTCATAACCCTGATTTAGGATCAGGTAGATGTACCACTCACCCATGATGTTTTGGTCAAACAGCATCCAATCCTCGCCTAAATCTTGTGCAATATCCGGAAGCGTGACAGGTTGGGGTACATCCGAAGGATAACGTTCAGGGTGCAAAATCTGCTCAGTGGAAACAGGAGGGTTGAGGTAAACCTCGTCAACAGCCGGGTAACCGCCTATATCATACAATCCCTGTACAAAATTCAGTCCCCGCTCATAAGGAAAATACAAGTCTGCCTGGATAAATGGCGGCGCATTTTCTAAAATCGGGCTTGAAAAATTTTCGTAGGTATCTAATAAATCCTGGTAATCATCACGTGTGCCAAAAGACTGAAACCAGAGCACTTCTGTCAAAGAGGCATCCCCTTCAATCAGTGCCTGGATTGCAGCGCACCGCTCAGAATCCACTTCACAGGCGTCGATCGTCATCTGCAGACCTTCATCGTAATCAAAAGTCTGGTCTTGCAGCACATGGGTGAACTCATGGGCGTAAACTAGTTTTTCGTTGCCATCAAACCCCTCTGATTGCAGAACGAAAATTTCTTCAGTTTGGTCGTCATAGAATCCTGAGATCTGTTCCGTATAGAGTTCGTTGTAAAAACCTCGCAGATCATATTCAGGTGGGAGCAGTCCTAAAAGCGAAAGCACAATCACATCCTTGCGGGCATCCTCCTCACGGTATTCTGCAAAGAAATCCTCTCTGACGATCGTTTCCAGCTCTTCCGCAGAGATTAAGGTGTGATCAATCGGGGACCGCAATTCCAACCCGCGCACCTGCATCACCTGCGATTCGATTTCAGAAATCATATTCTTTAAATCAGAAGGTAACTCATTCTCCTGAGTCGCAACCTCCCCCACAGGTTGCGTTGGAGCCAGTGTATTGCTAACAGGCGTTGGGGAAAAGTCTTGTTGATTGACTTCAAACGGCCAAAACAGCGCCACGCCGACGCCGCCTGCCAAAATCATCCCCAAACAGATACAGGTTACAACCAGAATTATGATGATACTCACCAGGATTGATTTGGATGTCGTTTTATTCATTCTTACCTTTATAACTTAATTTGATTGAACGGTCTAATTTTACTCAACCCTGGTGAATTCCCAAAACCCAGATCTTTAAAATTTCGCCCAGCGAATAGAAAAACAAAATCCCCCAAAGGGGGATCAAATATCAATCATAATCAGTCGGCGTTCAGGCTTCCAGTATGTAGCCGACACCGCGCTTGGTGCGTATGAGTTCGGGGCTGCGCGGATCTTCTTCAATCGCCTGCCTCAGCCAACTGATATGCACATCCAGTGTACGTGTATCCCCCGTATAATCTGTATCCCACACCTTCGTAAACAGAGGATTACGTTTGACGATTTTTCCGTTGTTCTCCATCAGAATTTTGAGAATTTCAACTAGTCTGGGGGTCAATTTGGTTTGCCGGTCATGGCAGCTAACAAGCTGAGTCTGTGTGTTCAATTCAATCGGTCCGGCTGTAATGATATACTTATCATCCGTTGGTCGGTAGACCTCAAGACGATTGATCAATTTTTGCACTGTGAAGGGCAATCGAAGCACCAGGTTGGCATCCACAACTTCGGGCAGTGAGACCTGATCATCCACGATCAAAATGATAGGCAATTCATTATCTGTTTTTCGATAAGATTGACAAATTCGTTCCCCGCTGGTGCGCAATGAAGCAGCATCTATGACGACAACATTGGGTTTGACTGAGCTCAGTAGTTTTAACCCCGCACTTCCACTGGGCGCTCGCGCCACCCTGTAATCCCGCTCACTCAGGTCGTCTGCAAATGATGAGTGATCGCCTCTTCGGCCCTCAATCATCAGGATAGCCAGTGTTGTGTCTTGCTTCAAAATAAATCCCTTCTTGCTCCAGGGTGGTCTGCACAGCCCTGGGTCTTCGATTTAACCATCCCATCAGAAGAATAAAAACCAATCTCACAAAAATATCTACTGCTCTTTACGCAGATTCTAACAGATAATTTTATATCTGCTGTGAGATAAACACCAAAATTAAAACAGGCGCATTACATTCCAAGCATTAAGTATTTCGATTATACTGCATAACCTTAAAGAATCGTATGATAAATTTTTTCTCATCCAATTCGTTAAGGCTAAAATATTTATTTTTGGTTGCATCAATAATATGCCCGTGTTAGAATCAAAACACTCAAGAAACTCATAGGAGATCAAATGTCAAAAATGATTGAGGTGGAAATCGACAGCGTGCGGGTCAGCCTGACCAATCAACAACGCATCGTGATCCTAAAAGAAGCCAACAAAGAACGCTACTTACCAATCTGGATTGGTCTCTATGAAGCTGAAGCAATCACAATTGCCTTGCAAGAGATTCAGGTTGCCAGGCCTCAGACCCATGACCTGTTAAAAACACTGATCCAATCACTCAACGCAAAATTGCTACAGGTTGAGATCATTTCGCTTTCCGATGATGTCTTTTATGGCAACTTGGTTTTAGAGATCATGGGCGAGCAACGCCAGGTCGATTGCCGCCCCTCAGACGCTTTAGCGCTTGCTGCAAGGATGCAGGTCCCTATCCTTGTTTCGGAAGAAGTGATGCAGCAAGCCGGCATTACACCTGAAGAAGACCTGACTTCAAGCGAGATGGACGAAATCAACCAGGAATCCTTACCTGAACTAGATGAGGAAAGCCTGGATGTCTTTGAGGATTTCCTCAAGGATATGGATGTTGATGACCTGTCCACAGATTCCGACGAGGACGACGAGGAATAAGGCCGCAATTACCTGCCTCTGAACAACATGCCGGGAGAATTCAGTGTCAACTGATCCCCGGTTTTTTATCCAGTCATACCGGACTGACCCAACCTAAGAATGAAAATGTGACGAAATCCCATGACCGATGACATAAACTTCAGCGAAAATACACTATCAGAAGCAATGACCCTCCCCAGCAACCGGGAGGCCGAAGAAGCGTTGATTGGCGCTGTGCTGATCAACCAAGAAGTTTATCTGGATGTCGCCCAGTTTCTCAGCGCAGATGATTTCTTCATTGTCCGCAATCAGTGGATTTGGGAAGCCTTTTTTCACCTCAACGAGACTCGTCAACCCATCGACCTGGTAACCGTCACCGAAGCACTCTCCAATCGCGGACAGCTTGACGAAGTCGGTGGACAGGGATACCTGATTTCACTCATCAACCAGGCACCAAACGCCTTCCACGCCGAATCCTATGGGCGCATCATAGAACAGAACGCGATCCGCCGGCGGATGCTGCAGGCTGCCAATGAGATCGCCCGACTTGCATATCATCAGGAAGAGTCCATTGATACGGTTGTAGATGACGCAGAAAAAGCGATTTTTAACGTCAGTGAGAGGCGTATCAAACGCGATCTCGTACCAATCGGAACGGTCGTTAGAGAATATTATGATCGGATTGACGACCTCGCCATGCGCTCAGACGATATTTTTGGCGTGCCAACCGGTCTGATCGATATCGACAACCTTTTAGGTGGATTGCAGAAATCGGACTTGATCATTGTCGCTGGGCGGCCTGGCATGGGTAAAACCGGCTTCTTGCTGGGCACGATGCGCAACGCGGCATTAGTTCACAAGAAGCATGTGGCCATGTTCTCCATGGAAATGTCAAACGAACAACTCCTGCAGCGTTTGATCGCCATGGACACACGCATTGACTCCCAACGCCTGCGTTCAGGACGGCTTAATAACAACGAGTGGGACGTCTTCATCCAGGCATTGGAACCATACGACTCAGCCAGGATCTTCCTTGACGATACGCCAGCGATCACACCGCTTTCACTGCGCACCAAGTGCCGCCGCCTCTACCTTGAGTATGGGCTGGATTTGATCATCGTTGACTACTTGCAATTGATGTCGGGTGATAGCCGCACGGACAACCGTGTACAGGAGGTCTCGAATATCTCTCGTAACCTGAAGGTTTTGGCAAGAGAGTTAAATGTGCCGGTTTTAGCTGCCGCTCAGCTTTCACGTGCCGTCGAACACCGCCCCGACAAACGCCCCCAACTGTCCGACTTACGAGAATCCGGCTCATTGGAGCAGGATGCGGACATTGTGATGTTTATTCACCGCGATCCGCTTAATGAAAATAAAGAAGAACGTAACAAGTCGGAGATGATCGTCGCCAAGCACCGCAATGGACCAACCCACAGCGGCATCGGCTTGGTGTTCATTGACGAACTGGCAAAATTTGAAAATGCTGCCCGCGGGCAGCCATTTGAAGGTTGATCGGCGGTTTGCAATGACCCCAGAGACACACACCCCTTTTAGCGGTTTCGATGATGAGAACCGCCTGCTGATCCGCCTGCCAGAGGCATTTTTTACGCAACTGCTTCCTAAACTGGATTCCCTTACTTCCCTCAGGTTGATCCTGTATTTGTTCTGGCATAACGAACAACAAGAGCGCCCTATCCGCTACTTTACTTCAAGCGAATTAGCATCCGACAATACCTTGCTTGATATGGTTGACGGTGAAGAGGGTTTGTCCGAAGCCCTGACAGACCTTGTCAATCAAGGTGTTTTATTGCAGGCGAAGCCAAGAACGGAAGACCAGCCTTACTATTTTATCAATACCTCTCAGGGTCGAGCTGCAATTGAGGCGATTCGTGAAGACAAGTGGCAAAGTGCCAGCGCGCAACAACCCCCGATCATTATGCCAGAAGCAGAACCCAACATCTTTAAGCTATACGAAGAAAATATCGGTGCGATCACACCGATGATGGCTGAAATTCTAAAGGATGATGAGCAGACCTACCCTAATTCTTGGATCAAAGACGCGATTGAGATTGCCGTTGCGCGCAACGCACGCAATTGGAAATATGTCCAGGCAATTTTAACCCGCTGGCAAAAAGAAGGACGTGGAGATGAGCAAAATAGACGAAACGATTCGCAAGATCCGGACAGCTACCGACAAAGCTGGCTCGGACGAAAACAATAGCCAAGGAGCTTCCGACCCTATTCGGCAAGTGCGTATGCCGGGCGACCCAAACTGCCCGATTTGCGGCGGCATTGGCTATCTCCGGTATGATGTGCCCATTGACCACCCCGATTTTGGGAAAATCGTCCCTTGCTCGTGCCGGGCTGAAGAGATCACACAATCCGCGCGGTCAAGGCTTTTCAGGATGAGCAGTCTGGATGCCTTGAAAGAGCTCCGCTTTGAAAACTTCGAAAAGCGCGGTCGGGTCGGGCTTGGAAAGACACAAGCAGATTCAATCGAAAACGCCTACAACCAGGCACACAACTTCGCCGAAAACCGCCAGGGATGGCTGCTGCTCACCGGGCGCTACGGCTGCGGGAAGACCCACCTGGCTGCCGCAATTGCCAACCATGCCATCGAAGCAGGCGTCTCCACCCTCTTCCTGACCCTGCCAGACCTGTTGGATTGGCTGCGTTATGCTTACTCTGGCGTGGATATGAGCTTTGAAGAGCGCTTTGAAGAGATCCGCGAGATCCCGCTTTTAATTTTGGATGACTTCGGGACGCAAAACGCAACTGCCTGGGCACAGGAAAAAATCTTCCAGATCATGAACCACCGCTACATCAACAAACTGCCAACGGTCGTCACCAGCAATATGCTCGTCAACGATTTTGAGGGGCGTGTTCGCTCAAGGCTGCAGGACCCCAACCTGGTGACCGTCGTCAATATCCAAGCGCCGGATTACCGCAACCCGACCGATGACACCGGTCATCCCGAACTTTCAACGCTGGGGCTGCACAGCCGGCAGACCTTTGGCAACTTCAGCCTGAGGCAAAATGAGCGGATTCCCAAACAGGACTTACAAGACCTCAAATCTGCCTTTGATACAGCCCGAGGTTTTGCCGAACACCCCAAAGGCTGGCTGCTCTTTACCGGCCCCTACGGGTCGGGAAAAACGCACCTGGCAGCCGCAATCGGCAATTACCAGGCAGGCATGGGCTTCCCGCCGCTGATGGTCAGCGTGCCCGACCTGCTTGACCATCTCAGGGCGACTTTCAGCCCCAACAGCAGCGTCTCCCTTGACCGGCGTTTTGAGGAAATCAGAACCACACGCATGTTGATCCTGGATGATCTGGGAACGCAATCCGCAACACCCTGGGCACGAGAAAAACTCTACCAGTTGTTCAATTACCGTTACAATGCTGAATTGCCTACCGTGATCACGACCTCAAGCAAAACAGAAGAACTGGACCCCCGACTCTACAGCCGTATGCAAGATCGAAGAATCTGCACGGTGGTTTTAATCCCGGTGCCAGCCTACCAAGGCGAAAGATAAACGCTTCATTTCGGATCCTAAAATTAGATTTGAACATAAAAAGCTCTCCCGGTTTGAGTTGGGAGAGCTTTTTTATAGAAAAGGAGAAGGAGAGATGAATGTTGTTCACATCCTTATAAACGAAATCTTATCGCCCGTATGTTGGAATCTTATAAGAAGAGACGAACTCCATCACACTTCGATATCAATCGCAAGTAATTCTGATCGGTTCAGGTTATAAATGAACCCCGTCACGGTGACGATCACGATCACCACACCGACCCACTGCATCCAGGAAGTCAACCGCTCACCAAGCACGAACCAGCCGACAAGCAGTGCTGCCACCAACCTTGTCGCAAGCATGCTGCTGACCAATGGTGCGCCAAGTTTTCTGAGTGTGGCAATATTCCCGATCTTGCCGCCAATTTCCAAACCAAGCGCAATGAATAAAAACGCCAAAATCGCCCGCCAATCCATCCTGATGAAGGGCGACCAATCTTCGCCTAACATCAGACTGAGCACTGCCATCAGCACCATCATCGTCCCGATTTGAGAGATATACACAATTTCATATGGGAGGTTGATGTGGTCGCTGCGCTTGACAATCAACATATAGGCAGCAATCCCAAATGTACCCAAAAATGCGAATAAGATTCCAAGATAATCCCTGGGGGTCAATAGCAGGTCAATCGTTTGATGGGCAAGCCCGCCAAACACCATCATCACACCGCCTACCAGGCACAGGAGGATTGATGGCACGGTGTACTTTGGGAGCGGCTCTTTCATAAAGATCCTGTTCAAGAAATACACAAGGAACGGCGCCAGAAGGCTGATCAATTGCACAATATAAACCCTGGTAAAACGAGCCGCAAAGGTCAGGCAAATCGTACGCAGCACGACAATCACCACCAGCAGCCACAAGGTCTTCGAATGCCAATAGCGGCGGTCAATTTTAGGGATAACCTGCCAGGACATAATTGAAAAAGCAACCAAATCAGTCAGTGCCACCAATGCCAGCGCAGGTAAACCGGCCACGGTTTGCAGATAGCGCACAGGCACCATCCCGGCGCCGATAGCACTTTGCACACCGACCGAAAGAACCAACCAGCCTATCGATATTGTCTTTGCTTTTGACTCAACCATGTACACCATTTTCTCCGTTGCGTGCCGCATTGTCTTTGCTCAATTGGAGCAGTGCCACCGCAAAAATGACGATCAACCCTCCGATCCATTGCTGCGCGTTGAGCGATTCATCGAGCAGCAGCGTTGAAAGCAGCACCGCAACCACAGGCTGCAGCATCATGATCACCGATCCCCGGGAGGACCCTAACAATTCCACACCTAAATTCATCGTTGAAATCGGCACTGCTGTGCCCAATATACCGAATGCCAGCAACAATAACCAGCCTTTGGTCGAGTCGGGTGTGCTGATGCCAAGCAGCGGGATGGTTGCCAACCCGGCAAGCATCGCACCTGTCATCATCCAGTTTGACCCTCTAAATTTTTCACTTACACCAGATAAGATTTTTTCACTCAAGACCATGTAAATCGCCATAACCACTGCATTGATCAGTGTGATCATAAAACCCACGCGATCCACTGCAAGAGTAGAACCGAAATCAAAAGCCACCAGGATCAGTCCTACAAATGTCAGCGGCAAACCGAGCCAAATTAGTTTAGGCACGGGTTTACCGATCAATAAATCCAACAAAACCACCAGGGAGGGATACACATACACGATGATCACATACAGCGAAGAGGGTAAACGATTAATGGCAAAAATGGCAGAGAAACTTGCGACAGCAAACACACAGCCCAACCCTAACAACCGCCAAATTGAAACCCGCGGGATTGCTGTTTTAGGACGATTGAAGACCCCAACGCCCCAAAGCACTGGCGCAGCAATTGAAAAGCGCCAAATTGCAAGGTGCTGGGGCGGTATGCTTGTCTGCTGGGTGAGCATTTTAATTAAGATGGTCGCACTGGCCAGCGTTACGGCAGCAGTCACCATCAAGATCAATCCCAGATGCTGTTTATTCATGCGATGCTGTTTTTTCATGCAAAACAAACTCCAATTAAGCCAGCCCCCATTATACTGGCATATCGCTTCAATTCCCTCACAACTTTGTCATATTTTATCTTTACGAAAATCATCGTCCACCCAATTGACTAAATAGGATAAATATAGTAATATTTATACAATTACATCCCTCCCCCCATAGGGAGGGGGTCTGAGAGAATGATGAACCACAACCATAACGATAGTATTCAGCGGTTAAAGACAGTCGAAGGTCACATACGTGGTATTCAGCGCATGCTGGAAAACGACCAGTATTGTATCGACATCATCCGGCAAATTCAGGCCGTTCAGGCCGCGCTCAATAAAGTCAGCGCCAACATTCTGGACGGTCATCTGAACACCTGTTTAATGAATGCCGTTCAGGGTGAAGACCCTGAGGAGCGCAGCCGGGTGTTAAAGGAGATCACAGATGTCTTTGAAACCGCAAACCGAACCTAATCGATCAAAGGAGATTAACATGAAATCCGTAACCTATACCGTCCCGAACATTTCCTGCCATCACTGCACCCACACAATAACCATGGAACTTTCCGATATTGAAGGCGTAGAAAAAGTGGAAGCAGATGTTCACACCAAGCAGGTCAAAGTAGAGTTTGGCGATCCGGCAACTGAGGAAATCCTCAAGACCACCCTCGCTGAAATCAACTACCCCGCTGTAGAGTAAGGCACTATGAGCGAACAAAAACATCTCACCCTCCCCATTTTAGGGATGACCTGCGCAAACTGCGTAGCAACGGTTGAGCGCAACCTCAAAAAAGTCGAGGGCGTCGAAACAGCCAACGTCAACCTGTCTTCCGAACGGGCAGCCGTCAGTTATGACCCGAAAAAGGCCAATCTGAACGACCTCATCGGCCGGGTGCAACGTGCCGGGTATGAAGTGGCCATGGGCGAAGCCACACTGGGCATCAAAAACCTGACCGATTCTTCAGACAGCCAGCGGCTTGAAAAAGTCATCAACGGCATTGAAGGCGTGATTGAGGCATCGGTCAACCTGGCCGCAGAAAAGGCACTCGTAAAATATGTGCCGACGGTGGTCAGCCAAAATGACCTGCGCAGGCAGATCCGCTCGGCAGGGTTTGAAACCCTTGAGCCGGATGTCGAGATCGAAGACGCTGAAGCAAAAGCCCGGCAGAAGGAAATCGCCGAACAGAAGCGTTTGCTGATCATCGGCCTGATCTTCACACTGCCTTTGTTCATCGTTTCAATGGGCAGAGATATGGGTTTGCTTCCCGCCCACCTGGCGCATGCACCCTGGATGAATTACCTGTTTTGGGCTTTAGCCACGCCAGTTCAGTTTTATGTGGGTTGGCAATACTATGTCAATGGCTATAAGAGCATCCACAACGGTTCTGCCAATATGGATGTATTGGTCGCACTCGGTTCATCGGCAGCCTATTTCTATTCCATCCCGATAGCCCTGGGGATGATTCCCGGACATGTTTATTTTGAAACTGGCGCGGTGATCATCACCCTGGTAAAACTGGGGAAATTCTTCGAAGCCAAAGCCAAAGGCGGTGCGAGTGATGCCATCCGAAAATTGATGGATCTGCGCCCCCGCAAGGCATATATCATCCGGGATGGCATCGAAATTGAAGTCTTTGTTGACCAGGTTGAACCTGGTGACATCGTGCTAGTGCACCCGGGTGAGAAGATCCCCGTAGACGGCATGGTGGTGGATGGTCGATCCAGCGTAGATGAATCAATGTTGACAGGTGAATCCTTGCCTGTTGAAAAATCACCCGGGCAGGAAGTCATCGGCGGCACGATCAATAAACTGGGTTTATTGAAATTTGAAGCCACCAAAGTCGGCAAGGAAACCGCCCTGGCGCAGATCATCAAACTCGTGGAACAAGCCCAGGCCAGCAAAGCGCCAATCCAAAACCTGGCAGACAAAATCTCAGCCGTCTTTGTACCGGTGGTGATCGGTATCGCCGCGTTGACGTTTATTGCCTGGTATTTCTTCGTGCCCCTTGCCCCCGATGCCAATGTCAGCCTGTTCACACGGGCGCTGATCAATACTGTTTCTGTGTTGGTGATCGCCTGTCCCTGTGCCATGGGCCTGGCAACCCCCACAGCCGTGATGGTCGGCACAGGGAAAGGTGCGGAACTGGGCATCCTGATCAAGAAAAGCGAAAGCCTGGAGCGTGCTGGGGATATTACAACAGTCGTATTGGATAAAACCGGCACGATCACTAAAGGTCAGCCAGCCGTGACCCGCATCCATACCTATAACCCAGCCATTAACGAAAATGAAACCCTGCGCCTGGCCGCCTCCGTCGAGAAAGGGAGCGAGCATCCTCTCGGCGAAGCCATCACTGCAGAAGCTAATGCCCGTTCCTTAACCGTGAGTGAGCCCATGGGCTTTACCGCAATCGCTGGCCACGGGGTGCGTGCTGAAGTAGATGGGAAGATGATCCTCGTTGGCAACCGGCGCCTTTTAACAGACCAGGGTATTGACCTGAACAGGACACAATCCGATCTGCAACACCTCGAAGAGGCTGGTCAAACAGCCGTGCTGGTCGCAATCGACGAACAGCTTGCGGGTGTGATCGGCATCGCCGATACCATCAAAGATCGCTCAAAACAAGCAATTGATTCACTGCATAAAATGGGCTTGAAGGTCACTATGGTAACCGGTGACAACCAGCGCACCGCGCAAGCGATCGCCGCATTGGTGGGCGTGGATATAGTTTTGGCAGAGGTTTTACCTGGTGACAAAGCCTCCGAGATTAAAAAACTGCAAGAACAAGGTGATGTGGTTGCCATGGTGGGCGATGGAATCAATGACGCACCCGCCCTGGCTCAAGCCGACATTGGGATTGCCATTGGCACCGGCACCGACGTGGCCATGGCTTCCGCGCCGGTTGTCCTGATCAGCGGTGACCTGCGGGGCGTCCCAAAAGCAATTGCACTTTCACGGCGCACCTTAAAAACGATCAAACAGAACCTGTTTTGGGCGTTCTTTTATAACGTCATCCTCATCCCGGCAGCCGCCTTAGGCTTGCTTAATCCCATGCTGGCGGCTGGCGCCATGTCCTTCAGCAGTATTTTCGTGGTCACAAACAGCCTCAGGCTGCGACGTTTCAAATAACTTCATCCTGGTGGTTTATTTTTAGAAAGGCACCTTATGCGTAAAAAGAAAAATAACATCCTGATCCCCGTGATCTTATTTGTCGGGGTATTGGTGCTCAGTGTTGGCGGGTTGATCCTTGCCAACCGCCTACGGCAAGCTGAAATCGCCAATCCTGGTGAATACAGCTCTCCAGACGATATCCCCCGTGTGACTGTCAGTGAAGCCTATCAAGCGCTGGTTGATGGTGACGCCGTGCTGGTCGATACACGCAGCGCAAGCGAATACCAAACCTCCCACATTGCAGGGGCGATCAACATCCCGATCGACCAGGTGGAATCTCGGGTAGGAGAGCTTGATCCCGATACTTGGTATATCACCTACTGCACCTGACCGGCTGAAAATACCAGCGCCGGTGCGGCGCTGATCATGTATCTTAACGGTATCCGTAAGGTAAATCCAATTCTGGGCGGCTTTGAAGCCTGGGTTGAAAGCGGATACCCGGTAGAACCGTAATTACCAAAACAAGCAAAAAGGCCTGCCCAAAAGAATGGGCAGGCTCTTTATTATTTAATTTTTTCTATTTCATTGTTTTGTGATCTTCACCTAAGTTAGTTAGGGTCTGTTGCTTTTACCCTTATTATCTTTGTTGGTCTTTTCTTTTTCGGCATTCTTTTCTTTGTTCTGGTTGACAAAACCCTCAGGCTCATCGCCTTCTTCCTTGTCTGCATCCTTACCGATCAAGCCCAGTTCCTGCCAAATTTCTCCCCAGCCATTTTCATCATCATCGGAGGAGCGCATTTCAAGCAGTTCTACCCAGGTCATCTCGACATCTTCCATTTCTGCTGTCTTTAAGGCATGTTCAATTTCGCCGATGCCAAAATGCTGTTCGCAGAAATAGGGCAGCAGGGTTTCATATTCAACAACATATTCCATCGCCAAACCTTCTAATGCGGGATGAATCAATGCGCCAGAACAAACCGCGCTGTCTTCCATGTTGTCATCGTCCATATCATCATCTTCTTCTTCGTCAGCGTCTTCCAGCTCGACTTCAATGGCGATGTTCAGCTCATCCTCAACATAGTATTTGACTTTTACCCAGTCACCAACTGCGATGTCTTCTTCGATTTCAGTGTCCATCGTGAGCTCGTAGCGCACACCATCAACGATCAGGTAGTCCGGGGCAAGTTCTTCCACGGTGCCATAAACTTCCATTTCGTCATACTCGGGGTCTTCCAGCTCAACTTCGATGGCGATGTTCAGCTCATCCTCAACATAGTATTTGACTTTTACCCAATCGCCAACTTCGATGTCCTCTTCGATTTCAGTGTCCATCGTGAGTTCGTAACGCACACCATCAACGATCAGGTAGTCCACGGCGAGTTCTTCAATGGCACCATATGCCTCCATTTCATCACTCTCGACATCCATAGCAATGATGTCTTGAGCATACACAACGCCAACCAGCGAAAGTGCAAGCGTCAATACAATTGTGATAGCCAGCAATTTCTTGTTCTTCATAGAAACCTCCGTTTCTCATGTTGTTTGAGGCTTAGGTAAATCAGGTGGATTGTTGATTCAACAAATCGTGCCAGATCAAAATTTTTCGCTAAACCCAAGATCAAAGCCTCAAAATGATCAAAATGGTTTTTTCAGGCACATTTTCACGAATTTCTCAACCGATGTGGTCGAGGTCATCCGGTAAATAAACATCGTAAAATCGATGTTTTCTCGGATTTTCCTGGCACGCACCTGTCAGCGTCATTTTTTATTTTGAACGCTTCTGTGCCTGAACTTCACACTCAAAGATACTGAGTATTTATAAGATTTGTGTGAAAATTAGATAATTAACAGCTAAGTCTTTCAGATTTTGACCATTAATATCAATTTATAACCCAAGGATTTGTGAAATTAAATAAATATTTTTAATAAAATGAAATTCGCAGGATGTGTGCGAGGGAGATTGCTTCGTTCATCGTCATGACGGTTTTTTTACTCAATTTTCCCTCATCCCTCACGTCGTTTTCTCCTCAGGGCGGGCCGTCACGCCTGATGGCATGCCACCTTCTCCCGGGAGAAGGCTTTATTATTCGGCGCAGTCATAATAGTCAGGTGGGGTGCGTTTTTCACTCCACCAGTTCATTGTCATTGCGAGCGCAGCGTGGCAATCTCTATCCCCCTCATCCGTCACGCCTGATGGCATGCCACCTTCTCCCGCGAGAAGGCTTAAATGTCGTTACGAATTTTTTATTTGTCATTGCAAACGAAGTGACTGCGTAGCGTCCTAAAGGGAGGCAATCTCGAACGTAAGAGGGATTGCTTCGTGCCTCGCAATGACCCCTTTCTTCGGTGCGGTCATTGTAGGGTGGGGTGAAGTTTTCACCCCACCAGTTCATTGTCATTGCGAGCGCAGCGTGGCAATCTCTATCCCCTCATCCGTCACGCCTAACGGCGTGCCACCTTCTCCCAGGAGAAGGCTTAGTCATTCGTTGCGGTCATAGCCGTAGAGTGTGGTGCAGTTTTCACCCCACGAAACCATTGTCATTGCGATGCTGCCTAATCTGCCTGCGCTTAAACCAATCTGCCAGGAAAACGATCAGAACAGAGAATGACCCCAAGAATATGGATGCCGTATAGGCTTCGATGTACCGACGCTCATCCAAACACCTGAAGATATAAAGCGTCGTCGTCTCTGTCCGCCCCTGCACGCCGCCGCCAATCACCAGCACTGCGCCAAACTCCCCCAGAGCACGCGCCAGAGTTAAGGTCAACCCATAGATCATGCCGTGCTTAATTTGTGGGAAGATCACCCGCCAAAACACTTTCCACTGACTGGCACCCAATGTCTGTGCAGCGAATTCCTGTTTACGATCTAGATTCTTGATGACCGGGATCATTTCACGGATCATAAAGGGCAGGCTGACAAACAACGTCGCCAAAAACATGCCGGGTACAGCAAAAGCCACTTTAATCCCAAGCTTTTCCATGATTGGGAAAAGATATCCATTCCGCCCAAACATCATCAGCAGCATATACCCCACAACAACCGGTGAGATCGAAAAGGGGATGTCAATTAACCCATTTAACAGGGGTTTTCCAACAAACTCCTGACGGACAATCACCCACGCGATCGATGTGCCAAAGAATATCTGGAGGATAACCACGATGATCGCAATCTTCAGAGATAAAGCTAAGGATTGGAGGAAAACCGGAGAAGTGATGACCCTCAAGACTGGCATCAATCCATTTTCAAAAGCGCCTTTGACCAAGGCCGTGATAGGCGCAAGGATCAAAAAACCCATATAACCCAAAACTAAAAAGATCAAAACCCAGCGGCCCCAACCCTTCTTAATCTGCTGCATTTTTTCGCCCCCGATATTTTTGAATGGCATTGGCTGTGATCAGGATCAAAAAGGCGATTGATGTGAGCAGCAGCGAAACCGCGCTTGCGCCTAACCGGTTCTCAGATTCAACTGCACCTAAGGTATAAACCGCCGCAGTTTGGGTTTTGAGCGGGATATTTCCCGCCACGATCACCACAGCGCCAAATTCGCCAATCGCCCTCGAAAAACTCATCAGCGACCCGCTTGTTAAAGGCAATATCAGAGCTGGAAAAACGATTTTCCAAAATGTTTTCCACGATCCAGCCCCCAATGTTGATGCTGCCAATTCCTGGGTGCGGTCCAGCTCCTGAAGAACAGGCTGAATGTTGCGCACAACAAATGGAAAGGAGATAAAAAGTAAGGAAATCACGATCCCTGGCGGCGCAAAGATCACCTCAAAACCGATCTGATTGGCAAGAAAATTACCCAAAGTTTCTTGAGGGCCGTAAAGCATCACCAGCATCACACCTGTGACCAGTGTGGGAATAGCCAAAGGTAAATCAACTATTGCGTTCAACACCCGTTTGCCCGGGAATTCAAACCGGACCAAAACAAATGCGGTCATCAACCCCATCACCGCGTTGATGATGGTCATCAATGCAGATGTCCACAAGGTCAGCAGGATCGCATGCCGGGCAATCGGCAAAGTGATTTGGTGGATTAGTTCTGCAATCCCCTCCCGCAGGCCATCCTGGATAATCACCAGCAACGGGACCACAATCATCAAGGTAAGGTAAAGGATCCCCGGCAGCCTTAGCAACCACCCTTGCCCATGTCCTTTACTGGAGCGCCTCAGAACAGGCAATTCAAGCTTACTCTCCACCCTGAACCTCCAGGATCGCCCGAGTATAGACACCTGATTCCCCAAAGATGTCTTCCATTACAGACTGCCATCCGCCGAAATTCTCGATCGTGAACAGGTCCTCTACTATAGGGTACTGGTCTACTGTAGCAGCGGCAATATCAGAATTGACCACCCGCAAGCCGTGTTGTGAAAATACCTCTTGTGCCTGAGGGGTAAAGAGGAATTCAACAAAAGCTTCAGCAACCTCGCGAGTGCCGTGCTTGTCAACACTGGCATCCACCACCGCAAGAGGGTTCTCAATCAGGATGGTTGAGGATGGAATAACGAGTTCATAATCCTGCCCAGATTGCCGACCGACAAGCACTTCATTCTCATACGTGATCGCCAGGTCGCCAATTCCTTTTTCAAAATTCAAGATGCTGTCTCTGGCCGCCTTGTCCATAACCGTGACGTTGGCTAACACCTGTTTCAGAAAAGTCCGCGCGGCTTCCGGGTCGTCTGCAGGTACACCATCAATTTGACCGCGCAGGGCTGCCCCATACGCTCCCAGCACGTTCCACATCGCCCCGCCGCTGGTACTTGGGTTGGGAGTCAGGATCTCAACACCACTCCTGGTCAGGTCAATCCAATCCTGGATATTTTCTGGATTGCCAGACCGAACGGCAAATGCAACAATCGATGTTGTCACAATCCCGCCGGTTTCACTAGCCTTCCAATCGTGGGTGATCAAACCTGCTTCTTGAATTCTTGTCACATCGGCTTCAAGGGATAATGCAACCACATCTGCCTCAAAGCCATCAATCACCGCACGCGATTGGGCGCCCGATCCCAGGTAAGATTCTTCAAATACCACCTGCTGCCCCGTTTTTTCATGCCAATATTCCTGAAAGAGCGGGATGATCTCGCCATAGGCTTCACGCGGTGTTGTATAAGCGCCCAGGATTAACTTAATCTCATCCCCGGTTTGGGATGTTTCTCCACCTGAACAAGCAGCCATCGAGAAGATAATGGTCAGTAAAAAAGTGAGTTTCCAAAAAGACTTCATAATATTCTCCTTAGCTGATTTTGCATCCGCTGATATTGATGGGATTGAACAATCAAAAATGAAACATTCTCTTGATGCATGAGGATGGTACCGATCACACCTGATAAACTTGTTTGGGCATGCGGGTCTGGCAAGGGTGCCCCCAAGACAATTAAGTCATAGTCTGCAAGCTGACGCTCTTCCTCAATCGCCTCGAGCAAATTCCCTTCCTGAATTTTCTTTTTCGCCGGTACACCAAATCTCGCCAAACTATTCAACCCATCATCAAGAAATCGATCGACACGATATCTCGAAAATTCATCGTTTTGGCTCGCTGAAATCGCTGTCAATAAAGTTGCTTCAGCGCCTATGTGACGTAAAAGCCTGCCAGCAAAGGTAACCGTATCCTTCCCTGGCTCACCGCTTGCCAGGCAGACCAATGCCCTATTCAATCTGGTTGAAGGCTGGGTGGCCAAAAACAAGTGATGGTCAATTGAGCGTAAGACCTGTTCAAGTTGCTGAACCCCTGCGGTCGGGCGCCAACCCATAATCGTCAGGTCAAAATGCTGTTTCTCAGCCGCTTCACTGATGGCAGAGGTCACAGGTGCGCTTGATGTCTGAACTTCAAGAGAAGCCATGCCGCTGCCAAGCTCTTTCTTAGCCTCTTGTAAAAAGGTATCCAGACGAGTACGATCCTCGCCGACTCCTAACAGCATGACCTGCGCATGGGACATACGCGCCATATACCCGCCGATCGAAATTGCGGATTGACTGCGCAGCGAGCCATCCGCCAGCAATAAAAAGCTCAAACCGGGATGCGAGAGGATATGCAATCGCCGAATCCCAACCCAGGTGTCATCTCCTTTATTGAACGGGAGATTGGTACTCTGCTCAGGCGCACGATTGACATCCATCATCAACCCGGGATGACCGTATGGCACCGGTGGAGAAATCGCCCTCACGCCCTGGATCGCTGGCATGTCCACCCTGAGTCGTTCTGCGGCACCATTAAACCCGGTTTCGATGATCTTTCCCTTTCCAAGCGGTAAACAGCCCAAATCTTCCACCCGCTTTGCTAAAGCCACATCCTCCGGGCGGAACAGGATCTGAGCCCGCGTGTTTGAACCGAGGTTATAGGTTTCATCCGGCATCGGAAAAGATTGTTTGCCAATAAAAACTTCCTGATCTTTGATATGCCCCAGTAATAAATTCGCTGAACCCAAAAATGAGGCGACATATTCTGTTTTGGGATATTGATACAACGCCTTAGGCGTGCCCACTTCGATCAGCCGACCAAAGTTCATCACGCCAATGCGATCTCCAAGGTCAAAGGCTTCTTCCTGATCATGCGTCACTAAAATGGTTGCCACGCCAGATTTTCTCTGAATGTTTTTCAAGCTGCGGCGTAGTTCCACCCGGATTTTAGCATCCAAAGCACCTAAGGGTTCATCGAGCAATAAAACATCTGGTGACAATGCCAATGCCCGGGCGAGCGCAACCCTTTGCTGCTGTCCACCCGAAAGTTGATGCGGCATACGGTTGCCCATACCTACTAACCCCACCAATTCCAGCAACTCATCACTCTTGCGCTGCCGCTGGGCTTTAGGAACCTTCCGCACCTCAAGCCCAAACGCGATATTTTCAGCAACGGTCATATACTGAAATAAAGCGTAATTCTGGAAGACAAACCCAACATTACGCTGTTGCGTTGGCAAGTATGTGACATCCCGTCCATGCAGTGAAACCCTGCCCTTCTCTGGCGGGATCAGACCCGCAATAATATTGAGCACTGTTGTCTTGCCGCTGCCGCTGGCACCCAACAAGACAAAAAATTCGCCATCTTTGACTTCAAGGCTGACGTTATTGACCACTACCTGTTGTCCGTAGTGTTTGCTGATGTTTTCAAGCAATATTGACATTGTTCCCTCGTAGAGTCGTGAAAAGCGCAGGCAGCCAAAATGAATGGTGCAGGCTTACCATCAATCACATTCTATCGAATGGGCGTGACCCTGACTGTGATACATTTGTGACAAACCTGTGATAATTGTTCTACTTCCCCCAGTTAATAAGAGAAAATGCTACGCTTTAAATCCGTAACCAATCCCGGGCAAATTCTGAATGAGTTCGGGTTTCGTGGGATCCAACTCGATCTTCATCCGCAATCGTCTGATAAGCTGACGCAGCATTTCGGTGCTTCCCCCATCCGGACCCCAAACATGCGAGATGATGTTTTCCGCAGGCAGGATCTGCCCAGCGTTCAGCATCATATACTCCAATAACAGCGCTTCCAAACGAGTCAAGGTTTCAGGTGACCCACCAGGCCGCAAAAATTCCCGACGGTTTGGATCAAATTTAATCTCACCAAATGTAAACGGCTCTTCAGCGATATGTCCTTTGGGTGAAGAACGCCGCAGCACAGATTTAACCCGTGCAACAAGCTGCCTTGGGCTGAAGGGTTTGAGCACATAATCATCCGCCCCCATGCTTAAACCACTGACCACATCTTCTTCATCATCCCTGACAGTCAGCAAAATAATGGGCACATCCGATGTCTTTCGGATCTGTTGGCAGACATCGAATCCATCCCGCAATCCTGGTTCGCCAGGCATATTCACATCCAAAATGACCACATCAACAGGCTGCACTTCAAACACCCTGATTGCTTCAGGCGCAGAAAAAGCCATTATCGGCTCAAAGCCAGATCGGCGCATGGTAAATGCGAGTAAATCCGCTAATGTGCGATCATCATCAACAATCAAAACCTTCATCTGATATCCTCAGGGACCATGGGAAGTGTAAACCAGAAGATTGCGCCGCCAAGATCGCTATCCTTATAACCCACTTTCCCGGTTTGTGCTTCAATAATGGCCTTTACAACCGAGAGACCTAAACCCAATCCTGTTTGTTCCTGGCTGTCCCCATCACCAGATTGGATAAATCGGTTGAACAACTGTTTCTGCCGTTCAGGAGAGATCCCCTGACCCTCATCCTCAACCTCAATCATCACATCTCCGCCTAAGATCAATGTTCTCAGTTGAACCTGACCTCCTTCAGGGCTGTGTTTGATCGCATTCGAAAGCAAGTTGATCAATGCCTGACTGGTTCTGCGCTGGTCAGCCATCACCCGAAATGACTGAACCTCTTTTGGCTGGATCAGCCGCAATTGGTGCTTGGTAATCAGCGGTTCGATCGTATTGACCGCATCAGTAATAATGGCATCAAGCTGAACCGGATGGGCATTGACCTTAAATCGTCCTGCCTCAATACTTGAGGCTTGGATCAAATTATCAATCAAAGCCTGCAGATCAACGATACCGATCTGTAAATTGTGGAGCAATTGGCTGATTTCCTGCGTTGACAGATTTGGTAAATCGTCCACCAGTAACTCAACTGAAGCCGCCAAAGCCGTGAGTGGCGTACGGAATTCATGGGTGATATTAGCCATAAATTCACCCATCAATCGATGAATGCGTGCCTCATTTGTCACATCCCGTAAAACCAAAGCACGCGTTGCATTGCCTGCCTCTGGCGGAATAAATTCTGAGGTTGACACCGAAAGCAGCACCTCCCGATCATTAAGGATGACCGGAATGCGAATATTTTGATTTTGTGCCGGCAATTGCATACTGAATGCATTCTCGCCCGGCACGGAAGTAAAAATCTCATCAATCGATCTCCCTAACAGCGTCGAAGCATCCCCTTCCACCATGCGCTCGATCCCGTCACTGGTGTAGGTCACTCTCTTTTTCTCATCGATGGTCAGCATGCCTTCATCAATCGAATTCAACAGATTCTCTATCCAAAGTTTTTCTGTGCGGAGTTGGTGCAAAGAATGCTGCAAACTCACTCGAGCATCTTCCAAAGCATTGGTGAGTTGATCAATCTCCAAGATCTGGGAATGTGTCGTCAGCGGCGTTGCCAAATCGCCTTCCCGCATCCCTGCCGCTGATCGAGCAAGTTGGCTGAGGGGTTGACTGATCCGGCGTGAGATCAGGACGGCAACGAATGCTCCTAAGACACTGACGCCAATCAGGGTTAACAAAATGATCTGCCTGATTTGCCGGTTAAGGTCCTTAAAAAGTCCGATGTCGAGCAGACCGATTAAGTCTACCGCTTGTTCATTTTCAAGAGGGATCAACACAGACATGTAAGGTGTAGTGCCGGAATCTGCATCTTCCAGCTCAAATTCCTGATATTGCGATATTTCGGCAGGCAGATCGCTTTGAGCAAACTCCTCTCCCTGGCGATTATGTGTCATCACTTGCCCATTGCGCAGCAGTACATAATCCAAACCGCTTTGCTGACTAAACCGTTGGAGAATGGATTGAAATCGCTCTGCAACCACCACCCAAATCTGCCCCGACACTGAAGGCGCTAACGCTGCTGAAGAACGCAGCCAAACATCCTCACCAAACACTAAAAACCCATCTGATAGAGGCGCATTGCAGAGATCTATCTCACTTTCCAATCCCGCTGCAGCGATCACCCCATTCTGATTACAGACCGTGATCGTATCCACCTCTGTGTTCACCAAAAAATCTGCCAGGTAATCGCTGATCTGATTTACCTCAACATCATCGCTCATCAGTTGATTCAATGTGGGTCGGTCAACAATCAGCAAAGAAAGATTCTTTTGCTGACTGGATTTATTCTCAATCAGTGCGCGTGTGGTCTGGGAAGCCTGGTCAAGCAAGGCACGCGCCTGGGTGTCGATCTGCCGTGTCAAGATCAAAGTGACCGGCACACCCAGTGCGATCACGGTTGCTAATGTAAAAAGTACAAAAGCAATGATCAATTGCACAAAAAAACGTCTTGATGAGAATTTCCCTGCTATAAGCATGTATTCCCTTACCTGAATGTGCTCACATCACCCAGATCTTGCCACTAAATCGATATTTTCGGGCATCACAAATACACCTTAAGATTTACGACTGTCTTTAAACCTACTATAGCATTGAAGCATAAACCTGGCAATCCCTCTAATATTTCGTAGTTCATTGTCATTGCGAGCGCAGCGTGGCAATCTTGATCCCCCTCATCCATCACGCCTGTTGGCGTGCCACCTTCTCCCAGGAGAAGGCTTAAATGTCATTGCGATTTTTTTGTTTGTCATTGCGAACGAAGTGACTGCGTAGCGTCCTGAAGGGAGGCAATCTTGAACGTAAGAGAGATTGCTTCGTACCTCGCAATGACCCCTTTCTTCGGTGCGGTCATTGTAGGGTGGGGTGCGGTTTTCACCCAACCAGTTAATTGTCATTGCGAGCGCAGCGTGTCAATCTCTATCTCCCTCATCCGTCACGCCTGTTGGCGTGCCACCTTCTCCCAGGAGAAGGCTTAAATGTCATTGCGATTTTTTTTGTTTGTCATTGCGAACGAAGTGACTGCGTAGCGTCCTGTAAGGAAGCAATCTTGAACATAAGAGGGATTGCTTCGTGCCTCGCAGTCCTTGTCATTGCGAGCGCAGCGCGGCAATCTCTATCCCCCTCATCTGTCACGCCTAACAGCGTGCAGCCTTCTCCCAGGAGAAGGCTGCATAATTCACCACTTTCAAGGTCGGACTGCACCCACTTGATTTATTTGGGAATCGCTTCTTTTGCTAATCGGTCCACCCGCTCATTCAACTCATGCCCCGCGTGCCCCTTAACCCAATGCCACTGGATCTCATGCCGGGCAATTTCCTCATCGAGCTTCATCCACAGGTCCACATTGGCTAATGCCCCGCCTTTTCTGCGCCAATTGCGCCGCTTCCAGTTAGCAAGCCACTCTGTTACGCCCCTCTTTAAATACTCCGAGTCGGTGTAAAGCGTCACCTCGCAGGGCTCCTTCAACGCCCGCAAAGCCTCCAGGGCAGCCCGCAATTCCATGCGGTTGTTGGTGGTGTCTTTTTCGCCCCCCGAGAGCAGCCTTTCATGGACGCCATAACGCAAGATCGCTCCCCAGCCACCCGGACCCGGGTTCCCCTGGCAGGCGCCATCGGTATAAATTGTCACACTGGGTTTGCCGCTCATTCAGGCTCAACCCCCTCAAGTTCCGAAATCATCGAATCCAATTGCTGCAGAATCAAGTTCGTCTGATCGGCATCGGTTTGTAAAATACGGAAAACAGCATCCTGCAGCACCCATTGTGAGTATCCCCATGCCTCCGAGATGGGCAATGGTTCAACGTTCTCGATCATGGCGGCTGCCTGCCCCCATTGCGGGAATGCGTCAGAGAAATCACTTAGTAAATCAATTGCAGAAGTCCGAACCGGCAGGGTAAACATCTGTTCAGCCAGTTTTGCCTGAACCTCAGGCGTCAGTAAGTATTTGGCAAATAGCCAGGCAGCCATCTGGTTCTCTGCTGAATCTGCTGTGATCATCAAACCCGGTCCGTTAATCAGCATCACTTCATCAACAACCCCAGGGAATCCATCAACGCCCCAAACATCATCACTCCCAGCCACATCCATCCATGATGTCTGCAAGGGGATTTGGTCTAAACTGCCCGCATACATGATGGCATAACGGTTGGAAAAATAATAGTAGGGCTCCGATTTCCTGCCGAACCAGATGCAACCTTCATCGTAGATCGACTTCAAAAAGCCAAAGGCAGATCTTCCGGCATCGTTATTGAACGAGGGCGTAGATTCAAAATCCAATTCGCCATCGAAGCCACGATACCAGCTTGCGAGCACATTTGTATCCATATTGACCAGCCATCCCCCTGTGCCGTCGTTATCCGTCGCAATGTCACCATAATTTGCTGCCGTTGCATCACAGGCCAGCGCCTGAAAATCTTCCATTGTGGTCATGGCATCCGAAAAATCGAGTTCTTCCGCCCAGGTCTGATTGACAAACAAAACCGTCGCTTGCGGCGCAATCGGCAGGGCAACCAGGCTGCCATCCACGGTCATTTGATCGATAAAGACCTGTGGGATATCTGCCTGATCTTCGGCGGAAAAACCCCAACCGGGATCGGTAAAGTAATTCGAGAGATTGACTGTGAAATACGGCTCTGGCAGGGATGAAAGCTGGTAAGGGTGTAATGCCACCAAGCCCGGCAGGTCACCGGACTTCTGCCCCATTTGCAGTGCATCCAGCACCGCCGTTTCGCCACCTAGAGCTTCAACATCCACCCAGATATCATACGGGTTTGACATTGAGAATTGTGTGGCGATCTGCTGGATAAGTTGTGCCTCAGCACCGCCCCAAGGATGAACGAACCGGATCGAGAGCCCGGCCAGGTCATCCTCATCTACCGTCAGGGTAGGCAAATTTTCCTGTGTGGGTGTCTCCTCGGCAGTGACAACCGCTGTCGGGGTCGGTGTTGAGGTTGGCTCTGGTGCTTCTGTCTCTTCCTCCTCAGGCGGATCCGGCGTCGGAGTCGGTGTGGCATTACCACAACCCGCAAGGGATAAGATTACGATCAGCAGCCCCACAGAGAGCAGCAAAACACGAATTACCGGTAAACGATTCATACTTTTATTCATTGGATTATTATCAAGGGAACCGGGGTAAAAATCAAGATGAAAACCACCACTGCGACAATCCCCAAGATTTTCCGCTTTCGATCGATCCTGGTGATCTGGTCAAGCGGTTCGGCATAACGCCTGCCCAGGAAGAAGATCAGGGCAGCCCATAAGAACCAGCCCTGCCAAAAGATGCCCATCAGTAGCAGCGCACCTAAGACAAAGGGAAATGTGGGTTTGGCTTTCTCCTTCCCCAACAAGACATACAGGATATGCCCGCCATCCAGTTGACCGGCGGGGATCAGGTTGATCGCGGTCACAAACAGCCCCGCCCAACCCGCCCAGGCGACGGGATGAATCTGCACATCCAGACCGCCAAGGGGGACAGGCGCCCCTGTGAAGAAGTAGCGCAGCCAGTAAAGAGCCGGCGCTAAATTGCCATAAGATTGCGGTTGCGGCAGAAGCCTGCCAAATGTGAGATACTTCGCCCCCAGGTAAAACAGCGAGTTGCCTTCAATAAAGTGAACGAAGCCTTCTGGCAGGTCGGTTTCGATCGGCCCCAGGCTCGAAAGGCTCAGTCCCAGGAACAACACCGGGATAGCTACCAGCAAGCCGATCAACGGCCCAGCGATGCCAATATCAAGTAGATGCTTCTTATTCTTGGGGATTTCCTTCATACTGATAAAGGCGCCCATCGTCCCAAACGCGCTGAAGGGGAACGGGATAAAGTAGGGCAAAGTGACCTTCTCACCGTGAGATCTGCCGGCAAAATAATGACCCAACTCGTGCGCCAGCAAAATGCCCAACAAACTCAATGCAAAGGGCCACCCGCTGAGCAGATAAATTGCGAAATCCCCAATCGGCAGTTGGAATGGGTTGGTAACATCCGTCCCGCTGAATTGGGCACCTGTCAACAGCACACTCAATACCGTGAGCACAAATAATACGCCGTTCACCCAAACCGGACCGGGTTTCCCCTCGGGGAGCTGATCTACAACCAGGATCGTCTGCTCATCTTCACCTTCCCGGAATAAGGGCATCAACGCCATCGGTGCCAGAAAAGCCGAAAGCTGATCGTAAGCTGATTCGCTATCGGCGGCAAAAAGCCTGCCGTCGTAACGCACGCGATAACCCTGTTTCGCCCCGCCGAGGGTCATGCTGTGGATATCAAAAACCGCTTTCACAGCCTGTGTGATCTCGTTTACGTCGATCGCGAGTGTTTGTTGGTTAAATTCTTGCATCATTTTTGCCTGATCTTGCCTGTCATTGGTTACTTTATTTACAATCCAGTTAATTAAACCATAAATTGTCAACTTTCTCCAAACCAAAGGCGGCTGCAATTCAGACCCCCTTTACCTCCCGCTTAGGTCAGATTGACATAAAAGAGACCGATTAGTACAATCACCAAAGGTTCAATAGCCCTATTTAGCGTAATCCATGTTTTCCGGAGGCCTAAATTGATGCCATTTTCATCCCGATGGGGGCGGTGGATCAGTCTCACCTTGCTTGTCATCGCGTTTCTGCTGACAGGCTGTCAGACAGACCTTGCAGAAACTATGCCCACTCAGAGCAACACACCCCGGGCAACATTCATGCCGACCGCCACCAAAACAGACACCCCCGCGCAATCCGAACCCGACCCCGGTGAAATCCCTGAACCGGCTGAGGTGACCCAAACGCTCACCACACAACCCCAACCGGCATCCTCGCCCACACCTGCCCCAACCCTGGCAGATTGGCGTGATGCGCCGATCACCCCAACCGCGTTCAGCGACCGCGTGGTGCAAATTTACGAAGAAGGCCAACGTCAGGGGCGTGATCCGCATGCCTTCTCTGTCGTCGGTGATTGCCAATCGATCCCGTTCGTATTTATGGGGCCTTATGGGCGGGGTGCACTTGAACCTGACCCCGCAGAATCGCAGTTATGGAAGGCAATCAACACCTTTGAACCTTCCTTTAAACGCTGGTCTGTATCAGCACGCGGCGGATTCACCGCGGCCTCCTTGCTCAACCCCCTGCAAGCCGATCCTGAACTGTGCAAACCCGGCGAAACACCGCTTAGCTGCGAATTTCGCCTGCACAACCCCGCTTATGTGCTGATCACACTTGAAACCTGGCTCGACCCGGAAACTGTTGACCGCTATGAGGTCTACCTGCGCGCCATCGTGGACTTCATCATCGAGCGCGGGGCAGTGCCAATCCTGCTCACCAAGGCGGATTCATCCGAAATCAGCGGCAACCGGCACATCATCAACCCGGTTATCACCAATGTGGCTTATGAATATCAGCTCCCGCTGGTCAATTTTTGGCGTTCTGCCCAGTTCTTGCCCAATTATGGCATTGACCCAAACCGCGAAGGTTTCCACCTCAGCCAGGCAGGTTATAACCTGAAAAACACCCTGGCATTGCGCGCCCTCTATCAGGCGTGGACCACCCTTGAAGGTGTCGAGGCCGAACAAGCTGCCGCTGCACCCACCCCAACCCAGGCGCCGCAGCCCACGCCTACACCCGATTTAGCCGTCAACATCCCGGAATGTGACAGCGGGTGCATCTTCTTCGGGGTCGCCAAATCACAGGATGGTGCAATCTCTGGCGGAGGCGTCTATGCCTATGCCCCAGACAGCAAATCGCTCACCCGGGTTTTGGGTGACGGGTTTGACTTGCAGGATGTCACCGACGATAGTGTGCGTCTGCTTGTCAACCGAGAAAACCAGCTCTATGAAATCAATCTCACTGACGGTTCCGCCCAACCCCTCTCGGAGACTTTTAACAACCTGGGGCAGCAAACAGCCTATTGGAACAGCGACGAGAGCGAAGTGATCTACTTGGATCAACAAAACCCGCTGAAAACGGAAGAAGGACAAGCCTATCGCTTCTACCCTTCAGCGCTGGATGAACGGGTCTACTTTGAAAGCGGCGACTGTGATTCAAAAGACTATTGCCAGTCCAATGGCGTCTATCAGCGTACTGCGGACGGTGAAATTATCAGACTGGAAAAATTTGCCAAACCCGTCTTCTCACCTGACGGCAGCCGTGTGGCGTACCTCAACCCGGAGGCAGCCACATCCGATAACTTCTATCACATCCGTTACCTGATCGTGGAGGACACCCAGACCGGTGCTGCCAGCCGCCGCGTGCTGTATTTCCCGGATGTGACCGGGTTCATGGTCTATGCGGATGTTATGGCTTATCGATTTTCACCTGACAACAACCGGTTATTCGTTCTATACAATGTCTACAGCGAATATTACGAGCAATCCCTGCGCCTGCAAACCTACATGTGGGATCTACAAACCGGCATCCTGCACGACCTCGGCAGTCTGGAAGGCGCCAGCGGATCACTTTCACCGCGCATGGTCTGGTCACCTGATGGTGCACGAGTCTTATTGTTCCTGACAACGATGACAGAAGAAGGTGAGTATCAGATCAGCATCTACCAGACCGACCTGACCACCGGTGAGCGCCTCGCACTCTATCACGAAAACTTTTTAGTTGATTCCGAATACCTTTACCTGACCAATCTCTACTGGCGGTAGTCCACATATTTTGGTCTAAATTACCCAACACGCTGACAATAACAAAAAGGGCTTCTCGATTTCTGAGAAGCCCTTTTTCTGTTTACGTTCCTTTGCGTCAATCAATCCAACGTGATCTGATAGTCTGCCTTTTGGCGTGTGATGGGTGTGGTGCCGCTGACCACCAGCACCACCGATTCCACATCGTCACCGATGCTGAAATCGATGACCGCCCGGTTTTCTTCATCCAGTTCAACTGGCGTGACGGTAATTTCATCACCGTAAGTGATCAGCGACAGGTGGTAGGTTTGCGGCAGCGCATTTTCAATGCGCACAAAGCCCTCAGCCGTCCAGCCGCCCTCATCCTCTTCAAAATCGGAAAAATAATCAACCGCGGCTACGCGGATGTCATCGATCATCATCCCCACGCCGTTCACAGCAGCATCGGTTACATAATCAAAGCGCACAACGACTTCCTCACCGGCGTATTCAGATAGGTCCACTGCCTCTTCTCGCCAGCCGTTGGATTGACCGTTCAGTCCGCAACCATAGCTGTTTCCGGAAGGATTATCCGTGGTGCAGGAGGTGCTTTCTAAAATCTGCCAGATTTCCCCATCCGTTGACGCTGAGACAAACACATAATCGTAATCGGTTTCCAGGTCATACCATGTTTGGTAGGTCATCTCAACTTCGCCGCTGACCTCTCTCAGATCAAATTGCCGTTCAAGCGACATATTGGAGTGATCGCCCATATTTGACCAGAAGAAATAATCACCCGAATATGCCTTTGTCGGCAGAATGGACGTGATCGTGCTGCCTTCAAATGTCAGGGTGTAATCCCCGGCACAGGCATACTCAAGGTAATCCACGCCAAACTGTTTGACCGAGAAGTCCTGCGTTCCTGCAGAACATGTGGCAAATGTCGTGGTCGGCGCAGCCAATGGCGCGCTGGGATAAATGCCGTAAGCATATCGCCCATCCACCACGGTTGGATCGCCGAGGAAGTTTGCCACTGCCCAATCTGCAAACACATCTTCACCGGAAATAATCTCACCAGTGAGAGGGTCGCTTATGGCCAGCTCGCGCATCACTTCATCAATGCTCTCCAAGCCATTCATATCATGGGCCACCAATGCTTGCGTGGCTTCTTCACCAAAGCGATCCAGGAAATAAGTTGTGAACAGCATAGCCGCACCGTAATGCGGGCCGTTATTGCCCACCTCAGTGCCCCAGTCGGTCAACTGCAGGTCGGTGTTGCTGATGTAAGCATATTCAAAACCGCCCGGGTCAAACCCGTTGATCAACTCCGCCAGCATCGAAAAGCCCTCGTTCAACCAGGTCTCTTCATTCTTATCGGTATACCAGTGGATCATGTGTTGAAATTCGTGCGCCAATGTGCCGTAAATATAACTTTCCCACAGGTAAACATTGTCCGAATTGATCAGGAACATCTCATGCGCGTTAGAATATTGGTGCGCTTCAGGGTGAAGCTCATCGGCGGAGGAATAATAACCCGCCAGGGATTGCCCCAACCCGCCGGCATACACGATATAAATGCGCGGGTCGCCATCCACACCCGGTGACCATTCGCTGCCGAAGAATTCCCGGTTGGTGGGGTAAATCTCGTCGTCGAAGGTGTCGCCCAGCTCCGTCAAATCCGCCGGATCATACGTCACGCCGTTCTCGATCCAGATGTAAACATGATCGCCCAGGTAACGCAATGTGGTGGTAACCCTGTAGTTGTCGTTAGTATCCACATTGGTCACCCAAAATTCCTGTGTGTCCCCAACGCTGTAAGGCGCATCGGGATCGATCAGAGTCTCCGGGATGTTTTGCTTGCCGCCCAGGCGTTCACCGAGGTCAATCGGATCATTGATCGGGATGATCTCCTCTTCGAGCCTCAGCAGGGTTTCACTGGCACTATCCAGAGAGGGCATTGCTGTTGGTACCGTTGTTGAAGTGGGCGCCAGTGGCTGCAGGCTGCTTGAGCCAGGCGTAGGCGTGGGGAAGGCTGTCGGCAGGGGTGTTTCGTACGCCGCTTGCGGGGTGATCACTGCCGGTACCAGGGTCTGCCCACCGGGGACAGGTTTGAGGAATAAATAAGCCCCTACCCCGGCAAAAGCAACCACACATACGACCAACAGGCACAAAACAGCCACCAAAATTATGGCGACAACAGCAGGTTTTGCAGATGATTTGTTATTCATACGCTGTCTCTATTCGTTAATTATCCAGCAGAATCTAAATTAGTTAATTGGATTAACTTTACCGCAATTATACAATAAATGGCGAATCTGTTTAGCCTTCTGCGTTGGTTAAAAGACATGACCCTTCAATTATATATTCATACCGATCTAGTGAGTCAGATTAATCATCATCACCTCCCTGATGCCGACTCTGACGGGTTACGATATAATTGTCTTGCTAAAATAGCGCCAAAGGAACATTTACGGAAGGACAAGCTTATGCGGGATGTTATCGATCCTGTAAAGACATTTAATCATCTACTCACCTCATGGTGGAAAATTGTGCTGATCGCGGTTTTGGGCGGGTTGATCGGGTTGGGGATTTCCTACCTGCAGCCGCCAACCTACCAGGCTGAAGCCATCTTTCACGCCAGCATCGACTTCACCCAGATCAATTATGACAACATGGTGGGTGAATACGGCGACCCATTGGTGTGGACACAGTATGAAGAAGACCTGGCTTTGCAGGTGGTGGAACGGATGCTGATCAAACAGACCAACAACGCCTTCCAGTTTGCCAAAAAACTGGACCCCTCCCTTGATATAGACACCTTCAGGGATAACCGGCAGATTGAACGCTACCTGGCAAAATGGTACTTGCGCTACCGCCACCCTGACCCCGAAGTGGCACAAGCTATCGTCAACCACTGGGCGGAGGTCGGCATTCAAGCCCTGCATGATGCCCAATCCGCCGGCGAAGCCGAATCCTTCGTGATCGCTGATCTGACTCAGACCGCCCCCCTGCCGGGTTCACCAGTGTATCGCAATCGCAACATCCTGGTGCTGGCGGGAACTTTTGCCGGGCTCGTGGCAGGCATCATCGCCGTTGACTTCCTCAGCCGATATCGACAACGGGCACCAAAGGAGGTGTGAGGTTGCTCTCATCCCTCTCTAAACACACAGCTTATAAAATCCTCGTTTCGGTCTTATGGTTTCTGGTCATCATCGGCTTGCCGCTGACCAGCTTCCCCCCGCTTGCCAGCCTGACCGGCGCGATCGTCGCGCCTTTCTCTGCCATCCCGCTGGCGCTCCTGCTTATCATCTGGTTCATCCCTTTCTTGGTCGAACGCGGCAAGCTCCCGGGTGAAATTCTGCCCTATCTTTACTTCATCCTCGCTGCCCTGCTGATCTCCGCCCTGTCCTTCTTCCTGAACGGCTATTATTCCCGCGGGCGTGATTTCTTCGATCAAACCCTGCGCGCCTTCATCACGGTTGGCATCGGTTTGAGCTTTTACCTGATCTTTACCGCCTACCCCCGGGATGAGAAGACGCTTCACCGCACCCTGCAGTTTATCACCATCATGGGCGCACTGATCATCCCCTGGACCCTGTTCGAAGTGATCCTCCTGCGCCAATTCACCTTTGTGCAGGGCTTCCCACAGTGGGTGATCAATTTCCGCAACCAATTATCGGTGCAGTCACCAAACTTGATGTTCACCAACCGCGTCTCGGGTTTCGCCTATGAACCCTCGTGGTTCGTGCGCATCTTCAACCTGGTGCTGTTTCCCCTCTGGCTTTCGGCGGTCTTTCAGCGTCAATCCCTGTTCAAGTTCAGGCTGTGGATCTTCCAGATCGAAGACTTCTTGATGCTCGCCGGGCTGGTGGTGTTTGGCTTCAGTTCGCCCCGCATCGGTCTTGTGGCTTTCTTGGCCTCGCTGGCCTACTTAGGCTTTCTGATCATCCGCCGCTTTTACCGCTGGTTCACCGGCTGGGTCCTCAAACGACGTAAGAAGGCGCCCAAACACCTGACAACAGTCAAACTGCTCCTGGCAGTGCTGATCGTGGTGGTAATGTTTGTGGCCGTATTCGGTGCGCTGTTCGCCTACATCAACGCGGCCAGCGCCTGGGACAATCGCTTTGAATTGATGCTCGAGCAGCTTGACACCCTGGATATCTTCCCCCTGACCGAAAGGCGGCTGATCTACGCCGCGCGCAGTTTGGCATTTTTTGAACGGATGGTGTTCTGGTTCGGCGGCTGGCACATCTTTAACGACTTCCCCTTTGGCGTAGGGCTGGGCAACGCAGGCTTGTACTTCTTCGATCGCATGCCCGGCGCCGGGCTCGAGTCCTACGAGGTGCGTAACCTGGTTTACCGCGCAAGCTACCTGCCCAATACCAAAAACATGTGGACACGCCTCCTTTCGGAGACGGGTTTCGTCGGCTTGACGATATATGTGATCTGGTTGTATGTGCTGTGGCGCAGCACCAGTCTGTCTCGCAAAAGTCAATCAAAGATATTACGTATCATGGGGTTGGCAGGGCGTTTGTTCCTGCTGGCCTTGCTATTTGAGAACTTCAGTATGGATTCCTTTGCCATGCCAGACCAGTGGGTGATGGCAGGCCTGATCTCCGCTGCCGGGCTGCTCGCCCGCAGGGAGCTTGCCGCTAAGGATAAGGCTCCAGCGTCGGAACTGGCGTAGGTTCACCCCCCATCGGGCTTTCCACCAGTGTATAGACAAGGTTCAGCAGAACCAGGTTGCGTTCACAATCCGCAAAAGTATCAAAAAAGATCCGCGCAGAAAGTGGCACCCCTTCGGCGTCAAATGCCTGCACCCAGTAAACGCCGCTGGTCGCAAGAGGTGCATCAGCCAGCATAATCTCATATCCCCCCAAACCATAAGCCTGCGCCTCACCTGTGATGCCCGAAAACACCGCACTATCGCCTGCCCCCAGGTCACCCACCTCGATCGTCACGCCCAGCAGCGACTCGCCCTCGGGGCCGAACACCTGCCCGGCGATCCCCATCCAGTTGCAGTCCGCATCGGGATGGTTGAAGTTAGGCAGATAAAAGGGGTTACCTGCCTGCAGGGTGTAGGTGAAGTCCCCGTCTGGGGGTGAAACCGCCTCTGTTGGGGTTGGTTCAGCAATGGGCGTCTCAGCCGGCAGGGTGTGGGTCGGCACAGCGGTTTCCACCACAGTGGTAGCAGTCGGGGTTGGGGGTTCGGTCCCTTCAGAAGGGGGCCAATCAAGCCACGGGGGTAGCATCTCCGGGATGGCACTGCAGCCAGAAAGGATGATGGCGAACAAGATCATGATCAACGCGGCTTTTTTATGGGTCATTTTTACTCCTCTATATGAGGAAATTTTTGCAAGAAGCGGGCCAGAGTACAAGATTTTGAATCTTTGTTATTGTTTGGCTCAGTGCTCACGCAATTAATTCTGTGATTGCGAACTTTCGAAAGAGGTGAAGCAATCTCGCACAAAGCACGTACGATGCAGAATGAAACCACTCGATTAAAATATCGTCGATGCCAGCCTTAATCTCTAATCATCCTTAATAATATATTCAGTAAACTTTCTACCCACAACTTCACAGTCTCTCTATTAAATTCGATAAAATACTAAGAATATCAAACCAAAACCTGCTTCTTCCCTGCCCCATTCTTCGCCACCTCGCTCTACAAAATCAATAGCCCACCAACGATCACCGTACCCACAGATGGCCTAACACAAGTCAAAATCACGCTCACTGTTGTTCGCAGGCTGAGGGCTATCATGATATTTTAGATAAATTCAATAGGTGTCATTGTGGACTATTTTAAATCACGAAGATAGAATCTTCTACTGCATGACAAGCCGATAGCGATCGAACGAATACCAAAAATTCAATAGTAATTATCCCCGATCTGATAGTTTTCCCCCCTTCACGGGAATGGATGGGAGTCGAACCCACCACGGCTCGCAACGCGACCCGACACCGGTGTTGAAGACCGGGAGGCCCACCAGGACCTAACCATTCCCACGCTTAAGCATATCTTTCACCCCCTGCATTGTCAACCGTTTTGCTTCCACAGCACGCGCCACAGATACCTTAACTTCAATGGTAAAATCATCCTTACCTGTTCAACTTTAGTGGAGGAAAACACCCGATGCCCGAACTGACACACACCCCGGACTGGGTCAAGAACGCCATTTTTTACCAGATCTTTCCCGACCGCTTTGCCAAATCAGAGTCAATTGAAAAACCCACCAACATTGAACCGTGGGAAGCGCCCCCCACCCGCTTTGGCTTTAAGGGCGGCGACCTGCAGGGTGTGATCGAAAAATTCGACTACCTGCAAGACCTGGGGATCACCGCCATCTACTTCAACCCGATCTTCATGTCCGCCGCCAATCACCGCTATCATACCTTCGATTATTACCATGTGGACCCGCTCCTGGGCGGCAACCAGACCTTCTTCAAGATGTTAGAAGAAGCCCACCGCCGGGGGATGCGGATCGTGCTGGACGGCGTTTTCAACCATGCCAGCCGCGGGTTTTTCCAGTTCAACCACATCCTCGAGAACGGCGAAAAATCCCCCTACCTGGACTGGTTCACGGTGTATGGCTTCCCGATGAACGCCTACCAGGGCAAACCCAACTATTCCTGCTGGTGGAACCTGCCCGCCCTGCCGCAATTCAACACCGATAACCCCCAGGTGCGAAAGTTCTTGTTCAATGTCGCCGAGCACTGGATAGAGCAGGGCATCGACGGCTGGCGTCTTGATGTGCCCTTTGAGATCAAGGACGAATCCTTCTGGCGCCAATTCCGTGCAGCCACCAAGCTGCCCAATACCGATGCCTACCTGGTGGGAGAGATTCCCACGGAGGCGCAGGATTGGCTGCAGGGCGACATGTTCGACGGCGTGATGAACTATCAATTCTCCGCAGCCTGCGTGGGCTTCTTCGGGGCTGACGACCGTGATGAGACCATGATCTCCGGCATGATGGGTTTGCCGGAAGTACCCAGCCTGGATGCGCAGGGATTTGCCCGGCGCTCCAAAGAACTGCTCGAGATCTACCCGCGCCAGAACGCGTTAGCCCAGCTCAACCTGATGGACAGCCACGATATGCCCCGTTTTTTGAGCATGGTCAGCGGCAATAAAGACGTGTTCAAATTGGCAACCCTATTCCAGATGACCTATCCGGGTGCCCCCTGCATCTATTACGGCAACGAGATCGGGATGATGGGCGGCCGCGACCCCGAAAACCGGGCTGCCTTCCAATGGGATGAAACCCTGTGGGACCATGACTTGCGCAAATTCATCCAGACCTGCGCCCGCATCCGCCTGGCACACCCCGTGCTGCGCACGGGTGAATACGTCCCCGTTTATGCCGAAGGACGCCACCTGGCGATCTTACGCCATCTCGAGCGGCAGAAGATGGTGATCGCCTTCAACGCCGGCGACGGCGAATGGGACCTGAACATCCCCATCGGCGAGCACATTTCCGAGGGCATGTTGTTAGAAGATCTGCTGGGCGGCGGTGATGGACGGGTCGAGGAAGGCCATCTGCGCAAACGGACGCTCAAACCCTGGCAGGGCGCGATTTTCAAACCCCGCGAATAAGTTTCATATTTAAAACCAGATTTGGAATTGAAAAGGGGTTAAGCTTGACGCGCATCCCTGCGGTAAGCGCGCAGGATAGCGATTTTCGTCGGGTGATTGAAAGGCGCCGGGTCCACCGGCGGCGGGTCGGTGATCGTCTCGGGGTAACCAATCACATCCTGCGGCACATCAATCATGCCTTCAAAGCTCAGGTATGGGCTCTGGCACAGGCTTTCCAACTCCGCAGAAAAATCCTTCCCGCTCAGAAACAGCGCGTTATTAACAACCACCAGCCAACCCTCATGCGCCACCAGCGGACGCACCTTGTTGATCAGGCGCGTGGTCTGGTTCTGCAGGTCCACCTGGCCGGCATCGGTGATCGAAAAATACGGTGGGTCAAGGATCACGCATCCAAACAACCTGTCGGCGTGGCGCAAACGCCCCATCACCCTGAAAAAGTCGCCCGGAATATATTCGCATCCGTCTGTCGGTAAGCCGTTCAGTTCCCACGAACGCCGGCCAACCGCAAGAAAGCGGCTGTTCAAGTCTGTCTGGATCACCCGCTGCGCGCCGCCTGCGCCTGCCCCCACCCCCAGGCTGCCGGTGTAGGCAAAAGTGTTCAACACATCTAACCCCTCGCTGTGGTCAAGCAGCCAGCGGCGCAGGTTCCGCGTATCGAGGTAGAAGCTGGCGTCCTGGTTCATCTGCAGATCCAGCGCGTAAGTCAAGCCAAATTCTTGGATTTCGTCCGGCAGAGAATCGCCCATCAGTAAAAACCCATTTTTACGCGCCTCATCTGCGTGCTGGCGTTGTTTGAGCAGGGCAGTCTGCAAACCCTCCACCCGCTCCAGCACAAACGAAGCGATCTCTTTGAAGTCTTCCAAATCGCCTTCGGGTTCGTTATGATCGGAAATCACCAGCCCCGTCCCATACCGATCGAGGGTCAACCCGGGGTTGCCCTCATAGAATCCATTGAACAGGCGATAAACCGCTGGCAGATCATTTAAAGCTGCCCGCTGTTCAATAGCCTGTTTAAGTTGGCTCTGAATTAATTGTAGTTTGACCATAGCCCTATTTTACCGCGATCGGTACCATAAATTAATTAGGTATGGATAAATATTAGTTTACATCAAACTAATTTCGTGTTATAATTTCTGGTAAAATAATATCAAATTACAAGGAGCAGATACGCATGGTTGCATTTATTGAACATTATTCCCCGATCATCCAGGCGCTGTTGGGCACACTTTTCACATGGGGTCTGACGGCCTTAGGGTCCGGGTTGGTCTTTCTGACCAAGGACGTCAGCCGTAAATTATTGAACGGTTTACTGGGCTTCGCCTCAGGCGTGATGATTGCCGCCTCTTACTGGTCGCTGCTTGCGCCTGCCATCGAACTCTCGCAAGACCTGTCCGTACCAAGCTGGCTCCCAGCCGTTGTCGGATTCCTGCTGGGCGGCGCGTTCCTGTTTGCAGTGGACAAACTTCTGCCCCACATGCACATGAGCCAGGAAACGCCGGAAGGTGTCAAAAGTTCCTGGCAGCGCAGTGTGCTGCTGATCACCGCCATCACCCTGCACAACATCCCGGAGGGATTGGCGGTTGGTGTGGCTTTTGGTGCGGCTGCCTCCGGATTACCCGGTGCAGATGTGGGTTCTGCGGTTGCACTGGCGATCGGTATCGGCATCCAGAACTTCCCCGAAGGGCTGGCGGTTTCCGCCCCACTGCGGCGTGAGGGATGGAAAGCAAAAAAGGCATTTGTCTACGGTCAATTCTCCGGGATGGTAGAACCTGTGGCGGGTCTCTTAGGCGCTGCAGCCACTCTCCTCATCCGCCCGATTTTGCCCTACGCGTTAGCTTTTGCCGCGGGCGCGATGATCTATGTCGTTGCAGAGGAATTGATCCCCGAATCAAAGTGTGAAGGCCATTCCGATGTGCCCACAATCGGCGTCATGCTCGGTTTCGCCGTGATGATGCTGCTGGATGTCGCATTGGGGTAAGCGATTAATTTATCCAAAAACATAAAACTGGCTTCCGAAATTGGCAGTCAGTTTCGTGTTTAATTTAGTTTTTCCCAAACCTGGTAAAGCGCCAGGTTGCCCGGTTTGCCGTCGGAATAAAAGCTCTCGGTCACCCGCAATCCGGCTTCCTCCGCCAGCGAAGCCAATTCCGTCTCATTGAAGGTATGCACGTAGCGCAACCCAGGGTGCTCCCCCGCCCGCCAATCTAAAAGCACATCCCCCTTGTCAAGGTCCGCCGCATCCAATCCGGCATCAGACCAGGGCAGCACCCGCTTGCGCAATCGGGGGCTGTTTTGCCACTGCCACACAGAAACTGCAATTGAACCGCCATCCGCCAGCAAATCTGCCATCGCCGCCACAATCTCCTGCCTGTGCGCTGCCCCCGGGATGTGGTGCAACACGGCAAAACAGGTGATCCACTCATATCCCTGACGGGGGATTCCCGTGTGCCAATCGGTTTCAGCCAGGTCAACCTGTTGAAAAACGAACTGCCTTGCCGAGGGATCCTCGGTCAAACTGCGCGCCTGGCGCAGCAAACCCGCACTCATATCCAATCCTAAATAGCAGCCCGAAAAGCCTTGTGCCTGCAATGACCGGGCTAAAGTGCCGTTCCCGCAACCCACATCCAGCACCGAACCGGCACCCAGCATACGCTCAACCAGTGCTTGCACACCAGGCTGCGCCTGGTGACGCGTGGCGCTGAAGGAACCGGCAAATTGGTCATAAAATGCCTGGTTCAGTTCAAACAACTGAGACTGTGTTTTTCTATCCATGCTAATCAGAAGTATATAACATCCCCCCGCACATCGCAAACGAGATACACCTTGCGCATTGTCACCACTCGCCAAAAGATGCTCAGAGTAATCCCCTTATTTCTTAATTTGTTTCTGCATCAGAAGATATTGCGTGACCTTTACGATGAGTTTTCCCAAAAATCCACCAGGTCAGCGCACCCATGACACCGCCGCCAATCACACCAATCGGGAGCCATTCCAATAGCTGTAACAGGATGATGCCCCTGATCCACCGCCAGAATTGCCACCAAAAACCTTCGAAGTGTTCCCCAAAGATATTAAACCACTCCAAATTCGGCAGCTTCCCCAACGAGAATAACGCAGCGTAAAAAACATAATAACTGAGCAAAGCACAACACCAAGTGAGAATTCCGGCCTTGATTGGCCCTTTGATAGAATCGGCGCGCCGGCTTTCATAGACAGTCACAGGGATAATCGGCACCAGCCAGATGCCATAATTGAGCACAATCATGACCGGGATTGAGATGATTGGGTTTTCCGGCAGGTTCGGACCCAACCCAAAAGCCAGCCAATCCAAATAGAACCAATCAATGATCCCAAAGATCAGTCCAATCAGCCCATAAAGATACCAGCGTTTTTTGTCTTTCATTTGTGCCATTTCAACCCAATTTTCAATTGCTCTCCCGTCAATCATACCAAAGATAATTAACGTCGCAACAAAAAAAGACTGCTTCCTGTCCTTCAGAAGCAGTCTTTGGGGTTTTCTTTTCAACCTCAGACAATATCTCTTTTCTCGTTCGGCGGCGCAGTGCGCTCACCCTTAAGTTTTTGGTTCAGCCACATCCGCTGCTGAACGCTGTCGGAGGTCACCAGGCCAATCAATTGCCCCTGTTCAATCACAGGTAAGACCCGGTTCACAGTCAATTTCGGAAGGACCTCATACAGCGGCATATCCGGATCAATTCCAACGGGCTCAGAGCCGATGGCAGCATAAGCAGGGGCACGGCGGCCCAATCGCTGCATCGCATTCAGCAGATCGCCCCGACGAATGAAACCGAGGAAACGACCATTGGAGACGACTGGCAAATGCCCCTGACCAGTCGCCATCGAAAGCTGTAAGACGCTCTCCAGGGCTTGATTGGCTTCGACCTGGTAGAACTGTGAAACCATTCCATCCCGAACGGCTAAACCCTGCAAGCCCGCTTTGAGTTCAACCGATTGGGCTTCTGAACCCGCCCCTGACCACACAAACAGGGCGATCAAGATCAACCACGGATTAACGAAGAACCCGACGATGCCCATCAATACCGCCAGCCCGCGGCCGATGTTGGCGGCGGTGCGCGTCGCTTTAACATAATCCATCCGGGTCGCCAAAATCGCACGCAGTACACGTCCGCCGTCCATCGGGAACGCTGGGATCAGGTTGAAGATCGCCAGGGAGACATTCACTGAAAGAAGGCGCACCCAAAAATTCGTTTGTAGCAGTTCAGCCGTCAACGGCTGGTTGAAAGCACCCATCAGCAGCAGCGCCAGGAACATCACCGCACCGATAACCACATTCACCAACGGTCCGGCTCCAGCGACGATCATTTCTTCCCTCGGGTCTTCCGGCATCCGTTCCAAACGGGCAACACCGCCAATTGGCAGCAACGTAATATCTTTCGTTGATATGCCAAATCGCCTGGCTGCCAGTGCATGCCCCAATTCGTGCAGCACCACCAGCACAAACAAAGCGATAACGAACAGGACTTCGTTCACCAATCCCAAAAACGAACCGCTGGAAATCAGTCCCGATAAACCAATCCACAGGAGCAAAAAGAAAAATGTCAGATGGATTTTGACATCAATCCCTGCAATTCGTCCGAGTTCCCATGACCATTTCTTTTCATTCATTTTAATTTCCTTTCTTATGCTTACCTCGATCATATGCTAAGAGTATAAGAAATTTGTCGGCGTTATGTAAAATCCTTGTAAAGACTTTTGGGGGCGATGTTTCCGTAATGATATAAAATGGGTACAATTCAGCCTATGAAAGCAGAAGAATGGAAGAAAAAAAGAGCTTACACCGAAGCGGAAATGTCACAAGCACTGGCCATTTTACAAGCCCTCAAAGCAGGCAGCGACTTGCAGCCTGCCCAGCGCGCCCATCCCAAGCCGGATGGCGCAGGTTTCATCCCCAAGCACGCCCTGGTTGCTAAATATTACCAAATGGTAGAAAGTGGGCAGTGGGAAGAGGATGAAGAACTGCTTGGCAAGATCCGCATGAAGCCTACCCGCACCCTCTCAGGCGTGACGACCGTCACTGTGTTGACGAAGTATCACCCCTGCCCAGGGAAGTGCATCTTCTGCCCGCAAGAAGTTATGATGCCCAAAAGCTACCTGAGCGAGGAACCGGGCGCAAAACGCGGGTTGGAAAACGCCTTTGACCCTTTCGCCCAGGTGCATAACCGCATCAAATCCCTCAAGGCAGTGGGTCACCCAACAGACAAGATCGAATTATTGATCCTGGGCGGTAGCTTCAGCGCCTACCCCAAAGAGTATCAGGAATGGTTTGTCCGCCGCTGCTTTGATGGGATGAATGATTTCAACCCGCAGGATGACCCAGATTTTGAAACTCTGCCTGAGGCGCAAGCACGCAATGTACAGGCTGAGCACCGCAACGTCGGCCTGGTGATTGAAACCCGTCCCGACCTGGTGCGGCAGGAAGACCTGGCATGGTACCGCTATCTGGGGGTGACCAAAGTGCAGATGGGCGCACAGAGCTTCGATGACCACATCCTCGAGCTCAACCAGCGCGGGCACACCGCCCAGCAAACCCTCGATGCCACCGCCCTCTTGCGTGCAGGCGGCTTTAAGATCGTTTTGCATTGGATGCCCAACCTGTTTGGCGCAACCCCCGAAAGCGATCGTGAGGATTTTACACGCTTATGGGAAGAAGGCTCTTATTGCCCGGATGAACTCAAAATTTATCCCTGCCAACTGCTGGAAAACACAGAGCTTTATCACCTATGGGAGCAAGGGAAATACCACCCATATTCAGAAGAAACACTGCTCAACCTGATTGCCGACATCAAAACCACTGTGCCGCGTTATTGCCGCATCAACCGCATCATCCGCGACATCCCCTCCACCTATGTTGTGGAAGGCAATAAAAACACCAGCCTGAGGCAGGATGTCCAGCGCGAAATGGCAAAGCGCGGTACCCGCTGCGAATGTGTGCGCTGCCGCGAGATCCGGCGCACCAAGGTCACACCCAAAAAACTGACCTTTCATGACCTGGTCTACCATCCTGGCCACGCCGAGGAGCACTTCCTGTCCTTCGATACCCCCGAGGACAAATTAGCCGGGTTCCTGCGCCTTTCGCTGCCCACAGACACCACCGTCAGCGGCTTGGAAGACCTGCGGCACGCAGCGATCATCCGCGAAGTGCATGTTTACGGTCAATCCCTGGAGGTCGGTGAGGAGCGCAGCGGGATTGCCCAACACAGCGGGTTGGGCACCGAGTTGATCGATAAGGCAGAAACCATTGCAAAACAGGCTGGTTATAAACGCCTGGCAGTGATCGCGGCTGTCGGCACCCGTGCTTATTACGCTGGCAGAGGCTTTAAATTAAGTGATCATTACATGATCAAAGACCTGTAGCTTCACAACCCGCCCTGCAATTGGGTGTTATGATTAACACAATTCAAGGAGTTAACCATGTTTGATAGATCCTCACCAACCTCACAACCTTTAAGCGCTGACCACCGCCTGATGGAGCTGGATGATTTCCAAGTCGATGCTGTATTCAAGGCCGTTCTGCGCCGGGTTTACTTGTGGATGGCGCTGGGCTTGCTGGTTACCGCCGGTGCTGCCCTGGCCACACTGACCACACCATTAGGAACATGGATTTTCAGCAATACCTTCGTTTTTTATGGCTTCATGATCGGGGAGCTTGTATTGGTTATGGCTCTAAGCGCCGGGATCCGCAAACTGCACCCGTCTCTGGCAGGTGTGATGTTCTTCGCCTATGCCGGGCTGAACGGTATCACCCTATCCATCATCTTTGCCATCTATGAATTGGGCAGCATTGGGCTGGCATTCTTCGTCACCGCTGCCCTGTTTGGTGCGATGAGCATCATCGGCTACTCGACCAAGAAAGATCTCAGCCAATGGCGCAGTTACTTGATGATGGGCTTGATCGGGTTATTGATCGCCTCGGTAGCAAATATTTTCTTTGCCAGTTCAGGCATGGATTGGCTGCTCTCGATTTTTGGCGTTTTCCTGTTCCTGGGTCTGACCATCTACGACACCCAGCGCATCAAACACATGACGATGTGGAGTATGCAGTCCGGCGATGAGGCGGTTGAAATCAAAATGGGCATCCTGGGGGCACTGAAGCTCTATCTGGATTTTATCAACATCTTCTTGTATATGCTGCGCCTGTTTGGAAGGCGCCGCCGGTAGCAAATTTTACCTTAAATAACAAAGCTGTCATTCCAATGGCAGCTTTTTTGATTCGGGGCATATCCCCCATCCTCAAACATAAACGCTCTAAAGCACTTTTCGAATTAGTAGAGAAACGCCAGGAGCTGCATCGCCAGTGGTTTGAGTGCCAGCGCCACCAGCCCCATCACCGCACCCACCAACCAGCCGGCAACCACATCCGAAAGGTAATGCACACCCAATGCCACCCGTGACAGCCCGACCCACGGCGCCCAGAGCGCCAATGCAAGCCCAAACCAGGGTGGTCCGATCGCCAAACCCATCACGGCTAAAGCTGCAGACCGGGCAGCGTGCCCGGAAGGAAAAGAGTGCGGATCGGTGATCCGGTAGATTTTCCCCCATTCACCCTCAGGTCTGGGACGGCGAATAGAAAACTTGAGCAAAATGACCATAACCGCCATCACGACCAAACCCACCCCTAAAAAGACCGTCCGCTGACGCCACTCACCCGTGCTAAACAGCCAGACAATAAAAAGCCCCGCCAGCCAAAACCAGGAATCCCCGGAGTGTGCCACAATTTTCAGCATCAGAGACAAGAAAACCCGCTGTGGCGGCACAAGCAATGCAGCAGATAGCTTTGCATCCGCCTTCAACAACTTCCGCACCCACTCGCTCATGATCGCCCCTCCAGATCATCCCTGAGCAGCGCAAGCTGATTGGGTTTGTCCGCATCCATGCCGATTTCAGCATACGGGCTGACTAATGCCTTCCCCTTGATGGAAAGTTTCTTGCACACCCGCTGCACAGCCTTTTCTAATGATAACAAGCGCAAAGCAATCAGGATCAAGCTGTCAACACCCAATAGCAGCATCTGCCTAACAGGGTTCTTTCGAGCGGCTGTTAGTTTTTCCCACACAGGCTGTTCGGAGGTATACAAGCGTTTATCAACCACATTCAAATCGCCGCCGCAAACAGCAACATCCTTGAAGCGCACAAATGAACGATTGGCACCAGGAAACCTTTTTTCCATAACCGCTTGCGGGATGACATTGTAATAGATCCAGAAATCAGGATCAGAGGCAACTTGTTGGGCTAACCAATCCACCATAGGGGGCTGAATCGCCGGGATATCCCCTGAGGCAATCATCACTTTTGACTGATCGGGGTTCCGGCGTGTGATCTCCAGCACACCAGACCGCATGTTCTCAAATAACCCGCCCTCATCCGGTAAATAATGCAACGTTTTAGATGAAGATAACCCATGCATCTCCGATAGACCAATCACGAATATTTCACCAATTGACCGGGAAGCACTCAACGCATCAATCACCCACTGCACCATGGGCTTACCGTGAAGTTCGATCAAACTCCGCCGGCCTTCACCATTTTCAGAATACAGCGGATCCTCTGGCGTCATTAACCCGCCAGCCAACACAAGCCCATCTATTTTCATCAATTGAGCACCTGCAACTGGGGCTTAATACCCGCCTGTTTGACCAGTTCCGCCATCATGCTGAAATAATCTCGATAATTCCGGTAATTGACTCTGTCCTGATAGTCAATGGCAGCCAGCAAACCGGCTTCCATCATATTTGTGCCAAACGACCGCCCATCATACACAGGTGTGGTGGTCATTAAATACTTGACCCCGCTGGACTTAAAAAGCGCGACGTCTGCCGGTGTGGTCGTGTTGGTCACAACAACTTTGCCTTCCATATCATCGGGCATAAAGCGGGTGATGTAATGGCAATCACCTGCAATCACGCTTGCCGACTGAAAAGCCCACTCAAATTTGGGGTTACGCTGATGCTGTTTTTCACCTACCGGATAGACCCATTTGAAAGGTAACCGAGAGACGATCGGGATCAGGGCTGCTGCCAGTTGCTTGATCCCTTTTTCTGTGCGAATCGGGAGTGCCACACCTAATGAGAACAGCGCATCGCCGAATAAACATTCATATCCCGCATCCACAAACGACCGTACCAAACCATAACGGTCAACCGCAGTCATCACCAACGCTTTGCGCCCAACCCGATCCAAATAGGGCTTGATTTCACTCTCCAGGATCGCGGCTGATTGTGTCTCGAGTGTGTTCTTCAATCCACACCCATCAACCACCGGCGTGATGCGCACATCCTTCACCAGTGAAGCAACAGAATGCAGCGGATACCATCGGTCATCCACAAACAATCCCAGGTCGGTACCTCCGACGCCGAAAGCCCCTACTTTGCCGTCTTGCTCACGGAACATCCGCCTGGCAGCTTGCATGTCGCCGTCTGTGCCAATCCGCTCAATCTGGACCTCGTGACCCAGCAGGTTAACGTTGACGGATTTATCCCGTTTTGATGATCCTATACTAATGCTGAGGGCTTTTTTCATTTTCATTTCCTTATTATTTAATCAGCCGGAAGTATACCATACAGCCTTTAAAACAACCTGCCGCTTTTCTAATCAAACACGCAAAACGCTTTGAGGTTCTACGAATATTTACAAGTATAATTGGGGTTCAAAATAAACGGAGGCAAAATTTGACACTTCATCAGCAGGCACTCTTATGGGACTTAGACGGAACGATCCTCGACACAAAAGTTTGCCACTTTAACTCCTGGCGTTACGCCCTCAACCAGTTTGGGCTTGACCTGACCCAGCAGAAATTTGATGCCAGCTTTGGGCGCAACAACCACGCCAGTCTGGCCATCTACCTGGAACAGAAAGTCGACAAAGCCTTCGAGGATGAAATCGTCAAAATCAAAGAGGATTATTTTCGAGAAACCGCCCCACGTGAGACTGAACTGGTGCCTGGTGTAATCTCGTGGTTTGAGGATGCTAAAGAGATGGGGCTTCCACAGGCAATTGCCTCCTCGGCTCCGATGGAAAACATCACTGTCTTACTTAGTAGTTTTGAGTTGACATCCTATTTTGACCAGATTATCTCTGGCGAACACATGCCAGCCAAACCCCACCCCGATGTGTTCCTCGAAGCAGCCAAAAGCCTGAACCAAAGCCCAAGCCAATGCTGCGTCATCGAAGATTCTGCCCATGGCGTACAAGCAGCCAAATCAGCCAAAATGCGCTGCGTTGCCGTCACCACCAGTGTATCAAGCGATCAATTATCGTTAGCAGACCTGGTGTTGGAAGATTTCACCCTTCCGCTTGGCGACGCGCTGAGGCGAATAACCAGTAAATAAACCGTCAGAGGGGAATAGCACTGCAGCCACTCACAATCCAACATAATCTACTATATAATATGATTTAGACCATTAAAATTTAATTGCACCTCGTGTCCTGGCACGCGGTCAGGATGCGATGGGGAAAAAGTGTATTTTGTAAGGAGATGGCAATGATCCATCCAAACGTATCTCAACCCTTAAGACGTTGGAGTCAGATCCTATTATCTCTAATCGTCATAGCAAGCCTTCTGGCTGGCTGCCGGCTGCCTTGGCAGACGCAATCTGATGATCCAAGGACAAAAACGAACGGCTCTGATGAAATAACCAGCGTCATCCCCACTTCTGAACCGCGTCAAGACCTCCCGCCAGCCATTGTTGAAGTAACTCCCCTGCCAGATACTTATATTGGTCTCGAAGAGTCCATCTCTCTGTATTTCAACCAGGGGATGGATCGAGAATCCGTTGAAGCCGCAATCCATTTTGAGCCCAACACCAGCGGGTTATTCACCTGGGAAGATGACAGCATTGTCACATTTACCCCCGATCAGCCGCTTTCCGCCGGAAGCAACTTACGCCTTGTTTTGAGCACCTCAGCCCAGGCACTCAACCGTGAATCTTTGCAATCACCTGTTGAGGTCAATTTTATGACGGCTGAATATCTTGAGGTTCTTCAAACCGTTCCTGCCCATAACACACAAGACGTCAATCCAGAAAGTGTTATCTTTGTCGCATTCAATCAACCTGTGGTGCCGCTGGGCGGCGAAGCAGACGCCCTGCCAGGCTTTAACCTGACGCCCGAAGTAGAGGGAACTGGTGAGTGGCTGAACACCAGCACCTATGCCTTCACCCCAGAACCCACGATGAACGGCGGAACACAATACACCCTCACCCTCAACCCGGCACTGACCGCCGCATCGGGTGCTTCACTGAAGCCAGACGAGAAATCCTCTTTTCAATTCACGACGACCCACCCCCAGGTGTTAACCATCCAACCGTTCGAAGGCCATTCCCTCAGCCTGGATGGACCAATCGAAATCCAATTCAATATTCGTATGAACCCATCCAGCGTGGAGGAGAATTTTAACCTCATCTCACCCAGCGGTATAAACGTAAACGGTGCGTTTGAATGGGAAGAGGATTTTACGAAACTGACCTTTCGCCCAACCACAAACCTCACACGGAATAGCAGGTATACCCTCCAGCTCAATGCGGATGCACAATCCTATGGCGGGCTGCCCCTTCAAACCCCACTGGAAACGCAAAGGACAACCTATTCTGCATTCTCGATCAGCCCAACCCCCCAAACCGGTTTTGAGAGTTATTATGCCCAATATGGGCGCTATGAAATCAAATTCACGACACCAGTAGATAAGGATACATACAAAGACCGGGTCAACATCAACCCCGGAGTCAACGCGCAAGGGCTTTATCTTACAGATAGTGGAAGGACTTTAAACATCACAGGATATTTTGACCCTGAAACAGAATACACGATCACCCTTGATCAAGATCTCCAAGACATCTGGGGAGGTCAGCTTGGAACACAAACCACCTTCACCTTTTTCACACCCTCACTTACCCCATCCATCAGCATCGTTTTGGGGATGACAACTCACAACCTGGTGTTTGTCCCTGCTGCCGCATCAGAGGTTGTGCTTCAAGCCACCAACATCAACACCGTAACCCTAGAGATATCCCCCATCAGCGTTAATGGCCTGATCACCTTACTTCACCCGGATAATTATGATTACCGCCAGGTGTTTCTGCCCGAAGTTTTAGAGACTTCCACTCAAAACTTTAACCTTGACAGGAACAAGTCCCAGGCTGTGACGATCCCCCTTTCTTATCAAGGTGCACCGCTATCACCAGGCATTTATTTCTTGCAGGTGTCCTCAAATGACATCCCTGGTGACCCGACAGAACGTTATCAAAAATTATATTTGATCGTCTGCGAGAACAACCTGGTGATGAAGATCGCCCCTGAACAAGCTGTGATCTGGGGTACACGACTTGCTGATTACAGCCCGCTCAGCCAAACCCCAATAGAGGTTTACAACACCGAAGGTGAAATAGTCGCCTCAGGGCAGACGGACTCAAACGGCACCTTTGAGCAAACCTTTGAACGGTTCGATGAACCCTACTCCAGTTTCTTCACGCTTGCGGGTGAACCCGGTCAATCGGATTTTGCATTTTCAATTTCTTCCTGGGGTCATGATTACGCCCTGTATGAAATGGGCATCCGCAGCAACCCCCTGCCGACAATGACCGAAGCGTACATTTACACCGACCGGCCGCTCTATCGCCCGGGTGACACCATCCAATTCAAAGCAATCATCTTCAACAGGGAAAACGGCTTGCCTGCGCATCCATCATTGGAAACCGTCTCCGTTGCTGTCTACAGTGACCCAGGGATGACTGGAAGATCTGACGCGCTGTTCTCACAAGATCTGGCACTCAGCCGTTTTGGCACGCTGGCAGGGTCTGTAGACTTGCCTGAGGATGCCCCCACGGGGCTGTATTACATTGAGATTAAAGACGGCGAGGATTACATCGAGACACTCTATTTCGATGTTGCAGCCTATCGAAAACCAACTATTGACCTATCGGTCGAAATTTCAGAAACGGATATCAAAGTCGGGGACGATCTCAGCGTTGAAATCCAGGGTGATACCTATTTTGGCCTGCCCGTTGCCGGTCAACCTTTTACCTGGAGCCTCACCCGGGATGATGCTTTCTTTGATCTCAGAGGCTATCGAACCGGCCCATTGAGTACAGACTGGTTGATGCCGCGTTTTTCATATGATTTCCCATTTGGCACCTTAATCCAGTCCGGAGAAGGGCAGACAGATGAAAATGGGCACGCCAGCCTGTCTTTGACCGGAGACGACTTTGTGATGGATGAAACCATTCCCGGCAACCCCCAAAATTTTAAACTCGAAGTTAGCCTGGTGGATCAAACAGGTTTGAGTGTCAGCCAAACACAGACGATAACAGTTCACCCCGAATCATTCTATATCGGGGCTCAATCAGATGCCTACTTCGGCAGGGCAAACACGCCATTTGAATTTTCTATCCTGACAGTAGGATGGGATCAGGAATCGGTGGGTAACATCCCGCTTGAAGCGGTCTTTGAAACAATTGAATGGCGTGTAGAACAGACAAACAACCCCGAAATGCCTTATGAATACATCCCCCAGACAACCTTTGTCGCCAGTGCCAGCCCGATCACGGATAATGACGGCAAGGCACGTTTATCCTTCACACCACCTAAACCAGGAACTTATCAACTCAGTTTATTTTCTGGGGATGCGGTGACACAGATGATTGTGTGGGTCAGTGGTGAGGGGCAGGCGCTTTGGCCTCAACAAACACAAAATCAAATCACCCTCACAGCCGACGCTGATGAATACCAACCCGGTCAGACGGCAGAGATCTTCTTCCCCAACCCCTTCCCTCAAGGCGTACAAGCCCTGATCAGCATCGAGCGCGGCGAAGTGATGGAGTCGCAGATTGTGACTATTGAAGGCAGTGGATATGCCTTTGAAATTCCGATCACGGAAAATTCTGTTCCAAACCTGTATGTATCCGTGATTTTGCTGGGCAAAGAGCAGGCTGGTCAGCCTAATTTCAGGCATGGCACGCTCAACCTGCGTGTTTCGCCCCAAATTAAAACCCTGAATGTTGATCTTGTTGTCAACCCATCATTAGCTGAACCCGGAGACTCTGTTTCAGCCACGCTCAAGATTACCGACCAACAGGGGAACCCCGTGCAGGGTGAATTTTCGATGGCGGTGGTCGACAAAGCCCTGCTGGCAATGATCGCACCCAACAGGAATTCCATCCTCGATGTGTTTTATCGAAACCAACCTCTCTCAGTTCAGACCAGCATTTCACTCAAAACCTATGCCAGCCAGCTCTCACTGACCAGTATGGAACTTGGTGGGATGGGCGGCGGTGGTGATGCCTCACAGCAGCCCACTCTTCGTGAAGAATTCCCCGATACAGCTTTTTGGCAGGCAAATATCCTCACCGGCGCAGACGGCACCGCCCAGTTGGCAATCCCGATGCCCGACTCGCTGACAACCTGGGTGGTCAATGTGCGCGGCTTGACTGAGGACTACCTGGTCGGCGAAGGCGAAGCGGAAATACTTACCCAGAAAGAATTGATGATCCAGCCCGTTACGCCCCGCTTCCTCGTTGATGGAGACAGGGTCGAAATGGCAGCCGTGGTCTATAATAATGCATCTGAAACGCTGGATATTGACGTTTCTTTGCAAGCAGTTGGCTTTTCGCTGGAATCTTCCCCCGCCCAAAACCAAAAGATCACTCTCAACCCCGGAGAAAACAGGCGTGTCACCTGGTGGGGCGGCGTAGAAAGCGTGCCCACAGCCAGCCTGGTCTTCCAGGCTTTAGCAGGGTCACTCTCTGATGCGTCAACACCAGTTTGGGGGGATCTCGAAATTAAACGCTATAACATGCCCCAAACCTTCAGCACAACAGGTCAATTACAGCAAGCCGGCCAACGTTTGGAATTGGTCAATTTACCACCATCTAAAGACCCCAACTCCGGTGAACTCTCACTTAAATTAACACCCACTCTGACAGCCACATTGATCGAGGGACTTGAGGCACTCGAAGCCGCTCCATACGATGACACCGTTTCAACACTTTCACGCCTGCTGGCAAATCTGCATATTTATAATGCCCTGAACAGCCTGGGGATTGAGTCGCCGCAGCTTCAGGCCGACCTACCCGAATTGATTGAAGCGGGCATCAACACCCTGCTCGATGCACAGAATTTCGACGGCGGTTGGTCTTGGTGGTCCAATGATGGCACATCCACCTCCGACCCATTTATTACTTCTTATGTTCTTTTAGGCCTCTTGCAAGCCTCTGATGCCGGAATAGAAGTGGCAGAAACCTTCACCAGCCGGGCTGTGGATTATCTCAATACACAACTAAGATGGCCAGGCGAAATAGAATCATCAGCGGGACTGGACCGGCTTGTATTCCAGTTATATGCGCTGCGGACCACGAACCTTTATCTATCGGAATATCTGGATGGATTATTCACACGCCGGTCTGAGCTCAGCCCGTGGGCAATTGGGTTGCTGGCGTTGACCTACAATGACATTGGCAGCTCCAGCCAGCGGACGACTACCCTGCTGGCAGATTTAGAAGCGCAGGCTGTGCGGTCAGCAACCGGTGTTCACTGGGAAAGTGAAAGTAATTCTTGGCTGATGCCGGGCTCGCCCACCTTTAACACTGCCGTTGGCTTGTTTGCCATTGCTCAGCTCGACCCAGCCTCGACCAGCCTGCCGCTGGCAGTGCAATATCTGCTGATCCATAGAAAAGCAGATGGTTTGTGGCAGTCTAACTTCACGTCCGCCTGGGCACTGATGGCTGTTACAGAAGCCCTGCAGGGCACTGGTGACTATCAGGCGGATTTCACCTACCAGGCAAGCCTGAACGACATCCAGATTGCCTCTGGCACAGCTACAGGTGCTGACTCAAGCAGCCCGGTGAGCGCTGTGGTGCCAATCAGTGATATCTTCCCCGATGACCCCAACGCGTTACTGATTGAACGGGGTGAAGGCAGCGGTACGCTTTATTATCGAGCGGACCTGCAAACCTATCAACCTGCTGCAACCGCTGACCCGATCAACCGTGGTGTGGTCATCAACCGGACTTACTATCCCACAGGTGAAGGCTGCCCTGCTGCAGAAGGATGTGTCCCCATTGAAGGCATCAACTGGGATCAGACAGATCCCTCACAAATGGTGACTGTTGCCCTCACCGTCGTGATCTCACATGACATGTACCAGTTCATGCTGGAGGATTTCATCCCGGCTGGAACCGAAATCCTCAATCAAAGCTTCCTGACCACCCAAAATCTACCCCAGGAACCTGCACCCCTGTTTGACCCTCGTGACCCCTTTGGCGAGGGCTGGGGTTGGTGGTATTTTAACGGGCCGCAAATTTATGATGACCATATCCTGTGGACGGCAGATTATGTGCCAGCAGGAACTTACACGCTAACCTATCAACTATTGCCCACCCAGCGCGGGACTTACCAGGTGCTGCCCGCCCACGGTTGGCAATACTTCTACCCAGAAGTTGAAGGTTCATCAGCTGGGAATTTGTTCACCATCGATTAGCTTCGCAAACTGCATTAAAAAAGAACGCCGCCCAACTCACCGGCGGCGTTCTTATGATTCAATTAAATTTTGATGGGATTACCCCGTGAAGAAGGGGATCAAAGCCATAATCGTAAAGCCGATGATCACCACCACGCTTGCGACCCACACTTCGCCTTTTTTGCGCACATCCACCACATCAAAGAACGGCGGTTGCCCGCCCAACTTAAGAAGCGGACCGCCCTTCCACGCGAAGAAAATCCCGCCCAAAAACCCGCCAATATGCCCCATATTATCAATGTTCCTGCCGGGCATAAAACCATAGGTCAGGTTGATCATCAAAATCACCGCGAGGTTAAAAATTGCCTGGCGGGTGCGTGTGGTGCCAAACAACTTCCTGTTTTGGAAAATAAAAACACCTTCGGCAGCCAACAGGCCGAATATGGCGGTGGATGCGCCAAGCGAAGGCGCTTTGGTCAGCACAAAAGAAAGCACATTGCCGGCAAACCCTGAAAGGACATACAACAGCAAGAATCGGCCAGGTCCATAATATCTTTCCAACCGGCGGCCGATGATATACAACGCATACATATTCAAAGCCAGGTGCAAAATTGAGCCATGCAGCAGCATCGGTGTGAACAAGCGCCAAACCTGGCCGGTCATGATTAATTCATTGATCTTGCCGCCGTAAAAGAACAGCAGGTCACTCCCCGTTGTCGTTTCTACATAATACTGGAGGATGAAGATCAGACTCGATAAGCCGATTAAGATATAAGTGACCAGCGGCTTACGCTGTGGGATTTTAACGCGGTAAACCTCTTGCTGGGGTTCATTCTCAGGGGGTGGTGCCGAGTCGTTCACAGGGTCACCTTTCTCGGGTTCACTCGATGATGTTCTGCAGAAATGATGCTTTCAATCACATCCAGGGTTTTATCCAATGCATGGGTCTGGTTGATCACAATATAATCGAAAATATCCAGGGTTTTGTATTCCTCTTCAGCCGTCTTAATGCGCAATTGCAGTTCCTCATCTGTTTCGCTTCGCCGATCTTTCAGTCGCTGCAACCATTCTTCTTTGCTGTTTGCCGTCAAAAAGACCAAAACCGCGTCCGGACATAATTCATGCACCGTCTGCGCCCCCTGCACATCTAAACGCATCACCACATCTTCACCGGTAGCCAATGCCTCACGCACCTGTGATTTTGGCACGCCCTTATACGCTGAATAAACCCAGGCGTGTTCCAGAAATTCGCCCGCTTTGATCATTTCTTCAAATTTCTCTTCCGAATAGAAAAAATAATCCCTGCCATCTTCTTCATAATCACGTGGCGGCCGGCTGGTCGCCGTGATCACGAAGTGAAAAGGAAGATTGCGTTCCTTCAACCCATCAACAACAGTATCCTTCCCGATCCCCGAAGGTCCTGAAATAACGATCAACAGGGGGGAATGTTCGGGTTTCTTCAATTCAAAATCAATTTCATTCATAAGCGGTCATTTCGGACTAATGGGGCGTCTTTGGATTCGGTCAGGCTGGTGTTTACTACCCTCACGCTGCTTGCATCGAGCCTTGATTATAATATATATTGTAGAACAGTAACCGGAGAATTGCCAATGAACTGCCTGACATTGGTGATTAATCGGTTGATGAATTCAGTCGTTTTGGCTGAAGGTCAACCAGCCAGAAGGTCCAGCAACCTCTGATACGAACTCACCCATGCAATCGTGTTGAGAAAATCAGCCAGCGCCTCAAACTGATCCCGCAAAGCGACCACTGCCGGCCCGACAGGATCCTCGCCTGCTGCACCACCGCCGGGTTCGTCGTTATATGCCCCATAAAAAGCAAAATAAGCCTGGTTGAGTTTGCGGATCAGGTAACCGTTCTCCCAAAAGACCTGGCGCCGTGCCTCCATGTAGGCTTCTGCCCCCTCAATTTCACCTTCAGCCAGCAAACGATCCACCTCCAGCCGGGTTATGCGCATCTCCCTTCTGAAATCGAACATATCTGGATCTGGTTCCGGCACAATCTGCGATGTTTGGGCATCATCCACAACCGGGTCAGGTTCGGGCGGTACATACTCAGGATAATATTTCTCCAGGATCAACCGTCCCAATTCCTTGCCTGCCAAATTTGCTGTCGTCTCATTGATTGTGCGCAAAGCGTCATTGGTGTAGTAGTTGACCCCCAGCGGCCGCAGCGTGAGGTAGTTGTGCACCCATTCATGGGAAACAACCTCCGTCAGCCAAACAATATCGGTGGTCTGCCTGATCATGGTAGGATAGGTACCCACCCCGCCAATCGGTACCACCAGTGCTGAATAATCCAGATCAGAAAAAACCTGCGACTCCAGCGCTTCCATTTCTTCCACACTTGTGCCAGGCAGCAGCGGGACGTCCATCACCTGGGCAATTTCTTCTCTGGGAGAGACCACTAATGAATAAGGCACATCGCTGACCCGTACCAATGATGGCGGCAGCACCTGCCCCAACAGCGCCAAGCCGCTTTCGCGCAGAACCGCATGCAGCTGCGACTGCAAAATCGCATCCGCCAGCCGTGAAAGCGAATCCAGCCGCCTCTGTTCTGTCTGAAGTTCGGCACGCAGCGCCTGGCTGGCTGCGAGGGGATCTTCCACCTGCGGGTCGGTATACACCAGCATGACCTGTGCTGAAAGGGCATTCACCCGTGCTGTCTTGGCTAATGTGTCCAGCACGATCTGTGATTGCATGTCAGAAGGGACAAACTTGCTCAGGCTGAGTCCCCAATCCGCAACCTTGACGCCAATCGCATCCAACGTCCAAGAGCCATAATCAAATTCAGCAGGTCGTGTCAGGGCGCTTACACCCGAAAGCAAGCCCCCAGGCGGGAATATCGATCCGCCCAAAAACAAAGCACATGCAGCCAAAATGAGCGCAAGGCGCAGCCGCCGCCAAAGCTTGTTGAAAAAATTGCGTTTCTGACCAGGTTGAAGCATGCGCTGATTCTAACACACCCATCAAGCTCACGAGAAGTGTTGTAGCACCTGCCGCACCAAAGAATAGTCATTGTTGCCACAGTTTTAATGTAAAATAACCTCATCGATACACCAGACAAAGCGAGTTGCCTGTGCCACAATCACCGAACTCACTCCCGAAAAATCCCCTCCTCACACGCTGGGCAGACGATGTTGACCCCAGCCAGCCCCTGCCAGAATACCCGCGCCCCCAAATGATGCGTGAGAATTGGCAGAACCTGAATGGCATTTGGTCATACGCAGTCACACAACAGAACACACCACAACCCACCGATTTCTCTGGCGAGATTGTGGTGCCTTACCCGCTTGAAAGTGCCCTCTCCGGTGTGGGACGGGCGCTTGAATCAGATGAATGCCTTTGGTACCGGCGTAACTTCAACATTGAACCTGGCTGGCTGGATGATGGACATATCCTGCTGCACTTTGGCGCAGTAGACTGGCGCTGCCAGGTAAGCATCAACCGAAAACGCGTTGGGGCGCATACCGGCGGTTATGACCCCTTCTCATTTGACATTACCAACGCCCTCCAGCCTGGAGAAAACGAGATCATCGTGTCCGTTGAAGACCCAACCGACACGCAACCAATCCAGCGCGGCAAGCAAGTGCGAAAACCGGGATTCATCTGGTACACCGCTATCTCTGGCATCTGGCAAACCGTCTGGCTGGAACATGTCCCCGAGACCTATATCGAGTCTTTGAAGATCACCCCAGATATCGACCGCAGTTGCGTGACCGTCACTGCCCAGATAGCCCATCCCGCTTCAAACCTGGTGCTGGAGATCAGTGTATTTGACGGAAAGGAAGTGGTTGCCAATGCAAGCGGTCGACCGGATCAACCCATCGAGGTTGCCCTCCCCAACCCCAAACTCTGGTCACCCCAAACCCCCCATCTCTACAACTTGCAGGTGCGTCTGCAAAGCACTCAGCATGAAATTGACCAACTCCAAAGTTACTTCGGCATGCGCAAATTCTCCACCGAGAGAGATTCTGTCGGTCATCTGCGCTTTTACCTTAACAACGAACCCTGCTTCCTCTACGGTCCGCTGGACCAGGGCTATTGGCCGGATGGCATTTACACGCCGCCCACAGATGAATCCATGCACTGGGAAATTCAATTTATAAAAGACGCCGGATTTAACATGCTGCGCAAGCACATCAAAGTAGAACCCGCTCGCTATTATTATCACTGCGACCGCGCAGGTGTGATCGTGTGGCAGGATATGGTCAGCGGTGGGATCAGCCCCCGCCCAATCTGGTTCTTTTTTGCCGGTCTCTTCAAACACCTTCGTGATGATCGCTGCTACTGGCGCTTAGGGCGCGGCAAAGCAGAAAATCGAGCCCAATTCCGCTCGGAATATCAACGCATGATTGACGCCCTGTATAATGTGGTTTCGATTGCCATCTGGTGCCCATTCAACGAAGGCTGGGGGCAATTTGATGCTGCCCAAATCGCCAACTGGATCAAAACGTATGACCCCACCCGCCTGGTGGATCATGCCAGCGGCTGGTTTGACCAGGGTGCCGGTGATTTCAACAGCAATCACATCTACTTCAAACCCCTCCCCGAATTCGATTTAGACTCGAACCGAGCACTGGTGCTCTCAGAGTTTGGCGGTTACAGCCTGAACATGCCAGAGCACGCCTGGAACCCGCATAAAGACTTCGGTTATAAGAAATTTGCAGATGTTGAATCCCTCACACAAGGCTATCTCAATCTGATCAGGGAGCAATTGATACCCCAAATTCAGAAAGGTTTATCTGCAGCAGTCTATACCCAAACAACCGATGTTGAAACCGAAGTCAACGGTTTCTTAACTTATGACCGCTCGGTTATCAAGATGGATTTAGATGCTGTCCGAAATGTTCACCAGGAATTGTTTGGAGCGAGCCGTTCAAAGATAACCTGAAATGACGCAGCAGTCCATTTAACACACAAAACAATAGGGCTGGTGATGCATTCACCAGCCCTAATTAATTTCTTAAGTTGATATTTGTTTTTGAATTTTATCCGCTTCTACTTAAAAGCTGCCAACAGCCTCAAGCAAATCGTCATAGATGTTGAAATACGGCGCAATGCCAACAAGATCCATTGATTCTCGGATGCGCTCATCCAGTTTCACCAGAACAAGCTCACCGCGGTTCATCTTTTTCACCTCTTTTTGAACGCGGATCAACGCCCACCAACCTGCGCTGGAGACAAATGTGACATCGCGCATATCAAAGACGATATTATACTGACCCTTTTCAATCAGTTGATTTAATGCCTCTTCAACCTCAGGGGCAGTATAGCTGTCAATGCGACCGCTGGTGTAAATGACCGTGCTTCGTTTATATTCAGTAATCTCAAAGTCCATTGCACCTTCTCCATGATAAATAATGATCTCAACACAATTTCAATAATTATAACCTAAATTTACCCAAAATCCGCATATCAGAAAAGGATTTAACCTTCCTCTTCTAAGCACCTGCCCTATTCGGCATTCAGATGATGAGTGAATATATTATATATTAAAATCCAGCAGGAATTAAGCGATTTTGTCTGCTTGCACCCCTCGAGTATAATAAGCCCCTATGAAATATCATATTTGGACAGAGGGCTGCCAGATGAATGTGGCGGATTCCCGCCGGGTTGCCTCTGCATTAGAAAAATTAGGCTATCAAGCTACAAAAAAACCACAGGAAGCCGATGTGATCGTGCTCAATACCTGTGTTGTCCGCCAAAGCGCTGAGGATAAAGCCATCGGGCGGCTGAGTTCACTCCGGCCGCTTAAAGATAAGAATCCCGATCTGGTGATCAACCTGATGGGCTGTCTGATCGGTGTGCGCGGCAATCAGAAGATCCTGGATCGTTTCCCCTGGGTGGATGTGGTTTCCGCTCCCTCTAACCCAACCCCCCTACTGCAACATCTCAGTAAAAAGACAGGCCAGCAGACAGCGCAAGATAGACAGTCGGATCTGAACGCGATGCTGGATGGTGACCTGACCCTGCCGATAGACGAACAGGGAAAGCTGGTTTCCGCTTTTATCCCGATTGTGTACGGTTGTTCGCACGCTTGCACTTATTGCATCATCCCGTCCAAGCGCGGGATTGAACACTCCCGTGATTACGCTGAAATCCTGGCAGAAGCCAATACATTGGTGAACCAGGGGGTCAAAGAACTTACCTTATTAGGTCAAATCGTTGACCGCTACGGCCGTGATTTACCCGAACGCCCCACGCTGGCCATGCTTCTGCACGATCTACATAAAATTGAAGGACTTAAACGAATCCGGTTTCTGACCTCTCATCCTAATTGGATGACGGATGAACTGCTGGATGCCGTTGCCGACCTCCCCAAAGTTTGCCCGCATATTGAAGTGCCGATCCAGGCCGGGGATGATGACATCCTCAAAGCGATGCGGCGCGGCTACACCGCAGCAGAATACCGCGATCTCGTCGCGAAGATTAGAACCCGCATCCCGGGTGTCTCCATTGCCACTGACATCATTGTTGGCTTCCCGGGTGAAACGGATTCCCAATTCCAGCAAACTTATGACCTTTTAGCAGACCTGCGGATGGATGTTGCCCATCTGGCGCGGTATTCTCCCCGCACGGGCACCTATTCCGCTCGAAAATTGGAAGATAACGTCCCAAAAGAAGAAAAAATGCGGCGTTTCCGCCTGCTGGAAACTCTTCAGGAGGAGATTTCAGCGGAGATCAATGCCCGCTTGCTGGGCAAATCTGCCAATGTGTTATTTGAGGAAAAATCTCGCGGGCGATGGCGCGGCCGAACGCCAACAAACAAACTGGTCTTTGTGGAAAGCGATGAGAACCTATTGGGGCAGGAACGCGATGTGACCATCACCTGGACCGGTCCCTGGTCGATGATCGCCTCAATCACAGGCACCAACGCCTGATCTCAATCCCCAAAATTTCACTAATCTCATATATATTGGTGTTAGGTTTTACTTAACGCTCAGGATTCAGCAGGATCCATGTTCTTCCCTGTAAATTGACACAGATCCTCCACCGGGCATCGGTAACAGTGCAATTTCCGCGCACCGCATACCTCGCGTCCCAGCCTGATCAAATTCAAGTGCAAATCTTCAAAAGTCTCTTCTGGGATGCGCTCCTCAAGGAAGGCGTGTGCCTTTTCCACAGAAAGATTATCTGGCCTGAGCCCAATCCGCCCTGTCACGCGGTAAACATGGGTATCCACCGGAAAAGCCGGGATGCCCAATGAAAACAGCAGCACGATGGCAGCCGTCTTCGGACCTACACCCTTGACATCCATCAGCCACTGGCGAGCCTCATCTCTGGGCATTTGCTTCAAAAAGATCAGGTCGATCTTCCCGCCATTGTGTTCGGCAATTTCTCGCAGCGCCCCTTGAATGCGCGGCCCTTTTTGGTTCGCCAACCCTGCCGTGCGGATCGCTTCAATCACCTGTGCGGTTGGTGCTTCCATCACCGCCTCCCAGGTTGGGAAGGTCGCTGTCAACTGGTCAAAGGCGGCGTCGCGGTTAACATCGTTTGTGTTTTGTGAAAGGATCGTATCCACCAGTTCATCGACCGGCGGCAGCGGTTCGCGCCACACAGGCATCCCAAAAGCGTCAATCAGCCTCTGGCGGATCTTCATTATCCAGGTTTTGTAATCTATCCTATTTAAATCCATAACAAACCTTTAATTCAATCCCATTGATACTTAAAATGCCGAACGGATCTCCCCTACTGTCAGGCCGCGCCAATTTTTGACGGGCACATTCCCATACGGTGCTAAGGTTTCAAGATCTTGCCTGTTGAGCACGCCCAGGTCAGATAATAGTTTCAAGCTAACTGAAGCCCTCGCTCGTCCCTGCGAGTCCCCATCAGCAATCTTAACCGCAATCCCCATCCCTGGTGAATCTTCATCGATTGTGCCGGGCATCACACCCAAGATCTGATAGCCTTCGGCACCGCCCTTTGAGAAGACTTTACCTACGCCCACCCGCATCAAATCCGTATCAAATTTTCCGGGCCCGGCAACCATCACCGGTTGCGCCATCATCGCAGACGTGATCTTGCGGCAAGCCTGCGCCCGTTCAGGCGCAAGCGTTTCGGGTTCAGCCAGAAGCGCCACAGCCCGAGCCATGTTTTTCAACGGAATACCATACACCGGGGCAGAACAGCCATCGATGCCCAACGGCATCTCATCCGGGGCTATCCCCACCATTTCTGCCAGGGTCTCCCGAATGGTCACCTGGACCGGGTGCGTTGGGTTGAGGTAATCCTCAATTGTCACCTCTCGCAAACGAGCATGCGCCAGCATGCCGGTGTGTTTACCAGAACAATTATGTCTGAAGGGTGTAGGCGTTTCGCCGGCAAGCTTCATAGCATCCCGGGTTTCAGCATCATAAGGCCAATGAGCACCGCATGCCAGATCTGCTTCTGATGTCCTGATCTTATCATGCATTCTGCGCAAAACCTCAACATGCAGGTCTGTTCCGGCGTGTGAGGCGCACATGATCGCGATCTCCTGGTCTGTAAAGCCAAAGGCAGCATCGCCCTCTCGTTCAATAAAGGGTAATGCCTGGAATGGTTTCATCGAACTGCGCGGATATGTCAACAGTTCAGGGTTGCCTGCGCCAGCCAACACATTGCCAGCAGCATCAACCACGATGTAAGCACCATAATGAATCGATTCCACAACCTCTCCCCGGGTCACTTCGACCAGGGGCACACAATCATGCGATTGCATATTATTCCTCTCCTTTTTCAACAGTCTTCCGACCTGGGTAATGCCGATTCAAATACTGCTCTATCCCCCAGACCAGACGATTGTGATACATTTCCGCAACGCCAGGTTGGTATTCAAACGCCTTCAACAAAGATGGAACTTGATCTACAATCGCTTCAACCGACCAGGTGCCTGACGCCAATTCCGCAACAACAGCTTTAACTTTTTCAAGAAAGCTTATCATCCGGTTGAGCTCGGCAGGGTTGATCACACCCTCTCTACCGCTGACAATCTGGTAATCCTCATAAAATGCGGTTGTCAACCAATCCAGCTCAGACAGCCACCGATCCAAATCAGACCATGCAAAGAAAGGCGGGTGATGGATGATCACGCTGTCGCCAACGAAGAGAACCTTCTTCGAATCGTAGCGCAGCCAGCTCCCTGCGACATGCGCCCCGGGTTGATGTGAGATTTCAACCGGATCATCATCCAGGTAGACCGTCATCTTGTCAGAGTAAGTTAGATCCAGAACAGGCCAACGGATATTGGCGGGCAGTTCATAAGGTTCCCAATCCGCACCCGCATCAAAATCTTGCCCGCGAGCGGTCGTTGGGCGGTTGTTCAGAATCTCAAGCGCCCGTTGATGTCCCACAACCCGTCTTTCCATCGCCCGAATGCCAAGCGTTCGATCGATGTGGGTATCCAGCATCACCAACAGCTTATCAGCGCCACCGCCCAGGTTGGCAACATCAATCCGCCAGGATTGCTGGTCCTGCGCCCGCAACGGCGCATCCACCATTACCACCGTTGATCCAATCCTTAATGCCCCCAGCACAACACCCGGGTAATTTCGCTCAATATAAATCCCTTCGGCAATTTCTTGCATGAGACCGTCACCTTCCCTAATCACTTTGTCGAAAACTTACTGATTATCCATTATACGATGAATTATGTGCCAAAGTTCTCAGCACATCAGGGTCGCTCACAGAGCGGGACTGCCTCCTTGTTTTCCCTTGCATTCAATGCTAACCCAAAATAGGGTGAAGGATCGAGGGTATTGTTGATCTCCAGTTCATTGAGAAATTTCCCGTTGCCGTCATCCCTCACGATCGAAAAATGCAAATGCACCCCTGTGGGGTTGCCCGGCGTGCCCGAATAATTCCCCTGATACCCCAAAAGGGTGCCTGCTGGCACATAAACTTCCATTGTTCCAGGCGGGAAGTCATCCACAATTAATGAGTTTCCATCTGAATCCGCTAAATGCGTGTAATAAGTCCAAATCTGCTGATCAGGTTGTAAGGGGTCCGATGGGATGCGGATAATCAAGGATGATTTCCAATCTGGCATGCGGGTGAGGTAGCCATCGTAAGCCGCATACACTGGCGTTTCGCCAACATCAGTTCCCCCGAAAATATCAATACCCTGGTGTCGATGTCCTGGGCGGAATGAATCATCCCAGATAAAACCGATCATACCCGAAGTCGGGATGGCAAACGGGGCGTCGCCGCAGCGGCTTTGCGCCGGGATCATCATGTCTGCGTTGGCATTCGGGTTTCTGATAAAAGCGATCACCTTGCGCGTTCTTGAGTCTGGCAAAAAATAGGTTTTATAGAGCATAAAAGCGCCAAACGCCAACAGAACAACGATGATGGTAATCAAGATGATCCAGTGTTTTTTCATAACATAACCCTATCACAAAAGATTATTTTCGCCGGCAATTGTAACAGGCTCGGAGAAAACTTTGCAAACATCTGTAGAATTCTTATATTTTTTAAATCTTCTTCAAACAGGCTGTTAACAAAAAAACAATAAGATAGCATTGAAAATAAAACAATAACCAATGGAGGAAATGATGACCCTTTATATCAACCCTGTCCGCCGCACAAGCCGACGACGCACACTGGACGAAATCATGCGTGATTATGACCAGGACTATTCGGCAGAATTGACCTTCCCAATCGATGTCAAAGCAGACAGCGATTCATTCACCATCTCAGCCTTGCTGCCTGGCATCCATCCAGAAGATCTCGACATTCAAATTGTCAACGAAATCGTCACGATTGCCGGCGAATTGCACGCTGACCGCGACGAAGATGGCAGCTACCTCTTGGCAGAACGACCATCAGGCAAATTTCATCGAGTGATCTCGCTCCCGACACCGCTCAACGCTAATGATGTTGAAGCAAATCTCGAAAATGGTGTGCTGACACTGGTCGTCCCCAAAGCTGAAGAAGCTAAACCGCGCACGATTAAGATCAAACAGATATAATTAAAAACCCACCAATCTCATATTTGCGGGGCTGTCTCTAAACAGCCCCGCGTTGCTATTTAATTAGCGTAATCCATTTTCATTCAAGATGCTAAAAACATCGCGCTGCGATAAAAACCTCATTTTAATCTATCCCCCAAATAGAAAATTTTCATCAGATTGAAGTTAAGGTTTGAATATCGTATAATTAAACCATCTCGCAAGATTCATGGGGAGTTGCTTGATGTTCGTCCTTTTTCCCTCATGTCTTGATTTTTCAGGAATTATTAATAACACAAGCAATCAACACGCAATCATTAAAATCCTTTCACCAAGATTACCGGTATCATCAGGTTGTTTCATTCCACATCCTTATTCGGGGCACAAGGCACTCCCGGTCCGCCTTAGCCTCCCTCGGATTGGATAAAATTGCCTGTAATACGTCAATCATCAAAGATCACAGATCGAAACATTTTTAAATAGGTATTGTTCGTAATAAAAAAACTAATAAAAACAATATTCAAAAAATGAGAGGTGACATGATGAAAAAAAAATCCCTAACAATCATTATTGTGACGATCCTGGCGTTGATGTCACACAGCATCACAGCACAGGCGGCGACAATCCCGACCATATCAATCGTTGGTGTAACCAAGGATGAGAAGGTAACAGTTCAAACCCATGACTTCCCTGCCGGAAAGGATTTTGAGGTCCGCATGGGGCTTTTGGGCACCAAAGCCATTGGCGGCATCTTAGTAGGTACGGTTGATTCAAGAGATGGCGGAAGTCTGAAATTTACGTTTGATATCCCCGCCGCCTTATGTTCTAAGAGCGCGATTGCCATCCGTTTTGACTCAACCACAGGCGGATACTACTCATACAACTGGTTCACCAACACCACCTTTGGCACCCATGAAGGCGGTCTGCCGGCTGACGAACTGACCGGTATGCCCAGTGTGATTGTGGTCTCTGTCAAGAAGGACACCGTTGTGACCGTCAAAGGCACATCGTTCCCGTCAGACGAGGATTTCGACGTTTTGATGGGTGAATATGACGCGGATCTCGAAGATTTAGTGATGGTCGATACGATCACAGCGGATGAAAACAACAGGTTCTTGCAGACATTCGACATCCCTGCCAGCCTGCATTCCTCAGACAAACTGACCATTCACTTTGAATCAAAGGACAGCGACAAATTTGCTTCAGCCGATTTTGCGAATGTGACCGGCGCCTGCGGCGGAACGGGCATCACAGATGGAACGGACAGCTACACAGGTATCCCGACTATTTCAATCACATCGGTAGAAGAAGATGAAACCGTAACCTTGCAAACCCATAATTTTCCCATGGATAAAGAGTTCGTCGTCCTGATGGGGAAAATCGGCACCAAAGGCGTTGGCGGCATTGAGGTTGCCAAATTCAACTCTGGCGACGGCGGATCGTTCTCGAAGACATTCGATATCCCGGATTCACTCAAGGGACTATACCAGATCGCCATCCGGTTGCAGACCAGCGACAACCACTACTATGCCTATAACTGGTTTTTCAACAACACAACCGATGGAACCACCCCTGATGGCTACGCCGGCATCCCGACCTTCACAATCATTGGCGTGAAAAAGGGTGAGACCCTCACCATCAAGACCAATAACTTCCCTGCAGATATCGACTTCAAGGTGTTGATGGGCAAAATGGGTACACAGGGTGTTGATGGCATCCTGGTCGAGACCATCGATTCGGGTACGGGCGGCGCCTTTACCGACACCTTTGACATCCCGGATACTTTGGCTCGGGATGCCAGAATCGCGATCCGCCTTCAGGCGACAACTGGCGGATTTTATGCCTACAACTGGTTCTACAACGCGACCTACCCATAGAACAAAACCGTAGAATCTGAGCCAGAACAAGGGAAAAATTATCGGGCAAAATTCGATAAAATTTTAACAAAAACCACTGGTCTCGCGCCTTTTAATGTGGTAATATCCTGTCGAGGTAATCACTTATGGATAATAAAATTACAATCATCGAAGGCCCGACCCCCAGTTTTGACTCGGTTGAGACAGACTTTTTAATTGGGATCAATGGTTGGACGGCAGGATTAAGTGAAGGCCCCTTCCTCTACGATACCGCCCGCACCACCCTGCGAACATTCAACGGCGCAGCGCTCCTGGAACGATGCCACAAAGCCTGGGCGCAAAAAGCGACTATGTTCCTGGAATACCGTGACCCCATCGGCATGAAAAAGGAAGTTCCAATCATAGCAGCCCGATCCATCGACTCTGAAGATGGCGACATGCTGGTATTGTGGGTCCGGCAAGAATATGAAGAAGATGAAGAGGAAGACTTCGACATCGACTTTGACGATTTCGACGATGACGACTCTGTCTGGTAAGTAAAAATATTTCGAAGAACACAAAAGCGCCCTAAAAGGGCGCTTTTTGTATTATTCTGATCAATGCTCCAGGAGGGACTCGAACCCCCAACCTAGGCGTTAGGAGTGCCTTGCTCTGTCCAGTTGAGCTACTGGAGCAAAAATCGAGATGATTATATCACACATCAACCCGGAGGTAATACCGTCCAAGGGTTGAGGAAGCCGCCCAAATAGCGCACTTCAAAGTGCAGGTGAGGCCCGGTTGAATTGCCTGTTGAACCTGCATAACCAATCACCATCCCCTGGGAAGCATTAGAACCGCAGGAGACATTGATCGAGCTGAGGTGGGCATACAGGGTATGATAGCCATTCTGGTGATCGATCATTACCACATTACCGTAGCCGTTGCTATCCCAACCGGCAAACACCACCACGCCTGCATCAGAGGCGTAGATCGGAGCCCCTGTTCCGGCGGCAATATCAATCGCCAGGTGACCGGACCAGAAGTCGTTCCCTGAAAGATAGTGGTTATCCGCAGGCCAGATGAAGAATCCGCCGCCATATAGACCTGGACCAGCAACTTCACATCCGCCCGGCAATGTGGCATTCGTGCCAGATCGCCCCACAGCGTATGTCGGCACCACCCACTGTTGAAATTCCCGTTCGCCGCCCGGGATCATAACCATCTGTCCGGGTTCAATCTCAGGATTGGTTAAATCCAGGTTGTTACCAACCCAGTTCATAATATCGTCTTGAGAAGCTCGAAAATCTGCTGCAACCTTCTCCAGGGTATCGCCCTCTTTCCATTCATATAAGATGCCATTGGTCGGCGGAATTCGTAATTCCTGCCCGACAGAGATGGAGTGAGGATCGTCTTTGAGAACATCATAGTTTGACCATAGCAGGGTCTCAGGCGAAATATTATATTTCTTCGCAATGCTGAATACTGCGTCTCCCAGTTCAACCTGATAAAGCACAGGTTGGCTGCGAGGGCGAGTCGGCGCAATGGTCTGAGTTTCCGGGTAGCGGGTCAAGTAACTGTCGTCTTGCTCTGCTGTAAAATAAGGCATACTCGCCAGATCAGTGGCTGAGGCTTCCGAAACAGGGTCTACATCAATCGATTGTGCATCCCCAGTTCTTTCTGTTAGTTCACGCGCCAAAATTGGCTGCCAGTAGAGGAGAGAAACCAAAACTGCCACTAACACTGCCGTCACCGCCCAGGATAGCCAATTTTGCCATTTGCGCGGTTGTTCTTGTTCTTGCGAATCTATCTTTGTATTATTTTCCAAAACAATCACCTACCTGTAAAATTAGCCCTTAATTGTTAAGCGTTTCTAAGAATTCCAGGTTCGTTTTTGTGCGAGAAATCTGCTGAACAATGGCTTCCATTGCCACAGCCTGGTCCATACCAGCACCTTGCGGCGGTGAAGCAATCATCTGCAAATACATTCGTCGCATCAACCAGGCACGCCTCATAATATCTGGTCCAAGCAGCAGGTCTTCACGACGGGTTGATGAACGTTCAATATCGATCGCAGGGAAGGTGCGCCGCTCTTGCAGCCGTCTCGAAAGATGCAACTCCATATTACCCGTTCCTTTGAATTCTTCAAAGACGACATCATCCAACCGTGAACCGGTATCCACAAGCGCTGTGGCGACAATTGTCAAAGAGCCGCCTTCTTCCAGATTACGTGCAGCACCGAAGAAGTTTTTCGGCGGATATAATGCCGAAGGATCCAAACCGCCAGAGAGCGTACGTCCGGAAGGGTTAACAACCAGGTTGTAAGCACGGGCTAACCTTGTGAGAGAGTCCATTAAGATCACCACATCAAGCCCGGACTCAACCAGTCTTTTTGAGCGTTCCAGGGCAATTTCTGCCATCCGCACATGGGCTGATACAGGTTCGTCAAAGGTCGAGGCAACCACTTCCGCTTCCACGGAGCGGTCCATATCTGTCACCTCTTCAGGGCGCTCACCGATCAAAGACATGATCTGGCGCACTTCGGGGTGATTATGGAATATGGCGTTTGCAATTTCTTTTAGAATGGTGGTTTTACCGGCTTTTGGCGGGGAAACGATCATCCCGCGCTGCCCGCGTCCAACAGGCGCGATCAAATTGATAATGCGGGTTGAAAGCACCTTGGGATCATATTCTAAATTGAAACGTTGGTCGGGGAAAATCGGGGTAAGTTTGCCAAAATCAGGTCGCTTACGGGCTTCGTCAGGTGTCAGGCCGTTAACATATTCAACCTTCAACAAGCCATAATGGCGTTCGGATTCGCGTGGTGGTCGCACGTGTCCAATCACCATATCACCAGATCGCAGTTCGTATCGGCGTAATTGGGACTGAGAAACATAAACGTCCTCTGAACCGATTCGATAATTTTGGCGTAAGAATCCAATGCCCTCATTCATGATTTCGAGGACGCCGCCCCGAATTTCAAGCCCTTCGTTTTCTCCTAACGCCCTGGCAACAAGAAGGATCAAGCTTTCTTTCTTATGGCGTTGCGGCCGCGGGATATTTAAATCCTTGGCCATCGTTCGTAATTCAGTTAATGTTTTTTGTTCTAGGTCAATTATCTCCATCGGTCAACTTTTCTCTATTTTTCCTGGTTTTAAGGGTCGATAATAAATAAATTCTGTGGTCGCACGATCTGCTAACACGTCAAAATATACATCTGCAAAAACAAATGGGAACAGTATCACTTAATCCATAAAAATTAATAATCAATTCAATATTAAAAGGTTTTCCCGCGCGCTGATCCAGAATTATTCAGACATATTGGCAGGTTGACAATGATTTCTGTTAAAGGCTTTCGGGAGACAAGTCGTCCGGACTCAAAAACTCTTGAGCCGGTATTTTCATTCTATTTTTAAGGTTACCCAACAATTATAACAGACTTTAAAACCCCAAACAAGCGATGTTTTTAACTCTTTCAAAGCGGTTTATTATATATCATAATACTCGAAAATTTTTAAGGGTCAAGGTCTGTTGAGAAATAATAGATTTTGAAATTCCACGCTGCATTTTGTGATGTTAATTATTGCTTATAATGAGAGCAAGAAAAATCGTCAGACTGCTTGCTATGCTATAATCCTTTCCATAAGCAAGCACGATTGACTCACCAGGAGCCGGGAATGGCACGCCGAAAAACGAAAAAAACCAGATCAACCCAAAGCAAGAAAAGGACCTCAAGCACAAAATCACGAAAGCCCATGCTGGCAGGCATCCCGCCCCAACGGCGGATAGATATTTTTGCGATTGTGATGATCTTGATCGGCGTGCTGACGTTGATCAGCCTGTTCACACAAACCACCGGCAGCCTTACAGCGTGGTGGGTGCGTAACTTAAGCGTGGTGATCGGGTGGGGAGTTTACGTTTTACCCGTGGCATTGATCAGCCTGGGCGGATGGATGCTCCTCAGGAATATCGCAGAATTTCCCAAGCTCTCCGTTGAACGGGCTGTGGGGATCGTGCTCTTCTTCATAAATCTGCTGGCCTGGTTCCACCTGATCATCAACGGACACTATCCCCAGGCAAGCGAGGGCATTGGCGGTGGATACATTGGGGCATTCTTCAAAATTGGCCTGGTTCGCGGATTGGGCAGGCCAGGCGCAATCATTGCCCTGGTCGCCTGGTTGTTGATCAGCCTGATCCTGACCCTTGACCTTGCCATGGCGACGATCGTTAAGTGGTTAGGGGAACTCGCCACCCAACTCTATCAATTATTAGAAAATGAACTCAAGAAATTTCAGGCAAACATCCGCAAAAAGAGGGCAGAAAAAACACAGGTTTCCGAACCCAAATCTCATCCCCAATCCGAATCTGCAGCCAGTCCGCAGCCTACAAAGGCAGAGGCTAAGCCCGATCAAGTCACTGGGGATACCGAGTTAGACCCCAACAGCCTGTACTATAACCAGATGCCACAGCAACCCGTTTGGGTCTTGCCAGACATATCAGAAATACTTGAACCCAGCATTGAGCTGCCGGATGATGGCGAAAATGACCGCCAGCGTGCACGGGTGATCGAGGAAACACTACGATCCTTTGGTGCCCCTGCAAAAGTCGTGGATATCCGGCGCGGCCCGACGATCACTTTGTTTGGTGTTGAACCGGCGTTTGTCGAATCAAGAAGCGGGAAGACCCGGGTGCGTGTTTCAAAGATCACCTCCCTGGCAGATGACCTGGCCTTAGCCCTGGCAGCCTCACGGATCCGCATCCAGGCGCCGGTGCCCGGTAAAGGATATATCGGCATCGAAGTGCCAAACCAACAGGTGGCTTTGGTCTCACTTCATGATGTGATCTCCAGCCCGGCCTACGCGAATCTCAATTCACCCCTCAAAATGGCCTTGGGAAAGGATGTCGCAGGGAAAGCTGTTGCAGCTGACCTGACGGCAATGCCCCACCTGCTGATCGCCGGGACGACCGGTGCAGGTAAATCTGTCTGCATCAATGATATTTTGTGCTGCTTTTTACTCAACATGACGCCTGACGAATTGCGTTTAGTGCTGGTAGACCCAAAACGGGTGGAACTGACGGGCTATAACGGCATCCCTCACCTGCTCTCACCGGTGATCGTGGATGCTGAGCACGTCGTCGGCGCACTTCAGTGGATGCTGCGGGAGATGGAAAACCGCTACCGCAAATTCTCGGAATCAGGAACGCGCAATATCGCGGACTACAATGCCCTATGCGAGCGTAGCCAGCAAAAGAAACTGCCTTACTTGCTGGTGGTGATCGACGAGCTGGCAGATTTGATGCTCTTAGCACCAGATGAAACTGAACGTGCCATCACTCGCCTGGCGCAGTTAGCCCGCGCCACCGGGATCCATCTGATCATAGCTACCCAGCGACCATCCACCGATATTCTGACGGGGTTGATCAAAGCCAACTTCCCGGCACGGATTGCCTTTGCGGTGGCGTCCTCGGTAGACAGCCGGGTGATCCTTGACCAACCCGGTGCAGAAAGGCTGCTGGGACGCGGCGATATGCTCTTCCAGGCGCCAGATGCCCCGGCACCCGTCCGCATCCAAACCGCTTACATCTCAGACCAGGAAATCAACCGGTTGGCAAGTTATTGGCGCAGCTTTACCGTCACGCCAGGCGCGCCAGATCGCCCCGATCAATCAGCCGCTTTCCAAACATCGCGCGGCGTTCCCCTCAAACAAGCCCCATTGTGGGAAGAGATGGAAGAGGAAAAGGATCGTGACCCGAAATTTGACGAGGCTCTGTCAGTCATCCGAGAAGAAGGCCAGGCGTCGATTTCGATGCTGCAACGCAAAATGCGCATTGGTTACACAAGGGCAGCCCGGATCATCGAAAATATGGAGGAACGGGGCATTATCAGTGAACCAGACCCCAAAACACAAATTCGAGAAATCCTTAAAAATGAAGACGTTTAATGGGCTGATGGAACCCTCCAGATTCAAATTGACAATTGCCCCTAAACCGGTACAATAGAATAAGCTGATTATCATCCTGAAGGATGAAAACCATTTAAGTTTGAGGGTTGCCAAGCAGAAACTTAACCCTTATAATCAGTGAGAAATTCAACTCTGGAGTTATATATTTTATGGACCAAAAAGAAGTAGTGAAGTCGATGGGGGAAGAAGCAAACCAGGAAGAGCCAATGAACAAGATGGAAGCCCTGTTAGCAGAGGAAGGTCTCACGATAGAATTTCCAAAACGCGGCGAAATCCGCAAGGGAACCATTGCCAGCGTCAACGAGAGTCAAATCCTCGTCAGCGTTGGCGCGAAATCAGAAGGTATCCTGGCTGGTAAAGAACTTGATTCGATTGATGATGAAACAAAAGAATCGTTCAAAGTCGGAGATGAGATCACAGTGTATGTCGTTACGCCTGAAGATTCAAACGGCAACCTGGTGCTCTCCTATACCCGAGCCATGGAAGAAGAAAATTGGCAAACGGCCGAAGAACTGCTGGAATCTGAAGATTCCTTCAATTCGAAGATCGAAGGTTACAACAAAGGCGGCTTGCTGGTTCCATTGGGAACCATCCGCGGCTTTGTGCCTGCCTCTCAAATCGGCCTTGGCCGACGGCTGACCATCACCGGTAATTCGCCTGAAGAGCGATATGCTGAGATGGTTGGTGAGGAAATTGAGGTCTGCGTGATCGAAGTTGATCGTGATCGCCGCCGCTTGATCCTTTCAGAACGTGCTGCCAGCAGCGAAACACGCGATTCCATCAAGGAACGAGTGATCGATGAGCTGGAAGAGGGTGAAATCCGCACCGGTCGTGTGACCAGCCTGGCAGATTTCGGCGCATTCGTCAATATCAATGGCGCTGACGGTCTCGTCCACCTCTCAGAACTGTCCTGGGATCATGTCAATCATCCCAGTGAAGTGCTGGAAGTTGGACAGGAGATCAAGGTCAAGGTTATTAGTGTTGATATCGACCGTAAACGAATTGGCCTTTCCATCCGCCGTCTGAAGGATGACCCATGGGATGAGCAGATCGAAAGCCTGACAGAAGGCCAGCTCGTTGAAGGCAAGATCACACGTCTGACCAATTTCGGCGCTTTTGCCCGCTTGCTTCTGGATGACGTTGAAGGTGATCTTGAGGGTTTGATCCACATCTCCGAGATCAGCGAACGACGCATTGAACACCCCAAAGAGATCCTCCACGAAGAGGATGTCGTCACACTGCGCGTCATCAAAATCGAAGAAGACACGCATCGTATCGGTTTGAGCATGCGCAGAGTGGATTCACCTGCGTACACCGATCTTGACTGGAAGACCCTGACGGACGAGTTTGACGTCGAAGAACTCTCTGAAGAACTTGCTGAAGAGGTTTCAGAAGAAACAGCAGCCGAAGCTGACGCAGTTGAAACAGAAGCAGAAGATGTTAACGCTGAGGTTCAAGAAGTTGTAGAAGTAGTTGAAACTGAGGCTGAAGAGGTTTCTGAAGAAGCTGAGGCAGAGGTTGAAGAAGTTGCAGAAGAAGAAACAACTGAATCAGAACCTGAAGCTGAGGTTGAAGAGGTTGTAGAAGAAGAGACAGCCGAATCAGAACCTGAAGCAGAAGCTGAAGAAACCGTCGAAGAAACAGCTGAACCGGAAGCGGAAGAAACAGAAGAACCTGCTGAAGAAGAAGCTGAAGAAAAAGACGAGTAATCCCAATCAAATCAGGCGCACCGGTTAACCGGTGCGCCATGCATTTAAGCAAATCCATATGATCATTGATTCTCACGAAGACCTTGCCTGGAATATCGTCAACCTTCGGCGTGACTATTCAAAATCCGCGTACGAGATTCGCAGAGCAGAACAAAATACACCCATCCCAGCCTACAACGGGAACACCCTGTTGGGGTTGCCGCAATATCAAGAAGCCCGGGTTGCGATTGTATTCAGCACCCTGTATTGCGCACCGCGCAGGCTCGACCAGGGGAAATATCCTGTCAGCCTTTACGAAACACCCGATGAAGCCCACAAATGTTATCGCGATAATCTCGATGCCTATCTGCGATTAACAGATGAGCATCCAGATAAGTTCCGTCTGATCCTCAACCAGCCGAACCTTGATCAACATCTTGTGATTTGGCAAGATCATCTTGAAAAGCCTGCGGAAACACCGCCACCTGTTGGGTTGGTGATCCTGATGGAAGGCGCTGAAGGCGTCAGAGAACCCGCTGAAGTCGAACGGTGGTATGAATGGGGCGTTAGGATGATCGGCCCAGCCTGGGCGGGCAACCGCTATTGCGGCGGCACCCGCGAACCGGGCCCATTGACCAAAGAAGGCTATGCCCTTTTGGATCACATGGCAAGCCTGAACATGATCCTTGATATCAGCCATATGGACCACCAATCGGCACGTCAATCCTTAGACACTTACGAAGGTCAGGTGATTGCCTCCCACGCCAACGCCGAAGCTCTGATCAAGGGTATCCCCATCAACCGCCACTTAAAGGACGAAACTATCCATCAATTGATTGAACGCGATGGTGTCATGGGCATTGTGCCTCTGAATGCCTTCCTTAACTGGGGCTGGCGGGATGAGGGCGGACGGGCTGCGATGAGCCTTGACCCCATCATTGCGCAGATCGACCATGTGTGCCAGATAGCCGGTAACACGCACCATGTAGGTTTAGGCACTGACTTTGATGGCGGTTTTGGCGTAGAATCTGTGCCGCCAGAAATTGACACGATTGCAGACCTGCCCAAACTCGCCCCCAAATTGGCTGAAAAAGGTTACAATCAAGTAGATATCAACAGAATCTTCAGCGGCAACTGGCTCAGGATATTAAAAGGCAACCTGCCTAACTCATGACAGATCAAGAATCCCCCCCAATCATAGATACAGACCCTCAGGTTGATTTTCCCCAAGCGGAGGATGAGCCTTCAGAAATCACCCAAATGCCAACCCGCAGCTCAGTGCGCTTTGGGCTTGCGTTGGCTGTGGTGGGTTACCTGATGTTCCTGCTTGGTGCACGCCCCAGCATTTTTGGGCTTGACCGCAGCCGCGTGATTGGTTTCGTTCAGATTTCAGTTTTTCTGGTTGGACTGGCAATCATCATCATTGGCAGCTACCTGGCGCTGAATTCTTATTGGCGTGACGCAAAAAAGACCATTGCTGCCGATATCGGTTCACGTCTGATCAGCACGGGATATGTCATATGCGTGTTTACAAGCATGGCAGACATCTTCGGGATGGGCAGTCACCGTCTGCCGGATGTCTTCTTCGGTCCGCTGCAGGCTCGCGGCATGAGCATCGGCATGATCACAATCGCAATTGGTTTCCTGCTCATGATCCGTTACAAACACCCGGAGGAAATAGAGGATCAAACACCAAAATTCCCACAACAGCCCAACGGTGATCCTTCAGACCCAGTTCCTGAATAAAAAATCTCCCAATTAGATTATTAATTTTCCTCAATCACTCGCAGCATCACTTCGTTTGAATCGAACTTATATTCTTCCAGACCCAAATCAGCAGCAATCCGCGCTTCAGCATCCCACAATTTTTGTAAGCCCTCAAAATTCACAACTTTTGTCTTAGCACTTCCTATACGGGATAAAACATCTTCCATATCCTCATCGGTGGATGACTTCAGCGTTTGTAAATATTGAAGCACTGCTTTTGCGCCGCGTTCGGCATCCTTGCGTGCTAACCCAACCACCCCTTCGCTGGCTAATCGCGCCCAGCCAGAAACAAAAATGTCCTCACACTGTGCGCACAACTCCGGGTTGTAGACCTCATAAGAGATCCCATCCACCGGGAAGCGCGGTTCGGGGTTGGTGACATACGTGCCATGCCCAACTGGTAAGCCGAAGCCTTCATCCACCCGTGAACCGATAGAAAAAATGACCGTATCCACAGGCACCGTCTCTATTTCCCCTGTCCCGCGCGCAGAGATCACTTCTCCATTCCGAACCAGACGGTTTCGCTCAAACACAATTGCGCGAACACGTCCGCCCGCATCACCAATCAACCGTCTCGGCGACCGTAGAAATTGCATTCCAAACTTAAGCCCCGAATCGCAGCGCTCTGCCCGGTTATGTGCTTCTTCAAGGAGTGCATAGAATTCGCCGACATCCCCTCCTGCATTTTCCACCTCACACGCTGCCTGGTTAACTGCCTGTTCAATTGCCGGCAAATCCAAGCAGTCCGCCACCGGTGCCAGTGTTAGTTTATCAAATTTAACCTGTGTCGGCCCCCGGCGTGCAAACGCGGTCACAGTCTGGACTGTGTTTTCATATCTCAGGTAATGCACAATATCCAGCATCACGTTGCCAACGCCAATAATTGCTACTTGAGAACCTATCTTAATCTCAGCCAGATTTCGCTCAGGCAACTGGTTATAGTGAAAAACCACATCATTTGCCTGGTATACCCCATCCAGGTTCTCCCCCGGGATGCCCAGCCAGCTATTTTCTTGCGCACCAGTGGTCACCATAATCGCCTGAAAGCCCATTCCGCGTAAATCATCCAGCTTTATGTCACCTGCCCGCCCAATCGAAACATTACCCTGATAAGTCACCCCAGGCATGCTCAAAATCCGCTTGAATTGGGCTTTCAAGCCCAACCGCATCTTATGTTTATCCGGGAAAATGCCGTATTCCGCCAGCCCACCGGGTTTAATATCCCGATTGAATAGCACGACCTTCATACCCTGCCTTGCCAAATATTGGGATGCATATAATCCTGCCGGGCCGGCACCGATAACGGCTACCAAATGACGTGGATGACCTGATTCAACCATAACTGACCTCACCAATAAAATCTTTTTACACGTTGATTAATTGAACCTGTTCTCGGGTACAATAATCCAACGAATTATACTGGATTTGGTGTGGATTATCCCCTCACTGAAATAATCATTATTTACAAGAGCTACTTTATGACAAAAACATCCCAATTTTATCCCCTGCCCAATGGACTGACTGTTCACCTGAAAGAAATCCACACCGCCCCTATCATCAGCACCTGGGTATGGTATCGGGTTGGGTCCCGCAACGAACAGGTCGGGAAGACAGGCATCTCACACTGGGTAGAGCATATGCAATTCAAAGGCACCCAGGAATTCCCCGCCAGCTATCTCGACCGTGAGATATCACGCGTCGGCGGAACGTGGAATGCGATGACCTACATGGACTGGACAACCTACTACGAAACCCTGCCAGCCCACGTTTTTGAGATCAGCTTACAATCCGAAGCGGACCGGATGACCAACAGCCTGTTTGACCCTAAGGAAGTTGAACTGGAACGGAATGTTGTCATCTCCGAACGCGAAGGCAATGAAAATGAACCGCTTTTTCTGCTGAACGAAGCGGTGCAATTAGAGGCTTTTGCAGATCATCCCTACCGCTACGAAGTGATCGGCCTAAAAGATGACCTTCACACCATCACGCGGGATGACCTTTATCAGCACTACCGAAATTATTACCGCCCCGAAAACGCCGTGTTAGCGGTTGCAGGTGATTTCGAGATATCTGCCATGAAAAAGAAAATCGAAAATTATTTTGGTACTATTCCAAACAGGCAGGTGGATGAACACACAGTCGCACAGGACCCACCGCTGGGGGGTGAAAAAAGGGTCTCCGTATCCGGCCCCGGCGAAACCAGTTTCGTCCAAATCAGTTACCGGGCGCCTGCCGCCAGCAACCCCGACTTTTTTATTCTTACCGTGTTAGATAGCCTGCTGACCGGCCCAAGCAGTTTGAATATGTTTGGTTCCGGCGGTACTTCCAATAAAACCAGCCGGCTTTACCGCGCCCTGGTCGAGAATGAAATCGCGGTTTCGTGCCATGGCGGCTTGCAGGCAACGAAGGACCCCTTCTTATATCACACCCTTCTGACAGTACATCCAGCACACACACCTGAAGAGGTTTTATCGGCAGTTGACCAGGAGATTAAAAAGGTGCTAGATTCCCCTGTCTCATCTGCGGAGATTGAAAGAGCCATCAAGCAAGCCAAAGCCCTGTTTGCCTACAGCAGTGAAAATATCTCAAACCAGGCATTCTGGCTGGGTTACACTGAAATGTTTGACAGCTATGACTGGTTCGAGAATTATATCGATCATCTCTTACAGGTCACGCCAGAAAAGGTGCTTGAAATTGCCCGCAACTACTTAAATTTAGATAACCGTGTGGTGGGTTTTTACACCCCAGAAGAAAGCCAGGCTTAACCATGACAAAACCTGTCTACAACAAACATCGCAATGCCCTGCCCGGCCCGGATGACATCACCCGGGTGGTACTTGAAAATGGGATTACGGTGTTGGCACGCACCAATTTCAACAGCCCCACCCTTTCGATCAAAGGGTATCTTCACAGCGGCAGCCTGTTTGACCCGGTTGAGAAACTCGGCATCAGTTACCTGACGGCAAACGGCCTGATGACTGGCACAGCGGCGCATGATTTCCAGGGGTTATATAACGAGGTCGAGAGCATCGGCGCCCGGTTGAATTTCTCTTCTGGCACATTGACCACGTCATTCAGCGCGCACTGCCTGAGCGAAGACCTGAGGTTGATCATGGGCTTAATCGCAGAATGCTTGCGGACTCCCTCATTCCCCGAGAAAGAGTTCAACCGGCAAAAAACGCAACTGCTGACCGGTTTGGCAATCCGGGCACAGGATACGGCCGCGATGTCGTCCATCCTGTTCGACCAGATCATCTATGCGGATCATCCGTACCAATACCCCGAAGAGGGCTACCCGGAGACGGTACAACGAATTGAACGTATAGATCTGGTCGAGTTTTATCAACGCACCTACGGTCCGAAAAATATGGTGGTCGTCATCGTCGGCGCCGTCCAGCCGGAAGAGGCGATCCAGGCTGTTAAGAGTACTCTTGGTGACTGGCACAATCCCCAACAGGTACCTCTGCCAAATATTCCGGATGCAATGCCCATTCAAAAGACCACCAAAAAAGCGCTCAGTATCCCTGGCAAGTCTCAGGCAGACATTGTCTTAGGCAGTCTTGCACCTGAGCGGCTTTCCCCCGACTATTTTACCTTGCGGCTTGCCAATAACATTCTGGGTGAATTTGGCATGATGGGGCGGATCGGGCACAGTGTGCGCGAAGAGGCTGGTTTAGCCTACTATGCCTATTCTTCCCTGAGCCTCAACCTTGGCCCCGGTGCATGGGAGATGATCGCAGGCGTCAACCCCAATAATATCGACCAGGCCATTGCGTTGATGGAGGAGGAAATCAGAAAGTTCGTCACCGATCCCGTAACAGAAGAAGAACTTTCAGACAGCAAATCCTACTTCCTCGGGCGGATGCCCCTCATGCTTGAATCAAACAGCGGCGTGGCAATCTCGTTATTGAACATGGAACACTTTAATTTGGGTCTGGATTATTTCCTCAAGTATCCGCAGGAAATCCAGGCAGTCACAGCCGAAGACATCCTCATCACCAGCCGCAAATACCTCGACCCGGATCGATTGGCTGTGGCAATTGCTGGACCGTAAGGAATCACGATGAAAATCAGCAGTGGTATCGACAGCATTGAAATCTCGCGCCTTGCAGAAATCAACTCATCCATCCGCAAGCGCTTTATTGCCCGCGTGTTCACACCCGCCGAAATTGCGCAAGCCCGTGACAGAAACGATGCGCTCAGCGGCCTGTTTGCCGCTAAAGAGTCCGTCTCAAAAGCTTTAGGGACGGGAATCGGGCGTGTGCACTGGCAGGATATTGAGATTCTGCACCTGCCAACCGGGCAGCCATCTTTAAAATTACACGGAAATGCAAAATTTGTTGCCGATCAGCTCGGTTTGAGTGATTGGTCTGTGAGCATCAGCCACGACCGCACCAAGGCGGTCGCCATCGCCGTTGCCATCGGCACCTGAACCGTGATGCCGCGCTGCCCACTAACAAATTCACCCGTTATGTATTAAAATACGGTTATGAATTTATTAACGGTCAGCGACAAAGAGTGCAATCGAGTTTACAGCCCGCAAATCAAGGGGCGATTTAAGGATGTCGATCTGGCCATCGGCTGCGGGGACCTCTCCTATTTCTATCTCGAATACATCATCAGTTCTCTCGATATCCCCCTGTATTTTGTGCGCGGTAATCACGCCTCAGAGGTTGAATACGGTTACGGCGGATTTCGTACAGCACCCTGGGGTGCGGTTGATCTGCATAAAAAAGTCCTGCGGGATTCTGAAACAGGACTTCTGTTAGCCGGGATTGAGGGCAGCCTGAACTACAACCAGGGCGACCATCAGTACACTCAATGGCAAATGTGGATGATGACCCTTCAACTGGTCCCAGCGCTGATCTGGAACAAAATTCGTTACGGGCGATTTTTGGATGTCTTTATCACGCATGCCCCGCCCTGGGGGATTCACGATCAGGAAGACCGGGCGCATCAAGGGGTGAAAGCGTTCAAATGGCTGATACGTACCTTTCAGCCAGCGTATCACATCCATGGGCATATCCACGTTTACCACCCCGGCGTGATCACTGAAACCACACTTGGCAACACACAGGTTATCAACACTTACGGCTTTCGTAAAATAAAGTTTGAGGGGGAGAAACAAGCGCGTCCCCTGGCAGAGCAGTTAAAAAATTAATTCCTCCCTCTTGTTTACCAATTTTCCAATTCTCTCAGGTAAATAATCCGCTATCCGTCATTCTTCCGCGTTGTCAAATGGCTAAGATGCATGTACACAGTGCAAATTATTGCGTTGTCGCTTTCTGAAGTTCAACACCAATCCAAATATGGTTCGGCAGCATGCTAGGCGTCGTGCAGATATAGATCTCACCTGAGGGAAAGCCAGCATCCCTGATCATACTGGGATGAACATAGCATTGGTTAGGTTCCTGCCCATACTTGGTTTTGTAATAGGCTGCAGCCTTCATTATCTTAGAGATCAGGTCAGATTTTGGATCATTATCAAACCATAACATACCAATGTCCATTATCACCTCACAATCAGGGTCATCCTCCTAATAATGGCAGACGATAAGTCAGCCATTGCGATCCGGTCCAGGCTCGAAAAACATTATGGGAAAGGTCTTTCAACAATGCGCCAGGCTGCAGGGTGAGTGTTTCAGCCTGTTTTAAATTGCGGGTCCTCCCCAGGATGCGAGTGCGGAAGGGTTCCAGCCAATAGCCCAATTCAAGCGCATAACTGGCTTTGATCGCCGCGACCACCCAGATATTAGATTGCGCCCCGTAAGATAGCAGCCAGCGCAAATTGACCTGGGCTTCTAAACTCAAACCTTCCACATAATTCAGATCGTCCAAAACAAACAAAATGTCAGGCCCGGTCTGTCGGCTTTCACGGCGCGCTTCAGCAAGATCTGTCAGGCTGTCGATCAAATCTTCAGCCCGTTTGTCGTACCAGGCAAAACAGCCCTGGAAATACATTTTCTGCGTGGATTGCAGGCAGATTCGGCCCCAGTCCTCAGGGTGATGAGTCAGAACCGCAATTTGCAGCTGGTGGGGCGCACAGGTGCTGATTGCGCTGTCCACCATCACCTGGAGCTGATGCGTTTTACCGCAACCCTCATCGCCAGAAACCAGGATTGCACCGAGTTCAGGGTCTGTCAGTGATAGAAAAAACGGCATCCGATCTGAGCAGCGCCCTAACAGCACCGATTGCGCCGGCACGGGGCGTGTTTCTGCCAGAATTGAACCGACCGTATCTGGCTTTGACATTAACTTTGTAGATCCAAACCGATTGTGACGGATTTTTAATCCCATCGACAAGTGTTGATAAGGTTTGATGGTGTTCACATACAGATTTGAGGTACCCATGTTTTGCTCCGTTTTCCAGTAATTCGAACTTATGTTCTAATTATACAGAACTTTTGTTCTATGTCAAGTGTTTTTCTGATTTTTCTTTGACCTACTTTAGAAAATTCCCATCTGCACACATCACAAAAATTGTGGTATAAACCATTTTGTCAATGATGATCGTCAGGTTCAGGCGATCAAACAATGGAATAAGCGGAAATCAAGCGGCTGACTCTCATCCAATCATTAGATGAGACGACGAGGTGGAGGTTCCTCCCTGCAAAGGGAGTGCTAACCCGTTTTTACGGGAAAAATCGAACGATCAGCGGAAGCCTCCTGGATCTGACACAGGTCCAAGTTTTCCCAATTCATCAAAGTGGATGCTCAAAACTGGATGGCGACATTCAGGACAAAACAACCATCGTGTAGCAAACGCCCATGCTTGCAGCTATCGGCGTATGCATGATGTTATTCCTGTTTTGAATGCCAATCACCTGATGGTACACCCAATCTATTTTAAGTTATGGAGGTTGTGATGAACGGTGATGATGTCATCAAAAGGATTAAAGAGGACGATGTAAAGTTCATCTCTTTCCAGTTCACAGATGTGAACGGCGTGGTTAAGAGTGTGGATGGATCGCTCTCGCAGGTTGAAAAAGCACTGAAAGACGGCATTTGGTTTGATGGTTCCTCGGTAGAAGGCTTCGCCCGCATCCAGGAAAGCGATATGCACCTGGTGATTGACCCCGATACTTATGCTGTATTACCCTGGACACCTAAGGAGATGCGCCGGGCACGCGTCCTGTGCGACATTTACCTGCCAAATGGGCAGCCTTTCTCAGGTGACCCACGCGGTGTGCTCAAACGGCGCCTGGCAAAGATGAAAGAAGAACGGAATTTCATTTTCAATGTCGGCCCAGAGCCCGAGTTCTTCCTTTTCCTGCAAAACGGAAGGGATACAATCCACCCGGTTCCGCATGATGTCGGCGGCTATTTTGATTTTTCTGCAGACGATGAAGCCGTCCAGGTCAGAACAGAGTTGATGCAAGCCCTGACAGAAATGGGTCTCGAAATCGAAGTCGGGCACCATGAAGTCGCATTAGGACAGCATGAGATCGACTTCCGCTTTGCCGATGCCCTTAAAACAGCAGATAATGTATTGACCCTGAAGTATGCGGTCAAAGCCATTGCAGCCCAACACGGTCTGATCGCATCCTTTATGCCCAAGCCCGTATTTGGGATCAACGGATCGGGCATGCACTGCCATCAATCCATTTTCAGCCCAGAAGGCGAAAACCTGTTTTACGACTCCCAGGATCCTTACCAGCTCTCAACCCTGGCGCGGCATTTCATCGCTGGTCAGCTCTTGCATGCCAGAGCGCTTTCTGCGATTGTCGCCCCAACCGTCAACTCCTACAAACGTCTCGTCCCGGGCTACGAAGCGCCGGTGTATATCGGCTGGGCACAGGTCAACCGCTCCGCACTGATCCGCATCCCCCAACCCTACCCAGATAAACCAGACACCGTACGGCTTGAGCTGCGCTTCCCGGATCCCTCTGCCAACCCCTACCTGGCTTTCAACGCCATGCTGGCAGCCGGGCTTGACGGCGTCGACCGGCAGCTAACTTGTCCCGAACCGCTGAACCGTCTGAACGTCTATGACCTGTCAGAAGAAGCCCGCCAGGAACTCGGCATTGAGATGCTTCCAGGTTCTCTGTTCGAAGCGCTGACCGCGTTTGAAGCAGACGAGATGCTGCAAGATGCCCTGGGAGAAAGCCTGACGGATGCTTTCATGAAATCACGCCGGGCAGAGTGGGAAGAATTCCGCACCCATGTGACAGATTGGGAGTTGAACCGCTATCTAACAACAGCATAAGGTCCAAAATATTAATCATTAAAAACAGAACCCACGCGAATGCGTGGGTTCTTTGTGTTTGAAATGAGATGATTATTCAATGGGGCTGGCCCAGAACAGAGCAACCCAAGCACTGTCAATACATCAAACCAATTTACTGACGGATCCGACTCAGCGGCAACGCATAGAAGGGAACCAGCATCTCTTCATCGCTGAGACCGCCGTGACGCCCTGCCAGGGGGTTGGGTTTAGGAGCCCACCACAGGTAGGCATCGCCTTTCGAAACAGCAATCAGATCGCCCAACCGATCTCGTGAGGTTGGTTTATGGGGTTCCTCACCGAATAAACCTGCCTCTAAAACCGCATCGGGATCCAACAATATAAAGTCATCCGGCCAGGTTTGCGCAAAATAATCCCGCACATCTGCAACCCGCCCGGGCTTGATGAACAAGAAAGCTAAACGGTTTTCGCAGGTCGGCTGCATCACCAGGTTGTCTACCAAATCCGGGTGATTTGCCAGGTCATACTTGTCGTATTTCGGGGTAACCTTTGACCCATGGTCGCCAGTCAGAATCAACAAAGTTTCATTGGCGGCTTCATCGGAGATCTGATTAAAAAATGCTTTCTCAAACAATTGTGAGAAGGCATCAAATTGCAGTGCTACCCGGGGGTTCTCTGCGTTGTAACGGTGCATGAGCGAATCCACATCGCTGTAATACACATAGATGTACTCCGGCACATGGGGCTGCAGGTTGACATGCTGCGCCAGGCTTACGCACAAATCTGCTTCATCCACAAAGGTTTGAATGTCCACTTCCTCCATCTGCATGGTTGACAAGCCCGAACGGGCAATCCCGGAATGGATGAAGGTCATCGGCCGCACGCCATGCTGCCGGAGGTGCGGCCCCAGTAATGGCTGGCCAACGAAGGTATGCGGGTCGAAACCAGAACGCACCAATCCACCGGTATCGCCCCGGCTGGTCGCCGCTGAGTGAAGGATGTTGTTCATGATCATCCCAAACTCTCTGGCCCACATTTCATAGCCGATGATGCCGTGGGCTGCCGGTCCCTGCCCGGTCCACAATGTCGTCAGGGCGGATGCCGTCGTGCTCGGGCAAACGCTTGTAATCGGGCTGTAGACTGCCCGATCAAAGTATCGCCGCCATACCAAATCCTGGTTTGCTTTCATCAATCGCTCGAGCAGTTTTGTGCCCAGCGCATCAACCAGCAGCAAGATCACCTTGGTGTAAGGACCGTTCAACTGATCTAAAATCAAACTATCTAAAGCCGGTTTGCCAAAATCCGGCACGCCAAGCAGACTTGCAATCGTACCCGGGATATTGACCAGGGATAGGCCATCATATTTCGGCAGGGTCATGTCACTGTCCAGCGGGATGGTGGAAATCTGGTTGGATTTAATTTTCGGGAGTAATCGTGAAGTTAGATCAGGCATGAAAAATCCTCGAGGTGTAAATTAGTTGATAATCAAATTCAAACATCATTCTACCCCAACCCGGGAGCGGCCTATCAGATCAGCCTTTACGGAAATTATTGTAATAATGTATTAGAGCGCAAATGCCGCTTCTGCTGCCAACCAGAACAAGTTGCGCCGGATGTCAGAACGTGAGGTCCAGGTTCTGCCGTCCCACTCGCCAGGGATGACCGCATCACCTCCATACAGGATTTGACCAAAATCAACACCTCTGAATTCTGCCACGGCAAAGAACGCGGCTGCTTCCATTTCAACAGCCAGACAGCCTTCCGCAAGGTACCGTTTCACCTTTTCAGGCGTTTCTCGATAAATTGCATCAGTCGTCCACGTTTTCGTGAGCATGTAATCCAGGTTGTGCCGCTGCATAACACTTTCAATCGCTGCCAATGCACGCGGGTTTTGAGCCACCTCACGTGATGGCGGCAGGTAGTGGTAAGACGTGCCCTCGTCCCGAATGGCAGCCACCGGAACCAGCAGGTGCCCCACTGCGATGGTCTTATCCAGCACGCCGCACCCCCCGCAGGCAATAAATTTCCGGCTGCCGCGTGCAATCGCCTCTTCCAGCAAGGCGCTTGCCAGTGGCGCGCCAATTCCCGGATGGAAGAAAGCCAACCGCCTTCCCTCAAAATCCACCTCATACAGCGGGTGATGCCCCATCTCCGATACGGATCTGGCAATCACCCTGGCCTGGTGCGTTTCGACCAGCCAGTCAATCACCTCAGAAAAGAAGCAGACCACACAATGTTCCGGCACATCACCCGGTTTGATGAGAGATGCAGGCTCTAATATCGCCCGTCGGGTTCCGTCAAATTCTAATATCGGATATTTTGCTTCGTTCATCTACGCACCTCACATCTACCGGTCAACATCAAAAGCAGCACCTGTGACCGTCACGAAAATATGACCAATAATTGGAGCAAGTATAAATGATTTTTCGCCGAAGTTGGTAACCAACCAGACTCTGGTGTAAAATGGTATCTACCAATCCACCTTTGCAAATCAGGATGATTCAAAATGTCAGAAGCACACGACCAGACCGGCCAAAACAACGCTGAAAATTTCAATTTAGACTTCGGCCATGAAATCGAAATGGAAGATGCTGGTTTTGCATTCCGCCCGATCGAGGGCTTTGAGCTTGAAATCGACGAATCGATCTACATGTATTCAGAAGGCGGCAATGTCGAAATCTTCATGCTTGGCGGCCTCATTGAAGGTGATGTGTCAATTGCTGAGCTGAATGACAGCCTGGCTGCTGATTTTATGCGCAACGTGGGGGAGTTTGACTTGGTCGAAGCGGGAAAAGACACCATCCAGGGCATCACCGGGTTTATGGATGATATCCACTTCTCCAATGCGGACGAAGAAGGCGGGGGCAAAGCCCTGATCTGCTCACCATACATCAACCAATATTTCTTCATCCTGGTCGTCACCTCTGCAGATTATTGGCAAAAGGAAGGTCATAAGCTTTTCGATGCAGTTAAAGATCAAGTTCATTTTCATCCCTTGCTCACACAAAACAATGATGAAAAAATCATCCAGAAACACCCCGATCTAACCCTGGAAACCTATCAGGACATTTTACCTGATGAAGATTTTTTGCTCACCATCGAAAAGGGTGACTCTTCTTTCCTTTTAGCAGCACGCACCTTCACTGCCGATGAACAAGTAGCAATCGCCGAAATCGTTGGGCCAGGTGAACAACAGTTGTATACCTACGATCCTCAATCCGGGCAATTTTCAAGCTCAATTGCCCCCCAACCGCTGATCAGCACTAAAGGGGAAGTTGTCTTTGTCTATCCCAACGGCGACCAGCAATCACTGCGTCACGGCGATTATCGCTTCAACTTCGCGACACAAGACGGATCACCGCTGCAAGAGGTACAGATCATCATCCGAACCAGTAGAGCCCTCGAGCTTCAAAAACTCGACCTCAACTTCTGGTTTGCCAGCCACGATCCCCGCTTGTTAGAACCGGATTACCCGGAGCAATTCGTCAAGCAAATCTCAAAAGTTTTGGAACCAAAACTTTCACCACTGAACCTGGCACCAGGGAAGGTCGCCTATTTTCATCCCACACAGGAAGAATTGGAAAATTTCGCTTCGGTTGACATTGAAAACGACCTTGCGGATTGCAGCTATATGATCGCTGAAAGCGTTGAGAATAACCGCGCCCTGAATATCGGGCTGGTCGAGCACCTATTGCAGGGCACAGCCCCAGATATCTCCGAAATCCCCGCTGTGAGTTGCGGTTCACCAGGGATGATCATCGCGCCTTCTTCTCCCCACGCGTGCATCCTGATCAATTGGTCGTTCTTTCAGGGGGATTTAGAACAGATGGCAGAAGCCATAATTCAGCAGATGGTGATCTTCAGTGGCGTGAATCCGTTGGGACTGAATCAGCAAGATCAATCAGAGGTGCAGGCTCTAAACCGCGAGGTTGCCTGGCGCTTGCGGCGCCACCCGCTGTTCTATGATGCTGAATGAGTGGTCTGATCCTCCCATTCAATTGAGTCTATCCCGTCAAACCGCTTTTTCATCACTGCAATCGCCTGCGGATTATTATCCACCAGGATAAATTGCCTACCTAAATCGAGACAAACCTCTCCCACCGTCCCGCTGCCGGCAAAAAAATCAAGCACTAAATCGCCCGGGTTTGATGATACGCTGATGATCCTGCGCAAGACACCTACCGGTTTTTGAGTAGGATAACCCGTTTTTTCCTTGCTGTTTGTGCCCACTATGGTATGCCACCAGGTATCGGTCGGGAATTTACCCCGGGCAGCTTTCTCTTTGCCTACCAAACCTGGCGCCATATAGGGGATCCGGTCAACCTCTTCTCTGTTGAAAGTGTATTGGTCAGGATCTTTGACATAGAACAAGATATTATCATGCTTGGCAGGCCAGCGGGTCTTCGATCTGCCGCCGAAATCATACGCCCAAATAATTTCATTTATAAAAGACTCTCTGCCAAAAATTTCATCCAGCAACACTTTGCAATAATGCACTTCACGGTAATCAATATGGAAATACAAACTCCCGTCCGGTTTTAGCAACCGGTAAGCCTCCTGTAAACGCGGCTCTAAGAATCCCAGGTAGTCATCAAAATTATCACGATAGGCACGCTCACCTAAAACGGTGGTCTGGTAGCGATTCCCGCCAAAGCCCACCCGGTCGCCTTCACTGTCCTTTTCTACCGTAATTTGCTTACGCGATTGGCTCTTCCCAGTATTGAACGGCGGATCAATGTAGATCAGATCCACCGATTCCTCTTCCATCTTCGTTAATACATCCAGGTTGTCAGCAAAATAGATTTTATTTTTCATAACCCCATTTTAACATCAAATCTAAAGGCGTTGGCTTGACCTCACGCAATCAAACTTGATCCTAAAAAGGCTCACAATTTTAATACTCCACACCAACCTTAAAATATCATCAATCTCTTGACATACTATGTGATATACACTATACTCTTATGTATCATATAATGTATAGTATGTTGAAAGGCGTTACAAAATGACAGATGACACCATACAAACCCAAACCCAAAACCTGGTGCAGGAATTGCGCCGGGGGGTGATCATTCTCGCCGTTCTCAGTCAGCTCCACGAAGAACAATATGGCTACTCACTGATGAAGCGGCTTGAAGATCAGGGGATGCAGGTAGACCAGGGCACCCTTTACCCCCTGCTGCGCCGGCTTGAAGAGCAAGAATTGCTCGAGAGCAACTGGCGTGTTGAATCCTCCCGTCCCCGCCGATATTACGCCCTGAGTGATTTCGGCAAAAAGGTCTTGCAAGAAATGACCAACGAATGGTCACGGATCAAGACCACAGTTGATGAATTATTAGCATAAGAAATGGAGAACAAAATGAAATTAATTGATTTATATTTAGAAGATATCCGCAAACGTCTGCCCCCACGCAACCGGGAAGACATCCTCAATGAGATCCATTCCACACTAATGGATATGATTGAAGACCGAAACCCTCGTGCTGGAGAGCCTCATGACGAAGAGACTGTCAAATCCGTTCTGAAGGAATTTGGTTCTCCCCGCAAAGTCGCTCAGCAATATTCGCGGCACAATTATCTGATTGGCCCCGAAATGTTCCCCACCTACTTGCAGGTGTTAAAGATCGTGTTGATCGTCATCGCCGGGTTAAACCTGTTCGGCATCATCATGGCCATCGTCGGGCAGACTGGCGTCGGTGAAAGCATGTTCGAGGCGATTGCTGAAGTTTTCGCCGGGCTGTTTAGCAGCTTGTTTAGCGGGTTTGGCGTGGTGACGCTTGTGTTTGCCAGCATCGAGCGAACCGTACCCGAACAGGTAAAAATTAAGGTTGAACAGGATTGGTCACCCGACGATCTATTAGAACAGGAAGACCGCCATACAATCAAGATCACCGAATTGGCACTTGAGATCACTTTTACCCTGGTCTTTATTGTCCTGATCAATTTCTTCCTCGACCGGATCGGGATTTACTACTTAGGCGAGTCAGGTTGGGTATCAGCCCCCATCCTGAACGAGAATTTCTTGCGCTACATCCCCTGGATCACGGCTGTACAGGTATTGAGCATCATCCTGGCGCTTTATCTCATCCGCCGGGGCTACCGGGATAAAATTTCGGCGCTTGCCAAGTTGTTCATCAATGCCTTTTCAATCGCCCTTAATTTTGCGATCCTGACCGGACCGGACGTCATCACCATCACCCAATCTGCGTGGCAGGCCCTCAACTTCGATCTGGCGATCACCGCTGAGCAGCTCACCCGGGGCATGAACATCGGGCTGGACGTCATCCTGGGGTTAGCCATTTTTGGGCTCGTCGTCGAATCCATCAAACTGATCTACGAGTCCTTTATCAAAGGCTCCCATACCAGGATCGAAATCGAAACAGATTAACACTAACCCCAATCCCCATCACAGCAAAAGCTGCACCGACTTAGCGGTGCAGCTTTTTTTATTTAGGATTGCGTTTTTTGAGTTTTGGATGAGTTTCTGTTATAATTATGACATTAAAGATAATAATTATAATAATAAAAGGAGCAGAACCCATGCGCAAAAAATTTCTTCCGTTGTTTCTGATCATCAGCGCGGTGTTTTTATTTGGCTGCGGCTTAACCGACATCTTTGCAGATGAAGCAGAGCAAGCCGTTGATACGATCATCGACGAGGTCAGCTCAATAGAGCTCTCCAAAACAGAAGAACCCCCTCAACCCCAGGCAACAGAACCCACCGAAGCAGTCTCTAATACAGAGGAGGTTGAGGCATCAGTAGAAGACTCAAGTACAGAGGATGATTCTGTCATTTCTCTCACCAATGCCAGTGCTTGCTATCATCCCTATTTTCCGATCTCAGATGGCGCAACATGGACCTTTGACGATGCCGAGAGCGGCGGATATACCCTCGAGATCGCCGAAACCGAAGAGGACGCCTTCACCATGATCCAAACTTTGGAGAGTGAAGACACGATCTTCACCGTTGATTGGATCTGTTCGGATGAGGGTTTGCTGAGAGGCAGCTTTGGGCAGGTGGATCTTTTCAGCCAGGCAGCGGGAGAAGAGGAATCAGAATTTGAGTTCGAAACGCTCATCTGGGAAGGCGAAACCCTGCCATCCCCCGAACTGATGGCGTTAGGTCACACATGGACATCGGAATATCAGCTTGCCGGCGAAATGGATCTGGATAGTTTCGCTGGCACAATGGAGGTGACGGTGAGCATTGACCATGAAATTGGCGCCATCGAAGAGGTCACCGTCCCAGCAGGGACATTTGAAGAAGCCGTGCGGGTGGACAGCATCGGACAGATCGAAATGGTCATGATGATGGGCGAGATGTCCACGCCGTTCAGCGGCACCACATTCAATTACAGCACCTGGTATGTAGAAGGCATCGGGATGGTGAAATCCAGCAACGATTATGCCGGTACCCTTTCTGTGGTTGAATTAGTCGATTCTTCCCTGATCGAATAAGAAAGCAAGTCTTTTACAACCAATAAAAGGTGCTCCAAACATGAAGTCCTAAGCTCGTCACCAGGAAACCGCTGTTCAACAAGCACAATCGCGGTATACTTGTAAAAAATACCCATATATGTAAAAAGGAGCGCGTGATGGGACATATTCCAGAAGATGACAATTTTGATGAATTCATGAATGCATCCGCCGAAGAGTGGAGCAAACCTGAAGAACCCCTGCCGCATCCCAGCCCACCCCCAGAAGAAACCGATCGCTGGGGCTCACCCACGGCAGACAAAGAGGTACTTGATGACCCAAATCGCTGGGGGTCTGAACAACCCGAAAAACCAAAGCCTGTTATGGCGACCCCAGAGGGTAAAAAGTCATCCAAATGGTGGTCGATCCCCTTGGTGGTGATCATCGTCTCCTGTCTGTGTATTGCCATCGCTTGTTTTGGGCTTTACTATCTTGGCACAGAAGTGTTTGAGTGGATTGATCTTTCTGCCTGGTTCTAATTTCATAAACATAAAAAACAAGCCCACGCTTTAATTTAAAGGCGTGGGCTTTTTTTCTTTTGATAGTTAACGCTGGTTCAAAAACCAGCGCTGGACATCGATCAACTCGCCTTTATCTGGCTCTTGTGCATAATCATAATCCCCATCGGATTGCATCTCCCAGGCCTTAATCTTCTTTTTCAGGTAAATTTCCAGCACATCATCCCGTAGATGCCGGATCAGTTCTTCACTTTCTACAGGGAAAAGCACTTCCACCCGCTGATTCAGGTTGCGCGGCATCAAATCTGCGCTGCCCATATAAATAATCTCTTTGCCGTGATTATGGAAGTAATAAATCCGGCTATGCTCCAAAAAGCGCCCCACCACACTGATCACCCGGATATTGTCACTCAACCCTGCCACGCCCGGAAGCAAACAGCAGATGCCCCTCACAATCAGGTCAACCTGCACACCTGCCTGCGACGCCTGGTATAGGCTCCGAATCAAGCCCTCATCCACCAGTGCATTCATCTTCAAGATGATCCTGCCGTCACCATGCTTTTTATGGTTGGCAATTTCCTGCCTGATCAAATCCTGAAATTCCTCACGCATCTGCACCGGCGCTACCATTAATTTCCTGTAATCCTCTTTGGAAGAATACCCTGTCAGGAAGTTGAAAAGGTCTGTGGCGTCTGCGCCGATAGCATCGTCGCAGGTGAACATCCCGATATCTTCATAGAGCTGTGCGGTAATGTGATTGTAATTCCCGGTCGCCATGTGCACATATCGGCGGATATGCTCATCCTCTTTACGTACTACCAGGGCGATCTTGGAATGCGTCTTCAACCCCATCAAGCCATATGTGACATGCACGCCCTCCTGCTCAAGCAATTTTGCCCATTCGATATTACTTTCCTCGTCAAACCGGGCTTTTAGCTCGACCAAAACGGCGACCTGCTTGCCATAATCCCGCCGGGCCTGAAGCAGTGCCTTCACAACAGGGGAATTTCGGCCAACGCGGTAAAGTGTTTGTTTGATCGCCAGCACATCTGGATCAATTGCGGCGTGGTGCAAAAAATCCACCACCGGGTCAAATGACTCATAAGGGTGATGCAGCATGATATCACTGCGGCGGATGGCGGCAAAAAATTGCTCGGGCGTATGGTCACGTTCCATCTTTAGTGCCTGAGGTGTAACCGGGGAAAATTGGGGAAATTTCAGGTCTGGCCGATCCACCTGTGAAATTTGCACCAGGTGGCGCAAAACGATCACCCGTTCGTAGGTGTAAATGAATTGAGGATCAACATTCAGGTTGTCCACCAAAATTTTCAATACGTAATCCGGCATGTCTTTATTGACTAACAGCCGAACTACCGAACCAAATCGGCGCCTGCGCACGCTCTCTTCCATGACTTCCAACAAGTCCATCACTTCCAAACCCTGCAGTTCCACTTCTGCATTGCGCACAACATGGAAGGGATGCGCTTCAAGCACCTTCATGCCCGGGAAGAGATCACCCAGATTCTCTAGGATCACATCACAGATCCACACAAAAGCGTGTTTCTTGACGCGTTTTGCACGGGGCGATGCGTCATAGGCGGCTTTGTGCACTGGTAAAAAGTGCGGCAGAGAACCGGGCACCTTCAGGCGGGCAAAATGCCGCATACCGTTCGGGTCTTCCACCAGAACTGCCAGGTTGTAGCTCAAATTTGAGATGTATGGGAACGGATGCCCCGGGTCAAAAGCCAGCGGGGTCAGCACCGGGAAGATCACCTCTTTGTAATAGGCGTTCACCCGTGCTCGCTGTGCTTTATTCAGGTCAGCATAGTGATAGATATCGATCCCCGCTTGAGTAAGCAGAGGGTGAAGCTCATCCTCGAAACATTCCTGTGCATCCCGGATCAATTTATGCGCTTCTTTGCGGATTTCCTGCAACTGCATCTGCGGGGTGAGATTTTCAAAATAAAAATGGCCTTTCTTTGTTGTATTTTCCATGGTTAGGCCGCCTACCCGCACCATGAAAAACTCATCCATGATCGAACCCAAAAGTCCCAGAAAACGCACCCGTTCCAGCAACGGATTCTCCGGGTTCATCGCCTCGAAAAGCACACGACGCTGGAATTTTAACATCGATAATTCCCGGTTGATGTAATTCATCGGGTCATCAATCAACGCTGAATGCGATTCGAGATTTTGTTTAACATCCTTTTTTGGATTCATACACCATACCCTCACACAAACCACAATTGCCCAGTAACTTAGTATACAACATTTCCCGTTTGCGCTCTCATAAGAGGGCTATAATTGACTCATGCAGCCCAAGCAGTTGATAGACAAACTGGCAGATATGATCAGCGATCACACCCTATCCCAACCCATTTCGGGTGGCGATTGACGGCGCCGATGCGGCAGGGAAAACAACACTTGCTGATTCATTGGCGTCAGCGTTGAGCGCAAAACAGCGCGAGGTAGTTCGCATCAGTGCTGATGATTTTCATCTCCCCAGACACATCCGCTATCAACAAGGCAGCCTCTCACCTGAAGGGTTTTATGAGGATTCGTTTAACTACCCAGCACTGATCAACGATGTTTTGCAACCCTTAGGTCCGCATGGCAGCCGTCAATACCGGCTGGCGGTATTCGACCTGCAAGCAGACAAACCTAACGCTGCACCACTAAGATCAGCCAGCGTTAATGCAATCCTGCTCATGGACGGCATCTTTCTGCTGCGCCCCGAATTATTGTCTTACTGGGACCTGACCATTCACCTCGTGGTCGACCTTGCCACCAGCGCGGCACGCGGCATCGCCCGGGATGCAGATCAGATTGGCGATATTGCACTCGCAACAGCACGCTACCAGCAACGTTACATCCCCGGACAGATGCTTTATCACCGCAGGGCAAACCCGCTTGACAAAGCCGACATCCTCATTGACAATAGTGATCTAGAAGTGCCTGAAATTATCCGATTTCCGGAGTTTACCTCCGCAAAATAAAAGATAAGAAAAGGAAGAAATATTATGGAGAAACCGTCAAACTTTCCCTCCCCGTTTTATCGCTGGCGTCCTCATCCCTGGCATGGACTTGAAGTCGGCCCCGAACCGCCAATCCGGGTGCATGCCTACATTGAAATGACTCCCTTTGACTACATCAAATATGAAGTCCACAAAGTAACCGGTTACTTGTATGTAGACCGTCCCCAACGCACCTCTGCCCTACCGCCAACATTATACGGCCTTATCCCGCGCACCTATTGCGACGCGAGAGTAAAAAGCCTTTCAGAAAATGCCAAACGCGGTGATGGCGACCCACTTGACATTTGTGTGGTGAGTGAGCGCCCGATTGACCGGTCGGAAATTTTGCTGAATGCCGTGGTGGTCGGCGTCATCCAACTTTTGGATCATGAAGAGGCAGACGATAAAATTGTCGCCGTCCTGGAAAACGACCTGATCTATGGGCACATCCGGGATATCGACGAATTGCCAAAGGTGCTGGTTGAGCGTATGCAGCATTACTTTAAAACCTATAAGATGATCCCCGGGGAGGAGCCCGCCATCAAACTGCTTGGAACTTCTGGCGTTAAAAAAGCCAAAAAGATCGTTGAGGCAGCCATGGAAGATTATAATGATGCATTCGGGCGGATGTAGTTTATTGCATAATAGAATAATATCCCTGAATTGCCATCAAAAAATGCTTGTTGAGTTTTCGGCTTCAAGTTAGAATTCAGACATGCGTTTTGATATCTTTTCGTTATTCCCCGAAGTATTCGACTCTTATCTCAACACGAGCATCCTTAAACGAGCGCAGGATTCAGGCGCTCTGGATGTTCATACCTACAACATCCGCGATTGGGCGACCGACAAACACCATACCACTGACGACACGCCGTATGGCGGCGGCGGGGGAATGGTGATGAAACCCGAACCGTTGTTCGCCGCGATCGAAACCGTGCTTGGCGACCCGCCGCCCTGCCCAGTGATTCTGCTCACCCCCCAGGGGCGGCGATTCAATCAGGATATCGCCTTTGAATTAGCCAACCATGACCGGCTGGCACTGCTATGCGGCCGTTACGAGAGCGTGGATGAACGCATCCGCCAGCATCTCGTCACAGACTCCATTTCTATCGGTGATTATGTGCTGACCGGCGGCGAACTTCCTGCGCTGGTGCTGGTAGATGCAGTCACACGACTGCTGCCCGGTGTTTTAGGCGATCCGGATGCCGCCATGGATGATTCCCATGCCACAGGCCTTCTTGAATACCCTCATTACACCCGCCCGCCCGAGTTTCGCAATTGGACCATCCCGGATGTGCTCCTCTCTGGCAATCATGCAGAAATCGACCGCTGGCGGCGGCAGGAAGCCCTCAGGCGGACCCTCAACCTCAGACCCGATCTCCTGGAGACAGCAGACCTCCAGGAAGACGATATAGCTTACCTAAAATCTTTAGGATACACCCCAAAAAATTCATAAACCTCTAACCGCATCATTAATGGAGAAATAATGCAACCTAAACGTCTGAACTACGGAAAAACATTTTTGTTAGGCTTTGGCTTTTTCGGCGTGAGTGTCATTTGGGCAACCTATAATGCCTTTGTGCCGCTGTTCTTAGCCAATAAATTCGATGTGCGACCGGGTTTCATCGGCCTGTTCATGACCCTGGACAACATCGCTGCGCTGTTCATCCAACCTGCGGTTGGCGCCTGGTCTGATCGCCTGCGCACGAAGATCGGCCGACGCCTGCCGTTCATCCTGATCGGTGCGCCAATCGGCGCTGTAGCTTTTGGTATTATCCCACTCGCTGCAGCTTTACCGCTGTTTGTCGCCTGCACCGTCACCCTGATCTTATCTATGGCGATCTGGCGCACACCCGTTGTCGCACTGATGCCCGATATCACACCCTCAAAATTCCGCTCTCAAGCCAATGGCGTGATCAACTTTATGGGCGGCGTGGGGGCAATCATCTCTTTCCTGGTCGGCGCCAAACTTTACGACATCAACCCCGCCTATCCCTTCTGGTTGGGGTCGGGTTTGGTCATCCTTGCCGCACTACTGGTGTTCATCTTCATTAAAGAACCCAAAGTCTATGAGGAAAACCCGGAAGCAGAACGCCCCAATATGTTCAAAAGCCTGCAATCTATCCTCAAAGAAAAAGATAAAAGTGCAATTCGCATCTTTTTGGCGATCATGTTCTGGTTCATCGCCTACAATGCGATTGAAGCCTTCTTCACCCTGTATGCCAACAAGCACCTGGGGCTGCCCGAATCTGATGGTGCCCGGTTGTTGAGCCAGCTTTCACTGCTTTTTGTTATATTTGCATTACCATCAGGCTTTTTGGGCGGCAAGATCGGCCGGCGCAAGACGATCGCCACGGGCATCTTGCTCATGTCGATCTGTATGCTGCTGATGGCTGTCCTGCCTGTTCCAGTGCTCACCAACCTGTTATTCAGTGTGCCGGTCTTGGGTGATGTGCCGGTGGTTGGCTTGATCCTGATGTTTGCGGGCATCGCCTGGGCTTTCATCAACATCAACTCCTTGCCGATGGTTGTAGACCTGACAGATGCCGTACATATTGGCACCTATACCGGCCTCTACTATCTCTTCTCGACCCTGGCAGCCATTCTCGGACCCAACATCAACGGTTGGCTGGTCGAAGGGGCGGGTGGCAACTATTCTGTGATCATGTTCATCGGCCCAGTCTTCATGCTCCTGGCGTTGTGGATGATCCTCGGCACAAAACGCGGTGAAGCCAATTCGAAACCGATCTTCGAAGAATAAAGTTGGTTTTGTTAAAATTCAGATGAAGGTCTTGTGTCTACATATGAATGACATTATACTTAAGAGAGTGGCTTACATTAGCCACAAAAAGAATTCCAAAATTCCTATAGGAGGAGTAAGCATATGTCTAAGAAACTTTTATTAATCTTGACTGTTTTGGTTATCAGCAGCATGTTCTTTGCTGCCTGTGCACCCACGACAGAAGAGCCCGAAGTAGAGGAACCGACTGAAGAAGTATCGGAACCCGAAGAGCCAGCAGAAGAACTGGCAGTTGGTATCGTGCTTCCGACGAGAGATGAGCCACGCTGGATCCAGGACCAAACCCGTTTCCAGGAGAAACTCACAGAACTTGGTTACGACGTTGAGATCCTTTTCAGCCAGGCAGATCCCTCACAGGAAAAAGCCAATGTTGACACACTGATCACCAAGGGCGTCGAAGTCATCATCTTGTGCCCGCATGACAGTGCAGCAGCCGCTGCTTCAGCAGAAGCTGCCCGAGAAGCAGGCGTGACGATCATTTCATACGACCGCCTGATCACGGACACCGATGCTGTTGACTACTACGTCACATTCGACAGCGTTGCCGTAGGTGAAGCACAGGCACAATACCTGGTTGACCAGGCTGAGGGTGAAGGTAATCCCCTCTATCTGTATGCCGGCGCTGCCACCGATAACAATGCCTTCCTGTTCTTCGAGGGTGCCTGGAACGTCCTGCAGCCCAAGGTTGCAGATGGCACATTCTACATCGTCAACTCCAGCGAAGCCGTCGCATTACAGGACAAGGCCGAACTGACTCGTGACGAGATGGGCCAAATTATCAGCCAGATCACAACCAACTGGGACTTCGATGATGCCAAGAGCCTGGCCGAAGCGAACCTGACCACTGCACCCGCAGAGGATAAGGGCGAAGTCTTCATCCTGGCACCAAATGACGGCACCGCACGCGCCATCGCAGATGCCTTCGCAGCAGACACCGATGTCTCCAATTACTTTGTCACCGGTCAGGATGCTGAGATTGCTTCCGTTCAATACATCATTGACGGCAAACAGTCCATGACAGTCCTGAAAGACGTCCGCATGCTCGTTGACGACGCCATCGAAATGGCTGCCTCCGTGGTTGAAGGCGAAGATGTTGAGACCACTGGCGAATATGACAACGGCGTGATCATGGTTCCTGCCAAGCAGTCCGAAGTGATCACCGTCACCCAAGAAAATGTTGTTTCGGCAATCGTTGACTCCGGCTACTGGCCAGCCAGTGAATTCACCGGCTTGGACGAATTAGGCGCTGAAGAACCTGAGGAAGAAGAAGTTGCTGAAGAACCTGCGCTTGACGGCTCAGATGTGTATGTCTGCCAAATCACCGACACTGGTGGTATTGACGACAAATCCTTCAACCAGACAGCGTGGAATGGTATCCTGGGCGCAGAAGAAGCCTGGGGCATTCAGACCAACTACCTCGAATCACAGGAAGTTGCTGACTACGAGAAGAACTTGAACGCCTTTATCGATGAAGAATGTGACCTGATCATCACCGTCGGCTTCCTGATCGGCGATGCTACTGCAGCCGCCGCAGCAGCGAACCCCGATGTCAATTTCTCAATCGTCGACTACGCTTATGATCCTGCCATCGACAATGTTGTTGGACAGATTTTTGAAACCGACGAAGCAGCATACCTTGCTGGTTACGCCGCAGCCGCTCTGACCCAAACGGGTAAAGTCGGCACCTTCGGCGGTCTGCCAATCCCCACAGTGACCATCTTCATGGATGGCTTCGCCAAGGGTGTGGCAAAATACAACGAAGTTAAAGGCACAGAAGTTGAAGTTCTCGGTTGGGATCTTGAGGATCCAGATGCCGGTCTGTTCAGTATGTCATTTGACGACCAGCAGAAAGGCCGCGAATTGGCTATCTCCCTGATGGATGAGGGTGCAGACATCATCATGCCCGTTGCTGGCCCCGTTGGTTTGGGTGCCGCAGCAGCCATTCAGGAACGCGGTAACGCATGGGTGATCGGCGTTGACTCCGACTGGTTCTTGACCAGCCCGGAATATGCCGACATCATTCTCACCTCCGTCATGAAGTTGATGGACTCGACCACCATGATGGTGATTGAAGATGTCATCACAGATACGTTCGAAGGTGGCGTAATCGTTGGTACACTTGCCAATGAAGGTGTTGCCCTGGCTCCCTTCCATGATGCAGAAGACCTTGTCTCTGATGAACTCCAGGCTGAACTTGATCAGCTCAAAGCGGATATCATCGCTGGAGAAATCATTTTAGACTGAGGTTACAGTAACGATCATTCGGGTTGGAGGAAATCCTCCAACCCGAATTTTTTAAGAACATCCTAATTATGAAACGGGGTTGACATGACACCCATTCTTCAACTCAAGGGGATCACAAAGCAATTCCCTGGCGTTCTCGCCAACGATCATATTGATTTGACCCTTAATAAGGGTGAAATTCTAGCCCTGCTCGGTGAAAATGGCGCAGGCAAAACGACACTTATGAACATCCTGTACGGCCTTTATCAACCTGATGAAGGCGAAATTTTGATCGAAGGCAAACAATTAATTGTTGATTCCCCCACAGATGCCATCAAAGCAGGAATCGGCATGGTGCATCAACACTTTATGCTCATCCCGGTCTTCACCGTCACCGAAAATGTGATGCTGGGTGACGAAACCATCAAATATGGCGACTTTTTAGACCGTCAGCGTGCCGCGGATCGTATTATCGAGATTTCCGAAACATATAACCTTGCCGTCGATCCAAATGATTACATCAGAGACCTGCCGGTTGGTGTGCAACAGCGCGTTGAAATTATTAAATTATTATTCAGAGAAGCAGAAATCCTGATATTCGATGAACCCACTGCCGTCCTGACTCCGCAAGAAGCAGATGAGCTTTTTTCGATTATGCGCTCACTGGCAGAACAGGGCAAATCCATCATCTTTATTACCCACAAACTGCGCGAGGTTTTAGCCATCGCTGATCGGATCATGGTCATCCGGCGCGGCGCCATGGTTGGTGAAACAACACCTGAAGAAGCGGATAAGAATTCGCTGGCTGCCATGATGGTTGGCCGTGCGGTAGACCTGGAAGTTGATAAAACAGATAAAGAACCCGGCGAATTAATCCTCTCAATCAAAGACCTGGTGGTCGCCGATAAATTCCAAAACATTGTTGTTGATAACGTCTCACTTGATGTCCATGCAGGCGAGATTGTGGGTGTGGCTGGCGTGCAGGGTAATGGACAAACAGAGTTTGTCGAAGCAGTTACTGGCCTGAGGAAATCCGCTGAAGGGACAATCACCTTGCTGGGTGAGGATGTTACCAAAGCCACACCGCGCCAGATCACTGAAATGGGGTCAGCCCATGTTCCTGAAGACCGTCAAATAGACGGCCTTGTACTGCCCTTCCCCGTCGCTGAAAACCTCGTTCTGTGCACTTATTACAAAGAACCATTTTCAAAGGGCGTGATCCTTCAATACAAAACCATCCTCAATCATGCCGAACAACTCATCGAGGATTTTGACATACGCACACCCAGCCCGCTCACACCGGTCAGCTCGTTATCAGGCGGCAACCAGCAAAAAGTAATCATCGCCAGGGAACTATCCCGGCCAATCCAACTGCTGGTGGCTTCCCAACCAACACGTGGTCTGGATGTTGGGTCTATCGAATATATCCACAAACGCATTGTGCAAAAACGCGATGAAGGCAGCGCCGTATTGTTGATCTCACCCGAATTGGATGAAATCATGGAACTCTCAGACCGCATCGTTGTTATGTATCGGGGAAAGATCATCGCAAATCTGCCGAATAAGGGTGTGACAAAAGAGCAGGTTGGCTTGCTTATGGCAGGTGTGACGCCAGAAGAAGCCTTATCTGAAGACCAGGCAAAAATTACAGAACCTGCAAATTAAGGAGGTGTTCCTTTGGATCAAGATATTCAAAATAAACCAGAAAAAAATCCCGATCAGCCCGAAGAAGTTCTCAAAGATCAAGAAAAACACAAAGGCAACTTTTGGTCGAAAATTTCCATACCGCTGCTCGCCATCGTTACTGGTCTGCTAATTGGGGCAATCCTGATTGCTGCAACCAGCCCTGCCGTTTATGACGCTTTTGGCGAATCCTTCTGGAGCGGGATCAAAACGGCTTTTAGCGAAATCTTTATTTCTTATAAAGCACTATTCACCGGATCCATTGGCGATCCAGTCCGCATTTTCAATGCGATCGCCTCAGGAGAAAAACAAGCCATTTATGAGGCAATCAACCCCTTCCTCGAAAGCCTTGTGCAAGCAACCCCCTACATCTTCGCAGGTCTGGCTGTTGCCCTCGGTTTCAGAGCCGGCCTGTTCAATATCGGTGTTGAAGGTCAGTTATTCATCGGTGCAGCATGTGCCACATTCGTCGGCTATGCCGTCAAAGGGCTGCCCTGGATCATCCACATGCCCCTGGCATTTATCGCCGGTGGTTTGGGTGGGGCACTATGGGGGTTCATCGCTGGCTTCCTCAAGGCAAAAACCGGTGCGCATGAGGTGATCAACACCATCATGTTAAACTGGATCGCCTTTCGGTTGACTGAATGGCTGCTCTCAGGCCCAATGACCCGCCCGGGTTCGGGTGGGATGCCCATCAGCCCTATCATTGAAGAAAGTGCACAAATCCCGCAATTCTTCCCCTCACCCGTTCGCTTCCATCTCGGTTTCTTCATCGCCCTGGCATTCGCCTGGCTGATCTGGTGGATCCTGTTCAAGACCAAGTGGGGGCTGAACATGCGCACGGTGGGAACCAACCCCCGTGCCGCCAAATATGCCGGTCTGAATGTCAACACAACCACCATGATCGGGATGGCGCTCTCCGGTGCGCTGGCCGGTTTGGCAGGCTCGATTCAAATCCTCGCCGTCAACCGCAGTATGGCACTGGGGCTTTCCTCAGGTTATGGGTTTGACAGCATCGCCCTGGCGCTGATAGGCAACAATCATCCATTAGGTGTTGTGCTCTCGTCCATCCTGTTCGGCACGCTCAGAAATGGTGCCACACGCATGATGGTTGTTTCAAAGATCCCGATTGACATCGTGAGCGTCATCCAGGCGATCATCCTGATGTTTGTGGCAGCGCCGGCGATCATCCGTGCGCTATATCGCTTACGCAAACCCAAACAAGAGGAAACGACCGTCTTTGTGAGTGGTTGGGGAGGAGGTCAATAATGTCAACCTCAACACAAGCAGTAACACATCGTAGAATATCTGAAATATCTCCAACCAGGAAGATTGTGATGGGGATCATCGAACTCTTGATCAGCCTGTTAATCTTTTTGGTGTTCGTGCGCACTGTCGCGCCAGATGTGGTCACCACGTTTGTGATGACACCGGGTGGCATCGACATCGGTACAATCGGTGATTGGATCCTCCCAAGCCGGCTGACGCTGATCATTTTAGGCGTTCTGTGTCTGCTGATCAGCATCTTTCAACTGATCAAAGGGTTTGGCCGGGGCACAAACGGCATGGTTGGCTTATGCGCACTTTTGCTGATCTTCGGGTTCCTCACGTGGCAGGCATCGGATCGATCGCTTAACCTCGCCGGAATGCTGACCAGCGCCGTGCTGCTGGCTGTCCCCATCACATTGGGGGCGTTCTCGGGGTTGATCTCTGAACGTGCTGGTGTGATCAATATTGCCATCGAAGGCATGATGCTGATGGCAAGCATGGTCGGCGCGCTAATTGGCAGCATCACTCAGAATGCCTGGGTGGGTTTGCTTGGTGCAATCGGTGCTGCAGTACTGCTGGCATTGATCCACGCAGTGCTATCCATTAAATATAAGATCAACCAGGTCATATCAGGGACGGTGATCAACATCTTCTCGGCTGGGATGACGGCCTTCATCTCACAGAAATTTTTACAGACCAACCAGGCGCTCAACAGGCCGCCATTGTTTCCCCGTGTTCCCATTCCAGGTTTGGCGCATATTCCTGTCGTCGGACCGATATTGTTTAATACCAACATGTTTGTCTATCTCATGTTCGCATTCCTGATCATCCTACAAGTCGCTCTATTCTCGACCCGCTGGGGGCTCAGGCACCGCGCGGTCGGCGAACATCCCAAAGCCGCCGATACGCTGGGCATCAATGTGATCCGCACCCGCTACACCGCCGTGCTGCTTAGCGGCATTGTGGCAGGCGTAGCCGGCGCATTCTTCACCCTGGGTTCTGTGGGCCGCTTCGATGAAGGCATCACTGCTGGCAAGGGCTTCATTGGCCTGGCAGCTATGATCTTCGGCAACTGGAACCCGATTGGGTCTCTCGGCGCAGGATTGTTGTTTGGCTTTGCTGATGCGATCGGATCGAAACTATCCCTTCTGGGCAGTAAGATTCCCGCCCAATTCATGGCCATGGCACCTTACCTGATCACCATGATCGTGTTAGCCGGGTTTATCGGCAGAGGCCAGGCGCCAGCAGCCGATGGCGAACCCTACGACAAAGAATAATCTCGGATTAACCAATCTAACCAACAAAACACCTTTCCTGATAATCAGGGCGGGTGTTTTTTGTTGTGAGTATAATAAATCTCACAGGGTTGCCCACTTAAGGAGGATCCATGCCCGAAAACATGCCAATTTATCTTGATTACAACGCCACCACCCCTATCGCTAAAGAGGTTGCCGATGCAATGGCGCCCTTCCTTTACGGGCATTTCGGCAATCCCTCCAGCAGCCATCCTTTTGGCGTGCAGGCAAAATTAGCCATCGAAAATGCTCGCAAACAGGTTGCAGATATCCTCAATTGCCATCCTTACGAAATTTACTTCACCAGCGGCGGCACTGAGAGCAACAACTTCGCAATCCGCGGCTATGCCATGGCAAACCGGCACAAGGGAAAGCACATCATCACCAGCGCGATCGAACATCCAGCTGTTCTGGAGGTATGCCGCTATCTCGAAACCCAGGGCTTCAGCATCACCTACCTACCTGTCGATAAATACGGCCAGGTTGACCCTGGCGAGCTTAAAAAGCACCTCACACCGGACACGATCCTGGTCAGCATTATGCACGCCAACAACGAAGTAGGCACGATACAACCCATCCGGGCTTTAGCCGATCTGGCGCATGGAGTCGGCGCTGTGTTCCATACCGACGCAGCCCAATCGGTGGGGAAATGGCCGGTGGACGTGAGGGATTTAGGTGTGGACATGCTCTCCATCGCGGGGCATAAACTTTACGCGCCAAAAGGTGTTGGTGCGCTTTATGTGCATGAGGGCTTGCAGCTTGAAAAGTTGATGTTTGGCGCAGATCACGAATCCAACAAGCGACCGGGCACTGAAAACGTGCTGGAGATCGTCGGCCTTGGCAAGGCATGCGAAATTGCCAAGCGAGACCTTGAACGCAATATCTCTCACTTCACCCGCATGCGTGACCGTCTGCACGAGGGTCTGCAGGACGCTCTGCCAGAAGGTAGCTTTATCCTCAACGGCCACCCGGAGCAGCGCTTACCTAATACACTCAGCCTGGGTTTCTACATGGTAGAAGCCAATACCCTGCTTTCTGAGATCGGAGACCAAGTTGCCGCATCTGCTGGGGCGGCGTGCCACTCAGATGAGATCGATCTTTCTCATGTGCTTGAGGCAATGGGCGTGCCGGTTGATTACGCCATGGGTACCATTCGGTTTTCAGTTGGCCGCGGCACCACGGAAGAAGAAATCGATCGGGCAGTTCAGGTGCTGACCAAATCGCTCAGCGCTCTGATCCCCCAGATGGCATCCGAGGAATCTCAGAAACCAGATGATGTGGGTGAGATAAAACTCACCAGGTATACCCACGGCTTAGGCTGCGCCTGCAAGCTGAGGCCGCAGGCACTCGAAAAAGTGCTGGCAAACATGCCCCTAATCGCTGATCCCAATGCGTTAGTGGATGCGTCCACCAACGACGATGCTGCTGTTTATCTCATCAACGAAACACAAGCCATTGTGCAAACTGTAGATTTTTTCACACCGATTGTGGACGATCCCTACTGGTTCGGCGCCATTTCTGCTGCCAATTCGATCTCAGATATCTACGCGATGGGCGGGACGCCGCTATTCGCACTGAACATCGTCGGTTTTCCCTCCAACCGGCTTCCGCTGAGTGTGTTGGAGCAGATCCTGCGTGGTGCTCAGGATAAAGCCCAGGAGGCTGGAATCGCCATCCTTGGCGGGCACACCGTGGATGACAGTGAGCCGAAATACGGCATGGCGGTTACAGGTATCGTCCATCCAGAGAAGATTTTGCGCAACAGCACAGCCCGACCCGGCGATGTGCTGATCCTTACCAAACCCCTCGGTTTGGGTATCTTGACAACAGCCCTCAAACAAGGCTTATTAGATCCATCCATTGAAGAGAAAATCATTCGGCTGATGGCAAAATTAAACAAGGACGCGGCTGAAAGCATGCACGAGGTTAATGTTTCAGCCTGCACCGATATTACAGGTTTTGGATTTTTAGGCCACTTGCATGAAATGACTGCCGGGTCAAAAGTGACGGCGGAAATCAACTTGGCGGCAATGCCCGTCCTTGAAGAGGCGCGCGAAATGGCTGCGATGGATATCATCCCGGGAGGGTCCCTCAATAACCTTGATTTTATTTCACCCCATGTCTCGTTTACAAATGAGGTTTCACGTGTAGACCGCATCATCCTGGCAGATGCGCAAACCTCTGGCGGATTGCTGATCAGCCTGCCCGAAGATCAGGCAGATATATTTTTGGCGAGCTTGAGCCAAAAAGGGATAGTGTCTGCTGTGGTCGGAAGAATTACGAATATGGGTGAAGGAAAAATAATTGTAAAATAAAGCCGGGTAGTGCAATTTAACAGGCTCTTTTGTACAAAGAGAATTGAAACACAATAAATAAGGAGAGATGATAAATGGATAACAAAGGCTCAATTCATCCCCCGCAACCCATCCCCTACCCCCACAACAACATCATGAAACAGCTTTATCGCTTCCCGATTCTGCTCTACAGATTGGGTTTGGGAAAACAAATTGGTCAATATATTCTGATCATATCCACCAATGGGCGCAAGACCGGAAAAGTACATCGAACCCCTGTCGAATTTCACCGCCATCAGGGCAGAATTTATGTGATTAGCGGTTTCGGTGAACAACCGGATTGGTATCGCAACCTTCAAGCCAATCCGCATGTGACGCTCAACACAGATCGTGGTATCATCTATGCGCTTGCACGCAAGCCTCAGGGTCAGCATGAATGGGACGCTGTTCTCAACTATCTACGCACCAGCCCAATCACAAACCTGAGCCAGCAAGGCTTGATCAATCGGCTTGATGATCCCGAGGTACTCAAACAAATCCAGCAATGGCCGGTGATGACATTTGATCCTGCTAATGAAGAAGGCCCGTCTCCTTTGACGGCCGATCTGGTTTGGGCATGGCCGTTGATCCTGTTGATCGCTGCGCTTAATATCTTGATCGCCTGGCTGGCAACACGAGACAAGTAAATCCCTTCTTGGTTGTAGTTGCAAAGCACGGACTGACAAGCCAAGATTATTTAGGGCTGAGAATCGCAGTTGAAATTTGATGGCCTGTGTATAAAATTAAAACAAAAGACCTGATAAAATCTATCCTGGCGTGCCAGAAATCATCCTATATTAAGTTATATCGTCATTTATAGAGAGAGAAAGAGGAAAAACATGACAATCATTAATGTAACCGATATATCAAAGCGGTTTGGTAACACCCAGGCAGTTGATCACCTCAGTTTTGAGGTCAACCCTGGTGAGATCTTTGGGTTACTGGGGCCGAACGGCGCCGGGAAAACAACTTCGATCCGCATGATCCTGAATATCTTCCAGCCTGATTCGGGCAAAATCTCTGTGCTGGATGGCCCAATGACTGAAGAGAAAAAGAACCACATAGGCTACCTGCCAGAAGAGCGCGGCTTGTATCAGGATATCCCCTTGGAACGCTGCCTTGTTTTCCTGGCAACCCTCAAGGGCATGGAGGAGCATACCGCCAAAGCAGAACTGGAAGATTATTTAAAGCGGTTTGACCTGTATGAATTTCGCGACAAAAAGGTCAAAGAGCTCAGCAAAGGGATGCAGCAAAAGGCGCAGCTCATTTCAACTTTGGTGCACGATCCTCAGTTGGTCATCATTGACGAACCTTTTACCTCGCTTGACCCGGTGAATACGGAAATGGTCAAAGACCTGCTGGAGCAAAAACGTGATGAGGGTAAAGCGATCATCATGTCCACCCATCAAATGAACCAGGTTGAAGAACTCTGCGACCGCATCCTGCTGATCGACCATGGTCAGCGCGTTCTGTACGGCACCTTGCAGGAGATTCAGAACAAATTCGCCTCTCGCGATATTCTGGTCACACCACTTAACACCATGCCAGAGTCCATTAAGGGTGTTCGAGAAATTAAGAAATTAAATGGGCGTTACTTCCTGGCTTTAGAAGAGGAAGCAGAGCCCAACCAGATCCTCAAATCCCTGATCAATGCAGGTGTGGAATTGACCGAGTTCGAAATTGCTGTCCCGCCGCTGAATGAGATCTTTATTCAGGTGGTCAAAAAGCAGGAGGCAGTCAAACATGACTAAGATTTGGAAGATCATCAAATATGAATATACGCGCCATGTCTTTCAAAAGCGCTTTTTGTTCAGCCTGCTCAGCCTGCCTGTCTTCGTCCTCGTGATGGTTGGGGTGGCTTTTATTGCTGCCTTCTTTTCAATCGATACCAGCCCGGTTGGCTATATGGACCCTGGCGGGATGCTCGAGAACGCCGTCAGGGAAGAAATGGATGACAGCATCTTCGACCCGCAAATTGAATTTCTGCCATACCAAGACTTGGCGCAAGCCGAAGCAGATCTGCAGGCAGGTGATATCCAGGCGTACTACATCTTGCCAGAATCGTATGAACAGGCATTGCAGGTGGAATTGGTCTTCTACGATGAACCTGCCGGAGAAATTCAAAGCCAGTTCAATGATTTTCTGACGGACAACCTTACTTTGCATGATAACCTTGACCCTCAAATTGAAGCGCGGCTCGAAGATGGCAGCCTAATCACCATGAAAGCAGTAGATGGCAGCCGCGAAATGCGCCAGGATCAATGGTTCGTGGTGCTCATCCCAATCATCGCCGGCATCATGTTCTTTGTGGTCATCATGACCAGCGGCGGTTACTTACTCCAGGCGGTTGTGGAAGAAAAAGAAAACCGGACGATGGAAATTGTGATCACCTCGGTGTCACCCAACCAGTTGATGACCGGCAAGATCATCGGCAATATCGCCGTCGGTCTGACCCAGCTCGTCGCCTGGTTGATCTTTGCCTGGATCGGGCTTAAAGTGGGCGGCCAATTTTGGCCTGTCTTGCAAGATTTCTCTTTACCGGCAAACTATGTCGCCGTTCTATTATTAGTCTTGCTCCCCTCTTTTGTGATGATTGCAGCCTTGATGGCGGCCATTGGTGCCACAATGACAGAGCTGCGTGAAGCACAACAGGTGCAGGGACTGTTTTCACTGACCATCATGGTGCCCTACTACCTGTCATCATCACTCATGATGAACCCCAACAGCCCACTGGCAATTGGCTTGAGCTACTTCCCGTTAACCGCACCGGTGACGATATTGATGCGGTTTTCATCTACCGTCATCCCGGTTTGGCAGATTGCCATTCACATCTTACTCCTGATCGCCTTTGCTGCTGCTGCCATTTGGTTTTCGGGGCGCGCCTTCAGAATGGGCATGTTGCGATACGGTAAGAAACTATCACTTAAAGAAATTTTCGGAAAGGGTGTGGAAAAATGAACAAAATTTGGATCGTATTTAAAACAGAGTTCATCAACACCATTACACGCCGCTCCTTTTTATTGACCCTGATCCTTGTTCCACTGGTTCCTGCCCTGATTTTGGGTGCCATCTCGTTATTTGATGTGGATATTTCCCAAGGGCAGGAAGAAGAAACAACACTATTAGAAAACGAGATATCTGAAGGATATATTGACCAGGCAGGCATCATCAAAGAATTGCCTGCGTGGATCACTGAGGAACGCCTGGTTGAATTCAACTCAGTTGAAGAAGCTCAACAAGCCATCACCTCTGGGGAGATCACGGGCTATTATATTGTTTTCGAGGATTATCTTGAAAGCGGTGAAATCACCTATGTGACTGAGGATTTCAGCCCTATGACGGCGATGGAAACCACAGGCACCCTTGAGATGGTTATTGAATACAACCTGATAGGGGCAGACCAGGTACGTTATGAAACTTACCTCAACCCCATCCAGGTGGAATATGTGAACCTATCTCCTGAGAATATTGACCAGGATGATGACAACATGTTCGCTTTCTATGTGCCCTATGGGGTAACGATGTTGTTCTACATTGTGATCATCACTTCCGCCAGCTTGATGATGAATAGTGTTGCCAAAGAAAAAGAAAACCGGGTCATGGAGATCTTGATGAGCTCGATCAAGCCCAATCAACTCCTGGCTGGCAAAATCCTTGGCCTCGGATTGGTCGGCCTGGTGCAGATGGTCGTGTGGTTGGGTTCAGCATTTGTTATGCTGCGTTTAGGCGGCACCACGCTGAACATCCCACCTAATTTACAGCTCCCTCCGGCAATCCTCTATTGGGGCATTCCGTTCTTCATCCTGGGTTATTTGTTGTATGCAGCTATCATGGCAGGTGTAGGCGCACTGGTCCCCAATATCAAAGAGGCCAGCCAGGCGACGTTCATCATCATCCTGCCGATCCTGATACCCCTCGTGTTGGTGAGCGCCATCATTGAATCCCCGGATGCAGCGCTGCCTACCATTCTGAGCCTGATCCCATTCACTGCACCCAACACAATCATGACACGCATCGCTGTTACCCAGGTGCCGATCTGGCAGATCCTGTTATCCCTTGGTCTGCTGATCATCACCGTCATCCTCGTGATCCGCGCCGTGGCAGGGATGTTCAGGGCAAGCTTACTATTGACCGGGCAAAAATTTAAAATCGGGTTGTATCTAAAAGCACTCTTAGGAAAAGACCTCGAAACAAAAGAAACAACAGGCTGAATCCATCAAGACCTAACGAAGCGGCGTTGGCACTGGTCAATGCCGCTTTTTTTATTCCTCACTGAATCAATAAATTTGGAACTAATTTGGGTGATATTTCGTCTAATATAAAGAACAAGCACTTGAGAAAAAGTGATTGAAAACTTGACAACGCAAGTGATTTCAAAAATAAACAAAATATTATATAATTTAAGTATTGCAATAGAAGCAACTATTGCCAGGAGAAGAATCATGAATAAGAAAATCCTCATCTTCAGTTTTGTTTTAGTTTTCAGCATTCTGCTGACCGGGTGTAACTTCCCGGGTCAGGCAGAACCAACAACGCAGGTGGATATGCTCAACACCGCTGCGGCGCAAACCATTCAGGCGCAGCAAACCATCATCGCGCAGACCAGTCAACCCAATGAACCGTGGGCAACGGCTACATCCCTGCCGGTGATCACTCAGGAAGGTGTCACACCGGAGGCGACAACCGCCATCCCGACCTTTACAGCGCAGCCCACTGCGACCAGTGTCCCGGTCAATACGGCAACGCCGACACCCTATGTTGAATGCAATGTCGCAGGTTTCGTCTCTGAAACCATCCCCGATGGCACAGATTTTGATCCTGGTGAGTCTTTCACCAAAACCTGGACGTTGAAAAACACTGGGTCATGCACCTGGAACCAGGATTATGATGTGGTCTTCTATGATGGCTACGCCATGAATGCCCCCGCCGCAAAGCAGCTCACCACCGGCACAGTCGCACCCGGGCAATCCATTACAATCTCTCTTGACCTGAAAGCCCCGCTGGCTGCTGGCCGCCATCGCGGCGACTTCAAACTGCGCAATGCAAATGGCGTATTGTTCGGGATCGGATCCGATCATAAGACCTTCTGGGTTCAAATTGATGTGGAAGGTACCCTGTATGATTTCGCCAAGAACTACTGCGCTTCTGGTGCGGTGTGGTCGAGCGGTGCAGGAACCTTACCCTGCCCGGGCAGCTCTGGCGATAGCCGAGGATGGGTTTTCAGAATTGACAACCCCCGCCTCGAAAACCTGGTCGTGGATGACGAACCCGGCCTGCAGGTTCAGCCGCAGATGGTCAATAATGGATGGATCAAGGGTGTTTACCCCAAGATCACGGTCACAGAAGGTGTTTACTTCAAAGCCATTGTCGGATGTTACGGCGGAACCAAGTGCGATGTGAATTTCAAGCTGAATTACAAGGTCGACGGCGGCACCGAAAAGACATTGGCCACCTGGCACGAAATCCAGGACGGTAAATTCAACAAGGTGAGCGTAGACCTGAGCAGCCTGGCTGGTGAAGATGTTCAATTTATCCTCTTCCTGCAGGCGAATGGCAACGCTGACAACGACAAAGCCCTGTGGTTTGCACCAAGAATCGAACCCTAATGCTAAATCCATAACGAATGAGCCGGCAAGAGAGTCCCTCCTGCCGGCTTTTGCTTTGCCTGCTTGTTCCACTCCAAAACAACCAATATCACATCCTAACTTGACTTTTTTCGCCCATCACCTAAAATTGAAGGTTGACCAACTCATAAATAAACCGTTGGTCCGGAGGTAATAATTAATATGACAACGAAAACAAAAACAATGATTTTAGTTCTGCTGGCAATGCTGATCTCTGCAATGATCATCTCTGCCTGCGGGCCAAAAGAACCCGAAGTAGATATCGACGCCCAAAAGACCGGTTTTGCACAGACGGCAGACGTCCAGGCATCAATGACGGCTGAAGCACGCCCCACGGCGACCGAAACGCCTGAACCATCACCAACTTTCACCAGCACCCCTGAACAATCGCCGACGCCAGAAGTAACCGCAACGGAGGCGGGTACAGCCACATCAACAGCTGCGGCAAGCGGTGCGGATGTTGCTGCATGGCGTGCGAACGATCCGCCAGACAACACAGTATTTGCCCCCGGCGAGGAATTCACCGTCACCTGGACCATCGAAAACGTCGGCACATCCACCTGGACGAAGGATTATTACATCGAATTCACCTCAGGCGAACAAATGGGTGCCGAAGAACAGGTTTTCCTTCCCTATGCCGTCCCGCCAGGAACGAATGTGCAGATCAGCGTTGATTTTGTTGCACCTGACACCACCGGTGAAAAACGCAGTGACTGGAAGTTGTTCAACGCCAACGATGTTTCTTTCTATGATTTTTATATCATCATTGAGGTCTCAGAATCTGGCGACAGCGAACCTGATGCCCCAACAGCCACAGCCGAACCAACACCAACAGCAACAACTGCGCCCTAATTGATCAATTAGATGGTTGACTTACTCCCGCTAAAAGAAACCATAAAAACCGAGGCAAAACGCCTCGGTTTTAACCATATCGGCATTGCACCCTGCGCACCTGCACCGCACTATCGACAATTTCTTGAGTGGGTTACAGAAGACCACCACGCCGCGATGGACTATCTTGCCCGGGAAGACACGCTGGCAAAACGGGCAGATCCGGCGCTCATCCTGGAAGGCTGCCAGCGTGTGATCTGCCTGACGATGCCATATCAGGTGCCTCAAGCGGGATGGGACATAACCTTCCCAGGGAAAGGCAGAGTGTCGGCCTATGCCGTCACACAAGATTATCATCAGGTCATCTGGGAAAAATTACGCCAGCTTGAAGATTTCATCGCTGAACGTGCCGGCCCAGATGTGCGGACCAAGTCCTATACCGATACCGGGCCAATTCTCGAACGTGACTTTGCCGCCACAGCCGGGATCGGTATTGCAGGCAAGAATAGCTGCTTGCTCATTCAGGGTGAAGGCTCTTATTTTTTCCTGGCTGAAGTATTGACTGATCTCGAACTGCCTGTGGATGCACCTTACACGCGTGATTTGTGCGGAAGCTGCACTAGGTGCATTGACACCTGCCCCACCGCCTGCATCCTGCCCAACCTAACCATCGCCACCGAACGCTGTATCAGTTACCTGACAATCGAGCACCGTGGCGTGACTTCGGACGAACGCAAAGCCGAAATTGGCACTTGGCTCTTCGGTTGTGATATCTGCCAAATGGTCTGCCCCCATAACGCCTTTCCTGAACACCAGGTGAGCCCGTTGGGTGAAGCGCTCCTCCCCGAACAGATTGACCTGATCAGCCTGTTTGCGCTGGATGAAGAGGCGTTTGACGAAAAATTTGGCGAAACCCCGCTTGCACGCACAAAACGCATCGGCTTGCTCCGCAATGCCGCCATCGTCCTGGGTAACCAGGTTGAAACTAAAGCTTTACCCGCACTCCAGAATGCCCTATCCCAGGAGACTGACCCCGGGTTACTGGACGCTTGCCGCTGGGCGATCGCCAAGATTAATCACACAAATTAAAGCCCTATGCCTAATAACGAGACACCTGAATTTAAAATCGGAAACCTACCCATCTATGGCGACTTAATCTTAGCGCCGATGGATGGCATCACGGATAAACCCTTTCGCTCTTTGTGCCGCAAGCTCGGGTCTGCCATCAGCGTGACTGAATTCATCAACGCTTTGGATGTGCTCACTCATCATCACCGCTACCATCACCGTCTGGCATTTGATCCCGCGCAACGTCCTCTCAGCCTTCAATTCTTGGGGGATCATGCAGAGCAAATCCTTGATGCCGCCTGGCAAATCGTACCAAAAATCCAACCTGACATAATCGATATCAACCTGGGATGTCAATCCAAAAACGTCACCTCCCGTGGGGCTGGCGCAGCTCTGCTGAAGACCCCAGAGAAGATCGCAAAAATCTTTCGTTTAATGACCGATGCCTTCGACCAGCCGATCACGGGCAAAATCCGCCTGGGTTGGAATGATGACAATCTGAATTACTTACATGTGGCAAAGATCATTCAAGATAACGGCGGTGCGATGGTCGCTGTGCATGGGCGAACCCGCCGGCAAGCTTACCGCGGCGATGCCCGCTGGGCGCCTATTCGGGAAGTCAAACAAGCGCTTACCATCCCGGTGATTGGGAATGGGGATGTGCGAACCGTCGCAGATATTGAACGCATTAAAGCACAGACTGGCTGTGACGGGGTGATGATCGGACGCGCTGCCGTGGGCAATCCATGGATATTCAGCCGCCTTGATCGAGAACAAGTGCCACCCGAACTGGTGCATCAAACCATCATCCAGCACTTCAAACAGATGCTCGAATTTTACGGCGAACGTGGTGTGATCACATTTCGCAAATATCTTAAAGCCTATCTCAAACCCTATGCGCTGCCGCGTGAAACGCTCCTTGAGCTGCTCAAGAGCAAAGAACCAGAATTTGTCCGCAGCCGTGTAGCAGACATCTTAACCCCTCAATAATTGAAAAGCCAAAAACATCAACCGCTATAAGGGCAGAAAAACCAGCTTGTGAAGCCTGTCTTAACCCACAAACCTCAGGATAACTTTTTCACGAGACTATCTGCCCCAGTTGCTTAATTAATCGCGTCTGGTATAATTTTTAACAGTGACTGGTCCTGTTCCTGGTTTCGGCTGGGGGCACGGAGACCTGCAAAAAAATCAAAATACAAGGAGTAGCAGTGTCATGGCTTTAGACAAAGAAAGCAAACAAGAGATCATCGAAGAATACAAACGACATGGTGACGACACAGGGTCACCGGAGGTTCAAATCGCGATTCTTTCCAAACGGATTACAGAATTGACCGATCACCTCCGTGTAAACAAGCACGATGAAAGTTCACGCCGCGGGTTGCTCAAACTTGTTGGGCGCCGCCGCCGTTTACTTTCCTATCTGCGCCGAAAAGACTATCAGAGTTACCTGGCGCTTACCGAAAAACTCAAGATTCGCAAAAAATAATATTTTTGTACTTGAATTCGTTCGTAATTAAACCGCAGATCAAACTGATTGCAGAGCCTAACTGGCGTCTTAAAGTGACTCCGCACCGCTTTTTTCTGCGGTAGTATTATTTAAGCACATTTATTCCGCCGGTCGGGAATTGAAAATTGCTGAGGATTGGCACCTCACCGGTTTTCAGTCCCTGACTGGGCGGGCAATTAGACGAAGGGATACTTTAACATGCAACAAAATGCAAAGATTTACCGAACAAAACTCGGTGATAAGGATATTATCATCGAAACCGGCAAGCTGGCTGGACAAGCTGGCGGTGCCGTAACCATCCGACAGGGAGACAGCCTGATCTTCTCTGCAGCCACCATGGGTGGTGTGCGTGAAGGGCTGGATTTCTTCCCGTTGACCGTTGATTATGAAGAACGTATGTATGCCGGCGGTCGCATCCCCGGTTCGTTCTTCCGGCGTGAGGGCCGCCCCCGCGGCGAAGCAGTGCTTACCGCCCGTATGGCAGACCGCCCTATCCGCCCCCTGTTCCCAGATGGCATGCGCAATGAAGTACAGGTGATGCTCATGTCCTTCTCTGCCGATACAGAAAACCCGCTGGATATCTTGGCCATCAATGGCGCTTCCGCTGCATTGATGATCTCGGATATTCCCTGGGCTGGCCCAATCGGCGCAGTCCGCATTGGCTATCTAAACGACGAATTGATCGTCAACCCCACCTTCAGCGAGATGGAAGAATCCAAGCTGGATCTGATCGTGGCTGGCACAAAAGAAGCCATCGCCATGGTTGAGGCCGGCGCTGATGAGGTTTCAGAAGAGGTTATGGTTCAGGCGCTTGAGCTCGCCCATAAATCCATTCAACCGATTATCGAACTCCAGGAGCAAATGGCTCGCGAGATCGGCAAAGAAAAACGAGAAGTGGAACGTGTCGTCACGGAAACAAGCCTGATTGACCAGGTGCATGCCGCCATCAAAGACCGCATGCTCGAAATCCTCAACAAACCCTATACCAAAGAAAACCTGTATGGCGGCATCAGTGAACTCAAAGACGCCATCATCGACGAGATGACCGCTGGTAAAGTGGACGAACTGAGTGAATCAGAACTCAAATCGCTTAAAAAAGAAGTTGGCAACGCCTTTGAAGAGGCTGAAAAAACCATCATCCGCGAGCGCATTCTGAATGAACGCAAACGCCCAGACGGCCGTACGCCTGATCAAATCCGTGATATTTGGTGCGAGATCAACATCAGCCCCCGTGCACACGGCTCAGGCCTGTTCACACGCGGTGAGACGCAAGTCCTCACCCTGGCCACCCTCGGTACCCCCCGGGATGCCAAAGAATTGGACAATCTGATCCCCACGGAGCAGAAAAAGCGCTATATGCATCACTACAACTTCCCGCCATTCTGCACCGGTGAAACCGGCCGGATTTATACCTCCCGCCGAGAAATCGGTCATGGTATGCTGGCTGAACGCGCACTTGAGCCCATGCTCCCGGCCGAAAAAGATTTCCCATACACCCTGCGTTTGGTTTCTGAGGTGATGTCCTCCAACGGCTCATCCTCCATGGCCTCCACCTGCGGCTCAACGCTCGCATTGATGGACACCGGTGTGCCGATCAAGCGCCCCGTTTCTGGTGTGGCAATGGGCATGGTCAAAGAGAACGAAAATTATGTCATCCTGACCGACATCCTCGGCATGGAAGACCACCTTGGCGACCTTGACTTCAAAGTCACCGGGACAACCGAGGGCATTACAGCCTTGCAGATGGACATCAAAATTGGCGGTATCACCACCGAGATCATGTCAGAAGCCCTTGAACAGGCACGACATGCCCGGCTGCACATTCTGGATATCATGCTTCAAACCATCGATAAACCCCGTGCAGACATCAAAGATCACGCCCCCCGCATTGAAATCATCAAGGTGCCCGTAGAAAAAATCGGCGCAGTGATCGGTAAAGGCGGAGAAACCATCCGCGATATTCAGGAAGAAACCGGCACTCGCATCGAAATTGAAGATGACGGCACGATATTCATCTCATCGACCACTGGCGAAGGCTACAAAGCTGCCCGTGAGCGCATTGAACGCCTGACAGAAGAAGTTGAAGTTGGGCGCATCTACACCGGGAAAGTCGTACGGACAACAGACTTCGGCGCTTTCGTCGAAATTTTGCCCGGCACAGACGGCCTGGTGCACATCTCGCAGCTGGATACCAGCCACGTGAAGAGCGTTACGGATGTGGTCAATGTCGGCGACGAAATCACCGTGATGGTCACCAATGTCGATAATCAGGGACGTGTCCGCCTTTCCCGCCAGGCACTACTTGAGGGTTGGACCCTCGAAGAAGCCCAGGCACAGGATAGCGGCGGAAAGAAGAGCTCCGGCGGCGGCAATCGAGGCCGAAGGCGCTAATACCCTTTTGATCAATGAGAAATTGAAACTGCCCTGGAATCATCAGGGCAGTTTTTTTGATTCTCTAATCCATTGATCGCGCAATTGTTTGTCAGTGGGGCAATTATATAAATTCTTTTCCGAAATAATGCCGAATAGCATTGAAGATATTTATTTCTTTCGGCCTTTACCCCGCCGCAACTTCTGATAGGCCTTATCCAGTTCAGCCAATATCTGATCTTCGCGTTTTGCGACATAAGCCAGGATGGTGATCTCATCCCCCATCGTCGCCTTGCCGGCAACTTCCATCCGCTTACGATCCTGTCCCCGAATCTTTGTCAGGGAATGCACCATGCCCTGCACCTGGATCAGGTCAGACTTAGAATCGAGCTTGAAAGCAAGATGCACCGCATCCAGCCGGTTGAACGGGGCATCTTCCGGGACAGATACCGCTACATGGATCTGGTTTTCTTCCAATACAGCGATTTCGATCATTTTAACGGTCAGGTCTTCCATATTATCTGCGCTGATTTCTACCCTCACTGATTTTTCAGGGGCGACCCACGAATTCAATAGATCCGGCGTGATGCTTTTAGGGATTTTCAACCTCTTCAACATCACGACCTGGTTGGTGTAATCAATGGATACTGGATATGCTCGGACCAGCGACGGCAAAGTTTTGCTCTCTATGTAGGTGCGCCGTTCCTCTTTGATACACACCGCCTGGTATGGATGGACGATCAACCCGACATAGGCAGGATGGATCATCGCAACCTCTGCTTCAAATGTGATGGGCACACCCTGGTAGGTGTTATACAGCATCACAGGCCGCTGCTCGTTGAGATGTGCTCTGAGATGCGAAAGGATCATTTCTGTGCTGACCTCATCTGCAGTTTGTTTTGCCATATCTCACTTCCTTTCACACCCTCAGGGCTTACCCTTTAGGACTGGTAGGCAACTTGGGCATTTCTGGCCCAGGTATACCCAATCGGTCAGCCAGCGCAGCGCTCAGAGCGGTTCGATCATCCCAGCCGTATTCCACATGTCCAAAACACATCGACTGTTCATGACCCTTACCGCACAGGATCACCAGATCACCCGGTTCAGCTCGTGCCACCGCCATCCGAATCGCCGTGCCTCGGTCAGGTTCCAGCCAAAAATCACGATTCTGCTCGCCGCCACTCCGTTGTGCACCCTGCGCCATATCCGCCAAGATCCCATCCAGCGATTCCGTGCGGGGGTCTTCGGCAGTCAGGATGATTTCGTCCGCTAATTTCACAGCGATCTCAGGCATCAACATCCGTTTTTCAACATCACGCAAGCCCGCTGAGCCAAACACCGCAATGACCTTCCCATCCGTTAACTCCCGTGCGGTGGTCAATGCCTGCCTGATTGCGTTGGGTGTGTGGGCGAAATCAACGATGGCCAAAAAATCCTGCCCGAGGTCAATCCGTTCCATCCTGCCGGGTACAGTCGGTACCGATTCAAAAGCGCGCTGCACATCAGCAATGGACACACCCAACCCGCCCGCCGTCAATCCAACCGCGGCCAGGCTGTTATACACATTGTAGCGCCCAATCAGGGGTGTGCGGATCAAGAAAGCATCTCCCAAACCGTGCACCACAAACCGCAATTCGCTAGGTGTATTTTCCACCTCATCTGCCCAAACATCGCCACCAGTAGCAAGGCTATACGAAAGCTCCTGTGCAGGCGTGATCGAATGCAAATAGGCATAGGATTCATCGTCTTTGTTCAAAACCGCCAGTTTTTCGACATATTTTGTGCTATTGGGATTTACAACAAGCGCCTCAATCAACTTGCCTTTCGCCTGCAGATATCCCTCATAAGTGCGGTGATAGTCAAGGTGTTCATGGGTCACATTGGTGACGGCTGCCAGGTCATAATCTACACCCGCTACACGTTTTTGCGCCAGTCCGTGAGAGGTCGTCTCCAGGACGACATGGGTCAGCCCGGCATCGCGCATTTGCGCCAGGTAGCGCTGAATATCGGGCGCTTCAGGTGTGGTTACATGAAAACCAGTGTCGAGCATCTCATCCCCGATCACGGCATTCACCGTTGAGATCATCCCTACCTGAAACCCAGCTGTTTTGAGGATGTGAAAAACAAGGTTGGTGGTGGTCGTTTTTCCATCTGTCCCTGTCACACCAATCACGACCAAATCCCGTGAGGGATGACCGTAAAAAGCTGAGGAAAATTTTGCCAGCGCCAGCCGGTCATCGCCTTTGATGTGAACATAGGGCACAGGCAATGAAATCGGCGCACGTGTGCCGATCACAGCAGATGCGCCCTGCTCAACGGCTGTCATCACAAATTGATGTCCATCAAAATTCTCACCGACCAGCGCAAAGAAGATATCCCCGGGTTTGACATTGCGTGAATCCCACGAAATGCCTGAGATTTCAGTATCCTGATAGCGATTAACCACCAGATCAGACATCTCAGCCAGGCAATCTTTTAGCAGCATTTTTCGATTTGAGGACAAAAGGAAGACCTTACCTTTCAAGAGTTCAAAACAATCTTACTGATATGATACTATAACCTGAACCCGTGATTCAAACAAGTAAAATTTTTAAATCCCCCACTTTTTGCGTTATGTCAAGAATCACCCAAATTTAATTGCCAATAATTGGGTAAATTTTTAAATCTAAAACACCCTATTCTTCCAATTCACCCGGTCGTGTTCCGCTGCCATCTACAGGTTTTGCCTCGGCATCAATAATCCGATCAGCCTCCGGCTTATGTGAGCGTTTCAGCGTCCGGCGAACCATCAGATATACCGCCCCCATCGTCAATGGCAGGCTGGCTGCCAGCAGGATCAAGGTCCAGCGCGGGAATATGCCCTGTCTGACATCGAGCAAAAAACCGACCGCCAGCGCGGTGCCGGCTAATAATAAGGTGAGACAGCCAGCCTTCAGGGTCACAAAACCCATCCGACGGGCATTTCGCATCGGTGATTCTGTTCGTTGAGGGTCATTCGGATTATTCATAGATCGTTGCCCTTCTCAATCAAAATTATAAAGTAACAACTCATCAATATTGTAGTCGTATAGAATTAAATTCTACCGCGCCTGTAAGAATCTGCCCCACAGAAAGAAAACGCCCCACAATGCCAATCCGACAAAACCAAACCACAACGCCAACCCTGACCCTGCACCCCACAAGTCGATGACACGAATATCTATATCAACAACAGCCACAGGGATAGGCACCACTTCGTTGTTTGCCTCATCATAAAACCCAAATGAGACCAGCACCTTGGCGTCAAATTCGCCCTGCTGGGAGGCGTTGACAGACCGGATGACAGTCAGATCTGAATCGGGTGCAATGTTATACTGGGTGCGCCCTGCAGGTTCTATCTGCAGATTTTTTGCTGCCATCTCAATCATCACAATCTGCACAGCTTGCACCTCAGGCTGAATATCAGGCTCTGCCGTTGGGGTCAGAAACACATGGATTGAACCGCTGTCTCCCAGTCGAAACCAGCGCGGCCACGAAATGCTCAGCGCATAATCAGCCAGGCTGGCATAGCCAGCGCCCGTCGGTGCACCAGGCAGCACCCCTTCAGGGATGGTGAATTGCACAGCATCCGTGGAAGAAGGCCAAACTGCCCAACCGATGTGAAACAACCCAATCCCAAAAAAGACCAGGCTCAACCCGATCAGGAACTTGCTCACCCCGGGCTTTACTTCAGCCACACCAAAACACCCATGCTCGCCACAAATAACAGCGCGAACGCCCATGCGCCAAACGTGCTGCCGCGAGATTGCGCAAAGTAGATGGCAAAGGGCAGGATGATGTGAAGCCCAAAAAGCACCACCTTGAACTTGAGATTGTCAGCTTTTCTCTTTTTAATCAACATACACTGTCTCCTATGATGCCATATGAATGATGAAAGCCACAAGCGCCACTGAACCGATGGTGATCAGTCCATAGCCCAGCAATTTGCGCATCACCCGGCCCTCTTCGCCAGAAAGCCCAACGGTGCTGCACCCCACAATCACCTTGGCTGGCGCCAGCACGCTGCCTAAAGAGGCACCTGCAGTTTGTGCCGCCAAAATCAAGGGCACACTCAGATTTAGCAATTGTGCTGAGTTCTGCTGCAATACCGCAAACAACACATTGGAATTTGTGTTGCTGCCGGTGATGAAGGCGCCTAAGGCGCCAATGAACGGCGCGATAATGGGGTAGAGATCCCGGCTAAAGGATGCACTCAGCCCCTCAGCCAGCAGGTAGGTCATTCCGCTGTGAAGCATAATCGATGCCACGCCCACCATCGCTAAAATACCCAAACTGGAATTGACCCCGCTTTTGACAACCTGTTTGAAGATCCGCTTGAGCGCGCCAGGCGACAAGTAGCCGATCGACCGGTAGACGATCAACGAAATCAGGCAGGTATAAAACAAAATTGCACCGGGATGCGCAAACAAATTGATCACCCTGCCGTTGCCTGCAGCCGTCACCCAGCCAAAACGGGTAACCACCTCAGGAAAGGCAAGAGTCAACTTAACCTGGCTGAGAAAATCTTCAATTGGTTTGATCAGGTTGACGCCAAATGCCAGCACAACCAGCAAACCGTATCCAAACAGAGACATCCACAAATTGCGTGGTTTTCCCTCGGGCTCATCTTCCTCAATCGGGAGCGCTTCGATAGTATGTTGATTGCGATAACGCGGCAGGCGCACCATCAAGAAACCCACGATCAGACCGACCACACCTGCACCGGTACTGCCCAACGTCCAGATCCCATTGGTGGCAAGCAAATACTGCACGGTGCCCATCACCAGGCTCAAGATAAACACGGGGCCGATCGCTCGTTTCAGGCTCTTCCAACCATTGCCGATCACTGCCACCAGCAAACCGCTGGGGAAGGCAGAAATCCCCGTCAGCAGGGCAGAAAGCGGCGCCAGTTCCTCGCCTGAAAGACCCGTGACGGCGATCAGGGTTTGGAACGAAGTCGCCAGCGAGCCAAATGTGACCGCCCACCCATCGCCCATCGATGCCATGGCAACCGCCTGGATGGGAGTAAATCCCAATCCGACCAGCATCGGGGCACATACGGCAACCGGAACGCCAAAGCCGCCCATCCCTTGCAAAAAAGTGACCATCAGCCAGCCGATCAACAAAGATTGCATTACACGGTCTTCGGTCAAACCGGGCAGTGCCTTCCCGATCATACGGATCGCGCCGGCTTCTCGGGTGATATTGAACAATAGGAGTGCTGTCCAGATGATCAGCAGCACATCCAGGCTGAGCAACACCGCTTTCGTCTGGGCAACCGCCAACAAGTCAAACCCTGCGCCGAAGAACAACACCGCAATCAGCACCGCAGCAAACCAACCCATGCCGCCTGCCCGGCTGCCGCCCCAACGAAAAGCAAGCATCAACACAACCACCACCACTAAGGGCAAAAGCGCCAGCAGCCAGTTCCAAATTGATAATGATAAATCCATTTTCAAAATCCTCTAATCGTCATTTTTCTGATAATTTCTGCGGTAAATTAGATTATTATTTCAGGGTAAACCCACCACCTGTAATTGTAAACCGCGCAGACTGCACGCCCGGTGTGCCCGGTTGGCCGCCGCCAGCAAAGACGGTGAAATCACCGGGCTCTACCAGCCATCTGCTACTGTCATCCACACAGGCAAGCTGCTCAGGTTGGATCTCAAATTTCAGGTGGGTCTCAGACCCGGGTGCCAGACGTACCCGCCAGAACCCTACCAGGCTATGCCGGGGTATCGGAAACGAAGCAACTTCATCTCGCAAATAGATCTGCACGACTTCGTCACCCGCGACCTGTCCGGTGTTCCTCACTCTGCAGTTGACATGCACAGTTTCGAGTCCGGATATGTAATCATGGCTCAGCGAAAGGTCAGTCGTTTCGAATGTCGTGTAACTCAGTCCATAACCAAATGGATACAACACTTCCCCGTCAAAGTACCGGTAGGTGCGTCCATCCATGTCATACGCCTCAAATGGCGGGAGTTGATCCACAGATTTATAAAACGTGACCGGCAACCGGCCGCCCGGGTTGGTGTCGCCAAATAAAACCTCAGCCACCGCCCTGCCGCCGGATTGCCCCGGGTACCACGCTTCAATGATCGCCGGGATATGTTCGTCCGCCCAGTTGATGGCAATGGAACTCCCATTCAGGAGGACAAGCACTACCGGGGTCCCGGTTTCAGCAACAGCTCTTAGCAGGGCTTCCTGTTCACCTGGCAGGTCAATCTCCGTCCGGTCGCCCTGGGTGATCTCATCCTCAGCCAAGCCGGCTTGCTGCCCCTCCTCGCCTTCTACCTTTTGGGAAAGCCCCAGCACCACCACAGCCACATCTGCATCCCGTGCATTATCCAGGGCTGCTTCAAACCCATCCTGACCGATTTCCGTTATCCCACACCCTTGTGCGTAAGACACCTCAATCGTAGGTGAGACCAATGTCCTGATCCCATCCAAAACCGTGATCGACTCACTGGGGGTGCCGGCATAATTCCCGCACAGGACCAGTTCATCATCCGCATTAGGACCAATCACAGCAATTCTCTTCAAGTTCTTGGTTAGCGGCAAGAAATTATCGTCGTTCTTGAGCAGCACAATTGATTGACGGGCTGCCTCAAGTGCCAATGCCTGGTTGGCCGGGGAGTTAATTACCTCGACCGGGATGTGAGCGTAGGGCACCTGTTCTTCAGGGTCAAACATTCCCAGCCGGAAACGAACCGCAAACAAATACGTCAACGCCTCGTCAATATCGCGCTCAGAGAGCAGCCCCCGCCCAACCGCAGCCAGCAGGTGTTCATAGGTGGACCCGCAATTCAAATTACAGCCTGCTGTGAGCGCCATTGCAGCCGCTTCCTCAGGCGTGGGAACAAGTTTATGATGCTTGTAAATGTCCTCAATCGCACAGCAGTCCGAAACAATATACCCGTCAAACCCCCAGTTCTTCCGCAGAATATCCTGCAATAGCGTGGGGCTTGCGCAGCACGCCTCGCCATTGGTACGGTTATAGGCACCCATCACACCCGCCACCTTCGCCTCTTTTACCAGGGCTTTGAAGGCAGGTAAATATGTCATCCATAAATCACGCTGACTCACTTCAGCATTGAACGCATGACGCAGCGCTTCAGGCCCGCTGTGGACGGCGTAATGCTTGGCACAGGCGGCTGTTTTGAGATAGCGGGGATCATCACCCTGCAAACCGCGCACAAACTGGACCCCTAACCGGGTCGTAAGGTAAGGGTCTTCGCCGTAGGTCTCCTGCCCCCGCCCCCAGCGCGGATCCCTGAAAATGTTGATATTGGGCGACCAAAACGTCAGTCCGGTATAGCGATCATGCACACCTTCACGCAGCGCCTGGTGATGCTTGGCTCGGCCTTCATCAGAAATCACGTTTGCGATCTGATGAACCAGGTCTTCATTAAAGGTGGCCGCCATGCCAATCGCCTGCGGGAAAACGGTTGCGATCCCAGCGCGTGCCACGCCGTGCAAAGCCTCATTCCACCAGTTGTAGGGCGGGATGCCCAAACGGTCAACACCGGGCGCATCATCCATCAATTGAGAGACCTTTTCAGCCAGCGTCATCCTGGCGATCAGGTCCTGCGCGCGCACCTCGGGTGAAAACTCAGGGTTCAAATAGAGCGGTTGCATATTGTCGTCTGCCATCCAAATGCTCTCCTCAAAAGTATTGTTATATTATACGCGAGTTTGACCGCCGTCCTGCCCCAATTTTTGCGGTAAACATCATAGAAAAGGTGTGTCTTATTGCATCTTTCTGCACCTTCACAAGTAAATAATCAATGGTAAAATTATGGATGCTTTAGGGGCAGTGGCGGAATGGCAGACGCAACGGACTTAAAATCCGTCGGTAGTAGTACCGTGTGGGTTCGACTCCCACCTGCCCTATA
>JAENZI010000007.1 GCA_016841365.1 Anaerolineaceae bacterium
CCCATCCCTAAGATTGTTTAGATATCTAATTGACATTCATTTCTTCTGTTGGCGCCGGTCATATTTCTGTTTGCGCCGGTCTCCTGACCGTGCGCTCCTACATCGCTGGTGAGGACACCAGCGAGAACAAGAAAGACACCAGCGATAACAAAATAACTCAAACCCGCTAACAGAGTATTTCAATCCCTTTCGGAATAAGATTTATCTCCATTCCAAATGGTTTTCCGGGCCAAAACATCTTCTTCCCAGGCTGTCAAAGTCGCCCTGTAAAGCGCACGCTCAAAAAATCCCCCATCGAGCGAAAGCCCATCATAGCCCTTTTGAATTAGCACCGGCATCATCGGGTGAAGCTGCTGAGCATAATGCATCATAGAGGCTTCAGGGTGAAAACCGGGCCAGGAGTAGCAGGTTACCGCTGTACGGCGGTGCGTCGTGGGCACACCAGGTACAATCGTCTTCTCCCAGTCCCGGTCCTCCGGTCTGAAGATAAATTTGTCCAGGTTGCCCTTCGGGATGCCTTCAATTCCCCGCACCACGGGTGGGTTGGCATTGGGAATATAGGGGTCCACAGAGAGATCGACCAGGATGGCATGTTCGGGTAAATACTGGATCCAATCATTCGGCACAACAGGTTGTGCGGGATTTCGGCGCTGGGTCGCATCGATCAGGATATCCGCTTCCGCAAACAGCTCGAGCATCTTCTCCGGATGATCAGTCAGGTTACGTCCAACCGCTTTACAGATAGCACCCGGTCCACCCTTCTCAATATGCTTATTGTTTCGTTCGATATTACCAAGGTGTACAACAGCGTCAACAGCATGTTTACCCACCATCCCCGTACCCATAAGCAGCGCCTTAATCGGTTCCCCATCCGGTCGGATCAGATCAGGCCAACGTTCTTCCAAAATTCCAAAAGCAACCTCAAGGCCATTCCAGGCGACTGCCTTCATATCCTCCACCAGGCGCACATCATTATCGTTGACGATACTATCCAGAGAAATGGTCTTCAGCCCTAATTCTTTGAACAACGGCACCCGCGTCGGCCGGGTGGGATAGTGCAGCATCGACATCAAAATTGTGCCGGGTTTCATCCGCCTGAAGTCTTCATCGGGTGACCGCAAGATCAACACCACATCCTGCTCAAAGGCATCCTGGCGAGAGCCAAAAGAAACCTTGATGTTCCCCTGGCGATAATTCGCCTTATCAAAACCAGAGCGAGAACCATACCCCTCCTCAATCATCACCTGCGCACCAAGCTCGGTCATATACTGAATAAAATCCGGCAGAAACACACGTCTTTCACCAGCTTCATGCTCCATGCGTGGAAATCCAATCGATTTAGGGAGTGTCATCGTCAATCCTTTCATATTCAATTATCAATGCTTATGTTTCGGGCAAATTTCTCCGCAGCCAATCTTCAGGCAACAGACATTGCAACCAGATGGTCAATGAAAGCCCTATAATCTATGAAACCTTTGCAGTAATCAAAACGACCAGATCATCAAAAGGTCTTTTGTGCTCAAAAGTGAATTTACTTCGGCAAGATTTATTATACTGGATGATGCAAACATACACCTCTGTTTGAATCCTTCCTTGATATATAATTTATTGAAAAAAACTTGATGATTGAGGTCACGATGAACACAGGAAAAATCATTATTTTCAATGGTGTTTCAAGCTCAGGGAAAACCACCCTGATCAGAGGTTTACAGGATGCACAATCGGAACCCTTTCTCGAAATGGGCTTGGATAAATTCATTTGGATGTTTCCGAAGCGCTATCTGGATCAGCCCTTATGGGATCAACTCTTGGGCCAAGCCAATGCCGCCGGTCCCCTTGGAAATCAGATGGTCTATGGCATGCATCGAGCCATCCGCGCCGCAGCAGAATGCGGTTTGAATATCCTGGCGGATCATGTTCTTCTAACTCGTGAATGGGTTCAGGATGCTGCCCAAACCTTTGCAGACATGGATGCGTATCTGGTCGGCGTAAAATGCGATTTATCGATCCTTGAAGCAAGAGAAGAAAACCGACGCGACCGAACGCTGGGTCAGGCACGCCTGCAATACCCACTGGTACACGCCCACACAAGATACGATTTCGAAATTGATTCTGGTAAATTCAGCGCTCAGGAAAATATTCAACAATTATCCAAATTCCTGGATCAAGTCTCATCACCATGGGCATTCAAACATCTCAAAAACAGCACATTTCAACATGTTCCCTGAGATCTTATTACGACATTGATCAATTCATCACTGCTAAATCAAAGATCAGACGGTATCCTTTTTCCAACCCCCAGAAGCGACTATAATCAGAAGTGACAGATCAAAACCAATCAGAGGAGGAACCTTATGTCAAAACCAAGACCTGTTCACGCTCCGAGAGGCACACAGCTCACCTGTAAGTCCTGGTTGACCGAAGCCGCTTACCGCATGATCCAAAATAACCTCGACCCGGAAGTGGCAGAAAAGCCAGACGACCTGGTCGTTTATGGCGGCAGTGGCCGGGCTGCCCGCAGTTGGGAAGCCTTTGATGCCATCCTCGCCACCCTGAAAGAGCTTGAAGATGATGAGACCATGCTGGTTCAATCGGGAAAACCCGTCGCCGTCTTTAAGACACATCCAGATGCTCCCAGGGTATTGATCGCCAATTCCAATCTCGTCCCCCACTGGGCTACCCAGGAACATTTTGATGACCTGTATGCCAAGGGCTTGATGATGTACGGGCAGATGACCGCCGGCTCGTGGATCTATATCGGCACCCAGGGCATCTTGCAGGGCACCTACGAAACCCTCGCCTCACTGGCTGAACTCAAGGGTTGGCCGTCGCTCAAAGGCAAGTTTGTCCTCACGGCAGGTTTGGGCGGGATGGGCGGTGCCCAGCCGCTGGCTATCACCATGAACGAAGGTGTTGGGCTGATCGTGGAAGTGGACCCCGATCGTGCCAAACGCCGCCTGGAGATTGGCTATGTGGACGCTGTGGTGGACACCCTCGAAGAAGCTATGACGCTGGTCGAAGAAGCCGTGGATAACGAAACACCAAAATCCATCGGCTTGATCGGTAACGCCGCAGAGATCTACCCAGAACTTGTTATACGGGGCGTGGAGCCTGATGTGGTCACGGATCAGACTCCCGCACACGATCTGCACAATTACGTCCCTGCCGGGTTGTCAATGTCAGAAGCGGATGACCTCCGCGAGCAGGACCCTGAGGCTTATGCCAAACAGGCACAGGAATCCATCGCCAAACATGTTCAGGCGATGCTGGCTTTTCAAAAACAGGGCTCTGAAGTTTTTGATTACGGCAACAACATTCGTCAACGGGCGTTTGACTATGGCGTGAAAGATGCCTTCAACTTCCCCGGGTTCGTGCCCGCCTACATCCGGCCCCTATTCTGTGAAGGCAAAGGCCCCTTCCGCTGGGTTGCGCTCTCAGGAGACCCTGAAGACATTTACGAAACAGACCGGGTGATCAAAGAGCTCTTCCCCGATGATGAACATCTCCATCGCTGGCTGGATATGGCGCGAGAAAAAGTGCCCTTCCAGGGCTTACCCTCCCGCATCTGCTGGCTGGGTTATGGAGAACGCGCCAAAGCCGGGTTGGCTTTCAACAACCTGGTTGCAGAAGGACGCATCTCTGCACCGATCGTAATCGGCCGCGACCATCTGGATTCCGGTTCAGTCGCATCACCCAACCGCGAGACCGAATCCATGAAAGATGGCACAGACGCGGTCAGCGATTGGCCGATTCTGAATGCCATGCTGAATGCGGTCAACGGTGCCACCTGGGTTTCCTTCCATCATGGCGGCGGCGTGGGCATCGGCTTCAGCCAGCACGCCGGTCAGGTGATCGTTGCAGACGGTACACCCGAAGCCGCAAAACGCCTTGAACGCGTCCTGACCGTTGACCCCGGCCTTGGCGTTGTACGCCACGCGGATGCAGGTTACGAACAGGCAGAGCAAGCGATTAGAAAATACGGCATCCATATGCCAATGTTGAAAGACGACTGAGTATGACAGACCGCACCCGCCGTCTGATCTTTTTCTTCATTGCGATTGCTGCAGGCACAGCATTGGGCATCGCGCTTGGCTGGGGCGTTTTCCCTGCCAAAAGCGCGGATACCAGCCCGCGCACACTGCGCATTGACTTCAAAACGGATTACGTGTTGATGGTCGCAGAACTATATCAGATCGACGGTGATATCGCCCTGGCAGTGGAGCGTCTATCCTATATCGATGAGACAGATCCCGTCGGGCTGGTTAACCAGGCGGTGGATTATGCCCAGGAACATACCTATGCGCCAGAAGACCTCCAATTAATGTTAACCCTCTTCTCGTCGGTCAATAGCCTTCTGGCGCAGTCAGGTTAATTCAGGGAACAGGCAATCATGTCACAGGATACACATCAAGCCCAAACTTCATCCAAACAAGCTCCGAAACGCAGCAACTGGTACTTGCTGACCGGATTATTGTTTGGTTTGATCTTAGGATTGATGTATGCTTTGGTCATCAATCCTGCCACACAACACGATGCGATCCCGGCTAACCTGAAACAGGCAAACCAGGATGAATATCGCAGCATCATCGCCCAGGTTTATGCTGCTACAGGGAATCTGGAACGGGCAAAACTCAGGCTCGAACTGCTTGAGGACCAGGATGCTGTGCATACTTTAGGCGTACAGGCGCAGCGTGCCCTGGCAAACGGTAACGCTGAAGAAGCGCGTGCACTGGCTTTGCTGGCGTATGTTCTCCAATCAGAAACAAACCCCGTGTTTTCACCTGCGTCCACACCGACAATCCAATTCATCCCCACCCAAACCCTGCCCCTGCCCTCAGCCACACCCTGAGTTGGACGGCATTATCAAATTTTCAATCAATTATTTCTGGAGGCAAACATGAATGACGCTCAACTCAAGATAATTGACAATTTTACAGGCTCTTTAGGAGAATTAGACAATTTGTTGATTGGTATACCCCAGGAAGGGCTGGAATGGTCTGAAAAAGAAGGCGAATGGACTGTGCGCGAAGTACTGCATCACCTGGCCGAGGACTGCAATGTTTATGCGTTTATCATCGAGCGCGCCCTGGCAACACCGGACTGCAAAGTGTTTTTTGGCGATTTCCCCGGCAATCAGCCCTGGGGCGAGCGGTTAGCATGGCACGAGCGCCCGGTAGATGCCTCTATTGCCCTGATGCGTGCCCATCGCGTCTTTTTGGCTGAGTTGGTGGGTCACTTTCCGGACCGGTGGGGGAACAAGGCCGATTTTTACGATAATGCTGGCAAAAAAGTAGCAGAGAGCACAGTGGAAGAGATGATCGTTATGCTGACAAAGCACATGCAAGAACATGTCAGCATGATCAAAAATATCCTCAAAGCAAATCAGCAAGCATAACCCAGCGATTATCAATTAAATCTACATCCACATTTCCTGCAACCCTCATCCTCAGTGGGAAAATCCCATTCAATTCGCAATCAGGTATGATATTAATATCATCCGCTAAAAGGTTAGCGGTTTTGATAAACAATAGAAAACAGAACGACAAAGAAAAGGAATAAAAATGAAAAAGAAAATAATATTTCCCATGCTGTTAAGCATCTTAATATTGACTGCCTGTCAACCGGCATCCACGCCCACTGCACCGACTGCCGCACCGCCACTGCAAACAACCGAAGCACCCGCTGATGAGACTGCAGAAGCTATCACCCCCAGCGAAGATACAACCGAAACCCCAACAGAAATCAACACCACACCTATACAAGACCTGCCGCCCTTTGAGCCGGTCGTCGCCCTGGAGCAGATCGCAAGCGGATTGACTGCACCCGTGGACCTGGACGCACCGGACGACGGCAGTGGAAGGCTGTTTGTCACTGACCAGGTCGGGATGATCTTCGTCATCGACGAAAATGACCAGCGGCTTGAGACCCCTCTGTTGGATGTCCGCGATAGGATGGTCAGCCTGAATGGGAATTATGATGAACGGGGACTGCTCGGGTTAGCCATCCACCCAGATTTTGCACAAAATGACCGGCTGTTTGTTTACTACAGCGCCCCGTTGCGCCAGGGCGGAACGAGCGGTTTTAATCACACCAGCATTCTATCTGAATTCACCATTTCCCAATCAGACCCAAATATTGCCGACCCGGCCTCCGAGCGAATCATCCTGCAGATTGACCAGCCGCAGGGGAATCACAATGCAGGGGCGATTGCCTTCGGACCTGACGGATACTTGTATATCCCGTTGGGTGATGGCGGTGGCGGGGATGACATCGGCACTGGCCATGCTGAAGATTGGTATGCAGTCAATGCTGGCGGTAACGGTCAGGACAATGAAAACAACATGCACGGGAGTGTATTGAGGATCGATATCGACAATGGTGATCCTTACAATGTCCCGGCAGACAACCCAGCCATCAGCGCCAACTTCCCTGAGATTTGGGCATACGGGTTCCGCAATCCCTACCGCATGGCTTTCGATATAGGCGGCGAACAAGAACTGTTCCTCGGTGATGCCGGGCAGGACCTGTGGGAAGAGGTCAATATTGTCAGGGCTGGGGGTAACTATGGCTGGAACGTGCGTGAAGGTACGCATTGTTTCAGCACGGCTGACCCCGCTAACCCAAACGCCATCAGCGACTGTCCCATGGAAGACGACAACGGAAACCCGTTGATCGACCCCATTCTTGAATTTCCTAATTCGCGGCACCCGGATGGCGGCTTAGGTGCAACGATCATCGGCGGTGTGGTTTACCGCGGCACAGCATTGCCAGCTTGGGACGGGCGCTACATCTTTGGCCAGTGGAGCATCGGCGGCGGCAGACCTCAGGGCAGTTTGTTTGCTGCGTCAACATCTGAACAAGATCTGTGGAGTTTTGAATCGGTTGAAATCTCAAACCGGGAGGATGGTGAACTGGGTGAGTTTTTGCTGGGCTTTGGTCAGGATCAACAGGGCGAGGTTTATGCACTCACCTCTCTTTCCACCGGACCAAGCGGCAACACCGGCAGTGTTTACCGTATCATTCCCCCCACCGAGTAAAATCAATATCTCAACAAAAAAGAGGCACCCTTGTGGGTGCCTCAATGCTTTAATCTATTGTTCAGTCGAAATCGAGATTATTTAAGCAAATGTGCTTCTAAATGAACTTCGACCGCAGCCAATGCTTTAGATACAGGGCAGTTCTTCTTCGCGCCTGAGGCGAACTCAGAAAACTCATCCATTGAGATATCCTGCACTTTGGCTTTCGTGATCAACTTGATCCCGGTGATCTCAAATCCGGCATCACCTTTTTCCATAGAAACCTTCGCTTCTGTGCGAATCTCATCCACAGTATAGCCTGCCTTGCTCAAATCTGCACTGAGCGCCATGGAATAACATCCGGCGTGGGCTGCCCCGATCAACTCTTCGGGGTTGGTGCCTTTGCCCTCTTCAAAACGGGAGGTAAAGGAATATTGTCCGCTGAAAGCACCGCTCCCAAGCGACACTTCACCTTTACCGCTTTTGAGATCGCCTTGCCAAACTGCACTTGCTGTTCTTTTAATCATGTTTCACTCCTTTAATTATTTTTATATTTTTCATTCATCATTATCAGTGTAGTCGATGATTATAAGATAAATATTAGACAATTTCTGTCCAGTTCGGATCTCAAGGCAATTCCCGGTTGTGATTCGATCACGCCTCCCAGTCAAAGGCAGGTACGGTCACCCAGCTCTCACCATCCTCAAATACATAATAGGGCAGCCAGACCAGCCCAAATAGCTCGGTGAAGATGTTTTTCTTATAGGGCGAGATTGGTTCTTCTACCATCCGGTCAATCACATCTTCCCAGCGAGCGCTGACCTCTTCCAACTCCTCTTTAAGGTCTTCTTCCATTTCTTTGATATCCTCTTCAACATCTTTAACATCCTGCTCGCTGGCTTCAAGGTCCGTTTTGGCTTTGCTGGTCATACGGCGCTTGGTCAGTGATGTACTGAGAGAGCGACTGCGTCCCATGAAGATACCAAGCACATTTTCCACACCTTTGCCAACCTCTTCCATCCGGCGGTGGCTCAGCTCCTGCTTATCTTTCTCGAAATCATCCATTTCTTTGCGGAGCTTATCTTCCAGCGCATCCAATTTCTTCTCATAAGCCTCTTCGACTGCGTTGAGTTCTTCTTCCTTTTTCTGCTCTGCGGCTTCTTCGCACATTTTCTTAAATTCCTCGTCCGTCACATCCGGCCCGGCCACCACCTCCAGGCTATCATTCTTGCGGACGGTGAGCGCCTGTGTGCGGTAGATCCAATCCTCAAAATCGGATTTTAAATCGTTGACATAACTGCTGTCATCAATCGCGAGATTGTCCAGTGATTCAAATGTGGCGTTGCGTGGGGCTGAAGAAGTCAATTTCCGGAGGTCAATCGGTTTGGTGGTGAAATCCTCCCAGCGCACCAAACCCTTACGCCGCAGTTCATCGATCCGTACGGTGTAAACCTGTTCCGTGCTCAGGTCATATTTGCGCTCAATAAATGCCACCCTGGCCTGCCCGGCTAGGGTTGGCTGATATAAAATATAAGGCTCTGTCACGCCGCCAGCCAGAGATTTGCCGGCTTTTTTCAGTGCTTCAGAGGGTGCTAACCCAGCAGGGTAATAATACACGTTCGTCCCGCCCGAGATCGCCGGCGGCACATCCTGCCCCAGGAACGGCTTCCGTTCAACCTGCTCTTGCGCAGCCGCCCTTTGAGCAGCCTTCTCAGCGCCGTGGGTCTTCGCATCTACCAGCGCGTTCAATTCGGGGATTTGCGCCCGGGTCAGCGGGCCAGGTAGGTAATTCATCGCCCAGCGCGTATGAAAGACTTCGGGGGCATCCTCGTGCACGTTGTGCAGCAAGAACACCCGCTTATCGATCAATGAGATCATTCGGTCAAAGGCGCCCCGGTCCACGCCGGGTGCCGCGCCTTCCAGACCATCCAACAGCCGTGCCTTATCTTGTTCCGTCTGCAGTTTGCCGATCATCCATGTGCCGGTGTTGGAAAGCGCCTTATAATCCACATCCACCGGGTTTTGGGTGGAAAGCAACAGCCCCACACCAAAGGCGCGTGCCTGCTTAAGCATGCGCAAGATGATTTCCTTACTGGGCGGGTTTGAAACCGGCGGTAAGTAGCCGACAATTTCATCAAAATAGATCAGTGCCCGCAGGCTGCCCGACCCTTTCTGAGTCCGCATCCAGGTTTCAATCGAGGAATACAGCAGAGTGATGAAGAACATCCGCTCCTGGTCGTTGAGATGCGCCAGGTAAAACACACTGTGGCGCGGCTTACCGGAAGGCGTAAACAGGAGCGCACCAATATCCAGCGGTTGGCCTTCCATCCAGGCTTCGAATGAGGGCGCTGCCAAGAAGCTATTCAACAGCATGGCCAACTCAAATCGCTCCTTTTCTGGATAAAACTGATCCAGCGACAAAACGCCTAATTTATCAAAAGGCGGGGATTGCACATGTGCAATCAGAGTACCCAATTCAAGGTCTTTACCGGCACGCCAGGCTTCTTCAAAGATGTTTGAAAGCAATATATGCTCTTTCGCACGCACAGGATCAATATCCTTAAAGCCAATCAAACCCAAAAGCGCTGTGACAGTGCTCGAGATCTTATCACGCAAAATTTCTTTATTGCCCTCCCAGGTGATTTCGGGCGCTGACAATGACGCCAAAATGCTGACCGGCAAACCCGCATCGGAACCGGGCGTATAAACCGCGTATTCAACCGAGTCTCGCAATGCTTCCAATTCCGGCTTGCCAAACCCATAAGATGCCAGCCCGTTTTTCCACAGCGACGCGGCTTTTTCTGCCGCCTCATCTACACTGATGCCCTCACGCCGAGCAGCGCCCTTATCAACCCAGGGTTTGAAATCGGCAGGCAATAAATCGGGGAAGTGCAGCAGCAGGTTGGTCAGGTCGCCTTTGGGGTCAACCACGATCGCCGGGATGCCCTGCAGCGCGGCCTCTTCAAGCATGATCACGCCCAAACCGGTCTTGCCCGACCCGGTCATACCGGTGATAAATCCATGGGTCGTCAGATCATCCGGATCGTAAAAAACCCTATCCTCGCCCATTTCACTTGCTTTTAGATCATACATGTTTCCAAGATAAAATTTGTCGGTTTTGCCAGACATTGCACCTCCTGTTGGTCATTCGTTTTTATTAGTATACAGCATTCCGAATTTTTTCAGGAGAAAATTAAATGGTAAGAATGGGTTTTCAGTCATTTATATGACATGGCGGTAAAAGCAATAAACCGTTTTCGAACAATATTTAAACAAAAATGGCTGCAAACCGAGATTTGCAGCCATGACCTTGTTCTTTGTTTTTTACTGACGCCACACACCGCTGCGCCGCGGGGTGACCTCTTCAGCAGTGATGAAGGCTTCAGGGTCAATACTGAGCACCAAATTCTCTACTTCATCCGCCTCTTTCCGCCTAACCCTACAATCCACGAGCATAAAATTGCTCTCACGCCCCCTGGCCGGAATTTCTGTCACACCATAACCTTCGCGCCTCAGGGCGTCAGCAATCTCGGTGCTGCGACCTTTGCTGATGATGTTGAAATGAGTAAAGCCGATCGCCAGGCGCTTCTCAATCGCCATGCCGACCACATTACCCGTCGCAAAACCAGCAGCGTAACCAATGATGTTCAGGGGGTTGCCGATATTGGTCAACACTGACCCCATCACCACCACAAAAATGATCGATTCAACAAAACCCAATATCCACGAGATCGTGCTTTTCCCCCGCATGGTGAACATAAAACGCAGGGTATCCAGGGCAATATTGACCATTCTCGCAAAGAATATCCCAAAGGCGACCAACCAGGCCGTTGGTGAAAGAAAAACCTCCATCAGAATTACTCAGCCTTTCCGTTGCCGTTACGTTCTTCAAAACCGTTCAAAATGGCAGGGTGATAAAGCCGGGTCATATATTCTTTGACCATCCGGCGTGTGCTAAATTGCCCGCCAAGCGTGCGGATGTTTTCTTTCATCCTGGCAATCCAGTCAGCCGGGAGGTTATCTGCCGAACGCTGTTCATAATACAGCGGGACAATTTCGTTCTCCAGTGTTTCATAAAAGCTAAGAGCGTCCGCTTTATCCTGCTCTTTGGGGTCAGCGGATTCAGAGACATCATCGCCGATCGGCCAGCCATTATGCCCGTTGTAACCTTCACGCCACCATCCATCCAAAACAGAGAAGTTGAGCACGCCATTCAGCGCGGCTTTCATCCCCGATGTGCCGGAGGCTTCACGCGGGCGGCGGGGAGTATTCAACCAAACATCCACACCCTGCACCAGGTAACGGGCGATGTTCATATCATAATCTTCCAAAAAGGCTAATCTGCCGCCAAACCTGGCATCTTTCACCGCGCGATAGACTTCCTGGATCATTAGCTTTCCGGGTTCATCAGCGGGGTGCGCTTTGCCAGCAAAGATGAACTGAACCGGGCGACGGGCATCCGTCACAATCTTCAAAAGACGGTCATAATCCTGCAAGATCAGGTTCGCACGTTTATAGGTTGCAAACCGGCGGGCAAACCCAATTGTTAAGGCATATGGATCCAGCAAAACACCGCTGGCAATCGTCTGAACCGGGTGCACCCCGTCATTCTTCCACTGCTGTCTGCCACGGTTGATGATGTACGCTACCAGTTTTCGTTTCAGGTGCCGGCGCACACGCCAGATTTCGTCATCCGGGATATTCTCGATCTGCGCCCAAAACTCCGGATCGTCCAATCGGTCAGACCAATCTGCGCCCATATAGCGCGAGAACAAAATACCCATGCGCCGCGCAAGCCAGGTTTCGGTGTGGATGCCGTTGGTAATGTGGCTAATCGGCACTTCTTCATCTTTCTTGTCTGGCCATAAGAAGGACCACATCTCACGGGCAACCTGCCCATGAAGCTCTGATACACCATTGCGGAATTCTGAAAGTTTCAGCGCCAGAATCGGCATGCTGAATGCATCCCCACCCCAGGATTGCTTGACCTTGGCAATGTTGATGAAATCATCCCGTGAAAGGCCTAAATCAGACCAAACATTGACAAAATACTTGTCGATCAACCATAAAGGAAATTCATCATTGCCGGCAGGTACCGGTGTATGGGTTGTAAAGATATTGGTTTCTTTGATCTTATGGGTGGCTTCTTCAAAGCTCAAACCCTTTTTAACATATTCCAGTGCGCGTTCCAATGAGAGAAACGCGGAATGGCCTTCGTTCATATGCCAGGCAGTTGGCTCATAGCCCAATGCCCGTAATGCCTTTACGCCGCCCATACCCAGCAAGATCTCTTGCGAAATCCGCAGCTCGAGGTCGCTGATATACAGACGATCGGTTAACTGCCGGTCATTGGGGGCATTTTCAGGAAGATTGGTATGCAGCAAGAACAGTTTGACCCGGCCGATGTTTAATTCATAAACGCGGGCATATACCTTGCGCCCAGGCAGGTCAATGGCAATTTTTACTGGCTCATCATTTTCATCGAGCAGGCGAATTAAGGGCAGCGAATCAAAATCGATCGGCACATTATGGGCTTCCTGCCAGCCATCTTCACTGATGCGCTGAGAGAAGTAGCCGTAGGTATAGACAAAACCAACCCCCACGAGCGGGATCCCGAGGTCACTCGATTCCTTCAAATGATCGCCGGATAATATGCCCAAACCGCCAGCATAAACCATCAACGATTCGTGCAAACCGAACTCAAAGGAGAGATAAGCCATTAATTCTTTAGATAATTCGGGGTAAGTCTGTGAAAACCAGGTATCTTTCTCGTTCATATAGCGATCAAATTCGCGCATGACCTGGTCATACTTATCCAAAAAATAACGGTCATGAATGACCGCATTTAAGCGAGAACGCTCCGCATCGCGCAAGAAGGCGACCGGGTTGTGGTAAGTTTGCTCCCACAGCAAATCATCGATCTCCCTGAACAACCGCTGCGCTTCTGGATGCCAGACCCACCACAGGTTATAAGCCAACTCTTCCAGCCTTTTAATGCGGCGGGGCAGGCTGAATGTCAGGGGTTTCTCTCGTTTGATATCTTTCATAATTTCTACCTCTTTTAAATGGAATACCTGCCGGAGATGAAGATGAGTCAATCCCGCAGGATGCTTAAATCACAAAAAAGTTCTGATTTCTTCTCAAAAATGCTCGTTTGCACAACCGTTAATCATACCACAAAGGATTTTTGAGAAAAGTCATCAGAAGAACCTTAACAGGGCTTAACAATCAACCGCTGAACGGCAATAAGCCAGAAAGCTGATACAATTTGTGGTTTCAACCGGCGATCACGCGCTTATTTCTTTCACAACTTCAACACCATTCAAGGCCATATGATATAAAAAAGTCGCATGTAATAGGTCACCATGATGGGGCATGGCTGGCAGAGCCTCTGCATCCTCAACGGATAAATCCCAGGTTTGAGTGCAATTCTCGGGCACGATCACGCGCATGTCTTGGTGATAGGCATTTGCCCTGAAGCGCAGATAGGTCGCTAGATGATACAGGCACAGGTCTGTCACATCCCCCACAGCCATGATGGTGTTAAGATGTTTGCGTGCATCCAGCCATGCGTCAAAGCCATTGTTCAACGCCGGGTGAATTGAATCCTTATAAACCGTTTCCATCTGATCGTAGAACGGCAGTGCTTTGATCATATCGATCGCCTCTGCCTCCCAGGTTCCTTTGACCGCATGCTGCCCGTAAGCGTCAAACTCTATCGAATCCTGTGTGTGACCTTCCTGCACGAGCAAAATATCACGCATGCCGCGCTTCCAGGCAGCCTTCATCAAGCGGGTGATCGGCTCGTCAATCGCTGCGACGCGCGGACTGGCTAAAGGACCTTCGTACAGAAAACCATTGATCACATCCGCAGTAATAATGGCAGAATTTTCTGGTTCAAGGATGGCTTCATCAAGACTGATAATCGGTAAGTTACCTACAAAGTCATCAAGGTAATCCAAAAATGGTCGGGTGTTTTCAGCTAAAGTCATCAGCACCTCCATAGGCTCAAATTCAATCTTCTCATTTAAGCATAGAGTCTGAATCTCAGAATCCTATTAATCCAACCAGGATTGTAAGTGGTAATTTTTGCTAATATAAGACGGCAGGCAGAGCGTCAATAGGCAATTTCGCTGAGCTCGGTCAATGTGCCCAGGTGATGGTGCGCCACAATTTCGCGCACCGTGCGGGTAAGGCCGCGTGCCACCAGGCTATGCGTATGAGCAAAACCTTCAGAGTAACTGACGCCATCCAGAAGCGGCCCATCCGAAATACCGGTTGCCACGAAGAAAGTATCCTGGGAAGACACCATATCATCCAGTGTCAACACTCTCGAACAGTCATACCCGGCCTCCTGTGCACAGCGGCGGTCGTCTTCGTCGCGGGGCCACAGCTTTCCCTGAAAACCACCCCGCATCGCTCTCAAACCGCAGGCAGCCAGAACGGCTTCCGGCGTGCCGCCCACGCCCAGCAGAACATCAATGCCTGTGCCGGGCCAGGCAGCCATTAATGCACCAGCCACATCGCCAGCAGGGATCAACCTGATGCGGGCGCCGCACTCACGCACCTCGCGGATCAACTCGCTATGCCGCGGACGATCCAGGATCACTGCGGTCAGGTCGCCCACATCCATCCCCTTCGCATGTGCAATTTTCTCCAAATTATCCCTCACCGGTGCATTGATGTCGATCACGTCTGCAGCCTCAGGTCCAACGGCAATTTTGGACATATAGAATAGCGGCCCGGGATCAAACATCGTCCCCCGGGGTGATGCTGCCACGGTGGCAATGGCATTCGGCATGCCTTTGGCGACCAATGTCGTACCCTCTACCGGATCAACCGCGATATCGAGAACAGGCGGTTCTCCATTCCCCACCAGCTCCCCGTTATACAGCATCGGCGCTTCATCTTTTTCACCTTCACCGATGACGATCTTGCCATCCATTTCAATCGTATTCATCAGCAGGCGCATTGCATCCACAGCCGCCTTATCGGCCGCGTTCTTTTGTCCGCGTCCAAAAAATCGGCCTGCCGCCAGGGCAGCGGCCTCAGTCACCCGCACAAGTTCCAATGCCAGGTTACGTGTCGGCTTTTGGGTTCTCTCTTTGATCATCGCCTGTCCTTTCAACACATTGATTTTGGTCACTCATCCCTGTTATTGGCTGCCATCGCATATCTTGCGCCAAACACATGGTCAATTGGTGTAAGTGATTACAAGTATAATTTTAATTCAGAGTCTTAAGTGAGGTGAATTTGTATGTTAACCATGATCGCATTTGATGCAGACGATACCCTGTGGCACAACGAAGTTCATTATCAAGACGCACAAGAAGCATTCAAGCGAATCGTCTCGCCCTGGGCGGATGGGAAAACCGCAGACCAAGCCCTGCACGAAACCGAAATGCAGAATTTGCGCTTATATGGCTACGGGATCAAAGCCTTTGTCCTATCTATGATCGAATGCGCCATTCAGCTCTCTGAAAGTGAGGTCGGAGGGTACGCCATCCAACAGATACTTTCCATCGGTCAAAATATGCTGAAGGCAGAATTGGTGCTCCAACCATATGTCAAGGAAACCCTTAAGAGCCTGTCCAAATCTTTCCGCATGATGGTGATCACTAAAGGCGACGTACTTGACCAAACCCAGAAAGTTGAACGTTCTGGCCTGGCAGAATATTTCTCGCTGGTCGAGGTCGTCAGCGACAAAACAACCGAATCCTATCAAAAGATTTTTACCAAGTACCGTCTTGACCCCCAAACCTTCTTGATGATCGGCAATTCGCTCCGTTCAGATGTTTTACCGGTGCTTGAACTGGGTGCGAGAGCGGTTCATATCCCGGCAGACACCACCTGGGTACACGAAATGGTCCCCGATTTTGAGGGGTCCCACCCAAATTATTACAAAATCGACAGCATGGCAGAATTGCCTGCACTGATTACTGAACTGGTCTGAAGTAAAACGAAGGAAACATCACAATGCTTTCGAAGACTGATTTTCTGCTCTACCTTGAAGCACCAATGCACCTCTGGGCAAAATCACATGGTCAGCTAAATGATGAGCCCCTCAGTCCCTATACGCAATTCATGATTGAACAGGGCCAACAGGTCGAAAGCCTTGCCAAGGAATATCTTCAATCACTGGTGTTGAAGCAGAATCCACAGGCACAATTGACATGGCAGCGCACCTTTAGCGATGATAAGTTTCTTGCCCGTACCGATGCCCTGATCTATGACCCCGCTGTGGATGCCTACGATCTATATGAGATAAAATCCTCAACATCGGTTAAAAAAGATCATGAATTCGATCTTGCCTTTCAAGCCTTACTGCTCAAAAGCCAGATTAACCTGCGGTGGGTTTACCTGGTACATATCAACAAAGAATATCAGCAGCATGACTTCTTCGAACCCCTTGAATTTTTCACGATTGAAGATCTCACAGAAAAGGTCGCCGACCGTTATGAAGAGTCAGCGCTGGCGCGAGATACGGCCTATCGCGTTACGCAAATGCCTTCACCACTGCCTGAATTTGCCTGCACAAAGCCAAAATCCTGCCCATGCCCTGCTTTATGCCATCCCGTTTTACCTGAAAATTCTATCTATAACCTGCCTTATATCGGCAAAAAAGCGCTGACTCTACGCGAGATGGGTGTTACGGCGATTGAAGATATCCCGGACGACTTTGATTTGAACATCAAACAACAAAAACATCTACAATCCGTTCAAACCGGCCAACCGGTCATCGATGCGGATGCCATTCGCCAGGCGCTTGGCAATTTAGAATATCCCCTTTACTTCCTAGATTACGAAACTTTCAACCCTGCAGTGCCACTCTTCCCAGGATACCGCCCCTACGAACATATTGTGTTCCAATATTCCTTACATGAGCTTGCACAAATTGGGGCTGACCCACAGCATTATGAATACTTGATCACAGACAGAAACGATCCGGCACCCAGGCTGGTTCAGCACCTATTGAGCAACCTCAAATCGCGTGGCAGTGTTGTGGTTTGGAATCAATCCTTCGAAGCCGGTCGTAACATCAGTTTAGCTGAACATTGCCCGGCTTACCGCGAACAGCTATTGGAGATCAATGCCCGCCTGTTCGACCTGATGCTCATCTTTAGGGATGGGCATTACGTGCACCCCGCCTTCCACGGAAGCGCATCCCTCAAGGCGGTGCTGCCTGTTTTGTGTCCGGAACTAACCTATGAAGATATGGCAATCAGCGTAGGCGAAGAAGCCATGCTGACTTATTACCGATTCCAAACAGGTGAGATTCAGGCAGAAAATCAAACAAAGGTTGAGGCGGATATGAAGGCTTACTGCAAACTGGATACCTACGGTATGGTTGCCATTTTGAATAAATTGCGCAGTGAAAGCGAGTTTTGATGATCACACTTGAAAATGCTATTTCTCAATTACACCGTCAAGGCCAGGCAATTACATTTCTGGTGGAAGGTCTGGGTCAGGATCGGGCTCGATGGAAACCGGACTCTGAATCTTGGAGCATTCTGGAGGTCCTCAATCACCTGGTAGATGAAGAAGTACTGGATTTCAGGCTTCATCTTGCACATATTTTACAAACACCCGAACAACCCTGGCCGGTGATTGACCCCCAAGCCTGGGTGACAGAAAAAGCCTACAATCAACGTGATTTAGAAGAATCCCTGGCTGAATTCAAATCTGAAAGGCAAAAATCCATTGCGTGGTTGATGACCCTTGACCAGCCTGATTGGGATGCCGTTGTTGAAATGCGCTGGGGGAAGCTCACCGCAGGTGACATGCTCGCATCTTGGCTGGCACACGACCTGCTGCATTTGCGCCAATGCATCGAATTGCGTTACCAACTGACTGCCAAAGCTGTTCAACCTTATCGTGTGGAATATGCCGGTGAGTGGTAAAAGGAGATTGATATGCAACCTGTGATCAGTTTATGCGGCATGCGCTGCGACCTGTGTTTGGCCTATCAACCGAACATCGCTGCCCACCCAGAAAACCGCCAAATTTTGAGTGACGGGTGGCACACCTATTTCGGTTTCAGAATTCCGCCGGAACAGATTGAGTGCAACGGGTGTTTCCCAAATGGAGAAATGACGCTTGACAGCACTTGCCAGGTTCGCCCATGCGTCACCGAACGACAATTGGATAACTGCGCAAGTTGTGAGGCGTATATCTGCGACAAGCTTGACCAAATCCTGGTGTCCTTTGATGAGATGCAGGCGAAATTCGATACCCCCATCCCTGAACAAGACCGGCAGAACTTCATCTTCCCCTACGAGAATAAAGACCGATTAGCTGCACTGCGTAAAACAAAATAAAAACCCGCAGTGCACTCTGCGGGTTCATTCCGTTAATCTTGAACTACTCTATTCGACTTTAAGATTGCGCACGCCATCCACATCCGAAAGCACTTCAATTAACTCTTCCAGCGCCTGATCGCGTGAGACACGGGCAACCACCTGGATGCGCAAACGCTTATTCTTGACATGCTTTTGGATGTTAAAACTAAGCAGCGAATCTGACATTTCCTGCACAATGTGCCGTATGGATTTGACGAGCCCCTTTTTATAATCCGCTTCAATTGAAATATAGCGGGAGATCGATGTGCGCACAAAGCGATTTTCAAGGATGTTCAACAGCGTCAGCACGATCAGCATCAACGCCGTGGTGATCACCCCTACCAGGTAATACCCTGCGCCGACAGCCATACCAACGATTGCCATCGTCCATAATGATGTAGCTGTCGTCAACCCTTTGACGTTAAACCCATAGCGTAAAATCGCGCCGGCGCCCAAAAAACCGATACCAGAGATGACTTGCGCAGCCAAACGGGCAGGGTCCGCCGGGGTTCCCGGCCGGGCATAAAGAAAGCCTAAATTGACCGACAGCACCATCGCTAAGGTAGCGCCAATCACCAAAATCATGTGCGTGCGAAGACCTGCTGGCTGGTCCTGGCGTTCTCTCTCAAAACCAACTACAGCACCTAAAGCCGCACCGACCAATACTCTTAAAATGATCTGGACTTCTGAAATCATAGGTTGCTTCTCTCCTGTTAATTAACCGGCATTCACATTTTCGTTGAAAATGGTGACATCCTGGTGAGGGTTGCCGGCGAGCCTTATTTTAGATAGTCGAAGACCTGTATATAAGATATTGAACCGAAACCATCTTTTGGCTCATGATGGAATCATGATTTTATCATAAATATCATCTAAATAGCAGGCACCTGCTTGAGCGATGATTCAGGCCCTTATTTCTTCAGCTCGGGAGCGCTGATCGTAAACTCAGTAAAGGGATTGATGAAATCTGAATGGGCAGCCACTTTGCGGATATCATCTTCTTCACGAACCTCAAACTGGAAAGTGAGTGAAGGTATGATCTCCCCCGAGATGGAGACCACGTATAAACCCGGGTCATATTCTGCCTCTAACGATAATGGGAAAACGGTCTTTTGCGAAGCAATTTCCGGCAGGTTTGATAAGATCATTGAATTGCGGATTTTCCCACGCGCATCGGTAACAACCGCCCGGATTTGAACATCCTCCACTGCATCCTGGGATTGCATTGCCTCATTCGTAATGCCGATTTCGAGAAACACTTTCCCTTCTTCGAACATGGAAATATTCGGTGAAAAAGCCAAATCGGGTGTTTGTTCGGTTGGAGTTGGTTCAATCTGTTCGCATGCTGCCAGAAGTACCACACTAAAAATTAGCAAGAGTAACACTGTCATTCTTTTCATATTGTTTCCTTTTTGTTCTTTTGTTAATATTTAAGCATACCGCAAACCGCAAGATATAGGCTGCATCCAAAAAATAGGGATAAATTAATGATAATCTCGATGGAAATTTAATCTAAATGGCCAAACCCAAAAAATGAGTAATAAAGTAAACCCTAATCTGCTTTGATTTCCAGCAGCATTTTCAAGCCGACAAAGTCGGTATGGTCCTCAAGCCTGACCCAAAGCCAGCGTCCATTTGGAAGACTGGAAGGCTGATTCAATACTTCCCGGATGCGTGCATTAAAATAATTGACCTTTTCAAGCGCTCGTGTTTCTTCATCTTCGTTGAGAATCAGTAAAGCCGAAAAAGCTCCTCTTTCAGGGAAAAGCAAACACAACTGTTGTGCTTCTTTCCGATAACGGTATGCCCAACCATGCTGTGGATTATAGTAAATCAATTCAGGTTCGTAACCCGGATAATTTTCAGCAAGGTGACGGCTCACCTCATCCCAAATCGGCAGCACTTCCTTCCCGATTTTCTTTCTGACCGTGTCATTATCAGGTTGTTGATCGCGCTCAAGCAGCCGTTCATAAGCCATGGGTATTTCCTTCAAAATTCTGACTTAACCATCATTTTCCATAATCCATTTATTTCGATTGTGGAAAACAACCTAATCCTACCTCAGGGTTTGGTAATAATAAACCATGCAAATTGGCTTCAAAATCACGAACGCAGCAACCACCAGACATCATCACCCGTAAAGCCGCATTTTCGGTAAAGTTGCGCCGGTTTCGAGCGGTTGTTGACTTCACCCGAAACGGTGGTGAACGCCGCTTTACCATCTACTCTTGCAAGCAATTCCCTCACGATTGCAGTACCCAGGCCTCTCTTGTGATAGCTGGGGAGCACCTGCACCCATTCCAGCGAGGCTTCGGGAACCTGCTGGTCTAACTCGGCGATCCCTAATCCGACTGGTTTGTTTTGCGCCTGGTCGTAAATCCACACCCACAATTCCGGGTCATAAACCGGATGGCGAAGCCATTGCTCTACAATCGCCTGGTCCACTTTGATATTTCGGTAACAGGAGCGGATCAATGACACCACGGCAGGCAGGTCGACTTGCGGGGCAACGGTCTTAAACACAAACCCCTCAGGGCAGTCCACCGGCTGTGGTTCGCCTGAATGCTTCAAACGGAAATAGGCTTGCCGGTTAGAAAAAGAACGCTTCTCAAACAATGGCAAACACTGCTCATGAACCAGCGCAAACGGCACATGTCCAATTTGGTCCTGCTCGAGTAGATTGCTCCCAGTGCTGGCGCACCAATACGCCATTAAGCCTGATTCTTTCCACAAACCAAACGCCAACAATTCCCCATCTTGATCTCTGTTTAGCAGGAGTTCAGCGTCTTCCAGATCGGCTGCCGTCTTCCAATAAGCATTAGGCAGCATTCGGCAAGGATTTTTTCGATAAATATCCAATAATTGTTGTGATTTATCCATAACTCATATTAAAAAGATCAACATGGACGATGAAAATTAAATCAAACATGCTTTATTGTGAAAAATTAGTGTGTCAGCGATATACGGAGGGCAGGATTAATCTTGATTTGCGTCTGGCAGTAAGTTTTCTTGCAGGGCTTTTGCTACTGCTTCCGTCCGGCTTGAGACCTGCAATTTGTTTAAAATGCTGCTGACATGAAATTTGACTGTGGATTTAGACACATATAATTGCTCAGCGATTTCCGGGTTGGTTAACCCATTAACCAGCAATCCCAATACTTCCTTCTCGCGTTCGGTCAGGTCAATCCCGGGTTTATAAGGCTTACGGCTGGCCTGGATCAAAACCTGGGCTGCTTCAGGTGCCAATGTGGGTTTGCCGGCTTTAGCCTGCCGGATGGCTGCCGCCAAATCTTCCGCATCAACATCTTTGAGCAGATATCCGATCGCACCAGCCTTCAGCACCCCCTGAACCAATGCTTCATCTTTGAAACTGGTTAAGGCGATCACTTTTGTATTCGGGCAGACTCCCAAAACAGCTTGCGTGGCTTCGGCGCCGTTCATTTTTGGCATCACCAGGTCCATCAAGATCACATCAGGCTGGTATTCATGACAGAGTGTAACAGCTTTCTCACCGCTGTCTGCTTCTGCAACCAGTTGCAAATCATCATATGCCATCAGAAATGCGCTGAGACCGCTGCGCACGACTTTATGGTCATCTACAATCATCACTCGAATAGGTTCCTTCTCGCCCATCGCCAATTCCTTTTGCTCAATAAGGATGCTTCGTTCTTATTTTATCGTATTTCACCCAGTTCGCCACACCAGGCGCAAGGTCGTTCCCTCACCCACCTGGCTGATCACGGTCAGGTCTGCACTAATACTCTCAGCGCGTTCCTGCATGAAGCGCAACCCAAAATGCCCGCCCGATCCAACTTGCTGGTCGAACCCGCGCCCATCATCGCTAATCGTGAGGGAGAGCGCTTCTGGTGTACTGCTAAACCGCAGCCATACATGGCTTGCGTCTGCATGTTTAAAAATATTATTTAACCCTTCCTGGGCAATGCGATAAAATACATGCTTGACCCCGCCAGGTATCTCGCATTCTGCATCTGTGTCCATTTGGAATGTCACCGGCACGCCTGTTCGCCCGGTAAAAGCATCCGTGAGATGCTTGAACAACTGTACTGGGTCGGCATCATCAAGGGCAGATGGGCGTAATTCCATCAACAGGGTACGCATCTCGCCCAGCGCGCCGCGCGTCAATTGGCGTAATTCGCCCAAACGGCTTTTGCCCTGCTCAGGGTCCTTTTCCCAAATTTTAGGCAGTACCTCAGCAATCAGGCTGGTTGAAAAAAGCGTTTGTGAGACTGCATCATGCAGGTCTCGCGCCAGGCGGTTCCGTTCTGCACTGACAGCCGATTCTTCCGCCTTTGCCCGCAACTGCTGATTGGCGATCGCCAGCGACGCTTGGTCTGCCAGAGAATGTGCCAGGCTGATCTCTTCAGGCGTAAAGGTGCGATCCTCACCATAATACAGTCCCAATCCGCCATAGACCACATCTTCAACAACCAGCGGCGTACATAACAACGTCCGGTATTCTCCGCTGACCATTTCCCACTTTGTATCAGACTTCATTGTATCCGGATCAAGACGCGAAAGGATCAGCAAGCGATTGAGAAAGGTGCTTTCCAGCAGGCAGCGAGCACTGGAAGACCCCGAGTCATTTAAATCAAGGGTATAGGTTTCCTCATCCGGGTAGCACGCCCGAACCTCCACAAGGTCTCCCACCCGCTCAAAGATGACCGCCTTACTGGCAACCGTTAAGCCGATTGATTGTTTTACAATGAAATCAAGGCTTTTTTCAAGGGGTTGATTGGTATTGAGCAACCTGACAACCTCGTTCAAACCGGAAGCGATTTGCCGGCGGCGTTCAATTTCTTCTGTCCGCTCAAAAACATCGAGCACCAGGCTCTGCCGCTGTTGTTCAATACGATGCACCCGCCATCGGTAGCCAACTACAACACTCGCCGCAAGTAAAATACCGAGTAAGCCAACAAACCACCATGTCCCCCAAAATGGCGGTTGTATCTCTATAGTCAGGCAGACTTGCTGATTATTCCAAACACCGTCGCTATTCGCGCCGATGACTTGAAAAGTATATTCTCCCCAGGCGAGGTTCGGATAATCGGCATGGCGTTTACCATCAGCATAAACAAAATCCTCATCCAACCCCATCATCCTATAAGCATATTGATTTTGCTCAGGATCGGTGTAGTCCAATGCAGCAAACTCAAATGACAGAAAATTTTGATCATGCGTCAACGATAGCACCGCCGAACAATCACTGATATCTGCCGCCAACACCTGGTTAAACAATGTTACTTCTGTGATAACCAGGGGTGGAACATGCTGATTGCTTCTAATTTCCTGTGGATAAAAGGTGTTAAACCCATAGACGCCACCAAAGAATAAGGCGTCATTCTGACTTTTCGTAAAAGCATTGCGGTTAAAAGTATTACCCTGAAGACCGTCCTTCACGCCGTATGTAGTGACTGTCCCCTCTTCCGGCACATAACGGGCAAGTCCATTCCCGGTGCTCAACCATAAACCGCCAAGATCATCCTCTAAAATGCCAAAAACCCGGTTCGATGGCAGCCCATTCTGGGTGGTGATGTAGATAAATTCGCCGGTTTCAGGGTCATAGCGATTCAGTCCCCCGCCTGCTGTGCCCAGCCAAAAAGCACCCGAGTCGTCCTCATAAATATGGGTGATGCTGTTATGACTGGGGCCTTTGTCAGTGCCATCTGCAGACAAGATCGTAAAAGTGCTGGTTTCAGGGTCAAATTTGACTAAACCATGATTTTCAGTACCCAACCAAACCACTTCATCTTGAATATAAATATCCGTGATCACATCCTCACCCAACCCGGATGGTGCGCTTAGATTCAGATCATAACGGACGATCACATCGCGATCCTGATCAAGTCGCAGCAACTCCCCGGTGGATTGGCTCACCCACAGCGCCCCTGAAGGATCGTGGCTGACGGCAGTTATTCGCGAGCGGATCTCACCCTCCCAAACCGCAGGAAGGGCAGACAAGAACCCATTAATCACCGGATCATAATATTCAAGCCCGCCATCCTGGGTGCTGACATAGAGCGTACCTTCTGGACTGATGTGAAGCAAAATGACCTCGTTATCATCCAGGCTGTAACCATCACCGGGAATATGCTGATAATGGACAAACGAACCTGTCGCCAAATCCATCCTGTCCAATCCCGACGTGCCCGTGCCAATCCACAGACTCTGCGAATAGGTATCGTAAGCCAGCGCTGTAATATTGTCACCACCAGGCGAGTTGATATTCCCGGGTTCATTTTGATAAAAGCCAAAGACTCTTGTGGCCGGGTTCGCCTTATTGACCCCACCGCCGTCGGTGCCAAACCACATCAAACCGCCCCGATCCTGGAAAATGACCCGCACCCCATCATGGGTGAGGCTGTCGGGGTCATAGGTTTGATGGGAGAAACAGATCACGCTCAGGGAATCTTTGTCAAAATCCGTCACCAGGTTTACACCCTGGTTTTCAAAGCCGATCCACAGCGCACCGTCACGATCCAAGAAAACCACTTCAATCTGATTGCTGCTAATTGAATTGCTATTTTCTTCATCATGTCGATAAATGTGATAGGTATGGTCGACCTGAATAAAATGGATCAATCCATCCAGGGTGCCCAGCCACAACCCATTCTCAGCGTCATCGGTGATGGACATGATTGTGCCTAAATCTGATCCCAAATTTGTAAGAAAGCGTGTGAACTGTGTTTTATCCCTGCTCATCCGATTCAGCCCGACGTCGGTCCCAACCCAAATCGTGCCATCTGAATCTTCATACAGGTCGAGGATCGTATTGCTGCTCAAACTTCTTGGGTCATCGGCATCATGCTGAAAATGATAAAATCCCTGGCTATCCGGGTCAAACAGGCTCAAGCCCTGGCGCGTCCCCACCCATAAATTGCCCCGCGAATCAACCAATAGGGATGTCACATGGTTATCCAGCAATGAAGCGAGGTCCGAGGGATCATGCTGATACGCCTTAAATGTCTTACTGTTGCGATCAAAACGGTTTAGCCCGCCAAAGTGAGTGCCTACCCAAAGCGTTCCATCAGCAGTTTCGGCTAAAGCCGAGATCTGCGCATCGGAAAGCGTATCCGGTCGGTTAGGATCTGCTTTATAAACAACAAAATCGTATCCGTCGTAACGGTTCAACCCTTCCTGTGTGCCGAACCACAGATAGCCCAACGAATCCTGATAGATCGCCAGAACGCCGTTATCTGAGAGGCCCTGCTGCACACCTAAATGCTCAAAGCGCAGATAGCCAGAGCCTTCACCAACAGACGGCCACCCCTCCTGCAAATTATCGCGGCTATTCAACCCGGCAGGGCTGTTTGCCATGACCGGTTTGGCGAAACCACATATCAGCCCCGCCATAACCAAAACTGGCAATAAAATATGTTTCAAGCGTGACATCCAGACCATCCCAGATTACTTCAGAGCATTGCTTCAATTCTAATATAAAAGGAAGTGATCCCCAATTATTTCAAGCGTGACCGAGGTTAAAAAGATCGAACCGGAAGTGCACGATCTTCCGGTTCGATCAGAGGAGAAAATATGCGTTAAGGTTAAGCTATGCAAACTTTACCTTTTTGTTTAAACAGAATTCAGTCATTCCCGCTGCCGATAGAAAAGCCCATCCCCGTCCCCAAGCCCAACAGGGCATAATAGAGACTTTGTCCGCTGAGTGAATACAACAACATCACCAACGGTACCATGAGCAGTGTTCCTATCAATGCACCGAATATTGCTTTTTTGTATTTATTTAAATTGCGGTTTTCAAAATTCTTTTGCATATCATCATTCGGTGTGATTTGGCAGCTAAATTCATTATTCTGTTAATCTGGTGAAATTATCGTTGAGAACGCCCTGCGTGCCATCAGTCAGACGGGGTGTTCTGCACCTGGCCATCTGGCCAGGTATGACAAGTTATAGAATTAAAAGGGGGGAAAGGAAGAAAATAAAATTTTTGTTTTAAGAAATACGAATCATTGAACAGAGAAATTCCGTAGGTGCAGGGTTTACTTCTTGCGTTGAAACCTTGCCCAGGTTGCAGGCCGTCCGCCGCTGCTCTCCGGGCGTTTTTCACCGCTGTCTTCGCGCCACACCAGCGACATGATCTCTCCAAATCCAGCAAGATCTTCATCTGTGATCCCATGATCGTGATCCGGTTCTGTTTTACGATGGGCATAGATCATGTAGGTGCCCCCGTGCTTCAACCTTTTAGTTAGCTTTTTACGGTAAATGTGCCTTTCAGCCTGCGTCAGACCGTGGAAACAGCCCATATCCAGAACAAAATCAAAAGGTGCCTCAAAATGATAATCTCCTGTGACGGTGCCATTGATCACCCGCCCAACATAACCCGCCTCCCTCAATTTGCGCCGTGACCGCCAAACTGAAAGCCAGGCCAGGTCAATCCCCGCCACATCCCAGCCGTATTCGGCCATCGTCAACAGGTTTGTTCCCGTACCGCACCCCAGATCCAACGCCCTGCCTGGTTGTGAGGCCGCAAGAAAATCAAACAACTCTAGCGGCGTGATACCCGTATCCCAGGGCGGTTTACCCAAATAGAAAAGGTTAAATCTCAGCCATCGGCGAACTTTTTCTAACATCATCTGGCCTACTGGAGCGAAAATCCCTCAAGCTCAGAACGATAGCCATAAACAGGATCAAAACTGATGTATTCGCGATAGACAAATCCTACACCCTCACAAAAAGTCCCTTCATAAACAATGGTATCCACTTCAGTATCAATGTTGTAAAAAGTGTACATCTCTCCAGTGATGGTCAACTCCTGCTGATACGGCTCAGATGCCGTTCGGGATCCATTCCGTCCGGGTTCATCCAGAGCGCGTAATTCTGGATTCGGATACCAGACATCTCCGCTTTCAGGGAAGGGGATGATCAACTCCAGCCATGCATCATCAAGATCGATATTCTCAAGCGACTCTACCCGGTAGATCTTGGAACCATCCACCAGGTAATGAAAAATGCCAGTTTCCGGTATGCTAATAAAATCCTGCGGCGGATCGCCTTCAAGCAACTCGTTAGTCCGCTCTAACACTGCGACGTAAAACCCATCCATCATCTGAACGTCCACCACGGTTTCGACCACCCGCCAGATCACTTCTCTTTCCTGATCATAGCCTAAGAATGTATAAATCCATGTACTGCCCAGCCTTAACGGGTAAATCTGCAGTGTAGCCTCTGTTTCAGCAGATAAGGGTTCACTCAATGTTGGTATGGCACCAGGTTCCGCTGCTTCTGGCAGCCCACCAACCGGTGTCGGCGTACGGCTGATCGCATTGCAGGCGCTCATGAAAGTGAGTATCAAGAATATCCATGTGAATTCCGCTAATTTTTTCATAATCCGTTCCTTGAAGGTTGAATTAAGTATACCCAGAACGCCAGATTGGCGTTCGAGAGGAATGATCAGGTGGGGATCTCTGGATGATGACACCATACGGCTATGACTGGTTTTTGAGAATTTATCTAATAAAGGTAAAATTAGATTGTGTGATTAACGAACGATGAAAGGAATCAAATGAAGAAAACACGCCAATCAACGATAAAACTAAACGACGGCGTTGAAATCCCGTATCTGGGTTTGGGCACATGGCAAGCGCGCGGCAAAGAATGTGTGCAAGCCGTACAATTTGCGCTGAACCACGGCTATTCGATGATCGACACCGCACAGGGCTATCACAACGAACGCCAGGTCGGTGAAGGATGGAAAGCCAGCGGTCACAACCGGGAGGATATCTTTATCACCACCAAGATCGATAATTCAAACCAGGGCTATAAAAGCACACAGCGATCCTTAGAAAAAAGCCTCAAGGACCTGCAAACCGAGTATGCTGACCTGACTCTGATCCACTGGCCCGATATCAGGGATTTCTCCCGTTCAGTCGAGACCTGGCAGGCACTGATCGACCTGAAAGAAAAAGGCCTCACTCGCAGCATTGGTGTTAGCAACTTTACCATTCATTTGCTCAATGACCTGCTGAGTGAGATCAATGTCATGCCCTCCGTTAACCAGGTGGAATTTCACACCTTCCTTTACCAGAAGGAACTTTTGGAATACTGCCGTGAGAAGAACATTCAAATTGAAGCCTACAGCCCAATTGCCAGGGCGAAGTTTTTCGATAATGAAACCATCCAAAGCGTGGCAGGCAAACACGAAAAAACTCCCGCGCAGGTGATGTTAGCCTGGTGCGTGAATCATGACCTGGTTGTAATCCCCAAGTCCACCAATCAGGGGCGGATCCAGGAAAATGCAGATATTTTCTTTGAATTGGATGATGAAGACATGCAGGCGCTGGATCAGGTTGGGCCAGAGACACGCCTGGTTAATGGCGCCTGGGCGCCGCCGACCTGGTAATTAAACCAACAGATAAACCAAACCAGACAAAAACAGGCCGTGATTTTCACGGCCTGGTGCGTTTTAAAGTGATCGGAACAAAACGACGTCAGTCGACCCGGGCAATTTTAACCATGCCTTCAAGGATCGTCTCCAGCGCCATCGTATGACTGCAGCGACCGCGGGTCTGGAAGAAGTCGCAGTTGCAATGCCAGATACCCTCGTTATAAGTGACAGTATGGTCATTGTTCTCACCTTCAAAGGTGACTTCAAACTGCTTGAATTCTATCCGATCCCGCTCCTCAGCATATCGTTTGGCTTTTTCAATTTTGCCGATCAATCCGTAGTCCATGTCGCACTTTTCCTTTCTATAGGGGAGATATAAAAAAGAGCACGCGCGGGGCCTTCCCGGCGTGCTAAAGATTCCAAATTTTTCGTCTCAATCGTCCCATTTACACCTTTTTTCAGAACGCTTTATTAACTTGAGTATAAACCCGCTCAACAGTAAAGTCAACGTCTCTTTTCAAACACCAGGGCAGCCTCACCGCCTGTGTAGTATCTTTCCCAGCGGTCTACCAACTGATACCCCGCCGTCTGGTATAACCCGATCGCAGCATGGTTTGACTCGCGCACGCTCAATCGGATGGCAGGCATTCCCAGTGCATCCTCACACCGTTCAAGCAATGCCAGCGCAATCCCTTTCCGCCTGAAATCTGGCAAAACAGCCAATGTCGTCACCCACCCCCGCTGATTGGCTGGCTTTTTTTCTCCGCCGATAAACCCGATCATGTGCTCCCCAATCACCGCCTTCAAACGCACATACCCGGGCAGAGTCAGGATGCCAATCAGGTCCCAAAACGGCCAATGGTCATTCGGCGTAAAGCATGCCTTTTCAAGGGTGTTCAACTGCGCATAATCCCGCCAATTCGCAATTTGAATGGACCAATTAGAGCCGGATTGCTTCGGGGTGATAGAATGATTCCTTTCTTGCATACCTTCCCTGACCAATGATCTAACCTGATATAAATGGGTTTGATGTCTCCATTATACCTGCCCATCCTCCAGAATTTTCAGCAGACCTGCAGTGATAAGATAAAAGCAAGTAAAATAATAGAAAGTTCACGAAAGGACTCGACAGCAGGCTGACCATGAAAATTAAAATCGCTCTGGCACAATTCAACACCAGGCTTGGCGACGTTAAAGCCAATCTAGAAAAACATATGGAACGGATTGATGCAGCCCGCAAGCAGGGCGCAGATCTGATCATCTTCCCCGAACTTTCGCTGACGGGGTATGCCCTGCAAGATCTGGCAGTGACCTCGGCACTCCGGCCGCATCAGGAAGACCCGGTCTACAATGAACTTTTGCACGCCAGCAAGGATATCGACCTGATGGTGGGGTTTGTGCACGAAGACCGCCGCCACCGGTTCTATATTGCCTCCGCTTATCTTTCAGGCGGAAAAACGCTTCACATTCATGATAAAGTCTACCTGCCCACCTACGGCATGTTTGATGAGAGCCGCTTTTTCGCCTGGGGAGATTCGGTGAAGGCATTTGACACCCGCTTTGGCAGGGTGGGCATGCTGATCTGCGAGGATTTCTGGCACGCGTCCCTCCCCTACCTGCTGTGGCTGGATGGCGCAGACATCCTGCTGTTTGCCTCAGCATCACCGGGGCGCGGCTTGCATGAAAGCCCGCGCCTGAGCAGCTCGGAGTGGGTGGAGCACACCAACCGGGCATACGCCGGCTTGTTTACCGTATTTGTCGCCCACACCAACCGTGTGGGATATGAGGATGGACTCAATTTTTGGGGCGGCTCAACCATATTTGACCCCGATGGCAACCTGGTCGTGCGGGCACCGGATTTTGAAACCTCACTGTGCATCGGCGAAATTGACCTGAACCAGCTTTACCGCACCCGCACCCGGCTGCCCATTCTGCGGGATGAGCGCACAACCCTGGTGCAAAATGAACTGGAAAGGATTTTAAATATCCATGATTGACCTAAAAATCAACACCACCCTGGCTGAAAAAATCCTGACCGGTTTCATCAAAACAGAGCTGAATAGGGTTGGCTTCAACAAGACATTGATGGGTCTTTCAGGCGGGCTCGATTCTGCCGTCAGCCTGTATCTCTCCGCCAAAGCCCTCGGCCCTGAGAACGTTCTAGCAGTGCGCATGCCGTACAAAACCTCACCTCAAGAAACCTTGGATGATGCACAACTGATGATCGACGATCTGGGTGTCCAATCCATGACGGTTGAGATCACTGATATGGTTGACCCATTGATACATTATTACGACGATATGGACAAACGCCGCGCCGGCAATATCATGGCGCGCATGCGGATGATCGTGCTTTACGATCAATCCGTGCCATTTAACGGGCTGGTAATGGGCACCAGCAACAAAAGCGAGATGCTTTTAGGCTACTCAACCGTTTTCGGCGATTCCGCCGCTGCACTGCAGCCCATCGGCGACCTGTACAAAACCCAGGTGCGCCAGCTTGCCCGGGCAATTGGCGTCCCCGAGAAGATCATCCAAAAAGCGCCCTCAGCGGACCTGTGGGCAGGGCAGACGGACGAAGGCGAACTGGGTTTCACCTACGAGGCAGTCGACAAGCTGCTTTACCTGCTGGTTGACCAGCGCTATCCCCCGGAATCTTGCGTGGAAGAGGGGTTTGACCCCGACTTCATCGAAAAAGTGATGCGCCGGATGCGCCAGAACCACTTCAAACGCATCATGCCGCCCATCGCCAAACTCTCACAGCGTACCATCGGGTATGACTTCTTATACCTGCGCGATTGGGGCACATGAAACGGTGGGATGCCTCCGAGATGTGCCTCCTCTATACCTAAAGGTGTTCCTCATTAGGCTAAGGAAAATCTGGTTTGTCACTGCGAGCAAAGCGTGGCAGTCTCGCGGAAAGCATTTGTTTTGTAATTGAGTAGGGTTATAGATCAATATTCGAATGGCTCATAAATTCCAAAATCGTAGAGTGCGGTCCGAATTTGACCGCACCGTTTGTTGTTAATTAGTCCTCATTAAATTTATCAGACAGATTTCAACCATTTTAGACTAACATGGCGTGGGAACCCACACGCGCCTACGCTCCCGGCGGGAAGAGGGAAAAATAATCTCTTACTGGCGCAAAGGTGCAGCGGTGCTGGTCGCAAGGTCCAAGTTCGCCGATTGCCTTGCGATGCCTCTCAGTCGCATAACCCTTATTTTGCGCAAAACCATATCCCGGGAATTCTCCATCCATCTGCACCAGCAGGGCATCCCGTGCGGTTTTCGCCAGCACAGAAGCCGCTGCAATTGAGAGCGACCTTGCATCCCCCTTGACCAGCGGCGTCTGTTCGATTTTGATATCCGGCAAGGTAATAAAATCCACCAGCAAATGTTCTACAACGCAGTTCAACTTCTCAACGGCGCGTGCGGCAGCCAGGCAAGTCGCCGGCAGAATGCCGATCCGGTCAATCTCGTGTGCATCGGCAAACCCCACCCCCCATGCGACCGCCACCGCTTTAATTGTTTTCGCCCACACCTCACGCGCCTGGGGCGTCATCTCCTTCGAGTCTCGCACACCTGCTAAACGATCTTCCAGGTCATCAACGTCGGACGGCAAAATCACCGCGCCTGCCGCCACTGGCCCAGCCAGTGCACCGCGCCCAGCCTCATCCACACCTGCGATAAGGCACAAGCCCTGCCCCCACAATTCACGCTCAAATATCAAATTTGGATGTTCAGGTATTAGAGATCTGTCGAACTTCCATTTAGGGCTCATACTTCCCCTGCAGTGCCCGCCAGCGAATGGTCAATAGGTCAAACCCCATCCGCAAAGAATCCTGCACCAAGCGCACCCGGCTGTCGGGGTCAAAATACCAGTCAATCGGCACTTCTCTAATCTGGTATCCCATCCTGCGGGCAATGAACAACACCTCCGCATCGAAGGACATTCCGTCCAGTGTTTGCAAGGGGAATACCGCTTCGGCAACCTCCGCGCTGAAACACTTAAACCCACACTGGGTATCCTGCAATCCGGGCAAGACCAGCCAGCGCACCATAGCGTTGAAGATCCGCCCGACAAAATGGCGGTAGGCTGGCTCGTTGTAACGTTTTGCCCCTGCGACCTCCCGCGAGCCGATGGCGACATCAACTTCCTCCATTGCCGGGGGTAAAAAGCGGTTGACCTGCTCAATCGGCATGGAGAGGTCAGCATCGCACAAGAAGCGGTAATCCCCATCGGCCTCCAGCATGCCGCGCTTGATGGCCAGCCCCTTGCCGCGCGCCTCTTCATGATAAACGCGCAAATTGGGCATGCGCTCCACAAAAGATTGGGCTATCTGCAGAGTCTCATCGCTGCTGCCGTTTTCAATAACCAGCACTTCAGCACCATAATCCTGCTTTTTGAGGAATGCGTCAATTTTTTCAAGCGTTGGGGGCAGACGTTCGGCTTCATTATGCGCCGGGATGATGATTGACAGAAAGGGATTCGACAAAATTTCACCCGTTCGTTGATGAACCAGATAATGACTAAAAAATGGCAAGGAGAACGATGGCAAAGCCCCGTTCGCCTTCCCATTCTTTTGTAGTCGGGGTGGGCGGACTTGAACCGCCGACCTCCGCGTCCCAAACGCGGCGCGCTAGCCGTCTGCGCTACACCCCGGCAGATAAGAGTATAATCCGAAGTATGCCCAAACGTCAAGATGCTCATGATCCACCGCGATCCGTCCATCGCTGGCTGCTTTTTCTACTGTTGAGCGCCGTCTGGCTGGGCGGCTGTCAGCCTAAAACACCTGCTCCATCCACCTCATCCCCTACAGAGACTGAACTGCCTGCGCAGACCGACCAAGTGATCACTTCAACCCCAACGACACCGGCTACAACAACCCCCAGCCCCGTCATTTCACCCACACCTGACTGCTTTGCACAGGGTGGCAGCCTTGAAACAGGGTCGTTTTATTCCGAGTTACTTGATGATAATTTCCACTTTCTGATCTACCTGCCGCCGTGTTATCAACCCAAAGCGGATGGGGGTTACCCGACCCTCTACCTCCTGCATGGGCTTTTTTCATCCTATGAACAATGGGCGCAATTAGGTCTGGTCCAGCAAATGGATTCGATGATCGAAATGGGGGATCTCCCGCCCTTTATCGTCATCCTGCCTGATGAAGCTGTGACAGAGGCACCTCAAACTTCCGTCTTCCCCGACGCGCTCACAGAAGAATTGATCCCCTGGGTGGATGCCCATTATGCCACACAGCCCAATAAAGCCGCTCGCGCCATTGGCGGCATCTCACGAGGCGCAGCCTGGGCGGTTCACATCGGCTTTGACCATCCGGATTTATTTCACAGCATTGGCGCACACAGCCTGCCCCTGTTTCAGGCGGATGCCGCCAACATCACCCGCTGGTTGAGGCAGACGCCGGGTGAAGAACTACCCCGTGTTTTGATTGACATCGGCCGCGAAGACCAGGAATGGAAATCCGCACAGGAATTTGCAGACCTGCTAAACGCAAATTTCATCCCGCACGAGTGGTATTTGTTTACGGGGGGGCACACCACCATGTATTGGTCGAGCCATTTAGAATTCTACTTACGCTGGTATGCCAGGGATTGGTAAGCAGATGGGATTAAATATGCAGTAAAATAAAGTCAGTCCTAACCTCATCATGAAGGGAGAAAGCATGTTTCAACAAATCACAATCGTAGGATATTTAGGGAATGACCCGGAAATGCGTTTCACCCCCGGCGGTCAGGCTGTCACCAGTTTCTCGGTCGCCGCATCCCGCTCTTATACCAACAACTCCGGGCAAAAAGTTGACGAAACCGCGTGGTTCCGTATATCAGTATGGGGTGCACAAGCAGAAGCATGTAATCAGTACCTGAAAAAGGGCAGACCCGTGCTGGTGGTTGGACGCTTGCGCCCAGACCCCCAATCGGGCGGACCGCGTGTCTTCACTCGCAATGATGGCTCACCCGGTGCTTCCTATGAAGTCAATGCACTCAATGTGAAATTCCTGCCCTCTGGCGGCGCCAGCGGCGGAAATTATGAGCAAGACATGGGTGACGAGCCAGGAGACGACGACATCCCATTCTAAACTGGAGATTGTATGCCAACCCAACCGATACCGAATTTTGAAATTCCGGATGATCTGGAAGCGCAATATGTCAACTTCGTCCGGATATCTCACACCGCGTCTGAGTTCGTATTAGATTATTCGCTCTTGCTGCCTGGTGTAACAAAACCCATGGTCGATTCCCGGTTGATCATGTCGCCCATTGCTATAAAGCTATTTGTTAAGGCGATGACGGAAAACATCAACCGTTACGAACAAAAATTTGGCGAGATCAAATTGCCGGGTAAACATTCGCTGGCGGACGAACTATTCAAACCCACCGATCAAGAGGGAGAAGCGGAATGAACCATAACCTCGAAGACCTCTCAGACCAAATCAGAGAGGCGTTTGAGCGTCAAAATAAGGTGCGCGATGAAGCGCTTGCGCAAAGCCGAAACCTGACGCGCCATGCCGCCAGGGCGATCCGTGCCATTCACAGAGAAGACTCCAGCCAGGCGCACGAGCATCTGAGTGAAGCGGATAAACTGGCGAGAGAACTGCGGGAAGGACTTGCTGAATTCCCGGATCTGTATTTTTCGGGCTACGCACAAGACGCACTCAAAGAATATTGCGAAGCGCACCTGACCGTTGCCACCATTCTCAACGAGGATTGGCCGACACCGGATGAACTCCAGGTGGAATATGCGGCTTATCTAAACGGCATGTCAGAGGTTGTGGGTGAACTGCGCAGACGCATCATGGACATCATGCGTGAAGGCCACTCGCAAGAGGTGGAACGTCTGCTGGAGGTCATGGAAGACATTTATACCCAATTAGTCACCATGGACTTCCCGGATGCCCTCACCTATGGCTTGCGCCGCCGGACCGACATCGCCCGCAGCATCATTGAACGTACACAGGCGGATGTGACCGTCAGCTATCGCCAGCAGCAGCTTGAAGAACGGATTAATGACCTGTCTGCACAGCTTGAGGAAATCAAACTTCCGTCAGACGAAGCCTGAGAAATTTATTTGCAGAATGATCCTTTTTTAATCTATTAGTGGTATAAACCTCGTGGTATGATTCGCCTTTCATGTTGAAACATGTTAGACTCCATACCGGAGTAAATAATGCAAGAAAAGACTAATCCTTGGCAGCGGCCGGAAGAAGAACCGGTCGTTACCGATCCTCAAATTGAAGAAACAGCACAATCACCCAAACCTGCCATCCAATTGTTCTGGGAACGTTTGCGCGGCTGGGGCCTGGGTGATGCTAGTATGCGGTTTGCCACCGCTCTGACCACACTTGTGCTGGTATTCCTGATCGTGTGGGTGATGAACAGCGTCTTTCTGCAAACCCCAAACCCCAGTGTGGAAAGCGCCGGCATTGCCAATGCGCAAACCATGCTGACCCCCACCGCCACGCTCCCGCCGCCTGTATTCACTGCCGCGGAAGGAGACACAGAAGGCTTTCATCGCATTGCAAACCTGAACACCACGCTGCCGATACGGCAGGCGCGCTATCAGGTGATCGAATACACAGTCGAATCTGGCGACTCAATCTTTTCGATCGCCGATAAATTCAACCTTAAACCCGAAACGATCCTGTGGGGCAACCGCTACACGCTTGGTGACGACCCTCACTTCATTGTGCCCGGGCAAACCCTGAACATCTTGCCGGTGGATGGCGTTTACCATATGTGGAGCGCGGGTGAAGGCCTGAACGGCGTCGCCTCTTATTACGCCGTGACCCCTGAAGATATCATCAACTGGCCCGGTAACAACTTGGATCCCGACACGATTGGCGACTATGCTAACCCCAACATCCCGCCTGAAACCATGCTGGTTGTCCCGGGCGGCAGGGGCAGTTACACCGATTGGCGCACGCCGCGCATCAGCCGGGATGAACCTGCCACCGCCAAGCACCTTGGCCCTGGCGCCTGCACCGGCAGTTTCGATGGCATCACCGGCACACTGACCTTCATCTGGCCCAGCACAGAACGTTATCTTTCTGGTTACGATTACAGCCCTGAAACCAATCACTTTGCGATCGATATCGCCGGCAGGCTCGGCAACCCCATTTATGCTGCTGACCATGGTGTGGTTGTTTATGCCGGCTGGAACGATTATGGCTACGGCGAAATGATCGTCATCGATCACGGCTTCGGCTGGCAGACGCTATATGCCCACCTCAGCCAGATCAACGTGAGCTGCGGACAGGAAGTCTATCAGGGTGACACCATCGGCTTGATGGGCAGCACAGGTAAATCCACCGGACCCCACCTGCACTTTGAGATGCGCAGTGATGAATACGGCCGGGTCAACCCGTGGGATTTCCTCAAGTAAGTCCGGACAAATTATGACAACAAACGAACACCTGTGGCAAAACCACAGGTGTTTTTGATTCGGTTTGTGAAATGTATGCTGTAAAGTCTACAATCACTTAACCAAGAATAACTTCAACTTTGTGCGTTGATCCTTCTGCATAAACCGGCAGCAGATTGCCGTTTATTGACTCGCCATCCACCGCAATAGAAACCACACCTTGATGAATGCCTGACGGATTTGATACCTCAATCTGGTAAGTTGCGCCTCTGAAGCGCCTTACGGCTGTAAAACCCGGCCACTCCGCAGGGATGCAGGGGTCGATGCGCAGTCCATTAATTTCTGGGCGGATGCCCAGGATGTACTTTAACCCCGCCTGGTAGGTCCACGAGGCTGTACCTGTCAGCCAGGAATTACGCGCCAACCCAAACTGGGGGTGTTCATCGCCCAAAATATTCTGTGGATAAACATAGGGTTCGCACTCAAACAAATCGATGACATCATTCTTGTTGGCCGGGTTGATCTGCCGGTAGTACTGATAAGCCCGGTCGCCACGCCCCAGCATGGTTTCAGCGATCATCACCCAGGGGTTGGCGTGTAAAAAAATCCCGCCATTCTCCTTTGCCCCCGGCGGATAAGTGGTAACACCGCCTTTTTCAGGGTCGTAACCATCATAACCCGGCGTGCTCAGTTTGATCCCGTTAGGTGTGTTCAAGCGCTGAAAAACAGCATCCAGTGCTTTTTGGGCGCGTTTCTCTGAGGCAAATCCAGAAAGGACTGCCCAGGACTGCGCGTTGGTGTAGATTTTCCCCTGCTGATTTTGGTGCGATCCGATTGGCTTCCCGTGATGGTCGAAATAACGAAGATACCAATCCCCATCCCAGGCTTGATCATTAACAATCTGCTTCATTTGCTGATACCAGGATTGATACTTCTTCAACGCCTTCTTTTTCCCAAGAACTTCACATAACCCCATCATTTCCCTGAGCGCCCAACCGTAGAGGTGCGCCGTGAAAAGCGATTCTGCACCGCTCGGAAGGTTTACCGTGTCATTCCAATCCGCAAACCCCAGCAATGGCAGTCCATGCTGTCCAATTTGATCGTGTGTGAATCGCAGGCCTCGCTTGAGATGCTTCCAAACACTGCCCGATTCCAGCGGCGTTTCATCCTTTCCCTTATCATAGAAAGGGATATCCTGCTTAATAAAATCAAAATCACCAGTTTCTTTGAGATATTCTGCAACCGCAAGTACCGCCCACAGGTGGTCATCACTGTAAAATTTCGGACGGTCTTCTTCCTCAACTGAATCACCAAAATTGGCGATCATCGTCAGGGGATTGAACTGGTGCATCGCCGAACCATCCCACTTTTGCACCTGCAGCAATTTGACCAGCAGATTTTTGGCTTGCTTTGGCGCGCCCAGCAAGGCACCCATCACATCCTGCGAACTATCACGAAAACCCATCCCCCGGGCACCAAACCCAAGTTGATAAAGCGACAAGTAGCGGGACCAATTCAGGGTGATATGGCACTGATGCGGGTTGTGAATATTCAGCATGCTGTTCATGCTCGCATCCGGCGTATTCACCTGTGCTGCGCCCAATATTCCGTCCCAATAAGCGCGTAATGCCACAAAAGCCTTTTCAACTTCTGCAGTCTTGCGAAATTGATGTATGTTTGGGAGCGCCGCCGCCACGCTCTCAGCCCGCCCAAGCAGAATGATCACCTTACGGCTTTCCGCTGGCTGGAGCGAGCCCAGATGCAGCATCAGAGCGCCAATATTATTCCCCCGCAGTGCCAAATTGTTACACAATTCCGGAGATTGTAGCCCATTCGGCGACATCCATGTCCCATAGCCATGATCGCCCAAAAACACCTCCCGGTCCGTCTCATAGGATGAGACCGGGAAATTCGCTGTAAAGGTATTGCGCCAGGCATCTTTATGCATGAACGGTGCCTGGCTGAGCACTTTCATACCGCCCGGTTCCTCGTCAACCCAGGATTGCATTGTCTGGGGCACCCAATCAGCGTTAGTTAACTGCTTGAGGGCATCTGGGTGGGTATATTCCACCACGGGCACCAGGTCAATCTCTTTTGACTCCTCACTGAGGTTGGTCACCTTCACCTGCTGCACCACCTGGGTTTCACCCAACGGGATGAATACCCTCACCTCTGTACGGACCTCGTATATTTCTGACAAAAAGGTGGAATACCCCAACCCCACCCGGCATTCAAACTGATCATACGGCACCAGGGTAGGCACAAAAAAGGGTGAAAATACCTGGTAACTGCCCGCCCCATCCGGGGTGCGAAGGTAGAGTGTCGTCCCTCGAAAGCCAGAGGGCGGACCCTGCGTGAGATATTTGGTGATGCGGTTCAGCGCTGGGTCCTGCTGGCAGATCAACATGCCGCCGGTCTGGTCCACAAAGCCCCCAAATGCCAATGAACCAAGGTAATTGATCCATTTGACGGGTGTTTTGGGATTGGTAATCACATACTCTTTATTTTCGTCATCAAAATATCCATAAGTAGACATGGCTTTTCCCTTATTAACCAACACATATCAAGATGCGCGGATGCACCTGGTGAAATTGAAAATATTGAATGATGTTCGCTTTGGTCATGCGCCGATGGTTGCCAAAACCTTCACGCGTGTTTTATCACTGGGCGGGATGAGGGTGCCTTCTACCGTTTCGCCATCCACTACGAGGGCAATATTATCGCCTCCGCCTTTGCGCACAACCTCGATCTCATAGGTCGTGCCCCTAAACTTGCGCACGGCGCTGAAGCCTTCCCAATCTGATGGGAGCACGGGTTCAACCCGCAAGCCGCCATAGTCCGGTCGTATGCCGAGGATGTGCTGCGTGATGGCAACGTAGTTCCAGGCAGCAGTGCCGGTCAGCCACGAGTTTTTCGCCTCACCGAAATGATCCGCATCCTTGCCTGCAATCATCTGGGCGTAAACATACGGTTCACACCGGTGCAATTCGCTGAGCGCCTCACGCTTCGAGGGGTTAATCCGCAAATAGTAATCCAAAGCCTGATCGCCATGCCCAAGAACGGTTTCTGCAATCATGATCCAGGGATTGGTATGGCAAAAGACACTGGCGTTTTCTTTATATCCCGGCGGGTAAGAAGAAATTTCACCGAGATGCAAGTAATACTCACGATAAGCCGGCTGCAAAAGAACAACCCCGTGTTCAGTTGCCAGGTGCTGTTCGACGGATTGCAGCGCTTCCTCCGCCAAGCCTGTTTTGATCCCGATGCCTGCCATACAGCACAAGCCCTGCGGTTCAATAAAAATCCTTCCCTCCCGGTTGCTTTTCGAACCCACCGGATTGCCGTAATGGTCATAAGCCCTCAAGAACCATTCGCCGTCCCAACCAAAGCGCCGCGTGGTGGCTGCCATGCCCTCTGCCAGCCCCCTGAGCCTTTTGGCTTCATCGGTCATGCCCAAATGCTGGGTGATATCTGCCAGTTCTTTGGCTGCCATGGTGAACAAGGCTGCAATCACCACTGACTCTGCAATCTTTCCATCCCGGTTGGTGGTCGTCTGGAAGGATTCGCCGGGTTTATCCGAGAATGTGTTCAGGTTCAGGCAGTCATTCCAATCCGCCCGTCCAATCAATGGCAGCCCATGCGGACCGATGTTATCCAATGTGTATTGCACCGCGCGTTCAAGGTGCGCCAGAAGGCTCGCTTCTGAGCCAGGTTTGTTTTCATAAGGCACGCGCTCTTCCAAAATTGACCAGTCTGCCGTTTCCTTCAGATAGGCTGCGGTGCTCAGGATCAGCCAGGCAGGGTCATCATTGAAATTGCTCCCCACCGCGTCATTGCCGCGTTTGGTAAGCGGCTGGTACTGATGATAGGCGCCCCCATTCTCAAGTTGGGTTGCCGCAAGGTCTAAAATACGTTGCCGTGCCCGTTCCGGCACCATCTGCACAAACCCCAGTAAATCCTGGTTCGAATCTCTGAACCCCATTCCCCGCCCAATCCCGGATTCAAAATATGAAGCAGACCGGGACAGGTTGAAGGTGACCATGCATTGATAAGCGTTCCAGATGTTCACCATCCGGTCTACATGTTTATTGGGAGATTTCACTTGCATCACACCCAATAGCCCATCCCAAGCCTCTTGCAGAGCAGTAAAGGCATCATCCACCTGGTTCACATTGAGATATTTTTCGATCACAGGGAGTACGGTCTGCTTGTTGATCGTTTGCGAACCATGGGGAGAGAATTTTGCGTCCGCTGGGTTTTCATGATAGCCAAGCAAAAAAACGATCCGCCGCTTTTCATTCGGGGCTAACGAGACCTTCAAATGCTGGACACCCACAGGTGACCAGCCCACCCGCAACGAGTTGGATGTCTTCCCAATCTCCACCGCTGCCGGATTCTCCCAACCCCGATAGGGCTCCAAAAAGGCTTCACGCTGGGTTTCAAACCCCTGTATGGGTTCAGAGCAGGCAAAAAATGCAAAATGATTTCGGCGTTCGCGGTATTCCGTCTTGTGAAATATGACTGAACTTTCCACCTCAAGCTCACCAATGTTCAGGTTTCGCTGGAAGTTGGTCGCATCATCATGCGCTTCCCACAAGCAAAACTCTACACAAGAGAAGACAGAAATCTCCCGATTGAGGTCAGTTTCGTTTTCGATGGTCAGATCCCAAATTTCAAGCGTTTCTCCTGGGGGGACAAAATAGCGGATATCCGCCCGAATACCCTGATAGGCTGAACCAATGACGCTATATCCCATGCCATGACGGCAAACATAGTCCTCCGCCGGATGGCGTGTCGGCATCCATGTCGGTGACCAGTAACTGCCGCTTTGGTCATCCCGCAGGTAAATGTAACGCCCCCCCATATCGGGGGGGACGTTGTTGTAGCGGTGGCGGATCAACCGCCGCAACCGGGCGTCCTGGAAAAAAGAGTAACCGCCAGCCGTGTTCGAGATCAGCCCAAAATAATCCTGCATACCTAAATAGTTGATCCAGGGCAAAGGTGTGTCAGGTCGGGTGATCACATATTCACGGTTATTATCATCAAAATACCCAAATTGCATATTCGCTCAGGCCTCCAACCACATTGAATTTTCGATGTTCAGCCTATTCTATCCTTGTTTGTGTACCTGCTCTAACATCTCATCCACAATCTGATCCACAGGCTTGGGAAAGGCAGATTGATTCCACATCATCACGCTGGCCAACGGCATATCGCCGATCATGGCGAGCACATCCAACCCAATGCCCTCCTCGCCACCGCCCATCGTTTCGGCAAATTGTGCCTGGATTTGATCGAACAAGGGCTTGATCACAGCTGCACCACGCGGATCTAACAGCCATTCCTTAATGGTTGATTCACGGTCAAGCAGGCTCGGCAATTTAAGGGTGGATGTCATGGTTGTGGTGAGAACATGGCGGATATCTTGCGAGGAGGCACCGATCAAGATGTCAAAATCGCCGTCTTCCGTGATCCATGTGTGATGTTCCGGATGGAAGAAGGCAAAGGCGCGGAATCCCAGCGGAATTGTCACCGTTTTAGTTTCACCGGGTGCCAGATCAACTTTGGCAAACCCCTTTAATTCTTTGTATGGGCGGGTAAGCGTGGCTTGATGGTCATGTACATAAACCTGCACGACCTCTTTGCCAGCGACTTTGCCCGTATTGGTGACATCCACCGATACCACCAAACCATCGATATCGTCAAACTTACCTGCTACCTTGGGATTGCTGTATTCAAAACTGGTATAACTCAGACCGTAACCAAAGGGGAACTGCACCGGCATGTTCTTGGCTTCGTAGTAGCGATAGCCAACAAAAAAGCCTTCGCCATAGCGGACCTTACCCGCTTCTCCCGGGTAGTTGATGTGTGCAGGTGTATCCTCAAGGGCTAACGGGAATGTCTCGGCCAATTTACCGCTGGGGTTCACCTTGCCAAACAAAACATCGGCTATTGCACCAGCCCCTGCCTGCCCCATCATCCAGGCTTGCAAGACAGCGCTGACCTGATCAAGCCAGGGCTGCATGGTGATAGCAGAACCGCTATTCAGGATGACCACCGTCTTTGCCTGCACCTTGGCCACCGCCTGGATCAGGTTGATCTGCTGCTGGGTTAAGTCCAGATCCGGGCGGTCATAGCCTTCCGATTCTTTCGAGGATGGCAAAGCGATGAACAACAAGGCTACCTCTGCATCTTCAGCAACCTTCACTGCCTCATCGATCAGTTCCTGGTTCAGCATGTCTTGATCGGTATAGCCCTGTGCAAACACAAGCTCTGCACCGCCAGCGAGTTTCTGTAGTTCATCAAGCGGATTGTCGAGCTTAATGGGGTTGATGTGCGAACTCCCGCCACCCTGGAAATAGGGCTCATTGGCGGAGTGACCGATCACGGCAATCTGTTTCTGATCTTTGAGTGGCAGCAAGCCATCATTTTTGAGCAGCACAATCCCCTCACTGGCAATCTCGTGCGCCAGCTTGTGGTGGGCATCCGGGTCAAATGTCTCATTGCCAGAGACCTCCTGCGATTTGAAGATAATCTCCAACAGCCGGCGGACAGTTTCGTCTAAAACCTTAACATCGCATTCGCCTGTCTCAACCGCCTGAATCAAGGCTTTGAGCCGTAGCGGTTGCGGCCCGGGCATTTCAAGATCAAGACCGCCTCTTAGCGCCTTCACCCGGTCATGGACAGCACCCCAGTCAGAAACCACGAACCCCTCAAACCCCCACTCCTCCTTCAGAATTTCAACCAGTAATTCGTGATGTTCTGAACAATAGTCGCCATTGAGTTTGTTATAAGCGCACATCACCGTCCACGGTTTAGCTTTTTTGACGGCAATCTCAAACGAGCGCAAGTAAATCTCGCGCAGTGTGCGTTCATCCACCTCCGCACTGATCGAAAAACGTTGATATTCCTGATTATTAGCCACAAAGTGCTTGAGCGAGGCACCGACGCCCTTCCCCTGCAGCCCTTCGATCAGACTGGCTGCCATTTCGCCAGACAGAACGGGGTCTTCTGAATAATATTCAAAATTGCGGCCGCAAAGCGGTGTACGCTTAATGTTCGCACCTGGCCCAAGAACCACATCCACATTGAGCGCGTGTGCCTCTTCAGCTAAGGCGTCACCCATCTTTTTAATGAGTGCCGTATTCCAGGTCGATGCCTGGCAAGATGCCGTCGGGAAACAGGTGGCAGGCACGCTCTTTTGGGTAATTTCTTGCTCATTTTCTACTTTGCGTAATCCGTGCGGACCGTCAGAAACCCAAATGGATGGAATGCCAAGCCTTTCAACCTCAACCGTCGTCCAGGCACTGGCACCGATACACAAAGCTGCTTTTTCCTCGAGTGTCATTTGTTCAATCAAGTTATCAATTCTGTTCATTTTTTCCTCATGTTTAATAGATATGTTGTTTTACGGGCAATACCTTCTTGCCAATTAAGGCAGGGGGAAAATCCCCAATTGTGTTCACGAAATCTGTATGTTATTTACCCAATAAATAAGTGCTAATCGAGATACCTCAATTTACACCGTCGAAAGATCCCATTCCTCATAAATCTTTGGCACATCACTGATCAGACGCTTCGTGTAAGGTTCTTTCGGGTGCAGGATGACCTCGTCCGGCGTCCCGCTTTCAACAAACAGACCCTTCTCCATGATATACACCTTATCGGAAACATAATACGCCAATCCAACATCATGAGTAATAAAGATCACGGTCATGCCGATCTTATCCCGAAGCTCCATCAGCATATCGAGGATGGTTGCACGGGAGCAGGCGTCAATCATTGATGTGATCTCATCGGCGATCAGAATTTTTGGGTCAAGCAAAAAGATGCGCGCAATCATCAAACGCTGCATCTGTCCACCTGAAAGCTCAAAGGGATACTTATTGGTCAATTCTTCAAATTTCAGGTTGACAAAGCTGCAGGCCTCGGTCATCATCTTCACTTTTTCCTTGTGAGGTAGATTCCCGCCGCCGCGCATCCGAATGCAGTCCATCAAAACGCTATCGATCTTGTGAAAAATATTGTAGGCCGAGTAAGGGTCCTGGAAGATAGCCTGAATATTCTTCCAATATTCCAGTTTTTTCTTATAGGTGCTGATATCGCGCAATTGCCCCTGGAAGTAAATTTCACCACCAGTTGGAGCAATCAACCCCAGGATCATCTTGGCAAAAGTCGTCTTCCCGCTGCCCGATTCCCCGACGATCGTGATCACTTCACCTTCTTTAAGTTCTATGTCCACGCCAGCTACCGCGAGCGTTTTCTGGCGTCCAAAGCCAAATTCTTTGGTTAACCCGACTGCTTTAAGTAAAGGTTCCTGTTTATTGGGCATCTTTATAAAACTCCCTCAACTCTTCTTCCGAGAAAATACAGCGGTATTCACGGCCATCCCCCACCTCAGTCATGCCGACTTTGATCACTTTACACTGCGGCACGGCATATTTACAACGCTCGGCAAATCGGCATCCATCCGGTGGGTTTTTCAAGTTAGGCGGTACGCCAGGGATGGCGGTCAATTTGACATCCCGTAAGCCCTCTTCTGGCACGATGATCGCGCCCATCAGACCCTTAGCATACGGATGCAGGGGGTCAAACACCGCTTCTTCGGCATTGGCTTTTTCAACAATCTGCCCAGCATACATGACCATAATGTCATCCGTCACGTTATAAAGCAGCGGCAGCTCGTGGGTAATGAAGATCATGGATTTGATGATCTCCGTTTCCATCAGGTCGCGCAGCATCTTGATCACTTTCTTCTGTGAAGTCACATCCAATGCAGAGGAAGGTTCATCTGCGATCAACACTTTCGGTCCAAGAATCACGGACGTTGCAATCACCGTACGCTGCTTCATCCCACCCGAAAGCTCGACCGGGTACTTCTCCAAGACACTGGCGGGCAGACCAAGCCGTTCAAAGCGCGTGCGCGCCAGATCGTAAATTTCTTCCTTGGTGGCGTCCGGGTGATGCGCGTGCACCACATCCTCGATAAACCGGATGATCTTCTGGGTGGGGTTGAGGGCATTCATGGCCGCCTGGGGGATATAAGCGATCTCCTTCCCCAGAATCGATTTACGCACATCATCGGGTTTCATCCCCGAAATGTTCTGCCCATCAATGATAATTTCGCCGCTGGTATAGTACAGAGGCGGGAAATAATAGCCCATCAGGCTCAACGCCAGAGTCGACTTCCCGCAACCCGACTCTCCCGCAATTCCCAACGATTTTCCTTCTTCAACGGTCAGTGAAACATGATCCACCGCGTAAACATTTTCCTTGAAACGGGTGATGTACTTTGTCGTTAATTCTTTTACTTCTAAGATTTTCTTTGCCATAGAATTTGCCTACTCTCTCAACGCAGGATTGAACACCTGGTCAAGCCCTGTATTCATCAAGTTCATTGAAAATGAAACCAAAGCGATTACAACGATCACAGGAAAGTATGCCCACCATTTTCCCATAATATGCGCGGAATAGATCATCGCCCAATTCATCATCAAGCCCAGTGTGGGCACATCTGTTGTCTTGGGTCCTAAGCCCAAAATTGACAACCCCGCTTCCGCCAGGATGCCGGATGAGATTTGGAGAATAAACGCCATCACCACATAGGAAGCGATGTATGGCAAGATATCATGTACGATGATATGTCCGACAGAGTGTCCGGAGAGTTTAGAAAGATTGACATGATCACGATGCCGTAGTGAGATCACCTGGGCGCGCACAGCACGAGTAGTCCACACCCATGAAGTGAACCCGATCACCACAGCAACGGTCACAGCGCCGCGCTGCTCTTGCCCAATGCTGTAAGAGATTAATATCAGCAGCACAATGCTGGGGATGACAGTGAAAAGATTGGTAAAGAACATGATGATGTCATCCACCCATCCGCCAATGTAACCAGCAAGCAAGCCCAAAGTCAGGCCGATCATTGTGGCGATTGAGCCTGCGATGAAACCGATCTTGAGCGAGGTGCCGGTGGCGGAAACGAGTTCTGTGAGCATATCCCGGCCAAAGTTATCCGTACCCAGCGGCAATACCCGTACATTAGCCACCTGCCCCACATTGAGATAATTGGTTTGTTCAATGATGCCGGTTGATTCCAGCTCGCCCGTTTCCTGGTTTTCTGCTGCGAGCACAATCCCTTCAGTCGATAGAAGGCCGGCTAACGACGTGTTTAATCTGCCAAAATATTTTTGACGGGCAGAAGTCATCCCCGGGAAGCGGATCGAGCGATCGTAATTATTCTCCCATAGCTCAATTAGCTTTTCAGTATCATAAATGTCTATTTCTTCTTCAGGGATGCCAAAAGATAATAGCCATTCCTGCATATCCAACCGTTCCTGATCGCCCAGTTTACTGGCAATACGTTTCTCAGCAGCATCATCGAGATTCAGGGTGTACTGTTTAGAATTGACCCCATCATAAACATTGACGTAAATACCGGGTTCAAAAAAGGTTCCCTTCCCAATGATCTCCAAAGGTTCTGCTGTGACAAACAGCGGATAAAAGATCACAACCAGCAGGATGAACATAAAAATAGAAAAGCCGACTAAGAATTTTGGAGAGTGAAAAATTTCTCTTATGGTGTGTTTCATGATTATTCCTCCCCTTAATCCGTTTGAGCCGCTTTAATACGGGGATCGATAAAGCCGTATAAAATTTCAATTAAGAATGTGGCTGACAGCACCATCAGGGCGATAATTAAGGTGACAGCCGAAATAAGCGGGTAATCCTGCCCCATCACCGCGGTTAAGATCGTGGAACCTAACCCTGGATAGCTGAAAATCACCTCAGCCACCAATGCGCCGCCAATCATGGTCCCAATCGACAAAGCCAGGCCGGTAATTTGGGGGAGCATGGCGTTTCTGAAAACATACTTGATTGTGGTGCGGTCTTTGATTCCTAAAAATCGGCTGTATTTAACATAGTCCGCATTCAGCTCATAGATCGCCATGGAGCGCATACCGATTGCCTGGCCGCCGATTGCGATCAAGACAATCGACCAGAACGGCAGTTGATAGTGAACGATCACCGACCAAATAAAGCCCCAGCTCAGGTTGGGGATCATATCAAATCCATATCCGCCCGAAGTTGGGAACCACGCCAGTTTAACCCCAAAGATCACCAGCAGAACAACTGCCATCCCAAAGGCGGGCAAATTGCTGATGAAGATACTGACGGGCATAATGACTTTATCAAATCCTTTTTTGAGATAGGCAGCTAACGCCCCCAATGTGTTCCCGATCAACCAGCCAAGAATGATCGCGGGGAACTGAAGTGCCACCGTCCACCAAATGGATGATTTTAATATATCGGCTACAGGCCGAGGATATTGGCTGAAGGAGAGACCGAAATCTCCTTTAAGGATATTTTGTATGTATATGATAAATTGTTCGTGGATGGGTTTGTTCGTGCCGAAGAGTTCTGCGTATTGCTGGTAAACCTTTTGGATACCTGCTTGACTTGCCATCCCCTGAACCGTCCTTTGGGTGATGATTGCTACAGGGTCACCTGGCATTAAGCGGGGCAAAACAAAGTTCAAAACAAATGCGGCTACCAAAGTAATTAAGAACCAGACCAACTTACCACTAAAGTATTTGACGTAGCCTTTCAATCAGACACCTCCTCCTCTTGATCAGCGTTATTAAAAACCGCCATGTCCTCAGCAAGCTGGGACATGGCGGCTAAGATTGGATTACGGTTTACGGATTGACAAGCTCGAGCTCATACAGACCTGCAATGCTGAATCCATCAAGCAGGTTCATCGGCGGGATGTTCCGTCCATCTTCCGCTGAAGGATAATTCGTCCAAATTGTCTCGTTGACTGTGTAGAATTGGTCTGGGCGATACATCAGGGTGAATGAAGGAATATCGGTCAGGTAGATCTCGGTGGCTTCTGTGTAGAGTTCAACCAAACGATCCTGGTCGGTCACAGAGGGGATCTCATTAACGATCTCATCGATGCGGGGGTTAATATAGCCACCCCAGTTACCGTTCCAGTTGCCCTGGGTTTCAGCAAATTGGCCATACATCAACTGGCGGACACGACCCCAAGGTTGGGTTGGGCCAGCGCCGTCACTCCACACCATGAAGATGTCATATTCTTGCTGATCACCATTGACGAACACGGTCTGATACACACCCCATTCAGGATAAAGGGTTGTGATCTCGATGCCGATCTTTTCGCCAGCAGCGGCCACGATTTCCATTGCCGCCTGCCAGTCAGACCAGCCATTGGGGCAGACTGCGTTGTAGGAAAGTTTCTGTCCATCCAGTTCGCGCCATCCGTCACCATCGGTGTCCACAATGCCAGCTTCATCCAAAATGGCATTTGCGCCTTCAATATCATTGCCAACCCATTGCAGATCGGCAACAGCTTCCTGATCGTAGAGCGCCTGCTCACCAGCGGTGGGGTTCATCACGGATCGCGGCACCTGGTCAAAGGTTGGCGACTGGTTGGTCATGGCATTGGCGATGATAGTGTCATAGTCCACGGCATAGGCAATGGCTTTGCGTACTGCGATGTTATCCAAGCCGAAGGATTCAAGATTGAAATAGGCGGTCGGGAGGCTGGCTGTCAGGCCATAGGGTGCCTCTTCCATCCAGGTCGAAATCGGAAGGTTATCCACCAACCACAGATCCTGAACATTGGCATTGAATTGCTGGCTGACATCCACTTCACCCGCTTTCAGAGCGAGGAAGCCTGCATTGTTGTCTGCGTAAATAGTGTGCGCCAGATACTTCGGCACAGGCAAGGCACCCCACATGGAAGCATCCTGGCCCCAATAGTTATCGTCACGAATGTAAACGACCTTTTGATCGTCATCATAGAACTTCGTGTAAGGTCCTGATGATACGAAATCTAAAGCGGGGTCTTCCTTCAAAGCGGTTGCATCATTACCGGCGCGCGCTTCCAGGATTTCGGTCCAGGCTTTTTGCACAACATATTCACTGCTTACATAGGCTTTCAGGAGCAGGGGGTTAATCGCATTGCCATCTTCATCCAGTTTAGCTTTAACAACAACGGTTTTGTCATCCATGGCTTCCACGTTGTCAATATAATCCCCATAACCAACGCCTGCGGTGGTCTCATATTTTACATGGGTCGCCCAGGTGTAAGCCACATCTTCGGCGGTCACCGGTGTGCCATCGCTCCACATCGCGGCATCCTTAAGCGTGAAGGTGATCTCGGTCATGTCATCATTCCATGTCCAGGGACCATCCGCCAGCAATGGAATCTGCTCGCCGTTGATCATGTTATACATATAGGGTGTCTCAAAGATCGGAACACGTGCGTTACTGCCTGCGGCAATACCCATGGCATTGTTGTTGGCTGAGGAATAGGGATTCCAGCCCACAACTGCACTCCACTGCAGACCAGCGATATACACGGTTTCTTCACGTGGAAGTGAAGCAGCCACTTCAGCCGGGTCAAGGTCAGGGCCTGCGGCTGCCGCTTCTTCTGTTTCCTCAGCAACCTCTTCTTCGACCTCTTCTGCAACTTCTTCTTCGACCTCTTCCACAGCTTCTTCTACTTCTTCAGCAACTTCTTCAACGGCTTCCTGAACAGCTTCTTGTGTTTCAGGTTGGCAAGCCGCCAGGAACATGCTGAGGATGAGCACCAGGCTCAAAATTAACAAAATTCTTTTTTTCATCACTTTTCTCCTTTAAGATGATTGGTTTTGACCATCTGCTGAAATATCCTTACGAATATCTCAGGGTTAAAAAAAGGAACAGCTTAACGAACAGGGTTTATTGATCCCTAAACACCTCCTTTTATTTGAAGCAGATTCTGAATTATGAACAATGGTGAATATTTGCGGATGTTTGGACAGGATAAATCATGGTTTTTGGTATCGCTCCCAATTTTGGAAACGTCAGTTTGTGTACTCACCCAAAAATAACCAACTTCATCCATTGAAATGTCATCTCTCCGCTAAAGAACCGGGCCTTTTTAACATAAAACTGACTCAAATCAAGGCGATAGAACAGAAAGAATTGGGAACGGTTCCAATTCCATATTACACTAACCCACACAATTTGTCAACAAGATTTGAACAAATGGTTAACGATGTTAACAATAATGCGGGTTTATCCATTAAGACAAAACGACGATGATTGACAATTAGAATAGGTTCAGGCTTGCTTCGGCGTTTTGAGATTCACCATGACAATTCCAATTGCAGCAATCAGCAGGCCGATCAGATCCATTAAGCCCAACCGCTCACCCAAAAATGCCCAGGAGAGGAATGCAATTTGGATCAGCATGGTGTTATTGATTACACTTGATTCCACGGCAGTCAAATCCTGCAGCGTGCGATTCCATAATGTGAAGGCAAAGGCGGTGTTGACAACGGACAACCATGCCACAACCAGCATCGATTTAAGACTCAACTGAGGAAGTCCCTCAACTGCCAGCCCTGCACCCAGCAATAAAACAGACCCGATTCCCATGCTGATCACAGTGACAACCGCCGGTGAGATTCTGCGCTCCCGGTTAACAGATCGGCCTAAAATCGCGGCTATCGCATTGGCGAAGATTGTCACCCCGGCAAACACGTAGCCTAAAAACCTTGTAGACCCACCCTGAAACGGAAAGAAATATAACAGAACGCCAACAAGGAAAATGCCAATGCCAGTCCAATGGCGGGATGAAGGAACTTCTTGTAGAAACACAATTCCCGACAACGCTGTCAGAACCGTGGTGAAATTAAGCAATAAGCTGAAAGGTGTTGCATCCAGATAGCTCAGGGTGAGGAATTGTCCGCCCTGGGTCAGAAAATAGTAAACTACCCCCAATACAGCCAGACCGAGCCAATCAGCGCCACTCAAAGACGAAAATTGAGCCCGATGCTTGATGAAAATCATTGGCAAGAGCATTAGGGTCGCCGAAAAATAGCGCAAGCCTGCAAAAGTCAGGGGTGGGATTTCATCCAAAGTCAATTTGATCAAAATCCATGATGTTGACCATAAAAAGGTAACAAAAAGTGCTTGAAAGACCGCCCATGCCCGCTTAGATATTCGCATCCCAATCTCCTGTTCGCTGAAAATATCATAACATATGGCGCTGGATGAAAACCAAGAATTGCCGGGTTATTCTTCAATTCAATTTTTATCAATTCGTGGAAAATACTTTTGACAACATAGTTGTTATCGTGTAAGATAAAATTGATTAGCAAGAGCTTTGTGTACTCACCAAACGAAAATTAACCAGCCCGATCAGAAATTTAGGTCATTTTTCCGCGTCGACCTGGAAAATGACCTGTTTTGTTGTGAGAACTTAAACAATATGACCACCATTAATGAAATTGCACAAATTGCTGGTGTATCCCGCTCCACGGTTTCACGGGTGATCAACCACGACCCCAATGTCAGCAATCGAACCCGGGTCAAGGTGCAGGCGATCATAGACGAGAAGGGTTACCAACCCAACCCGGTTGCCCGCAGTCTGATGACTGGGCGCTCGCGTGTGTTAGGCCTGGTGATCCCAACATCCTACAGCAGCCTTTATACAGACCCATTTTTCAGCATGGTCGCCCACGGGATCTCATCCACCTGCACTGTTAATAATTACACGCTCATGCTCTGGCTGCTTGAACCGGATTACGAAAAGCGCGCCAACAGCAATATCCTCAACAACCGCCTGATTGATGGGATCATTATTGCCTCCAACATGATTGATGACCCGCTGGTTGACGGCCTGATTCAAAGAAATGTTCCGATGGTACAGATCGGTCGCAACGATCACCCTGAGGTGAGCAGCGTGGACGCCGACAATGTGCATGGGTCGGCGATGGCTGTCAGGTACCTGGTGAGGACGGGGAGAAAACGCCTAGCGACGATCACCGGCAACATGGACCTGTACAGCGGGTATGACCGCTTGATCGGGTTTAAACGGGGATTAGAGGAGAACCATCTACCAATTCTCGAAGAGCACATTGCTTACGGCGATTACACTGAGGAAGGGGGTTATGTCCAGACAAAAGCCCTTCTCTCTCGAACTGAGTTTGATGGGTTGTTTGTCGCCAGTGATATGATGTCCTTCGGCGCAATCCAGGCTATCCAGGAAGCGGGTTTGCGCGTCCCTGAAGATATTGCAGTGGTCAGTTTTGACGACCTCCCGGCGGCAGCCCGGCACAAACCTGCGCTGACCGCCATCCGTCAGCCCATACACCAGATGGGATCGATTGCCGCCCAAACCCTGATCGATCAATTAGAAAGCAAAGACACTGCGACACCAAAACGAATCATCCTGCCTACCGAACTGGTCATCAGGGAAACAACTATCCAGCCTTAATCTTTGTTCATCCATGCCGCGAATAGCAATCAGTATGGGGATATGCTAAAATTCTATTATGATGATTGATAAAATTGTCAGACCCTCACCCATTGCTGGCACATGGTATAGTGCCAACCCACAACAACTCAAGCGCGCTGTAGATAGTTACATCAACGAAGCCGACCTGCCTAAACTACCTGGAGAGGTCATTGGCGTGGTTGCCCCGCATGCAGGCTATCGTTATTCAGGCGCAGTTGCAGGGCATGCCTTCAAATCTGTCAAAGGCAAATCCTTTGACCTGGTCGTAGTCGTCTCACCTCTGCACCAATATCACCCGCACCCCATCCTGACCAGTGCCCACAGTGCGTATCGCACACCACTGGGGGATATCCCCATCGCAGAAGAACAGCTCGAGAAAATCGATAAGACGTTACAAGAGAGGATCAGAGTCGGAATGACCCCGATCGCTAACGACCAGGAGCACTCACTGGAAATTGAACTACCTTTTTTGCAGTGCGCCCTGGCAAACGACTTCAAATTGATCCCTATCATGCTCCGTGATCAAACCCGCCGAACTGCCCGGATACTTGGCAAAGCGCTGGCTGACTGCCTCAAAGACGAATCCGTCTTGCTGGTCGCCAGCAGTGACCTTTCACATTTTTACCCTGAAGCCGTTGCTAATCAACTCGACAATAAAGTGTTATCAACCCTGGCTGAATTCTCGCCTGAAGGTCTGTTCGACTTGAAGGACGCCGGGGAAGGCCACGCCTGCGGGTTGTCGGCTATTGCCACAGTGCTTTGGTGCACACAAGAAATCGGTGGGAACGGTGTCACACTCCTCAACTATGATACATCCGCCTCTTCCACCGGTGACTCATCGTCGGTGGTCGGTTATGGGGCGGCAGCGATCACCCGTTCATAAGCAGAACAATCAATCAGCCAAATGCACCCCTCACCCGCCCGACTTCTGCAAGCCATTATCATCCTCCTACTTTTATGGAGTACGGTTGCCTGCCAGGCCGCCGGAACAGAAATTCCTATGCTCACGCCTACCTCCACCAGCACCTCCACGCCTACGGTCACCCACACACCCACAATCACGCCAACCGCAACGCTGGCGTTTACGATCACGCCTCAGCCAACGATGACTCCATCGATCACCCTGACCCCTTACCCTACGCTCAGCGCGACCCCCTCGCCCAGCCCGGTACCGCTGCAGCCGGCTGTGTTGTTTCCTTTCAGAGATACCAACGACAGGGTTGTTGATTGGTCCTATTTTCACGTCACACAAATTGGTTTCAACCGGCTGAACGAGATCAACGATCTTTGGGCATTTGTCAGCTTTCAACTTTTGGATCGGGCAATCCACCAGCGAAATTTTGACTTCCTCGGAAAAACCATCACGGTCTATTATTTGAACGTTGCTCACGAGTTTGACGGTGAGTTGCTGCCGATGCAATTGGTGTTAGGCGGGACAGCCGGAGAAAATGTTGCCATTGAAGATATCCCGGCTGGCGGGAACGCCTATGTGCAGGTGCGGGTTTTAGAAGCCTCAGACCTTTTTGCCCCTTACATCACCCACAGAGATGCCAACCGTGACTACGAATTGCGTGAAGAAACCTACCCGCTAATCTTCTTGAAAGACCTTCGGCAAATGCTGCCTACCCTGCCAGATGAACTGATCCTTTTAGCCGACCATCCCATCCTCTTCCCCCAGGATGACTGGCCGCAAATCAAACTGGATATGCAGCGGGTAGACCACCTGGCCGCCCGTTACCATCCATTTTTTGAGATCGATGATTACGGCAGACTGGCAAACCAAAGCGAGTTTGCCCTTGCTTTGCGCGACCATATCTTCAGGCAAACCACAATACCACTGGGTTTCTATGCCTACAGCAGCCAAACCCTGATCATCATCAAAGGGGGTCAATAGCGTTATTAAGCATAAACTGCCGGTTTCTTTGGTTAGAGAAACACGGCAGTTTTATTTATTCTCAAGGTTAAAGCCCGAGGTTAAGCCAGCGCCGCCAGCCAATTTTGGGCAATTTTCCGGTTGCGGTTCTCCAAAACCTGCATGGATTTGATCAGTTTATCTTTTACTTCATCCAGCGCCCATCCATTCTCACGGATCGTATCCAAAACAGCCTGGCGCGTCTTATCTGTCAGGCGTGTCTGAGAGAGCATGTCCACCAGGCGCCATTCGCTGTAGGCTTTGCGGATCTCTTCGATGGTCAGCGATTCTAACTTGGCTAAGGCTGCATCCATGATCTTTTTACCCAATTTAGGATCCTTACTTTCGACATACACCCGGTTGATCGGTTCAGTGCCAGAGGCCCTCACGCGCAATTGATAACGTTCATCGCCATCAGTGTCACGCAGCAGCATTTCAGCCACATCATAGCGGATGCCACCCAGAAAACCGAGTTCCATCCCAGCGACCTCAGGATGACCTTCAGTATCAGGCAGATCTAAGTAATAATTAATAAAGGCTTCTTTTGCCTCTAATGGCGCATCCACATCCGTGCGGCCGGTGTTGGAAGTCTCATCATCTGGCGAACTGCCATAGGACTTCCACAGCCCCGCCATCTGTACGGTATCTTCCCATATCTCCGAGATAGTCGTCAGCGGATTCTCTACTCGGGTGCCAAAATATGCCAGCATATCCATGATCAAAAGGTTCGCCCAGGGGCCATCTTTATCTGTAATGTGACCGCGTGTGGTCAGTCCCGATGATTCCTCGCCGCCAATCAAGATCCTATCACGCCAATTATCTGGCAGCGGCTTTTCGGATTGGTAAGCGCGGTCTACACGGCGGATCTCTTCGATGTACTTGATGCCCACCGGCACCAGGAATGCGTGCTCCAGGATGCGGTCTTCGCTTGTACCAATTTTTATGTGATAGAAAGGATGGCTGACATACGCGGGTAATGCGCCCTCAGCAGGTTCATTCTCCTCGTTGTCGCGGATCATCCCGGCTAAAATCTCAATCAAAGGCGATCCGGTTTGTGTGGCAATCACCCGGCCTTTCAGGCCGCGCTCCACACCCAAATATCGAACCAGCATCGGTAAGATTTGGTTGGGGCGGAAAAAGACACCGCCCTTATCTACCACGCCAAACCGGTCCGCATCTGTATCCATCCCCAACCCAAGATGTGCGCCGGTTTCGGCTACCTTTTCCTTAAGCGGATTGATGAAAGGCTCTTCCGGGTTGGCATAATCCAACCCCGTCAGGTCTGGGTCACGCTGGGCATGAATGACCGTATAGCGCACCCCGGCTTCCCCCGCCAGACGGGTCATATACCCCCGCCCAGACCCATGAAATTCATCGATCACCAGCATCTTATCGCTGAAAAATTCCCGGATCCGGTCGAAATCGATCGGAATGCGTGCATTCCCATTGCCGTTATCCTTGATCCAGCTCACATAATCATCCAGGGGATCAAAACCTTGCAGCATACCTCTTTTTCGAGCCTCTTCAAGATCAGCCGTACGCGCATCGACATCCAGCAACTGCAACTCGTTGATGTGGAACGCGAGGAAATCCGTCACATTGGTGGGTGCGGGATAACCCAAACGGGGATTGAACTTGATGCCCTGCCATTCTGGCGGGTTATGGCTGGCTGTGCAGATCAATAAACCAGCCACCTCATCCGGGGGCAGAAATTCAGTCAGGTAATAAACCAGCGCCGGTGTGGGTGTATCACGGTCTGCGAGCTCAACCTCGAAGCCATTTGCCAGGCAAACCGAAGCCGTCCACTCAGATACAAGATCTGCATTGCGCCGGGTGTCATAACCGATCACAATTTTCCGGCCTGCTAAATCCTCATGTCCGACATAATCCGGCACGTCCACATCATTCAGAAAATCGCAAACAGCCTGAACGACCTGCTTGGCCCGGCGTTCCGTGAAGTCAGCCCCCCAGCGCGCCCGCACCCCAGAGGTGCCAAACCGCAAATATTTGCGATCATAGATCATACGCAGCAACCCCAGGCTATCGCCATCGCCGACCAACAAAGGTTCCATGGTGCGCAGCCTGAAATCATACAGCCGCTCATAGATGTTGGCAATTTGAACCACCCTGAAGGGCATCCAGCGGTTAGGATCTTTCTCATAATCCAGGCTGTCTAACAGCGGGAGAATTTCATGATCGATTGCCTCGCGCAGGCTGTCGAAGACCGGGGCACCCAGGTAACGCTTGGCAAGGTGAATTGCCTTCTGGCGCAATGCGCCCGTGACAGTTAGATAAACCTGGTCAATTATTTCTCGGCGCGCCTTACCGTCGGCATCCTTGGGCTTGAACTGTTCATGTCGATACTGGGTGCCGGTAGCCGCCAGGGTTAATAACATGCTGAATGCGCGGGAAGAATCCACTGGGGCTTTTGCAATCAATGTATTGTCTGATATCAGCAACCGGTCCAACACCTTTAAAAAATCAGCCATGGCTGAGATCGCCGGGTCCCACTGGCTGGCATTTTGCGCGTTCACCAACTTGCGGTTGATCTGATTGAAAATAACACCTAATTGTGAGATCTTTAACCCCTCAAAATTAATATTATCCATGTCCATGCATTACTCCTGAAATTATCTCCGCCTTTAAATTTAGTGACGCTAATCATACCTCATACGGGTACCTCAATCATCACACACGGGCAACCAGCCCGCCCCGGGTTACATTCAGCACCTCAAGAAAACTGCCTTCAGGTGTACCGGTTGCAGATTGAACCGCACTGCACAACGTGAAGGCTTTTTGTGCCAGTTCATCTTCGGTGTGGCGGTTATCAGCTTCCAGCATCAAACGTACTTTGGGTTCTGTGCCCGAATACCGCAGATTGAGCCTGGTCAAGCCGGGTAGCGTGCGCTCCAATTCTTCGCGCAGTGCCGTCACCTGCTCAAGCTGATCAAGGTCTGTTTTCTGGGCGACCACAGCAGATGCAATCACCTGCGGATATTTATGGATGCTGTCGGCAAGTTCTGCCAGGGTAGATTTGCCGCTGGACATAAAGGCGCGGATCAGATAGATTGCTGAGCGCAAGCCATCTCCGGTGGCATGCGTCTCATCCATCAAGATGATATGCCCCGACTGTTCCCCGCCCAGCCCGATTTGATTGGGTCGGTCAGTTTGATGCTTCAGACCGATCAGTTCAGACATGACATATTTATCGCCGACTGGTGTCTCGGTAAAATCAATTTTGCGGTCAGCAAAATATTTCACCAAAGCGCCGTTACGCATGGTGGTGCTCACCACGGTATTGCCTAATAACCTGCCTTCAGAGACGAAATAATCAGCCAAAATTGCCAGCATGTGATCGCCGTCCACCAGGTTGCCCGCCTCATCCACAAAAATGACGCGGTCTGCGTCACCGTCAAATACAATCCCAAAATTTGCATCGAATTTTTCGATCAATGTATGCAGATCTTCGGGTTGCCGCCGCACATGCTCTGACCCTGCGTGCTCATTGATATTTTTCCCTGTGGGTGAAGCATGGATCACAACCACATCCGCGCCCAACCTCGAGAACACCTGTGGTGCATACCATGAAGCAGCGCCATTGGCACAATCCAACACCAGGCGCAATCCGTCCATCGAAAACCCGTTGTGTTCATCCACAAGGTTATTGACATATAATTCGCGCATATCCGAGCCGTCAATTCTGCGGCCATAATCCTTTGTTTCACTGTCCAGTTGGTCCATGGGCTCATTCAGCAGAGATTCGATTTCAAGTTCGACATCTTCGCTCAACTTAAGCGCTTCTGCATTGAAAAATTTTATGCCGTTTTCCTCAACCGGGTTGTGGGATGCAGAGATCACCACACCAGCTTCAGCGTTGATTTTGCGCACCATAAAAGCGACACCGGGGGTGGTCATCACACCCAAATCCACAACTGTGGCACCGCTGGCCAGCAAACCGGTGGTCAGCGCGCTTTGCAGCATTTCTCCCGATTGGCGCGTATCGCGTCCGATTACGAACGTCGGCTGATTGACGGTACGCGAGAGGACAATGCCTGCAGCAAAGCCAAGGTGGGTGACAAAATGGGGGACAAGGGGAAATTCCCCAACCTTACCACGGATGCCATCCGTCCCAAAATAATGACGCTTTAAATTCGTTGGCATAAAAACTTGCTCCTGTCTTTCTTATGATCAAATAGATAGAAAAACGCTGCCCTTTATCGCGAAAACGCATCAGGTCAGCGTACTTTTTATAACGGCTCTATTTTATCTGCAAATTCGCCACAACCGGCAGGTGATCTGACGCTCTGCGGCTGAGATCGCCCGCCTCAATGCGGCATGAATAATCAACCAGCCGCGCGCGCGGATGAAAAAATATATGATCGATGGGCTTATCCGACATTGGGTGCGTGGGCTCTTCGTTCTCAGGTACCAAGCGGACAAAATCGTTCTGCGATTCAAGCAGATGCGAGATGCAAAGTTCACCTGCCGGGGCATTGAAGTCACCTGCTAAAATCAGCGGTTTGTCTTGCAGCAGAATGTGTTCACGCACCAGGTCCAGCAGGCGTTCCACCTGTTGATAGCGCATGGCCTTCGATTGCTCAATTTTGTTGGGCAGAGAAAGGGGGTCCCTTTCGCCTACCAGCGTTGAAAGATGCAGCGTAGCCACAAAGGGAAAGGGTGACTCCTTGAGACGGGCGATGACCGCATAACGCGGGTCCGTATCCCGGGTGCCCTGATACGATTGTGGGCGAAAAAGCGGGATGTTCCGTGGTGAACCGGGCCGGGCAGGATCGCCCAGCCTTGCAAAAGGAATGCGGGCGTGGATGGAATTCCCTTTAGCCCAGTTCCACCAATCACTAAAAACACCGGTGACCATCACGTCTTTCTTCACCTGCATATGCGTTTCCATTGAGAGGGTCTGCCCAAAAAAGGCAAAGTCATAATTGCCAGTGTGGTTGACATAATCCATCAAGCTGTGGGTGACACCATCCGCATCGATATACTGCGAGGTTTCCTGAAGGCAGAGCACATCCGCATCCAGGCGCTTAATTAATATGCCCAGCGCATCCTGGCGAGATTGCCAGGTGTCGTGCGGGAATTCCTCAAACGTTTTTTCCCCGCCGCTGATGTTCAGGGTTGCCACTCGTAAATCTAAACCACTCACAATGATTGCATCCCTTTCTCGTAATTAGAAATCTTATTCTGGCTTGATCCAACTTCCAAACATCCTCATTATACCAAGATACACCCTTCAATCATGCCTGGCATATACTCCGATGGGGCACAAAACAATTAAATTTGACCGACCTAAGTATTTTTTGGAGTCCCTGCGCGATCTGCGTACTCAGGATTTTAAAGCAAGCCGTTTGCCAACCGGGCGATCAACACATCTAATGCCGCATCCCCCGCCATTCCCCCGCTTTTGGCATCCAAATCGATTTGGAGCAATTGATGATAAATTGATTCAAGGGTAGGCAGCTCAAAACGTCGTGCCTGGGCGGCCACCTTACGGGCGACAAACTGATGCTGACCGAGCTGTTTTGCCACAGCCTGTTCGTCACCACCCGCATCAATGATTTCACGCGCCTGCAAGATCAAACGGAATTGACGGATGATCATGGAAAAAACCATCAGAAAGGGTTGATCTTCCAGCAAAAGGTGCAGTAGTTTGAGTGCCGTGTCGCCATCGCGCGAGCCAATCGCATCCACCATTTCGAAGATATCACTTTGCTGCTCCTGAATGCTCAATCTGCGGACATCGTCATCATCCACCGGACGTTCAAGGTTGACATAAGTCAGCAGTTTTTCAATCTCAACAGCCGCGCGTTGGGTGTTGCTGCCGAGATATTCGCCTAACAAAACCGCTGCGGAGGGAGTAAAACTGCCCCCTTTCTCTGTCGCCTTTCTTCGGATCCAATTGACCATTTCGTTACCGGATGGCAGGACACAATCGATAATCATCGCTTTGCTTCCGGCGATTTCCGTCCATTGGATCAGCCAGTGTTTCTTCCCCAGTGTGACCCAATAACTCTCCCACGTCCCGCCCCGGTTGCGTTTCTTCTGTGTATCCGAAATAACCAATACCAGCGCTGTGGTTTGCGGTAATGAATTGAATAAATCTGTCATCTGCTCAAGATTAGCGCCTTTGCTGAATTTATCGAGCAAACTAAGCGCGTCTTCAAGAACCACCAAACGTCTTTCCGTCAAGAAGGGCAGCGCCAATGCCGCCGATCTAAGGTCATTGAGATTGGCCGATTTCCCCTCCAGCCGGGTCATATTCATCTCCGCCATATCAGGCTGACCTAAGGCTTGATAGAAATGATGGATGTGGGTTTCTACAGCCTCGCGGTCATCCCCGCGCAGGATATAGACAATCGGTTTTTGTTCAGTCATAGGTAAATTTATCCGCGGGTGACAACACGGTGCAGTCGGACGCCTGCTCTGACAGATGTCTCCACCCGGTCAAGCTCTAACCCGCCGGGATCTCCTGTGGTGGTGATCTGCTTCTGGACCATCGGACCCAACGGCCGGGTCAAGATCAGTGCAAGGGTTGCCAGTAAAATTGAGAGTGGAAGCCGTTCAAGCTTCTGCTTAAATTCCTTACCTGAGCCCAACATCCCCAGCCAGGCGGCCAATCCAGCCATCCCGCCAGAAATGGCAAAATTCGTCCCGCAATTCGGGTGCATGGCTAACTCGGCTTCGCCATTGCGCAATTTTTTGAGGGCTTCAATTGCTGCCTCTGCAACATCTTCAGAGGTCACATCGCCAATGATGGTAAACCCAAAGGGTGATGATATGCCGCCCATGCTCACCTGTGGGTGCTTTTTACTGAGAATGTGTAATGTCGCATGTTCCAAGCCATGATTCCGGCGAGTGCGTGAAATCGGTCCATGATTAATTGAGTTGCTCATTAAGTTTCTACTTTCTCCCATACCAAACCAAATGACATGAACGGGGATTTTCATTCGTAAATTTTAAATCATTATAACTTCAGGTGTTAAAGTTGCGGATTTTAAATTTTTATTCAACCAATGCCATTTGAAGCGCCTCGCGCAATGAGCGGGCTTCCTGGACTGCAATCCCCCCGGGCCAGGGCTGTTTACGGTGCAGCCGGCGGGGAACAATCGCACTTTTAAAGCCCAAGCTGGCAGCCTCACGGAGGCGGGCATCCATCTGACCCACCATACGCAGCTCACCCGACAGTCCCAACTCGCCAATCAATACGAGATCCGCCCGGACAGGTTGATCGCGCATTGAGGAAGTGATCGCTGCTGCCACAGCCAGATCAGCAGCAGGTTCATCAATCCGCAGACCGCCGACCACATTCACAAAGATATCCTGCTCGGAAAGGCGAACGTTCATCCGACGGGACAGGACGGCGGCAATCAACAATAAGCGGTTGAAATCAATGCCGTTTGGCGTGCGACGCGGGTTGCCAAAGTTCGTATGACTGGTCAGCCCTTGAATTTCGACCAGCAGGGGGCGGGTACCCTCCATCGTCACGGCGATCGCTGACCCAGGTGCATTGATCATCCGTTCTGCCAAAAAGGCCTCCGAAGGGTTATTGATCTCGATCATCCCCCGCTCCTGCATTTCAAACACGCCCACTTCCGAAGTTGCCCCAAATCGATTCTTGACTGATCGCAACAGGCGGTAAGCCTGGTATCGATCCCCTTCAAGGTATAAGACTGTGTCAACAATGTGCTCAAGCACGCGTGGCCCAGCAATTGTGCCCTGCTTGGTAACATGCCCGATCACAAATACGGCAATCCCGGAGGTCTTCGCCAATTCCCGCAAGCGGGAAGCGCATTCCCGCACCTGTGAAATTGATCCGGCACTCGATTCAAGTTCCGGCCGATAGACCGTTTGAATGGAATCCACCACCAAAATTCGGGGGTTAACAGATTGAATGTGCTCGAAGATCAAGTCCAGGTTGGTTTCAGTCACAAGGAATAATTCGTCGGGCAGCTCACCTGATTTGCCGTCAATCCCCATCAGCAGGCGTGAGGCGCGCATCTTGATCTGGCGCTCCGATTCCTCGCCCGATACATACAACACACGGTTGCCATCCGCCATCTGCATCGTCATCTGCAGCATCAGTGTAGATTTGCCGATACCCGGGTCGCCGCCGATCAGGACGATCGAACCGGGCACAACGCCCCCGCCCAACACGCGTGAAAATTCGGTGATCGGCACAGCGATCCGTTCATCGCTATCCCCCTCGATTTCGCTAAGGCGTTTGGGAATCGAAAGACCGCCCAGGCCATGCATCCCTGCATGACTTTGAGCGGTCTTGTTTGTTTCTACAATTTCTTCAACCATGCTGTCCCATGCACCGCATTGTGGACAGCGACCCAGGGCTTTCGGCGATGTTCGTCCGCATTCTTGGCAGACATAACGTGTCCTGGTTTTGGCCATAGTTTACATTCCTATTGCGGCTAAGTCGGGCTCTTCTTTCTGATCGCCCTGTTTATCGTGTTTCAGCACAATCTTCTTGACTTCAGCGCCGTCTTCCTCAACCGTTTCTACATCAACCAGGATCTGCTGACCCTCATCGAATTCTTTCGCCAGCAGGGCATCTGAGAGCCGGTCTTCAATCTTTTGCTGGATCACCCTGCGGAGCGGCCTGGCGCCCATTTCAGGATTATAACCTTCTTCGGAAATTAATTCGAGGGCTTCATCCGTAGCACGCAGGCGGATATTATTTTCCACCAACCGGGCGTTCACCTTATCCAGTTCCAGCTGAACGATCTTGCGGATATCTTCCTGGTTCAAGGAACGGAAGACGATCACGCCATCCAGACGGTTGATAAATTCAGGTTTGAAGGTGCGTTTGAGTGCATCCATCAACTTCTTGCGCATCTCTTTATAGGATTGCGCCTCTTCCTGTGCTTGATCCACAGTCAGTGAGAAGCCAAAGGTTGATTGCCGCTGGATCATATCGGCGCCCACATTGGTGGTCATGATGATGATCGCATTGCGAAAGTCAACTTTATGGCCGCGGGCATCCGTCAGGTGTCCTTCTTCCATAATTTGCAACAGCATATTATGGGCTTCAGGGTGTGCCTTTTCGATCTCATCAAAGACGATGATCGAATAGGGCCGGCGGCGGATCGCCTCGGTGAGCTGTCCAGCATCTTCATAGCCAACATACCCAGGGGGCGCACCTACCAGGCGGCTGACGCTGTGACGTTCCATGAATTCTGACATATCCAGCTGGATTAGCGATTCTTCACTGCCAAACATGAATTCCGCCAGGGCTTTGGTCAATTCTGTTTTGCCAACCCCGGTGGGGCCGAGGAAAATGAACGAGCCAACCGGTCTGGAGGGGTCTTTGAGACCCGCCCGGGCACGGCGGATCGCCTTTGAAATGGTTTCAACAGCTTCATCCTGCCCAATGATGTGTTCGCGGATATTTTCTTCCATGTTCAACAACCGGGCGGATTCTTCTGTTTCGAGCTGCATCAGGGGTACGCCCGTCCACATCGAAATCACCTCAGCGATATCCTCTGTGGTCACGTGCGGGCTGGTCGCCCGATCCCAAATGTTGCGCATGTCTTCAAGCTTGCTTTCGAGCTCGTCAATCTCGTTCTGCAAGGTTTCAACCTGGTCAAAATCCTCTTCGTCACGCGCCGTCTCAAGGTCTTTGCGATGTTCGCGCAATGCTGTGATGACTTCCTTAGCATTGATGGCTGCCGGGCTTTTATACATCCGCACCCGAGAAGCGGACTCATCAATCAGGTCAATCGCTTTATCGGGCAAGAACCGGTCGCTCACATAACGTGCCGAAAGCTTCGCAGCGGATTCGAGGGCTTCGTCTTCAATCGTCAGGCGGTGATGATCCTCATACGCAGAACGAATGCCATGCAAAATTTCAATAGTTTCTTCTACAGAAGGCTCATTGACAACAATCGGCTGGAAGCGTCGTTCGAGCGCCGCATCGCTTTCAATGTTCTTGCGGTATTCATCCAATGTGGTGGCGCCAATTACCTGAAGCTCTCCCCGTGAAAGGGCAGGCTTGAGGATGTTTGCTGCATCCACGGATGACCCGGCTGAACCTGCGCCAACCAGCATATGGAACTCATCGATGAACAGGATCGCCTGTGAGGACTTCAATTCGTCGATCACCCGTTTGAGACGTTCTTCAAACTGGCCGCGATACATTGTCCCGGCTACCAGCGAGCCGACATCAAGCTGGAGCAGGCGTTTATCGAGCAGGGGCGCTGGCACATCACCTTCGATGATACGCTGGGCAAGACCTTCGACAATCGCAGTCTTCCCCACGCCTGGTTCTCCGATCAACGCCGGGTTATTCTTCGTGCGGCGCGCCAAAATCTGGATCACACGCTCAATTTCAGTCTGGCGCCCGATCACCGGGTCCAGTTTCTTTTCTTCGGCAAGTGCCGTCAGGTCTGTCGCCATCTGGTCAATCAGGGGCGTCTTTTCGGGGTCTTTCTTTTCAGTCTGACGCCGTTTTGAGGCAGAACGTCCGGTCAATGCAGGGCGTGATTCGCTTTGGGATTCACGCAAAACCCGCTCTGTCTGCCTTCGGATTTGTTCTGGCGTCACGCCGAACTTCCTGAGGATATTCATCCCCTCACAACTGCTCAGGCGGATCAAACCTAACAATAAATGCTCCGTCCCAACATATTTTTGGTCATTTTTCTTTGCTTCTTCAATGGCAAAGGGGATGACTTGCTGCATACCGGGTGAAAGAGTAACCTGCCCGGTATGTTCGCCATAACCGAGCTCATCTTCCACCATTGCTTTTACACGATCTACCTCTAAACCCAGCTCACGCAATACACGGCTGGCAACGCTGCCCTCAAGTTCGATCAAAGCAATCAGAAGATGTTCTGTGCTGATCTGGGGCTTGCGTAAACGTTCTGCTTGTTTTTGAGCCAGGCTGAGCACATGACGTGCTTTTGGGGTGAAATTATCAATTCCAGCCACGGCTTACCTCCTTAGATAGTTGTTTCCTGTTTATTAAATCCATTCCCTGAGTGTCAAGTTATCATGTCTAAATCGGGTCCAGGGGGAAGTTGGCGACCTTTTCAACTTCTAAACGAAACAATTACCAGTATTCGTTAACGGATTGGTTTCTGATTAAGGTCTGATCTAATTCTACCAAATTTTGTCCTAAATGGAACGTCTGTACAAGCATTATAATAGAATGTTAATAAACCCCCTTTTCTGCTATCATATGGCAATTTACCTCTAAATTGACTGATTTACGCACTTAATTCAGGGCATTGATTGCCTTTTTCCGCGCTAATGGTGCCGCTGTGTCAATTACGCTATGAGCGGACAAAGGTCATTCAACAACAATATTCCCTGTGCTGATATCTTCGATGACCACAAAAATTTGGTTCGCTGCTGATTCAAAGTCATCCGTCTGGTAGATACCCTCATCCCGGTCTGCCACACCGCTGGTTTTGGACATCCAAGATGGGATGGTCAAGTTTCCCGTCCCGCCTTCTTTGACCTCGACCTGCAATGCGCCATCCTCATAGGCAACAAAGGTGATCTGGCCCGTCGAACCATCAATCCTCAACGTCAAATTACCTTGCTCAGGCAAAATGACCCTCATCGAACCGGTGCTCGCTTGAATTTCAACATCATAGTCATCAGACGAGTCAGGCAAAATGATCTCGCTGGCCCCTGTGCTGGCATCAAACATCAAATGCTCCAGTTGAACTTCTGATAAGTCCAGCTCTGAACGGCCTGTACTGGCATCCACATCGAGATCAAATGGCACCTCTGGGCTGAGGCTGATCTCCCACCGAAAATCTTCTTTTTGAGTCTGGGGCAGCAACCAGGCGAAAACAGAGTTAATAGCCTCTTGCTCCAACCGGATCTGCTTTTCCTGTCCGCCTGAAACCGAAAAGGCAACCTGACCAAAGTGGCGTACTTTCGCTTCAACCAGGTTATCCGAATCTGTCAGGGCGTCGACAACAACATCTTGCACGGAAAGATCCAACTCAAAACGCGCCATGTCAGCACCTTCAATTTTTGCCTCAAACATTTCTGTCTGCAGCTCAGGTTTTCCTTCGAGGTTGAATGTCGTTCCGCTCAACAAGAGATATACCACGCCTGCCGCAACAAGTAATGCCAGCAATGCGCCCACGGCAGGAAGCCGACGGGCAAAAAGTATGTCCAATCCTGCCAGAATGATCAATACCGGCCAGATCTGCAGTAAAATCCACAGATTCTCAGTGGGGATGACATCAATCCTTGCCAGCAACCAGATCACGCCTGCTGCAATAAAAATCACAGGCCAAAAAAATGAACGGTATGGTTTTCGATCAGACATGTCGCCCTTCCTTGCTGTTTCGTACACGAATTTTATTCAACGAATGTAATATACTATAATTATATCAATGAAGAATTAATTAATGATTTATGTTACCCAATTTGAACTAAACGAAACGCAGATAAAAAATATGATGCTGAACAATAATAAAGAATATCCATTATTAATTGCACAATCCGGGCCACTTGAAGGCCAGCGTTGGAAGATCAAATCCGACCTTGTTTTGGGGCGCGATTCAGATTGTGACATCATCATCCCCTTGCGCCAGGTTTCCCGCCAGCACACTCGCATTTTGGTCACCCCTGATGGAACCAGGGTTGAGGACCTCAACAGCAAAAATGGCACCTATGTCAACGGGCAATTGGTTCAGGAGGCTTCTGACCTAATCGATGGCGACGAGTTGCAAATTGCCCTCGCCCAGCATTTTATCTACCTCAGCTCAGATGCAACCATGCCCCTTGAAGGTCTGCCCCTTGAAATGCTAAAACGGCGCCTCCGTGTTGATTTCGGAGCACGCCGTGTGTGGATCGTTGACCAGGAAATTGACCCACCGCTATCCGCCTCTCAGTTCAACCTGCTGCAAATCCTTTATGAACAGCCGGGTGAAGTGATAACCCGGACGGAGATCATCTCGGCTGTGTGGGGCAAAGCTGCCGAAGGAGTTACAGAGCAAGCATTAGACGCCCTGGTGCGGCGGCTGCGTGACCGGCTGGCTGAGATTGACCCTGACAATGAGTATATTGTCACCGTGCGGGGTCATGGCCTGCGCCTTGAAAACCCACCGATTGCCTGAAATCCCAGGTTTAGCCTTCGCTCTCAAGATTGCGTTTCATCGTGAAACGCAGCGCCCGGCGATAGATTTTCTGTAATTTTTCAGCAGTCGCCTGGCGGCCTTCTTGTTGCTGGGTCTGGTTCAGTAAATTCATCAAAAATTGCATGAAATCATCCGTGATCTCGTCGCCATTTTCGTTGAGAATGGCATCGATGGCAGATTCATCCTCTGCCTGGATCAAAGTTTCGATCAGCTCGATGTTTGCGCCTGGCGCACTGATCTTCTGGATGGTATTTGTGATCTTTTGCAGTTTATCCAACTGCGCTTGATCTTCCTCTTTTCGGGCAAGCTGAATGCGTTTGCGCAGGACCTCAAGGAAGATCTCGTTGATTGAAGGCAGCGCCTGCATGGTCGCCTCCTCAATATTATCCTGTTTGATGATTTCATCCAAAAGCTGGCCGGCAAGGTCTTCCTGTTCTTTGATCGCCTCGTCGATCTCGTGAGTCATCTCAAGCAGATTTTCACGCAGCGCAGTCAATTTATCTCGTTCAGCACCTTCAGCAGCTTGAATGCGGTCAGACAGCATCTGGAAGAAGCTGTAATCCAACCCGCCGCGAGCCATGCTGACCAATGTTACCAGGCGAACCTCAGAATCAGCGGCATCAACGATCAGATCCAATAAAGCCTGTCGGGTTAAGCCTTTTTTGCCTGCCTCTTCAAGCGCTTTGATCGCGGCCTGCTGCTCTTGAGCTTGTTCAAGGACTTCACGGCCAAAGTCGGTGTTTTCCAAAATCTCCTGCTGAAGCCGGGCAAGCACCTGCACACTCTCTTCTTCACCTGACATCGAAGCACTCTGGATCAGGCGCTGTAAAATCATTAATAATTCTTCATCTACCAGCGTTTCTTCTTGCCGAATGACTTCTGCCCTGGCCTCGGGTGAAATGCTCGCCAGCCGCTGCAAAAAGTTCAGGCGGTCTTGCTGCGCTTTGAGCATTTCCGGTGTGATCCCATCTTCTTCGAGGATGCGTTCAACCAGACGCTGGCGGGTTAACATCGTCTCTGGCTTAAAAAGGTAAGCTTTGCGCTGTTCCTGCGGGAGGCCGTCCATCACCCGTTTGATCATTGGCCCAACCATTTGCTCCTGCTGGGGGACTGACACATTCAATTCGGGCGGGAAAAAGGTCAATAACAACTCGTTTTCAGGATCGTGATAGACGATCGGCTGCGGCGCCTGACCACGGAACCCGCAATTGGGGCATTCGATCAAATTGTAAGCGCCGGATAGCAATATTTGTTTTGCCTGAGGATCTTCCCTTAAATCAAATAACCGCCGAATATCTGCGGCAACAGGTTGTTTACACTGGGGGCATGCAATGGTTGTTTTTGCCATAATCTCACTTTCGTTTCTTATCTTTTAGTTCGCCAAGGTTTGCATTATACCATCCTGAACCTTATTCAAGATAGCCGAGAAACACAATTTCAAACTATACTTAATTTGTCTTAACAGACCATAAGAAAATTTTTACCAATTTATAAAATCGCAGGATAAGCGAATTTAATAGAACATGGTATTATTTAACTATTCAATCCGATACCCATCAATCACATTTGTGAAAAGACTAAATTTCTTCCTATTAACCCTCATCCTGATCATCTCTGGCATCGTATTCTGGCAGCCTGCCTATGCACAATCCGGGGCAGACGTTGAAATCGACGCGCTAGAGATCAGCCTTTTTCCAGAATTCAACCGTCCTTCAATGCTGGTGGTTTACGAAATCACGCTTGAGAACGCTATTTCACTGCCGGCCAGACTGACGTTTCAAATCCCAATTGATGGGCAATTGCTTGCTGTCTCGAACCGGGAATCAGATGACAGCCTGACGGCATTAGCAACAGAAACTTCCGAATTCGGACAGTGGAAAGATGTTCGTTTCTCATCCAATACGGATCAAATTCGGATGGAGTATTACGATCCAAATCTGATCAAACAAGGTGATCAACGCATCTTCGTCTATGAGTGGCTTTCCATTTACCCGGTGGGAACTCTGACAGTCAATGTAAGGCAACCCTTAGGCGCAAGCCAGGTCTACACAGTACCCTCGTTAGGCGAGCCAATCACCGATGCCGATAACAATGTGTTTTTCTCAAGAGAACTTGATGGAGTCCCATCAGGCGAGTCTTTTTCGCTCAGGCTAATCTACACCAAAGACCCGGCTAACCCGGCTTTTCCCGCGTTGGATGTTGACCCAGCCATAGAAGTCAACCCGACAACCCAGGGCAGAACACCTTCTCCCCTGACGGTGGTGATGTGGTTATTAACCTTCGATGTCGGCGTTTTGGTGATGCTGGGCTTGTATTACTGGTGGTATGCCAGGAATATTTCTAATAAAAGTGAGCGCATGGTGCAGGGGGTAGGGATCGCCAACCCGGAAAAACAGGTGGTTTTCTGCCACGAATGCGGCATGCGTTCTCATCCCGGCGACAGCTACTGCAGCAACTGCGGAACTGAGCTGCGCAGATCATCCAGATCGAACGCTGCAACCACAACACAACCCAGAATAAATCATCCCCTCCAATAAACCAAAAATCCCGATTCTCTGCCTATTAGATAGAACGGTCAGGGCAAGAGCTGCACCCAATTGCTGCCGCCATCTGTGGTGCGGTAAAGTTTACGGGGTGACCAGGTATCCGGGTTCGGTGTGGTGATCACCCAGCCGTGTTGATCATCCACAAAATCCACATCCAGGAAGATTTCGCCTGTCCCAATCCCAGATAAGGTGTTTGCCGTCCAGGTCGCGCCGCCATCGGTTGTATGCAGCAGACTATCTCCAGCCGCAATCCATCCCGCGTCAAGCGAATAAAAATCAACCACCCTGCCATCCTGGATATGATTTTGATAATTCCAGGTCTGCCCTGAATCATCACTTCGATAGATGAGCAAGAAGATTTCGCTTGCATCCGTCAACGCCTGTACCGGCAGGTAACCTGTGTTTTCATCCAAGAAGAAAGGCAGTTGAACGTCTAAAAAGCTGCCCGTAAACAACACCGGCAACGTGATATCCGTTTCCTGAGACCAGGTTGCACCGCCATCGATGGTGGCGTAAAAGTGAAAATAATCCGTCATGGGGATAGAACCACCAATCCAGCCTGTAGTCACATCCAGGAAAGTGACCCCGTTTTTCGTGCCGCTATTAGGTAAAGATTTAATTTCCCCGGGCTCATGGCTGAAGACTTCTGTCCAATTCCCCCCGCCATCAGAGGTGCGGTAGAGGGCGACATAGTGAGAGCCAGCCCCAGCGCCTAAATCCACCAGCGCAAACCCAACCTCACCGGTTAAGAAGTGATATCGTGCCCGCTCAAAGGGCAACGGGAGGGTCTCCCAAGTTTGTCCGCCATCCAATGTCTTATACATGGCGCCACTCTCCGTAGAGAATGGGGTCACAAAGGCAGTCGTCTCATCGAGGGAAAATGGACTAAGTGAAAGCGATAGGATTTCTGGTGGAAGGGGATACAACCCCGGAGGGGTCGCATCATACCAGGTGAGGCCGCCATCCACAGTGACCAGCAGACGGTTATTATCATTTGCCACTGCCCATCCCTTCAATGGCGTGAACATCGCTATAGAGAATAGTTCTGGGTCACTGAACACCGGCAAGCTCAAAGTTGGCGTTTCGGTGGGCGTTCCTGTTGGCGTGACTGTGGGGATAGTGGTCTGTGTCGGCTCAGGGGATGCCGTGGCGGTTGGTGTCAACGGCTCATTCGATCCACAAGCAGATGCCGCTAATAGAACAAACAGTGAAAAACTGAGGAAAAGGTTTCTTTTAATCATGCTGACCTCCTTTTCAAAATGCTTTATGTGTGTCATACCATTTATTTAATGAATTCTTTATACGGTGCACCTCTGAATTTTTCAATTGAACAATTAATGCACCAGCCTGCAAGTCATCGCTATAGTTGATCCACATGATGACACACGTCTATCATCAGCGTAGCATATTCTTAATCCGTGTGTCAATCCGCATGCTGCCGTGATTTGCTAAATATCTTAACACTTCGTTATAATTATGACAAACCTTAGTCTAATTCGGATATTTTCGAAAGGAGCCAAAATGTCAAGGTTCAAATCCGTTGTTAAACGCGATGGATCTGTTGTCGCTTTCACGCCGCACAGGATCACAAATGCCATTTACCGCGCTGCAGTGGCAGTTGGCGGAAGGGACAAAGAAACATCTGAAAAATTGACTGAAAAGGTCATCCGCACCCTTGAAGAAGAAATTCCTGCGGGAGAGACTCCTCACGTCGAACAAATCCAGGATGCAGTTGAAAAAGTATTGATCGAAGAAGGCCACGCCCGGGTGGCGAAAGCCTATATCCTTTACCGCGCAGAGCGAGCCCGTTTGCGCGAACAACGCGCTGAGCGCAAAGCCGAGCCGTCAAGCAACATCCCCTGGTCAAAGCTTTGGCGGGTCTTGGATTGGGCTGTTGACCATAACTTTCACACGGTTGAGGCACTCAACGAGCGCATCCGCAAGGATGAGCTCTCCGAGATCGTCGGCGCATCGGAAGCCTTTTACCAGGAAGATGTCGAAAATGCCGCACATCTGATCGCTGAGCGAAAAGGCGAATTGCGCATGGTGATCATCGCCGGGCCATCATCCTCTGGCAAAACGACCACGACCATCAAAGTCGGAGAACGCCTGGCGCGCCACGACATGAAATTGGTCACACTGAATGTGGATAACTATTTCTTTGATCTCTCGATGCACCCCAAAGATGAGTTCGGCGATTACGACTTCGAAACACCCCAGGCGCTGGACCTGGAATTGATCAACGAACACCTTTCGAGGATGTTTGAAGGTGAAGAGGTCATGATCCCTTTCTATGATTTCAAAACCGGCACACGCCACCTGGATCAAACGCCGATGAAATTAGCCCCCAACGAAGTCATCCTGATCGACAGCCTGCATGGGTTGTTCCCCGATATGACCAAAGATATTTCACCTGAGATGAAATTTAAGCTGTATATTGAACCTTTGTTGCAGCTCAAGGACCCAGACGGCCGCTATGTGCGCTGGACGGACATGCGCCTGATCCGGCGGATGCTGCGGGATGCCTCACATCGGGCTTACGATCCCACGCAAACTCTGCTGCACTGGCATTATGTCCGCGCCAGCGAACTGCGCAACATCATCCCCTATGTCAACACAGCAGATTATGTCGTCAACAGCGCCATGCCCTACGAAATGCCCATGTATAAAGCCAAGCTCTTCAACGAATTTGCAAAGTGGACTGAGACCTACCAGGACGACCCCCTGCGGGCAGACGCCTATGAACGTGCCAGCCGGGTATATAAACTGATGCAAAGCCTGGAACCCATCGAGAACGACTCGATTGTGCCGGAAAATTCCGTCATCCGTGAATTCATCGGCGGGAGCATCTACGAGTATTAAATTGATTTCAAAAACAAGCCAAAGACATCACAGAGACGCCGTTTGGCGTCTCTGTGCTTTAATCATTTTAAAAATGCTAACTTGATCTAATCAATTGCGCGCAGGAGATCGCCCACCAAATCCGTGGGGTCTTCGATGCCAACCGACAGCCGCACCAGGCCATCCGTGATGCCGGCAGCTAATCGCAGCTCGCGGGGTGTATTGCGGTGGGTCATGCTCGCCGGGTGCTGGACGAGGGTATCTACGTTGCCTAAACTAACCGCCAAGGTCGCCACACGCACACGATCCATCATCCGCTTACCAGCAGCCAGACCACCCTTCAGATCGAACGCGATCATCCCGCCGTAATCGCTCATCTGGACACGTGCTAGGTGATGGTCAGGATGACTGCGCAGTCCGGGATAATACACGCGGTTGACCCCAGGGTGACTTTCGAGGCTTTGGGCAACTCTTAAGGCATTCCGGCAGTGGCGTTCCATGCGCAGCTCAAAGGTCTTCAACCCAATGTTAGCCATCCAGGTGTCTATGGGGCTGGGGGTTGCGCCTAAAATCTTATAGACCTGATACAGGTCGCCAGTCAGCAGATCCAAATCGGTGGTCAGCACAGCCCCACCCAAAACCTGGCCATGACCGGATAAGTATTTAGTTGTTGAATGAACCACTAGGTCTGCCCCCAATGTGAAGGGCCGCTGGCAATACGGGGTAGCAAAGGTGTTATCCACCGCCACCCGGGCGCCATGCTGATGCGCCAGTTTCACCACTGAGGCAATATCTGTCAGGCGCAGCGTGGGGTTGACCGGTGTTTCAATGTAAGCCAGCTTCGCATCAGGATGCGACTCAAACGCTTGCGCCCAACCTGCGGGCGTGTTGTCCTCCACCCACACCACATTGATACCATATTGCGGCGCAAGGTTCTTCATAAAAAGATACGTGCCGTCATACAGTGCGGTTTGGGTCAGCACCGTCTCACCGCTGTGCACCGATGCCAGGATGGCACCTGTAACAGCGGCCATGCCAGAGGCAAACACCAATCCGCCAGACACCTCTTCGGGTACCGCTTGTGGATTTTGCTTGAACAGATCCCAGGCTTCTAAGGCTGCCAACTTGCGCGCCAACTGTGCATGGTTGGGGTTGTTCAGACGGGTGTAATAATAGCCAGGCTTCTCACCTCCCGCGATTGCGGCACCAGACTCGGTATCATCAAAAACAAATACCGAATTTTGATAAATTGGGGGGATATGCGCGTTCTCAGCGTTTTCAAACTCGGTGTAATGTGTCAGGAATGTGGTTAACCCTGTGTATTTGCTGGGATGCATTTTCAACGAACGCTCCTTTTCACGAGGAATCAAATGAGCGAAACTTTTGATTCTCTTAAACAACTTGGACAATCCAATAAACTCAATTAAATCATTTTAACATAAACACGCTCCTAATAGGATAGCCTGATCTTTCTTTCTGTCCAATCCAATCACCTGGTCAGGTGGGTAAGGTTTTTCCTCCCTACCTGTCATTTCATTTTCGCCTTTAAGGAGGATGTAAACGGGAGTGATAGTGAATAGAATATGGTCAATTCAATTAAAAAAAGGAATATGAGATGAAGAAAAGACAATTTGCTTTTGTATTGGTCCTATTTGCACTTCTGTTTACCGCCTGCACCCGCCAGATAGGCTGGGTGGGGTTCAATTACAGTGACACATTTGATGCAACTTACCAGTTATTCGACGGCAAGAAGACCGAAAAGTTCCAGATAGGCGCGGGCGATACCCTCAGCCTGACCTATGACCTTGATGTTGATGATGGAGCACTCACACTTGAGCTGGTCAGCCCTGAGGGCGAGGCTATTTGGGCATCCTCCTTCCTCGACGATGCTGAAGACGTGTATGAATTTACCGCCCAGGCCAGCGGTCGATACACATTGAACATCATTGGTGATGGGACTGAAGGCGGTTTCGATCTCAATTGGGAAATCAGCGACTAAAAGATAGCATTGATCAGAACTTCAGCAGGATAACGCACGTTATCCTGCTTTATTTTTTTAAGAGTTGCTCACACATTTGGCTCAGATGGTGGATTTAGCCGTTGTATAATAAAGAAGAGCAATCAGTTCTGAGCGAAAGGAGAAAGAATGGCGTTTAAGTTAACCTGGATTGGACATGCAAGCCTTGGGTTGGAAACTGGCAGTTACCAGATTTTGATAGACCCCTATTTCAGGAATAACCCGGCTACCAAGGTGGACCCCGATACTGTGTCTGCAGATTATATTCTCGTCACACACGGTCACGGCGACCATATTGGCGAAACCGTTGAAATCGCCAAGCGGACGGGTGCCACAGTGATATCCAACGCTGAAATCTGCGGTTGGCTGCGTAAGAAAGGGGTAAAAGTACATGCCCAGCACCTGGGCGGCGGGTTCACGCACCCCTTTGGCTACCTCAAGCTAACCCTGGCGCTGCACGGCTCAGGGCTGCCAGATGGCAGCTATGGCGGGAATCCGGCAGGATTATTATTAACCACCAATGATGGTGAAAAAATCTATATGGCGGGGGATACCGGCTTATTCGGAGATATGCGCTTGATCGGCGAAGAAGGCCTGACCCTGGCGGTCATCCCGATCGGCGACAATTACACCATGGGTCCGTCAGATGCCCTGCGGGCAGTACACTTGCTTCAACCCCAGCATGTAATTCCCATCCACTACAACACATTTGACCTGATCGCCCAGGATGCCGAGGCGTGGGCTGAAAGTGTCCGCACACAAACAAAAGCGCAGGCACACGTGCTTAAGCCCGGTGAATCATTTGTTCATCCCTGAGGCTGCTCATGACAGATCATAACAGACTGCCTCCCGGGCAATCCCCAACAGGCGGTTTCCCGATCCTGCACTATGGACCAATTCCAGAATTTGATCCCAGCACCTGGGATTTTAGGATCTGGGGAGCGGTTGAAGAACCCATCACCTGGACCTACGACCAAATCATGGCTTTACCTCGTATTAGGATCACTTTGGATTTACATTGCGTGACGGGGTGGAGCAAAATGGATACCCATTGGGAGGGCATCTCATTTCGACGCCTGGTCGAAGATGGTTTGGTTAAACCCAAACCACAAGCACGCTTCGTCATGCAGCATGCCGAACACGGCTACTCGACCAACCTCCCCTTAAATGTCGCTCTGCAGGAAAATTTTTTGATTGCCACCCATTACGAAAACGAAGTCCTGGCGCCGGAACACGGTTTCCCTCTGCGCGGGGTGATCGGTTCGCTGACGGACGGGAACCGATTGAAGGATGTTTACCTGTGGAAAGGCGCAAAATGGCTGCGCGGACTGGAACTGATGGAGGAAGATCAGTTGGGTTTTTGGGAAGCAAACGGCTACCATAACGATGGGGATGTTTGGCAGGAACAGCGTTATGCTGATTAATTAAGCATTTGTTCGGGATCGGATGAAGAAGAAAGTCAGCCCTGCACCACCCAACAAGAGCACCGCACCAATCAACAATAATATCGGTGAGCGGCCGCCTGTTTCAACCGGCACATCTTCCGTGTTGATGGTTGAAGCAGGTTGCGCACCAAAATCCACATAAACCGAATCCCCCGCGGAAACACTCAAAGAGATATTCAAACTTGTCGTGGCGATATAGCCATCAGGGATACCCATGCTGATGTTATACTGCCCTTCGGGCAAATCCTGAAAGCAGGTGATCTCAATAATATTCGGGTCACCGCCGACGGTTTCAAGGGTCTCTGAATACGTCCCAGCGCGGTTGTTGACACTGACCACACCGCCGCCAAGATAAAATTCCGTTTCAGACCGCATCTGATTCCCATCTAAATCCTCAAACAGCACCACGCATAGTTCGCCGTTTCCATCAAAGGGTGTTGGTGTGGGTGCTCCCAGGGTGGCTGTCGGCTGAGGGCCGGGTGGTGTGCTTGTCGCAGGTTCAACCGTGGCAAGGATCAGTTGCTGCGATTCATAGACACTGCAATCTTGCCCAAGGTTGTTCAAAGCAATCAGTTCATCGATCGGGACTCCCGTCAGCAAGTAAATTATCGTGCAGTTATCCCCCTCCCGCACGGTATAGATGATTTGCCCGTCTGCGTTGGGTGTCGGCGTCTGATAACTTGCCTGGTAGAATTCGCCAGCCTCCACCGGCTTCGCCAATAAAGTCAGCGAAAAGCCCAACAGAACAAACGCAAGTATTGATAAGATTTTCCGAAATTTTGTCATCATCATCATTTCTTTCACTTTCGGATTATAACATCTCTTGAAAATATGGATAGCCGTCTGATTTGGAGGGTATTGACTTTAATTATATAATTATGAGCACATGATGACCAACCCATCCGGAAATTCTCTGTTCCACAAAGCCTTTATCAGCGCGATGATCTTACTGACCGCATGGTTGTTTTCGAGCTGCACCTTATTGCCCACACCCGAACCCTTACCACCTACGGCAACCCCAACCCAAACGGAAACGCCTACGCCCACGATTGACTGGTTCCCTGATACACCCACACCCACCTTTCTCCCGCCGGCCACCGCCACACCCGTGCCTACGCGTGAAGGATTATTGGGCGGAATCACTGAGTTACTGGTGGAAGATGCCTTTAGCGACCCAGGCTTGTGGCTGACACCCCAAAACCAGTCCGGGAATGTCGCTTTTGGTGTGCAGAATCTGAGCCTGGCAGTCGCCAGGCCAAGCGCATTGCTGATCAGCATGAGTCAGCACACCCTCCCTGAAGATTTTTATTTAGAGATCACTCTCCAAACCTCCCTTTGTGAGGCCGAAGATCAAATAGGGATCATCTTTTGGGAACAATCGGCATCCGATTTTTACCGGCTGCTGGTCAACTGTGCAGGGCAATACCGCCTGGAACTCGTGCAGGGTGGAAGCAATTTCGTGATACAGGACTGGGAAACCGCCTCTCAGATGCAGCGCGCCGCACCAGCAACCAACCGGCTGGCGTTGTGGGTCTATAACGGCACCCTGCAATTCTTTATCAATGATGCCTTCCAGTTTGAAGCGGGAATTGCCCAGGACCAAAGCGGGGATCTGGGCGTTTTTGCACGCACGATCAGCGGGTCGACGATGACCGTGCGCTTCTCTGACCTAAAAATCTATCAGGTTGAATTGAATTAATCCTAACAAGCGATTCAAACCATCAGTTTGAGTCAAAATCCCCTGAGATCGACAACGCAGGCCAACGGAGCATCACCGTTTCCAGGAGCAAGCGTACATTGACGTTGGCATCCAGTTGATTCAGAGCGGTTTCATGCGCCACCACCAGATCCCTTGCATCGGTGGGGGTGAGCGCTTCAGCAGCCTGCGCCACCTGGTCAGCATAATCAATGTTCACCAATGGCATTGAGGCTCCCGAGCAGTGCACAAAAACATCCCGCCAAAAAGAGAGCCACACCGACAAAACCTCAGCGGCATTTTGCCGCGCTGCGTCATAAGATTTCGATAGCTCCTTTGCCAGGCCAAAACGTTCATACCGCCTGGCGGGCAACAGCCCCAAAAAAGCCTGCATTTGCTCCTGCCTGTTCAATAGCCTGTCAGGTTCCTGGCTATAGGTGATAGCCGCCCCAATTCGTCCACCGGATAGATGCGCAATCAATGCTGCTTTTTCTGTCGTAAGCCCGTGGTTCTCAATTAAATACTGCTGTGCACCTTCGATCGAAGCAGGACGCAGCCGCAAGACCTCACACCGTGAGACGATCGTGGGAAGCAATCCCTCGAGGGCAGTTGCGGTCAACAAAAGGATAACTTTGTCGGGGGGCTCTTCAAGCGTTTTCAGCAAGGCATTTTGCGCCTCCTCGGTTGACCGCTGAAAATCGGGCAGAAGGGCAATCCGATAGGTCGATGCATAGGGCGCCAGCGCCACGGTATGCTGCAGTGCGCGGATTTGATCGATCAGCACATCCTTATGGTCTTCTTCAGGCGCCACCAGCGTTAGATCAGGGTAGGTCAGCGAGTCAATTTGCCGGCAATCTCGGCATTGATCGCAAAAGGCACCGGGTTCAGGCGGGGCACTGCAGTTGAGCGCTTTAGCAAAGCGCAGTGCTAGGGTCTGCCGACCGATGCCTTCAGGTCCGACGAAAAGATAAGCATGTCGCAGGTTGACCCCAGCGGCATGTTTTTGCAGCAGGTTCACAGCCCATTCGTGTCCAAATATTTTCCAATCCATGCTTGTATTCTAACTGATTATTGCACAGCCGCTGGAAATTTTTACAAATCAGGCGTGGTTTCCAGCAGCGCCCTACTTCTCACGAGCTGCCTGCCTAACATAACAGTGGTGAATCCAACCCAGAAGTGGTAAACTGTATGGGCATTTAGAGAAGATACGGAAGAAAAATTTAATGAGAGTGATTTACCCATTTACCGCAATCGTAGGTCAGCATCGCATGCGCCGTGCGCTGATTTTGAACGCCATTGATACCCGGATTGGCGGCGTCCTGATCCGCGGCGAGCGCGGCACTGCAAAATCAACAGCCGCCCGGGCGTTAGCTGCCCTGCTGCCCCCTGTGCAGGTGGTCAAAGGCTGCCGCTTTGGCTGCGACCCAAATCACTCGATCACATGGTGCACCGAATGCCGTGAACGGTTTGCAGAAAACGAAAATCAGCCGGTTGAAACCCGCCAAACACCTTTTATCGATTTGCCCATATCAGCGACTGAAGACCGCGTGGTCGGCACGCTTGATATCGAAAAAGCCATCCAAAAAGGCGAACGCCACTTCGAGCCGGGCATTTTAGCCTCCGCCAACCGCGGGCTGCTTTACATTGATGAAGTCAACCTGCTGGACGACCATGTCGTCGATGTGCTCCTCGATTCGGCTGCGATGGGGATGAATATTGTGGAAAGAGAGGGGATTTCATTCTCCCATCCTGCACGCTTTATCCTGGTCGGCACCATGAACCCCGAAGAGGGCGATTTACGCCCGCAGTTATTAGACCGGTTTGCCCTTTCCGTGGAGATACACGGCATCCTTGAACCGCGCCAACGAGTGCAGATTATGGAACGCAATCTGGCTTTTGAAGCAGACCCTGAAGCCTTCAGGGAAGAGTGGTTGGCGCAGGAAAATGAGCTTTCTGCCAGGATTGCCCAGGCGCGTGAACTGGTCAACCATGTGCGCTACACCAGCCGTGACCTGTTGGTGATTGCCGACCTGACAGCAAAAATGCAAGTCGATGGACATCGCGCAGACCTGGTGATCCTTAAAGCCTCACGCGCGCAGGCCGCATTCGAAGGACGGGACACCATCACGCCGCGTGATATTGCCCTTGCTGCTGAACTTGCGCTGCCGCACCGGGTCAAAGCAGGCCCCTTCCGCCAATCGGAGATCGGTCTCACCCAGCTTGAGGAACAAATCGAGCAGCTAAAAGGTGCCACCACCCACGGGACGCCAATGGAAGACGAGCAAAACTCACCCGAATCTGATTCCGATCAAAAAAAAAGTCAACCGCCACCCATCTCGAGATTAGCAGCGAACCCGCTGGACCCGAGTCCGTAGAACCCGGACCGCAGGACATCTTCAAAGATGCCACTGCCCATTGGTGGGATGGCGGACAAAAAGTTCAGCCTGGCGATACCTTCGAACCCCGCCGGCTGGATACCCCCCTGGATGACATGGTCCGCAAACACGGCGGGCGCAGATCGCAGACAGAAACCGACCGCAAACGCGGCCGTTATGTGCAGGCACGCCCTGCCAACGGCAGCACAGAAGACCTGGCTTTTGACGCCACCCTGCGGGCCGCAGCACCCTTTCAAAAAGCGCGCGAAGATATCAGGGAGGAAGAAGATGTTGCCTTTGCCGTGCGCCGCGAGGATTATCAACGCAAGGTGCGGGTGCGCAGGGCGTCCAACCTGATCCTGTTCCTGGTCGATGCCTCCTGGTCAATGGCGGTGGCTGAACGTATGGCTGCCACAAAGGGCGCCATCCTTTCACTGTTGACCGATGCTTACCAGCGGCGTGACCGGGTGGGTTTGATCGTGTTCCAAAAAGACCGTGCCACCCTGGTGCTCCCCCCAACGAATTCAGTGCTGCTGGCACAGCGTGCCCTGGCCGATATCCCTGTGGGCGGCAAAACACCGCTCAGCGCGGGGCTGACCATGGCCTACCAGGTGATCAAACGTGAGAAAACCCTCCATCCTGATGTGCTGCCGCTTTTGATCACCCTGACCGATGGCGCAGGCAATGTTGCCATGGCGAGCGGTTCACCCCAGGCAGAAGCGCACAAAATCGCCGACCAAATCTCAAATGAAGAGATCCGCTCTGTCGTGATCAATATGGAACACGAAGCATTCGACCAGGGGTTAGCCCAGGCGCTGGCTGAGCATTTGGATGCCCCCTGTTACACTCTCAGCGAGCTGCGCAGTGAGACGCTTTACCGGACGGTTCAAAATGAGATCAATTTTGGGCCGGGTGGCGGGGGTCAGAAGAATTCTGCCTGACATTTAAATTGCACAATCGCAATAAACAAAAACACCCACCATCAACGGCGGGTGTTATCTCTTTGTAAACAGATGCTGCTATTCGGCTTTTGCTACATGCATATGGGGGAAAAATTGGCGAATTGTGCCGGCGACCCACCCTTGAAGTGTTGCCGGAGAAAGCGGGCAGTCCTCACAGGCGCCGCCCAGCCGAATATAAACCACATCCCCTTCAATCCGATCCAACTCAACCGATCCGCCATGATATTGTTCAATGTAAGCATTAAGCTGGTCGACCAGTGCCCGAATTTTTTCCTCAACCGAATAATCTTGTTCTGTCATCTTCATTTCTCCTGAAAATTTTACCGATAAATCCTGACTTATGACTATTTTACCCCGAAAATCGAACCAAATAATTAATAAACAACTCCTGAACGATAAAATCTCGCGATCCAGACCAAAATATCGTAAATTTACACTTTATTATCCAGATGAGGGGCAGGCGTTGGGTAAATATCGGCTAAGCGTCAAGCAAACACCTTGTCCTTTCCATATACTTAAACCATAACAGTTTCTTGAAAAAACATTTTCTTTCTCCTTCTGAAAAGAACCGGGCGCGGCGTGCCCGGTTCTTTTAATTAATCCACAGCTTGTTCGACCTGATTCCCGCCCTTATCTACAGTATTCCACAACCTTATCCACAATTTTCAGCGGACTTATCCACAAATCAGCCCTGCATGATCTGATTGACCATCCTGCTGGTCAGCTCAATGTCGAGCCCATCCGGTGCGAAGTGCCAGATCACCTGTGCAAACCGGTTAATGAAATATTGATCGTGCGCGATCGCGAGGATTGTGCCCTCAAATGTACTTAAAGCCGCTTCAAACGACTCCTGTGACTCCAGGTCGAGATGGTTCAGGGGTTCATCCAGCAGCAAAAAATTACAATTTTGCGCCACCAGCAATGCCAGCATTAACCGGGAGCGCTGCCCATAAGACAATGTCGAAACCGGTTGAAACACATCATCCCCCTTGAAAAGGAATCGGTGCAAATATGAACGTGCCTCTGTATGATTTTGTAACTTCGTATTCTTATGGATCGTGTCCAAAACTGTCAAATCGGGGGCAAGCATCTCCTGTTCCTGAGAAAGATAGCCTGGGTGGACGCCGCTGCCAAATGAAAACGTCCCGGATAGCGCTTGGGTCTCACCCAGCAGGGTTTTAAACAGGGTTGTTTTCCCCGTGCCGTTCGGCCCGACCAGTGCCACCCGCTGGCCGAGAGTCACCGTCTGGCTGATTGGCGGCAACAGCGGCAAGTCATCATAGCCGATAGAAAGCCGATCGGTTCGCAAGGCAATCTGGCCGCTGTCTGGTAACTCCGCAAACGCCATGCGCATCTCCCAGGCATGCGAAGGTTTATCTAACTTCCCTTCACCTTCCAAAAAAGCCACACGTTTTTCAATGTTCTTGGCTTTCTTCACGGTTTCAAGCGCCCGGTTCTGAAAGTGACCAACAGAAAAACCGTCTGTGTTTTTCCCATCGGCTTTGCCGCCCTTATGGAATGTTGCCTGATCGCGAACGCTGCGTGCGGCTTTTTTGAGCCGTTTAATTTCATCCTGCTGGTCAACATATGCTTGCATTGCCACTGAAAACGCAGCTTCGCGGGCATCAAGATAGTCTGAATAATTACCGGGGTATTCCTGAACGCCTTCACCAGAAGGTGAAAAGGCGATCACCTTATGAATGACCGCATCTAAGAATGCGCGATCGTGGGAGACCATCAAAATTGCCCCGGGGTAAGACAACACCCAGTCTCTCAGCCAGGCGCGCATCTCAATATCCAGGTGGTTCGTCGGCTCATCCAGTAACAGCACTTGCGGGCTTTCCAACAGCACACCCGCCAGCGCTAAGCGCACTTTTTGCCCGCCGCTCAGTGTGTCTATGGGCGTGTTTCGAGGGACTTCGACCAGGTTAAACCCGTTCAGTACCTCCAGGCGGGTGCCTTCCATTTGCTGCGCCTTGTCTAAAGCCTTTAAAACCTTTTCATAACGGACGATCAAGCTCGGATCATCCGGCCTTTCGACAAGCTGATCGCACACAAAACGCAATTCCGAATGCGTTTCTTCAAGGTTGGATGCAAACTTGTTGAGATATTCACCCAGCGTTTCGCCTTGATTGAAAGCAATACCCTGGCGCAAATAGCCTATCCGTAAATCTGATGGCGTTTTGGAAACATGACCTGAATCGGGCTCAGTTAAACCCGCAATGATATCCATCAAGGTGGATTTACCACAGCCATTGGGACCGACAAGCGCGGCACGCTCTCCCTGGTTGAGACTGAATGTAATATTTTTGAAAACGGAATTAAGACCGTAGGATTTCGTAAGATTATGAACAATAAACACAACAACCTGCCTTCTTAAAAACAAAAAAACCGGGAAAGCCAACGGTTTTATACAAACGCTAAAGTTAGCCCTCAAAAAACTTTAAGAATGTTACAGATTGATGCGTGTCATGCCCAGCTCCTTACTGGTGATCTCATAATGATTATATCGCAAATTTATTGATCAAGTACAGACACCGGGCTGAATTTGCTACTAACCTGATGACCAGGTTCCCCGATATCACAATTTATTGATCAATCACCTCAGGCATCCAAACTTGCATTTCACCAGGTTCGCGGTTATCCCAGGCAAAATAAGGGATCGCAACAAAAGAAGTCTCAGAAAATTGCATAGGTTCTTTTCGGTAAAGCGTGTTCTCCCAGCCTGAAAGGTCGACTACCCTGGCCGCCCCCTGAATGAGCACCACACCGCCCAGCACATCCGGATCAAAATGGCTGCTCAGGCTCGTCTCTCGCGGAAGATACAGGTGTTGTAGCGGCTGGGTTTGATCAAGGGACTCCAAACAATATACCAGTGGTCCGCGCATCAGCGCGACGCGCCCAACATTCGCCTTGATTTCTGGGTGTGCATTTACCAGGTGTGCGGTGGTCACCCATTGGGCTCGTACCCGGTCGCCCGGTTGCCAGGTGCGATCCAGGCTGAGATAGCCAGCCTGCAGGTTATCTTCTACTGGGATGGGTTGGTCATTCACGAATATCCGATACTCATCGCACCAGCCTGGTTTCCGTAACTTTACCGCAAATGCCAGCGGTTGATCGAGATCTACCTGCAGGCAAACAACCCCATCCCAGGGATAATCTGTTTTCTGGGTCAGCCCGACACGCTGCCCTCCCAAATCGATCTCTGCCTGGGATTGGATGTAGAGATGCACATCGATTTCACTCTCCCCTGTGCTGTAAATATAACCGCCGATAGTGGGTAAAATCCGGTTGATGTTGGGCGGACAGCATGAACAGGAGAAAAAAGCCTGGCGGTGATGTGTGCTATCGCTTGCCAGGGGATTGACATAAAAGAACCGGTCTCCTTCCAGTGAAACGCTGCTGAGCATGGCATTGTACAATGAGCGTTCCATCACATCCGCATAGCGGCTGTCGAGCGATAGCCTCAGCATGCGCTTTGCCCAAAAGATCAGCCCAATGGCGGCGCAGGTTTCAGCATACGCCTCTCGGTTCGGCAGGTCATGCCCCGCTGTAAAGCCCTCATTGGTTCTGGAAGCGCCGATGCCGCCGGTGAGATACATTTTGCGGCTTGTTAAATCCCCCCACAACGTTTGCAAGGTTTTTAACAAGTCATCGTCACCTGTTTCCGCAGCCAGATCAGCCATACCGCTGTAAAGATACATAGCCCGCACTGCGTGCCCGACAACCTCCTGCTGCTGCCTGACCGGTAGATGGGATTGGGTGTAAGCATGGCTTTTCGCCCAATAGTCTTCCGACTTCTCCCCGCGCTGTTGTGCTTCCAGGTCAAAATAATGCGGTGTTTGCCCGCGTTGATCAATAAAATAAGCGGCTAATTCAAGATAGCGGCGTACGCCAGTGTGCCGGTAAAGCTTGATCAACGCCAGTTCAATTTCCTCATGCCCCGGGTATCCGTGTTTCTGCGTTGCGCCGGGGCCAAACACCTGACAAATCAAATCTGAATAACGGCACATCCCATCCAAAAAGCGGGTGCCCCCTGTCGCCTGGTGGTGCGCAATCGCTGCCTCGATTAGGTGCCCGGCGCAATACAATTCATGCTTATCACGCAGGTTGGTCCAGCGTCCAGCAGGTTCCACAACAGTAAAATGAGGGTTGAGGTAACCGTCTTCCCCTTGTGCAGCGAGGATCCGATCAACCACATCCTCAACGACATCCAATAAAGCCTGATCGGGCACATTCATCAAGCTGTAACAGGCACCTTCCAGCCATTTCGCCACATCTGAATCCCAAAACACATGCGGTACAGGTGTTCCCGAGCCAGGTTCCCAATCAAGCCGGTAAGCGTTCAGCCTGCCGGTATCTTTGAGTTGCTGGTAAACCGCCCACAAACCATGCTCACGGTTTGCCGCAATGCGCGGGGCCCAAAACGCATCCGTGATCTTAACGCTGGTGAATGGGACCGGTTCTCGAAATTTTTGCAAGTTTGCCATAAATTAATCCAAAAATGGGCTCACAATTAACATATTGCAATAAATCAAACTAATGATGCTTGTCTTAAGAGGTTAACCCTTCAGCGGCTGGCGCAGAAACCGGTTTTTCTTTTATCCCGAACAGCGCGAGTGTCGAGATCAAGAATAGCAAGCCAAAGATGCTCATCAACACCGTAAACCCCACACCATCGCCAATCGGGCCGCCAATATAGGCACCGATCGCACCCGCGCCCGCACCTGCCAGGTTTTGGATGCCCAGGTAACGCCCAGCCGCTTGTTTGGGGACCAATGTTGTGCCTAAAGCCCAGCTCGCTGAGTAGAAAAAGCCGATGGCAATTCCCACCAACAAGCCGCCGATGTAAAGCATGGTCATCCCAACGGATGCAATCACCACCACCGTCCCGATTGTCGCCAGCACACCGCTGAAAGCACAAATCCGCTTGCGTCCCAATTTATCCGTCAGCCAGCCCGCCGGGATGCTTGAGATCAAGATCGCAACACCCACAAACATGACCAGCATAGCCGTCGGCCCGGCTGCCGCCGCGCCTTCCAACTCAACAAATCGCTCCTGAAGAAAATAGAGCACAAAACTCGCCAGGTTGGTGGACCCGACCAGAAACGCCAATCGGTTGATGACCCACCAGGTGAAGGATGTTTTATCGCCGCTGTCCTCACTGCCAATACTGACCCGCACACTCGCCCAGGTACCCAAAACGACGGCAATCACCATCCCCAAAACCCCCACTGCAACCGTCACGATCAAACCGGTTGTGTCGGGCAGTCCACCTGCCAACCTGTTGACAAAATTGACCAAAGCGCCGGAGCCGAGGATTACCAATGTAAAGATAACTGTCATCAACACAAGACGCAAAATGGGCTTCCAATCCATTTCGTAGGGCGGCTGCTTGATCGGTTTTTCAGGTGCGAACATGGCAATTGCCGTGGAGATCAACACAACGGCGCTCAAGATCAGCAAGCCGCCCCAAATATTGCCTCTTTCAACCATTTTGGTGATCACAAAGGAAACAAAGATCAACGGGGCAGGCAGTTCAAAAAACGCTTTGAAACCCGAAAAAAGCCCATGTTTTGATTCTGGCACAATATCCGGGATCAACCCCTGAACCGCGGCATGACCTGTGTTGGAGGATAGCATGGAGAGAATGTAGGCGCCAAACAACACCCAATATCCAGTTGCCCCCTCTAAGGTGGCAGCAATTACACCAATGGCGATGAAGACCAATACTTCGGTTAGCCCGCCAATCAGAATAAACGGACGCCGCCGCCCAAAACGAGATGTGCTGCGGTCCGAAAGGATGCCCACAAAACCCTGAACCAGCACGGCAATCATCAACGCCCACAGTCGCAGGTTGCCATAGGCGGCCCCTTTCACCTCATCTCCCATAAACATCTGCACCAGCAACGGTAAAATCAATGGCGTCAGGGTCTGGGAACGCGCCGTGAGGGCAAAATAAAAGATGTTGATGGTGATATAGTCATACCAGCGGATTTTTCTCTGCATTTATCGACCTCCTGAAAGAACGACCTTCTCAGTGCTGAATGATGTTTTGACCGTCCTACTATGTCTCCACAACTTTTAGTCAACCACAATTACCCTAACAAAACTGCCCCGTAAAAAACCGCGGCAGACTTCACTCAGGAAAGATTCCAATCGGAATGGCTGAATTTATTTCCATTAAAAATCTCGCAGGATGGATCCTTTTGCATCCCTGTCCATTTCCCATGGGTAAATGATGAACGCATCGGTGATCGCCGCAAAATAATCCGGACGATTGGTGCCAAACAAATTGCGATAGGGGTTGAAGTGCACCACGCAGGTATAGGGAAAGCCGCCAGCGGCAGAGACCCTGTTCTTGACAGAGGTAATTGTCCTGCCGGATCCCCAAACGTCGTCCACGATCAGAATCCGCTCGCCGTTCAGCAGATCATCTTCGGGGAACATTAAAAAGTTCGGCCAAGCCAACAAGCGCGGACGTTCCATATCTTCTAATTCGGAGGGGAAATCGACTGATGCAATCAATAGTTTCTGGATATCCATCGCTTCTGCCAGCATCCCCCCAGGGATGATCCCGCCCCGAGAAATCATGATCATGCCATCAAAGGTCAGCTCAAATTGGGGGAGAAGATGATCGATCAATAATTCAACATCATGCCAGGTAAGTGCTTCCCGTCTTCGCTGCATGTTATGCTTCCTCTTCCTGTGATACTTTCAATCCCATCGCCTGGCTTATCACCACCGGCGGTGATGCTTTGCCGGTTTTTCCTAATTGCCTGATCGCCTCGACGTTCATCCCCCAGGCGTAAAGTGCGGTGTGATAACTTGCTCGAAAAAAGGCGCTGAACATAATACCCAGCAATGAAAATATCCCGGCGACGAAAAATCCCACACCCGCCCCAAGGATCTTGATCCACACACCTGCCTCTAACGGGTCGGCTATTTTCAACCCGATCACAAACCCCAATACAATGCCAATGCCCAATAACAGCCACTGAACGACCCGGACGACAAGGTTCACGTCCATAAAATCCCGCTGAACACGGAACAGGTTTTCTTCAACCATCTGCCTGACCCGCGTGACCGCCCCATCAAAATGGCGTTGCTCCAGGGCAATCAGAGGCATGAGCAAATAGGCATGATCCAGCCAGGAATGGTTTTGTGGTTCATCTGATGAAAACACCTGGTTAAAGAAGTTGATAAATTGTGAACCCGGCACGATAAATCGCGACAGGATCACGTCTTGCCAATGAGTGCGGATTACCTGAGTGGGCTTCTCTTCGGGAGTATCTTCCTCAGTCAGCGTGATTTGTTCTGAAAAAGCCGTAATGACCAAAAGTGATGTAATCTCTCCCCACAAGTTCACGCTGACCAGGGCAAAAATGCTGATCAAGCCGATCAATACCAGGCCAATCGGTTTGAGCCCAATTAACCCAATCACCAAGGCAAGAGGCAAGAACCAGGTCACAAGCAGGGCCAACCCGCCCAAACCAAGATACAAAAAAGCTTGCTGAACCCTGCGCTGGTTAAATGCCAGTTTGAAACTGGCGCTGATAAAACGAAAAGCATACGTTAAGCTCTGCACGGTTATCTTCCTGAGATAATGCCCATTAATTGTTTTTATTATAACTTGAGCTGCGCTCTGATGTAGATTTATTAAACACCAAAACGCCGCCGTTCACAATAAACTTGAGGGGTTCACCTCGACAATCCAATCTGGCAGATCGCGGCCCCGTAAAACCTCAACCGGATCAGGCCCGCGCAATACGATCTGCCACCTGTAGCGCCCAAACAACTTTGTGAAGAAACAAGGAGCCGGGCCGATCATCTCCACACGTCGGTTGGTCTCTGCAATCCATTGCCTGATGAGATCGCCCACCGCTTGTGCTGCATCTTCCGCAGCTTGTGAATCGTGGTGGCGATATTCTAACCTGACCAACCTTGTGAAGGGCGGATAACGCAGCTGCCGGCGATATTCGATTTCACGTTCATAGAAACCACGATAATCATGATGGGCAGCCGTCTGGATGGCATAATTATCCGGCTCATAAGTCTGAAAAACGACCCTGCCACCGAGAGGACTGCGGCCAGCCCTACCTGCCACCTGGGTTAATACCTGGAAGGTGCGCTCTGTCGCCCGGTAGTCGGGCAGGTTGAGGCCGACCTCTGCCAGCACCACGCCGACCAGGGTCACCAAAGGCAGGTCCAAACCTTTTGCCAGCATCTGGGTGCCAATCAGAATATCCGCTTCCTGATGGGTAAATTGCCGCAGGATACGCTCATGCGCGCCTTTCTTACGGGTCGTTTCCGCATCCCAGCGCAAGGTTCTTGCGCCGGGGAACCGTTCCCGCACCAATTGCTCAACCTTTTCTGTGCCAGTTCCCATTTGTTTAATCTGATTACCGCCGCACACCGGGCAGGTTTTAGGAATTTTCCGCTGATAGCCGCAAGTGTGGCAGATCAATCCGCCGAGTGACCGATGGAAGGTCAACGGGCGGTCATCACGCGGGCAGTTGACCACATACCCGCAATCTCGGCAAAAGACATAAGTTGCTGACCCGCGCCGGTTGAGAAACAAAATTGCCTGCTGATGGGTATCCAGAACATGTCCAATTTCTGTCTGCAGTTTTTGGCTAAAAATGCTGCGGTTGCCGGATTTTAATTCCTCCCGCATATCGACAATAGAGACTTCCGGCAACCCCAGGTCTGCGGTTTGCCCTTCACCGGCTTTAACCTTCAGGTCCAACCCGAGGTGACGGGCATAATGCGCGATCGTATCGCGGTGGGCCAAAATCCGTTTGGGCAATTCAATATAGCGCCACGAACCATGTGTCGCCCAAAAATACTGGGTAATGCGGGGGGTTGCTGACCCCAAAATGATGACTGCGCCGGCAAGTTTGGCATAAGCCGCTGCAGTCAAAACACCCTGATAATAGGGCTGGCTATCCTGCTGGTCATAGGATTCATGGTGGCACTCATCCACCACGATCAATCCGAGGTTCTCCTGCGGCATGAACAAAGCGCTTCTCGGCCCGATGATGACCGGCAGATCGCCGTTGCGTACACGCCGCCAGGTATCGTAGCGTTCACCTTCTGAAAGCTGAGAGTGAACCACCCCCACCTGATCGGGAAACCGTGAAAGAAATCGCTTCACCGTTTGCGGCGTCAGCGAAATTTCGGGGACAAGGACGATCGCCCGTTTCCCCATTGCCAGCGTTTCTTTAACCGCCCGCAGATATAGTTCTGTCTTACCCGATCCCGTCACGCCGTGCAGCAACAGGGGTTCGGGTGTCCCTTCATGCAGGACTTTCTCAAAATCCTCGGCGATGCTTTGCCACGTCTTGGATTGATCCTGGGTTAGCTCGGGGGCAGTTGTTGGAATGTAGGAGGCATCCTCAAGAGGATCGCGCCATACCTGCACGTCGCGGATCGTGATCAGCCCCGCCTCTTCCAGGGTCGTCAGGTCATAATGCTTCGCATCAAGCTTTTCGTATATCTCACCGGGCTCAAGCATCCCGGTTGACTCGGATAATAAGTGCAGCACCTGCATACGCCGTTCATGGACAGCTTGCACGCGGCTGAGGGGCTGCTCCAGATCGGGAATCACCTCAGGCGAGATGGCAAGCGAAACCATGCGTGTTGTTTTGGGGCTGACACGGGGCGGCGGAAGGATGGCTCGGGTCTGGACGATACCTTCTCTGGCCAGCTTTCGCAGTGTAGGGCGCCAGGTGACATGCCTGAGCGAAGCCTCAATTTGGCGTCCGCGCAAATCGCCGCGCTTTATAAGCAGCGAAACGATCCGCTTCTCAAGCGGTGAAAGGCCCGAAAGATCTGGCTCATAATTTGGGTTCAGCTTGACCAGGGTATCCGTATGCTGACTCAGCCCCGGCGGCAGCATCAGGCTGATGCAAGCCCCTAATGGTGAAAGCGTTTCTTCTGCCATCCACTGGGCCAGTTCCATTTGAAGCGGCGTCAGCGCTGGTTTCTCATCCACAACTTCTTCAACTGGGCGGGTGTCTGCCACTTCTGGCGTTTCGACATAGCGTAAAACCACACCTTGAACCCGCTGCTTGCCGAAAGGCACAATCACCAGCGACCCAGGCACCACAGCGCCAACCAGTTCCGTTGGCAAATGGTAATGATAGCTGTCCGAGATCTGCTGGAGATTGATCGCCACTTCAACATAAACTTGCATAGTCTGATTTTACCTTGAACACGAAAAGGTATGTGCAGGGAGATAATCCTGAAAGATATTTATGATTTTCAGCGTTAAGGATTGATTAAACATCACACGCCAGATGGGGTAAAATATACATGAAACTAACGACCATACGCTATCCAACAGATGGCAGTCAAGGTTGTTTACTGTGGCCAAACGCCGAAACACAGGCCAAAAAATCAATTAAATAAGGCTCATCATCGTGAGCCGGAAAGATGTCGTTTGAGGTTTGAAACCATGCCAGTCCCCATTAAGACTGGTACGATATTAAGAAATCGGTATCAGGTCAAAAAAATCATCGGTCAAGGGGGTATGGGGTGTATCTACCTGGCTGAAGACCTGCGCCTTGAAGGCCGCCTTTGCGCTGTTAAAGAGGTGGAGTATGACCGCGCGCTACCTGAAGAAATGTTGACTGAGGCACGCAATCAATTCGAGCGTGAAGCCACGGTGCTAGCACGGCTGGACCATCCCAACCTGCCAAAAGTTTCAGACTTTTTCTCCATCCGCGATCGAGATTACCTGGTAATGGATTATGTGCCGGGAAAAGACCTGCGCCAGATGATGATTGAAGCCCGTGTAAAAGGGGTCTTCTTGCCAGAAGATGATGTGCTGGATTGGGCAAACCAATTAGCAGATGCCTTGAAGTACCTGCACACCCAGGAACAGCCCATCGTCCATCGTGACATCAAACCCAGCAACCTCAAAATTACCCCTAACGGCTTGCTAAAACTGGTTGACTTTGGCCTTGTGAAAATGCTGGCACCGGGAGAGGTGACCATCACTGTATTGCAGGGGCAGGGTACTGCACTCTATACTCCGCTGGAGCAATATGGCGGCGATTCAGGACACACCGATGCCCGTAGTGACATCTATGCTTTTGGCGGCACGCTTTACCACCTGCTGACCAATGAGCCGCCCACCAATGTGCGTGATCGATTCCTGAGCCCAGGCAATCTCCCCAGGATTCGAGAGATCAACCCGGCTGTCAGCGTTCGCACAGAACGCGCCGTCCACTGGGCGCTGGCATTACACCCCGAAGACCGTCCTAAAGATATTGAAGCTTTTCGTAAGGCGCTGTTCTTGGAAGACGCACCCAACACAAAACCCTTCCGCGCCAACCGGCAGCCCTCAGGGTTTATTCAGAAAACCGAAAAAGCCATGCTTTATTTGGCTGGGTCGCTGATGGTGATCAGCTTTTTACTCACAATCTTGCACAATTTCTAAAACCTGCTTTCAAACCCCCAGACAATTAAACCATCCTGATCAGCGGCTGTTCTTTGCCGGATATCGCCCGGCGGTTCGCATCCACCATACCAGGCTCACAATCCATCCAAACAGCAGCCCAGCAATGATCACTTCGACAACAAACCCGGCGCCCGATTCTGCTATCCAGTATTTTGTACTTTCAGTCCCTAAGTTGAGATAAGAATAAGCCAACAAACCACCAATCAATGCCGAGAGTCCAGAACGAAGTCCCCAACGCGGGGTCCCCCACCAGTAATAGCCAATCATGAATGCCAGCCCTGCGCCAACAATCGTTACAATCATGCCCATCGCCCAATTGCCAAGCGTTGGATAGTGGTTTACCACCGGTGCGACCGTCGGGGTAGGCTCAGGAGTTTCTGTGATGGTCGGCGAAGGCGTGGGTGTGGGCGTAAGGGTCTCCATGGGTGTGGGCGTAAAAGCCTGAATCGAGGTACTTCCGTCAGGGGCGATATTAATCTTAATGATTTCGGATTGGTTGGCTGGTTCACTGGTCGCGCTGACTTCCAAGCCCCCGGCGGCTTCAACACGATAAGTGAAGTAAGCAACGCCGGCTGTGGTCGTGGTCTCAAATTGCTGCAAAATCCCCGGCTCACCCGAAATATTGAAGTTAAAGCGCACAATCGTGCCATCCGGCACAATGTTGCGGTTATGATCATAAATTTGGCCGGTCTGAATGGTGATCACATCACCGATATTAAACCTCGGCATGGCAGTAGGCTCAGGTGTTTGGGTTATCTCGGGTGTGGACTCGATTTCTTCAGTCAACTCTGCTTCCGGGAGCACCAAGTCAAGACTGATCACCTGGTCTGGATCAGGAGAGGTGACCGTGATCAGGTCATAGCCAACCGCATTCAAAGATACAGGCAGTGCGCCGGTAGGATCAAGCTCTTTCATTAACACCCGGGCTGCAACATCTAAAAATGCAGGAGTCTTGCTGTAGAGCGCAAAATAAGCGGTCACTTTAGAGATGTTGGTCGCGTCCAGATAGGTTGGTGAGCCTAACGCAAAAACGATCACATTTTTGTCTTTAAGCAGGTCGGGACGTTCTGCCAAAACGCACTGGAGTGCATTGGATTCAGGGTTAGCGGGATCGATATTGAGGGTATTAAAGATCACCCAATCAGCAAAGGCTAAGTTTTCCTCAAGGGTTTCATTCCCCCCATTTTCCAGGTTATCCAATTCTGCAACAAGCTGCGAGAAGGTATATGAGGATAATTTGTGCTCTTGAATTTGCCCGCCGACATCAGGCCCGTATAACTTAACCAAGGATGTAGCCAGGGCATTGGTTTTGATGTTGCTGGTCAGCGGACAACCGCTGCATTGATAAGCCTGCCTCACATCTGAAAAAATGATGATATCTTCATACCACAACGGGGGCGAGGGCAGAACTGTATCCAGCTCTTGCGGGTCAGGGCTGATCAGTGTCACCGCGTTTTGGGCAACGTTGAAGGTTACTTGCTGTGACTGTCCTAATGTTTCAATCCCATTCTCGGATTTGAGCACATTTTGAAGGGTCAGGGTTTCATACATCCCTATTTTTGCATTGAGAATACGCTCCACAGATGCATCCACCCGGCTGGCAAAGGCTGCATCCTCGCGATACTTCTGAACAAAAAAATCATGGATCGAGATAAACGTGGTGTAGGAGTCCGGATCACCCGTTGTTTTAAGTCCGTCCACATACAAAATATCGTTCCCCGCCAAAAACGCGTTGCGCGCAACCTGCCGTGCATCGAAATTCGTCTCATTTGGGTCAAAGAAGCGGCGGATGGAAGCACTGCCTAAATTATCACTGATGATCAATCCACCGTTTTGGCGCCAATTGGCGAATGCGGGCAAATCCATAATTTGCTGCAAAGCATTCGAGTCAAAGCTGATCGGCCGGGTTGTCTCACGAATATTCCCCTGAAAACCCTGATAGCGAATGTGTGAGACCATCACAGCCTCTACCTGCGCTGCAATATTCCCATTTGGCTCTGTGACACTCATGTAGGGTGCTAATTCGATTTGTTTGAGCTGCTCTAAAGATTTTCGAACTGTGGCGACCTCTGACTCAGGAGAACGGTCTGAATTGCCAGTACCGGGGAAGTTTTGAGCAACCACCAAAATTCGGTTGTTGCTGGCGTTATGCAACCCGGTCACAAAGGATTTGCCCATCTCGCCCACCCAAAAAGGATCACCGCCATAGGTGTTCACACCCAATGAATTGGCGGCTTCACTATTTGCCGTTTCAAGCACATCCAAATTTGGCCCCAGATACAGGTTAATCCCCAGGGTATTCAACTCCGCACCCAAAACTTCACCTACTCGTTCTGCCAAAGAGGTGTCCCACGTGGCACCGACAGCCATTTGGGAGGGCATTTGTGTCAGACCAGTATATAATTGATCGCTTGGTATCCCGTCACCAAGTTGCTTCAAACCAATGAAAAGCGGCACATAGGCTGCATTTTCATCACCCAAACCGCTTTCAACATCCATATCCCCTGAAGAGGTATCCCATTCAATTTGCTGGAGACCGCTGATCAATTGATGGGTCTGTGCAATTGTATCTTCAGCAGGGAAGTTATTATTTTCAGCCAGTAGGACAACACCCCCAATGTGATATCGGCTGATCAGGTCGAAGATTTCACTTTCTTCATCGATATCTGTGCCATCAAAGGTCACCAAGAAAAGCTGTCCAATTTTTTCTTCTGCCGTCATCGACTGAAGAATGGCGGATGCATTGACCTGGCTGGCAGCGCCAACTGGCCTTACACCCAAGCTGGTGTAAAGCAAGCCAAAGATCAACAAAAGCCGCCACAGGGTTGTTCTCAATTTCACAATGCCGACTCCAAAATTTCGCGTGTCTGCTGCGGACGGTTGGTGATAATGGCATCAACATTCAATGCCGCCAATCGGCGGATCTCTGCCGGTGCATCCACCGTCCATACATTGACCTGGCGGTTTCGGGCGTGCACAGCCGCCACCAGAACTTGATCAACATCACTGTAATAGGGATGCAGTGCATCAAATTTGAAGAGACGCCAGAGCCAATGCCTGGCTTTGTTTTTATCCGTTAATAACCCAAGTTTTACCTCGGGCAATCTGCGTTTAATTCTTGGGAGGTTGAAGGGATTAAAAGATGAAACGATCACAGAATCAACGGCATTGTAGTGTTCAAGTAAATCGGCGACCTTAAGCGGAAGCGAATCAAAGATCGTGGCATAGTTCTTCAACTCAATGTTGATCAATAATTTTCCCCCAAAACGTTCCAATACCTCTGCCAGTGTTGGGATTGTTTGCCCTTCACCCGCATCAAGCGACCGTAACTGCTCAAGCGTCATCTGCCGAACACTGCCGGTGCCATTCGTCGTCCGGTCAACCGCATCATCATGGATCACGACCAGTTCCTGATCCTTCGTAAGCATCACGTCCAGTTCGATGCCGTCCGCGTTTTGATCCATTGCAAGCTGAAATGCCGCCATTGTATTTTCGGGTGCATCCGCGCTGGCACCACGGTGGGCGATTATCTTTGGGATCGTCATCTTCTTCTCCTGTCCTCCCTGTAATTATAGCACGCAGGTTTAATCATGTAACCCCTGCGCTCGATATCGCTTCCCAAGGGTGTGCTTGGATTATAATAAACCTGTTCAACCCATCATTCTGGAGGTCGTGCTATGCTGAACACCCTATCTTATCGTGTCGATGAATTGAAGGCGTATGTTACCCGCTTTTTCACCACACTCAACGTCCCTGAAATTGATGCCCAAATTGCAGCCGATGTGCTGGTATCGGCGGATTTGCGCGGGGTCAATTCGCACGGGGTGATCCGCCTCCATACCTACTACGGCAGCCGGCTGCGGAAAAAATTGATTGATCCCCTCTCGCCGATCAAAACGCTTAACGAAACCGCAGCCACACTGGCACTGGACGGCGCCAACGGGCTTGGACAGGTGGTGGCTTACCGCGCAATGTCTCGCTGCATCGAAATGGCTGACACCGCCGGTTTGGCTGTGGCGACCGTGCGCAACAGCAATCACTTTGGCATCGCCGGCTACTATGCGATGATGGCGCTCCCGGAAGATATGATCGGGATCAGCCTGACCAATTCACAGCCCCTGGTCGCGGCGACCTATGGGCTGAAACCGGTATTGGGCACCAACCCCATCGCCGTTGCCATCCCGGCAGGGGAAGAACAGCCCTATGTGCTGGATATGGCGACCAGTATCGTCCCCATCGGGCGGGTGGCTGTTTACCAGAAAGCGGGGCAGTCGATCCCCGAAGGGTGGGGGATGGACGCGGCAGGTGCCTTAACCGACGACCCGAACAAAGTCATCGGCGGCGGCGCACTGCTGCCCCTTGGCGGACCAGCCGAATTACGCGGTTATAAAGGCTATGGACTTTCCTTGCTGGTGGATTTGCTGTCTGGCGTGTTGGCTGGCGCCGCCTTCGGTAAGGAAGTAGGAAATCCTGCAAATCAGGGACGGGCAAATGTCGGACATTTCTTCGCCGCGATCAAGATCGAAAACTTCCGACCTGTAATGGAATTCAAACAGGATATGGACCAATACCTGCGCACCTTAAAACAATCGCCCAAACTGCCGGGGCATGACAGAATATATATTCACGGGGAAAAAGAATTTGAACTTGCCAATCAGTATCTGCGCGAAGGTGTGCCGCTGATGCAGGAAGTGGTCGATTCATTGAAACAAGCCGGTGATGAGATTGGCGTGCCATTCGACCTTAAGCCAATCAAATAAAACCAGATTGGCAAATTCTAATTCCGACCCTTGCTTCTTTCATAAAGCAGTTCCAATTAACTTTTAAGCACCATCTATCACAGGTTATGTAATCATGTGGGAATTGCCATCCTTATCCTGCGGCGTTCTGTACAGGCGACTATTCGTTTTCCACCTTTCGTACAAGGTCATTCTCTTATGAGCCACTCATAACCTTAAAAATTCTTATGCATTCGCTCAACCACTTGTAAATTAGAACGATTGTGCTATACTGGGAGTCTAAACACTAGAACACATATTCTATTACAGAGAAGTGGTTGGCTATGAGAAGAATTGTTGTCCTCCCGGCGATATTAATCGGCTGCTTGATCGTGATCTGGGTAGGGACAGTGGCTGCGGCGAAAATGCCGGACCAAGACACGCTCGCTCCAACACTCACCGCCAGCGCCCAGACGGGTTTCAACGCTAAGACGGCTCAACAAGACGCAGCCAATCAACCTTTTGAAAGCGCTTCTTGCTCGCTCTCTGAACAGTATCCAAATGAAATCCTGCAGTGGTGCGGGTTGATCGAAGAGGCTGCACATGAGACAAATTTACCCGCAGCATTAATCGCCTCTGTCATGCTACAAGAAAGCGGCGGCGACCCAAGCGCCTATTCCAGCAGCGGCGCAGTCGGACTGATGCAGGTCATGCCTAAAGACGGCCTGGCAGCAGATTTTATGTGCATTAACGGTCCCTGCTTTGCAGACCGCCCCACCATCGAAGAACTGCAAAACCCTCAGTTTAATATTGCTTATGGCAGCCGCCTGCTAGCTGATCTATTTGCGACGCACGGCTCTTACCGTGAAGCGCTTTTTAGATACGGCCCGAGTAATATGGGGTATCGTTACGCGGATTTGGTGCTATCGATTTGGGAAAATTATCAATAGTCTGGCTATTCGGTTCTTGATTCTGGCTGTCCGTAATGCTTGAATTTTTCAGCTATAATATTCATCTCTTCAGTGGATAATATCTCCGGCTCCCCCATGCATTTGCACTGATAATAAATCTGCGATACCAGCTCAAGCTGTTCTGCCGTCTCAAACGCAGTTTGCAGTGTTGACCCGACGGTCACAATACCGTGATTGGCCATCAAACAAGCCTGATAATTACCAATTGCTTCAATAATATTATCCGACAGATCCAGGGTGCCATAAGTGGCGTATTTTGCTATGGGGACTTTATCACCGGAATAACCCACCAGGTAGTGCACAGCGGGTAATTCCCATTTCATACAGGCAATCGTGGTGGCATACACCTGGTGCGTATGCACGATGGCGTTGATGTCCGCCCGATGGCGATAGAGTTCTAAATGGAAACGCAGCTCGCTTGACGGTTTGAGATCACCCTCCACAACCTCACCCTGCGGGTTGAGAATGACAATATCCTCCGGCTGCATCTTTAAGTAATCCACACCACTGGGTTTGATTGCTATCAGACCTTGTGCACGGTTGTAGATGCTGAGGTTCCCGCCAGACCCGGTGGTCAGACGCGAGGTGACCAATTTTTTACCAAACTCAACAATTGTTTGTCTTTCATCCAACAACATAGGCTCTCCCTGACTGGTAACAAAATAGGTCAACGAGCACTTCAATTATAAAACGTTTGGTTGTTGTGGTTTAGGATTTATAAATGACTTTGGGGGAAATGGTACAATGTGACCGGGTGGTCACGCGTAATTAAACACACAAAGGTTGAAATAAATGAGAAATTGAAGCAAACGAGATCAGTTAACTGAAGAAGTTTTCCTAATTGCCTGAATCTACACGAAAATCGTAGATTCCATCCCGATATTCCCACTTTTTACCGCAGCTTTCACACACCAGATCCTGTTGACTCCCCTTCAAAGGTGTATTGCAGACAGGGCATTTGAACAATAAATCTTCAGCAAGTGGGCTTTCCTTGCCCGTCACGCGGCAGCGTGAAAACACACTGGGGCTGACCTGGATCCATCGCCCCGTCCACTGCAGGGCGGAATCTAACGCCGTCAGCACATTGTGGGGAATGTTGCGCTTGAGCCATCCAACACGAAAATGAGAGACAGTCAACTGCCGCTCAATCGTAAACCCGGCTTGGCGTAAATAACGCCTGACAGATTTCGGATGAAAATCGAAGTTTAATTCCGCGAACTCCACTGGTTCAGGCGTATATGGGCTCCAGTCCTGTTTACCGACTAAATAACGGAACATCGCCTTCAGGTTGCGCTTGTTTGCCGCTTCAAGGATAAAGACCCCGTCAGTCTTCATTACATCCCACACTTGGGATAACGCCAGTTGCGGTTCGGTCATATGGTGCAGGGTCCGGATCATTGTGGCGGCATCAAACACGCCCTGCACAAACGGCAAGCGATACACGTCCGCAGCTACATAGACATAACGATCAGAGTCGCCCAAACGGTCACGTGCCTGCTCTAATTGGGTGCGTGAATAATCCAACAAAGCGATGCGCCTGAAATTCGCATATCGCGGGGTGTTCCGCCCAGCACCGGCACCAAGCTCTAACATAAACTCTCCCCGGTCAGGCAGCAACCGCTTTAATGCAATTGATTCAACAGCATCCTCATAGGCTCGCGCACCTTGATCCCAAAAACGATCCTGGTAATCTGAACCTTCATAACTGCAAACAGGGGGGGTCTTTTCACTCATAAGCGTGGTTTCTCAATAATTTATTAGGGCTGCAATCCAACATCAGGATTATCTGACAATCAAAATGCCCGGGCAGGATTCCCGGCGGCACCCGGAGATACCTCCTTACCGCTGCTTCCTCTCGGACCTGACGGGGTTCGCAGGGCTCCGCCGCGCCGGTCCCACCCGGACGCGATTAAGCATACTTCACCCATGTAGGGCTGTCAATAAATTATCTTCCGCTTGGGTTGAGGAGCTTTGTGCGGCAACTGGAAAAATTTTAACCTTCGATGTATACTTTTAACCAATTCAGACGATATTTATAAGATATTAGGAGAGGAACACACCCAATGAAAGTAAATGTCAAACAACAACAACTCTCGCATTGCGTCAGCATGGTTTCGAGGGCTGTATCCCCCCGCAGCACCCTGCCAGTCCTCTCGAATATCCTGGTCAAGACCGACAATGGGCGTCTGCGGCTCTCGGCAACAAACCTTGAACTCGGGATCACCTGCTGGATCGGCGCCCGGGTAGAGGGTGAAGGTGCAATCACGGTCCCAGCACGATTATTTACAGACCTGATCAGTAATTTGCCCACTGAAAACGTGCTCTTATCCCTCGATCACAGCACACAAACGCTGAACGTGCGCTGCGGCACTTCCGAAACTACCATCAAAGGCATTGATGCAGAAGAATTTCCCCCCATCCCGGAACCGAACCTTGAAGATGGCGTGCCGCTGAATGTCGCCAACTTCAAAGAGATGGTCCAGCAAGTCGCGTTTGCTGCATCGACGGACGAAGCCCGACCGGTATTGACCGGCGTGCTCCTCAAATTGGATGGCGATCATATCTCCATGGCTGCCACAGACGGCTTCAGAATTTCAATCCGCGAAGATACGATCACGAACCCCGTCAAACATCCCATCGAAGCCATCATCCCTGCCCGCGCCCTCAACGAATTAGCCCGCATCATCGGCAGCAACGAAGAATCGCTGATTATGACTTTTCCACCTGACCGCGGCCAGGTCATCTTCCACATGGACAACCTCGAACTTGCCTCGCAACTGATCGACGGCAGTTTCCCGGATTACCGTGCCATCATCCCGCAAAGCTTCAAGACCCACACATTGCTTTCTACAGCAGGGCTGTTGAAAGCCTGTAAACAATCCGAAATCATCGCCAGAGAGGGCACCAACGTCGCCCGTCTGAACATTATCCCCGATTCGGAAGAAGCCAAACCGGGTTCACTCGAGATTTCAGCGCACTCAGAGCAAACAGGGTCATCCGAGGTGCTGGTCGATGCCGCTGTAGACGGCGTTCCTCTGTTGGTCGCCTTCAATGTCCGTTTCCTGCGGGAAGTGCTGGAGGTCATCAGGGCGGATAATGTCTGGCTGGAAACCAACGCCGCAAATACGCCTGGTCTGATCCACCCCCAGGGCGATGAACATTTCAAGCATATCATCATGCCCATGCATATTGGATAATAAGAACATATGTTCTATTTATAAAGCGCTTGTTCAGCAGGCGCTTTATTTAATTAAAAACGGTACAATACGACAAACACCATTAAAATAAAGACGAAATCCATTTATTCAAGGTGAATTTCTTATGACCCTGCCCCCCAGCGCAACCGACCGCTTACTCAGTGTTTACCTGGTGCTCTCGCAATACCCGGTATTGGCTACCCGCGTGCGAGATCTGATGCGCCGGGAATTATTCCGGCAGGGATTCCTTGACCAACAAGATTTTGAACAGGAAGTCATCCAGAAGGCCATACAGTCCCAGGAACGTGAGGGATTACAACAACCCCAAATCGAAGAACCCGCAGAGGTGTGGGAGCGGCGCAAATCCATCGTGCGCGACCAGATGACTGACTTTTACTTCAGCCATCACCTCAGTTTTGAATTGATCGAAGACCTGATCGAGGAAGTGCTGAACGAGCGCGGCGTAACCACCCGTGAAGCGCTATATGAGTTCAATCCCGAAATTGCCCCCCAGGAACTTTTATTCAATCAGGGGATGATGATCGAAAGAATGCCCCCTGAGGAACGCAAACACCTGGAACACCGTCTGAGAGAGATCAAAGTTGTGCTAATCAGGAATATGGTCAGCGATCAACTGCGCTATATCAATATCGCACGCAACTGGTTCACCATTTCTGACTTGGCAGAGATTCAACGGCATAAAATCGGGCACGGGCGAATTGGGGGCAAGGCGGCAGGCATGCTGCTGGCGGCACGCATATTACAAGGAAGCAGCCGGGATGACGTCCGCGAAAACCTGCGCACGCCGGAATCCTATTTTATGGGGTCCGACCTGCTGTACACCTTTGTCTCAGTTAACAACCTGCATCACTGGAATGACCAGAAATATAAATCTGAAGACGAGATGCGCCGGGATTACCCAAAAATTCTCGAGGAATACGATAAATGTGAATTTCCGCCCAGCGTGACCCAACGACTCGAAATCCTGCTGACCACCGTCGGCAAACAGCCGCTAATCGTGCGTTCATCCAGCCTGCTGGAAGACAACTTCGGCACAGCATTTGCCGGCAAATACGAGAGTATCTTTTGCCCCAACCAGGGCACCCTCGAAGAAAACCTTGAAGTCTTGACCCGGTCAATCGCACGGATCTACGCCTCAACCCTCAACCCAAACGCCCTTCTTTACCGGCGAAGCCGGGGATTGCAGGACTACGACGAACGCATGGCCGTCCTGATCCAGGTGGTCGAAGGCAATCAATTCGGCAATTATTACCTGCCAGACCTATCTGGCGTGGCTTTCAGCCACAACCAGTACCGCTGGTCACCGCAAATCCGCCCAGAAGATGGGTTCATCCGCATGGTGTGGGGTTTAGGAACCCGTGCCGTTGACCGTGTGGGTAACGATTACCCAAGGCTGGTCGCCCTCAGCCACCCAACGCTGCGCCCATCGAATACCGTCAAATCCATTCGTCGGTATTCGCAGCAATACGTTGACCTGATCGATCTCAAAGACAACCAGATGAAGACCTTGCCCATCGATGATGTGCTGACCGGAGACTATCCTCCTCTGCGATACCTGGCACAGGTAGACCAGGAAGGGTATTTCCGATCGATCCGCTCGCGCTTAGTCGACGCCGACCCTTCACAACTCATCCTGACATTCGAAGACCTGCTAAGGCGTACACCCTTCGGGGAGAGGATGCGATATTTGCTGAATGTGCTCGAAAACGAGTATCAATCCCCCGTAGATATCGAATTTATTGCAGATATCCTCGAGGATAAGGGCAAACCCGAGATCAAGCTCTCGCTGATCCAATGCCGCCCATTAAGTTACATGAAAGAAGAAAACCAGGTCAGCCTGCCAAGAAATCTCAATGACGACGAGATCATCTTCTCCTCAAGCATCATGGTGGCAGGCGGATGGCTGGAAGAGATCAACCATGTGCTGTTTGTTCCGCCTGAGGCTTACTTCAGCCTGCCCACCCAATCCGGCCGCAACAAGCTCGAACGCGCCATCGGCAAGCTCAACGGCGCCCTCAAGGGCATGAACTTCATCTGTGTAGGACCCGGACGCTGGGGTACATCCAACCCCGACCTGGGGGTGCATGTGGATTATGCGGATATTTTCAACACCAAAGCGCTGGTTGAACTCTCGGGCGAAGGAATTGGCCCCGCGCCTGAACCATCACTGGGTACGCACTTCTTTCAAGATCTGCTCGAAGGACAAATCTTCCCCCTGGCAACTTATATTGGTGAGGACAACTTTAACCGTGAATTCTTCTACGACACGCCCAACCGCCTGGCTGAATGGATCGAGGTTGAGCCCGATATGTTTGAACGCCTGCGCCTGATCCGCGTCAGCGACTTTAAAGAAAACCAACACCTTGAGCTGGTGATGAACGGGCAGGAAGGTCGAGCCATCGCCTTTTTAGCCGAATCACCTCGCGGCCGGGATGGCACGCTTCAATAACGCAACATTTTCTAAAACCTTACTGATAGTTCTATTATGATTGGGTTTATTAGGGCTCTTCGACCTGGATGAATGCTTGGTGCCGGTTCATACGATACCATTTGCCATCCAGCCCCATCACGACGCCGCTGCCTCGTACCGCTGCCCATCGTGCGACTTCATACGCCAGCAGTATCCCCATATCCTCCAACTGCGATCTATCCAGCTCGATCACCAAAATTTCACTCGCATCTGTAATGCAATCTCGGACCTGAGGAGGCAAACCCTCTGGCAAAACATCCCGCCACAATCCCCCGCCACGCTGATCAGGTCGCATCCATCTGTAAACCAGCAGAGGCAAATGACCCCCGCCCCGATACTTGATCACAAAAAATGGGGCCACCAGCGGATCAACCGTTGTAACTTCTAAGGTGGAAACACAACCTTCAATCAAGCCCTCATCCAAACCGTATTGCGCGGCAAGCGTGTGAAAATTTGCCTGTAAGAGTTGATCCCGCAATTCCTCCGGGTCTATTGCGCCAATACTGCGCGGATTAAGCACCATTATCCTGTAAGCCAACTACCCTCCGACAAATTTTTTGATCAACCCACAGAGTTGTTTCACGTGAAACAATCGAGGGCTTTCTTCAATCGATTTCAATTCAAGTATAGCGCGAATCTGTTCAGATCAAACCTAAACGAAGGGTATCTAATGTTTCACGTGAAACACAATATAATATGATTCTGTAAACACCGACAGGAGAAAAGTCTTGATTGAAATTGATGGCTCATTTGGTGAAGGCGGCGGCCAAATTTTGCGCAGCAGCCTTTCTTTAGCTGCGGTGATGAAAATACCGCTCCAGATCCACAATATTCGGGCGAAGCGCTCGCAGCCCGGATTGCGCTCGCAGCATCTTGCCGCAGTGAAAGCGATTGCCAAAATCACGCAAGCTGAGCTGCATGGCGCCGAGGTTGGCTCACAAAATGTGACGCTGATCCCAAAGCACACAAAAGGCGGACAGTACCAATTTGAGATCCCCACCGCAGGGGCTTTAAGCCTGGTGCTGCAAACCGTCTTCCTGCCGTTGAGCTTTACCGAAAGCCACTCAGCGCTGGTGCTCACAGGGGGTACACATGTGCCCTGGAGCCCGATTTTCCATTATCTGTCGGAACTGTGGCTGCCTGTTATGGCTGAGCTTGGTTTTCGGATGGACCTTGTATTGGAAAAAGCAGGGTTCTATCCGCCGGGCGGCGGGAGAGCTGCAGTCAAGGTGCTCCCGACACACCAGCTCAATCCATTCTATTGCAAAGAGCGCGGTGATCTGTTGAGAATCAGAGGTTTATCAGGTGTGGCAAATCTTTCGGAGGAGATTGCCAAACGGCAGAAACACCAGGCGCTTAAACGCCTGTATGCCGTTTGCCATGATTCGAAAATCAAAACACTTCAAATGCCCGCCGCCAGTAAGGGAACCTTTATTTTATTGAAGACAGAATTTGAACATTGTGCTCACGCCTGTTTTACGGCTCTGGGTGCACCTGGTAAGCCTGCGGAGCAGGTGGCAGATGAGGCGGTAGATCAGACACTGGCCTTCTTGCAGACGCAAGCCTGTGTGGACCCACACCTTGCCGATCAACTCCTGCTGCCATTATCAATCATTGAAGGGGAGTCGCAGTTCACAACCAGCCAAATCACACAACACCTTCTGACGAACGCGTATGTGCTTCAGCTGTTTTTGCCGGTCAAAATTAAGATTACCGGGGAATTAGGTCAACCGGGCATGGTACAGGTTGAAGGTCGTGCGGTTCCACTTCCTGATTAGACAAAATTACCCGCCCAATACAATATAAGATTTTTATTTTAATATATTTAATGACACGACATTGCTATGATAATTAATTTAATATGTTTCTGTGCGAGTAATAAATCTCTACTAACTCAATCCCTTTGTGATTCCTCTGGGTAAGCCACCAGCTCTCGGGTTTCCTGCATGTCTTTGCCGTCCAAAATACTGAACCGGTAACCCATCTCTTCTAATAGAGCAATGGTGAGATGGTGCGCATTGCGGTTGTGGGTATCCAAAAACAGCACCGGCCGGTGAGTCTTAAGCAGGTGGCGAGCACCCTGCAGCGCCTCATACTCTGCCCCTTCTACATCCAGCTTTATGTAATCCGGCGGGAGCAGTTCACCCTTATCCAGCATCTCATCCAAACAGACCATCCTCACGCGCATCTCGCCTGCCTCTGAGAGGTGCCCCATTGCGCTGCTGGCGCCTAAATCGAAGTATGCTTCTCCCGAGTGGTCTGAGACCGCGGCTTCGATCACCGAAATTTGGGCCATTTTGTTCAATTCGATATGTTTTCGTAAAAATTCGATATTTCTCGGCAGGGGTTCAAAGGCAAAGACCTTACCCTCTTTTCCCGTTAAGACGGCTGCCAAAAGGCTAAAGTATCCCACATTGGCACCAATATCATAGATGACCGTGCCCGGTTCAATTTCAGCTTCAAAGGCCTGGCGCTTATTCATTTCGTAGCTGCCAAGCCAATAGCCATGTTCACCTGCACCGACAATCCATTTTTTACCCCTAAGTCGGCCTTGAAGGATCGGCATCACCATAGTTTTTGGGATCAACCTTAACGGCAAGCGTAACAACTTGCCCAAAAAACTCCGATAGTTTATTTTTGAAAAATTCATACGATACCTTTTTAGTGACAAAAATTTCTTGTGGGTTATAGAGCAATAGATCCACAACCTGACCTGATTATACTAAGGTGTTCAACCGATGCCTAATGTCAGGCTTTACAACTGACATCCTTTATGGATTATAATAATCCCCGGAGTTGGTCAGGGACGAAAATCGTTTTTTTACGCATTTTGCACCCGACAAGCAGAAAAGTAAATCAGGGTAAGCCCAATGAAAAATAATGGTTACAGCCTTAAATATCCGCGCCGCATCTTGATACGCAAGTCGATGACAGCGATTGGGCGGCTGCTCATGTCGCTTCTGGCGGATGTAGAGATCATTGGCAAGGAGAAATTGCCAAAAAAGGGGCCAATTATTTTAGCCGGCAACCATGTCGCGGTGCTCGAAGCGGTCATGATGGCCGTGTATACTCCGGGCATCGTCGAATTTCTCGCAAACGGAGATATCCCCTTCGACCCGAATTACGCCTTTATCGTCAAAGCCTATGATCCCATCGGGGTAAACCGGGGCAATCTAGACCGGGAAGGGCTCCAGATGGGATTGGATGTGCTCAAACAGGACGGCATCTTAGGCGTTTTCCCTGAAGGCGGCATTTGGAAACCGACTGAAATGCAAGCCCAAATCGGGATTGCCTTGCTAAGTCACCGTTCAGGTGCCCCCATTTTACCCATCGGTTTCAGCGGCGTCAGGCATGGACTGACGAAAGCCCTGCATTTTGACCATCCCAAATTGACCATGAACGTTGGCGATCTGCTTCCCCCGGTTCAAATCAATAACGATGATCTATCAATAAAAACCAACCTTGAAGCAGCATCCAATCAGATCATGGCTGCAATCAATGCCCTCGTGCCTGAAACCGAGTTCGAAGACCGCCATCGGCGGAAGAATGAAACCTACACCCTTGAAATCGAAGTGCTGACCACGCAGGAAAGTATTCCTGTGCCTTCCGAGCTTGAGGTCAGGCATGGGGCGATGTATGCCCGCTTTCTTTACAATCCCACCATGATGGATGTTCTTGTCCGGAACCTTAACCTGCCTCTCAAACCGATCAAACAGGTCTACCATCAGATAGAACTTGCCCCGTTGATCAACGCATGGCAGAGTATTTTGGCATATCTCAAGATCAACCCCGGATATTTTACCTACCGGTTTGGTGTTGAAGACGGCCTGGCTGTCAAACAAGCGCTGATCGAATTGGTCAATTTGGCGACTTGGGCGCAAGACGCGGGATATGCCTTATCCATCGATCCCATCCGCCTTTATCAGAATGCCAAAACAGGTGCCGAGGTGATTGAACACGGCGGCTGCTTCCCCGCAAGCCTTTAACCTTTAGCCGTGCACCGCATTTCAGCACTCAAAACACAAAAACATCCCTGATTCCCAGGTAACTAATTCAATATTAGCTCTCAAACTTCAGGATTCTCCCCCACATAGCCGGGATATCCAATTTGACATGGTGCGCCTTTACAGCAAAGGACGTTTCTCCATTGAACACATCCCGCAACCTACCTTCATCCCAGGAGACATCCATCTCTATTTCAGCAGATTCTTCAGCACTATTAATAACCACCAACAATTTTTCCTCGTCAGAAATGCGCTCAAAAGCAAATTGCTGATCTGCAACAAAAACCTGGCGGTATTTACCATGCTTTAATCCGTGAGCGTTTTTCCGAATTTGCGCCAACCGGCGAATATCCTGGCTCAATTCAGGAAATTCGTTTTTATCGCGCATGGCTTCAATGTCCAGTGCCGGGCGCAGAGGTAAATCCGAATGCTCTGCCTTCACCCCTTCAATGCCCCACTCGCTCCCATAATAGATCGAAGGGATACCGGGCATTGTAAACAACATAAAATAAAGTGGAAACAAATGTGCCTTGTTCTTCAAGCGGCTTGCCACGCGGTTGACATCATGATTATCAACAAAATTATAAAGATCAATCCCCTGATATAAGCCTCCCTCGCCGGATTGACGTTGCAGCGTATGGGCAATTTCAAAGTAGTTGCCATCGTTCAGGCTGGAATATAGCCCTTTGTAAGCCTCATAATTTGTGACAGATTCAAGTGTATCAGGGTTCGCCCACTGACGATAATCCCCATGGACCACCTCGCCCATCAGCCAGAAATCCGAACGGCGATTTTTGGTGAAGTCTCGAAGTGCACGCAAAAAGTCAAAATCGATGCTATCAGCCGCATCCAGCCGCAGGCCATCAATCCCAAATTTTTCCATCCACATCCCTACAGCATCAAATAGATGTGCCCGCACATCCGGATGTTCGAGGTTGACCTTCACCAGGCTGTAATGCCCATGCCAGCCTTCGTAAGTAAAGGGATCACCCATTGGGCTCTGACCATCGAACCGCAGGTTATGAAACCAATCTCGATAAGCGGAGTTTTCGCCATGCGCCTGAAGATCTTTGAATGCCCAAAAATCCCGGCCGACATGGTTAAATACCCCATCCAGCACAAGGCGCAGTCCACGATCGTGAATCTCCTGTGCCAGACGTGCCATTGTGTCAATATCACCCAACCGCCGGTCAATCCGATAGTAATCCACGGTATCATAACCATGGCTGGTCGATTCAAAGACCGGCCCCAGGTAAATGGCGTTGGCGCCTAAAGATCCGATATGATCTACCCACGGCAGCAATTGATCAAGCCGATGTATGACGGGTGCATCAAAATCATTTCTGTGTGGGGCGTCAACCAGCCCCAAAGGGTAAATATGATAAAAAATTGCGTCTTTCGTCCAATTCGTCGTCATTCTTCAACTTCCAATCATTTTAATAGATAAACCAGAAACAAAAGCTGTTTAAACCTTTAACTATAAATGCCGTGCATAAATTGATGCACCAGCTCATATACCCTTAGATCATCCAGGCTTATTTCGTTGTTTAAATACAACCCGATCACTGCATTGATCTGGCCTAAAAAACCGACTGCATAACGTGTGTGCCTCCCCCGTAAATTACCATGATCTTCTGCAGCATGGATAAAGACCCCTTCTAATATTTCTCGTTGTTCTCTGGCGAATGGCCAAACAGCGTGGTAGGTTTCGCTTTCAGGCGGTGAAAAATACATACCCAGTTGCATGCGGTAAAAAGTGCTATGTTGTTTGGCGACAGAAAAATAAGCCCGGACGACACGTTCCAAAGTCAACACAAGATCGCCCTGGTAAAGGGCGGCTTCAACGATGGCTGTCAGCAAATGTCCTGATTCCCGCTTCAGCAGCGCCTCCAGGAGGCCGCGTTTGCTGCCAAAATAATGATACAGTGTGGGCTTGGTCAGACCGGCTGATTCAACAATCTCCTGCACGCCAACCGCGTCATAGCCCCGGCGGCTGAATAATTCAAGTGCACGATCCAGTAAGATGTGATCATTTTCCATACAATAATACTATACCGTTCGGTATAGTATGTCAAGTCATTCAATGCCTTTCGAGTTTGATAACAGACCTTTCCCCCCAATATCAGGTGACGCTGTCACAGGCCGGATGATAAAAAGTCACACCAGACACCCCCGCCGTTAAATGGGCAAGTTTCACCTGGCGGATGCCATCAATATCTTCAGGTTTTTCTAAGGCAATCACTAAAGCATTTTTAAGGTCGTCATTCATGCGCTAATTATTGTGTATTTCGTTCTTTCAATAATCAAGCATAAACCCCTTCTGCTTGATTTACAGAAGGGGTTAAACCAAAATATCTGGAAGAAATCTGAATTACACTGGCTCAGCCACCACAGTATTGATCTCAAACATGGGTGGATTTTCTAAGTGCTTTTTAACCGCGCACAACTGTGCGGATCGAATCAAAGAACTATGGTATTTCTCCGGGAAGGATGGCGGAACCTGGATTTCAAAGGCTACCTTTTCAACCATCCCGGTGAACATCGAACGTTCCATCCGCTGGATGATCTTGATGCCTTCAGTGGGCAATCCCCGCTGTTGGCAAAAACCAAGCACATAAATCCCGGCGCAGGTTCCCATCGAAGCCAAAAACAAAGAGAAAGGTGTAGGTGCCTGCCCCTCACCACCACCAGCAGGCGGTTGATCCGTCATGATTGTATAGGGTCCGTAATGAGCATCAACCCTGGCACCACCCGGGAAGTCAATAACCATATCCATAAAAAAATTCCTCTTTTCTAAATTATTTATTATTCTGATGCAGAAATTTTAGAAAAGGTTACATCGATTTTTCTCGGTATGGTCTTGTTTAAATAATTAATTATTCACATATATTTATTTAATATCTTTTATTAGTCGTCTTAGTAGGGGCTGTGGAAATGTGGATAATATCAGTTATTAACAGTGAAGGCTTCAAAGAATTGCCACAATGAGGGAGAATCACATTGTAGTATATGATTTTCGGTAAAAAACATGCTAATTCTTTCCACACTGGCTTGTGGAGACATCAGGAATAAGTTTGGGAAAAGTGAGCGAATCTGACGAATTGCTTTAAAACCACCGAAATTTATCCAAGTTTTATCCAGAACGCAGTATAAAATTTGAGTGAAAATTCACGGGACTTATCCACATTTCGTATAAGTTATCCACAGTTTCGCGTGGATTATCCACAGTTTTGTGGAAAAAACGACCAAAAATCAGTAGGATGATGTTTAGGATACCGATCGGTATAGATCAGATTTCGTAATCTCCCGCCCAATTTTCGACCATCATTTCGAGCGTATCCAGATAAGCATCAAGCGCATCCAGTTTTTGAGCCGTATTCTCTTCGTCCAAAGCCAGGGATTGAAGACATTGCGCCCAAATTTTTGCACCAGGCGTTGATTCTGGTGATGCCTGCTGGATATCCAGCCAGGTGTGGAGAAGCGGCCACAGAGCTTGAAAGGAGTCATCGCCGCTGATGAAGGCTATAATGGCGTCCATATAGTAAGTCTGCCGGCATGGGACAAGTTGGATCGGCGGTGTACCATTTTCGTTAAGCCAGCTAAAATCTTCAGAAAGCGCATCCGCCCAGCCAAGAAGTTCATCATTGTGGCTTTCGGAAAAACCGAGCAATCCCAGGAACCCTGCCAGCATCTTAGAGACGCCCAAAACGTCCATCCGTTCACGCAAGGTCGTGATGAAACGGCGGGTCGTCAGGGGAGGCCCGGTCAGAGCGGACAGGGCATTTGCGGCATCTGATAGCGTCTCGAGATAGCGATTCAGCCAGTCGAGGTGGTCTTCAGGGGGTGACTGCACCATGCTAAACCAGTTCGCCCGGGCGGTGCCGAGGTAGTGATTTACGCGTGCCAGCACATTGTCCGTCCGATGGAATTCTGCCGTCACACTGGATTGAATGAACTCTAACCAGTGATCTGTATCAAACAGCAGAATATTATTGTAGGTTAGCGGGTAGCCCAGCACCGGGTCCTGGCGCAGTTGGCGATGGGGTTCGTAGTCTTCCTGTAATTTATGATAGATATCGAGTGACACTTCGTAAGTGAGGGGGACAATTTCACGGTCAACAGGGGTCTTGTATTTATGGACCAGCACCAGATCGATGTCAGTCGTGCCGCCCAACAAGGGATCGTCCATCAGCAGGGAACCCGTCAGGTAGGCTGCGTGCAGGTCGGGTTCACTTCGTTTCCGCTGTTTGATCGTTTCCCGAGCAAATTTATGAAGCAAATTTCGCGTAATGCGCATATTGTCTCCCCTGAATTAGAGATCGATTGGCAGGCTTTCTTGAAATGGCGCCAGTTTCATCGCCTGGCGGATGCGCTGTTCAACATACTCCAGGTCTTGTGAGTCACGTACATAATTCAGCTCATTGGTATTGATCACAAGGATATTCTTTTCTGACCGGTTGCCAAAATGATGCTCATAGGTATTGTTGAGTGTGTCGATGTATCCCACTTCCATTTGGCGTTCGTAGGGCCGGTCGCGCTGGGCGATACGCTGCATCAGAACATCCGTGTCTGCACGCAGATACACAATCAGGTCAGGCGGGGTGATCTTTTCGGCGAGGGCTTCATGCACCCGAAAATACATTTCAAGCTCATCTCCATCAAGATTGACCTCTGCAAATAGCCTGTCTTTCTGAAAGGTGTAGTCGGAGATCAACCAGGGATTGTTTGCAAGGGAGTCCCGCACACCTTTTCTTTGTTGATGATAGCGACTGAGCAAGAAGAAGATTTGGGTCTGAAATGCATAGCGCTTTCGATCGCTGTAAAAATCACTCAAAAAAGGGTTTTCTTCAAAAATTTCTAATAAAAGATCTGCCTGAAAGGAAGATTGTAACAGGCGTGCCAGGGTTGTCTTTCCAACGCCGATCACACCTTCAAATGCAATGTACATATCCGCTCCCAATGATGTTTGATTGGTTAAAATATACCATAGGACACCCCGCCTATGATGTTTGAATTTTTGATAATTGCCAGGGTTGGTTTTTGCTGTTTGACTCAGTTATGTCTATACATATATAATTTCTTCACAACTTCCTATCCCATTTCCGTTATAATACATAAATGTTTATTGGTAGTGAAATGAGGGAGATAGACAATGGTAAATTCTGAACAAGAAGGCGTTAAATCACCAAGATGGAAATATATTATCGGCGGCGCCTTGTTTGTCATCGCAGTGATTCTATTAGTGATCAGTGCAACACGTGCAACAGCTGAATTTTTTATGACAATTGAGGAATTGCAGGGATCGCAAGCCAACCTGGCTGGAGAAAACCTGCGGGTGTCTGGTGCAGTGCTGGGTGATAGTATCGCCTATGATACAGAAACCGGCTTACTGCATTTCACCATTGCGCACATTCCAGCCGAAGAGGATGAAATCGAAGCACTTGGGGGGTTAGGTGCTGTGCTTCATCAAGCGGCGAACGACAGCGATGAGCCGCTGTTGGACGTGGTTTATCAGGGCGCTCAACCCGATATGCTCAGGCATGAAGCCCAGGCGATTGTGACTGGTTCACTGAATGCGGATGGTGTTTTTATGGCAGAAGAACTTCTTTTGAAATGCCCTACAAAATATGAAGAAGCGTTACCGGAGCAAGCCGAGTGAGGTTACTATGATTGCCACATTTGGTTATCTGACGCTTGTATTGGCATTTCTTTTGGCGCTTTATGGCCTGATTGTTGTGATATTTGGTCTTTATCAGCGCTCGACTGCCTTTATTCAATCTGCCCGTTCAGCCTTGATGTTGATTTTCCCGATGGTATCGATCAGCTTAATTGCGATGCTGATTCTGCTGCTGGATGATCGTTTTGATGTGGCTTATGTTTATTCGGTTTCCAGCAGATCGATGCCAGTCTATCTAAAAATGACGGCGTTGTGGGGCGGTCAAAGCGGTTCGCTCTTGTTCTGGAGCTGGCTGCTCTCAGGTTTTTCAATAACTTTTGCCTCTCGGAACTGGAAGAAGGAACGCGATTTACTCCCGTGGGTTTTATTGGTGCTGACTCTGGTATCTGCATTTTTCTTGTTCCTCAACGTCTTTACGGAGATGCCCTTTGAGCGGTTCTGGGAATTTGAGGATGGCTCCCGGGTACTATCCGTGTTACAACCCAGAGGCAGCATTTCATTAATGCCGATAGATGGACAGGGTTTAAACCCGTTGTTGCGGCATCCCGGCATGATCTGGCACCCGCCTGCGCTATATCTGGGCTTTATTGGGCTGGTCATCCCCTTTGCTATGGCGATCGCTGCGCTGGCGGCAGGCCGAAAAGATCAGCAGTGGATCACGATCTCACGCTCGTGGATATTGATTGCATGGGTTTTCCTTTCTCTGGGGTTGGTTTTGGGGATGCAATGGGCTTATGATGTGTTGGGCTGGGGCGGCTATTGGGGATGGGACCCGGTGGAGATTGCCGCCCTTTTACCCTGGCTAAGCGCTACAGCCTTTCTGCATACCGCGCTGTTGCAGCGCCGACGTGACATATTTAAACGCTGGAATTTCTTTTTGGTGATCCTGACATTCAGCCTGGTGATATTTGGCACATTCCTGACCCGATCCGGCGTGATTTCTTCTGTGCATGCCTTTGGCAGCAGCAGTGTTGGTCCCCTATTGTTTGGGTTTACCACGATCATTTTGATCGGCGGATTAGGATTTCTGGGTTATCGTTGGAAAAACCTGCAAGGAACACATTTCCCTGAATTCACATTTTCAAGGGAATTACTGACCGTGTTCACAAACTTGATTTTGTTGAGCACCCTTGCCGTCTGTGTGCTGGGGGTCATTTATCCCATTTTGTCTGAATGGATTACAGGTGCACCTATGACAGTAGGGCCTGAATGGTACGAACGAATCACCGGACCTTTGTTTTTACTTTTGTTGCTCCTTACGGGCATTTGTCCACTGGCCGGCTGGGGTTTGACCTATTTTTCGAGGCTGAAACGGCGTCTTCTGATCGTGATCCCGCTCTCTCTGTTGGTGCCCCTGGCTGTAAGGCTGCTTACAGGCGTGCGCGGGGTAGTCCTTTTCTTAAGCCTGTGGATGGCCAGTTTGGGGGTGTTGATCTTGTTGGCACAGGTTGGACACGACGTCAAACTCGTCGTTACGCGGTTCGAAGATAAAATACTTGTTGCTCTCTGGCGGTTCTTCCGACGCAACCGACTCAGATATGGTGCGCTGCTTGTGCACCTGGGCATCGTTGTGATGAGCCTGGGGATCATTGGCCTGGAAGGTTTGCAGCAGGAAACCCAGGTAACACTGAAACCTAGAGAAAGCGCCTTGCTTAATGATTATCACTTCCGCTTTGACGGGGTGGAAAACTTTGAAGATGATGACGGCATCAGCGTTATCCAGGCAAACCTCACCGTGATCCGTGATGGCAAACTGGTGACAACGCTCTCGCCCCAACGCCAGATATTCGCACAAATGGGGTTGGCTGTGACCCAACCCTCCGTTGATAGCAATCTGGCACGCGATCTATATGCTATCCTTGTTGAGTCCCAGTTCAGCACACAAGAGACGGTGACATTCAGGTTTTACGTTACACCCCTGGTGAACTGGTTGTGGATTGGGACGGCGATGCTCACATTGGGGACGTTGATCGCCTTACTCCCGCATAAACGTTTGAAATCCTGATAAACGCTGCAGTTTCTTCCTCTATTTTATTATTTGACAGGCCTGTTGGATAAAATTATAATGGAGATTGTCTAAACACAACAATCATTGTCTAAATTATCTGAATAGGAGAGTCCCATGACACAATTCTTGTCAATTTCCGCTTTATTTTTACAACAACGAAATGATTCCATTGGTATTTTTGCTTCGATTTGTGGTGGATTAATTGGTCTGGTGGTAGGTGTATTCCAGATCATTGCCATGTGGAAGGTCTTCGAAAAAGCCGGTCAGCCCGGTTGGGCAGCGCTCATCCCGATTTATAATACTTATGTCATGCTGGAGATTGTGGGCCGGGAGTGGTGGTGGTTATTACTGCTCCTCATCCCGCTTGTGAACATCGTTGTCGTGGTTGTGGTCTTATTTGACCTCGCTAAATCCTTTGGCAAAGATACGGCTTTTGGGTTCGGTCTGCTCTTTTTGAGTCCAATTTTTATGCCGATCCTGGGCTTTGGTGACGCCAAATATGTTGGCCCGGCAGTATCGGGCACGACCTTCTAATTGTGAGCTGAAAAATCCTGGAGCGAAATTACTCCAGGATTTTTTGATTATTTGAGGGGGAAGTACGCGGGTTGCGATTGACATCCATCATTTGTGATGGCAATAACTTTAATCCGTGTTATGCCAAAGCTATGATCATTTTGAATTGCCCAACTGTTATCGACGGTTGTGCCACGAAGGTGCCAGCCTGATGAGTCTCTGGTCCAGATTTGATATTCAACAGCATCAGGCAGTGGTTCCCAAACCAGAAAACGGTGATAGTGATCGACCTGCAACTCGATCCCAGGTGCTGATAAAAAACAAGCGCCATTTGGGCCAGCCATATGCGCAATCACCGCAATGGATGCCTGCAGGATGGAAAAACCTGTGGATTGATTGATATAGGTCAATGTATCAGCCGTTGTGTGATAAGCAGTGTTGCGGTCCGAAACCCCGCAGGTTTCGCCTTCCTGATAAAAACCGTTTTCGAAGATCATTACAGCCGGGATGTCCTTTTCCCAAAAGGCATTATGATCTGAAAGGGTGTAGGCTGTCTCATCGTCGATAAAGTCAAATCGCAGATCTAAGCCATAGGCATCAATCACATTGGCAAAGGTATCGCCAATCGTTTGAGATCCAGGCAGTGTGCCGGCATGAACTTCAAAGCAGCGATCGTTGTCCCAATCGAAGGCGAACATATCCAGGTTGATGACCCCAATGATATCCGGCAGCCAATCGGCGTAATCGATCACAAAGGACTCGCTTCCCCTGCGGGATTGTTCCTCTCCACTGAACCACACCAGGTGGATGGTGCGGTCGAAGCGGTAGTGGCGGAAAAGGGCTGCGGCTTCAAGCAAGCCGGCGGAGCCGCTGGCGTTGTCATCGGCGCCTGGGGCAAGGGCCCATTCCTGGCCAGAGGTGCTGTCGAGATGGGCAACCAGCAGCACGCGCTCGTTCTTCAATACAGGGTGGGTTCCCGGGATGGTCAGGACCAGGTTTTTCCAATTTCGTTGCGGGTGCCGGTCTCCAAATGGGAAGTCATAAGTATGGATGAAGTAATCCTTGCCTTCTGTAAAGCCGAGCCGGATTAATTCCTCCTGAAGATAAGCGAAAGCGCTTGGGGCAGGCTCGGGTTCAAATAAGACATAGCTGCTGCGGGTGAGGATTTTGCCTTCGCTATCACCTGTCCTCACCGGCACCTCACCAGACAGGGCCTCAATCCAGTCGACCCAGCGGTTGGATTGGCTTTCGGTCAGCATTTGCGCGACAACGGGATCGTATGGGTCTTTTGTTTGGGGAATTGTTGTAAAAGCCAGGCTGAAGAGGGTGAAACCCATCAGCAAGGTCAGAAAAATTCGGTTCATTGGCTTATTTTCTTCTTGGGCTGGGATTTGATGGCATATCACGTGCGTTTGCTGAAATACCACACTGGTTTTCGTGAATATAGCAGGCGTTTATGGTTATAAGGGCCACAACCAGGGCACCATCAGGATGGCAATCACGTAAATTAGAACCGTAAGGATTGAACCAACTTTGATGAAGTCAAAAAAGCGGTAATTGCCAGCGCCATACACGATCAAAGCGGCTGGCTCAAGCGGGGTGATGAATGAACAACTGGCACCGACGGCGATCATCACAGCAAAGGTTCGTGGATTCAGTCCCAACTGTACTGCGGTTTGAATTGCTACAGGGATGATGACCACGGCAGCCGCCTGGTTGGACATCGGCTGTGTCAGCAGCAAGGAGATCACAAAAAAGGCTGATAACAGCAAGATGGGATTTGTACCGCCGATCAGGAGAACAAGCTGGTCTGCGAGCAGGTCTGCCAATCCAGAAATTTCCATGGCTTGCCCTAAAGCCAGCATGCAGGAAATCAACAGCCACAGGTTCCAGTTGATCCTCCGATAAGCCTCACCGGGGGTAATACAACGTGTTACAAACACTGCCATTGCGCCCAGCATCACGGCCACCGGCAATGAAACAATGCCAAAAGACACTAAGAGAAGCACTACAGCGAATATTCCTAACGCTATCGGGGCTCGTTTTGTCTCGGGCATGGCATCCAATTTACCGGTGACGACCCTGAAATTATTGTTTGAACCCAGACTATCAATTGTATCCTGGTCACCCTGGAGCAATAATTGATCGCCGACCTGGAGCCTGGCGCGGCTGATGCGGTGATGGATGGTCTCGCCCTTCCGATTGACTCCCAGAACCTGAAGACCATACCGGTCACGAAAGTTTAAACCGGCGAGGGTGCGTCCAACCAGGGGAGATCCTGGCAGTAAGATTACTTCTGCCATTGCAAAGTCTTGCGATGTTTCGCCAGCCTGTTGGCCCTGTTTGAATTTACCGGTAAATGTGACGATACCTTCGTCTTCTAAGGTCACCAACTGATCCCGGTTGCCTTCCACCAACACTCTGTCACCTGGTTGAAAGACTGTGTTTGCGCGTGGTTCAATATGGTAACCGGACTCTTTTAATATACGAAGCACGGTCAGATCATAGAGTTTCCCTAAGCCAATCTCGTCCAGGCTTTTGCCTGACCAGGGTGAATCTGATGTCACCGTAAATTCAGAGATATAGGGCATAATCTCTGATGAGAAATCCTGATCCTCCTGGTCTCTGACGGGCACCAGGTGGCGCCCAATGAGATACATGTATAGCAAACCGACAATTAAGATTGGGATGCCAACGGGGGTTAATTCAAACATCCCAAGCGGCGCCATGCCATGCTGTTCCATCAGACCGCTGACCACAACATTGGTCGATGTGCCAACAAGGGTGACCGAGCTGGCGAGGATAGTCGCAAACGCCAAGGACATGAGCAGTTTTGAGGGGGGTATTTTAAATTTCCGAGCGAGACCAATCGTCATCGGCGTAAAAAATGCAGATGTGGCTGTATTAGACATAAAAGCGCTCAGGATGCCTGCCGTGCCCATGATGACCCAATACAACTTGGTTTTGTTGTCGCCAATGGTCATCAAAATTTTTCGAGAAATCTGTTGGATCACACCTGTTCGCACCAGTGCCGCTGTCAGGATTAACAATCCTAAGATCATGATTGAGGTGCCGCTGCCAAAGCCCTCAAAGGCAATATCTGCGGGTAAGATGCCTGAGACAATTAAGGTCATCATGATCCCAAGGGCTATCACTTCAGCCGGCAAGGTTTCAATGGAGAACAGCACCAACGCAGCCACGATGATGATAAGCAGAAGGATCATGTTAAAAGTCATGAGATTTGCCCTTTGATGATTAAAAGCATTGATATTTATTATACGAGAAATTTTCTGGGAGCCAGTGTCAATTATTAAATTGAGTTTTTGGTGTTGGAACAAATTTGGTAAATAACCCGTCAATTTAGGTAGGTTGCGCCATTCTAACGCAATTTTAAGCCCGTTGCAGTATAATCGGTGGAACCATGGATGAAAAAATGAATAATAAAGTGAATGAAAAAACGCAGGAAAATGTCCTTGTTAAACTGCTTTTGGCATTGCCGCTCAGTTTGATCATATTTGTGATGATCCTGATCATTGGTTTAGCAGGGTTTGAAGTGGTGTATGCCGATCGGATTTATCCCGGGGTGCATGTCTATGATATGGATCTTTCCGGGATGACTGTGGAAGAAGCCAGCAGTCACCTGGCTGACAGTTTGCCGTATACCTACCAGGGAAAATTGACATTTACCTACCAGGATCAGGTGTGGGAAGCCCGGCCGATTGACCTCGGCTATTTAATCGATCCGACCTTCAGTGCGCAAGAAGCTTATCACATTGGCAGAGAAGGCTGGCTGCCCACCAACCTCGCACAAAAAGGGCGTGCCTGGTTCAAGGGAGAGCAGCTTTCACCCGTCAGTTTTTTTGACGAACGCATTGCACAGATGTATTTACAATCTATTGCCGGACAGATTGATCGCCCGGTTTTAGAAGCGTCACTGGGGCTTGAAAACACCCAGGTGATCGTGAAGAAAGGGCAAATAGGCAAGGAATTGAACATCGAGGGCATGCTCTCACTGGTTGAAATTGCCTTAACCAATATGCAGAGCATGGAAATCCCACTGATTGTTAGCGAAACGGCACCCGAAATTCTCGATGTCGGCCCGCAGGCTGAACTGGCGCGTGAAATCCTCAGTGAACACCTGGTATTATTTGTTGAAACCGAGGCTGGGGATGGTGAATCCTGGACGATCACGCCTGAGGAATTAGCATCGATGCTCAGCATCACCCGAGAAACCAGTGGTGAAGGGCAGAATTCATCCTATCAAATTTCGCTAAATCAAGAGTTGTTCCGAGTCTATTTGGATAGTATCGCTCCGTCTCTCTCGATTTCACCGGTGAATGCGCGGTTTATCTTCAACGATGATACCCGCCTGCTGGAGGTCATGGAGCCGGCGGTCATCGGGCGAGAGCTGGATGTTCAGGCGAGCATTGATCATATTGATACCCAATTGATTGGCGGTTCACACCAAATCGCCTTGAAATTCAGATCTGTTGAACCCGCAGTGACGGATTCGTCCACAGGTGAAGAACTTGGGATCACAGAACTGGTTCAGCAGGAGACCTCTTACTTTTACGGCTCTGACCCTGCCCGTGTGCAGAACATCAGAACGGCAGCCTCTGAATTTCATGGGCTGCTGATCCCGCCGGGGGCAACTTTTTCAATGGCAGACGCCCTCGGCAACATCAGTCTTGAAAATGGCTATGCTGAAGCCCTGATCATCTACGGTGGGCAGACCATTCAAGGTGTGGGCGGCGGCGTGTGCCAGGTCAGCACAACTCTCTTCCGCACCGCTTTTTATGGCGGGTTCCCAATCGTTGAACGGCACGCCCACGCATACCGGGTGGGTTATTATGAGATGCGCCCTAATGGGAGCAAAGACCCCAATCTGGCAGGCCTGGATGCCACAGTCTATGTGCCCCTGGTTGACCTAAAGTTCACCAATGACACTGATCATTGGTTGTTGATGGAGACCTATATGGGAAATTATTCGCTGACCTGGAAGTTCTATTCAACCAGCGACGGGCGCACGGTGGACTGGCAGACCACAGGTCCGACAAATATTATCCCTGCGCCTGATCCGCTCTATCGTGAAAACCCTGAACTAGATGAAGGCGAAATTAAGCAGGTGGATTACGCGGCTGACGGAGCCGACATCAATGTGACCCGCACCGTATATAAGGACAACCAGGTTTATTTCTCTGACTCCTTCTATACCAAATTCCGTCCGTGGCAGGCGATTTATGAGTATGGCCCTGGAACAGAGATCCCCGATCAGGACTGAGCCGGCTGTGGTACAATATACGCGCTTCGCTTCCACTGCACTAAACGATTTCTGCAATTTCATTACCAGTTATTAAGGATTTTTACGTCTGCTAACAAAGACGGTTTAATGGAGGTTCAATGGTCAACAAAGAATTAATAGACATGCTGCGCTGTCCGCATTGTGTTCAGGAAAAAGACGGTTTACTTGAATATTACAAAGAAAGCTGGTTCATTTGCCAGGATTGCGGACGAAAGTACCCGATCGTGGATGATATCCCCGTGATGCTGATTGACGAGGGCGACAAGTGGATCGACACAAAAAAGGAAGATCTCCCGATCCCGCCACCGCCATTAGATTGATCACAATGAATTTTAAATAGAATATCCAAGCAGAGAAAGTGTTTGCTTTTGCGTGGTTTTGTATTGCTTAGACGTTTCTGAAAAGATAAACAAATGAAATTTTTTACAAAGATAAAACAAAATTTCCCAAAAGATCGCGTTTCGCAGGTCATTATGATCGTGTTGATCCTCTTGGGATTTGTCGGCGCTTTCTTTGGCTACCGCATCACCAGGCAGGTTGTTGCCTCAAACGAGACCTTTTCGCTGCCCGGGGACCCGGTTTTGACAGCGCCCGAAGATGAGGAACAAGATCCAGAATCTGAAGCGACTCCCAAACCTACCGAGATTCCGGCGGCTGAACTGCCGAAGCCAGACCCGTGGGATGGTATCAGCCGCGTCAATCTGCTGGTGATGGGTCTGGATTACCGTGATTGGGAGGCTGGCGAAACACCCAGAACGGATACGATGATGGTGTTCACGCTGGATCCGCTCAACAAGACCGCAGGCATGATCTCAATCCCCCGAGATTTGTGGGTCAATATCCCGGGTTTCGATTATGGCAAGATCAATACCGCCTACTACCTTGGAGAAGTTTATAACCTGCCGGGCGGCGGCCCAGGTTTAGCTGCCAGGACGGTTGAGGAACTTTTGGGTGTTCCGATCCAGTATTATGCCCAAATTGATTTTCAAGCCTTCATCGATTTTATTGACCACATCGAGGGCGTTCGTTTGACATTTGATGAGCCAATGGTGCTGGACCGGCTTGGGAAGTGGAACACGGTCACCATTGAACCGGGTGTGATCACTTTGCCGGGCGATTACGCCCTGGCTTATGTACGCGCCAGGAAGACAGAAGGCGGTGATTTTGACCGGGCTGCCCGCCAGCAAAATTTGATCATGGCAGTACGTGATCGGATTCTCGAATTTGATATGATGCCCAAACTGGTTGCGCGTGCGCCTGAAATTTACAACGATCTTTCCGCCGGAATTCAGACCAACCTGAGTCTCAATGAAGCCATAAAATTAGGATGGTCTGCACTTGAAGTTGACCGGGGTGAAATTGACCAGGTGATCATCAGTAATGAATATGTCACACTTGGCAAATCGCCGGATGGTTTGGATATCTTGAGACCTGTTCCAGATAAAATCCGCCTGTTGCGTGATGAGGTCTTTGGTGAGGGAGGTGCGCTTTCCCCCGTGGCAGAGGGCGAATTCCTCGATTTGGTGGCACAAGAAGGCGCCCGGGTTGCCATCCGTAATGGCTCTTACCAGGCGGGTATGGCGACCAAAACAGCAGAATGGTTGACGGAAAAGGGTTTTAATATCGTCGAAGAGACCAATGCCGAATACACCGTGACCACCCAGATTTATGTGTATAACGGTACACCCTATGCGCTGCGCTGGCTAGCCGACACAATGGGGGTGGCGACAGTCAATATCTACAACAACTATGACCCCAACGCCGGTGTTGATATCGTTGTCATTTTGGGAGATGACTGGGTTGGGCAAAACCCTATTCCATAAATAGGCTGCAATAATTAAATATTATCCCCGTGGATTGTGAAGTTCCACGGGGATTTTTGTCAGGTATCATTGCTAATCTGTGCTTTGGTTATCTTCCCAATGACACAACTTAAGGTCAATCTCTAATTGCTTACAGGCTTTTTCGATCACTGCATAGTAAGGTGCCCAGCCGGGTGTTTCGAGCGGACGTGCATAAAAGAGGATCTGATCAACCGCATTCTTCTCAAGGGTGTTAACGACAGGCGGTACCATTGTCTGAACCTCTGCCATTTGCAAAGCATGGTCATACCACGGGATCTCGTCGGTTGGCTGGATCAGGCCAAATTTACCAGAGAGGATTAACATCGGCAGGCCGAGGCGTTGGCTCTCTTGATAGGCAAACGCAATCCTTTCGCTTTGATAGCGCTCAACAGCAGGCAAAACGCCGGGCGAAGGGTCTTTTTCTTTGCTGCAGGTTGTAATTAAATAACGGTTCATTATTGTTGGTTCCTCCGCTACTGTAAGTTAATTATAAATAATCTTACTCCATCCTCCACGAATGCCGAGCGGAACGATTTGATGGCTCAATCTTCAAAAGTTAACAATTGTTTATCGTTTGCAATTTGGTCTTGACGAATGTTGTCACATGGCCTATATTTAGCAGTCTAAATATTAGCAAGCTAACAATAAGGTTTTTATGGAAAGTTTAGTCTTTGACACCATTGGCTTTTTGCTCCACAGGGTCTTTCGCTCCCACCAGGGACTGGTGCGGTGTAAAATGCGAAACTTGGGATTGCATCGCGGGCAACCGCCCGTACTTTTTGCCCTTTATGAGAATGACGGTATGTCAAACTCAGAGATGGCTGAATATCTCGAAATCACACCTGCGACGCTGACCAACAAGGTTAAGCGCATGGAAAAATCACAGCTTGTTGTTCGGCGCGGTGACCCGGATGATGAACGTCTCAGCCGAATTTATCTGACGGACAAAGGACGCGGTTTGATGGACACATTACGCGGCTCGATGCTTGATATGGATGGGATTCTCTTATCTGGCTTCAGCGATTCTGAAACGCAGCAACTCAAAAACCTGCTGGCAAAGATTGTTGAAAATGTTGACTCATATCAAAGCCGACCAGACAAACCCATCTCGCACTAATTCGCTTATCTAAGGAGTTGTTCATTGAAAAGTATTCGAAAAATCCTTCCCTTTTTAAAAAAATACCGCTGGCAAGTGGTGATTGCGATGCTTGCCATGCTCTTCCTGTCCGTGACAGATTTATTGGTGCCCAGACAGGTTCAAAATATCATTGATGTCGGTATTGCACAACGTGATACCTCGGCTGTTCTGCGTATTTCCTTGCTGATGATCGGCTTGACGTTGGTCAGCATGGGGCTTGCCTTTGTGAACACCTTTGTTTCCATGAGAGTATCTGAGAGCTTTGCTGCAGATTTGCGAGAGAAGGCATATGCTAACATCCAGTCCTTCTCTTTTGCCAACCTGGACAGGCTGCAGACCAGTGAACTGCTGGTCAGGTTGACCAGCGATATCAACATCGTGAAAATGTCTGTGACGATGTCGATGCGGATCCTGTTTAGAGCCCCATTGATGCTCGTGGGCAGCCTTTTTATGCTGATCACGACCAGCCCAAAGCTGGCGTTGTTACTACTGGTGATGCTCCCTGTGGTAGGGATTTTGATCTGGATTTTCAGCAATCGAGCCCGGCCGTTGTTCCGCATCGTGCAGGAAAAGTTAGAAAAACTGAATACGGTCTTGCATGAAAACATCGCGGGTGTGCGTGTGGTGCGGGCATTCGTGCGGTCGAAGCATGAAAAAAAGCGATTCAATGATGCGAACGAAAACCTTACCACTGAGCGGATTCGGGTGAACCGCTTGATGACATTTTTGATGCCAACCATGATTTTGGTGATCAATTTAGGCACAGTGGCGATGTTGTGGTTCGGTGGTAATTTGGTAATTGACGGAGCGTTGACCACCGGACAGATCGTTGCATTTTCGAACTACTTGATGATGAGCATGTTCCCAATCATGCTGCTCGCCATGATTTTGCCCCAATATTATGCAGCAATTGCCTCTATGGAGCGGGTAGTTGAGATAATCGAAACCAAACCGACCATTGTTTATCCCGAATCCGCATCTGGAGAGATCACTGAAGGCCGCGTGGTTTTCGAAGATGTCTGGATGGATTATGACGGTGAACAAGATGAGCATTTGCCTGTCTTACAGGGCATTAGTTTTACGGCTGAACCGGGGCAAAACATCGCGATTTTAGGGGCGACCGGGTCCGGAAAATCCAGCCTGGTGAACCTGATCCCCCGCTTCTATGATCCCTCTCAAGGGCGGGTGTTGATTGACGGGGTGGATGTCAGATCGTTGAGCCAACCCGAATTGCGGCGAAATATTGCCGTGGCTTTGCAGGATGCGATATTGTTCAGCGGCACCGTGGCAGAAAATATTTGTTTTGGCAAGCCTGAAACCAACGATGAGGCAATTATCGCTGCGGCAAAAGCTGCCCAGGCGCACGATTTCATTATGGAAAAAGAAGATGGTTATCAATCTCATGTGGAACAGCGCGGCGCAAACTTCTCTGGCGGACAGAAACAACGGCTTGCCATCGCCAGGGCTTTGTGTGTTCGTCCAAAGATTCTAATTTTAGATGACAGCACCAGTGCGGTTGATGTTGAAACTGAGGCAGAAATCCAGGCTGCATTGGAAGAGTTGATGGTTGGACGGACAAGTTTTATTGTCGCCCAGCGCATCAGCACGGTTTTGCATGCGGATAAGATCCTCGTCCTTGAAAACGGCCGGATTGCTGCTGAAGGGAACCATGCAGAATTAATCAAATCAAGTCCGATTTACCAGGCTATTTTCCATTCTCAACTCGGAGACGGCATGGAGAAAGTTGAAACATTGGCTTTGCAGGAGGTAGAAAATGCATAGAGGTATGTCGGTAGACAAACGGGCGGCAAAAGCACAAAATCCTATGGAAGGGCTTAAACGCCTTCTGGCTTATCTAAAACCCTTCCGGCTTCAACTCATCCTTGTTGCGTTTCTTGTCCTTGTGGCAACAGGCTTGAGCGTCCTATGGCCCTATTTAGTGGGTGTAACGATTGACCGCGCCATTGTGCAGTTGGACTGGAATGAACTTTTACGAATGGTTCTGATTTTGTTGGGGATTTTCTTGTTGACCTGGCTGATCAGAGTGATTTATGGTCAGATCATGGCTAATACTTCGCAGAAGATCATGCGTAATATGCGGCAAGCCCTTTTTGATCATATGCAGAAGCTATCCATTGGCTATTATGATAAGCAGACCGCCGGAGATCTTTTGAGCCGTCTGACCAATGATATGGACGCGATCAACGCGCTCCTCTCACAAAATTTGACGAACTTCATCCAGAGCCTTGGCTCAATAGTGGGTGTGCTGGTGATGATGATTGTGCTTGATCTCTGGTTGACGCTGGCCGCCCTGGTGGTTATTCCGCTGATGCTGTTTGCCACAACCTTTGTGATGAAGCGCAGCAGGCCAGCGTTTCAGGGATTGCAGAAATCTTTGGGTCAGTTGAACAGCATGATGGAAGAAGATCTTGGCGGTCACAAAGTTGTGATCGCCTATGGACAGCAGGGTAGAACGTTGAACGAATTCAAGGTAAAAAACACCGAAGCGAAGGAGGCTGGGATTAAGGCGAATATTTTAGCCGGTGTCATGCCGCCAGTGATGGGCATGCTCAGCAACCTGAACGTGATTATTGTTGTGAGTGTAGGCGCTTACCTGTTGATCAGGGGGATTGGCGGAGTGACCATTGGCACAATTGCCGCATTTGCGGAATATACCCGGCGTTTCAGCCATCCGCTGAACCAGATTGCCAACCTGTTCAACAGTATGATGGCCGCTTTGGCGGGTGCCGAGAGGATTTTCGAAGTTCTGGATGTTGAACCTGCTGTCGCAGATGTTCCGGGTGCTACAGCATTAGAAACCATCAAAGGTGAAGTTCAATTTGAGGATGTGACCTTTGGTTACCAGGATGTGCCTGTGTTGAGGGACATCAACCTGCATGCCCAACCGGGCAAGACGGTGGCGCTGGTCGGGCCGACGGGTGCAGGCAAGACGACCATTATCAATTTGCTGACCCGATTTTATGATGTGGATGCAGGCAGGATCTTGATTGATGGGCAGGATCTGCGCGAGATTAAACAAAATGATCTGCGCAGGAATTTAGGAATTGTGCTGCAGGACACCTTCTTGTTTGCCGACACTGTGATGGAAAACATCCGTTATGGCAGGTTAGACGCCACCGATGAAGAAGTGATTGAGGCTGCCAAGCTGGCCAATGCCGATGGCTTCATCCACCGGCTGCCCGAAGGTTATCATACCGAGCTTTCCGAGCGAGGCAGCAACCTGAGCCAGGGACAGCGTCAGCTATTATCGATTGCCCGTGCCATCCTGGCAGATCCGGCGATCCTGATTTTGGACGAGGCGACCAGCAGTGTGGATACCCGTTCAGAAGTTGAGATCCAGAAAGCGCTGCTCAAATTGATGGAAGGGCGCACATCTTTCGTGATTGCCCACCGGCTCAGCACCATTCGCAACGCGGATCAGATATTGGTGATCAATGAAGGTGAGCTGATTGAACGCGGCACCCATCAGGCGCTGCTGGATCAAATGGGTTTCTATTACAACCTGTATACAAGCCAGTTCAAGGGCTTGCCCGAAAGCATTTAATAAGCGCAATATTCATGTAATTAAGACCCTGCCCATCAGGTTTCAGTTTAGGCAGGTTTTTTTATTTTTTTTTTGGTTATTATCTTAATAAGGTTACATCGTCTTTCATTCAGGAATAGCGCCAATCATTTGCACTGCGTCCAACCCCGGTTGGCAGCCCTCGACACCGCTCTCAAACACGATCTGGACGCCGATGACAGGCAAATGGATATCGCGAATCGGATTGAACATGAGCGCTACCGGGCATTCCTCTAAAACTCCGGCAGAAGCCAGATCAAGGGGGAAGTAATCCGTATCCGTCAGCAGATTGACCTGTGAAATGCCCTCCGGGCAACCCGTTAGCAGGATGTTCAGTACTTGTGGGATGACGGGTGTTTTGAAGTAGAGCTCGATCCATGGACGCTGGTCTGAAGGATCGGGTTTCCAGGCAGTGAAAGCATCTGCACATTCAAACCACGTATCAGATGATCCCAAAGCTTGGGCGGTGCTGTTTTCATCAGGAGATAATTCGCTGCTGGAAGACACATGTTCTACCCATTGGGTGATCATATCGCCAGGCTTTAATGCGGCTTCGGCATTGTGGGGGATTTGGTTGAAAACTGCTACTGTCCGGTAATAATCGACTTGATTGGCGGGGTCAAATCCTTTAAACTCCAGAACGCCGCTCATCCTTGTTTCGCTCAGTTGATCTATCCATAGCTCTCCCTCCACGGCAGGGATATATTGCCCATTGTAAAAGAGCCTGGCTGTTGGAATGAGATCATAAGAATTGAGTGGAGTTGAATCGATCGCGTCAGTGGATGGCAAGTAGAGCCAGATCTCTGTAGAATCATCACAACTAAAGAAGCGGATGATGGTTTCGCTATCGGATACGTTGTACGAGAAGGCATCACAATCTGTTGTGATTAAATTCTGGTCAGTGTTATGGTTGAAGACTTCAAAATGGACATGTCCTTCCTCTACCTCAGCCGCGTTGATTCCAATGCTGCTCATGGTGAGGTGCGGTGTGGGCTGCGGCGTCGGGTATGGCTCTGAAAGGGGTGTCCCGATGAGTTCTACAGCATCGATTGCAGTCAAGCCGAAATCTTCTGCGTTGAGGGTGGCGACATCGATCCTGACCGAGTAAACAGGCTCAGCAATATCTTCAATATCGAGACTGAGCAGATGAGGGCATGCATCAAGTTCACCAGGTGTGGATTTATAAATCGTGTGCGGATTACCCAGCAGATCAATCAGTGAGATTTTTACGATGGATGAGTAAGTGTAAGCAAGGTGAATCCTAACCCCTGTTGGTAAAACTGGTTCCGGATAAAAAAGCTGAAGATAGTCCTCTGCATGAAAAAGATCATCGGTTTCATACACCCAGGATGTGTTTAAAGGCATCAAGTCGCATCCATCAGAGTCTGGCTCGCCAATGGCAAAGGCAGCACTCTCAGTTGCCTGTTGGTCTGTTGCTGAAACAGCCCATTGATTTATTTGCCCCTGAAAGCCTTCTTTAGCCGGTGAGATCGTAGGGGACGGGAAAGGATCGGGCAAAGGCGATGCTATTGTCGTCAAACGATCAAGCGTTATTGGGGTTTCAGATTGATTATTGGAGGGTGAAATTTTACATGCAGCAGTTACTAAAAGGGAGAATAAGCAAAGTTGTTTTAGAAAAATTTGGGTCCGTTTCATGCCATGATCTCGTTTCATCCCTAGTAAGTGGTCTTCGTCAATTGTCAAATGCGCTGTGAGATAGTGTGATTATATCAAATCAGTATGATTTTTATTTAATTGTGGTAGTGAAAAGCCTCAATTGATCGGCTGATTTGCGGATAGTTAACAAAAAAAGACATAACGCTGTGTTATGCCTTTTTATAAATTGTTCAGTCGAGAATAAATTAAGGGAATACAGGGAAAGCTTCCATTGAAGCAAAGGCTACGCCTACCAGCCCCTGGCCAGTATGTGCCCCCAAAACGGGCGAGATGGAACAATCTGGCAGCCATTCGCACTGGAATTTGTCTTCCATGGCCTCACGCAGTTGTTGCGCACCTTCAGGATTGCCGGCATGTGCGATTTGGGTTCGTAAATGCGCACCTTCGCTGAATTTGTTGGCGATATATTTCGGGATTGCCAGCACCGCACTTTTGAATGTGCGCGCTTTGCCGCGGTCATAATATTTGCCGTCGGCTTTATCAACCCCGATCAGTGGTTTGATGCCAAGGATGGATGCCAGCAGCCCTTTCAGATGGCTGATGCGTCCGCCGTGGATCAGATAGGACAAATCTGGCAGGGTGAAGACTACCTCCGAAAGTTCACGCACCTGGCTCATCAACGCCAGGATCTTATCCAGGTCCCATCCCGCTTTGACGGCATGGATGGCCGCCTCGACCTGCCAGCCCATTTCAATCGAAAGGGAGCGCGTGTCGACCAATGTGATGTTGGCATCCTCCATCTGGGCGGCGGCGGTCATCGCAGAGTTGTAGGTGCCGCTCAGACCCGAGGAGATGTGGATTGAAAGGATATCGGGGTCTTCTTCTGCCGCTTTCTGATAAATCTCTAAAAATTCACCGGGCGACGGGGTTGAGGTGATCGGCATATCATTTGTGTTCTTGAGTAAATCGTAGAATTCTTCCTTCTGAATGTCGACACCGCTGCGGTAGCTGACGCCGCTCAACGTAAGTTTGAGGGGCAGGGTGAGTAAATCAATATCTTGCATTTGTTGCGGCGAAAGATCAAAACCGCTGTCTGTCACTATTTTCATCTGATGCGCTCCTGGACCTAAAAAATTTTTATTTAAAATACCTATACCAGAAGTAAAATAATGACACATATTCCGGAAAAGTGCTATTAGTATACCTAAAACTGCATAAATTGTGTCAAGTTTGCTTGAATTAAACCTGAGATAAACAAAACCCCTGCAAGATGATCATTCTGCAGGGGTTGAATCTTTAGTTGTATTTCTTTATTGTGTCTGACCTGGCTATTTGATAGAGAAGGCGATGTTTGCTGTGACTCGCACAGTCAGTTGACCTTCTGCTATGGGTACGCTGCCACCGCCGCCCATGGGCATTTCGGCCATGGCTTCAACTCTCGCTACGGGGAACGAACCGTCTCTATTGATGCTGATCGAATAAATTTCATCGAGTTCAACATCAGCCGCATCGGCAATCGCTTCCGCTTGAGATTTGGCATCTTCGATGGCTTTGCTGCGAGCTTCTTCTATGGCTGCTTCCCGGTCTTCGATATCGAAGGTAATGCCGTTGATGGTGTTGGCGCCTTCTTCAATTACCTTTGTCAAAATCTCGCCAAGTGAATCAAGTTCTCGGACGGTCACCGCAACGGTGTTCTCGACGATATAGGTTTGAACAATTTCAGCTTCGCCTTCCGGCCCGGGCATTCTGTTTTCCGTCCGGTAAATATTGAAGTTCCGGGTTTGGATATCTTTTTGCTCAATGCCCATATCTAACAGGCTTTGAATGACTGATTCAGCATCGGCTGTGTTTTCTGCAAAGGCTTCTGAGATATCTTCAGATTGCGAGCGCACACCAATATTGACTCTGGCGATGTCGGGTTCAAGCTTTACAATTCCCTCGCCGCTGACATTGATCTTGCGCATCGGCTTATCTCCTGATGAAATTCCGTTGGGTGAACAGCCAGCTAAAACGGCTGCAACAACCAGGATTGATAGAACGGATAAGAGTGTTTTCTTCATGAATATCCTCCTTACAAATATTCTTTGTTACTTTTTTATTGGACGAGGTGTGTTCAACACACCTCGTCCAGTGATCGTTGGTTGGGTTATGCCTTGGTTATGCCTTACTGAATTCCATAGGTCAGGTAGGCTTCCATGATGATGGATAGGGTTCCGGCTGCAATCGGAACAGCAGCTTCTGAGTATGCGGCACCTTTTGCATCATAGTAGGTGATGGGTGTGCTGCCGCTGGAAACGCTGATGTTGATCAGTTCGCCCAGCGAGACGCCAGCATCGGCTGCAATCGCTTCAGCATTTGCCCGGGCATCTGCAATGGCCAGGTTGCGGGCTTCTGCAACGGCGGCTTCGCGGTCTTCGACGTCAAAGCTGATGCCGTAGATGTTGTTCGCACCTGCATCAACCACAGCGCTGAGCACTTCACCCAGGCTCGCCAGGTCCCGTACAGTCACATTCACGGTATTTTCAACTGCGAAATATCTGCCTTGCACCTGACCGGTCATCGGGTCATAGCGTTCTGCGGGATAGACATTGAAGTTCGAGGTCTGAATGTCCTTTTCCTCGACGCCAAGGCTTTGCAGTGCCTCTGAAATGGCATTTGCCTGGGCTGTATTGGCATCAAGTGCTTCCGTCACCACTTCTGCTTCAGAGCGCACACCAATGTTAATGGTGGCGATATCTGGTACAAGCGTGACCCTTCCGGTTCCGCTGACGCTCAATGACCGGACAGATTCTTCACTTGATCCTGTCACCGAAGGGGAGCAGGCGGCCAACAGGCCGATAACAACCACGCTGACAAGGATGAGATTTAGTTTTTTATTCATGATATTGATCCTCCAAAAATTTGTATTAGTATTTAGGCTTTCAGTTATTAGACGCAAACCAAATTAAAAAAGTTCCAAATCAGATAAATTAGTGCCTTTATCTCAAAATTTCATTGGTTCATCTGCTGATGAGCGTTGCGCTGAGCATCTTTTGTAGTGGATGTATGTGACGAAAATCAGTATCAGTTTTATACACCGTTCATATTGACGCTATCCAGATTCTGGACTATGGTTAAGAGGATTCAACCACACTGTGGAGTGAGCATGTTCTTCTATCAGCGACAACTGAGCGAGAACGCATGCGGGTCTTGGGCCGCCCTGCCCGCATATTTTTATTTAAATGGGAGCCTCACTGTGCGGTTAGATCAAGCGTTAATTTTACACCTCACCAAACCAAATTAAATAGGAGAGATTATGGCAGAAACAACCAACGCATTTGCAATGGCCCAACAGCAATTTGATCATGTTGCTGACTTATTGGGCCTCGATCATCAAGTACGCGAGATACTCCGCTGGCCAATGCGGGAGTATCACCTGCGCATCCCGATCCGCATGGATGACGGGAGCACACGCGTTTTCCAGGGCTTCCGTGTTCAGCACAACGATGCACGCGGTCCAAACAAAGGTGGATTGCGATTTCATCCCGCAGAGACGATCGACACCGTCCGCGCCCTGGCAATGTGGATGACCTGGAAGTGCGCTGTGGCGGACATCCCCCTCGGAGGGGGCAAGGGCGGCATCGTCCTTGACCCAGCCACCCTATCTGTAGATGAAAAAGAACGCTTATGCCGTGCCTTCATCCGCAATTTATGGAAAAATATCGGTCCGCGGCAGGATGTACCGGCGCCTGATGTTGGCACCACCCCCCAGATGATGGGTTGGATGATGGATGAATATTCGCGCATCACCGGTCAATATACACCTGGCGTGATTACCGGCAAGCCGGTCGGCGGCGGCGGTTCACTTGGGCGAACCGAAGCCACAGGCTTTGGCGTGATTTATACCGTCCGTGAAGCCATGCAGCGGCTAAAGCTTGACTCCACCAAGATGACAGCAGCCATCCAGGGCTTTGGGAATGTGGCGCAATATGCTGCCAAGGGATTTATCAATCACTTGGGCGGTAAGGTTGTGTGTGTCAGCTATTGGGATCGTGAAGACCGCCAGTCTTACACCGTCAGCAAAGCGGATGGGATTGACCCCGACTTTTTGATGAGCATTACGGACCAATACGGCACGATCAATAAAGGTTTGGCCACGGAAGCCGGTTATGCAATCGAGCCAGGTGATGCCTGGATCTCGAAAGAAGTGGATGTGATTATCCCCGCCGCGCTCGAAGGCCAAATCAATGCTACAACCGTCACCAAGATCCACGATCGGGTGAAGCTATTGGCAGAAGGCGCAAATGGCCCGACCACACCTGAGGCGGATGAAGTCCTCAAACAGCGTGGGATTTTTGTGATCCCGGACTTCTTGTGTAATGCAGGCGGTGTGACCACCTCCTATTTTGAAGGCGTTCAGAATGATATGAACTTCTATTGGACAAAGGGCGAAGTCCTCGAGAAATTGGATAACAAGATGACCCAGGCATTTGAGGGCGTTTATAATATGGCGCAATCTCAGGATGTATTTATGCGCGATGCGGCTTACATGGTCGCAATCGATAGAGTGGTCAAAGCGATGGAATTACGGGGCTGGCTGTAAGCAAACCCTGTTTTCGGAAGAATCTCAAAACCCCCGGACTGTCTCCCGGGGGTTTTGGCATTTAAGAAAGAGATGTGTCTGTTGGTTGCTTAAGTTCAATACCTGTCACCGACGACCGTGATGTTCGCCATGGCATCGTCGATTTCCTGCAAGTCGGTTGGGGTTAATTCAATTTCGAGTGCACCGAGATTGTCATCAAGGTGGGCAAGCCTGCGGCTGCCCGGGATCGGGACAATCCATGGTTTTTGCGCCAAAAGCCAGGCCAGGGCAATTTGCGTGGACGTAGCGCCTTTTTGCACAGCGATCTTATTGAGCAATTCGACAACAACTCGGTTCGCTCTGATTGCCTCAGGGGTGAACCGGGGGTTGTGGCTGCGGATGTCGTTTTCTGCGAAGGTAGTATTCTCATCGATATTACCCGTCAGATAGCCGCGGCCCAACGGGCTGTAGGGCACAAAGCCAATCCCAAGTTCTTCACACGTTGGCAGCACCGATTCTTCCACCACGCGCCACCAGATCGAGTATTCACTTTGGATGGCTGTTACCGGCTGAACGGCATGAGCCCTGCGAATAATGTCTGCGCTGGCTTCAGAGAGACCAAAGTGTTTCACTTTACCTTCTTTGATCAGGTCTTTAACTGTACCCGCCACATCCTCGATGGGCACATCGGGGTCAACACGGTGTTGATAGAATAAATCGATGGCATCTACCCTGAGCCGCTTGAGAGATTCGTCTGCTACCCGACGGATCTGATCTGGGCGGCTATCCAACCCGACCGATGGGCTTGGCCCGATTTTTGGTTCATGTTTGAATCCAAACTTGGTGGCAATCACCACCTTGCCTTTAAAGGGTTCAAGCGCTTCACCGACCAGGTCTTCATTGGTGAAGGGTCCATAGACTTCAGCCGTATCGAAAAAGGTGACCCCACGCGCCACGGCAGTGTGCAGAAAATTGATCATATCTTGCCGGGTGCCAATCGGTTTGTCGCCGTGTGTCATGCGCATACACCCCAATCCCAGGGCAGATACCTCAAGGCCGCTTTTTCCAAGGTGTCGTTTTTCCATATTGTTTCTCCTTTTGATTGTTTTTCTGGTGATCTTGACCACAGGTTGATTGTCAGTAAATCAATTTAGCTGATTTCGTTTTCTTTTTCTAATACAATATTTTCATAGACGTTGATTTTGTATTCCAGCAAGTTGAGTATCTCCTGGAGATCTTTTAGTTGATCTTTTAGCACATCACGCTGTTCTACTAAAATGCGCTTCCGTTCTGGGATCGTTTCGTCACCCTGCCGGACAAGCTTGTAATACTCGATCAGCACCTCGACCGGCAGTCCCGCACGGCGCATGCACTTCACAAACTCAATCCGCCTGATGTCAATATCCTGGTAATCTCGGATTCCGCTGTCGGTTCGAGAGATGGGGGGCAGCAACCCGATGCGTTCGTAGTAGCGCAAAGTATCGGCAGTCAGGCTTGTTCTTTTCACAACCTCTGAAATTCTCATGATTCACCTCTGATATAAGTATAAACTCTGGAGTGTACTCCAGGTCAAATTGTTTTGAAATATTCGTCATTGATTGGGTTCCAATGTTCAGATTAAATTATTGTTGGTGCTATATTCGAATTTGATTGCGCTTCTGAGAAGTGTACTTTGAGCGTAAAATTCATATTGCGACCCTTTACAAACCTTAAATAATTCTAAATATGTAAGAAATTATTAAAATTTTGATATTTTCTATGTTATACTATTGTGGAAGGCAGCGCTTTAGGATGCCCCCCTCATCCTTTGCGCTGTCTTCATTTTTGTTTGAAGTAGAATTCCTGATGGTCTTTAGCACACCACCTCATAACAATAAAAGGCTGCCCCGAAAGGGGCAGCCTTACTGTTCACTAAATTTCTATTCACCACAATAGGCTCTTTACGCCTCGCGGAATTCGCCTTCCACCACATCTTCATCATCCTGATCGGAGTCATTTGATGGGGCTTGCTGCGGGCTGTCGGCTGTGCCGGGTTGAGCGCCGGGCTGCTGGTAGGCCGCCTGGCCGATGGCCTGTAGATCTGACTGCAGGGAGTCCATCAGCTTTTGGATGCGGTTTTTATCTTCGGACTGAATCGCCTCGCGCAGGTCTTTGATCTTGTTTTCCACGTTGTTGCGCTGGTCCGAGGGGACCTTTTCGCCCATATCCTTGAGCAGCTTTTCAGCCTGGTATGCCAGTGAATCACCGGTGTTTTTCAGCTCGATCAGCTCTTTGCGCTGTTCGTCTGCTGTGCGGTTCTTGGCTGCTTCTTCCACCATCTTTTCAATATCTGATTTATCGAGGTTGGTCGAAGCGGTAATGGTGATCTTCTGTTCTTTACCTGTGGCTTTATCCTTGGCGGTTACATTCAGGATGCCGTTGGCATCGATATCGAACGTCACCTCAATTTGCGGCACGCCGCGTGGGGCTGGCGGAATGCCATCCAACCGGAAGCGGCCTAGGCTCATGTTATCGCCAGCCATGGGGCGCTCGCCCTGTAGCACATGCACATCTACTGAAGTTTGGTTGTCCTGTGCGGTGGAGAAAACCTCGGTTTTCTTGACAGGGATGGTGGTATTGCGCTCGATCAAGGTGGTCATCACGCTGCCCAGGGTTTCAACACCCAGTGAGAGCGGCGTAACATCCAGTAAGAGCACGTCTTTCACATCGCCGGCCAGCACACCGCCCTGAATGGAGGCACCAATTGAAACGACCTCATCGGGGTTGACGCCCTTGTTGGGCTCTTTGCCGCCTGTCAGGTCGCGTACCAGGTCCTGGATCATGGGCATGCGTGTCGCACCGCCCACCAGTACGACCTCATCGATCTTATCGACGGTCATGTTGGCATCCTTGATCGCAGCGTTGAAGGGGCCGCGTGCCCGTTCAACCAGGTGGGAAGTCATTTTCTCGAAGGTTGCCCGGTTTAGCTTGAGCTGCAAGTGTTTCGGTCCGCTGGCATCCGCTGTCACATAAGGCAGGTTGATCTCGGTCTCCATCACGGAGCTCAGTTCGATCTTAGCCTTTTCGGCTGCCTCGCGCAGACGCTGCAGTGCCTGGCGGTCATCGCGCAGGTCAATGCCCTGCTGCTTTTTGAACTCATCCGCCGCCCAGTTGACAATCACTTCGTCCCAGTCGTCACCACCCAGGTGTGTGTCACCATTGGTGGCTTTCACTTCGATCACGCCATCGCCGACCTCAAGCAGGCTGACATCAAACGTGCCGCCGCCCAGGTCGAAGACGAGGATGACCTCGCTCTCTTTCTTATCCAGGCCATACGCCAGTGCCGATGCCGTCGGCTCATTGATGATCCGCATCACTTCCAAACCGGCAATCTTGCCGGCGTCCTTGGTCGCCTGACGCTGGCTGTCATTAAAGTATGCCGGAACGGTGATTACGGCGCGTGTCACCGGCTGGCCAAGGTAGGCTTCTGCATCTGCCTTGAGTTTTTCAAGGACCATTGCGGAAATTTCCTGCGGCGTATAGGTTTTATCATTTACCGGGATGTGCACGCGCGCATCGCCTGCAGGCCCTTCAACAACATCAAAGGGCACCATCTTGCGTTCAGCCTCGACCTCGTCGTAGCGCCGGCCCATAAAACGTTTAATGGATGAAATGGTATTTTCTGAATTTACGACGGCCTGACGTTTTGCCGGGATGCCGACCAAACGTTCGCCGTTCTTATTAAATGCGACAACAGAGGGAAGAAGGCGTGAACCTTCTGCCGTTGGGATGACTGTGGCAGTGCCGCCCTCAACCACAGAAACAACGCTGTTGGTTGTCCCCAGGTCAATTCCTATAATTTTTGACATAATTCAATCTCCTCATCGTAAGGTACTCTTTTTCACTAAGTATGAGGATACTCATTAAGTCATAGAAGATCGTTAACGCAATATTTAATTAATATAAACGCGGCAGATAATAGGGGGTTAATCGGGATTCTGCTGGTTTCTTTCTCGCTGAACACGTGCGCGGCGGGTGCGGATGACCAATGTCAACACATAGATCAACAAGACGCCCAGAATAACGGCGAAACCCAGGATCATATCGTTTAGTGTATTAGCGGGCATTTTCCTAGGCCTCCTGTTTATTTTGTGTTTGCAGCTCGGCCAGCCGGTAGCGGTGCCATACCAGGTCTGCCAGCAGCAGGGTGAAGACAGCCAGGCTGATGAAAAATGCTAACAGCATGCGGGGGGACATGTTGAACGCGCCGCCTTCGCCACCTGTGGTGATGACCACCGGGTGAATGGTGCGAAACAGCCGAATGGAAAAGAAGGTCAGGGGCACGGTGCCAACGCTGACGATAGCATACACAGCCCCCAGTCTGGCGCGAGCTTCTGGTGTGTCTAGTCCGCTGCGCAGGATGAAATAAGCCAGGTAGATCAATTCCATGATGGCGGTGGTGGTCAGGCGTGGGTCCCACACCCACCAGGTATTCCAGATGGGCTGTGCCCAGATCATCCCGCTCAGGATGGCGATTAGTCCGAAGACCAGGCCGACTTCGATGGCGGATAACGACAGCCAATCCCAGGTTTGACGGCGTGTGATCAGGTAACCTGCGCCGGCAACGCCGGCAAAGATGAACCCGAGCATGCCAGCCCAGGCAGCGGAAACATGAAAGTAGAACACCTTCTGCACCGGTCCCATCACCCGCTCGACCGGGGTAAAGAACAGGATCAAGATCAGGGCAGCGGGAATCAGGATCAGTGATAGAACGTCAAACAGAAGTAATAGGGTTGGTTTTTTAGACAAAGCTATTCCTCCAGGATGGTTTCAAAGAACATCAGGCCGGCGGCGTTGAACAGGACTACGCAGGCAACCAGCAAGTATACCCAGCTTTGCAGGTCAGCAAAAGCCTGTCCTGAGAGAACCCCGCGGCTCGATTCGACTGCGGCGATCAAAATGGGCAGGGCTAACGGATACAGCAGAACAGGCAGCAGCACATCGCGCGTCCGGGTTTGAATACTCAAGGCTGCCAGCAAAGTCCCCAGGCTGGTATAGGCTGCCACGCCCAGGAGGATGATCCCGATCAGGGGCAGGCTGAGCATGTTTTGCTGGTAAAAAAGGCTGAATACTGGTAGAAGGATGATCGCTACCAGGCAGGTGAAGGCGAAATTGCTGATTGATTTCCCAAAGAAGATTGCTGAGCGGTCCACCGGTGCCAGCAACAGGCCGTCCATGGCGTTGTTTTCGCGTTCGAGGCTGACGCTGCGATTCAGCCCCAGAGTGGAAGCAAAGGCCAGTGAAACCCATAGCAACCCGGAGGCTAACCCTGCTTGAAGTTCGGGTGAGAGCTGCAAGGCAAAATTGAACAGGAACACAACCAATAACGCGAAAACGAGCATGACAGGCACACCTTGCCGGCCGCGCCATTCCACCTGGATGTCTTTCCGCGTGATCTGCCAGATGGTGTTGAGGTAGCGGATGAGAGGTTTCATGCCGCCTCCTGCAGATAATGGTAAAGGTCTGGGATGTCTGCAAGGCGTGAGGTCGGGATATGCTGGATGATCTTGCCATCATTGAGCCATGCAACATGGGATGCAATGCTGATCAACCGCTGGGGGCGGTGCGCTGCAAGTAAAATGGTGCGACCAGCCTGATGCAGGGCGTTTAGTTTTTGGTCTAAAGATTGTGCAGCTTCCTGGTCTAACCCGGTATAGGGTTCGTCAAACAGCAGGATGTCTGGATCGTGCAGCAGGGCACGCGCAATTGAGAGGCGCTGCTGCATGCCGCGCGAGAAGGTTCTGACAGGCTGATGCTGGGCTCTAGTTAACCCGGTAGATTGGATGCCGGCTTGAATTTTTTCGTCAATATCTTGCAGAGCGTATAGCCGGGCATAGTGCCTCAAGTTTTCAATAGCAGTCAGGTCTTGATAGAACATGGTGTGATGGCTGATGTAGCCGATTCTCTTGCGTAAAAGAGGTGATGTGCCGAGCAACATACCACCGATCCAAATTCTGCCTTCGTCCGCGCGAGAAAGGCTCGCCAAAATGCGCAGCAAAGTTGTTTTACCTGCGCCATTTGACCCAACCAGGATGCAAAAAGCCCCATGCTCGATATCAAGGGTCAGCTGGTTGAGAACAGGGTGGTAATGGTACCTTTTAACCAAACCGCGCACGGCGATCTGGAGAGCGTGTGACGCTGCCTGGTTTTCCATAGTTGTTCAATTATAAAGGATTACACGGAAAAGGTCAGGAGATAAGCTGATGCCCGCAGTTGGGACAGAATTTATCGCTGGAATAAACCCGATTGCCGCATTGAGGGCAGACGTAAGAGCCGTCTTGGGAGAGATCGAATTTAGGTTGCGTTTCACTGATTTCTGGCGTAACAATGATTTCCTCAGGCTGAGGTGGTTTTTCTTCATCAAGACCCATCTGGTTTTGAAGTTGCTCGATCTCTCGTTTCTTTTCATCTAAAAGATCGAGATACTCACCTGCCATCTCTTCATTTTCAAATTTTGATTCAAGCAACTCTATCTCGTTTTTCAGTGATGCATAGTGCAACACAAGATCATCATCACCGATTGTAAAGTCGTTATTTTCCTCAGCCTGAACAAACGGCCGGCTGAGAATGTAGCCGATGCCCGCGAGGAAAATAATGAAAATAGCGATGATGAGTATGTCCATAATCAATCTGTTACTTGATGAGAGGATATTTAATAGTTTGATTAATGGAATTTTAATATATTTTGTCGTATTTGTATAGTGTTAAACTAATGAAATTTATATCAATTTACTAGAATCTCGAACATTTAAATTAAAAACCAGGCGAAATTTATAATCCTCCGTCTCCGCTTGTGGTTTATAGATATGCCCTTGATGGGCGATCAATTTTTTAAGACATTTTCTCGTTCAATTAATTTGTCAAATGTGGATTCACGTAATTTTTTGACCAGGGTGGCTTTCGCTTCGCACCAAACTTCGTGAATTGGGCAATGATCGCCAAAGGAGCAGGCGTCTGGGTCTTCTGTGCACTCGTTCAGGCTGATAGGGCCGTCGATCGCTTCAACGACATCAAGCAAGGTGATCTCTTTGGGTTCTCGGCTTAGCACAACACCGCCGCTTGCCCCGCGGGAGGTGTTGATAAGCCCTGCGATATGCAGTTGTGAGATGATCTTGGCTAAAAATGAAGGCGGGATATTCTCTTCTTCTGCGATTTTTCGTGTTGCGGCTCTCTCACCATCTTTAAGACGCGCGAGATATAACATTGCTCTGAGGGCGTAATCAGCCTGACGGGTAATTTGCATAATAAGTCTCTCTTTTTCCTTTACTTCAATTTTGCGGTGCAGATACGCAGCCGCATGTAGCATCCAAATTTTCTAATCCTACCTATCAGGTAGAAAATAGCGTTATTATCTATTTTATCCAATTATATGGTCTTTGTAAAGGAAAATTAATTAGCTGACTAATGAAAATAAAGATGATATTACATTGGCAATCAGCATCACTTCATGATTATTTGACTTATAATTATGTGGAAATTTGATTGGTAAGGAAAAATATGGCTGAAAACACCACATTTTCGTTTTATTACCCCATCACCGTCCGCTATGGCGATCTTGACCCGCAGGGGCATGTCAACAACGCCGTGTATATGACCTACCTTGAAAGCGCCCGTTTGGGTTATTACGAAGCCACTGGCATCTGGGATAGCAAATCAGGCGCAAAAACGGGGATGGTTGTCGCCCATGTTGATATTGACTACCTGGTGCCGATTTATTTTGGGCAATCGATACAGGTAGGTGTACGGATGGAGCGGATTGGCAATAAAAGCCTGACTTTGGCATTCCAGATCGAATCCGTCCCAGAAGAAAAGCCTTTGGCACGCGGCAGATCGGTGATGGTTGCCTATGATAATAACGCTGAAGCCAGCCAGACCTTCCCTGAAGACTGGCGCAGGAAAATTACCCAATTTGAAGAACAGGAATAAGAAATGACACTCCCAGGAATTAATACCGATGCAATGATTGATTTTTTAGTTGAGCTGCTGAATACCCCCAGCCCGACCGGGTTCACGGATAAGGCGATTGATCTATGCGCAGAAGTGCTGGCTGAAATCCCGGGGATTGAACAGTCCCAGACGCAGAAAGGCGCACTGGTAGCAACGCTGCCAGGGCAGTCTGATCAGGGGTGGCGGGCATTGACAGCGCATGTGGATACGCTTGGTGCGATGGTTAAAGAGATCAAAGCCAACGGGCGTTTGAAATTGACCAAGCTGGGTGGATTTGCGTGGAACACGGTTGAGGGTGAGGGTGTGAATGTCTTTGCCAGCAATGGAGAAATGGTGCGCGGTACGATCTTGTTGAGCAAGGCCTCCAGCCATGTTCATGGACAGGATGTGACCAAGACCGAACGGAGCGATGATGCTATGGAAGTGCGGCTGGATGTACGCACCACCAGTGCGGCTGAAACCGTTGAATTAGGCATTGAGGTCGGCGATTTCGTCGCTTTTGACCCACGGGTGGAAGTGACCAATGGCTTTGTCCGCTCCCGGCACCTTGATGATAAAGCTTGTGTTGCCAGTATGATCTTTGCTGTCAAAGCCTTGGTGGATGCGGGATTGACGCCAAAAAAGACCACGGTTCTGCATATCAGTAACTACGAAGAGGTGGGGCACGGCGCTGCTGCTGGCATTCCTGCGCAGGTGACAGAGCTGGTTTCGGTAGATATGGCCGCGGTGGGCGATGGGCAGACTTCAGACGAGTTTCATGCAACGTTATGTGTCAAAGATTCTGGCGGCCCCTATCATTACGGGCTTAATCAACGGATGCGCCAGCTTGCCAAAAAATATGAGATTCCCCATAAAATCGACATCTACCCCTATTACGGTTCAGATGGTGAAGCATTTTGGCGGGCGGGCGGTGATGTGGCAGTCTCTTTGATCGGCCCCGGGGTGGATGCTTCACATAATTATGAACGCACCCACATTGAAGCACTGCTCGCAACGACCCAGTGGTGTCTGGCTTATCTGATCAACTAAGTCGAGTAATATTTCTTAAACAATAAGAGCGGTTGGTCAAAATACCAACCGCTCTTTTTGTTAGGAGATAAAGATTAGTGTGTGTTTATCCTTCAGGAGGAAGTAAGACTGTATCGATCACATGGATCACGCCGTTGTCTGCAACGATGTCGGTGATGATCACCTGTGAGTCGTTGATGAATACATTACCATCTTCAACACGGATCTGGATATTCTCGCCAAGCAGTGTTTCAGCTTCTTCAATTGTGATTACTTCTTCAGCCATGACTTTGCCGGAGACCACATGGTAGAGCAGGATGTCGGTCAGGGCAGGGATGTCCTCAAGCAGTGCTGCGACAGTGCCTTCAGGTAATTTGGCGAAGGCGTCATCGGTCGGGGCAAATACGGTGAACAAACCATCATTGGAGAGCGTCTCAACCAGGTCTGCGGCCTCTAATGCGGCAACCAGGGTGGTAAAGCGGCCGTCTGCCACAGCGATTTCAGCAATTGAGCCGATGGATTCAGAGGGCAGGATCACGCTGTCGATGACATGGATCACACCGTTATCGGCGATGATGTCGGTGATGATCACCTGGGCGTCGTTGATATAAACCATGCCGTCCATCACACTGATCTCAACAAACTTTTCATTGAGGGCTTTGGCGCTGTTCAATTCAACAACCTGTTCAGCTAACACTTCACCGGAAACGACATGATAGAGCAGGATGTCGGTCAGGGCGGGGATGTCCTCAAGCAGGGCTTCAACAGTGCCTTCGGGCAGTTTGGCAAAAGCATCATCGGTTGGTGCAAAGACCGTGAAGGGGCCTTCGCCAGCGAGTGTTTCGGCTAAGCCAGCGGCTTCGAGGGCGGCAACAAGTGTCGTGAAGCGGCCGTCTGCCACAGCGATGTCAACGATCGAGCCGAGTTCTTCTTCGCCGGGGAGCAGGACGCTGTCGATGACATGGATCACGCCATTGTCGGCGATGATGTCAGTGATCACAACCTGGGCATCATTCAAGTAGACCATTCCATCTTCAACACGGATGCTGACGCTTTCGCCCTGGAGGGTTTCGGCTTCATCAAGCGTGACCACGGTTTCGGCTAACACTTCACCGGAAACGACATGATAGAGCAGGATGTCGGTCAGGGCGGGGATGTCCTCAAGCAGTGCTTCAACGGTGCCTTCGGGCAGCTTGGCGAAAGCATCATCGGTGGGTGCAAAGACCGTGAAGGGACCTTCGCCAGCGAGTGTTTCTGCTAAACCAGCAGCTTCGAGGGCGGCGACGAGTGTCGTGAAGCGGCCATCTGCTACGGCGATGTCAACAATCGAGCCGAGTTCTTCCTCGCCGGGGAGCAGGACGCTGTCGATGACATGGATCACGCCATTGTCGGCGATGATGTCAGTGATCACAACCTGGGCATCATTCAAGTAGACCATTCCATCTTCAACACGGATGCTGACGCTTTCGCCCTGGAGGGTTTCGGCTTCATCAAGCGTGACCACGGTTTCGGCTAACACTTCACCGGAAACGACATGATAGAGCAGGATGTCGGTCAGGGCGGGGATGTCCTCAAGCAGTGCTTCAACGGTGCCTTCGGGCAGCTTGGCGAAAGCATCATCGGTGGGCGCAAAGACTGTGAAGGGGCCTTCACCAGCGAGTGTTTCAGCTAAACCAGCGGCTTCGAGGGCGGCGACAAGGGTTGTGAAGCGGCCATCTGCTACGGCGATGTCAACGATCGTCTGTGGTTGTGGTTCTTCCGTAACTTCTTGCATGGGTTCCTCTGTGGGAACTGCGGTTGGCTCTGGTGTTGCTGTTGGGGCACATGCTGCAAGCACCAGGGCTAAGACGACGAACAAACTTACTGCAAATACTGATTTCTTGTTAAACATTTTATTACTCCTTATTTTTTTATTTGATTTGTTTTTCATAATTGCATTGTAGATTGTTTGTAGAAAGATTCCAATAAATTGTATAAGGTTTGTGTAAGAGATTTATAGTTTTCAGCTATTGGAATTTGATGTATACTCGAGTTGCGATGCCCGATTTACAACACCGACTGCGAACGCATGACCTGGGATTCTTGAAAATAGTGGCAGAATTTTGGGGTGTGGCGCTGAATGCCCCCGATGCGAAGTCTGCCTTGCCAAGACTATCCCGCGATATCATAGACCCTGCCCTGGTGCTTGAGGTTGTTGATGCCCTGCCCGAAAATGCCCGTCAGGCGCTTGATGCGCTGGTGGTTCAAGAGGGATGGATGGCATGGCATCGCTTTACAAGGCAGTTCGGGCCGCTGCGTGAAGTTGGGCCAGGGAAACGCGATCGTGAAAAGCCTTATCTGGACCCTGTTTCAGCCACAGAAATGCTCTGGTATCGGGGATTGATTGGCCGGGATTTCTTGCAGCGTGATGGCGAACTGCAGGAATGTGCCTATATTCCTGATGACATTCTTGAACTGTTGCCCCCAGTTTTACCCGTCGGGCCGCCCTTGCCGGGCAGAGCCGCCTCGCCTGGTGAGACGGCTTTCGTGGTCAACGCCAGCGACCGTATTTTGAATCACACCTGCACCCTGCTGGCGGCGCTGCGCCTGGAAGATCCACAGCGGTCACCTGCGGCCGCGTCATGGCAGCCGCCGCAGGAGGTCGTACATACTTTGTTGGGGGCGATGAAATTAATCACTTCCAGCGAACAGCCTGTAGCAGAAGATGCGCGACCTTTCTTAGAAATGCCGCGCGGGGAAGCCCTGGCGTGGTTGGTTAAAGGCTGGCGTGGATCAAGTCTGTTTAATGAATTGCGCCTGATGACCAGTATTATTTGTGAGGGTTCATGGCAAAATGAACCTGTTGACACACGCGAAAGAGTGTTGGCGTTATTAAGTGAGGTGCCCGAACACCAATGGTGGAATATTGACTCCTTTATTCAGGCGATCCATGAGCGCGAACCAGAATTTCAGCGGCCGGCAGGTGATTTTGACACTTGGTTAATTCGAGACGCGCTATCCGGGGAGTCTTTGACCGGCATCCGACACTGGGATGCCGTCGACGGTGCTTTGCTGCGATACTTGATCACCGCGGTTATGCATTGGCTGGGGTTGATTGACCTGGCTTTACCAGGTGAGGGTCAGCCGGCGACAGCCTTCCGATTTTCAGAAGCAGCCCCCCAGTTATTGATGGGAAAGCCGGCTGAGAACTTGATGCTGGAAGACCAGCTCATTGAAACGTTGGGGGATGGCACACTTATTGCCGGGACCCATACACCGCGCATCGCCCGCTATCAGGTAGCGAGGTTCTGCCTGTGGGTAGACGAAACACAAGAGTCATACACCTACCGGGTCACGCCGGCATCGCTAAGTGCTGCAGCGTCACAGGGGTTGAAGATCATACACCTCGAAAAATTGTTGAACAAATATGGTGCAACACCTCCGCCAAGCCTGATCCAGGCGCTGCATCGCTGGGAGCAAAAGGGCGGAGAATCCAGGATCCAGCCGGGAATCCTTCTGCGGGTTGAGGATCCTAAAATTATGTCTGCTCTGCGAGAGTCACCCGCTGGGCGATTTGTGCGCGACCCTCTGAGCCCGACATCCGCGCTGATCGATCCGCAAGCGGTTGAGAAGGTTTCGGCGGCTTTAGCCAGGTTGGGCTTTTTGTGTGACCTGGTCTTCCCGGATGAAGAACAAGAACAACTGGACTAACCGACTATAATTAATCCATGCCTGAGAAAAATCAAAATTTTGTCGATCCCTCGGATCTGAAACAAACCAGCCTGCCGTTTTTACTGAAGCTGGTATTGTGGATTCTAGTCCTGTGGACCATTTTAGGTTGGCTGCGGTTTTCTCAGGCCATCATCCAGCGCAGCCTGATCATAGAGACGACATCTACAGGGCTGTTTTATTTTCTCTTGTCTGCCGGGTTGATGTGGGGATTGCTGGGTTTGATTGTCCTGTGGGGATGGATCAAACGATCTATGTGGACACCTGCCCTGTTATGGTTTGCCGGGTTCTTCTACCCGCTGTTCTATTGGATTGAACGGGTATTGTTGTGGAAAGATGTCGAGTCACAACGCAACTGGCCATTTATGCTGGTACTGACTCTGATGTGGTTAGTGCTGGTCTTCATAGCCATGCGTTCCGAAAAAACAAAGCGCTATTTTGCTGTCAAGCAAGATGAGGATAGGAATTGATATGACATATGAAGAAAGAGAAATAAAGCTCTATGTGCGGGATCTTGAGGCGCTGGCAAGCCGGGTGGAAATATGCGGCGCTGACCTTGTGCGTGAGCGGGTGTTTGAACGCAACATCCGTTTAGATACGGCTGACCACAGGCTGCAAAATGAGGGGCGTTTGCTCCGTTTGCGGAAGGATGATCGTGCTGCTGTAACGTATAAAGCAGATGCCCATATGGAAGGCGGAATTGTTTCAAGAACTGAAATTGAGTTGAATGTCGATAATTTTGAGGTTGCCCAAAAATTATTCGAAGCGCTGGGTTATCGCAAGACGGTCGTTTACGAAAAATACCGGAGAGTTTATAAACTGGGCGATGTACTGGTCATGCTGGATGAGCTGCCATTCGGAGATTTTGTTGAAATTGAGGCGCCAAACAATATTTTAATCGATGGGATGGCACAAATGCTGGGTTTAAATGTCGAGTACGGGATCAGGACGAATTATTTGGGATTGTTTGAGATGCTAAAACTCAAGCAGACCCTCAAATTTGAAGATCTGACATTCGAAAATTTTCAGAACCTGGCAATCACTCCTGCGGATTTGGGTGTCGAGCCAGCGGACGCATAGCTGCACTTAGAAGTATTGGAGAACAAGCCGATGGAAACCTGGAAGACAATCGCCCGTGAGTTAAAACTGGATATGTCGCCCTTCTTGAGAGTTGAATCCCACACGATTAAACTGCCTGATGGTCAGACCCTCGAAGGGTGGCCATGGTTGATTTCACCCGATTTTGTGAATATTGCTGCGATCACCCAGGACGGCAAATATCTTTGCTTCAGGCAGACCAAGTATGGCGTGCAAAACACCACATTAGCCCCCGCCGGTGGCTATATTGAGCCAGACGAGGACCCATTGGCAGCAGCAAAACGTGAACTTCTGGAAGAAACCGGGTATGAAGCCCCACATTGGGAAAATTTAGGCAAATACAGGGTGGATGGTAACCGCGGCAACGGAACGGCTCATTTTTTCCTCGCCAGGGATGCACATAAAGTGTGCGAGATTGATGCGGATGATCTTGAGGAACAAATTTTGTTGACGCTATCTCGGGCTGAGGTGGAAGCAGCGGTAGCCAGGGGTGCATTTAAAGTGCTGCCCTGGCAGACGGTTATGGCGTTAGCCTTGCTGCGCTGGTAAATGGGGATAATTTATTAATTAGCTTAGACAAAACCACAAACGAATAATTTATGGGGCGCCGGGGCCGTAGAGGTCCGGGTCGGTTGGCGTTCTGCCGCTTGGGTCGTGGACCCAGACGGTGTCGCCCTCGTTTGCCCAGTCAAATAACCATTTTGCATCTCCCGGGGAAAGGTTGACACAACCGTGGGACTGGGGATAACCGAAGAACGTCCGCCAATAAGCGGTGTGCATCGCACGTGCCTGGTCAAAATACATCGTCCATGGCACATCCTGCAGGTAATAAAAGTCAGAACGGTCCGCTTCGAATGCGCCTTGCATCGTTTCTAAGGTTTTTTTTTCATAGATCTGAAAAACGCCCGGGCGGGTATAGAAGTTTTCGACACCGCTGGCAATCAGGGTTGCAAACAGCAGACGGCCGTCTTCATAGACTGAGAGGGTCTGCTGCAGCAGGTTGATTTCAATCCAACGGCGAGCGTTAACGCCATCCGGTGGTGTTGTATTGACAGAAATCACGCGTGCCTTCAGGCTGTTGACCCATTCGTTCATCCCGATCTGGTACCAGGTCACCCCGTCGGCTTCGGTGGTGTTATACACCTGGATCACATCCTCACGGACGTAATCATAGCCTGTTAAGGCAGCGCTGAAGGATGGGGATTCGTAGCTTGAGGTCTGGTCTACGATCCAACCGTAATCATTGCGAGGATTTTTGAAAAATTGCAGCCCCTGAAAATTGGTGTAGGCAGCCGGTGCAGCACGCATCCAGCCGCCAGTAGCCAATTGAAGGTAGGGATTTCCATTGTGATCTTGCCGGCTGACATAGCTAATGAAGCGCAAAGACCCTGCGTCAATTTGACCGACAGGATTTGTCCCGGCTACAGCATCTTCAAAGGTAGCATAAATGGGGGCAGGTTGTTCTTCTGGCAGGTTGATCTTGGCCACATATACCGGCATCACGCCCAACTCTGCGGGTGGTTTTGCTGCTGGCAGGTCTCGCTGAGGGTAAGGTATGCCCGCGGCACGCAGTTCTGTCACTGTTTGTGCAGGGCCAACCATCAGGCAGTTATCGTTTTTGGTCATGCCTGGCAGGCATAAAGGCAGATCAAAATAGCCGCCACCACCTTGCGCATCCCCCAACTCGCTGATGCCCTGTGCTGATGCAGGTTTAGCAAAGGGGCTCAGCATTGTGACTAAGATGACAACCCATAAAAACTTTTTCATGCAACCTCTTTTGTAGATAATCGAGTCTATTATACCGAAATCTGACAAAAACTGTATTATTTGGCACTGGGAACCAATGCGTTTTAAGGGTGGTGACCTGGCCCTAACAGCCGTTTGTGCATTTTCTCAGCGTTAACTAAAATGAATTAGTGTAAAGACAATGAAGTAGGTCGAAGAGTTTTGATTTTATCGATTAATTGTATATAATATGAATATCAAATGAATGCTAATGAAGCTCAACAAGCGTTGAGCGGAATATTCTGCAAGGTAATTAACTACCTGAAATGCCGTCCAGTGTGCATGCTGGACGGCATCCTTTTACCTGTATGATCGAGGTGGTACTTTATACCAGCAGTTGTCCTTCAAAGATCAACTTTGCCGCACCGGTGATAAACACACGTTCTCTCTGGAGCATTACTTCGAGGATGCCACCGCGCTGTGATGCCTGGAAAGCCTTTAGAGCAGACTTGCCTAACTTATCTGCCCAATAGGGCGTCAGCAGGCAGTGGGCGGACCCGGTCACCGGGTCTTCATTGATGCCCAGTTGGGGCGCAAAGAACCGGGAGATGAAATCAAATTGCGGGTCAGCGCTTGGGGCGGTGATCATCACTTCAGGCATGGGCAGGCTGGCAAGCGCAGCAAAATCCGGTGCTGCATCAACCACCTGCTCCGGGTCTTCCGCCTCAAACAGGTAGTAATCGCCTGAAGAGACAGCAGCCACAGGTTCAAACCCAAGTATTCCCTCAATTTCAGGGGCAATTTTAAGCGGCCTATAGTGCATCACCGGGAAGTCAAGTTCAACTTTGCCATCCTTCCAACGCGCCCTGAGCTGTCCGCTGCGCGTGTTGAACGTGATCGGGGATTGGCGTAAAGCGGGTTGTTGTGTAAATATCACATAGGCACTTGCCAGTGTGGCATGTCCGCACAGATTCACTTCGGTGGTCGGCGTAAACCAACGCAGCCGCCATGCCGTACCCTCCGGCAGCAAAAAAGCTGTCTCCGAAAGATTCATTTCTGCCGCCAGCGACTGCATCCATGTTTCGGATTCTGGTGCTTCCAGCAGACACACGGCTGCCGGGTTGCCTTTGAAGGGTTCTTCTGTGAACGCATCTACCTGATATAACTGATGTGGCATACGCAACTCCTTTTATGCGTAAGTATACACCGCCGTTTTCATCATGAGATAACAATCGAAATTGCAGAACATGGAGGAAACCATCTCTGGACGTATTTAATTGGAGTGATATATAATTTTGTGTGGTTTAAAATATTGAAAAAAGGTGGCATGATGAGAATAAATTTGACCCAATACGAAAATCTTAATCACAAGGATTTGCTACCCCGGGATGTATGGGTTTGGACCCCGCCGCAATATGAGCAGGACAGCAATGCACGTTTCCCTGTGAATTATATGCATGATGCGCAAAACCTTTTTTACCCCGAGAAGTCCTACACCCATGTTACCTGGGGTGTGGCAGAGGCAATCAGCCGTTTGAGCCATTGGGGGTTCATTCAACCGGCAATCGTGGTGGGGATCGATAACACACCCAACCGTGTGGGCGATTATTTACCCTCCCGTCCGTTTGAAACACCGGAGGGCAAAGCCTTTATTGCCCAACTCGAAGCTGAAGCACAGGACGAACTGGAGAAGTTTGATTACGTTGCCGACCGTTACCTTGAATTGATTTTTGCTGAAATCAAACCTCGTGTTGATGCGGACTTCCGAACCCTGGCAGAAACCGAAAACACCTTTGTAATGGGCTCCAGCATGGGCGGCTTGATCTCGCTGTATGCCTTGGTGGAATATCCACAGGTTTTCGGCGGGGCAGGCTGTTTCTCGCCCCACTGGCCCATTTTGGGACCCTTGACCGTGCCATATCTACAGAAAAATCTGCCTGAGGCTGGCCAGCACAAGGTCTATTTTGACTACGGAACGGCAGGGTTAGATGCTGAATATGCGCCATTTCAGGATGCGGTGGATCAGGTCATGCAACAAAAAGGTTATCGGTTCGGTGAAGATTGGTTGACACGGGTTGCGCCCGGTGCTGACCACCACGAACGCGCCTGGCGCAATCGGATGCATATAGCATTACGTTTCTTCCTTGGGAAAAAAGATAATTAGATACTTAAAGCATTAACTAAAAATCCCGGAGGTGTTGTTATCAAAACCTCCGGGATGATGTTTATGATATGGCTCAATATCTAAGAACCGCCGCAATGCCGCCAGCCTCGTCAAGCTGGTCATTTTCCGAGATGACCTTGACCTCAGCATTATGACGCAGCGCGCCTTGCACCGCCATTTCAACCGCAGCATCGATCCGCTCAAATTCACCGCTGCAGAAGGGGCAGGTTTCAAGTGACTGGGTGGTCAGGTAGCCACAGCCTGTGCAGCGATACCCCTCATGCTCGAAATCTTGCAGCACAAGCAGCGTTTTAACGCGGCCTTCATGGATCGCGTTCAGGGTATCGATCAGTCCGATTACCCCGTTGCTGCCTTTGGCTGCCAGGGTGAAGGCTTGCTCGACCAGGGCTTTATTGACCTTTTTCTGGGCGGCTAATGCTTCCTGCGTGGCTTGCTGCAGAACGTCGGTGTGGTTGGCGGTCATGCTCATCGGGTAGGCTCCCACAACCAGTGATTGGTATGATTTAGGCAGCTCATCCCTGAAGCGGGCAATGTTATCATCTGTCCCCCCGATCATGATCCTGCGGATGTGATGCTTGTCAAAGAATTTTGTCGCCGATTCAATCACCTCTTTGATATTTTGATCAATGGTGTTTTCGACATTCCCGCTGGCATTATCGCCGCCCATGCGTCCGTGCATGGCATTGCCGCCGCCGCGTTTGGTTTGTTTGACCTCGTCACCGGTAACGGCGTCAATTTCTCCCAGTTCGCCAAAATTGAATGAAAAGAGACGGGCACCCTCCTTGTCAACCAATACGACGCCCCAGCCTGTAAAAGTATTGATCAGACGAACCAGGGGTCGAATGATGGGTTTATCATCCACAGAGACCATGTCAGGCACAGATAAGTTGAACTGATAATTCTGAAAGAAATCCCCACTTTGATCGCTAAAGATGACCACACCCTTGGCCGACCAGTCGTATTCAAGGTTGATGAAATCTTCGACAGCCTTTACATCTTCTGGCAGGTCAACCGTTTTCAATAAGTTCCTCAACCGGAGCTTGGCTGCCTCGGTATTCAGTTGCGTGGGGTCTGTGTTTAAATACACGCTCAACACCTGGTTCTCTGTTGAATAATCCAAAAGGGACTGCAGGTCTTTTTCGGAAAACATCGGTTGCCTCCATTTTAAATTGTGAATTTTATTGGTGAAAACTCGATCCAGAAGATCAAGCTTATGATTAATTTTATCCTAAAGCGTGTTTAAATTCAAAAAATGAATAGGCGTAAATAATAAAAAACCGCTGCAGGTTTGCTCCTGCAGCGGCATAAGTGTTTATTGACCATTATTTGGGCGTTGACCCAATGTGACGGTCAACTGCATTTCCTGGTTGTTTCGCAGCACGGTCACGTTCATATCGTCACCGGGTTGTTTGTTCAGCATCATATAACTTAATAACTCGCTGAACTCCAGGATCGGTCTGCCATCAACGCCGATGATCAAGTCGCCACCGGCAAATAAGCCCTGAACCTGAGTCAATTCATCGCCTGCTTGGATCCCGGCGAGATCTGCAGGGCCGCCCGGCACGATTTCTGTGACGTATGCGCCTGTCGCCTGTGAAATTCCTAAGAACTCTGCCTGGGTTAAGGTCAGCGTTGAGAGCGCTGAAAGCCCAAGGTAGGGGTAGTTATAGGCTTGCCCAGCTTTGAGCGCAGGTAACACTGTTTTCAGGATGTTGCTCGAAACAGCAAAGCCAATGCCTGTATTGCTTGTTCCTGATAAGGAAATGCCGCCTGTTTGGATCGCGCGGTTAATGCCGATCACCTCGCCGTTCAGGTTGAGCAAAGGTCCGCCCGAATTGCCAGGGTTGATGGTGGCATCGGTTTGGATCAGGTCACCGGCTTCGAAGAACCGACCTGCTTCCGTTTGGCGGATGGATTCGAGCGTGCGCCCACGGGCTGAAACAATGCCGGTGGTCATGGTGCCCGAGAGACCGAAGGGGTTGCCAATGGCAATCACAGTTTGACCGACCCGCAACTGGTTGGAATCACCGAGTGTGAGCGGAGATAATTCGGATGGATCGACATCGACCTTGATGACTGCCAGGTCAGAATCCAGATCCTCGCCGATCACATCGCCATAAACTTTCAGACCGCTGGTGAAGTGAACCTCAACTTCTTCAGCGCCGTCGACTACATGATAGTTCGTGATGATATGTCCCTCTTTATCGACCACGAACCCGGAACCAATGCCTGCACCAACTTGAGAATAGACCTGAATTGAGACCACGCCAGGGCTGACCCGGTTGTAGAGCTCTACCAGGGCATCTTGCAGCAGAACTTCATCTGGAATAACAAATGAAGGAGCGGAGGGTTCTTCGCGGTTCTCTTCATTAGTGGTGAGAGGTTCTTCTCTCGGCGCTTCAACAACGACCGTCGCCTCTTGTTGAGTGCTGGGATTATCGGATGTGATCGGAAGGCTGATACTGGGTAAAGAACATGCCAGCATAGCCAAAATTAAAACACTGATTGCTAAACCTAATTTCACTTTTCTGCTTTTCATAGTACTTTTCCTTTCAGTGTAATCTTAACGAATAATCGTAAGACAACTGTTAACATCATATCAAAAATGCATTTATTCCTTCAGAACTTGTAGATCATTCATCAGATAATATACAGCCTACCTGATTATGGGGTCAATGTCATGTGTTTGTTCAATGTGTACGGCTTGATTTCTTGAAGATTCATAAGGCAAGCATGGTGTAGCAATTTTAGGTGCGACTGATGTGCCTGCGCTTGACGCTGTAGAACGAATATGCTACTATCTAATTAATATCATTTGTAGAAAATTAAAATCTTGTCTGAAAAGTTGTTTTGAGAAGGAGAATATCCAATGCCGAAAAAACATCTCACAGTTATTGTTGCTGTTGTGTTGTTTACCCTGCTGCTTGCTGGGTGTAAAATGCCCGCTTCTACAGCCCCAACGGACATTGTCGGTGAGACCAAGACAACGCCTATTCGGATCCAGACCGATTCGCCAGAAGCAGCGACTGACACGGATGTTGCCATCCCTGAAGCAACCGCCACGCTGGGGGCGGGGTTTTCTCCAACGGCGACCAGCACACCGGAGCCCACGCCAACCATCTACATCCCCACGCTCACAAAACCCACAGAATACACCGTCAAAGAGGGTGAATATCTGTATTGCATCGCACGGCGTTTTGATATCAACCCAGAAGATCTGCTCAGCCTGAACGATTTGGGTGAGGATCTGATCAGCCCCGGGACGCTTTTACAGATCCCGCAAACTGGTTCGTGGCCGGGCAGCCGAGTGCTTGCACCACACCCCACAACACACACTGTCGAAGAGGGTGATACGGTGTACAGCATCGCCTGTGAATATGGCGATGTGACGCCTGAGGCGATCATTGCCGTCAACCAATTGGAAGAACCCTATGATTTGACCACCGGCCAAACACTGGATATTCCTTAGCGTTATCGTTTCTTTTTTGCAGTGATGAACCTTGACCATTGCGCTGCGCCCCTGATTTCAGTCGGGCGCAGCGTTTTTATTTGCTAACAGATCAACTTGTTCGATGAGTTATAAAATGAGGAAAACAAATGTCATTTAAAATCCTGAACCGAGAAAAACAATTCACAGGGCACGCGTTTGATGTCGCCAAACTACACCTTCGGCTGCCAGATGGACGCGAGCGTGACTACGATCTGGTTGAACATGGCGATTCTGTGACCATATTGCCGGTGGATGAAGAGGGAAATATCTATTTTGTCACCCAGCATCGGATTGGTGCAGGCGGCGATTTGCTCGAATTGCCAGCCGGCGTGCTAGACCCGGGTGAAGCGCCTGCTGCCAGCGCGGCACGTGAAGTGCGTGAGGAGATCGGCATGGCTGCTAGTCAGATTGAAGAATTAGGTGGTTTCTACCTTGCACCCGGTTATACCGATGAATTTATGACCGTCTTTTTAGCAACCGGGCTCTACTTGGCGCCCCTCGACCCGGATGAGGATGAGTTTTTAAATGTCGTGATCTTGCCTGTTGAAGAAGTATATCGCAGGGCAATGGCGGGCGAGATCAGGGATGGAAAAACGCTGGCTTCTTTGCTTTTGGCAAAGAATCTTCTGCAGCCATAAGGAAACCGTTTTCTCTCAATCATCAAATTGGGGACATTTTTTATTGTTCTAATGAGAGAGAAAATTCCAGGGGGAATGTGACAGGTTACATTAATGTAGGTGAATATTATAACTTCGCGCGTTCCCTGAATCAGGTTATACTTAATGATTGGATAAATTCAGAAATGCAAAAAATCGCTAAATTACACTGCTTTGTCCGCTTGCTCGACTGCTTTAGATTATCTGTAAATAACAATAAAAGGAGTATTGTTCATGACACGTCAAATGGTAATGACTGATGCCAACGAAGCAACGGCCTGGGTCGCTTACCGGTT
>JAENZI010000008.1 GCA_016841365.1 Anaerolineaceae bacterium
TCTGTTTTCAAAAAGTGATTATCCTTCACTGATTAGGCGACGTAGAATCCGGGTAATAAAAATAAAGTTGCGTCCAATCAAGTAGAAGATGCGACAAAACTAGTGCTCACAGAAATTGAATTTAAAGGCATTGATTTGAATAAGTATTTATCAAAATTGTCTTCTGAGTGATAAAACACAACTCACTCTGACAAGCCTTTTTGTTTTTATCTAACAAGGGGTGGCACAATGTATTATGGAAACACTTTTAGATTATTCTATGAAATTGATTTATCGATGGTTTTAGAAGAACGCCTACAAAAAATGAAGGATGATATTATTGGTAGATCAGAATCGTATGTTCTCAATGTGAATGAAACCGAATTTTTGTCATATCTAGTCGATAACTATTCAATTGATAGCTTGGAAGTTTATTTTGACGATATTTCTGTTTCTAAATTCGAAAAATCCATACCTGCAGAAATGTTTCCCGGAAAAGGCACTTTATATAATGTTGTATCTGGAAAGTCATATAAGAAACTTGTTCTTAGATATCATATTCCCTTTTCTGGCAACGCACAATTATTAAAATGCAAACCTAGCCATTGGGTAATGCGAACAGAAGATGTACTAATCGATGATAATTGCGTATGTTTTGATATTATAAATTTTTCTAACAACCCAGAAAAAATTCAAAAGAGAGCTGAGGAAATAATCTCGCTTTTAAAATCACAATTAAAAAATGTAAGAAACCAGGTTGATGAATTTAATTCAACACTTCAAAATCGTGCTATTGAGTTTTTCCAGAATAGAAAACAACACTTATTAAAAACAAACGACCTTCTTTCATCCCTTGGAATTCCTATAAAAAAGAGCACTAATGTTTCAGAAACTTTTTCAATACCTTCCTCAAAAACCCAAAAGAAGTTAAAAATTTCACCACCTCAAGTTACCGAGAAAGGATTTAAGCCTGAACCGACTTTAGATTCATGTACATATCATGATATTTTAAAATATATTCAAGATGTTGGAAGGCAGTTTGAGAGGATGCCTTCTACTTATTATGGTAAACATGAAGAAAGTTTGCGTGATCATATTCTTTTAGTGTTGGAACCTAATTTTGAAGGTTCAGCAACAGGTGAAACTTTTAATAAAAGAGGTAAGACAGATATTCTTCTACGTCATGAAGGATCTAATGTTTTTATTGCCGAGTGCAAATTTTGGAAAGGTGAAAAAGTTTACTTAAAAACAATTGATCAATTACTGAGTTACCTTACTTGGCGTGACTCAAAAGCTGCTATTGTGCTTTTTGTTGAAAATAAGGATTTTTCTTCAATCATTAAGAAGGTTATAAACATAACGCCAAACCATCCGAACTATTTAGGTTTTTCTGGAAAGGTAGATGAAACTTGGCTGAGTTATAGATTCCATATTAATGATGATCCAAACCGTGAAGTCAAACTAACTGTATTATTATTTCATATTCCATCCATCGAAAATTAAATCACAAAAAACAGACTACAAATTGTGTCCTCTAATGACTTAGAATTACATCCGTGAGGTCGATGGTTCACGTCCATTCGTGCCCAATTTGTGCTTAAGCGTCAGTCTCTTGAGATCGCTTCGTCGGTGCTGTGCATCTTCCTCGCGATGACATCACAACCTGTCATTGCGAACCCCTGGCAAGGGGTGAAGCAATCTCGCGCTTTGAGTAATAAGGCTGAAAGGTCATTGGTTCGAGTAGAAGTTCTGCGTTTCCGTTGGTCGTCCGCAGTACGCGCCCACTTTGTGTTTAAGCGTCAGTTGGTAGAGATCGCTTCGTCGATGCGGTGCATCTTCCTCGCGATGACATCACAACCTGTCATTGCGAACCCCAGCCAGGGGGTGAAGCAATCTCAAGTGGCGCGCATCTTGTTTGCTTTCATCTTGGCGAATAATTTATAATATTTTTCAGGTGTTTAGACAGAAAAAGCACCAACGAGCCACACACACTTCTCAATCCTCTGCGGAGAATGCCATGCCCGAAAAATCAAACCTCATCATCCAACCCGATACCCTTGACCTCGCCCTGCTGGAAAGCCTGCAGCACAAGCCGGCGCCTTTTACCCCTGGTGAACCGCTGTTTTGGGACGACCCGCACATCTCAGCCCAGATGCTGCAAACCCACCTGGACCCGGAAACAGACCTCGCCAGCCGCAAGCCTGAGACCATCGAAAAGTCTGTGGCGTGGATCGTGGACGAGCTTGGTTTGCAGGCAGGGGATGCCCTGCTGGACCTGGGGTGCGGGCCTGGCCTGTATGCCAGCCGTTTTGCCCCGCTCGGCCTGCAGGTGACGGGCGTGGATTACTCCAGACGCTCGATTGTCTATGCCCGGGGTGAGGCTGAAAGGCTGAACCTGGAAATCGTCTACCGCTATGAAAATTACCTCGACCTGGCGGATGAGGGTTTGTATGATGCCGCACTGCTGATCTTCGGGGATTACTGCGTGTTGAACCCCGCAAACCGGCACAAGCTGCTGGGGAATGTGCGCCGCGCCTTGAAACCCGGCGGGTATTTTGTGCTGGATGTGACCACGCCAAACCTGGTCTATCACCAGGGCGACAAGTCCCGCTGGTATGCTGCTGAGGCAGGTTTCTACCGCCCAACGCCGCACCTGGTGCTGGAAAATGGATTTGCCTACCCCGACGAGCGGATCTACCTCGATCAGTACATTGTGATTGAGGAGGACGGCGCGGTGAAAGTTTACTGCAACTGGTTCCAGGATTTTACGCGGGAGATGATCGTGGAGGAATTGGCGGCGGGTGGGTTCAACGTGCGGGGCGTGTGGTCCGACCTGACCGGTACACCATACGAGGAGGGCTCGGAGTGGATCGCCGTTGTGGCGCGAACGGGATAAGCCTAACCGCTTATTTCATTGATAGGCAATATGTTTGGTGAGAATAGAATTAACCTCATTCGTTTCCCTCTTAAATTTAATTTATGAATTATAATTTCTCCAAATACCTAAAGGAGAAATTATTGTGAAAAAGAACCGTCTACCGATTGTTATTGTTCTTGGTTTAATTTTTCTCGTCAGCTGCACCAACCCCGTGATGAACGCGCTGATGCACGAGGGGGCGCAGGAATTAGACGCCATGATCGCGACAGCGGGGGCTGAGGGACAGGCGCCGCAGGTCCTCCCTGAAGAGCTGGAGGAGATCCTTTCTCCGCCAGAACCTGAAGAAAACCTGCCAGAGTCGGAGCCTGTGCCGCAATCCCCTACACCGACGTATGAGCCCGTGACAGCCGCCAGCACGCCCACGATGGAAAGCCTGCCGACAGGACCCGTGCCTGCCGGGACGACGGTTTTCTATGACGGCTGGGCGCTGACCTTGGCGGACACCGTCTCGACGGATGATGACCAAATCTTTTTGGCATTGACGGTGCGGAACATGGGTGAAAAGGAGCGTGTATTCCGTTATGTGAAAAATGGGATTACCCTTCAGGACAATCTGGGGAATCAATTTCCCTTTGACATGAGTTTCTTCTTATGTGATCGCTACCCAGAAAACATTAATCTCACCATTCAGTTGACCGTCGGCGGTGAGAAAACCCAGAGCATCTCATCTGATAGCTACGGTTGTTCATGGGATTACTATTTTCCCCCTTTTAATGGCCGCATCAGCCTGGATGCAGAATACCTGATTGTGACGATCAACAATTGGGGGCCGTTCAACGGGGTGGTGTTCCACCTTTATCTGTAGCATGAAATAAAAAAGGCGATGGCGAGCAGGTTTGCATCATCCTGCTTTACATTGTGAAACAATTGCTGGGTTGTGCCAACTAATTTGCTTGACACAACCCTTTTGGATTAAAGAACGCATTCTGTTTCAAGCCAAATTGTGATTATAATTGAAGGGATTGCATCCTTCTCGCCTGACAAAAGGCGCGCCTGCTCTTCACGGAGGTCCCCCAAATGACTCATAAAAAACAAGTATCCCTCATTGTTGGATTGATCCTGTTAACAGCGATCCTCGCCCCGATGCTGCCTGTTGGCGCGGAAACCGGGATCGCACATCCGGATGGGCCGGGCGGGATCCAGGTTATCAGCACAGAGGTGGTCAACCCTTACCTGACGGTTGAGCACCTGGCGCTGGCGGATGGCACACGTATCGATCGGCAGATCATCAGCGGACCGCCTGAACCTCCCGCGGGCTATGATCTGCAATCCACAGAAGTGCCTATCAGCAGGGCCGCTGTCCTGCTGGCGGATTTCCCTTCTTATGACTGGGTGTTTGGCTGTTCGGCGGTGTCGGGGGCGATGATTGCGGCCTATTATGACCGCAGCGGCTACGATAACATGTATACCGGCCCGACGGACGGGGGTGTGATGCCCATCACGGATATAGGTTGGCCGACATGGACGGATTCCGCTTCTGATGTCTACCCCAATAACCCGTTAATCGCTTCTCACCTGGGATTGGATGGCAGGCTGACCAAAGGCTCAATTGATGATTACTGGGTCAGTTATGGCAGCGCCGCGAATGATCCTTACATTACCGGGGTCTGGGATGAACATGATTGGGGCTCAGCCATCGGGGATTATATGAAAACCAGCCAGTCTGCGTATTACAACAGTGACGGTTCAACGTCTTTTTATAATTACACGACAAATGGTAATCGGCTGACATGTTCAGCGATGGAAGTTTATGGTATTGATGAGTTTGACGGTACCTATGGCCGAAGATTATTTTATGAAGCACGGGGGTATTCGGTTACCGACTGCTTCAGCCAAAATACAGATAACCAATTTTCAGGTGGATTCTCATTAGCAGATTTTCAGGCGGAGATCGATGCTGGTCACCCGGTTCTCCTGAACCTGGCAGGACATTCAATCGTGGGCTATGGGTATGATGGCGATACGATCTACATCCGTGATACCTGGAAATCGGACCCTGAGATCAGACCTACCATGACCTGGGGTGACAGTTATTCAGGCATGGAACTCTTATCGGTGAGTATTGTGCGTCTTGCATCCTCTGGCCCGTCCGCACCGACCTTGATCTCGCCATCCGGGACCATCCTGGATACCAACCCTGATTTCGTGTGGGGTGTGGTGCCGGATGTGACCCAATACGCTTTTGAACTGTATCATGTTGACAGCGGCGACCTGGTGCACGCGGAAACAATCATCGACCCCAGCACGGTGTGTGATGGTGTTGACTGTACACTCACGCCGGCGATCACCCTTTCCGCCGGGGATTATCGCTGGCATGTGCGCTCCTACCAGGATGGGCTTTGGGGGGCGTGGTCGTCTTATATGACATTTGATATTGACGGCCCCACGCTGATCTCGCCCTCCGGTGAAATTATTGACACCCAGCCCGACTTTGTGTGGGAAGCGATCACGGATGCCGAACAATTCGACTTTGAGCTGTACGATGATGACACAGACAGCCTGCTCCACTCGGAAACGATCGCTGACCCCAGCCTGGTATGTGATAGCACTCAGTGTACGATTTCGTTGAGCGGTCCATTAGCGTCAGGGCGCTATCGGTGGCGCATCCGGGCTTATGCCGATACGGTGTGGAGCGCCTGGTCTGCAGATATGGCATTTGAGGTGGTTGCGCCGGTTCCGCTGGCGCCCATGGGTCAGATTGCCGATACCACGCCCACGTATCGCTGGACGGGTCTGCCATCGGCTTCAAATTATGAAATTGAGTTGTTCTATGAAGGCGGGGCGCTGGTTTACACTCAGTCCATGACCAGCGCGGTGTGTAATAAATTCACTGGCGATTGTGAAATTACATTCTTTACAGAATTATTACCTGAGGATTACGCCTGGCAGATCCGCGGCAAGGTTGATGAACAGTGGAGCGCTTGGTCGGATCAGGTTTTGTTTTCATTGCAGGAGGAACAGGTTTATCTTGCCTATTTGCCAGTTTTCAGGAATGGGGATTAAGCCGTAAACGAGCTTGAACCTTCCGAATTTACGCTATTAAACATCAAGCAGGTCTTTCTAAGGCCTGCTTTTCTGGTAGAATCCTTCCACTACAGAAATGCAATCAGAATAAGGAAAAGGTCGTATGCAATTTGATTTACACGCCCCCTATGAACCCACGGGTGACCAGCCCAAGGCGATCGCTCAACTGGTTGAGGGATTGAAAAAAGGCTATCAGCACCAGGTGCTGTTGGGCGCCACCGGCACGGGCAAGACCTTCACCATGGCCAATGTGATCCAGGAGATCCAATTGCCGACACTGGTGATGGCGCATAACAAGACCCTGGGCGCCCAGCTCTACGCTGAGTTCAAGGAATTCTTCCCGAATAACGCGGTGGAGTTCTTTGTCTCTTATTACGATTACTACCAGCCAGAGGCTTATGTGCCGCGGCAGGATCTGTATATTGAAAAAGAAACCGACATCAACGAAGAGATTGACCGCCTGCGGCTGGCTGCCACAACGGCATTGATGTCGCGCAAGGATGTGATTATTGTTGCCTCGGTCTCGGCGATTTATGGTTTGGGCAGCCCCGAAGCCTACCGCGACAATTTAATCCGGCTGGAAGTGGGTGAGATCTACCGTCGGAATGCCCTGCTGCGCCGGCTGGTCGAGAGCCAGTATTCGCGCAACGACTTTGAGCTGAAACCCGGCATCTTCAGAGTGCGGGGGGATACGCTGGAGGTGCTGCCGGCTTATGATGACACCAAGGCGATCCGCGTCAGCTTTTTTGGGGATGAGGTCGAGCAGATCATCACCGTCAACCCGCTGACGGGCGAGGTGTTTGAGACGCTGGAGAGCGTGGAAATCTTCCCGGCCAAGCATTACATCACCGAAGATGAACGCATGCAGCAAGCATTGGCAAACATCGAGAGCGAATTGGAGCAGCGCCTGGCTGAATTGCGCGCAAATGACCAACTGCTGGAGGCGCAGCGGCTGGAGCAGCGTACCCGGTATGACCTGGAAATGCTGCGTGAGATCGGCTACTGCTCGGGTATCGAAAACTACTCCCGCCATATTGACGGGCGTCCGGCAGGGTCACCCCCCTGGACGCTGATCGACTTCTTACCCAAGGATTACCTGCTGATCCTGGATGAATCGCATATGATGATCCCGCAGATTCGGGGCATGTATAACGGCGACCGCTCTCGCAAGCAGGTGCTGGTGGATTATGGCTTCCGCCTGCCTTCTGCGATGGATAACCGGCCATTGAGGTTTGAGGAATTCGAAAAACAGATGGGGCGCACCGTGTATACCTCAGCCACCCCGGCGCTCTTTGAAATGGAATTGGCAGACCAGGTGGTTGAGCAGATCATCCGCCCAACTGGCCTGATCGACCCCGAAGTGATCGTCCGTCCGACAGCGGGGCAGGTGGATGACCTGGTCGGTGAAATTAACCAGCGCACTGAAAAGGGTGAGCGCATATTGGTAACCACCCTGACCAAGCGCATGGCAGAGGATCTATCCGATTATTTGATGGAATTAGGGATGAAGGTGCATTACCTGCACTCCGAAATTGACACGCTGGAGCGGGTAGGCATCCTGCGGGACTTGCGCCTGGGCGTGTTTGATGTGGTGGTGGGGATCAACCTGCTGCGGGAGGGGTTGGATTTGCCGGAGGTTTCGCTGGTGGCGATTTTGGATGCGGATAAGCAGGGTTTTCTGCGGTCTGCCATCGCGCTGATCCAGACGATCGGCCGGGCAGCACGGCATGTGCACGGGCAGGTGATCATGTATGGCGACAAGATCACAGATGCCATGCGGCAGGCAATCGATGAAACCAACCGCCGCCGTGAAATCCAGGTGGCGTATAACAAAGAACACCATATTGAGCCTGCAAGCGTGGTCAAATCGGTGCGCGACCTGACAGACCGGCTTGCCCGGGATGCGGGCGTTGAGCCTGAAGATATGCGCAAGAAGGCCAGCAAGCTTGAACAGAAGGAACTGGCACGGATGATCACAGAGCTTGAAAAGCAGATGAAGGCAGCGGCTAAAGAACTGGAATTTGAGCGTGCAGCGATGCTGCGCGACCAGGTGTATGAATTGCGGGAGATGCTGGCGGATGAATCCGACCTGCCGCCCTGGAAGAAGGTTCAGCTCTTGGCTGGCCGGCGTGACGATGGGTAGCTTATTTAATTGTCAAGAATATTTCTAGGGGGTCAGGCGGTTTGGCGGGGCGAAAAACTACTTAAGTCATTGCGGGCATCTGAAAATTCATAATCCACATCGCGCACATCGGCGCTGACGGGGCCTTGCCGCAGTTTGATCAGCAACTGGTTGAGTGCAGGGTGCGTTCCTTCAGCCACGACTTCTACGCGGCCATCATGCAGGTTGCGAACCCACCCGGTAAGATGCAGGTCTTGCGCCTCCCTGAGCACAAAATATCGGAATCCAACCCCCTGCACACGGCCTGACACGAATGCATGCAACCGATAGTCTTTATCTTCAGTCATAACCAGTTATCCATATTGTGTTTTTGTTGAGGAACTGGCAATAAACGATTCGGGACGGGGTTTAAGAGGCGGATTTATTAATAATCCTCATCCTCATCCCCGATGTAATCCTCATCGTCCAGCCAATCCTCCGGGTCATCCTTTTCAACATACATCATATCGAACATGTTCATTTGTTCGGTAAAATCGAGGTTTTCCAGGGCTTCTTCCAAAAATTGGATCTCGTCCGGATCTTCAGTTTCTTCGAGGTTGATTTCGATCAATGAGCGGACGCCATCGCCGCCAATTTTGGTGAGCGACCAGATGGCTGCGAAATAGAGATCATCGTCGTCAGTGCCTTCCTCCAAAAGGTCGAAAAGCAGATCGCGAGCATCTTCCAGCTCGAGTTCACCGGCTGCCCGAACGGCTTCGTAACGCACAAGCAGGTCCGGGTGGTCGATCATCCGCAGCACAGCGTCATCCCAGCGGTGGTCGAAAGACCGGCCCATAGCAAGCAGAGCGCTTTGCAGCCATTCATCATCGCTGTCCTGGTAGGCTTGTTCGATCAATTTGATTACATCGGGGTGGCTGGCATAGCCAAGGGATTCCAGTGCCCGTCTGCGCACCAGCACATCATCTGAGCTGAGATGGGTTTGAATCAATTTTTCAAGGGTTTCTTGATAGGTTGATTTTTTGATCTCGTCAAGTTCGCCCATGTAAACAAAGTTGCCCAAACTGGTCGCAGCGGCAGCCCGCACGATAGATTCAGGGTCTTCGGTCATCATCTTGAGGAACAGCGGCACCAGGGCTTCATTCTGCGATTGCCATAAAAGCCTGATGGCGGTGGCACGGGCAACGGGGTCTTCATCATTCAGGCACATCATCGCCACGGGGTCGAAAAATAGCAGCGTGTCATTCTCTGAAAGGCTTTCCATATCTTCCAGCAGGCCGCGGCGGCGTTGAGTGGTGACCTGTGACCATATTTCCTTCAGTTTTTCCAATTCGCCTTCGGTAATATCTGAAAAGAAATACAACAATGTGGCGGGAAAGGGCGTCTGAGTATTCAGCAGCGCTTGTTTTATCTCTGAAAAATCAAATTCGCGTTGATATGGAGCACTCATCGTATAGACCTCAAATTGGTTGGGTCAGGGAATGACCACAGGATTGGTAAAGTCCATGATGGTAATTACGACCATCAAGAGGATCAGGAGCATGAACCCGAAGGTGTTGACCACGTTTTCCCATTTTTGCGGGATGCGTTTCTTAAAAATCAACTCCGGGAGGGTGAAGAGGATCCTGCCCCCGTCAAGGGCGGGGATGGGCAGGAGGTTGGTGATGCCGAGCGCGATCGAAATGTTGGCGATGATGGACAGCGTGAAGACCGGGAGCGGTTCGGCTGTGGGCACCTCTGAAACCTGGTCCATCTCAACCGCCTGGCTGTAAATATCGTAAATGCCCTTGTAGCCTACCGGGCGTGCCACAGCCGGGTCAGCGGTGCCGCGGATCAGGCGGACCGGCAGCATCAGCGTCTCTTTGATGATGTAACCTGTTGTTTCGAAGGAGTAGCCCAGGGATTGGAAGAAGGGTGTGGGTTTAAGCGGGTTGCTCAACGCAACACCCATCGCGCCTTCGCCTTCTGGCGGGTCGACGCGCGGCGTCAGCGTGAAGGTTTGCACTTCACCTGCCCGTTCAACGGTCAGGGTGATCTCTCGTCCCACATTCGCATTGACTATTTCGATCAACTGGTCGATATCGCTGATGGGCTGATTATCCACATACAGAACGATATCCCCTACGGTTAGACCGACTGCTTGAGCCGGGGAGCCATCCGTGACCTGTGAGATCATCGCCTGTTCTGAAGCGGGGATGCCGACCGCACTGTAAATTACGACCAGCAGAATGATTCCGATCACAAAGTTCATCACTGGCCCTGAAAGGGCGATCACCAGGCGCTTCCAGGCGGGAGCGGCTGCCATGCCGCCCTCAACGGTTTCATCCGCTTCGCCTTTCGGACGCACAAAACCGCCAAAGGGGATCCAATTCAACGTGATTTCTGTCCCCTTCCATTCGCCAATCTTTACAAGGCGCGGGGGATAGCCGAAACCAAATTCCTCAATAGGCACACCTACCGCACGTGCAGAAAGAAAGTGCCCCAGTTCATGGAAGAAAATCAGCAGGCCGATGACAAAGACTACCTGTAATATTAATAAGAAAATGCTCATTTTTTACCTTTTTCAACCTGTGCTGTTTACCAGCAGGCAGGATATTTTGATTATCTGACGAATTTATTATACCCGGTGGGATTTGTGTTGTGCGCTTATGTCAATAGTCTTGCAGGGCCAGCTGGCAAGCCTGTGATCACATCGATCACGGCAGGGAAATGGCGCAAACGTGAAAGGATTTCACCCATAGAATCTTGCGTGCAGATCACATGCACATTCGGTCCGGCATCCAGGGTGTAAGCGGCGTTCAAACCTTCCGCACGCCAAGCTCTGACGGCTTTCATCAGGGCGAGGGACTGGGGATGCCAGTAGAACAGGGGCGGGTCGGAGGTCATCATCACGGCGTGCATCAGGTTGCTGTCCAGTTCGGTGATGTCTGCCAGTGCAGCGAAGTCACGCTGGAGAATTGCCTCGCGGCAGGCTTCCAGCCGGCGGGGTGCATCCAGCACCCTGGTTTGCTGCAATGGACTGGACTCGGCGGTTTTCATGCCCGCTTCTGAACCGACCGGTTTATGCTCATCGCTGAGAATGGCGATACAATCTATCAATTTCCAATGGTCGGGGTGCACAATGGATGAGGCATAGGATTCGCCCGTTTCGGGATCCGTGTGCCATTCAACAAAGCCGCCCGGGATCGACCGGCAGGCGGAGCCCGACCCAAACCTCGCTAAACTCGAGAGTGCTTTTTCCGATAAATTCAGGCCAAAGGCAGTTGATCCAGCCAGTGCTAATGCCGCAAAAGCTGAGGCTGAGGATGCTAGCCCGGCGCCGATCGGGAAGTTGTTGGTGCTTTCTACAAGGGTGTATGCGGGATTGTCCGCTTGCTGCCGGATATGGTCCATGAAGGCTTGCACACGCTTCTGTGCGGTGCCGCTAACAGCCTCGCCGTTTAATACGAGGACATCCTCGCTCAGTTGTGGGTCAAGCGTGACAGCCGTGCGCGTGGAAAGGCATCCGATGTTCATCGAGAGGGAGTCATTTGCTGGCAGCCGGCGGTCTTCATCGATCATCCCCCAGTATTTAATGAAGGCGATATTCGGGTGTGCGAGTGCAGAGGCTTTCATCATTATGATGAGCAGAATACCATAATTGAGGCAGGCGTTCAAGGGAGGAGAGGATGATAGCTGGTGATTGATAGTTTTTAACCGATAGCTGATAGTAGGCATGAGCAGGTATCAGGGATTAGGAAATTAGTAAATGAGCTATGAGAGAAATAAGTCCAAAAATTTATTCAAACATTTTCACACTAACTTTGGACAAGAACTCAGTGTTTATGTTAACCCTCTCAAACCGATACCTGTAAGAACAATAAAAAGAATAGTCAAATAATAAACCAGCGATAATTTGATTGATCACAAATCAATTTACCGATTCTCATAACAACGAAAACCCTTTTCCTTTCATATCCAGAGATAATGTGCGGACAACTTTACCTAAAATAGCACCAGAATAACCAATTCAACTTTTTTCGATTATTGGGATAGGTTTTTCTAACTATTCATTTCTAACCTTGGTTGAGAGCAAATGGCTTGAGATTTATACTCAAAATTTTTCTTCAATGAGATTTGAGCAAAAATCAATCCACTAAGACCAACGATTGTCAAAATCGACAGAATGATGGTGTAAGTACCACTGAGATCATACATGAAATTTATCAAAGGATTTCCAAGGCTCATTCCTCCACTTGAAACCGCCATAAATAATCCGATGTACTTACTATAACTTTCTCGATCTAATAACGACCTTACAAATAAGGGAACCAGGATAGCAAATGTTGTAATAGAAATCCCGGCAAATATAACATAAGTCCATAACATCATAACTGTTTTAGATAAGATCAATAATGTAGTTCCAAGAACATACGCTCCTAAACCGAAATAGATGCAAAATCGAATTCCTAAATGATCATTTAAGTAACCCAACAGGATTTTTATCAGGGCTTGGAAAAGAAATGTTGCGCTAACAATTTTTGCAACTAATGCTTCATCAAATCCTTTTTCAATAATTACTCCTGGAACATTGGCATTTGTTGGCCCGACTGTGACACCAATCAGAAAAATACTAATCAAAGCGAACCAAAAATAGGCGGGCTTTTTAATCTTTGGAAGTTCTTTTATTGCTCTCTGGATGGATTGGCTAGAGGTTTCATCACTTAACCGATTTCTATTACGTGAAAGTTTTTCTTCACCTGGCTTTGAGCGCAAGAAAAAGATGATGGGAATAGCGCCTAAAGCCAAGATGATTGCAGTCATGGTGTATGAGGACTTGAATCCATGTGAAATGATTCGATTACCCACTACTAAGGAAAAAAGAGAACCGCCAAAACCACTACCTGCAGAAATGAAGCCAAGGACCAGACCCTGGCGTTCTTCGTTAATCCAATTATTGATCAGTATTGAAGCCGATGTAATGGTAGAAAGCGGCATGCCAATACCGAACAATATCGCGCCAGCGTAGAAGATCCAAAGAGTGGAAGCGGAGGAAAAAATCAGGTAGCTTGCCGGCATTAATAAAACACCGATCGTGACCAATGTTTTTACTCCAAACCGTTCTTGAAGACGACCATAGAGTAATTGGACAAATAAGCCTAGAATTTGGGAGATTGATATTACTAATGAAAACTCTCCACGTGAGAAACCAAAGGACTCTGTTACTGGGACAATATATAAATTCTTAGGCATACCACCTAATCCAACATACAAGAAAAATAACTCAAAACAAAGAATGATAATGACCAAGCTGTAATCTGACCGCACCTTTTTTTTCATTCGTCACCTATTTATAACAAGCATCTTGAAATTGATTTCATTGATAAAGTATTTCTTTTGCCATAATTTTCAACGATAGATAATCATCAAATGATCTTCAGTTCTATTATGATTTAATGAATGATTTGCCACCATGATTCTGTCTAATTGTCCTGCTGTAATTTAGCTGGCCCTTCTTAAAGATAAATGGGATAAGAATATCGCTGCAATACCTACGAAAATGAAAACAGAAAGTATTACTGTATAGGTGCGAGTCACGTCATAAATAAAATTAATAATTGGATTGCCAAGACCGATTCCTGCGGTGAGGGTAGCCATAAAAATCCCGATATATTTGCCGTAGTTCTCTCCACCAATGACTGCTCTTACATACAGGGGAACAAGCACTGCGATAGCAGACGTGAATATCCCGGCAAAAATGACGTAAATCCACATCGTCCAGATATTATTCGAGAGGATCAAAATGACTGCGCCCAATAAGTAGGAACCTAACCCTGTATACAAACAAAACTTTGCGCCAATACGATCATTGATCAATCCCAAAATAATCTTTGCTGTTGCCTGAGCCAGCCAAATTGCACTGGCAATCTTGGTGATGCTTTCGGCAGAGAAGCCTTTCTCGGTTAAGAAAGGTGGCATTGTATCGTTGGTTGGTATCGTCACAATGCCAATCAGGAAAACAGCAATTAATGTAAACCAGATTGCGGGTTGTTTAAAAAATTTAATTGCCTTATCCGGTTTGGGAGAAGAGGCAACAGTTTCCTTGACATCTGGTATGGCATTTGCTTGAGGGTGATTCTGAACCCCATTAATTTCTTTTTCATATGGTTTTGATCGAGTAAATATGAAGATGGGAATTGTGCTAAGTGCTAAGATGATCGATGTCAAGAGATATGATGCACTTGTTCCATGGGTGAGAATATATTTTCCAATAATTAGAGAAAACAGGGAACCCCCAAAACCAGACCCAGCGACAACTAATCCAAGCATTGTTCCTTGCTCGTTTTTGCCGAACCAATTATTTATCAATACAGATATGGTTGTGATTGTACATAAGGGGAAACCGATCCCATCGATTACAGCACCTAAATAAAATAGATCCAGGGATGTGGCTTTTGAAAATATAAAATACCCAATGGCCATCAAAATTAAACCGAGAGTGGCAAGATATCGTACCCCTAAGTGCTTTTCAAGATATCCATAAAAAACATTTGTGATCAAGCCGGTCATTGTGATGATTGAAAACACCATCGAAAATTCACCACGAGAAAATCCGTAATTTCCTGTAACCGGGACTACGTATAGTGTCTTTGGCATATTCCCCATACCAACAGCTATAAAGAACATAATAAAGCAAAGAACCGCTATAACCCAACGGTAATTTGATTGATTATTTTTCAAAGGTCACACACCTTTACATATTGCGAAATGATCGATACAGATTTTCATTGGACAAATTGATAGTAGCGTAAATTTAGTTACTCCTTTGATAAACCAAAACTACGAGAAACCTCCCCGACAGATTAAGGATTGTTTAATGAAATATTAAGGCCGATCTCCATTTGAAATCTCTAACTAAATCAAAAAATTTATATATTAAGTAAAAAAATCAATGTTTATTTTATTTTAGGTCTTGACAGAAGGAGAAAACTATTATATATTGGTTGTATATCAGTGATATATCATTCTATCAGTTTCATTTTATTTGTCAAGTTAACTAAATGTAAATAAACATTAACATTCCCCATTGAAGCTTTATTGTTGCTTATTGGAAATAATTTATTAATGACTAAGTAATCAAACGCTAATTTCTATTACGACACCAGGAGACTCGCTTATGATAAGGTATGTAACAAAAAGATTGTTATGGATGGTGCCAGTGCTGCTGGGGGTTACGTTAATTGTCTTCACTTTGATACATATTGCCCCGGGGGATCCTGCTGAGGCTGCCTTAGGTTTTGAAACTAGTGATGAGATCAAGGCTGAATGGCGTGAGGAACAGGGATTAAACGATCCATTCTTAATTCAATTTGGGCGATATGCTTATAGGGTCTTTACACAATTGGATTTTGGCACATCCTATTCAACACGTCGTCCAATTATTGATGAAATTAAAGCTCGTTTTCCAACAACAGTTAAAGTTTGTCTTGTAGCTGTAACCCTGACAAATTTAATTGGCGTTCCAATTGGCATCATTTCAGCAGTCAAGCAATATTCTTTTACTGACAACCTTTTAATGGTTTTGGCTTTGATAGGCGTTTCGATGCCATCATTTTGGGTTGGATTGATGTTTTCGATTATTTTTGCTTTACACCTGCGATGGTTGCCTGCTTCTGGTTTATATGGGCCGAAATATTACATACTCCCATCAACGGCATTGGCGCTTGTTGGGATAGCCATGAGTGCGCGGATGACACGTTCAAGTGTATTGGATGTGATTAGGCAAGATTATATTACTACTGCCAGAGCAAAAGGTGTGGCAGAGTATAAAGTCATCATGAAACATGCACTACGAAATGCATTGATTCCAATTATTACCCAAATTGGTTTGTCGTTATCCATATTAATTGGTGGTGCAATGGTCACTGAAGTCGTTTTTGCTATTCCGGGGATGGGAACTTACCTTGTGCAATCAATACGTGCACTGGATTACCCGGCAATTTTAGGTACTTCTATAGTCATTGCATTCTTTAGTAGTGCAATTTTATTGCTTGTGGATTTGTTGTATGCTTTGGTTGACCCCCGCATACGTTCTCAATTTAAGGGCAAGAAACATCTTAGAGGGAGTAAAGCATGATGAGTGAAAACATTTTTGAGAGTTTAATTGATACAACAAAAATGCAAAAAAAACGCAGTCTGTGGTTCAATGCTTGGATGAGGCTCAAGAGAAATAAGCGGGCTATGGTCGGTATGGTAATCGTCCTATTTTTTATTCTAATTGCTGTTTTTGCACCTCTAATTGCACCATATCATTTTGATGATCAAGAACTTGACCGGGCATTCCAGTTTCCTTCAAAAGAGCATATTATGGGTACCGATAACCTTGGAAGAGATATTTTTAGCCGTATTATTTATGGGTCAAGAATATCGTTACGCTTAGGTATCATATCTGTGGCAATTTCGACAGGCGCTGGTATTGTCATTGGGGCGATATCAGGGTTTTATGGTGGAAAGGTGGATAATGTTATTATGCGGGTGATGGACATTTTTCAATCAATACCAGCAATGTTGCTTGCGATCACCATTGCAGCTTCACTTGGGCCAGGTATGGGAAATGCTATGATAGCGATTGGAATTACAAGAACTCCGGGGACTGCTCGATTGATCCGCGGAATGATTTTATCAATACGAGAAATGGAATATGTTGAGGCCGCTCGTGCAATAACGGCAAGTGATTTTAGGATTATTTTTAGGCATATTTTACCAAATACACTTTCTCCGATATTGGTAAATGTTACATTAGGCGTAGCAGGGGCAATAATCACTGCAGCTGGATTAAGCTTTATTGGGTTGGGGGCACAACCACCTTTGCCTGAATGGGGGGCTATGATTGCTGGCGGCAGGAATTATATCCAAAGATATTGGCATCTGGTGACCTTTCCTGGCATAGCGATTATGCTAGTTGTTACATCATTAAATTTGGTGGGTGATGGGCTCCGTGATGCGCTTGACCCGAGAATGTCAAGGTAGAGGTAATGATGAGCGAAGAAAAAACTTTATCGATAAGCGATCTGGTCGTCGAATACCATACTGATCATGGTGTCGTACATGCGGTCAATGGGGTTTCGCTTGGTCTGGAAGCGCGTGAAACTCTTGGGTTAGTCGGGGAAACAGGGGCTGGTAAAACAACAATTGCCATGAGTATCCTCAAAATTTTACCAACGCCCCCAGCAAAAATTGTCTCTGGTGAGGTCAAATTCGAAGGACAGGACATCATGAAAATGGATAGTCATGATCTTCGCAAAGTTCGAGGCAATAAAATTTCAATGATCTTTCAGGATCCGATGACAGCTCTCAACCCTGTATTCACCATTGGCGAGCAGATTGCAGAAGGCATTCATCTTCATCAAAATCTAAAAAAGGGAGATGCCGAAATAAAAGCGATGGAAATGCTTGAAATGGTAGGTATTCGCCGCGAGCGTTTTACTGATTACCCACATCAATTTTCTGGGGGTATGAAACAACGTGCGATAATTGCTATTGCTTTAGCATGCAATCCGAAGTTGTTGTTGGCTGATGAGCCGACGACCGCCCTAGATGTCACTATTCAAGCGCAGGTGCTGGATTTGATAGGTGAACTAAAAGAACGTTTGAATACTGCAATGATATTAATTACCCATGATTTAGGTGTGGTTGCAAAATCTTGTGATAAAGTAGCAATTATTTATGCGGGTCAGATTTTTGAATACGGCACAAAATTCCAGGTTTATGCTGAAACCAGGCATCCTTACACGCAAGGTTTGTTTGATTCATTGCCGAGTATCAATAAGGAAGTCCCTCGGCTTAAACCTATTCCAGGTCTGATGCCTAACCCAATGGATCTGCCTGCCGGTTGTCCATTTCACCCAAGATGCCCCAGGGCAATGGCAGAATGTTCTGAGCGGGCTATTAATCCAACCGATTTGGGCGATGGGCATTGGGTTCGTTGTATTAACCCCATCAATTAAGGAAAAACTAAATGAGCACACCCTTACTTGAAGTAAAAGAATTATCTAAATATTTCGAAACTCCTTATGGTTTGTTACATGCTGTTGATCATGTGAACTTCAAAATTGATCGTGGGAAGACATTGGGCGTGGTTGGCGAATCTGGTTGTGGGAAAACAACGCTTGGGCGAACTATCTTACATTTACTGGATAGTACCAGAGGTAAGATATTCTTTGAGGGTGAAGATATCACCCATGTAAATCGAAAACGCTTGAAAGAGCTGCGCGCCCAAATGCAGATTATTTTTCAGGACCCTTATTCTTCTCTAAATCCTCGGATGACTATCAGTGAAACAATCGGAGAACCGTTGAGGCTTGTTAAAAACCTGAAAGGTGAAGAGCTCAGTCGTGAAGTTCGACGGTTGATGGATGTGGTTGGTTTGGCGCAGCGCTTTATTAACACATATCCACACGAGCTGGATGGCGGTAGGCGGCAGCGTATAGGTATCGCTCGCGCATTAGCCTTAAATCCAAAATTTATTGTGTGTGACGAGCCAGTATCCGCTTTAGATGTTTCGATACAAGCGCAAGTGATTAATCTATTATTGGATTTGCAAGATGAATGGGGTTTAACTTACATATTTATTACACATGATCTTTCTGTAGTCCGTTACCTTTCTGACGAAATTTGTGTAATGTATTTGGGTCAGGTTGTTGAAAAATGTGATGCAGATGAATTGTTCAGAAATCCACTGCATTCATACACTCAAGCTCTACTTTCAGCAATTCCCAGTCCGGATATTTTTGACAAAACAGAGCGGGTTCTATTGCAAGGCGAATTGGCATCGCCTGTGAATCCTAAACCGGGTTGTCGATTTTACCCTCGTTGCAGGAATGGGTGTGAGGATTGTCTTAAACCGCTTGAACTTGTTGAAGTTTCACCTGGCCATCATGTTGCTTGTCATAGATATTCTTTTTAAGAAAGGAGAGAATTATTAGAAGATGAATTTTGTTTGATCTAAGGCTTTTGATTAGGAAATGAATAAAAAGTACACGAAATTCATATTAAGAACAAAAGGAGAAAATAAAATGGCAAAAAAAATATTATATATTCTATTGACTGTGTTGTTGATATCCACACTTTCTCTCACTGCTTGTAAATCAGCAGAAGAACCTGTTGGGGAAGAACCTGTTGGGGAAGAACCTGCTGGGGAAGAACCTGCTGGGGAAGAATCTGCTGGGGAAGAACCTGCGGGAGATGAAGAAGAAGAGGAATCGGAAGCAGTTAAGACAAGCGCGAAAGATGTGTTAGTTATAGGAAATATTAACGATGTAGGTACAATGGACCCTTATGGTGTATCTGCAATGCAGCGTGGTCGTGTCACAACGAACATCTATGACATGTTGTTCTTGATTACATCTACAGGTGAGTATATTCCACGGCTTGCAACAGATTGGGAGTGGACCGACGAGCTTCATGTTGTTTTTCATCTAAGGGAAGGTGTAGTATTCCATAATGGTGAAGAATTTAATGCAGAAGATGTAATCTTCACGTTGAATTACGCGGCTACCAATGAAAACTGGGCGACCTACTTCACTAAAGTAGATCTCGAAAATTCAAAGGCCATTGATGATTTCACAGTGGAAATTGCATTCTCAGAACCGGACGGCATTTTTATGCCATCCTTGTCCATGGTGATGCCCATCCTGGATAAGACAACCACGGAAGCTGATCCAGAAGCGAAGGCGAATGGTGGCGTAGGTACTGGAGCGTACAAGTTCGTTGAATGGATTACAGGCGATAGTGTTACATTAGAGCGGTTTGACGATTACTGGGGAGAACCCGCACCAATCAAAACAGTTATATTTAGGAGTATCCCAGAAATTACTCAAAGATCCATCGAATTGCAGACCGGTGGTATTGATGTTGCCTATGATTTAGGTGCAACAGATGCTTTGACCATTGAAGAAGATCCTAATTTATCACTGCTTAGAATGCCTGGTCGTTGTGTTCACAATCTTCACTTCAATTCTTCAGAAGGACATGTGTTTGCCAATGAAGACCTAAGGAAAGCTGCCGCATATGCTATTAGTGCGGCGGACATTCTGCAGGGTGCATACGATGGCGCTGGGACGGTCGCTAACAGCTACTGCAGTAATGCGGTGCCTGGCTATAACTACGATTTGACTGAAGAGCCTTACCCGCAAGATCTTGAGAAAGCCAAAGAGTATTTTGAAGCCTCTGGCGTTCCTGAAGGAACTAAGATCAAGATCATTGTTGATGACCGTGCGTACCGTATTGCCACAACTGAAATTATTAAGAATCAGTTGGCGGCCATTGGATTAGATGCTGAAATCCAGCAATTTGACTTCTCAACTGGTTATGCTTATGCCCAGGATGTGACAAACGATTGGGATATTTACCCACTGGCACAATGCCAAAGCAATGCTTCAATGCAAGCTGCTAGATTAACTGATTCTGTTAAGTATGTTACGTTTCCTGATACACCTGCTGGAGCAGACATGTTAGCTCTAATTAGAGAGATCTTGTCTGAAACTGATGTGGATAAAGCCCAACAGATGAATGATGACCTTCAAGTAATGGTTAATGAGAGGCTTGCGCTTTATCCAGTTGCCCAAGCAGAAACTTTGTTTGGCTATAATGCAAAATTATCTGGAATGGACGAGGCAAATATCAACCAAACGATAATAGCCCAATACCTATATTTTGAACCATAATCAGTACACATTCATCAGCTGGATTTATCCAGCTGATGAATGACCTTAGATTAAAAAGTCATTATTTGAGTCGGAATTATTAAAAAGAAGCTTTGTGTTCTAAATAATATTTTGTAAATGGAGGAAAGATGGCATTGCTAAAGGCAAAGACAAAAAATGGATGGGTGGAAGGTCTGCCATCCAGCAATCAAAGAATAAGCATATTCAAAGGCATTCCATTTGCGGCACCGCCAGTAGGTGAGTTACGCTGGAAAGCCCCCCAACCGGTTAAATCATGGGACGGGGTTCGAACGGCTTATAAATTCGCAGATATTGCCATGCAGGAGCGATTTGCATCTGAAGGCGGGAATGTATTTGCCCGTGATGAATTTTATGTACACGAGTACCCAATTAATGAAGATTGTCTTTATCTAAATGTATGGACACCGGCGAAGACAGCCGACGAGAAGCTCCCGGTAGCAGTTTATTTTCATGGCGGCGGCTTCAGGACAGGCTACAGTTATTTGAATGCCTATGATGGGGATGGTTTTGCAAAGCGGGGCATGGTCGTGGTGACATTGGCTTACCGCTTGAACGTGTTTGGTTTTCTGGCACACCCGGAACTAACGGCAGAAGACCCGCATCACAGCTCAGGGAACTATGGTCCATTGGATATGGTGGCTGGATTGACGTGGGTCAAGGAGAATATTGCGGCATTTGGTGGAGATCCAGATGATATTGGCATATTCGGTCAGTCGGCGGGGGGGATGAGTGTTCGTTTAATGAGTGCTACGCCATTGACAAAAGGAATATTCAAACGGGCAATCATTCAGAGCGCGGGTGGGTTGATGAGCTTTTCAAAAGAGCGTGACATTACATTATCTGAAGCAGAAAAGCAAGGTGAAGAGTTCTTTGATTTTATGGGTGTGAAAAACGTTGAAGAGGCCCGCAGGTTGTCAGCAGAACAAGTACTTGATGGGATGTGCCGGTTTGACAAGGAAGTGCATCGTTTCATGAATGCGCCGAATGCTGATGGGTATGTATTACCGCAAAAAGAAGTGGATCTATGTCGGCAAGGGTTACATCACGATATTGATTACATGCTGGGATGCACAAAAGATGAAATGGGACCAATGGGACCTGTGCCAAGTGCTGAAAAGATCAAGCAAGACGCCGCAGACATCTATGGCGAATCAGCAGCCAAATACTTGCAAATTGTAAAACCTGATAATAAGGAATTTTACGAAACAGAAGTTCACAACACAGCTTTTCCCGATAGAATGCTTGCAGGGGTAAAGGGATTTTGTGAAGTACAAAACAAGCTGGAAAGAAAGCCAGCATTTATGTACTTTATTACGCTTGTTCCGCCTGGGAATGAAGTTTCTTTTCATTCAGCAGAACACCAATATGTATTTCAAACGCTAGTACGATCCAGTCTTCCTTACACGGGTAGGGACTATGATCTTTCAAACACATTGGCTGACTATTGGGCGAATTTTCTGAAAACAGGTGATCCCAATGGGGAGGGGTTGCCAAAATGGGAACCATATACAAAAGAGTCGCCAAAAGCTATGGAAATCAAATATGATCTTGAAATGATAACCGTTCCAGAGAAACCTCATGTGAAGTTTATGAAAAGTTTTGCTGTCAATGGATGATCTCAAGGTGAAATTATATGGAATCTAACTCAAAACAATTATTAAGCGATGTCGCTTACGAAGCGTTGAAAGAGAGAATAATTTCTCTTCCAGGTGGCAGTCATATCAGTATTAGACAATTTGCTGGTGAAGTTGATATGAGCTATACGCCCGTTCGGGAAGCCTTCCTGCGAATGGAACAAGAGGGGATCCTTAAATGGGTAGCAAATGTTGGATTCTTTGTAGAAACAATAGACATCACAGAAATCATTCAATTTTTTCAGGTTCGTGAATGTCTGGAAGTTTTTGTGCTTGAACAAGTGTTTGAGCAAATAGAAGAGCATCATATTGATGAAATGAAAACGATTAATGCAAAACAATATGAAGCTCTATCTAAAGGAAATATTAAGGAGTATCAGTCATTGGACCTGCAATTCCATGAGGTTATTTTTAGAATATATGGAAACAAGTTATTGCTTGAATTCTATCGTACTATCCGTGAGAGATATATGATCGTTTCTTCGAAAATTGGTAAATGGTTGAGCGATGAAGCGTTCATCGAACACACTGAATATTTCAATGGTCTAGAAACAGGAAACAAGGAAAAAGCAATTAAAGAATTAAGTCAGCATATTAATAAGAACATGGAACGGATGAAAGAGGGCTACATTAACTTGATCATGGGAAATAGGCAATCTGTCACCATCAAATGATCAAAAGGTTCTACTGGTGTGAATTAAATTTTGGAGTTAATAAGTAATAATGGCAAAATTTATTGGATCAGGTGTTTTAAGTAAATTTAGCTGTGAAGTTGTTTTAAAAAGACCTATTGCTGCGGGTCAGATTCCGCAATTACTTGACATCCAAATACCCCTTGCCGAGCATGTGATCTTGGTTCGTGATCACCTTATGTTGCCTGACGATCATATGGTTGATGATAATGATGAAATATTTCTATTTCTAGCAGTTATGGGCGGCTAGCCCGGATATGAGGATGCAACTATGGTACATGTCATAAAAAATATTAAAAGACCAACACCTGAGGTGGTAAAAGCGTTTAGTTTACTAGCTTCGGCAACAATCCATGAGGCTTCCGGAAAAAAAGGTTACATCGATTGTGACATCAAACCAATCACCAAAGGACTAAAAGTGTGTGGCCCTGCACTAACAGTGCAATGCGCTCCTGGCGATAATATTATGCTTCACAAAGCACTAGAACAAGCAAAACCAGGCGATGTGATTGTGGCAAATGTCGGCGGTGGATATAAATACGGGTACTTTGGAGATCTCATGGCAACGAGTGCGATTGCACGTGGCGTAGGCGGTTTGTGCATTGATGGTTGCATCAGGGATAGTGCTGAGATCATCGAATCGGGTTTTCCGGTTTTCGCAAGAGGTTTTTGCATCCGAGGGACAAAAAAAGGCACAATAGGATTAATTAATTACCCAACTGTTTTTGGCGAGCAGACGATTTTTCCGGGTGATTTGATATTCGGGGACGATGATGGTTTAGTTGTGGTCAGGCTAGATGAGTGCACCGAAGTGCTTGAAAAAGCTGAAGCTCGGGTGAGAAAAGAAGTTGAAAAAGAAAAAGTTCTAAAAACCGGAGTTTCAAGTATTGAATTTAATAAGCTTGGACCTATCCTGGAAGACGCGGGATTGATTGAAGAACGGATAGCTAAATGAGGCTTTTTACATGAAGATTATCAAAGAAGCGCTTTTCGATGTTGTTGTTGAGATACTTGTTGCCTTAGGCGAGAATCCTGAGAATGCAAGAATTGTGGGTGATAATTTTTGTTTTGCCGATTCGAGAGGTATTACAACTCACGGCAGCTATTTATTAACCCCTATTTACAAACGAGTAAAAGCCGATCAATTGACACTGCCAACCGAAACAAATACAGTAATTGATGAGGGCGCGATTTTTGTGATTGATGGTGGTGATGGGTTGGGACCTGTAGCTGGTCAAAAAGCTGTAGACATTGCAGTTGATAAGGCTTCCAGGTTTGGCATTAGCCAAGTTATGATCCGAAATACAAATAATTTAGGTTCTCTCGCGTTTTATACAGAAAGAATCGCAAAACAAGGCATGATTGGAGTCATGAGTTGTAATGCGGCCCCCGCTATGGCTCCTTGGGGTGGGGCAGAGCCTTTTACAGGTACAAATCCAATTGCTATAGCAATCTTTACTGGCAAGGACTTATTGTTTTCTGCGGATATGGCAACGAGTGTCGTTGCAAGAGGAAAAATTCGAAAAGCTGCCCGTGAAAACAAATCGATCCCAGAAGGATGGGCCATCGATGTAGATGGCAATCCGACGACTGATCCCAATACTGCTTTGATGGGAACGGTTCTCCCAATGGGTGGGGCAAAAGGATCGGCAATTGCCTTAGTCGTCGATATTGTTTCTGGAATATTATCAGGTGCTGAACATGCACCTAATATTAAAAGTTTTCATTCTCCCCAAGGAAAGACTGGGATCGGGGCAACCCTAATTGCTATAGATATCAAGAAATTCATTGCCGTAGATAAATTCACAGCCATCATGGAAGACTATATTCAAAATCTAAAAAGCATGAAAAAAGCTGAATTTGCCTCTGAAATTTTCCTGCCAGGTGAGATTGAAAAAAACCGAGAGCTTGAAAGTGATAAGTCAGGAATAATCTTAATGGATGCTGCAGTTGATGTGATAAACCATTACCTGGATGAATTAGGCTCTGAAAAGAGATTGGAATCAAAAGCATGAAAACGATTATTCGTGTAAATGTAAGAACAGGTGCCGCCAGAATTGAAGAAGCATCAAAGGATTTGCAAAGGATTGCAGGCCGTCACTTTATTGCGCACATTCTTAATAATGAAGTTGAACCGACTTGTGAGCCTTTGGGTCGGCATAATAAACTGATCATTTCACAAGGATTATTTGCAGATACGAACATTTCAACGACTGGGAAAATCTCCCTTGGTGGGAAGAGCCCGCTAACAAACGGTGTCAAAGAGAGTAATACAGGTGGGTATTTTGGAAAGCGACTCACCAGGCTGGGAATCAAGGCTGTTATTCTTGAAGATATCCCAGATTCCTGCGCGCGTACACGTGTGTTGTATCTGGATAGTAATGGGGCTCAGATAATTGACACGCCTGATCTGCAATATAAATATGTGTCAGAGACATGTAAGCTGCTTCAGGAAAAGTTTGGCAAGAATATTGGCATTCTTTGTATCGGTCCTGCTGGAGAACGGTTAATGTTAAGCGCTGGCATTGCTTGCCCGGATAATGCCGGTGTCCAGATGCGGTATGCGGCGAGAGGTGGCTTAGGCGCAGTGATGGGTTCGAAGGGTATAAAAGCTATTGTGGTCAACGCTGATAAACTTGTGCCCCCTGAATTTATTGATCCTGATGAAGTAAATAATATTAGGAAGGAAATCGCTGAATTAATTATCGCTGATCCCAAGAGTAATAATCGCAAGCTTTATGGCACACTTGATATTGTGGCAATGGCGAATCAAGTTGGCTTGATGCCAACAAAGAATTTCTCGTCGGGTTCCTTTGAAGGTGCTAATAATTTTACCGGACCCGCTTTTTCTGAATTGGTTGCAAAACGAAGTGGATCAGGCCGAAGTGGCACGCCTTGTGTCCCTGGTTGTACGATCCAATGTTCTAATGTCTTACCGGCTGCGAATGGCGATCAGGTTGTTGCCTCTCTGCAGTATGAAAGTGCTGTGTTATTAGGACCAAACCTTTGCATTGAAGATGTAGATACTATCGGTGAATTGAACAACCTCTGCAATGAAGTTGGGGTTGACACGATTGAATGCGGTGCCGCCATTGGTGTAGCAATGGACTCAGGTGTTGCAGAGTTCGGCGATGGTCAAGCAGCAAAAGATATGATTATCCAAATTGGTGAAGGCACCTATTTGGGGCGAATTTTGGGAAATGGTGTCAAGTTCACAGGCCTGGCCTTTGGGAACCGCCGAGTCCCTGCAGTTAAGGGTCAGGCTATGCCGGCATATGATCCAAGAGGGTTAAAAGGGAATGGGGTCTTGTATGCCACATCAACAATGGGTGCAGACCATACAGCGGGTAATGCCTTTGAAACTATTAAGTATAACGATCCACTTGGCAAGCAAAACCAGGTTGCAAATTCCCGCCATCTTCAGATTAGAGGAGCGCTTCTGGATACCATGGGCGTATGTATTTTCCTCCGGCCATCATTTGTAAAAGATCCAAATTTATTGGTTCGACTATTCAAAGCAAAATTTGGTTGGGAATTAACATTTAAAGAAATTAGGGAATTAGGTGCTCATATTTTGGACTTGGAGAGGGCATTTAATGAAAATGCTGGGGTTTCTGAGCACTATCAGAGAATTCCGGAATTCATGCGGGAAGAACCTTTGCCACCCAATAACGCTGTGTTTGATCTTACTCAGGAAGAATTGGAAGCGATTTGGGATGTCCCAATCAGGACGGATTCCTTTTAATCAGAGTGAGTTATTAATATAAGTAAATTTTTAGGAGGTTTATATGTCAGGATTGAAATGGGTTGATATTAACGAGATTGAAGGGATTTATCGGGAACCCCCTCGCACTAGTTGGATCTTAGTGTCTGAAAAAACTGTTGGTGCACAAAATCTGGCAGTGGGTGTTAATGAGACACATGTTGGGGGGAAGGTCCCAAAGCACAAACATATTTCAGAAGAGGAGGTAATGTTTTTCCTGCAAGGAAAGGGACAGTTTATTACTGAAGATGAAGTAATTGAATTGAAACCAGGGATATGTGTATATAACCCCCCAGGTTCATTTCATGAAATTATTAACACAGGCGAGGAAATCTTGAAATTTATTTGGATTTACTCACCACAATTAGAGAGTCATCGGATTGATAAATAGGTTAAATTAGAAAGGAAAATCATGTCAAAATGGAATTTGCCTCCTGAAGGTGGGCATTTAGATAAACCTTCGAAACTGTATTTTCAAACAATGACAAAGTTGGATATCGAGAATCGTCTTAAAGAAGATGATGTAATTATCATCCCAATTGGGTCAATTGAAAATCATGGTAATTCAGGTCCGACGGGTGAGGACACCTTTATTGCGACACGGATCGCAGAACTGGTAGCAAAAGAGACAGGATGCACAATTGCTCCACCAGTATGGTATGGCTCCCATCCCTTCCATCATATTGGGCAGAAATACACAATTCCTTTACCGGATTATGTTTTCATGGACCAATTAAGGGCCATTTTTACAGGTTTTTGGAATTCAGGCTTTCGTAAAATGATTTTGATTAGCATGCATGGACAGGAATATGCGATCCCCGTCGCCATTCAGGAGTGGGGTAAGAGATATCAAGTTCCCGCTATGATTTTCTTTGTGGATATCCCCAATGTGATGGGGCAGACACTGATGGACAAAGAGCATGGTGGCCCTTACAATCGACACTTCCAGCATGCTTGCGAGGCAGAACAATCCATATCATTGAGTCTATTCCCAGAACTTTGTGACATGGAGCATGCAGAGAACACAGACAGCCATGGTTATTTACCAGCGGGTCATATGGATAAAGGTGGAGATATTTATGGCAATCCGATCCCAGGACATTGCCAAATTGGTAATGTGGGTATCGAATGTATTACCTTCCCGCAGGGTGTGATCGGGCATGCAAAAGACGCAGATGCGGCTAAGGCTGTACCATCCATCGAGAAAATTTGTGATTATCTAGTGAAGCTGCATAACGACATCCTGGATGTTTTCCCTGTAGGTCAGTTACCGCCAGGTGATCTCATGAGCCAGCGCGATCCTGAAGAAATTGAGAAATTGCTCAAGGGTCCTTCAGATGGTGGAAAACATATCTACACACTCGCTTGGCCGTGTTAATTTAATTTCTGGGAGGTTGCCAACACATGAATACTATGAATGCTTTGGTTTATTACGGTCCACATGATTTACGACTAGAGGATAGACCCATTCCATCACCTAAAAAGGGTGAAGTACTAATAAAAGTGAAAGCGGTATCCATTTGCGGGTCTGACTTAGGCGCTTATAGATTAGAAAGCATATCTGATCGTTGGCAACCTCCTATCATTCTAGGTCATGAATTCTCAGGAGAAATTGTGGAGCTAGGGGAAGGTGTTGAAGATTTTTCAGTTGGACAAGCGGTAACAGCTAATCCGATCCTACCGTGTGGAGAATGTTTTTATTGTAAACGCGGTGAAATTAACCTCTGCCCAAACCGTTCCAGTATTGGCACATCCATTGGTGGTGTAACCACTGATGGTGCGATGCGAGAATATATGACCCTTCCTGCTTATACTTTATATCCTCTGATGGAGGGTGTTAGTTTTATTGAAGGTGCACTGATGGAACCCCTGGCGGTGTCATATAGCGCATCGATGGTGGGGGATTTTGGGGAAAACGAAAGTGTCGCAATTATTGGTGCTGGTCCTATTGGGTTGATGATATTGAAATTCCTCGAGATGGAAAACAAGAAGAGGGTTTTCGTTTCTGATGTGATTGAAACTCGTCTTGATCTGGCAAAAGCTAATGGCGCAGATGAGGTCCTCAATGGAAAAGAAGACGTTGTAGCGATGATAAAAGATCTCACAGATAATGTGGGCGTTGATCGAGTCATCATTGCCGCGGGCGTTCCAGATATTTTCCTTAAATGTTTAGATATGATCAGAAACGGGGGAAGAATTGCGCTTGTTGCGTTGATTCATCACAGCTGTGAGTTCCCATTGATGACAGTCGTAGCCAGAGGAATCTCAATTCTTGGAAGTTATATGTTCTCGGATGAAATCAAGGATGTTATGGAAATTGTCGCTAGAAAAAAAATAGTAATTGATGATTTAATAACATCCGTACGCCCACTCTCGGAAGGTGTTGAAGTTTTCAATATGCTTTGTGACAAGGATTGCAAAGAAATTAAAGTTATTCTGACAAATGATTAATAACTAATATTGGCAGATTATCCATTCAAACAATGATTATTTAATAAATTTTGGACTAAAAAGGAGATCTCTATGAAAGCCTTGGTATTTTATGGTGCGGGTGACATTCGTTATGAAGAAGTCGAGACACCAAAGCCCTCAGCTGGTGATGTCTTGGTTAAGGTGAAGGCTGTATCAATTTGTGGTTCCGACCTGGCAGGATATCGGGGCGGCAATCCCATGCGCGTAGGCCCATTAATCATGGGGCATGAGTTCGCCGGAGAAGTTGCAGAGTTGGGTGAGGGTGTTACCAACGCGAAGATTGGAGATAAAGTTAGCGTTTACACAAATCTGTTTTGTGGAGAATGCGCAGCATGCAAAGCTGGATTAACCAACATTTGTGATAATCGTTATATTATTGGCACCACCATGAAAGCTGGAAGCTACAATGGTGCTATGGCTGAATATGTTCTTGCTCCAGCCGATAAATTACTACCACTATCTGGTAAGCGCACTTTTGCACAATATGCTTTGGCTGAACCCCTTTCAACAGGTTTGCGTGCAATTCGTCGAGCAGGTGATATCTCAGGAAAAACGGTTGCTGTGGTGGGATGTGGTCCGATTGGCTTATTGACAATTATGGCTTTGAAGCATTTTGGGGCTAAAGTAATTATCGCTACTGATGTAATTGATAAGCGCCTGGAAATGGCGAAAGAATGCGGTGCGACCCATATAGTTAATTCAAAAGGTGATTTAGTGGCATTCATCCACGAAGTAACAGATGACGTAGGCGTGGATATTTTGTTTGATGCAGTCGGTATTCAATCGACTGTTAACCAAGGTCTGGATATTGTCCGTTTAGGCGGAGAAGTCATTTGGGTCGGTTTAGCTCAAACCAAATTTGAATTCGAATATAAACATGCAGCAGTCCGGGAATTGACTTTTAAAGGTGTTTACTTATATATCACGGAGATGGAAGAAGGTATTGAGCTTATTGAAGCAGGCGCTATTCCTGTAGAAAAGATCATTACAGCTGAATATCACATGAGTAAAGGTCCACGGATTTTTGAGGATCTGGTTTCTGGATTCGCAAAAGATATCAAAGTAATTTTGACGAATGACTAGTAGTTGAGAAAAGGAAAAGAATTGAATCCCAAGATTAGTGTGTTCGGTTTTTCAAAAGATATCGATAAGATTGCGGCAGCGGGATACGATTGTATTGAAATGCACATGCATGAAATTATGTCAATGAGTAAGTCGGAGTTCAGCCAAACCAGACAGAAGCTTGCTGATTCACCGCTTAATTGTGAAGTACTTGACAATCCCATTCCTTTGGATAAGGTTATCGCAGATGAGGGCTTTGATCTGGAGTTCTATCGAAATTACCTGACGATTGGGGTGGACCGCGCTGCGGAATTGAATGTGAAGTATTACATCTGGGGTAATGGAAAGACTCGCAGCATCCCGACATCAGGAGAAATTGAAGCTGCCAAAGCAAAGACTTTTAACTTCATGGAAATGCTTGCGGATATTACGAATGAAAGAGGCATCACAGTTTTGATTGAACCTCTTTCACCCCAGGTTTCAAATATCATCCACAGCATACCTGAAGCGATCGATTTTGTTTCAAAACTTGGAAAACCTAATCTTGGTACGTTTATTGATTATCGTTGGTTTGTGGACCGTAACCATCCCTATTCCATGATTGATGAGTATGCGGAAGAGATCAAGCATGTTCATATCGATAACCCCGACATGCCTTTTCCAACCCGTTTAGCACCTCGAGATGATGATGGCCATGACTATTCAAAATTCTTTGATGCATTGAATAGAATCAATTACGACAAGATCATTTCCATTGAAGCAAGCACATTCACAGACTACGAAAAAGATCTGCGAAACAGCTTGTTGTTTATTAGAAAAATGTGTATTTAAGGATAGTCTTCCATGAAAAGGAAATTTCTAACTTGAATCACTTAACTTCAAATGAAGCAATAAGATATTCAGACACAATCTCAATCCCTGAAATAGGATTGAAGGGCCAAGAAAAGCTCAGATCATCATCTGCCCTTGTCGTGGGATTGGGTGGTTTAGGCTCAGTTGTCGCTTTATATCTATCTGCTGCCGGCGTTGGACGGCTTGGATTAATGGATGGTGATTTGGTTGCTCTCTCTAATCTACAACGTCAGATACTTCATCGAACTTCTTCCTTAGGTTCGATGAAAACAGTCTCTGTCTACCACGAATTGTCAGATTTAAACCCGAATATTCAGTTAGAAACTTATCAGGAATTCATTACAAAAGAAAATGCAAACCAATTTATCGCTGGATATGATGTGATTGTGGGGTGCACAGACACATATTCCAGCTACTTATCGATCAATGAGGAAAGTGTACGTTTAAAGAAACCATTTGTATTTGGAACCGTAAGCCGGTTTGAAGGGCAGGTTTGTGTTTTTAATGCGTTGGAAGGTCCATGTTATAAGTGCGCATTCCCCAAAGTAACTGCGGATTCTGATAAAACTTACCCTTATAAAGGAATATTCAGCCCTGTTCCAGGGGTGATTGGATCAATTCAGGCGAGTGAGTGTCTTAAATTACTGATTGGCATAGGATCGCCATTGATTTCGAGGCTTTTCATATATGACTCGCTTGAGATGTCTGCAAATGTAATCCAGATTATTAAACAGCCAGATTGTCCTGTTTGTAGTCATTAAAATAATTCTCTTCTGGCGGGTTACTTGTCCATGCTTCCTGTAGAAGCTTAATGAAAATCATTATGAACGGATTCCATGATTGTGGTTCTTTGTGATGATATGTCAAAGAGAAATTACTATCAAATTAAAGAAAAAATATACATCTTTCAACTGATAAAGTTCTATTTATACAATATATGTGAGGATTAACGACAACAAAAAATATTAATCCGAAACTTTCTATGGGTTGCATATTAAAGAATAAGGAAATCAAATTTTCATGGAAGAAAACCAGGCGAATTACATCGCAGTAAAAGTTGCAAAAGAAAAAATTTTTACAAATAGTTTCTTAAAAATTATGATCGCAGATTTAACGATTAAGATCACTTTTTCAATGCTCAATGTATTAATACCAATCTATATGCTGGACCAAGGATATTCAACGGCTATTGCCGGCTTGGTTACGACAATTTATTTATTGTCTGCGGCTGTATTTAGGCCGATATCCGGGATTCTTGTAGATAAGAAAGGCCGTTTCCTAATCATCACGATTGGCTCGGTCGTATATAGCCTTGCTGCAGGCTTATATTTATTTTCAATTCCGTTTTGGGTATTGATACTAATCCAGGTGCTTCAGGGTTTTGGATTTGCTTTTAATGGAACGGCTTTACGAACATTGGCTACTGACAATATTCCAGAGAGTAGGATGTCAGAAGGCCTGGGATATCTGGGTTTGACTCAGACACTTTCTTCATCTATTTCACCATTGATCATACTGGCGGTCAGGAATGCATTTGGATATCATGTCGCATTTATTGTGGTACTTTCTTTTACGGCATTAATTCTCCTCTCACGATTTTGGTTGAAACCATCGAAAGAACAAGCACAAGCAGATCGCCTGGGTTTACAAAACGAGTTGAAAATATCAAAAAAATCAGACCAGAAACCTTTTTTCCTTTGGAAGCTAATTGACAAAGAAGCATGTAAACCTTCTCTGATTATGATGGTCATGATGTTTACAAATAGTACGTTAATGACTTTCTTGGTGGCATATTCATCGGAAAAAGGCATAGAAAATGCAGGTATATTTTTCACGGCATCAGCGATAATGACTGCTGTAGCCCGCCTGCTTGTGGGGAAAGTACACGAGAAATTTGGCTCGGTAGGTGTTATTGCACCAGGGATTTTCTTTTTTATCATCAGCTTAATTATTGTCTTCTCAGAGTTGAGCATTCCTACACTAGCACTTGCTGGGGCTTTGTCGGGTCTAAGTATTGGCGTTATCTTACCACAGGTAAATTCATTGGCTGTCCTTAATTCGAATAAAGAGAATCGGGGGTTAGCAAATTCAACATTATTTCTGGAGATGGACATAGGTTTTGCGCTTGGTGCAGTGATCTGGGGATCCATCGCAAATGTAACAGGACTTCGATATATCTATATAATTGCCGCAGCTGTCTCGTTTACGATGTTGGTGCTTTATTTTATTTTACGAAGATCAGATTTTTTTGGAGAGAAAAAAGCAGCTTAGAAGCAATAAGACTTTGTAGTAACTTTGATCGATCACTTTTGGTTTTACATGTATTACTGAATTAGATAAAAAGGCAGATGGAGAAACGTTATGTCTAATTACTTGCCTGAATGGCTTGATTCGATTGGCATTTTGAATAACTCGTCAATATTTCACAATCCCTCGAGATCAGAACTGGTTACCCAAGCCCTCCTTAATAAGGAAGGTGAATTAACTTATGATGGCGCGTTAGTAACTATCACTGGTCAATGCACCGGCCGTTCGCCTGATGATAAGTATATTGTCAACAATCGAAATAGAACTGATTTATGGTGGGGAGATGTAAACAAAGAAATCTCGCCAGATTCATTCGATCAATTAAAAAACCGTATTACTGCTTATCTCAGCAATCGTTACTTATATGTCGTTGATTGTTTCATCGGTGCTGATACCGATTATCAATTATCTGTTCGTGTAGTTACAGAGTTCGCCTGGCAAGCACTGGCTACACAAAATCTATTCATTTACGATCAGAATTTGGATCATCAAAAACCAGACCTAGTCATTCTTGCTGCTCCTGACTTTAAAACAAGCCCCGTTATCGATAAGGTCTGCTCGCAAGTTGGGATTTGCATAGACCTGGATGAGAAACTTATCCTTGTTGCTGGCTCGAAATACTTTGGTGAAATAAAAAAATCTGCATTTACGGTCATGAATGCCCTTTTACCGGATTCGGATGTGCTACCAATGCATTGTTCAGCCAATGTTGGTATCGATGGGGATGTCACACTTTATTTTGGCCTTTCAGGTACAGGAAAAACTACCCTTTCCTCTACACCAGATCGAAAATTAGTAGGTGATGATGAGCATGGTTGGGGCGAAAATGGAATCTTCAATTTTGAGGGCGGTTGTTATGCAAAGACAATCCATTTACGGAAGGGTCTAGAACCCGTTATCTGGAAAGCAGCCAACCAATATGGCAGTGTGTTGGAAAATGTTGTCCTTTCAAATGATGAGAAAGTCCCCGATTTTGATGATGCCAGTTTCACAGAAAATACTCGAGCAGCTTATTCCCTTTCCAAAGTTGATAAAATCGTTCCAGGGGGCATGGCAGATCATCCCTCAAACATCTTCTTTCTTTCTGCAGATGCTTTTGGCGTTATGCCGCCAATTGCCAAGTTAGACCAGGACCAGGCTGTGTACTATTTCCTATCCGGATACACATCAAAAGTTGCTGGTACAGAGCGTGGGTTAGATAGATTGCCAACAGCAACTTTTTCAACCTGCTTTGGCGAGCCTTTCTTGCCTCTCAAGCCAAATGTCTACTCTGAGCTCCTGCGAAAGAAAATATTCCAAAATAAAACTAATACTTGGCTCATTAATACTGGTTGGACTGCGGGAGGCTTTAACAACGGCTATCGAATGCCGCTCCCTTATACGCGCCGAATGGTCACATGGGTCCTGAATAGCGAACATCTGGGCGCTGAATATCATATTGATCCGGTGTTTAATCTTGCTGTTCCAAACGAAATTTCAGGTATCCCGGAAGAGATCTTATATCCTATAAAAACCTGGCAGGATTCAAAGGAATTTTCTCGAATTGCAAATCAATTAAGACGCAGCTTTGATGAAAATGCGAAGAAATTCGAAAGTTATTTACTAATGCCTTTGTAACTTTGGATTTTATATACATTTGTTTACTTAAATTTCCCTACATAGAACTGGAGGCTGCAAATGATGAAGGAAATAGATTTTTCAAGCAAGCATCACATTCTGATACGAAATGATGACGGTTCATATCAACCAATGGATGAACCTTATTTCAGATCCGAGCCAATTGCCCGTGACACATGGAAAATAATTAGTGATGGAGATTATAGTTATCTTTTAGCTGGGGATAATGAAGGGATGCTGATAGATACGGGATGCGGTTGTGGGAATATACGAGAGTTTTGCGAAACGCTGTGTGGTAAACCCGTCCGAAAGGTTGCAATAACTCATGATCACTTTGACCATACTGCTAATTGCTGTTATTTTGATCTGGCTTATATGTCTGCCGAAGCTGCAAAAACGGGGACCAAGCCTTTTCCAGGACCATTTGATGGAATTGAATTCCCAAATGATTATCCAAGAGAAGTTGTTAGTGATGGATATATCATTGACCTTGGGAATCGTGAAGTAGAAGTATTTGAAATTCCAGATCACTCAATTAGCAGCGTCGCGTTTTTAGATAAGCGTGAACGGATTCTTTTCACGGGCGATGAATTAGGCAGATATGAGTACAAGGAAGTACGCTCCAGTGTCGCCCAATTTAAACGTAACATGGAAAAACTGGCAGCACGAAGAAGCGAATTCGATCGATGCTTGGGTGGCGCTTATTTGTTTGATGGGAAACACATTGACGCCTTGCTGGCTTGTGCAAAACATATACTTGAAAGCAATGAAGGATATCCATACTACGCTCCTGACCCTAAAGGACCAGTGCTAAATCCAAATCCTGCTTTACGCCCAACATTTGTTTCTCTTTCAGACCCAGAAGGTTTGGGTCGTAAGGTGTACGCAAGACGCCTTCCACAAACCCTTGGTGATTTGTATAAACCGGATGACGGCCACAGGTTCCTAATGGATTATGGCGGCGCAAAGCTGGTTTATGATTGTCGAAGAATATTTGAATAGTCGAATGTTATAGGAATCAATCATTGAACGAAGGATTTTCAAAACCTAATAATTTGACCAATATCCAGACAGTTAGAATAAGTGTGTAAATGATTTATCCTAATACAAGAAAGGAAAGACTTAAGGCAAAAAGCCACAAAACCAACAAAAACGAACTGAAGAAAAACCTGCCGGACCCTAAAGAACTGGTCCGCGAATTGGCCAGCGCCCAATAAATCGATGATTTCTATGGCAAAGACGGTATCTTTGCCCGTCTACTCTCAGAAACCATTGAACAGTTGCTGGAGGCGGAACTAGCTGAAGAGCCTGGGCAAGATCGCTATCAAGCCGAAGGCCGTAATTCAGGCAACAGCCGAAATGGGCACTTCACCAGGAAAATGCGAACCTCCTGGGAAGATGCCGAGATTAAGATGCTGCGAGATCGGAGTGGCGTACTTCAATCTGAACTGCTGAAACTGAACAGCAACGAGATTGAGGATAAAGTGATTGCCATTTATGCAAAGGGAAATTCGACCAAGGATATCCGGAATATCCTTCAGGAGCTGTGCCGGATCAATGTTTCTCCTGACACGATCAGCAAAATTTCCGACAAGGTCTGGCCATTGGCAGATGTATATGCCATTTTGGACTCCTGTTTTGCTAAGTATAGTTCTTTTCTCTCTTAGCTCGTGTCCACTTTTTCGGCACCACCCCACCTAATCCCGATTACAATTGCAGTAGTATCCGCCCATATCCCTGGAGTAATGCATGAAAATTTATCCTGTACACAACCGCCGCGATCTCCGCCAGTTCATTGACCTGCCATACCGCTTATACCGGGATGACCCGGTGTGGGTACCGCCGCTGCGATCGGAACAATGGGCACAATTTGACCCACAGAAGAACCCGATGTTGAACCATTGCGACACACAGCTCTTTCTGCTCAAGGAAGGAAAATCCGTCATAGGGCGCTGTGCGGCGTTTGTTGATCACCTGGCGGTGAAGTATTGGGATGCCCCCATTGGCTTGTTTGGCTCATTTGAGTGCATTGAGGACGAAACCGGGGCGCATTTGCTGCTGGATGCCGCTCGGGAGTGGCTGAGAACACAAGGGATGCGCGCCATTCGCGGCCCCTGGAGCTTTGCTTCTCAAGAGTGGGGGCTGGAGATTGAGGGCGGTGACCGTCCACCGGTGATCATGGCGCCGCATAACTCGCCATATTACGCATCCTATTTTGATTCATTTGGGCTGCTGAAAGCCATTGACCTGATTGCCTATTTGGCAGATATGCGTGCGGGTTATCAAATCCCTGAGCGTTACCTGACGCTGACGGACAAAGTGCGTGCGCGGTATGGTGTTAGTGTGCGCCCTGTCAATTTAGAAAACTTAGAATCGGATGTGATGACGATTGTTGAGATTTCGAATCGATCGATTGCCGATAATTGGGGGTATTACCCGGTCACTGAAGCGGAGGCACGGGCGATGGCGCGGGATCTGAAGCAGATCGTCAACCCGCAGGCGCTGCTGATCGCCGAGGATGCAGAAGGGCATCCGATCGGCTTTGGGCTTTCGCTGCCAGACATCAATACCCTGCTGCACGGGATGCATGGCAGATTGCTTCCTTTTGGGTGGTTGAAGATGCTGTTTGGGATGAAGAACGTTCGGCAATACCGGATGTGGGCGCTGGGGGTCGTCCCTGAATATCAGGGCAAAGCGATCGACACGCTGCTCTACCAGGCGACCTATGAAGCCTTGAAGGATATTGAAGTCTGCATGGAGATCAACTATGTGCTGGAGGATAACCACCGGATGAATAATGCCCTGGTCAAGCTCGGCGTGAAACCGATCAGGCGTTACCGGGTGTATGAAATGCCCATTTAGTGCCAGTTCTCGGTTTTAGCAATGCGTTGATTAAGTGGGGGGTGATTGTAGAACAAGAAGACCACCCAGGGCTCCGGGTTGACCTCGCCTAAATTTTGGTTGGCAAGCCGCGTGAAGGCGGAGGCAAAAGCAAGTGATTTACCCGTGACCGCCAGCGCATAATCATCTGCCAGCCCCTCGCGCCAGCGGGAAAAGGCGTTTTCAATGGGCATGGTAACCAATTGATAGAGGGAGAGCAGGATCATCAGGGCTGGCAGGCTGGCGGGGTCTGCGACCCCTCTCAGCCCGAATTGGCTGACGGCCCAATCCATGGCAAGCGATACAAGGAAAAAGCCGAGCGCGGTGGTCAGCGTACCAAAGCCGATCAACCAGGGGATATCCTTGTGGACGTGATGCGCCAGTTCGTGTGCTAACACTGTTTCGATTTCGTCGGGAGAAAATTCTTCGATCATTGTGTCTCCCAGAACGATGCGGCGGGTGTTGCCAATTCCCGTTAGGAAGGCATTTGCCTGGCGGGTCTGGCGGGACATATCCATTTTGTAGACGCCTTTGACCTTGGTGTTAGCCTTTTCAGCCAGGCGCAGCAGGCGCTCTTCCAGTTCGGCATGTTCCTCGCCGAGCGGCGTAAATTTATTAAAGATGGGCATGATCAGGATAGGGGAGAGGTTGGTCAGCAGGACGCTGAACAACAGCATGGCACCCGTCATCCACAACCACCAGGAGACCCCGGTGACCCTGAGAATGAGATAGATGATCTCGATCAGGAATAAACCCAGCACGGCAGAAAGCGCCAGACCCTTTGCCTGTTCAACAAGCCAATCTTTGAGGGATTGGGTCGAAAGGTCGTAGCGGTGGGGGAGCAGAAAGCCCGCATAATAACTGATGGGCAGGTTGAGTAAAAAGAAAATCCCGCCAAACACGACTGCATATAGCGCCACCACCAGCCAGGTGTTTTGGGTGAAAGACTCCAACCATGACCGCAAGCCCACCGACCATCCAGCGATCAGCCACAGGAAGGCATATATCAGGCTGAAAAGTTCATTCGCCACCCACAATCGGCGTTTGATGCGGGCATATTCTTTGGCTTGTTGTTGACGTTCCTGGTCAATTTGCGGCATGAGGGTTCCTTTTATCGTTAGAAATTTTAGAATGAAGGATATCGAATACTCTTCAATTAAATAAACATTCAGGCGCTTAACGACTTATCCCAAGGGTTGAAAAGTTGATTGTCAATCCCGATTCGGGCTAGCATTCGCCCAACAGTGGCATTGACCAGGTCATCGATGGTCTGGGGTTGGTCGTAGAAGGTTGGGATAGGCGGGAAGATGATCGCGCCAGCCTGCGCCGCCTGCGACATTAGGTGCAGATGGCCTGGATGCAGGGGTGTTTCACGCACTGCCAGCAGCAAGGGTCGGCCTTCCTTTAAGCACACATCGGCTGCCCGTTGGATCAGGTTTTCGGCATAGCTGTTGGCAATCCCTGATAGGGTTTTGATCGAACAAGGGACGACCAGCATCCCCCAGGTGTGGAACGAGCCGGAGGCAATCGGCGCACTAAGGTCATCGGGCTGGTGGACTTCATCCGCCAGTGCCAGAACTTCCTGGGCAGAAACACCCGTCTCTTCCGTGATCAATTGCGCCCCTAAGGGACTGAGGATGAGGTGGATGTGATAATCAAGTTTCTTGAGCGCTTGCAGCATCCGTAAGCCGTAAATCGCACCGCTGGCACCAGTGATGGCAAGAATGATCGATTTGTTTTTATTCATGCAGGCATTATACTGCCGAAATTATTGGGATGCAGGTTTTTTTACGCGTTAAACGTAAAAGATGGTCTTTTCTGTTAGGCTGAGTGTCAGTGAAAATAATCAGAAAAAGCAACTCTGGTTATTTAAACAATGCCAGAAATTCACCCAGCAATTTTCCCATAGGTACAGAATTCATATATTCCTGGATCAGCGAGAAGTATTGCATTTTGGGGAGACGCTTGCCTTGAAGTTCCTCAAGCCGCTTGCTGTATAGCTTAAATAATTTCTGCTGATTAGGCGTAAATGGCACCTGGCGGGTGAAGATGATTTGATCCTGGTTGTTGATAAAAATCATCTGGGTGTAAGTTTGGTTGAGTAGAAGGCGAAGTCTTTTCCTTGATTCCGCGCTGAGGGGATCGGATTGTTCAACACCCTCATCATCCTCGTATGGTTTGATCCAGGTTTCTTTGAAGGCCGGTTCGTGGGGATTATCCAGCACCAAAGGATAAATGGAAAAGATGTCGCCATTACGTCCGGAATAGAAGCCGACATATAACCGGATAGGTGTTGAGTCAGTGACGGGCGTTTGAAATTCAGATTTGTCAGCCCGCACGGCGACGGCAGCATGCTCCTTGCCTTTTTCGTTGACGATGAAGACCATTGCTTTCTGCAATTCCATCAGCATCCGGTCTGGTAGGTAGGATGGATCGGATTTTACCTGCTCCCATTTTGGGTATTTGCTATCAACAGGTGACTCGTCCTTACGGGAAAATAGATCTTTAATGCGCATGATAAATCTCCTTTTTGGTCAGGGTTGGGAAGTATCAGGCAGCGTTGTAAAAGTGTGGTGGATAAGATAAGCATATCATAGAAAACGAATGGGTTGTTTAATTTGCCTGGTTGATCTCAACCCAACCGTTTTCAGCGTCTACATTCAGCAGCGTGCCAGACGTAAATGGCGTGAGATCGATTTGGTCTACACAGGGGATTTCAGCGATGATGCAGCCGACCGCGGTGATGGTTTCGCATTCTGCGTTGATGATGGCTGCCGGCGCGAGCCCGTTCTTCTTCAGGCGGTAGAGGATATAGGAGCCAACAGTCGAGCCTTTGCCGCTGGGGAAAACCAGCACCTTCCCTGCGATGGAATTCCCCTCGAGGTCATGCCCGGCTTCTGTGACCAAACCCGTGTCGGGGTCCACACCGCCATAAAAGGAGATGCCCATGCGGCTGACCAGTGCCTCACCGCTGACGTGCCCGGGGTAGATCGTGCGTCCTGTCAGTTTCATTGGCAGGCCTCCCTGACGACCTCATCAAAGGGCAGCAACCGGGTCTTGAAGTTATTTTTGGCGTAAGCGTAATAACAGGCTTTGGCGGAATCTGTCGCCAGGGCTGTAAAGCGGCCTTTGATAGGGGCAACCACACAGCAGGTATCGGTGGCGAATTTGGCGCCTGCGGTTTCAATTATTTCGGTGTAGCCCATGCGGTCTGCCATGCCTTTGACCGGGCGTGAGGTGGTGATCCAAAATTCTTTAGTGACCCTCTTGCCATTGAGCAGTTCTGCAATCCTATGGATCTCTCGCAGGGAGAGGTGCGGGCAGCCCAGGCTGACGAAATCCACCTCCTCACGAGACGCTGTGTTGAGTTCCTGTTTGGCGCGTTGAAGGTCCTCATCCGTCAGCGTGAGGGATTCGGTTGGAAGTGCGTAAGCAGATGCTTCAGGTGTGATGCCGGGTATGTGGAATAGGGCAACGCCGCCGTAGGTGGCAATACTGGCGCATAAGGATTTGAGGTTTTCGAGATTAGCTTCACTTACGCCGCTGATCAGGGGAACTCGATAACCGGATTGTGACTGGATTCGGTCGCCAATGGCTTTGCCCAGGGCACCGAAATCCGGGTTTTTGGTGACGGCTGCCTTCACCTGCACATGCAGGGTCGGCTGGCGGTTCTCATCCAGGTGGTAACCGTAAGCCGGCGTGCGTCCGGTCAGCGCAGCAGCCAGCGCAGATGGCCCGCCTTCGCGGTTGGTGCGCGCCCCTATCACAGCGTTGGCGTAACACACGGCGCTGCTTTCCGCCCAGGCGATGTGCTCGCCAAAACGGGGCAGGTTGCCAAATAGGTAAGGTGTGCAAGAGCAGGTAGTTACCACGCCCATGCGGTCAAATGCGGACAACACCCGGCGCTGGTTTTCTGCGAATTCTTCAGAAATGCCCAGGTTGGTGTAGTTTTCGATATCCATGCCGGCCGGGTTGAGGGTGGTGAACACCCGGGTTTTCCCGCCGCCATCCGCCATCTCAGCCAGCCAGGAGAGGCCTGCTTCGCCCAGGTTGGCATAGCTGACACCGGAGATCTGCACAGAACCAACCGCGATCATCCGTTCAGCACCATAGATTCTGCCCAACGCGGTCAGGATCTCCATCGCCTTTTGGGTTGCATGGCCGGCTTCCCCGGCTAACAGGGCTTGCTCTTCAGGTGTGAGGTGCATAGGGATATTGTAACATCAGGTGTGGAGGAAGTAGGTAGCAGGAAATGGGTATTAGGTAATTAGGTAAATGGTGAAAGGTGAGTGGGAGGATATTAGCTTATAGCTGATAGCGGATGGCTGATAGGGAGTGGCTTATTGCTAATAGCTAATAGCGGATAGGATTTAACAAATAAGAAATTGGCTGCATGGTGCAAACCAGACACAAGATTCTGGTAGATAGGGAATAAGCATCAGGAGGTCAATTTTCAGGTCTATGTGATCAGTTGAGAGAAATTTATCATTTTGATGTTGGATGATGTGCGCCCTATTTTCCTAATCAAAAATCAGCAGACCTAATCACCCACTACCTAATTACTAATCCCCTAATTACTAATCACCAATCCCCTAATCACTAATCACCAATTACCAAATCACTAATCACCACTCTCCAGCGGCAAGCCGTTTAGTCCCCGCCAGACGGCGTCAATCACCTGCAGGGCGGTCAGGTTGCGCACCGGCCAGGCCCGCTTGAGGTTGGCTGGTTCATCGAAGTGATTTGCCCCGTGTGAAAGATGGAATCCGTCTTCAAGCAATCCGTGATTTGGCAGAGGCTGGACAGCCGACCAGAAGTTCCACAAGGGGATGTCATATTCGTATGCCAGCCGGGCAAGCGCCTGGTTGATCAGGTGATCGCCCTCCAGGTTGTCGGCTTTGGTGGCTAAAACGGGCACTGTTCCTGCTGCGATCACGGTTTCGATGATTTGGCGCATATATTTTTCGTAATTTTCAACTTTGTTTTCCCTGCCCCAGGTTTCTTCCATGCTGATGATGGCAATGGCGGGCTGCTGTAAGCGCAATTCGCATGCCAGCGGTGTTTCATAGCCTTTACAGCGCTCAAGGTCTACCCAGTAGCGTGAGAGCACCGAGGCGACATTCATCCCGCCGCCGGTTGCGACACTCTCCCGTTCATAAGAGCCGCTGAAGTGATCAATGGCTTCCTGCAAATATTCATAGTCTGGTCCCAGGCTGTAACGGTCTGGGTTGTCGAAAATGGCTAAAAAGTAGGTGGTGATGTTCTGGCAGTCACCAATCTTTGAAAATCGGTCAGCGTAATTCCCGGCTTGCAAGCCCTGCTCATAAATGGCTTTTGCTCGGGCAGAGACGGTGGGCACAATCGGCCATTGCTGCCAGTCGGCAGGGTCAAGACGCACATCGGGTGTGGGGGTGAAGGTCGGGGTTGAAGTGGGTGTTTCTGTGTGGGTAGGTGAGCTGGTCGGCTCGGGAGAATGTGTGGCTGAAGGCAGTTGTGTGAGCGTGATGGTCTTTGTGGGTTTCATCTCGGGCAAGTCGTCCGCGAATGCAGTAGTGGGGCTGGCAGGCTGCTTTCCGCAAGCAGAGATCAGCAAACCAGTGATGATCAGCATGAAGATTAATTTTGGTTTGAACCAGCCCATTTTAAATCACACCTTTAATGCTCAACGAGGTACACAATTTTATTCTCATCCAGTAAATTAATAGCCGTTTTACTTGAATCTAAACTCAGATTAGGTTGTACCTTATCTGAGGTTAAGATATTAATCGAAGAATTCAGAAAGGTCAACCTGGGGGAAGGGCACCCGAGAAAAATTTTTGCCGCCGGTTGCTAAGGATGCGGTCAGGTCGAAGCCGACCTTGCAGGTTTCGTAGGTGCTCGGCGTGGCGCTGGGGTCAAGCGATGACCCGCGCTCCCGTCCCAGCATGACCATATCCTTGTCAGCCTGAAAGCGTGTGGCCATCGCCCATTCAACTGCAAGAGGGTCATAGATGTCGATGTCATCGTCCACCACGAATATATGTTTGCAGGATCGATGACCCCGTGCTGCGGCATGAATGGCTTGGACTCCGTCATCTTCTCGGGTCTTGCGGATCTGGATGATGGCGTGCAGCCACGAGCAGCCGCCGGGGTTGATGTGAACATCGCGGCAATCCACCACCCGGTTGACCTCACGGAAGATGGTGGGTTCACGCGGCATGCCCATCAGCAGTTTGTGCTCCAAACCGCCGGGCAGCAGTGCATGCCAGATGGGATTTTTGCGGTGAGTGATGCATTTAACTTCCATCACGGGTTCCTGGCGGACCACATCCTGGGTTTCGGTCAGGTCAACAAAAGGACCTTCGGCATGGCGGCGGTCACGATAGACGGTGCCTTCAATCACAAATTCTGCCTCAGCAGGGATCATCACATTGACGGTTTTTGCTTTAACGATCCGCAGCGGCTCAAGCGCATTGGCGATTTCCAGCTCATCAATCCCGATTTCGACCGATGTGGCTGCTGCCACCAGGATATTGGGAGCGACGCCGATGCAAATGGCGACATCTACTTCGCCCATGTCTTGTAAAAAGGTGTCGAAATTGCGGGTTTTGACCACGCGCACCGCCATCTCAGTTTTGGAGAACTGCATGCAGCGGTGAAAGTCCATGTTTTGGCCATATTCCGGGTGCCTGGCGATCATCACGCCTGAACTGATGTAATTGCCGCCGTCGCCCTCACAGTGGAACAGGATTGGCAGATCGTCCAGGTTTGGGTTGTGGATGACGACCTCCTGACAGGGGGCTTGAGCAATCACCTGCGGCGGAGTGCGGTCGTCAATGGCTTTTGTCAGGGTTGGGATGATGTCCTGTACGGAGATTCCCAGGTAGTCAGCGAAGGATTCCTTGGTACAAAACAGATTGCCCATCACCGGAAATTGGGATTCGGTGATGTGGTTAAGTAAAACCGGTTCGGGTTCCAGCGCTTTCAGAATACCTGCAGCCTGCAAATGTTTGGAAACCAGTTTTTTGGTTTGGGAGAGTTGCCCTTTTTGCCGAATTTGTTCAAGGTAATTTCTGAGCGACATGAGATTTCCTTCATTAATGTGGTGTTTTTGAATTATAGCAGGAAACAATTGGCATGAACTCTGCTGCGGTGAAGATTAATTGGTACGAAACTTGCTTACTAAAAGGTGCTTGAATAATGATAAATATTTAGCCTGGAATCAGCCAGGAATCAGTAAAGCGATTGGACGTCCGTATGAATAAGAACTTAGCACTGCCGATGGGAACTTTTTCTTTGATCATGTTGATCGGTGTCCTCACCGGGATCATGTTTGGCGGTGAAGCACCGAGACCTCAAATCCAGCAGGATCCGCCTGTGATTTCACCTGCCCTGTTAGAACAAGCGAAATCCATGGATTCGGTGGATTATTTGATCTATTTCGATGAAAAGGCGGATCTTTCGGCTGCTTATGAGATGGATTGGGAAGCCCGCGGCTGGTATGTCTATGACACTCTTCGGGCGCATGCGGATGAGACCCAGGCTAATGTGCGCAAGTATCTTGAAGACCAGGGCGTCGAATATGAGCCTTTCTGGGTGCAAAATGTGATCGCTGTGAAGTCCTCGACCAGTAAGACCCTGAATGGTTTGCTGGATTTTTATGAGATCGACTCGATGGAAAAAGTACCGGTCGTATTTCTTGAAGAAACAGTGATCCCCGAGAGCGGTGTGGCAGATGAAGAGGTTTCTGTCGAAGGGGCTGCCAGTAACCTGTTGCATATCAACGCAGATGATGCCTGGGGTCTGGGGTATCTTGGCGAGGGGATGGTGGTGGGCAGCATTGATTCCGGGGCGCGCTTCAGCCATGAGGCGCTGCTTGGAACCTATCGGGGCAACCTCGGGGGTGGTAATGTTGACCACAATTTCAATTGGTGGGATGCGGTGAATGGCAACACCACAGCCTATGACGACCACGGGCACGGCAGCCATACGATTGGGATCATGGCTGGCACAGATGGCGATGGCAACAGGATCGGCGTGGCACCTCAGGCGGATTGGATCGCGTGTAAGGCGATCAGTCAAACCGGCAGCGGGTTGGGTTGGGATTTCATCAAGTGCGGGCAGTTCATGGTTGCACCCTGGGATTTGAACCAGGACAACGAGAACCCGAACCTGCGCCCCCATGTGGTCAACAACTCGTGGGGCGGCTGCAGCCAGACTTACTTCCCCTGGTTTGAGGGCACGATTGATTCCTGGCTGGCTGCAGGAATCTACCCCGTGTTTTCCAACGGGAATGCCAGCAATTGTGGCTACAGTACCCCGCCAGGGCTGAATACGGTCAGCGATCCGGCGCGCTCTTACCATGTGACAGCTGTGGGCTCCACCGGTATGGACGATGGGGCTTATGCCACGCATTCCAATTGGGGGCCGACAGACAGCCCAGACACAATTAACCCCAACGGTTATCCTAACATCAAACCGCAGGTGGTCGCACCTGGTGTGAATATCCGCTCGGCTGTGTCCTCACACGATCAGGCTTATGCTTCCTGGGGTGGGACGTCGATGTCCGCGCCGCATGTCGCCGGGTTGGTGGCTTTAATGTGGGATGCTGGCCCATGCCTGACAGGTGATTATGCCCACACCGAAACACTCCTGCAGGGTTCGGCTGTTCCAATTCCTTACGACACGGGCAACGGTGACGAGGGTCCGGGCAATGTTCCCAACCATGCGACGGGCTGGGGTGAGATCAATGCCCTGGCTGCGGTGAATGCAGCGCTTGAGTTTTGCGGCACGGCCTATCTTGAAGGGCATGTTTATGACAGCGAGACGGGTCTGCCTGTTTCAGGTGCAGTAGTGAGCGCAGCAGCGCAGGGCGACCCGGCTAACGGTCAGACGGCGGTTGCCGACACGGATGGGTATTACTCGCTGCCCCTTGCCAGTGATGAAGTTTATGGTCTGACCGTCTCGGGATACGGTTACCAGTCATCAACTCTGGATAGTGTGTCCATTTCCACCGCTGGCGAGATTTTCGTCCATGATTTTATGCTGGAGCCGATCTCTGATGAGGTGACACTCTCTGGCAGGATCACCGATGGAAGCGGGCAGGGTTATCCGCTGTATGCAAGAATATTGATCGAGACCACTGGATTCAGCGAGTCGGTGTTTACCGACCCGGTGAATGGCACTTTTGAGGTCTCGTTGTTTGTGGATGTCCCTTACGATCTAACAATCACATCGATGATCGATGGCTATCAACAATTAACCGAGACACAGATCGTTTTCGACGAACCCGTTGAAACCAGGGATTATGCGCTGAATGTAAGCCCCGAATGTGATGCCCCCGGCTATAGAATGCAGGCGGGTGTGTGCAGCACGCTGCAGGGCGGTGTGTTGTTGGGCTATGTGAGCGACCAAATCTCGGGAGAATACCTGAACGGGGTGTCCCTTTCAGATGGCAATGTCAGTGCTGTGACCAGCACCACATCGGCTGATCCTGATGTTGAGGATGGCTTCTACTGGCTGTTCCTCCCGACCGCGGATGATACACAAAATGTCAGGCTCAGCCTGTCAAAGTGGTTGTATGTGCGGCTGGTGGCGGATGCGCCGGTGACGCAGTCGGAAATTACCGCCATTGATTTTTCGCTTGAGAGTTGCCAGCACAGGTTATGGGTGGTGCTTCAACAACTCGTCACCGCGATCAGGGATTTATTTACGGCGTAACCTTAGAGACTGTTGGTTAAACACAGCTCGATATGCTATACTGGAACACAATCACGGAATAATTATTGGTAGAAAATCAACGGATTGGAGCAATCCATGAAGAAAATATTGGTGTATTGGGTTCGTTTAATTTCCACAATGCTCATTTTGCTATTGGCAGCAGGAACCGGGAGCTTTTCACCGGTCGGTGCTGCACGCCCGTCGCAAGATATCCCCACAATAGACCCTGTTTTGTTGGAAGAGAGCCAGCGTTCTGAGACGGTGGATTTTTTGATCACCTTCGATGATGAAGCAGACCTTTCGGCCGCGAATGAGATGGATTGGGAGGCTCGGGGATGGTATGTGTATGAAACTCTGGCAGATGCTGCGGAAAGTTCACAGGGGCGGGTTCGCGCATATCTTGACCGGGCTGGCATTACTTATCAGCCTTTTTGGATTCAAAATGTGATCCTGGTTGAGTCATCAACGACGGAGACGATGATGGGACTGTTAGATTTCGTCGAGATTGATTCACTCGAATCCAACGCACAGATGATGCTGGTTGAACCAGATGAGGTTTCACCAGTCATAGAAGGGTATGAATCGCGCACTGCGACGAGCAACCTGCTGCATATCAATGCCAATGATGCCTGGGCGGCTGGTTTTCGCGGTGAGGGCATGGTGGTTGGGAGCATTGACACCGGTGTGCGCTATACGCACGAGGCGTTGTTCGAGCAGTATCGCGGCAACCTGGGCGGGAGCCTGAATCACAACTTTAACTGGTGGGATGCCGTATATGGGTCTAATCAGCCGGTAGACCATTATGGGCATGGCACGCATGTAACCGGGATTATGGTGGGAACGGATGGCTCAGGGAATGAAATCGGAGTCGCACCTGGTGCCGAGTGGATCGCCTGTAATGCCTTTGATAATAAAAGCGCGTCTGCAGCCAATTTGCTTGAATGCGCGCAATTTATGTTGGCACCGACGAACCTTTCATGGGGGAGCCCTAATCCAAGCATGCGTCCGCATGTGATCAATAACTCCTGGGGCGATTGTGCGCAAACTTATAATGACTGGTTTGAAAATGCCATTGATGCCTGGCTGGCAGCGGGGATCTACCCGGTATTTGCCAATGGCAATGCCAGCAACTGTGGCTATTCTCAGCCGCCGGGGTTGAACACTGTCGGTAACCCAGCACGCTCCTACCATGTCACGGCGGTTGGCTCAACCGGTAACAGCAATGGACTCTATGCGTCGCATTCTAATTGGGGGCCAACAGACAGCCTGGATACGCTCAATGCCAATGGATATCCAACGCTCAAGCCGCAAGTGGTGGCACCGGGCGTTTCCATTCTCTCATCCTATGCAGATAGTGATTATGGGTATGTTTATGCATCCGGGACGTCCATGTCCGCGCCGCATGTCTCTGGCATGGTGGCGCTGCTGTGGCAGATGTCGCCCGGGCTGGTGGGTGATTATGTTGCGACTGAAACCCTGATTCAGAATACCGCAGATCCGATCCCTTATCCTACCGGGAATGGGGATGAAGGGCCGGGCAATGTGCCAAATCACGCGACGGGCTGGGGCGAGATCGATGTGTGGGCAGCATATCAGGCGTTAACGGTGACTTTTAGCGATTTTTATTATTTCCCGTTGTTCAGCCATTAATCGATTCTAAGAGTGCGAGTTAACCTTTAGGCTGGCAGGTATAATTTCTGCCATGAATGATGCCACGCTGTATGATGTGCGGACCTTATATGACTGCATGCAGGATCCGGCGACGGTCGCCTGGATGGTGCAGATGAACGTCCCCGTGCCGGATATCGCCCCGCCCGGGCGATATCCCTCTCCGGCAGAGATAAGGGATGTGATTGATGCAATCCCGGGGATCAGTCCCGAGTATGTGATCACGAAGTCGGTATGGGAAGTGAGCATTGTCAGCCGCAAAGACGTCAGCTGGGCGACGCTGGCGATTAAGGATTACGCCGGCTTGCCGGATGAGGCACGACCGTTTTATTTCACAGGCGGGTGGGATGAGGTAATCCTGTTGGTCACAACGCATTTGGCAAAACGCTGCGGTCCCTTTGTACTCCTGCATAATTCCGGTGCTTCACCTCAAATTGTGATGTGACCCGGTTCAGGGGGAATGGATCGATCTGTTCTTGGGTTAACCCTCTTGATTTTCAAAAAATGAATCTTTTGCTTCGCTGTATGCTTTCAGCGTGCGCTGGCGGGCGAATTTATGGTCGACGATCTGTTTTGGGTAATCGCTGCCATATTTGAAGCCATATTTTTTAGCTTCCGCCGGGTCGATCTTCCAGGGTTCGTGCCGGAATTTTACGGGGAGATGTTTTAGTTCCGGTACCCAATGGGCGATATAGTCCCCTTCAGGGTCGTATTTTTGCCCCTGAAGAACCGGGTTGAATATGCGGAAATAAGGGGCGGCATCGGTGCCCGTGCCGGCAGACCACTGCCAGCCGCCATTGTTGGCGGCCGGGTCACCGTCCACCAGGTTCGCCATGAACCAGGCTTCGCCCTCTTGCCAGTTGATCAGCAGGTCTTTGGTCAGGAACGAGGCGGCGATCATTCGGCCGCGGTTGTGCATCCAACCGGTATGGGCTAACTGGCGCATGCAGGCATCAACGAAGGGATAGCCCGTTTTCCCGTCCTGCCAGGCTTGCAGATCATCCGGCGCATTCCGCCATTGGATGTTTTGATACTTTTCGCGAAATGCGCCTCTCATCACATTTGGGAAGTGATAGAGGATGGCGGTGTAAAACTCGCGCCACACAAGCTCATCCATCCAGGTGCGGATTTCTGAGCGCTGCTTGGTGGTTTTACTCTGGTGATAGGCGATCTGCGCCTCTACGAACGCCTCTCGGATGGAGATCAGTCCGAACCTCAGATAGGGTGAGAGCCGTGAGGTGCCGTCCAGATCCATCCGGTCGCGCAGGCTCTGATAGCGCTGAATGCCATCATCCGCAAAGGTTTGCAAGCGAGATTGGGCTTCATCGGATGTGGCAGGGAAGTGCTCTGACGCCTGAGCCTCAGGAAGCTGCCCGGCATCTAACCCCTGCGGGAGGGGCGGCAGGCTGTTTGGCGCGGGCAGGCAGTCTGCGGGAGTGGGGATTGGAGACTCGTACCATTTGTTCTTGTAGGGCGTGAAAACGGTGTATGGATTGCCATCGTCTTTGAGGATGGCTGATGGATGGCGCAGAGTGACGCCCTCCGGATGGTGGATTGGAAAGAATTGAGAGACGTTTAGGTCGCGCTGCCGAGCAAAGGGACTATAGTCTTCATGGGCAAAAAGGGATATCTCACCAAGTTGAGTGGATAAGGCTTGTAATGCTTGTTGTGCCGGCCCTTGGCGGACGATCAACCTGCTGCCGAGGTCTCGCAGCTGGCGGTCTAGGTCTGCCAAAGCAGCCAGGATGAAATCTCGGCGTTTTGGTGCGGCCTGCTGCATTAATTCTGGCTCGATGATGAACAGGGGTATCAGAAAATCGGCATTTTGCCGGGCGGCATCTAATGTCTGATTGTCTTGCAAACGAATATCCCGGCGAATCCACCAGATTTGTGTATGACCCATAAGCGCTCCTTTTGAGTTAATTGTACTTGAGCATTGTAAACCGGAAGAAAGGCTAAAGAAGGTTTTAACCAGAAAGCCGCCCGGGATGCGGACGGCAATCTAGCTTAGGCTGCGGCACTCTTTATCGAATACTACCGAGGAGAGGTGCCACAGCCATCGTTAAGTAACTACTACGATCTGTCATTGTACACCACCTCCTCTTTTCGTGGGATTGCGTTGTTCAGAGAAGGAACGTTATTCTCATTGTTGGCTAAAGTATCACATATTGGGGAGGGTTTGTCAATATGGTGTAGCGGCTTGGCGATGATGCATAAAAAGTGCTTCAATTTCCTTGACACGTGGAGGAAATTCTTATATAATTCACATATGTGAACGGCAAATAGCAAGTGTGAATCACGGAGAGCCTTGTTGGAATCACAAAACCCTGATCAAAGGATCAATCTGCTGGCTGATATTGCTGAAATGTACTTTTTAGAAGGGAAAAACCAGGCAGAAATCGCTAAAAAGGTGGGTATGACGCGCTCGAATGTTTCACGCTTATTAAAAGAAGCCAGGGAATCCGGCATTATCGAAATTCAAATTAATCGCCCCGTCAGTGAGAACCCGGAACTCGCTCAACAAATGGTTGAGCGTTTTAATTTAATTGCCGCGCGGATCGTTGAGGTGGACCGCTCGAACCAATTATTGGATAAGCTTGGCGGCGTGGCTGCTGATGAACTGGTGCGGAATTTGATGCCCGGGCAAATTTTGGGCACAGCCTGGGGAACAGGGATCAGTGCCACCGTTGAACACTTAGAGCCGACAACTGCTATCCCCTCGCTTAAGGTCATCCAACTTTTAGGTGCCCTGGGTGCCCATATCAGAGATTATGACGCGCATGCCATTGTACGGCGTTTGGAAGATAAACTGGATGCCGAGGGTATTTACTTCAACGCGCCATTTTTTGTTGAAGACGAAACAATGGCAAATTTGTTTTTAGAAACGAAGAGCCTGAATGAGCCTTTGAATATGGCTAAGCGGGCGGATGTGGCGCTGCTTGGCGTGGGCAGCCTGGATATTGACCACTGTAGTTATTACCTTGCCGGGTATTTGTCGGATGATGAGGTTTACGCCCTGCAAGATGCCGGCGCCGTCGGCGATGTATGCGCGGTGTTCTTTGATGGGAACGGAAACCTGGTTGAACATGAGCTGAAGAAACGTATGATTGGGATTTCAGCACAGGACTTATTGGATATCCCGATCAGGATCGCTGCCGCTGGTGGGCCTGCGAAGGTTGACCCCATCCTTGGCGCGCTGCGGGCAAAACTGATCAATGTTCTTGTCACTGATTCTGCGACGGCAGCAAGTGTATTAAAGCGGGAAAAAACTGAATAATTTAATCGTATAACTGAAAGGATTATATGAGATCTGAAAATTTGAATGCAAATTATGATAACGAAAAGACCGAAGATGTGTTAAAGAAAGCAGATGTGTTGGGTCTTTCAAAAGAAGACCTGATCGATATGTACAAAACCATGATCCAGATTCGGCTTTTCGAAGAGATGGCCGATAAGCTGTATGCCCTCGGGAAGGTGCATGGCACCATGCATCTCTCGGCTGGCCAGGAAGGTGTGGCGGTGGGCACGGGCACGGTCATGCAGAAGGTCGATTATTTATTGAACCATCACCGCGGTCACGGGCATTTCATCGCCAGCGGTGCGGACGTTAACAAGATGATGGCTGAATTCTTGGGAAAAGAAACCGGCTATTGCAAAGGCCGCGGCGGATCCATGCATATTGCCGATGTGGAAGCCAATAACCTGGGTGCCAACGGCATCGTGGGCGGCGGCATTCACCTGGCCGCAGGCGTCGGGTTGGCGATCAAGATGATGAAAGAGCCGCGTGTGGTGCTGGTCATTTTTGGTGACGGTGCTGCCAACCAGGGTATTTTGCACGAATCCTTCAACATGTCGGCGATCTGGGATTTGCCTGTTGTTTATTTGTGTGAAAACAACCATTACGGCATGTCGGCGGATGTCACCCGCGTTTCTTCCAAAGTGCCCTTCAAGGGGCGAGCCGAAGCGCACGGCATCCCCGGTTATTTTATTGACGGGAATGACGTTTTGGCTGTGCATGAAACGATGAAAGAAGCGGTTGAGCATGCCCGGTCGGGTAAGGGACCAGTGTTTGTCGAAACCGAAACTTATCGCTATTTTGGCCATTCCAAGAGCGACCGGAATCTGTATCGGACAAAGGAAGAGATTCAAGCCTGGAAAGAAAAAGACCCTATCGGCCGCTTTGAGACGTTGTTAATTGAGGCCAAAGTATTGAATGACAAAGCTATTAAAGAAATTTATCAAGAAATGAGTCAGGTGATCGACGAAGCAGTGGCATTTGCTGAAAATTCGCCCGAACCTGATCCTTCAGAAGTTACGGAGTGGGTTTATGCCTGAAATTACATATCGTGAAGCGATTAAGAACGCCATGGTTGAGGAAATGCGTCGTGATGAACGCGTGTTTTTGATTGGCGAAGATATAGGTACTTATGGCGGCGCATTTGGTGTTAGCGCCGGGATGCTTGAAGAATTTGGCCCTGAGCGCATCGTTGAGACGCCTATCTCAGAGGATGCCATTATTGGTGCGGCTGCCGGGGCAGCGATGGTCGGTATGCGGCCGATCGCTGAAATGATGTTCATGGATTTTATTTTGCTTGCGCTGGAACCGCTGGTTAATCAGGCGGCGAAAGCACGCTATATGTTCGGCGGCAAAGCCACCGTACCGATGGTGGTACGCATGCCCGGTGGTTCAGGCACAGGCGCTGCAGCACAGCATTCACAATCCCTGGAAACGATCCTGATGCACATCCCCGGGATCAAGGTTGTGGCGCCGAGCACACCCTATGACGCCAAGGGATTGCTGGTCAGCAGCATCCGCGATGCCAACCCAATCTGTTTTGTTGAGCATAAACTGCTGTATAAGACCAAAGGTGAAGTCCCAGATGAAGAATACAGCATTCCGTTAGGTGTGGCTGATATCAAGCGGGAAGGCACTGATATCACTGTGGTGGCCTCCGGGATTATGGTGCACAAGTCACTTGAAGCGGCTGAAACCCTGGCTGAAGAAGGCATCTCCGTGGAAGTGGTTGACCCGCGTACGTTGCGCCCATTGGATGTTGATACGATCTCAAAATCCGTCAAGAAAACAGGGCGGCTGCTGGTCGTGCACGAAGCGGTCAAGACAGCCGGGTGGGCGGGTGAAGTTATGGCTTCTGTATCCGAAACACCAGCTTGGGATTACCTGGATGCGCCGATGCGCCGGTTAGCCGGTAAGGATGTTCCCATCCCCTATAACCGGGAGCTTGAATTGGCCGCTGTCCCACAAGTTGAAGATATTGTTGAGGAAATTAGAGCGATCGTTCAGTATCGTTATTAAAAAGGAGGCACTTTATGCCAACACCTTTTATCATGCCCAAAATGGATATGGACCAGGAGTCGGTCTTTATCGTTGAGTGGCTGAAAAAAGAGGGAGAAAAAGTTGAAAAAGGCGAGCCGGTGATCATGGTCGAAACAGACAAGATCACCAGCGAGGTAGAAGCGCCTGCCACAGGTAAATTAGCACGCATTCTGTATGGTGAAAATGTCGAAGCACCCGTAACAAAAGTGGTCGCTTATATCCTTGGTGAGGGTGAGACGGAAGCGGATTTGCCCCCGGCAGAAGGTGAGCCTTCGCCTGCGCAAAAGACTGAGAGCCAGGAGGCGGTCAGCGAAAAAGCAGCGCCGCAAACTGCAACCAAAGCAGCAACGCCGCTGGCAGAACGGATGGCAAAGGCTGAAAATCTGGATCTTAAAGAAATCCCTGCTGCTGGCGAAAAAATTACCAAAGAAGATGTCGAAGCATATCTTGAAGGACGGGATGAGGTGCAGCCGCGGGTGAAGACCCCGGCAACACCTGCCGCCAGGCGGTTAGCGGATGAAGCAGATCTTTCACTGGCACAGGTTGAAGGTTCAGGCCCGCGCGGCCGTGTTCAGGCAATGGATGTTGAACACATGATGGCTGAAAGACCTCGAGCAACAGCTCCGATGGCTGTTGCAGGTGAGACGGTGTCCTTGTCCAATATCCGTAAACGGATCGGTGAAAGGCTGCAAGCCAGCTACCAAACGGCACCTCACATCTACCTGACGGTAGAAGTGGATATGCACGAAACGGAAGAGAGCCGTAAACGGATGAATTCGCTTGCTGCCCAGGAAAAGGCAGAATCGATTTCGCTGACGGCTTACCTGGTTCGGACGGTCGCCTGGGTGCTGAGAAGACACCCTATTTTGAATGCTTCCCTGACAGAAGATGGGCTTCAGTATTGGGAGGATATCAATATCGGGATTGCGACTGCGATCGACGAAGGATTAATTGTCCCAGTGATCCGTCAAGCGGATAAAAAGATGATCCGGGAGATCAACAAGGATCTGCGTTACCTGACCCAGCAAGCGCGGTCAGGAGCCCTGACCAGGGAAGAAGTGCAGGACGGCACGTTCACGATTTCAAACCTGGGTATGTTTGGGATCGAGTCCTTTACGGCGATCATCAACCCGCCCCAATCCGGCATTCTGGCTGTGGGAACATTAACCCGCAAACCTGTGGTTGTGGATCAGGATGACACCGTTGAGGTGCGCCCGATGATGAAGATGACATTGGCAGTGGATCACCGGGTGATTGACGGCGCTGTTGCTTCAGCTTTCTTAGCCGATATCGTCAAAGCCTTAGAAACACCCGAAATGCTGCTGTATTGAGAATTGAAGGAATTGTCAGGAGAAAATGAATGAGTGCATTAGGAAATCTTTTGGTTGAATCAGCCATCCTGTTGAATTATGAGGCTAAAGATGCGGCAGATGTGGTTAATGAATTAGGCAAGCGCTTGTTTGAAGCAGGCTATACAAAGGAGAGTTTTGTTGAGGCTGCACTCGAAAGAGAAAAAACAATGCCGACCGGGCTGCCGCTAAACGGTAAGTTTAACGCAGCCATTCCACATACGGATGTCGTCCATGTGGTTAAGTCGGGTGTGGCTTTTGCAACACTGACCGAACCGATCGCCTTTAAGAATATGGTCATACCGGACGAGGATGTGCCTGTGTCACTGGTGTTCTTGCTGGCGCTCGATCAACCAAAGGCTCAGATCGAGATGCTGCAGGAGATCGCCGGTGTCTTACAGGATCCGCAGTTGATTGAAGCATTGAAGAACGCAACCGAAGCTGAAGAAGTTGTTTCTGCGATCAAGAACCGATGATCTCAAAAAACCAGGTTTTATGCTTAGCAGCAATTGGATTAAAATAGATTTATAATAAGAGCAGTAGTCGGATATATTAGGTTAGGAGGAGCAAATGGTAGGAAAGAAAACGATTTTAGTTGCCTGTGGAACCGCGATCGCCACTTCGACGGTTGTTGCCAAAGCAATTGAAGAAGCCCTTGAAGATCGGGGCTTGTATGTCAACATCCGTCAGTGCAAAGCAGCAGAGGTCCCCAGTTTGGTTCATGATGCCGATTTGATTGTCACGACGACACCCGTCTCAGTTGACAAAGACATTCCGGTTATTCAAACCCTTGCGTTTCTCACAGGAATAGGGAAGGAGGATGTTATCGAGCAAATCGTTAACCACATTAAATCTTAATTTGTCGTTGTCCATATATTTTATTTTTTCATAAGGAGAAAACATGTTAGATTCAATCCTTGCAGGTATTAAGATGTTCTTTGATACCTTCGGTGCAACGATCATGCTGCCTATCATTATCATTGTGCTGGCACTGATCCTTGGCGCAAAATTCGGCCGTGCTTTCCGGGCCGGCGTCACCGTAGGTATCGCCTTTATTGGCATTAACCTTGTTATTGGCCTGATGTGGTCATCACTGTCAGAAGTCGGGCAAGCCCTGGTGACGAACCTTGGCATCAACCGATCGGTGTATGATGTCGGTTGGCCTTCTGCGGCAGCCATCGCCTTTGGCACCGATGTCGGCCTGGCTGTGATCCCAGTTGCCCTTTTGGTTAACCTTGTGTTATTGGTTACCAGAGTGACCAAGACCCTGAATATTGACATCTGGAACTTCTGGCACTTTGCGTTCCTGGGTTCACTGGTTGCCATCGTTACCAACAGTGTGGTCTTTGGGTTGATTGCTGCTGCTATTGCGGCTGCTTTCGCACTGTTCCTGGCGGACTGGACAGCCAAAGCTGTGCAGCACTTCTATAATCTGCCCGGTATTTCAATCCCCCACCTGACAACTGCTCCCGGTGTTCCTTTTGCCATTTTGGTCAACTGGATCTTCGAGAAAATTCCAGGTCTCCGCGACCTGAAAGCCGATCCCGATACTATTCGCAAGCGTTGGGGTCTCTTTGGTGAACCTGTGATCTTAGGCTTGATCATCGGCTTGATCCTGGGTATTCTGGCCTTTGCGTTCAATGTTCCAGAAGGTCAATCTGGTATGGTGACCATCAGCAAGATCCTGGGCGTTGGCATGAACTTAGCCGCAGTGATGCTGCTCCTGCCCCGCATGGTTGCCATCCTGATGGAAGGTTTGATCCCTGTTTCCGAAGCAGCCCGCGACTTCATGCAGCGGCGTGCCTCCGGCCGTGAGATCTACATCGGCCTCGACTCAGCCATCCTGATCGGCCACCCCGCTGCCATTTCAACGGCATTGGTGTTGGTCCCGATTGCCATTTTGTTGAGCCTGATCTTGCCCGGCAACCAGGTCATTTTGTTTGCTGACCTGGCGATCATCCCCTTCGTGGTAGCCCTCTTTGCACCTCTGATGAAGGGTAACATCGTTCGTATGATCGTTGCTGGCATCATCGAGCTGGGACTTGGCTTCTATATTGCCACCGGCATGGCGCCCATCTTCACCCAGGCCGCTGTTGACGCTGGTTTCGAAATGCCTGAAGGCGCAGTTGAAATCACCAGCATTGGTGATGGCTTCCTGTGGCCCGGCTGGCTCTTCACCAACCTGACGAAATGGCTGGGTGGCGCAATCGGTTTGCTCGTGATTGCAGTCCTGCTGGTCGTTGTCTGGTTCTTCTTCTCAAAGAACCGCACCGCTTGGGAAAAACTTGCTGGTGCCCCCGCTGAAGAAGAGTAGTTTATAAAGTTGTTCGTTAGAATAAAGGGACGGTGAAAGCCGTCCCTTTTATTCAATTTATCATTAGAGGTTATTCATGTTAGATATTATCATCCGCGGCACTTTGGGAGAATTAGGTACTGCCATCCTCGATTTTTATATTGAGAATGTGATTTGGATTAATGGAATTATTTTGTTATATGCGTTGGTATTGATGCTCGCTCGAAAGGGTTATAACCAGATCAAACAAGGTGTGCAAACCGAATTGGTCAGCCAATTTGGTGAAGATGTGTTTGTGAAAAGCGAAAAGAATTTTAAAAAGGTGATGGAACGCGCAAGTTTTGACTGGGATGCGCTTGCTAAACAAACCAGGATGCCGATCATTTCTGCCAACAAATCATTTTTCTTCAAGGTAAAATCACCGGATGTGTTGAAGGATTTATTTTCGGCGGACAAGGCTTATGCATTGTTTAAACAGGAAAAGCAACAGCCTGAAGCCTGATGTGAGTTGAAGGAATAATTTTCGGCAATCATTCGGTGCTGATATTATTTATCCTGTGTAGGAATATTTGAAAATTTTAAGAGGAGGCGTATGACAAACAAAGCCCAAATCACACATCCATTTGCAGACGCATCACCCGGCGAGGTGTTTGACGCAGGCAAGCAAGCACTCAACCAGTTGGGGTATGCAATCGTGAAGGATCGATCTTTTGCCTACCTGCTGCAGGCGCGGAAAACCGAACAAACAACAACGATCGATTTGAATTTCATCGTCAATGCTTTTGAGAAGGTTGTGAACCTGACCTTATCCAGCGAGACGGCTGATGAAGATGTGTTGCATGCCGCGGGGAAGCAGGTCATCGAGACGCTTCAAGAGCAGCTCTGAGTACACTTTTCTCGCAGGATCGCTGTTAGACATTAATAATTCGCAACTTGCATGTGAGTCATATCCAAAAATAAAACAGCCTGGATTTATCTTTACCCAGGCTGTTTGCATTTAAGCGTGTTTATTTATTGCTTAATGGGAGACGACCACACAGAAAAATCCTAAGGGTTCATCTCCCAGCGCGGTAAACTGATGTAGATCGTTGGATGAAATGAAGATTGCATCCTTCGGCTTGAGTTCGTGGAACGTGTCATTGATTTGCAGACGGGCACGGCCATGCACAAGGATCACCCCGTGTTCGTGGGGGTGTGATTCTAAATTGGTCTGCTTCCCTGGTTCGACCCGGAAGTAACGGATGTAGAAATTATTTGACTCCTCCTCAGGTCCGACCGGCACTTGCTTGCTCACGCCTTCGAATTGCCCTTCGTAGGCACGGATGGCGACATCTTCCCATTTAAAGTCAGTATCAGAACCTGTAAATCGGTGAATAACGCTCATTTATCCTCCAGTAATATATTTTTTTTAGATAAATTAATGATATTATAGACCCGTAAATTCGTAAACCTTTTTGTATAAGGCGTTGTTCAAGAGGCTGGTTTCTGAGAAGGTTTTAGTGAAAATCAGGCTGGTATAATTGTTGGGAAGTTCATTTTATTGAGGAGGAAGATGTGCAATATCGAAAATTTGGAAGTTTGGATTGGGAAGTCTCTGCGTTAGGGTTTGGGGCTATGCGCCTGCCGGTTTTGGAAGGCGACAGCGGCCAGATCGATGAGCCCAAGGCGATCGAGATGATCCGTTATGCCATTGACGCCGGGGTGAATTATGTGGACACGGCCTGGGGTTATCATCGTGAGCAGAGTGAGGGTCTGGTAGGCAAGGCGCTCAAAGACGGTTACCGGGAAAAGGTGCGATTAGCAACCAAAATGCCCTCTTGGCTGGTGAAAGAAGCAGCGGATTTTGACCGCTTATTAGAAGAGCAAATGCGCCGTCTGGATGTGGATTACCTGGATTTTTACCTTTTACACGCCTTAAATGCGCGTTATTGGGAAAACTATAAAACACTGGATATCTTCTCTTGGGCTGAAAAACGCATGTCTGAAGGGGTCTTTGGTCATCTGGGTTTTTCTTTCCATGATGATTACCCGATCTTTGAGACGATTGTCAACGGTTACGAAAATTGGACCATTGCCCAGATCCAGTATAACTATGCAGATGTCAACTATCAGGCGGGGCAAAAAGGCTTGAAATTAGCTGCGGATAAGGGATTAGCCGTGGTGGTGATGGAACCGCTGCGCGGCGGACGGATCGCGAAAAACCCGCCGCCAGACCCAGTCGCCAGGCTTTGGGCGAAGAGCGACCGGGATTGGACACCTGCTGCCTGGGCGTTCCACTGGTTGTGGGATCAGCCTGAAGTGGCGACGACATTGAGCGGGATGAACAGCATGGCGGATGTGGAAGAGAACCTGGCATCGGCATCACAATCAGCAGTAGGCAAGCTGACTGACGAAGACAAGGCGCTGGTGGGAGAAGTTCGAAAGGCGTATGATTCTCTGGCGCCGATCCCCTGCACACAATGCGAATATTGTCTGCCCTGCCCGAATGGGGTTGAAATCCCACGTGTGTTTGAGCTGTATAACGATGCTGCTGCTTATGACGCCTGGGGCCATGCGCAATGGCAATACAACAATATGATGAAGGCTGAAGCGCGAGCCGACCAATGTATTGAATGCGGCGAATGTGAAGAGGTCTGTCCGCAGAATATCGAAATTATTGATTGGTTGGCAAAAGCCCATGAGAGACTGACCGCATCTGTTGATTAAACAATAAAATTCTTAAAATAAAGAAGGCCGTTGCCAGTGATTTGGCAGACGGCCTTTTTGGATTTTTTGGGAAAAACTAATTGAGTGACTCTTGCAGCAGGTCTTCGATCCAGACGTTTTCTTCACCCATGCGGGTCTTCCATCCAGGCATTCTTTGATCCAGAAGCCTCATTTGAAGCATGCCGCTGTAATAAAACAGTGTATCGCCGCCGTTTTTAGCCGCATTTTGCATGTTGTTGAGTTCATCCTTCCAGCGTTTTTGGAAGCGCTGATAGGCATGAAAATCCTCATCTTCCCCGATCTCTCGGACGGGTTGATAGGTTTGATCTTCCGATGCTGCTTGCCAAATCTGGAGTTCCACATATTTAGCAGAACCTTCCAACCATTCGTAGCGCTTTTCGTGAAGGATCAGGTTTTGATTCAGGTCGGCGTCTTTTCGCCGTTCCTCCCGTGCTGCCAGGAAGTCTCGAATCAGTGAGGTTTGTTCGGCATCATTATCTGCTGAGAGGGCTTGTAATAGCAGGTCCATTTCTTGCTGCCAGGCATCGCCCATCGCGTCGAATTTGCGTTCGTAGTCATCAGTAAATCGATAAGTTTTTTCGGCATCGTTGAACCTTTCGGCAATGCTTTCCGCCTGAAAGGCGTGAAAGCTTTCATGCACCAGGCTGGTGATGTAAAAATCTGTTGAAAAGAGCATCAGCCGGTAAGGAAAAATTTGGGCGATAACCGGCGGGAGGTTTTCTTTAAACATTTGAATAAAGCCGACGTTCATGGCATTTTTGGTTGCCATGCTGCCTGCATACTGGTCGTTGGATAGTTGTTCGGTGAATGCCTGGTAGTTCGCTGTGTGATCTTGAGTGTAGACTGGCAAGCCGTTAGCTGTCGCATCAGGGATTATCTCCCAACCCGGGAGTTGCCCTTGAGCATTAAACAGGAAGGCGGTTGAGTCGTTCCAAATGATCAACGGGAGATGATTCCCGAAGCCAGGCCAAACCGCTTCACCGAAATTGTCCATCAGGTGCAGCGCTTCATCCGCATGGGCCAATGTTTCAGCCGAAAGTGTTTCAGGGGAATCTAATTCTTGCGGCAGAAATAAGTTGGTGACAAATAACACGCCGACCGTTAGCAGGCACAAGCCTGTCAGGCTGAGGATGGTGATGATCAGAAATTTTTTTATGCGTTTAGGTTTCGTTTGTTGTTTGGTATCCATTCATAACCCTTTCGATGATTGGCAATGAGTATCGGACAAAACGCTCATTTGGTTAACTGGTCATTCGTTCAGGGTGGACCAGTCCCGCAGGCTATTTTTCTAATCTCTTAGTTTACGGATGTGAGCGCATTTTGCAACTTTTATCCAGGGTCTGCGTATATTAAGTGAACAGGATGGATGAGCAGGAGCGCTATCCGCTTGCGAAGCATTTAGGAAGGCTCTATAATTCAACGCATCATGGAAAAACGGCAGAAATCCTTCATTGCAAGTAAGGCATGGCGCTGGGCGTTGATCGGCGCAGCTGTTCTGATAAGTGCTATTTGGCTGGTCTTGACGCCTGAAGGCCTGCTGGGCAAGGCGGATGCCGTTGGTTATGCTGTCTGCCATCAGATTGATACCCGGTCTTATCATATCGGTGAGCGTGCGATGGCGATGTGTGCAAGGTGCTCGGGTTTGTTTCTTGGCGCTTTACTGGGTTTGATCTATCAACTCTTTGGGCGCCGCAAAGGGAAGATGCCACCACCTTGGGTTTTGGTCATCTTTGGTCTTTTTGCATTAGCCTGGGTTGTGGACGGGCTCAATTCCTTTGGGATGCTGGTGCCTTTTATGCCATCCCTTTACGCAACCCAAAACTGGACGCGATTGGTGACCGGCACTGGCATGGGGTTGGCGATTTCTGTCATTTTGATGCCTTCCTTCATCCAAACCATGTTCACTCGCTGGGAGGATGCCTCGATGTTTGGGGATTGGCGGCATGTTGCAGGCCTCGTTTTTGCAGCAGCCTTGTTGGATGTTCTCATTCTTGCCGAATTCCCGTGGGTGCTGTATGCCCTTTCTGTGTTGAGTGCGGTTGGCGTGATGGCGTTGTTGACGATGGTTTACAGCATGGTGGTCGTTATGCTGTTCAAGAAGGAAAACACTATTGAACAGGTCGCTCAGTTGGTTATGCCGCTGACCGCAGGTTTTATCATTGCCCTGCTGCAAATTGGGGCATTCGATCTGGTGCGTTATTTGATGACAGGCACCTGGGAAGGGTTTAATCTGAATTCGCTTTCCGCTATAATTAAGGAAAGCAGAATTTAGATAAGGAAGAAGAAATGGATATATTAGCAGCCTTTGGCCTTTCGGCCAGTGCAGGATTGAACGCTTACATACCGCTCTTGGTGGTTTCGCTTTTGGCGAAGTTTACGGATTTGATCCAATTGTCTGAGCCCTGGTCGGCAATGGAAAGCTGGTGGATCATCGGGTTATTGATCGTTCTTTCGGCAGTGGAGTTCGTCGCAGATAAGGTTCCTGCTGTGAACCATGTCAACGACGCTGTGCAAACACTGGTGCGGCCGACAGCAGGCGCGATTTTATTTGCCGCCAGTGCAAATGTGATCACCGACATCAGCCCGGTCCTTTCGATTGCAGCAGGGTTGTTGATCGCTGGCAGTGTGCATGTGGTTAAATCGGTAGCCATCCGGCCAGCCGTCACAGCCACCACAGCCGGGATGGGTGATGTGCCGGTGAGCATTGTGGAAGATGTGGTTTCCACGTCGGTATCGTTATTGTCGGTTATCCTTCCGGTTGTGATCGGCGTGTTGATGCTGCTGCTCGCAATCTGGATTATCTGGTGGCTGACACGGAGAAATAAGCGCGCTCGAAACCAAATGTGATTTGGTTAAAACTTAAATAGAATAATAATTGATTGATGGAGGAAGATGTTATGTCTGATGAAAATTTCGATAATTATTCACCTGGATACGGTCCACAAACCCACTCATTGGCGGTTGTCAGCCTGATCTCAGGTATTGCCAGCTTTTTTGTTGTGCCTTTGCTGGGTGCAATTGCCGCAATCATCACTGGCAATATTGCCAAGAAAGATATCCGGCAGTCTAACGGTCAGTTAATTGGCCAGGAGATGGCCAATTGGGGCGTGATTTTGGGTTGGATCAATATTGGGTTGAGCCTGGTCGGTGCTTGTTTAGCTTTGTTAGCAATTTTGGGCGTGTTTGGCGTGATCAGCATTCCCTTGTGTTTTGGCCCCTTTGGCCACATGTTTCAATAATTGACCCGAATTAACAACTATGGAGGAAGATATCATGGAAGAAAATTATCAAAGCCCTGAAACATTTGATGTTGTAGAAGAAGCGCCCAAAAAAGACCGTACCTTGTTATGGATCCTCTTGTTGGTTCTGGGTGTTGTCATCCTGTGCTGCTGTGCGATTGCAGTCGTTGCCTTATCTGTTTTTGGGATTGCAGGCTATACCATTCAGTCCTCAGAGGCGATCGGTATTCTGGCAGGTATTCTCTAAGATACCTCAGGATTGAGCTTTAGCAAAAAAGAAGAGACGCATGATATTCGTGATGTGCGTCTCTTTATGCTTTAAAGGCTTGAGCCAACTGTTGATTGTGGACCATGTCTAAGAGGATATCCAGCCCGGCAAGGGCTTGATCGTGGGTGTCTGCGTCTAAGGAGAGCTGATCAAATTCGTCTTCGTCCAGGACGAGGTGGCTGCCATCGGGGAAAACAAGCACATCCAGGGCAAGATCGACATAAGCGATTTTACCAGGGCTGAATTCAGCCGGTTGGGTGATATTGCAATACCAGGCTTTGACCTTATCATCCTCCCGGTCGTGAATTTGGAAGATATTGAACCAGCGATTGTCATAATAGCGCTCGAGGAAGCGATCGTTTTCCTTGAGGGTGATGCCGTGGAAAGGCAGGTCTTTGCGATTGAAATAGGCTTCGATCAGCATGCTGTGTTGATCCTGAGTGATGACTCGTCCTTCATAGCGCCAGGTTTCTTCCCTTTGGGGGTTCAACTTAATGATGGTGACCAGATGGTTTTCACTCATGATCACATATCCCTGTTTTCAAGGCAAAGGATATCCTCAGGGTGATATCCCACCGTCAGTGTTTGCCCAATTTGCACCGGTTCTGAAAGCTGCACATTAAAGTTTGGCAGGTCGCGGTTGATGCGCAGGGTAACCCGATAAGTCTCACCCTGGAAGACCTGGTCGAGAACTTCACCCGTCACTTGATTTGTGCAGTTTTCGCGTTGTGGGCAAGCTCGGGTCGGCCTGAAGAGCACGGTTGTTTGCGAGCCGATGCCGGGTTGCTCTCCATCACAAGACGCCTGGATCATGCCCATCGAGGTTTCAACCGTCAGGGGCGAATGGCCGACCACCTTACCCTGAATCAGGTTCCCCAAGCCAAAGAACTTAGCCACCCAGGCATTTTTGGGATGCCGGTAAATCTCGTGGGGCTTTCCGCTCTGGAGAATGATGCCGTTATGCAGCAAAAGTAATCGGTCTGCGATGGCGTAGGCTTCCTCTTGATCGTGGGTCACATAGATGGCTGGAACTTTTGTTTTGCGTAGAATGCTGCGCAATTCATAACTGAGTTGTTCCCGAAGGGTGCGGTCAAGGGCGCCCAGCGGTTCGTCCAGCATCAACATTCGGGGTTCAGGCGCGATCGCCCTGGCAAGGGCGACGCGTTGCTGCTCGCCACCCGAAAGCTCAGTGACCTTGCGATCTTCGAATCCTAACATGTCAATGGTCTCAAGGGCTGCTCTGACCCGCTGTTCGATCTCCGCTTTTGGCCGGTCTTGCATGCGCAAGCCAAAGGCAATATTCTCAGCGACGTTGCGATGCGGGAACAGGGCGTAATCCTGGAACATCAGCCCAAAACGGCGTTGATGTGCTGGCAGATCTGCAAGAGGTTTTTCCTTCCAAAAGACCTGACCGCCCTCCGCTTCTTCCAGGCCGGCGATGATGCGCAGCAGGGTGCTTTTTCCGCTGCCAGAAGAACCCAACAGGCAGATCGTTTCATCTGTGCTAACGGTGAACGAGACGCCATTCAGCAGGGGCTTTCCCTCGTAGGTTTTTTGGATGTTTGAGACTTTGAGCATTAGAGCCAATCCTTGCTGGTTGCCTGAAAATGTTCGATGATAAAAATACCCCCTGCACAGACAATCATCAACAGGGTGGACATCGCCAGCGCCTGACCGTAATTCAGCGCGCCAGGCTGTGAGATATATCGGAAGATTGCAATTGGTAATGTTGGATAATCGGGGCGAGTGAGGAAAGAACTTGCGCCAAATTCTCCCAGTGAAATGGTCAGGCCAAAGATGATACTGACGATGATGGCGGGAGAGAGCAGCGGCAGATCAATTTCGCGCCAAACACGCAGCGGTGGTGCACCCAGCGCTCGAGCGGCGTTACGAAGTGAGTCCGGGATGGATTGCAGCGCGGGGCTGAGTGTGCGGACGATGAAGGGCAGCGCCACCAGGCTGTGGGCGATGGGCAGAAGGATCGGGAAGCGGAAATTGCTGAAGGGCGGCCGGTTGAAAACGATGATGAACCCCAAGCCGAGGGTAATTGCTGAAGCGCCTAAGGGCAGCATCAGCAGGGGGTCGAGAACGGCATTGATCGGGGATCGCTGCCTGAGTGCATATGCGACCAGAATTCCCAGCGTGATGGTGATCAGGATGGTGATCAGTGCAAATATCAGGGAGTTACGGGCTGCCGTGATGGGCGGCACATAGAACAGGTCCCCCAAGCGGTTGACGCCCAATTCCCGGTAGAACTGGAGCGTAAACCCGCGTGTGATCTCACCGCGTTCCCCGCGGCTGGCCTCAAGTTTGACAACAGATCGGAGAGCTAAGGATGCCAGCGGGGCAACCAATAGACTAAAAAGGATAATGACCAACAGGGTTGTCGCCAGGCGTTCTAGTGTGTGCTTTGGTTTCCTGGTGCCGATTTCCTGTGAGCGGGGTACGATGGTCATTTTTTGGTGGCCGGCGAGCTTGTTATGGCCGAGGGTGATCGCCAGGGTGCAGATCAACTGCAGGATGGAGAGAATGCTGGCGAGCGGAAGGTTTAGCATGTGCAGCGCCTGGACGTAGATTTCAACCTCCAGCGTGGCAAATTGCGGGCCGCCGAGCATCAGGATTACGCCAAAGCTGGTGAAATTGAATAAAAACACCAGTAATGTACCCGCTAATATTGAGGGTTTTAACAATGGCAAAGTGACTTCCCGGAAGGTCTGCCAGGGGCTGGCGCCGAGCACTTTGGCCGCTTGCTGTAGGCGAATGTTTTGTTGCGACCAGGCATTGCTGACCACCCGGATAATGATGGTGGTGTTGTAGAAGACATGCGCTGTCAGGATCGCACCAAAGGTATTTAGAAATTGAATGGGTGGGGATTCAAGGTTGAAAAGCGCCATCAAGCCCAGGTTGAGCCACCCGCGCGGCCCCAAGAGGGCATTGAAACCTGCGGCAACCACCACCGTGGGCAAGATAAAGGGCAGGGTTGTCAGGATTTTGAGGAGCTTTTTGCCCGGGAAGATATAGTTGGCAAACAGCCATGCACCGGGCAAGCCGATGATCAGGGTGAGCAGGGTGGAGAGGGCGGCCTGGGCAGTCGTGAACCACAAAGGTTGCCAGAGCCTGTTCAGGTCTAATTCGGCCAGCCGAAACCCCCAATCGGGTGAGATGAGCAGGTTGAACAACGCCAGCAAAGGCTGATAGAAGAAGTATCCCAAAAAGGCGGCGGGTAAAAGCCAAAAGATCAGCGCCCGCCAGGTGGGTTTTTTGGTCAGGCTGCGCAAGCGGTCGGTCACAGTGTTCAATCCAATACCGTTTCTATCCAACTTTCGATCCAATCTTCCCTGTTGGCGTGGATCAGCTCAGATGGAAGAGAGGCAGGTTCGGTTGGGATCTGCACATTGTCGATGAATGCCTGGGGCAGATCCGCATTTTCGTTGACAGGGAAAACGAACATTTGCATGGGGATATCTTCCTGGAAGGCTTCACTGAGCATAAAATCAATGAAGTCTTCTGCCAGGTCACGGTTTTGTGTACCGTTGAGAATCCCTACGAATTCGATTTGCCTGAAGCAGGTGTTTGGTCCGATGATTGAGGCTGTTGGGGCTTCATCTAATTCGGTTTCTGCGAAGATTACCTCAGCAGCAGGGCTGGACCCGTATGAAACAACCATGGGCTGTGGTCCCTGGCCGGTGGAGCCGCTGAAATTCGTATAGTAAGCGGTTTCCCAATCGCTGACCACCACCAGTCCATTATCCGCCAGTTCACGCCAGTAATCGAGGTAATTCTCTTCCCCAAATTCGGCGATGGTCGCCATCAAAAATGCCAGACCAGGGGATGACGTTGCCGGGTTCTCCATCACCAGCAGGCCTGCGTATTCGAGTTGGGTTAATTCTTTGAGTGAAGTGGGGACAGCGAGGTTGTTTTCATCAAAGTAGGCTTTGTCGTAATTGATACAAACATCACCGTAGTCCACTGGGAGAGCGAAATGATCGGGATCGATCTCAAACTGATCCGGGATTTCGTCGAGCAGCGGGGACTTATAGGCTTCGAAAAGTCCCTCTTCAAGTGCCCGGGTGAGGAAGGTGTTATCCAACCCGTAGAAAACATCTGCCAACGGGTTCTGTTTTGAAAGGATGGCTTGGTTGAGAGCAGAGCCTGTGTCGCCGCTGCGGACGAATGCTAACCTGACATTGTGTTCAGCCTCAAATTCACGGATCAGGGTTTCACTCACAGCAAAGGAGTCGTGAGTCATCACGGTCAGAGTCTGCGGTTCTGTGGTGGAAGGCTTGGGTGCGCAGGATGCGAGAATGACTGCCAGTACCAGCAACAAAAGGGTTATTCGATGGTGTTTAATTAAATGAAATATATCAACCACTCCTATCGGTTGGAATTTGGAATTGATGGATACACAAAAGTTGTCCCTTTATGAGAGATACTTTTGCGACGGGACCGGACATCTGATTACTGATCCCGCGTGTTCGGTCAGGGTAGAGTGTTTCGTCCACCAGGGGATAGGCAAGCCCTTCCGTTTGAATTCCCTCTGCAGGGCTGCCCAGCGGGAGCAGTGAAACCTGCTGCCCGACTGCGCCATGAATAACGGTGGTATTGCGGATCAGGAATACCTCTTGTTTCCCGTCAATCAGCCGCACATCTGTTTGAGCAAGATCAGACCGCGTGAGTAAAAAGATATTCCCGAGTGTTTGATCGAGCCTGCCACCCAATGCCGCCACAATCCAAATAGCAGAAGGCGGTATATGCAGTGCTGCATCAAGGGCAAGTTCTAAATCTGTTTGGTTTTTATCTACGGGGAATTTTCTAATTTCAATGCCCTGAGCGTCGATCTGGTGCAGGCGTTGCTCGTCGATGGAGTCGAGATCGCCTATCAGCAGGTTTGGCTCGATGCCAAGGCGATCCATATGACGCAAGCCGCCATCCACGGCGATGAAAAAACCAGCAGAAGAAAGTTGTTCTGCAATCTTTTGCGGTTCAGGCAGATCGCCGTTGACGAAAAGGACGATTTTCTCTGGGTTATGGGTTGTCATAAAAAACACCCTTCCTGTGGTGGAGGGTGTTTGTGTAATTACAATTTCATCCCTCCGCCGGCATTATCCGGATCAGGTCTTGCGGGTCGAGGACGGATGTCCTCCTCTCAGCCTGAGCATTCAGGCTCCCCGTTCAACTGTCAATATTTCTCACTGTGCCGATATCGTACCACAAATGATGTGACCGCGTCAAATCTTAGTGGAAGCGAAAACGGGTTAGTTATTAATTGAAATATGTTTACTTCTCGGTCAAGAACTCGTTTACTTCTTTTTCAGCTTTTGCACGGGTGATCTCGTATTTTTCCTGAATCATGCCGACGAGTTGATCAAATTGCCCATTGACCTTATCCAGATCGTCATCGGTTAATTCGCCCCATTTTTCTTTTACCTTGCCGCGCAACTGCTTCCATTGTGATTGGAATAATCCTTTGAAATCCATTAGCGTTCCTTTCATTTGATATTGATTTTTAGCCCTTAATTTTTATTCTTACACTATTAATTATATGGGCAATGGATATCAGAAAAGCTTGGTGAAGGTTTGGATCGGGTTGGGATTCTGTTGAGAGTTTTTGATTTCAATCAAGCAATTTCACGACAAACATTGACCAGCTTCAAATTCCATAATCCCGTTGATTCTTTTTAGAGTATAATTTTGGTATCGTGTTACAATGTAATAAATAATCGTTAGTCTGATAAAGTAGGGGAAAAGGCGTTCGCGCTTGACTATTCGTTTCCAAATTGCTATAATCATATCTTGCGCTTTGCGCTTAATAATGTATTTAAGCAGGATATCTATTTTCTGTTAAATCCCGGCAACATTAGCTTTCCAGGAGTGTTTAATGGCAGATTTATTGCCCATCAAATCGTACAGACGTATTCCAGTTGGATTAGACCTACCCAAGTTAATTCAAGTTCAGATTGATTCCTTTGAGCGGCTTAAGCGAGAAGGATTTTATGGTTTATTTGCAGAGATTTCTCCCATCGAATCTTATAACCAGGGGATGCAGTTGTATTTCCCCGCTGGTGATGAGATGTCTGAGGAATGGGATTTGAAGTTTTGGTATGAAGAACCAAAGAACACGATCGAGGAATGTCTCGAACGTGATTTGACCTATGCCTCTCCCCTTTACGTGACAGTGCTATTAAAAGGTAAGGAAGTGCCTGAACCGATCAAGCAAGACCTGTTCATGGGCGACTTCCCTGAGATGACCCCCAAGGGCACCTTCATTATTAACGGCACAGAGCGGGTGGTGGTCAACCAGTTGATCCGCTCGCCTGGTGTTTATTTTGAGCGGGAGCTTGACCGTGCCACCGGCCGTTTCCTTTCTACCGCCAAAATGATCCCCGATCGCGGCGCGTGGATGGAGTTTGAAACCCGCAAGCACGATTACATCATCATTAAATTCAACCGCAAACGCACTACACCAATTACGGTATTCTTACGTGCGTTGGCGGCGGTTGATGACGGACTGGATGAAAGTCACAGCCCGATCAAGACTGGTGAAGATCAGGAATTGATTGATATTTTCAAAGATGTGGATACTGATGAAGATCGTCTCTTTATCCCGACATCCATCAGCCAAGAACCTGAATGGGATCTTTCGGATGGAAAAACCGTTGCCCAGGCAGCATTGATTGAGTTCTTCAAGCGACTGCGCCCCGGTGACCCGCCAACCCTGGAAAATGCGAAGGCGTTTTTGGAGGAACAGCTTTTTGATCAACGACGTTACGATCTTGAACGGGTCGGCCGTTACAAGTTGAATCAAAAACTGGATATGGATGTAACAATCAACCACCGCACGATCACCAAGGCGGATATTGTCAACATCATCCGCAGGATGATCTTAATCAACAATGGTGTTGAACCTGGTGATGACATTGACCATCTCGGCAATAGACGCGTGAAGACTGTTGGTGAATTAATCCAAAACAAACTGCGTGTCGGTCTCAGGCGAATGGAACGTGTGATCCGAGAGCGGATGTCCATCCGTGATCAGGATCAGGTTTCGCCGACAAATCTGGTCAACATTCGCCCGGTGGTGGCTTCGCTGCGGGAATTCTTCGGTTCGAGCCAGCTTTCTCAGTTCATGGAAGAAACCAACCCGCTTGCCGAATTACGGCACAAACGAACCCTTTCAGCCTTAGGCCCCGGCGGCTTACGGCGTGAACGTGCTGGCTTTGATGTGCGCGATGTTCACCATACGCATTATGGCCGCATCTGCCCCATTGAGACGCCTGAAGGTCCAAACATTGGTTTGATCGGCCGCATGGCGACTTATGCTACAGTGAATGAGTTTGGTTTTATTGAAACACCATACCGAAAGGTTGTGAAATCCTTAAACCCACAGAAAGATGACCTGGTAGGGCGTCAATTGCGAGAGGACATCAAAGATCCTGAAACGGATGAAGTGATTGCCGAAAGCGGTGAACGCATCACCAAAGAGCTGGCTGAAAAGATAGCCAAGCTTGAGCGTGATGTGGTTTTGGTGAAACCCTTTGTCACTGATGATTATCAATATCTTTCTGCGGATAAAGAAGACAAATTTGTGATCGCCCAGGCGAACGCACCGCTGAATGAGCATAATGAGTTCACTCGGCGTGTCTCCTGCCGGTTCCATTCTGGGTTCATTACCAGCAATGAAGAACAAATTGATTATATGGATGTCGCGCCCCAACAGATTGTTGGCGTGAGTGCCGCGTTGATCCCCTTCCTTGAGCACGATGATGCCAACCGTGCGTTGATGGGCTCGAACATGATGGCCCAGGCAGTCCCATTGGTACGGCCTGAGATCCCGATTGTTTCAACCGGCATGGAAGCGCACTCTGCCCTCGACTCCGGCCAGCTTGTTGTGGCTGAGGAAGATGGTGAAGTGGTGTCTGTCACCGGGCGGGTGATCCAGGTTCGTGAGAAGGATGGCAAGGTCCGCACCTATAACCTGCATAAATATCGCCGTTCAAATCAATCTACCTGTATTGATCAGCGTCCCGCCGTAATTAAGGGACAAAGTGTCAAGAAGGGTCAGATTATTGGCGATTCCTCCTCGTCAGTGGATGGGAACCTCGCCCTGGGACAGAATGTGTTGATCGCGTTTGTCTCATGGGAAGGCGGTAACTTTGAGGACGCGATCTTAATCTCTGAAAAATTAGTTCAGGAAGATCGCTACACCTCTGTGCATATCGAAAAACATGAGGTTGAAGCACGCGATACGAAATTAGGCCCCGAAGAAATCACCCGGGATATTCCCAATGTCGGTGAGGATGCCATCCGCAACCTTGACGAGTTTGGCATTATCCGGATTGGCGCTGAAGTTGGACCAAATGATATTTTGGTTGGCAAGATTACACCTAAGGGCGAGAAAGAATTGACCCCTGAAGAACGGCTCTTACGGGCAATCTTTGGTGAAAAATCCCGCGATGTTAAAGACACCTCCTTGCGGATGCCGCATGGTGAAAAAGGCACCGTTGTGGATGTGAAAGTCTTTACCCGTGAAGAGAACTCGGATCTAAAAGCCGGTGTGGACACCATGGTCCGCATATCTGTCGCCCAACGACGAAAAGTTACTGTGGGTGATAAGATGGCTGGGCGGCATGGTAACAAAGGCGTGATCTCGATGGTTGTGCCTATTGAGGATATGCCTTTCCTCGACAACGGCCGTCCGATTGACGTAATTCTCAACCCGTTGAGTGTTCCCGGACGTATGAACCTGGGTCAGTTGCTTGAGGTCCATCTTGGGTGGGCTGCTGAGCGATTATCTTTCAGGGCTGTAACGCCAGTCTTTGACGGCGCAACAGAGTATGAGATCGAAGCCGAGCTGGCGCGAGCCTGGATGATCGATCAGGCCTGGGATGAGACCGTGGCAAAAGCCTGGGATTGGATCAAAGACCAGGATTACGAACCAGAGTTGATCCGTGATGATGACGAAGTTCGCTTGCTTTATCTTGAAGAGTGGTTGGGTGAACGCGGCTATGATGTTTATGAATTAGCTTCGGACAGGATTTATGCCCGCCGAGTGACTATGAAGGAATGGCTCAGGGACAAAGGTTATGATCCTGAAAAAATCACTTCATTTGAAACGGATGAGTTGCCTGTTTCTGAAAGAGAAGCACAGGATACCCGTGCAATTGAGGCTTGCCTGCAATTGTGGATGGCAGACTTGGGTGTTAAAGTCAAGAAGAGCCTTTCTGGTGATGACCTGCAAGCAAAAGCCAGGGAGACGATGAAAGCCATTGATAAACCGATGCCCACGCTTGGCAAGAAAAAACTTCGCGATGGTAAAACGGGTGACTACTATGATCACCCCGTCACGGTTGGCTTGATGAATGTTCTTAAATTACACCACCTTGTGGAAGACAAGGTGCACGCCCGTTCAACAGGTCCATACAGCCTGGTGACACAGCAGCCGCTTGGTGGTAAAGCCCAATTTGGCGGCCAGCGGTTCGGCGAGATGGAAGTTTGGGCGCTGGAGGCTTATGGCGCTGCTTACACATTGCAGGAGATGCTGACAGTCAAATCTGATGATGTCGTAGGGCGTGTGAGTACCTATGAATCGATTGTCAAGGGTGAACCAATTGAGGATCCTGGTATCCCGGCAGCGTTCAAGGTGCTGGTGAAAGAAATGCAAAGCCTGGGTCTGGCCATCGAGGCTGTGTTAGATACAGGTGAAGTGGTGACCTTCGGTAAGGATGAGGATAAACCCCGGGTGCCGAACACGCCAACGGGTTTGATCAGCATCGGAAGAGATATTTAAAGGATGTGTTAACAGGTGGATTGTTTTCCTTGACGACCCCTTGCACACATGGTAGAATCATCCCTCGTTACCTTCATGCCGGCCCTATAATACCGGTCGGTTAATTGGAGGATAAATTGGATAGTTGCGAGGCCATCTTGAAAGATGATGATGGCCTCCATTATTGGAAGAAGTTATTATTTAGATTTAGCTTTGGAGGCAAATGTGCCAACGATCAATCAATTGATACGCAAAGGCCGATCAACAAAACGGAAGAAGAGCAAAGCCCCAGCACTGCAGTATACGTATAACTCGCAGAAGCAGAAACGTATTCGACAGCCAAAGGGCGCACCGCAGAAACGCGGTGTTTGCACGGTCGTGCGTACGATGACCCCTAAGAAACCGAACTCTGCGTTGCGGAAGATCGCCCGTGTGCGTCTGACGAACCATATGGAAGTTACGGCTTATATCCCTGGCGAAGGCCATCAGCTGCAGGAGCACTCTGTAGTGCTTGTGCGCGGCGGTCGTGTCAAGGACTTGCCTGGCGTCCGTTATCACATCGTTCGAGGCACTTTAGATTCGACTGGCGTTGAGGACCGCTCCCGCGGCCGCTCAAAATACGGCGCTAAAAAGCCTAAATAGTCAGCGAATAGTATTTTAAGTTAGGGCGAAGCATTTCAATCGGTCTCATAGGGATAGTTTAAATGCTTTGCCCTATTTTAATTTTTTTGTTTTTTGTAAGGAGTAAGTATGGCGCGTAGATATACACCAGAAAAGCGAGAGGTCTCACCTGACATCAAATATCAAAATCGTGATGTGCAGGAGATGATCAATCGAATCATGATCAAAGGGAAGAAAAGCACAGCAGCAAGCCTGTTGTATGATGCCTTTGATTTGATTGAAGAGCGAACCGGCAAAGACCCCCTCGAAACATTTGACGCAGCAATTAAGAGCGTCTCTCCGATGATGGAGGTCAAACCTAGGCGTGTGGGTGGTGCCACCTATCAGGTGCCCATGGAAGTTGAACCTTCCCGCAGGAAGAATCTGGCTATGCGCTGGATCATCACTGCTGCCCGCGCACGATCAGGCAAGTCTTTCGCCGAAAAAATGGCAAATGAGTTAATGGACGCAGCTACTAATACAGGTGCTGCCTTCCGTCGACGTGAAGAAGCGCATCGTATGGCTGAAGCCAACCGCGCTTTCTCGCACTTCCGACTCTAAGTCCATTTAGTTATTTGCTGACCGGATGGAATAGGTAGTCATGTCTCAACAAGAATTTCCACTTGAACGATTCCGCAACATTGGTGTTATCGCGCATATTGATGCCGGTAAAACCACCACAACTGAGCGGATTCTGTTCTATACCGGTCGTACTTATCGCCTGGGGAATGTTGATGATGGTACAACCATCACCGACTGGATGGAACAGGAACGGGAACGCGGGATTACCATCGTTTCTGCTGCTGTGACCACGGAGTGGAAAAACCATAAAATCAACTTAATTGACACCCCCGGCCATATTGACTTCACCGCTGAGGTTCAACGTTCTTTGCGTGTGTTGGATGGCGGTGTGGTTGTGTTTGACTCTGTGCAGGGTGTTGAGCCCCAGAGTGAAACCGTTTGGCGTCAGGCAAACCGATTTGGCGTGCCCCGGATTTGTTTTGCGAATAAGATGGATCGGGTCGGTGCTTCATTCGAACGCACCCTTCAATCGATCGAAGAGCGCTTGGGCGCCAAGCCCTTAGCGATGCAAATACCAATCGGGGCGGAAGATACCTTTGCCGGCGTGGTAGATCTGCTGACGGAGCAGGCGATCCTGTTTGATGATGAACTGGGAAGCGAACCAAAGTATACTGAAGTCCCCCAAAACCTGGTGGAAAAGGTAGCAACAGCCCGGCAAAACATGGTCGAGCGCATCGCAGAATTAGACGATGACCTGACGATGAAATATCTCGAAGGGGAAACGCTGACCCTTGAGGAGCTAAAAACAGCCCTGCGTAAGGGCGTATTGGACAATCGCATCACCCCTGTGTTTTGCGGCTCTTCCTTAAAGAACAAAGGCGTACAGCCTTTACTGGATGCTATTGTTGATTATTTACCTTCCCCGCTGGATGTGCCAGATGTGGTCGGGATGCACCCCAAGACGGAAGAAGAGGTTTCTCGTCCGCCAAGCGATCATGCACCGATGTCTTCATTGGTATTTAAGATCGTAACCGACCCATATGTGGGACGATTGGCATATATCCGGGTTTATTCAGGCACGGTTAAGAAGGGCTCGACTTATCTGAATGCTACCCAGGACAAGAAAGAGCGTGTGGGTCGTTTGTTGCGCATGTATGCTGACCGTCGTGAAGATATCGATGAGATCGGCGCCGGTGATATTGGCGCGATCCTCGGTTTGAAAGATAGCTATACCGGTGATACGCTGAGCGATCAATCCAATCCCGTTGTTCTCGAATCGATCACCTTCCCTGATCCTGTAATTTCAGTGGCGATCGAACCCAAAACAATGGCAGACCAGGCAAAGATGGGTGTCGCTCTACAGAAGTTGTCTGAAGAGGACCCGACTTTCAAGGTGCGCCAGGATGAGGATACCGGTCAGACCATTATTTCAGGGATGGGCGAGCTCCATCTTGACATTCTGGTTGACAGGATGCTGCGTGAGTTCAAGGTAGAGGCGAACGTGGGTAACCCGCGTGTGGCTTACCATGAAACCATTACCCGCACCGTTCCAGAAGCAGAATATAAATTTGTCAAGCAAACTGGCGGTCATGGCCAGTATGGTCATGTGGTGTTGCGCATCGAGCCCCTGGAAAGCGGTTCCGGGTTTGTTTTTGATGAGGAAATCCGCGGCGGATCTGTTCCGCAGGAATATATTCCTGCGGTTGAAAAAGGTGTGCGAGAGGCTGTTGAAAGCGGTGTTGTCTCCGGCTATCCGATGACGGATTTGAAGGTGACATTGCTTGATGGGTCTTATCATGAAGTCGATTCAAGTGATATGGCTTTTCGTATGGCGGCGATTTTTGCCTTCCGAGAAGGTGTGCCGAAGGGGAGGCCTGTATTACTGGAACCGATCATGAAGGTTGAAGTGATTGTCCCAGAGGAACATACTGGTGATGTGCTGGGGCATATCAGTTCTCGCCATGGCAATGTGTTGGGTATGGATCAGCGTCCTGGCAATGCCCAGGAGATCCATGCAGAAGTACCCCTGGCAGAAATGTTCGGATATGCGACTGAACTGCGTTCTGCGACCAAAGGTCGTGGTGTTTTCACCATGGAATTCCAGCATTACGCACCCGTATCAGAAGCAGTGATGAAAAAGATTGCAGGTTTGTAATCATTAGAAATATTAGAATGAGGAGTAATTATTAAGATGGCCAAGGAAACATTTGATCGATCAAAACCGCACCTCAACGTAGGTACGATGGGACATATTGACCATGGTAAAACGACGCTGACGGCGGCGATCACCAAAGTGCAGGGGATGAAGGGGTTTGCGGACTTCCGCGCCTTCGACTCGATTGACAATGCACCGGAAGAAAAAGATCGTGGGATCACGATCAACATTTCGCATGTGGAATATCAGACGGAAAAGCGTCACTATGCGCATGTTGACATGCCCGGTCACCGTGACTACATCAAGAACATGATCACAGGTGCAGCGCAGGTAGATGGTGCGATCCTGGTGGTGGCAGCGCCGGATGGTGCCATGCCCCAGACGAAAGAGCACGTGCTGCTGGCACGTCAGGTGGAAGTGCCGAGCATTGTGGTCTTTTTGAACAAGATTGACATGATGGACGATCCAGAACTGTTGGAGCTGGTGGAGATGGAGCTGCGTGAGATGTTGACGGGCTACGGCTTCCCCGGAGACGACATTCCGATCATCCACGGGAGTGCGTTGCAGGCATTGGAATCAGACAGCACCGACCCGAGCGCACCGGAATACAAATGCATCAATGAGCTGATGGATGCCGTGGATAACTACATTCCACAGCCAGAGCGTGAAATTGACAAACCGTTCATGATGCCGGTTGAAGACGTGTTCTCGATCAAGGGACGCGGCACGGTGGTGACAGGCCGCATTGACCGCGGCACGATCCACACGGGCGACCCGGTAGAGATCGTCGGCTTGCAGGAAAAGAGCATGAACTCGGTGGTGACAGGTGTGGAAATGTTCCACAAACTGTTAGATGAAGGTATGGCGGGTGACAACGTTGGTTTGTTGCTGCGCGGCATCGGACGAGACGAAGTGGAACGCGGCATGGTGGTTGCCAAACCCGGCAGCATCACCCCGCACACGAAATTTGAAGGCGAAGTGTATGTGTTGACCCGAGAAGAGGGTGGGCGGCACAGTGCATTCTTCACCGGCTATCGACCGCAGTTCTTCATCCGCACGATGGATGTGACAGGCACCGTGGCATTGCCAGAAGGTGTTGAGATGGTGTTACCTGGCGACCGAGTGACGATCGAAGTGGAACTGATCGTGCCAGTGGCGCTTGAGAATGGTTCGCAATTTGCGATCCGCGAAGGCGGCCTGACAGTTGGCGCCGGTGTGATCTCGAAAATTATTGAGTAGGTATTAGGAATATAAACTATGGCTAAACAAAAGATTCGAATTCGTCTAAAGGCATTTGACCATCGGGTCATCGATCAGTCCGCAAAGCGGATTGTTGAAACAGCAGAGCGCAGTGGTGCTCAGGTGGTTGGCCCAGTACCATTACCAACCAAAATTGAGCGTTTTACAGTCATGCGTTCACCATTCATCGACAAGGATTCGCAGGAACACTTTGAGATCCGTACCCATAACCGTCTGATTGACGTCATGGAACCTGACTCGAAGACGATTGATATGTTGATGCGATTGAACTTGCCTGCGGGCGTTGATATCGAAATCAAAATTTAGCAAATAATGCTTTCAGGTTGCCAGCCTGCGCAGCACAAATCTGAGATCTTTCAGAAAAAGCTTCGCTGGAAGGGAATCAATCAAAACTGATACTTGGCAAACGTGTCAAGTGATGGTAAAATGGACAGGTTCGGCTTAAAAGCTGAGCTATGAAGGCGGCGTAAGAATTTTTCTTTCCGTAGTCTCGAAAAATACGGAACGGACGCGGAGGAAGAATTGACTGTGCTGCGGTCGGAGATGATGCAGCCTTGCCCAGGCTGACAGTCTCGTCTAAATATCTTGTAACAGGAGAATATTGATTATGTTTAAAGGGCTATTAGGACGAAAAGTTGGAATGACCCAGATTTTCGATGAGCACGGTGCTGCGTTTCCCGTGACCGTCATTGAAGCTGGGCCTTGTTATGTAACCCAGATTAAATCAAACGAAACCGATGGTTATTCGTCTGTGCAAATTGGGTTTGAAGAGGTTAATCCCAAAAAGCTGACAAAAGGCCAGTTGGGGCACCTTAAGCGCAATAATTTACCCCCCTTAAGAAAATTACGAGAATTTAAAACGAAAGATCCCGAAGTCTCTGAAGGTGATGAATTGAAAGTTGACATCTTCGAGAAAGATGAGCGTGTTGATGTCGTTGGGATCAGCAAAGGACGTGGTTTTGCAGGCGCTGTTAAGCGTCACGGCTTTGCCGGCGGTCCTAAAACGCATGGTCAATCTGACCGCTGGCGTGCACCTGGCTCATTGGGCTCTGGCACGACACCGGGTCGGGTTTGGAAAGGGAAGCGCGGTCCTGGGCGAATGGGTAATGAGACCGTGACCTCCTCTAATATCCGAGTCGTTTTGGTGGATCCTGAACGAAATTTGATCGCAGTTGATGGCTCTGTGCCTGGCCCAAAGGGCGGCATGGTAGTGATCAAGCCTGCAAGGAAACAATAGTCCGCCCAAACGGGCGATAACCAGTAATGGGAGTTGAGTAATCATGAAAGTTGATGTCTTCAACCTGAAGGGTAAGAAAATTGATACTGCAGATCTTTCTGCGGCGATTTTCGAAGCCCCGGTAAAAGTTGATTTGATGCATCAGGCATATGTCAGGCAAATGGCTAACAGTCGCCTGGGGACGCATTCGACCAAGGGCCGCAGCGAAGTTTCCGGCGGTGGTCGAAAACCCTGGCGCCAAAAGGGCACCGGACGTGCGCGGCAAGGCTCGATCCGTGCAGCGCAATGGGTTGGTGGTGGTAAGATCTTCACCCCCAAACCGCGTTCATATGAAAAGGCAATGCCTAAAAAGATGCGCAGGGCTGCATTGCGGTCCGCACTGTCAGTCAAGGCTTCAGAGGGTGAAATCGTGTTGGTGGATGCCCTTAAGATTGACGAGTTTAAGACCCAGAAGATGGCAGAAGCTTTGCATACAGTGGCAGGGGAAGCAACCATTTTGCTGTTGATCCCTGATAACAGCCCCGAATATGAAGATGTAAAACGGGCTTGTTCGAACTTGTCAAATGTCAAGACCCTTTTAGCCAATTATTTGAATATCCGCGATCTGCTAAGCTTTGAAAAGGTTGTGATGCCTGTAGCAGCGCTGGATGTCATTGAAAGTTATCTCGGATAGGTAGGAATGAAATCATGAAAAAATCAGTATTTGACATCATTCGCCGACCGATCATCACTGAGAAATCGAACTATTTATCTTCGTATCTGAACCAGTATGTTTTTGAGGTTGATTACACTGCAACCAAAACAACCATCAAAGATGCGATTGAAAAGATTTTCGATGTTAAAGTAGACCGTGTTAATGTTATGATCGTGCCCGCCAAGCAATCACGAAGCATGCGAAACCGCCGGATGCGAACCCGCACCAGCGCGTACAAAAAAGCCATCGTGACCCTTGCTGAAGGCGAGCGCATCCCGATTTTTGAAGGGGTGGAGTAATGGCTGTAAAAGTTTATAAACCGAAGACTCCTGGTACTCGACATAAGACCAGTTATACTTTTGAAGAGATTACCAAGGCGAAACCAGAACGGTCTTTGACCGTTGTAAAGAAGAACAGAGCCGGACGAAATATGTATGGCCGGATCACGGTTCATCATCGCGGCGGCGGTCACAAACGACACATCCGAATGGTCGATTATAAGCGTGATAAGTTTGAAATCCCTGCGACCGTTGCAGCGATCGAATATGACCCAAACCGAACCGCTCGTTTAGCACTGCTGAACTACGCTGACGGCGAAAAACGTTACATCGTCGCTCCGGTAGGTTTGATGGTTGGTGACCGGGTGATTTCTGGGCAAGAAGTTGACATTCGTCCCGGCAACAATATGGAACTGGCGAACATCCCGGTGGGTACTACGGTTCACAACATCGAGCTGCAGCCTGGCAAAGGCGGCCAAATGGTCCGTTCGGCAGGTGCGTCTGCTCAGGTTTTGGCCAAAGAAGGCAAGTATGCCCATGTGCGTCTGCCTTCGGGTGAGGTACGTTTGGTTCTGCAAGGCTGCCGTGCGACCATTGGTCAGGTCGGCAATTTAGATCACGCCAATATCAAGCTGGGTAAAGCAGGCCGCAAACGCCATATGGGCATCCGCCCGACGGTACGTGGTGTGGCGAAGAACCCCAATGACCATCCACATGGCGGCGGTGAAGGACGTTCACCGATTGGTATGCCCGGTCCGAAAAGCCCCTGGGGTAAACCCACCCTGGGCAAGAAGACACGGCACAATAAACGCACTGAAAAGTATATTCTACGCCATCGCAGTAAAGCGAAACGGCGTCGTAAGTAATCGATTATTATAGCGAGAAAGAGGACGCAATCATGTCGCGATCGCTGAAAAAAGGGCCGTTCATCGACCCGAAATTATTGAAGAAAATTGAAAATATGAATAACAAAGGCGAGAAAAAGGTTATCCGGACGTGGAGTCGTGCCAGCACGATCTTCCCCCAGATGGTAGGTCACACAATCGCCGTTCATGATGGACGCCGCCATGTGCCGATCTATATCACAGAGAATATGGTAGGCCATCGGCTTGGCGAATTTGCCCCCACGCGTTTCTTCCGCGGTCATGTTATCGCTGGCCGTGCCGAAAAGCGTGAGAAAGCAAGATAGAAGGCAGGTAAACAAATATGGCTACAGATATTCGAGCGAAATTAAGCAATCTTGATACATCAGCCCAGAAAGCACGTCTGGTTGTGGATCTTGTGCGCGGTAAACCTGCCCTTGAAGCGTTAACCATTCTCAAATTCGTGCCCAACAAGGCCGCAGAACCTGTTCACAAACTGATCCAGTCTGCGATTGCCAATGGCGAAGAGAATTATGGCGTTTCACGCGAAGATCTATATGTTTATAAGATTTTTGCGGATGAAGCCCCCACACGAAAATGGCGGCGATTTGGCGCCCGGGGTCGTTTCAAGCCGATACTGCGACGACGTTCACATGTGACGGTTATCTTACGGGAGGCCGAGTAATGTTTGCTGAAAGAATTAATGATAGGAACCAGGAGTAATTATGGGTCGTAAAGTACATCCGATTGGATTTCGACTGGGAATAAACAAGCCTTGGAAAGCCCGTTGGTATGCTGAAGGCATGGATTACCAGGATCAACTGCATCAGGATCTCAAGATCCGCGAGAAGATCCGCAAAGACAACGACCGGGCTGGGATCTCTAATATTGAGATCGAACGATTTCCTGGCAAGGTTAAGATCTACGTTCATACTGCCAAACCCGGCATTCTGATTGGGCGCGGCGGTGAAAATGTCAAAACCCTGCGCAGTAACTTGGAAGCGTTGACCGGGGAAAAGATTGATCTCGAGGTTAAAGAGATCCAGGCTCCTGATTTGGACGCTTACTTAGTCGCAGAAAATATTGCCGGTCAACTTACACGCCGGATCAGCTATCGGCGAGCAATGCAGCGCGCAATTCAGCAAGGTATGCGTCAGGGCGCTGAAGGTGTAAAGGTTATGGTTTCGGGCCGCCTGGGCGGCGCCGAAATGTCCCGCAGCGTTTGGTTGCGAGAAGGCCGTGTTCCTTTGCAGACTTTGCGTGCAGATATCGATTATGCGCAGACCGAAGCGCTGACTACTTATGGTCAGATCGGAATTAAAGTTTGGATTTATAAAGGTGAGATATTGCCTCAGGTGGAAGAAGAAGCCGAAGCCACCGAAGGCGTTTATGTCAGTGAGTAAAAAACGTCGCCGGGAAATAAAATTCGGCGGTTAGCGAGGTAGTCATTATGTTAATGCCAAAAAGAGTAAAGTATCGCAAACAAATGCGCGGACGCATGCGGGGCAAGGCTTATCGCGGCTCTGAAGTGTCCTTTGGCGAATTTGGTTTGCAAGCTTTAGAACCGGGATGGATCAGCGCACGACAGATCGAAGCTGCAAGGCGTGCCATTGTGCATGAGATGAAACGGCGCGGTAAAGTTTGGATCCGCATCTTCCCTGACAAACCCTATACCAAACGTGCGGCTGAAACCCGCATGGGTAAAGGTAAAGGTCCCGTGGAATATTGGGTCGCCGTTGTCAAGCCCGGAAGAATAATGTTTGAAGTAGGTGGTACGGATGAGGAAACTGCCAAAGAAGCGCTCCTCCGTGCAAAGTATAAATTATCAGTGAGAACGAAGATCGTCTCACGTGATGTGGCAGGGGAGGCGTAACGATGAAAGCAGCAGAGATTCGCAAAATGAGTGTTGCTGAAATTGAGAAAGACCTGAACGACGCCCGTCATGAGTTGTTGAACCTCAGGTTCCAGACGATTACAGGACAGTTGACCGATACAAGCCGTATCCGTGTCATCCGCCGGGATATCGCAAGAATGGAAACGATCCTGAGAGAAAAAGAACTGGCTGAGGCGGCTGAGGAGAGTGAAGCATGAATAATCGACGACGATTAGTTGGGACTGTGGTCAGCACAAAAATGCAGAAAACAGCCGTGGTTGAGGTGGAGCGCGTATTTCGCCACCCCCTCTATCGAAAAGTTGTTCGCTCGGCAAAAACCTACAAAGTCCACGATGAACTTGGTGCCACACCTGGCGACAAGGTAAGAATTGTGGAAAGCAAGCCGATTTCGAAGACGAAATTTTGGGTGATCGAAGAGATTCTGCGTGTTGAAGAGCGGTCTCAGGATGATACCGTTGAAGAATTGGGAGTCTGAGCCATGATCCAACAAGAAACCCGAATGAAGGTCGCCGATAATACCGGCGCACGAGAGCTTTTAGTGATCCATGTCACAGGCAGTTCCCGCCAGCGTTATGGACATGTTGGTGACATCGTGGTTGGCACAGTGAAATCTGCCACACCGCAAGCTGCAGTGAAGAAGAGTGAAATCGTGAAAGCAGTGATCGTCCGAACCGCCAAAGAATGGCGCCGTGAGGATGGATCCAGCATCCGATTTGATGATAACGCAGTGGTTATCCTTGATAGTGATGGGGTAAACCCGCGTGGTTCACGAATTTTTGGTCCTGTTGCGCGAGAGCTACGAGAAAAAGGCTTTACAAAGATCGTCTCACTGGCACCAGAAGTTATATAGCCAGTTTGTTAGGAGTATAGCAATGAAAACAAAGATACGAAAAGGCGATAGCGTAATGGTTATCAGCGGAAATGATAAAGGGACTGTGGGAGAGGTCATTCGAGTGATCCCCAAAGAAAACCGTGTAGTTGTGCAGGGTGTCAATCTTCGCATCAAGCACCAGGCCCAGACTCAATCCGGTGGCAAGACTATCCCGGCAGGCAAGATCGAATTTGAGGCACCAATTCATATCTCAAATGTGATGCTTGTTGATCCGAAGGATAACAAACCAACACGTGTACGCATAGAACGAAAAGATGGCAAACCGAAACGTGTTTCAGCACGCACTGGTGCGCCGATCGATAAATAGGCAGCGATTTGGAGCAAGATAATGAATAGAATGAAAGAAATATATCGAGAAGAGATCGCACCTGTCTTATTTGAAGAGCTGTCACTTGAAAATGTGATGCAGGTTCCAAAGATTGAGAAAGTTGTCGTCAACATTGGCGTCGGGGAAGCCATTGACAACCCCAAAGCTTTGGATGAGGCAGTTAGGGACCTGACCACGATCACAGGTCAACGGCCCGTGATTACGAAGGCTAAGAAGTCCATTGCGAACTTTAAACTGCGTGAAGGGCGAGCCATTGGCACAAAGGTAACCTTACGCGGCGAACGAATGTGGTCTTTCCTTGACCGCTTGATCAATGTGGCTTTGCCCCGTGTGCGTGACTTTCGTGGGATTTCCCCCGACTCATTTGATGGGCGCGGGAACTATACTCTCGGCTTGCAGGAACAATTGATCTTCCCTGAGATCAATTATGATGATGTTGAGACAGTGCGCGGCATGGAAATCACGATCGTGACGACAGCAGAGAATGACGATCAGGCTCGTGCGTTACTGGCAAAATTTGGAATGCCGTTCAGGAAAGGATAGTATGGCTAAAAAGTGTATGATATATCGCGAGAAGCGGCGAAAATATCCTAATCAGGTTGTTAACCGCTGCCGGCGCTGCGGGCGTCCAAGAGGTTATATTCGAAAGTTCGGATTGTGCCGTATTTGTTTTCGGGAATTAGCTTTGCAAGGGAAAATTCCTGGTGTGACCAAAGCGTCGTGGTAGATCGACGGAGGTATTATCGATGAGTGTTACAGATCCAATTGCTGATATGCTGACCCGTATTCGTAACGTTGCGATTAGCAACGGAACATTGGTGAGTATGCCCAGTTCTACGATCAAGGCGGAGATCGCCAGGATCCTGATGGAAGAGGGTTATGCTGAAAGTTATGATATTGTTGATGGAGATCAACCTTATCAGAAGATATTGAGAATCCGTTTGAAATATATCGGTGAAAGGCGCCATCGTCGCCCGTTAATCACGGGTCTTGAACGTGTGAGCCGGCCTGGATGCCGAGTGTATACGAGTAAAACGGATATCCCCTGGGTGCTTTCGGGCATCGGTGTGGCGATTATGTCCACGCCCAAGGGTGTGATGACTGGCCAGCGCGCCCGTAAGATGGGCGTTGGTGGCGAGATATTATGTAAAGTATGGTAGCGCCAGGCGCTATAGGAGGTACGAGACGTGTCTCGAATTGGACGTTTACCGATTGAAGTGCCAGCAGGCGTTGATGTCAAGATTGACGGCTCTTATGTGAAAGTTAAGGGTCCCAAGGGTGAATTGGAATTTACCTTTTCACCAGAAATTACGATTAAGAATGAAGATGGGATGATCCTGGTGGAACGACCTACCGATCAGCCCACCCATCGTGCTTTACACGGGACGACACGCTCAGTGATCGACAATATGGTGACTGGCGTGAGTAAGGGTTTTGAACGTGTGCTGGAAATTGAAGGTGTGGGTTACCGTGCAGAGATGCAAGGGAAGAACCTGGTTTTGAATGTTGGTTTTTCACATCCTGTTGTGATTGAACCCGCAGAAGGCATCAGCTTTGACGTGGAGACAAGAGCCCGTCAAATCAAAGTGTCTGGTTATGATAAACAGACTGTTGGGCAAGTTGCGGCAAACATCCGCAAGGTCCGCCCGCCAGAGCCCTATAAAGGCAAAGGTATTCGCTATCAGGGCGAGTATGTTCGCCGTAAACCGGGTAAGGCTGGAAAGACAGCACTATAATTTTGAAGGTGAAATAATATGGCAAAGAAAACACGGAATGAAGCTCGTTTACGCAGGCACAAAAGAGTGCGGAAATCAATTTTCGGCACACCAGAACGGCCGCGTATGAATGTGTTTCGCAGTTCGGATAAAATATACGTTCAGATCATCGACGATTTTCGAGGATATACGCTGGCATCAGCCTCAAGTATTGATTCGGAATTACGAACTGAGATGGAAGGTCTGTCGAATATTGAACAGGCTCAGAAAGTTGGCAAGGCAATTGCTGAACGCGCCAAGGAAGTTGGAATTAGCCAGGTTGTCTTTGACCGTGGTGGATATAAATATATTGGCCGTGTGAAAGCCATGGCTGAGGCTGCCCGCGAAGGCGGCTTGGAATTCTAGGAAAGAGGCGAATATGACGGACTACCGAACCGAAAATCAATTTGACGAACGAGTCATCGATATTGCGCGCGTCGCAAAAGTTGTCAAGGGTGGCCGCCGGTTTTCTTTCCGGGTGGTAATGGTGATTGGTGACAATGCTGGGCGGGTTGGCATGGGCATCGGTAAAGCAAATGCCGTTCCTGAAGCCATCCGTAAAGCCAGTGAGCGTGCGCGGAAAGATATGCGCAAAATCAATCTGCGAGGCACCTCGATTTCCCATGAGGTAATTGGAAAGCAGAGCGGTGCTCGTGTGCTGCTTAGGCCCGCAGGCCCCGGCACCGGTGTTATTGCCGGCGGTGGTGTGCGTGCTGTACTTGAAGCCGCAGGCGTGCATGACATCTTGACAAAATCCCTGGGCAGCAGCAACATTTTAAATGTTGTGCGAGCAACTTTTGATGCTCTGGACCAGTTAAAATCACCCAAAGACCAGGCAGCATACCGCGGCAAGAGTGTTGAGCAGGTAAAACCCTGGTGGGAGCGTGAAACCGATGGCTAGAAAAAAAGAAACAAAATTACAAATTACATTAGTTCGAAGCCCCATTGGCTATACAAAACGCCAAAAAGCAACCTTGAAGGCGATGGGTCTTAAAAAGATGAACCAGATTGTGGTCCATGATGACACTGATGCCATTCGTGGCATGATTGACAAAGTGTCCCACCTGGTTGTTGTCGATAAGGCGTAAGGTGTTATTATGCAATTACATGATCTAAAACCAAACGAAGGTGCACAAAAAGGCCGAAAACGTGTGGGTCGCGGCACAGCAGCGGGGCAGGGGAAAACCTGCGGACGCGGTATGAAAGGCCAAAATTCACGCGCAGGTGGTGGTGTTCCTCTTTATCATCAGGGCGGTAACCTGCCTTTCTTCCGAAAGCTCCCGTTCATGCGTGGTGAGGGCTTCAGCATCATCAATCGTGTCCAATACGCAGAAGTCAACCTGGATCAACTGGGCGATTTTAAAGCAGGTTCTAAAATCACTCCTGAAACATTGCTGGAAGCGAACCTCATCAACGGTCTGGACTTACCAGTCAAGATCCTTGGACGGGGTGATGTTTCTGTCGCATTGAAAGTTGAAACTCATCACATTTCTAAAAGCGCTCAAGAAAAGATCGAAAGCGCCGGCGGCAGTGTGGAAATCATCCAGGCGTGATAATTTGCCCCTAAGCAATTAAAGGAGACCCGAATATGAAGCGGTCAGCTTGGCGTCATCTTTGGAAATCTAAAGACATTCGAAAAAAATTGTTGATATCGCTGGCATTGCTTGCGATCTATCGACTGGCATCTAATGTGCCCGTTCCTGGGATTGACCGGGAATTGGTCGCGCAGTTGACGCAGACCGGTGGTGCAGCAGGTGGTTTGATCAATATGCTGGATATGCTTTCGGGTGGTGCTGTTTCTAATTTCTCGGTTTTGGCAATGGGTGTTTATCCCTACATTACCGCACAGATTATTCTCCAGCTCCTGATCCCGATTATCCCTGCACTGGAACGCAAAATGCAGGAAAACCCCAGCGAAGGCCGAACCTGGATGGAAAAGTGGACAATCATCCTGACCGTTCCTATGGCGGCGCTTTCTGCTGTTGGTCAGATCAACATTTTCAACGCAATTTTAGGGCAATCGGTGGCTGAACAATTCGGATTTACAGGCGGCGCACTCGTGCCGACTTTAGCTACCGTTATTTCGATGATGGCAGGCACAATGTTCGGCGTATGGCTTGGCGAATTGATCTCAGAATTTGGGATCAGAGGCCAGGGCTTATCCCTGATCATTTTTGCAGGTATTGTTTCATCGATCCCGCAGAACCTCTACCAGTTGTTGAGTGATCAAACCTTCTGGTGGATGATCTTCATCGTGGTCGCGCTGTTGATTGTAACGATCTTCGCAGTGGTTTACGTCCAGCAGGGCCGCCGGCATGTTCCGGTGATGTTCCCTGGGCGACGCGTTGGCAGCCGAATGTCAATGCCTGTGAAGAGCTCGGTGCCTTTGATGGTGAATATGGCGGGTATGATCCCGATCATCTTTGCCCAGTCAATCATGACCTTCCCGACGATCGTCGCAAGTTTCTTCAATAACTCAGAACGGGAATGGCTGAGGAATGCTGCTGCTTGGGTGCAGAATGTTTTGAGCGGCGAAGGGATCATTTACCCGATTTTGTTCTTCTTAATGGTTGTTTTATTCACGTTCTTCTACACGGATATCTTATTCGCCCAGCAGAATTATGGTGACAATCTCAAGAAGCAAGGCGCACAGATCCCTGGTGTGGCTCGCGGTGGCCCAACCCAGCGTTACCTCACAAAGGTACAGCGCCGGATCACACTGCCAGGCGCATTGTTCCTGGGTGTTGTTGCAGCGTTGCCTTACTTCCTGAGTCTCTTCCTGCCCGAAGGTCTTTCACAGACCAGTCTGTTCCTTGTGTCTTCGACCGGGTTGCTGATTGTCGTCGGTGTGGTTCGTGACACCTTCCAAATCATCGAAACCGATCTCAAGATGCACGGTTATGACGATCGGCTGATCAATTAGGACAAGGGATCACACTTATGGCACCAACATTTATTGTCATGTTAGGCCCTCCAGGGGCTGGCAAGGGCACCCAGGCGAAACAGCTTGCCCAGAGGATGAATCTGGTGCATGTCTCGACTGGCGACTTATTCCGTGACAATCTGAAGAATGAAACGGAATTGGGTGTGCTCGCTCAACAGTATATGAATAAAGGTGAACTGGTGCCCGATGATGTGACCGTCAGAATGGTTGAGGAAAGATTGTCTCGGCCAGATTGCGAAGAAGGCGCTGTATTGGATGGCTTCCCGAGGACTCCTGCTCAGGCAGAAGCATTAGACGATTTGCTGGCTGAAATGGGTAGCGCGGTAAAAGTTGTTCCTTACATCAAAGTGCCGGATGATGTGTTGGTTGAGCGATTGAGCGGTCGGTGGATGAGCCCTTCTGGGCGGGTCTATCATGAAAAATACAATCCGCCGAAAGTAAAGTGGATTGATGATATTGACGGATCGCAGCTTTATCAACGTGAGGACGACAAGCCGGAAACCGTCCGGCATCGTATTGAGGTTTACAACGAGCAGACTTCACCCTTAATTGCCTATTATCGGGATAAGGGGCTGCTGGTTGAAATTGATGGTACACAATCGATTGAACTCGTTACGGAAGACTTAACGAAAGCTGTCGAGGAGGCATAGGATGATCTCCTGGGAGCGATCGATCAACATCAAGTCGCGGCAAGAGCTGGAAGTGATGCGCGAAGCAGGCCGGATCAACGCCGAAGCGTTAGCCGCTGCAGTAGCACTGGTTGCGCCTGGTGTGACAACGGCTGAAATGAACGAAGCTTTCGAAGCTGTTCAACGGAAGTATGGTGTGACATCACCTTTCAAAAATTATCCTGGGCCTTATCCCTACCCGGCAAGCATCTGCACCAGCGTCAATGATGAATTGGTACACGGCATTCCGAACAAGCACAAGCTGGCAGAGGGTGATATCGTCAGCATAGACTGCGGCACCACCTATGAAGGTTTTGTTGGCGATATGGCTGTGACCGTCCCTGTGGGGCAGATTGAGCCCGAAACACAGCGGTTGCTTGATGTGACCCGGAAGGCACTGGAGATTGCGATCTCGAAGACGGTGCCAGGAAATACCGTTGGTGATGTTGGTTATGCTGTTCAGACTTATGTTGAAGAGCAAGGTTTTTACATCACCCGCACCTATACCGGACATGGCGTAGGACGCAAGATGCACGAAGGCCCACAGGTGCCAAATTATGGCAAACCTGGTCGAGGGATGCGCTTACGGGAGGGGATGACCATTGCGCTTGAGCCGATGGTTTTGGTCGGGACAGGCGAAACAATTGTCAAACCTGATGAATGGACGGTTGCCTCTGCGGATGGCTCGCTGACTGCACATTTTGAAAATACAGTTGCAGTCACAGCAGATGGGCCAGTGATATTAACAGCATTATAGTAGAAAGACTGGACGATAGACTTGGTAGCAGGTATAATCACTACTTTGCATCAAGACTGTGCAGAAAACAAGGAGTTAGATTATGAAGGTTACAGCATCAATAAAGAAACGCTGTGCAAAATGCAAAATTGTCAAACGCAACGGTCGTTTATATGTGATTTGTGAAAATCCAAAACATAAGCAGCGACAAGGATAAGGAATAGATCTATGGCACGTATTGAAGGTGTTGACCTTCCTCGCGACAAACGCGTTGAGATTGGTCTGAGATATATTTATGGTATCGGCCCAACACGGGCAAATGAAATTATCGAAGCGACGGGCGTTGATCCGGACCTCCGGGTTAAAGATCTGTCGGATAATGACGTTTCGAAGATGCGCGAATTTATTGCCGCCAACTTTACCGTTGAAGGTGATTTGCGCCGCCAGGTGCAGATGAATATCAAGCGCCTGATCGAAATTGGCTCTTATCGCGGTTTACGCCATCGACGTGGTCTGCCTGTCCGCGGACAGCGCACCAAAACGAACGCACGGACCCGCAAAGGCCCGAAGAAGACTGTGGCGGGACGCGGCCGTCGTCGAGGTGTTGGAAAGAAATAATCTTTTTATTGAAAGTTTCCATCTACACGATCTGTCTGGGTTCTCCTTCCTTTCTCCCCGCGGCAAGATGGACGTTTATGATGGAATAAGAGTTTGAATTAGTGAGGTAAAATGGCTAAAAAACCACAACGATCGCGGCGAACAGCAGGTTCGCGCAAAATCAAGCGCCAGATGTCAACGGCACAGGTGCATGTGATGGCTTCCTTCAACAACACGATTATCACGGTTACCGATCTACAAGGGAATACCGTCTGTTGGGGAAGCGCCGGATCAGCCGGATTTAAAGGCTCCCGGAAGAGCACACCCTTTGCCGCACGTTTGGCGACTGAACAAGTGATGAAAACCGCTCAGGGTTTTGGAATTCAGGAAGTTGATGTCATCATCAAGGGTCCTGGTCCCGGCCGTGAGGCGACCATCCGCGCAGTGCAAGGTCTGGGGATTACCGTCCGTTCGATTGAAGACGTGACACCGGTGCCACATAACGGCTGCCGCCCCCCCAAGAGACGCCGCGTCTAGTTAAGAAATTAAGAGAGGAACTTAATGGCAAGATATACTGGTCCGGTATGTAAATTATGCCGGCGAGAAGGTGAAAAATTATTTTTGAAGGGCGAACGTTGTTTTACCCCCAAGTGTTCGGTGGAACGACGCACTTATGCCCCTGGTGAACATGGTCGATTTAGCGGCCGACAAAGCCGAGAATCAGACTATCAACGGCAATTGCGTGGCAAGCAGAAAGCAAAACGAATTTATGGCGTGCTTGAACGCCAGTTCAGACGCTATTTCAGCGATGCTCAAAAACGCCCTGGGTTGACCGGTTTGAACTTGCTTCAAATTCTTGAATCAAGACTTGACAATGTCGTTTATCGTCTGGGATTTGCGGAAAGCCGCAGCCAGGCACGCCAGTTAGTTAACCATGGTCACTTCATGGTAAATGGACGGCGAAATGATGTAGCCTCAACATTGCTGGCACCCGGTGATATCGTTGCAGTGAGGGAAACTTCTACACAACGTGATTATTTCAAGACCCTCAGGCAGGCTGAAGAAGTTCGCACACCGCCCACATGGGTTGACTCAGATTTGAACAACCTTTCTGGCCGGGTTATACGTTTACCCGAACGTGCTGAAATTGATGGTAATTTGAATGAGCAGCTGATCGTTGAGTTCTACTCCCGATAGGCTGGTTGATGTTAGTGCAAAAAATGCACTGGTAAGGGGTATGACGTGACTGGAATGATAAGTATGGTAAAACCAAAAGTTGAACGGGTTGCAGAAGCCCGTAACTATGGCAAATTCGCGATCAGCCCGCTTGAACGAGGCTTTGGAACCACGATCGGCAACGCATTACGCCGTGTGCTTTTATCCTCGCTGCAAGGTGCTGCAATTACATCCATCCGAATCACGGATGTCTTGCATGAGTTCAGTGAAATTGAAGGCGTGCGGGAAGATGTGATCCAGGTTGTGCTGCAATTGAAGCAACTGCGAATGATCTTGTTCGATGTAGATGTTGCACACATGCATTTACAGGTCAGCGGCGAAGGTACAGTGACTGCAGCGGACATTATTTGCCCGCCAGAGGTTGAGATTGTTAACCCTGATTTATATCTTTTCACTGTTGACAGCAAAAAGGCTGATCTTGAAATTGATATGACTGTCGAATTGGGCCGCGGTTATTCCCCAGCGAATGAACGAGGCGATAACTTGCCGATCGGCGAACTGCCTGTTGATGCGATTTTCTCACCTGTTCGCAAAGTCAATTGGACGGTTGGGTCGGCTCGTGTGGGTCAGAGCACCGATTATGATCAATTGCTGCTCGAAATTTGGACGGATGGAACGATTTCACCCGAACAAGCTGTGAGCGACTCTTCAAAGATTATGATTGATCACCTGCGCTACATTGCGGGCATCAGCGAAGAAATGCTTTCGGTTCCGATTGAACAAGCCGAACCTGTGGCAACAGTCAACAGCGAAGCAGCTGAGATGCCTATTGAAAACCTTGACCTGACTGTTCGAGTTTTTAATTCTCTCAAACGCACTGGAATCACCACAGTTGGTGACGTGCTGGAGATTTTGGATAAAGGTGAGGAAGCGATCCTCTCAATTCGGAATTTCGGCGAAAAGAGTTTGGTCGAGTTGAAAGAAAAAATGGCCGAGAAGGGCTTCCTTAAAGAGGAAGAGGAAGAAATAACGGAGAATTAAAGTTATGCGACACAAAATGAACAAATCTCGTCTGAACCGCAGCGGCGGTCATCGAAACGCAATGCGTCGGACGATGGTGAAACAACTTTTAGAACACGAACGGATTAAGACTACGCTGCCCAAGGCAAAGGCGATCCAACCCCACGCAGAAAAATTGATCACCCTGGCACGAAACAGCCAGGACGTGGAAGATGTTGTGAATATGAACGCCCGTCGTAAAGCAACTGCACTGTTGGGCAATGGCAGCCGTCCGTTGGTTCAAAAATTATTTGATGAGATTGGCCCCCGCTATACCAGCCGCAATGGTGGCTATACCCGGATCTTGAAACTGGGTCCCCGCCGCAGTGATGGCGCAGAGATGGCATTGATCGAATTGGTTGAAGAGTAGTCCAGCCGGATAAATGCACCGGATGGGCATTGCACATTACAAAGTTATTCTTTCATACAATGGCTCAGCTTTTGCCGGTTTTCAGCGGCAAAATGATGAACGAACTGTTCAGGGTGAGTTTGAGAAAAGCCTGAGGAAGATGGGTTGGGATGGGCACAGCATTCTTGCTGCAGGCCGCACAGATGCAGGCGTCCATGCCAAGGCACAGGTTGTAAGTTTTCAATTAGAATGGAACCATTCCGTTGAAGATTTGCGAAACGCCCTCAACTATTACTTACCGAACGATATGGCTGTGCAGCAGGTAGATAAAACCCCTGAGGGTTTTCATCCGAGGTTCGATGCCAAAGCTCGGCACTACGTTTACCACTGCTTTTGCAGTCCTGTGCGAGACCCAATCCGGGAAGTGTTTGCCTGGCGGGTTTGGCCTCAGGTGAAGCTGGACAGGATGAATCTGGCAGCGCAAGATTTGCTTGGTTCTCGTGATTTTGCGGCTTTTGGCAGCCCCACTTCCGAAAGCGGTGTGACGGTCAGAGAAGTGTTCTCTGCAAAGTGGCAGCAGATTGGCGATGAGCTACAGTTCAGCATTATTGCCAACGCCTTTCTGTATCACATGGTGCGGCGGATCACCTTTACGCTCGTTTCGATAGGGCAGGGCGAATCGCCGGTGAACTTGATTTCTCAAAGTTTGGCGGCTGGATCATTAGACCTGACAGGCTTAGCACCGGCTGAAGGTCTTGTATTGGAAGAAATTATTTATTAGCAATAATCAATAAGGATGTCTGTGTTCAGGCAAACGCCTGGCATTGAGATCGTTGAATGATGGAGAGTTTGACAGTGAGAAAAACATATGTACCAAAAGGACAGGTAGAACGAGAATGGCTCCTGGTGGATGCTGAAGGGCAAAACCTGGGTCGTTTATCGACGGAGATCGCTCAGTTGTTGCTGGGTAAACACAAGCCAAATTACACCCCCGGTGTGATGACTGGCGCGAATGTGATTGTGATCAACGCCGAGAAAGTGGCTTTTCATCCCTCGCGCTTAGAAAGCAAGATTTATTATCGTCATTCTAATTATCCCGGTGGGTTGAAGTCTGTAAATTTGAAACGCCAATTGGAGACTTTCCCGGAGCGCGTGATCGAATCAGCAGTTAAAGGCATGCTTCCGCATAACAAGTTGGGACGCCGCATATTTAAGAACCTGCATGTTTATGCCGGTAGTGAGCACCCACACGAGGCGCAGAATCCTGAAATTGTAGGACAAGAGGAGTAGTTAATCACTCATGGATAAAAAATATTTTGAAGGTATTGGACGCCGTAAACAAAGTTCAGCCCGAGTACGCATTATGGAAGGCTCAGGCAACCTGGTTGTAAATGAAAAAGCTATTGAAGCTTACTTCACTCGCCTGGGCGATGTTGCTGAGATCGTAAAAGCGTTTGAGATTGCAAACCAATCTCAGAACAAATATGATATGACAGTCGTCGTCAATGGCGGTGGTGTCACTGGGCAACGGGATGCGGTAAAGCTTGGTCTGGCACGCGCATTGGTTGAGATGGATGAAGAGTTGCGTCCGCCACTGCGTCACAGTGGTTACCTGACGCGCGACCCGCGTGTTAAGGAACGCAAGAAGCCAGGTCTCAAACGAGCCCGCAAGGCGCCGACCTACACCAAACGTTAATCATTACATCCAGCAGCGTTCTGGATGCCAGGCAGTTCCTTTTGTGAGGCCATGCCTTTAAACACGATTACTTAATATTGTTATACTCAATAGAGACGTTATTATGACGTCTCTATTTGTTAATTACACGGTTCAGAAAGGTAAGCATGTCAGCAAACCGATCAGATGAAGTCAAGGGCGGTATCACGTTGATGGGTTTAGGGCCTGGCGACCCAGCTTCATTGACTCAGCAGGCGTTGGATTGGCTGAAACAGATCGACCAGCTTTATGTTAGGACCAGCCACCATCCGACGCTCTCTGGTTTGCCCGGGCATCTTACAGTTACCAGTTTTGATGAACTGTATGAGCAATTTGACGATTTTGAGGATGTTTACAGCGCAATAATTGAGCGTGTGTTGACGGTGGGTCAGCAGCCTGAAGGGGTGACTTATGCTGTCCCGGGGCATCCCTTTGTGGCGGAAGCAACCTGCCCAGTGATCGCCAAAAGGGCTGGAGAACTCGGCTTGCCGGTGAAGGTGATTCACGGTTTGAGCTTTCTTGAGCCAAGTTTCAGCGCATTGGGGATGGACCCTTTCCCTCAAATTGTTTTGATCGATGCCCTGCAGTTAAGTATGAACCATACGCCGGGTTACTCACCATCATCACCGGCATTGATCGCCCAGATATATTCCCGCTCAGTCGCATCGGACGTGAAATTGACATTGATGGCAGCTTATCCTGATGAGCATCCTGTCAAATTAGTGCATGCTGCCGGGACGCCAGATGAGCTGGTTGAACCGCTGCCGCTGCATGACATAGACCACAGCGACCACCTGGGATTGCTGAGCTCGCTGTTTGTCCCACCCCTTTCAGCGCAGGCTTCCTTTGAAGCTTTTCAGGAAGTGATCGCCCGTCTGCGTGCGCCTGATGGCTGCCCCTGGGATCGAGAGCAGACTCATCTCAGCTTGCGCCCCTTCTTGTTGGAAGAAACCTACGAAACCCTGGATGCGCTCGACCGCGGGGACATGGTTGATTTGGAAGAAGAACTGGGCGACCTGATGCTGCAAATTTTGCTGCATGCGCAGATTGCGACGGAAGACGGCGATTTCAATATTCATCATGTGTTGGATGGGATTGCGACTAAACTGATCCGAAGGCATCCGCATGTTTTTTCGGAAGTCGAGGTGGATGGTGTTTTAGGCGTGATCCGCAATTGGGAAGCCATCAAGGCTGAAGAACGTGAGGAGAATGGCCCTTCGGGTAAGAAGGGACTTCTGGATGGTGTTCCAGCCGGATTGCCAGCGCTCTCCAAGGCGCAGGAAGTGATTGACCGGGTGGGGCGGGTAAACTTTACGGGCTTGAAGGAAAAGGGCGATCAACAAATCATCATCGATTTACTAAATTCGTATGCAAATGCGGACCAGGATGAAAAAGCGAGGCTGTTAGGTGAATTGCTGTTGGGATTAAGCGTGCTTGCGCATCAGGATGGCGTTGATGCTGAAAGTGCCTTGCGTGAACGATTGGCAAAATTTCTAGCGCGTTTTAGCCGGATGGAATCAGCGGCACGAGAATCTGGGAAGTCGTTATTGGATATGAGTGAGTCTGAACAAAGCCGATTATGGGCAGACACCATTAATTTAGATGGCGGTGATTGATGACAGAACCGCTTCACACCCCCCCAACTGCAAATCAGCAGATTGCCCGGGCAGCAGGCACGGTGATGATCGCCTTTATCATCAGCAACCTGGTTGGTGTGGTGCGCGGGATGGTCATCACCGGTGCCTTTGGTACATCGGCTGAATTTGACTCTTTCAACGCTGCCAACCGGATCGTAGAAGTTTTGTTTAACCTGGTGGCTGGCGGCGCGTTGGGGTCTGCTTTCATCCCGGCTTTCACAGGGTTTTTAACCCGTGAAGATCGACCAGGTGCATGGCGGCTTGCTTCGGGTGTGATCAACCTGGTGCTGCTGGCGCTAGTCATCATCAGCGCGTTGTCCTTCATATTCGCTCCGCAGATTGTACGGGACGGTTTGTTTGTGCTGGTACCCGGTTCTGACCCGGTGCAGGAAGCCTTAACGATCAGGCTTTTTAGGATCATGCTGCCTTCAGTGATTGTGTTTGGGTTAAGCGGATTGGTGATGGGGATTTTGAACGCCCACCAGGTCTTTTTGATCCCCGCAATTGCACCGGCAATGTACTCATTAGGGATGATTTTAGGAACGCTGCTGCTGCCCGAAAGTTGGGGTATTGAGCGGCTGGCAATCGGTGTGCTGTTGGGGGCGGTTTTGCATTTGCTGGTTCAGCTGCCGCGTTTGCTGCGCTTGCATGAACGAGCCTATCATTTTTACTTGGGTTTGAGAGATAAAGCCGTTTTACAGGTGTTCCGCCTGATGGGGCCGCGCCTGCTCGGTGTTGCTGTGGTGCAGTTGAACTTCATTGTGAACACCATCATTGCCCTGGGGCAGCCTGAGGGAAGTGTAACAGCGATCACCCTGGCATTTAGCTTAATGTTAATGCCTCAAATGGCTGTGGCGCAATCAGCGGCAATTGCATCTTTGCCCACATTTTCTGCCCAGGTGGCATTGGGCAGGCTTGATGAAATGCGCCGTTCGCTCGCTTCTACCCTACGGGCGGTCTTGATCCTGGCAATCCCTGCCTCTGTGGGTCTGATCCTGCTGCGTAATCCCCTGGTGGCGTTGTTATATCAACGGGGCGAGTTCACAGCCCAATCAACTGAGCTGGTGGCATGGGCGTTGTTATGGTACGCTGCTGGTCTGGTGGGTCATGCTTTAGTGGAGATCCTCAGTCGAGCATTTTACGCGTTACATGACACACGCACGCCGGTGTTTGTCGGCGTGGGGGCAATGGGCTTAAATATTGGTTTGAGCTTATTGTTGTCATCGTGGTTTGTTTCGCTTGGCTGGATGCCGCATGGCGGGTTGGCGCTGGCAAATTCGCTGGCTACGGCATTGGAGAGCGTTTTACTGATCATTCTATTGCGGAAAAAGCTGAATGGTTTGGAGGGCGGCATGATCTGGCGCGGGGTTGGTATATCGATTTTGGGTACATCCCTGATGGGGGCAATCGTGCTGGGGTGGCTGCATTATTTTGGTGATGGCTCACGCTTGGTGGCGGTTTTTGGCGCATCGGGTCTTGGCTTAATTGCATATATTGGTCTATTGTGGGCGTTAAAGATTCCAGAATTAAGGGGGATGGTTCGCACACTCATCAGTAAGGTGCGCAAGTAACACTTATTTTGCATTTTTAAGATTTCAAGAAAAATAGCGCTATTACATTAATCATTATCAGGACTATAATTGTTAGGTGCCTCTGGCAAAAGCCAATTAATTATTGGTATCAATCTCATCTTCCGAAAACCTCATCTTTATTGTATGCATCAACCTGGTTGATCGCGGGAAAAGATATCCTATTAAGAATTCTGGTTAACGATGGCTAAACGTAAGTTGAAACGACAATTAAATTTGTTGCATGTGATCATGTTGGGTACAGCCGGCACGATCGCTGCGGAAATCTTTGTGCTCACAGGGCATGCTGCGGGTATCGCCGGGCCGGATGCGGTTTTGGCGATCATCATCGGCGGTGTGCTTTCCTTGAGTATCGCCCTCAATTACTGTGAGCTTGCCACAACCTATCCAGTCACGGGTGGGGCAATGACCTATGTCAAAGAGGGTTTTGGGAACAACATCCTGATGTTCCTGGTCGGCTCGTTGGATGGCCTTTCCAGCACATTCTACGCTGCGCTTTCGGCGGTCGGTTTTGCCTACTCCCTTCAAGTATTCTTTCCATTCATGCCCATTATTCCAGTGGCGTTGGCCGTGCTTTTCGTCGTAGGTGCGCTTCATGTCCGCGGAATTTCTCAGGTTGGCAACCTGCAGATTGTTTTAGGGGCATTTCTGCTGATCGTTTTTGGATTGTATGTTTTTTTAGGGTTGACGCGACCTGAGGGATTTAATCGGGAGGTGTTTGTCTCAGGGCGGATTTTGTTTGAAAATAAATCGATGTGGGCAAACATTGGGCGAATGTTAACCACAATTGCATTGATCTACAATGCCTATGTGGGGTTTGAAGTAATCGCAGATGATGCTGAGGAGATACAAAAACCTCGTAAGAATATTCCCATCGGAATCCTGGTCAGCTTGGGTTTGACAACTTTGATCTATACGCTTGTTTCCCTGGTTACGATTGGCGTGATCCCATACACGGCTTTGGCGGGGTCTGAAACGGCTTTGACCGATGCTGCCAGTGTCTTCTGGCCTCGTCTGGGAGTCCCGCTGATGGCTGCCGCAGGTATTGTCGCAACACTGACCTCAGTGAATTCTGCCATGCTTTCTGCAACACGCGAGACATTTACCCTCAGCCGAGACCAAGTCTGGCCGCGCAGTTTTGCGCGTTTGAGCCGGTGGCGGACGCCCTATGTTTCGATTTTGTTTGTTGTGGTGATCAGCGGCTTGATCACGATCATTGGATTGGTCGATTTTCTATCTTTTATATCCTCTGCCGGTTATATGTTCGTGTTATTCTGGGCATCACTGGCAATGGTCAGACTGCGGAATAAATATCCAAATCTTGAGCGGCCTTTTAAAGTGCCCTTTTTCCCGCTGACTGCTTATTTGGCGGCGGGCAGCGGTCTATTGATTGTTATTTTTGCTAATCCCCAAGCGCTGTTGTTTTTGGGCGGCGTGATTTTGGTTTTATCTGTCACGTATATAATTTCTACGCATTTCAAACGTAAAGCGCTTGTTAAGACGCAGCTTGAGGAGGCAATTGGCGGAGGGCGCTTGCTTTTAGCAGCAATTAACCCTAAAACAGCAGTAGGGTTGGTGGAATTAGCCTCACGGTTAGCGGAACATCAGGAAGATACCAGCATCAGTCTGCTTTCGGTGATCAAAGTGCCCGCTATACCCTCTGAAAAGGAAGTCCTGAACTTAATTCAAAAAAGCAAGAGTGATCGCAATAAGCTTTTGGAAATCACTGCACCAATTGCACTTAAAAGAAACGTTGCAATCTCGACAAAGACTAAAGTGGCAAAGAACGTCGAATCAGCCATTTATCAAGAACTGCGTTCGCCAAACCCGGTGCAATTATTAATGCTGGGTTGGCCGAGCTTAGATACGAAGTTAAAGATCCCGCATAACATTGTCAAAGAGGTAATGGTTAATGCTCGGAAAGATGTGGTTGTCTTTCGCAATCGCGGCATCAATGGGTTAAATAAGATATTCCTGCCAATAACAGGCGGTCCGAATACGCCTTTGATTTTGCGTCTGGCGAATGCTTTAGCCTACCAGCCAGATGTGCATGTCACTGCGCTGCATCTGATGCCTGAGGATCTTGATTCGGAGCAGAAGGAAGACACAAGTTTGTTGATCCAGGAGATCATTGAAGAAAATCTTGGCGGGATGCCGCCCTGGATGGAATTGAAGGTTAGAACTGCGCCATCTGCAAGCCAGGGGATATATAAGGAAGTGAAAGAAAACCGTTATGATTTGATGATCCTGGGAGCCGGTAGTGAAGTTTTTTCACACCATTACCTTTTCGGCGCTCTGGCGGATATTTTAATCGAGGAGGTGGAATGTTCCATGTTGATTGTCCGCCGCTTCCAGCCTGAGGCCGCTATCTGGCTGCAAAAACGCATCCGCCGGCTGGAAGTGTAAGGTATTGCCTGGCAATCCTTGACAATTAGTCACGAATACTGTAATATACTTCCTTAAGTAAATAAATTTATTTACTTAAGGAAATTAAAATATGAAATTTAGAGAATTTCGCGCAAAAATCAAAGATCAATTGTTCTTCAACTTAAATGATGTGCGTAAGTTGGATGAAAATTTTCATCGATCTCAATTAACTTTCTGGTTAGAAAAGGGGTATATCAGATCGTTAGCTGGAGAGTATTATTTTCTGGCGGATCGGGCTGTGTCGGAAGAAGACTTGTTTAATGCTGCATACAGTATTTATAAGCCTTCTTATGTCAGTCTGGAATCTGCCTTGGCTTATTATCAAATAATTCCAGAAACCGTATTAGGTGTAACAAGTGTCAGTTCACGCAAGACAAAACTATTTGAGAGCCTTTGGGGGAAGTTTAGCTATAGAAGTATCAAACCTATGTATATGTTCGGTTATAAGGTTGTGGAATACGATGGCTCTCACAAGTATCTGATGGCGAGTTTAGAAAAAGCAATCTTGGATTATCTTTATTTAAATCCTCAGGTTTCCAGTGTAGAGGATTTCGAAGGGCTGCGTTGGAATAAATCGGAACTAAGGTTATTGGAGAAAAATAAACTATTTGAGAATTACCTTGGGATATTTAGCAAACATTCTCTCGTTGCTCGCGTGTCTACCTTAAGGAGGTATTTGGATGCTTGATTTTGGTCAAATCCAATCACAATATCCGGAATCGTTACATGGGTTTAAACGTGCGATTGTTCGAGAATATCTGCAATATAAAATTCTGCAAGGTCTATTTGAAAGTAATCTGGCAAGCAAAATCTCATTTTTAGGGGGCACGGCATTGAGGATTGTCTATGGGAATCGACGCTTTTCTGAGGATATTGACCTTGATAATTTTGGGTTGAGTTGGGAGGATTTTGAACGCCTGATTTCTGATGTCGTTCGATTATTAGAATTAGAAGGATTTGTGATAGAAGTTGACAAAGTGGCGAAGTCGGCTTTTCATTGCACGATTAAATTCCCGGATGTCTTATACAAGCACGGTTTATCGCCATTGCCTCAAGAGAAAATCAGAATACAGATTGATACTGTGAGCCAGGGATTTAATTATCGTCCTGATATGAAAATTCTAAATAAGTTCGATGTATTTACTCAAATCCGTGTGACCCCGCTTTCGGTTTTGCTTTCACAAAAAATTTACACTGCGGCGAATCGAACACGCCCAAAAGGCAGAGATTTTTATGACATCATCTTTTTGCTTGGGCAAACGAAACCAAATTATGATTTTCTTAAGCTCAAAATCGGTGTCGATTCACCCGGACAATTAAGAGAATGGTTGTTAGAATACATTGAAGATATGGATTTTATTTCTTTAACGAGGGATGTTGAGAATTTTCTGCTCATGGGGGGTGAAAAGCAGCGCGTGACTCTCTTTAGAGAATATTGGGAACAAGCTGACTTAGATTAGACAGAAAATGTCATGTGAATAATTGCAGATGGATGCAGAGATTGAAATACCCTTCGGTCTTTTGGTAGATCACCATATTTGCCAGATGACAAGGTTGACAAGTACCCCGAGGACAATCCCCCCCACAGCTTCTGCTGGTGAGTGACCTAAAACCTCACGCAACTCCTGGAATTCTTCTGCAGGTTTGACCCGTTCAATTAAGATTTCTTTGATGATGCGATTGATCTGCTGGGCGTGGAAACCTGCCTGGCGGCGAATGTTGGTGGCATCGTAGACCACCACCATGGCAATCGCAAAGGCTAACCCAAAGAGCGGTGTATCGAAACCCGCGTAGTGACCCACGCCAGCCGCTGCTGCTGTGACCACTGCCGAGTGCGAGCTGGGCATCCCGCCAGTTCCAAATAGTAGCGACCAATCCCATTCCTTTGTACGCAGATATTCAAGGGGCAATTTTAAGAGCTGTGCCATCAGGGATGAGATGATGCAGGCGATGAAGACAGGGTTGTTAAAGATTCCAGAAAATGGCATGTGATCAATCTTCCGTTTCAAGGGGTTGGGTTGTGCCCATCGACAATTGGCGCACTCTCAATTCGGCTTCTTCAAGCAGTTGGGCGCAGCGTTTCGCCAGCGCCTGGCCGCGTTCATACCGTTCCAGGGCTTGTTCAAGAGGCAGGTCTGCGCTTTCAAGTTCCGCCACATTAGATTGGAGCGCTTTGAAGGCTGTCTCAAAATCCATGTTTTGGATTTCATCCAGGTTAATTTTGTCCGTCATGGTCTTTCTCCTGTTTTGATTGTAAGATTTGGGCTGCCAGCATCCCCTGGCTGAGTTGAATATCGACAATGTCTTGGGGTGAAACCTCCACGGCAGTTTTTATGATACTTCCATCGGATTGACGGGTCACAATTGCATAGCCGCGCTGGAGAACTGCCTTCGGGCTCAGGCTTCGCAACGATTGCTGCAGGTTCTCAAGCTGCAAGTTTTTCCGTTTCATTTGAGTATCGGCTGCTCTTAAGAGCCGTGCGCTGACCTCATCCAGGCGCTGGCGATAGGTGTCGATTTGGTGAGAGGGTGAAAGTCGTGCCAGTTGATTGAACATCTGGCTTTGGTCATACTTTAGGTCAGATAGTCTCTCGGTGATGATCGAAGTATGTTGGTTTGCAGCTTCCATCACAATGGCAATCAATTCTGCACGGTCAGGCGCAGCGACTTCTGCGGCTGCCGTGGGGGTTGGGGCACGCAGATCTGCCGCGAAATCCGTCAGAGTGGAATCGGTTTCATGCCCTACACCAGAGATAACGGGTATGGGTGACTCAGCTACCGCTCGCACAACCATCTCATCGTTGAACGCCCACAGGTCTTCTATCGATCCACCGCCGCGCCCGATTAAGATCACGTCTGGATGGACTTCCGCGATCAGACGTTGAAAGGCGGCTATAATGCCTGGCGGTGCGTCAATCCCCTGCACCTGCGTCGGCGCGATGACCACTTCTGCGATCGGATACCGCCGGCGGAGTGTATTGAGCATATCTTGCAGGGCTGCACCTGTCGGAGAAGTGATGATGCCAATCACACGGGGAAGTTCAGGCGTGGGCTGTTTTCTTTCCTCGTCAAAGAGCCCTTCCGCTTCAAGTTTGGCTTTGAGGCGTAAAAATTCCTGGTAAAGTGCACCCTCGCCGGCAGGTTTGAGCGTGTCAATGTAAAGCTGAACCTGGCCTGACACCTCATAGACACTCATACTGCCATGTGCCTGAATGGCTAAACCATCTCTCGGGTTGAAGTTTAGGCGGTCAGCGGCATTGCGCCACATCACGCAGCGGATTGCAGACTGGCTGTCTTTGAGCGTGAAGTACAGATGGCCGGAAGCGGGACGCGCGAAATTAGAGATCTCCCCTTCTACCCAGATATCTTGAAGGATTTCGTCGCTTTCAAGCAACTGCCTGAGATAGCTGTTGACCTGGCTGACGGAAAGGACATGTGTCGGTTGAAAAAACGAAAATTGTTCTGTCATGATGTTGATTTTCAGTCTTGGGGCTAGGAAAAATGCCACGCCTAAGTATAACAAAAAATTGCCGGTTTGTTTTTCTGATACAATTAATCTTACCTTGTAAGCAATGATTAAGTAGATAAGGATTGAAACATTGGACCATATCTGGACTCCCTGGCGAATGAAATATATTCAGGAAGAGCACAATGATCAAGGCTGCATTTTTTGCCAGGCAGCAGAGGCATCTGATGACGCTGCACACCTTGTGTTTTTCAGGGGCGAGAAGGTATTTATGATCCTCAATCGCTATCCCTACACCAGCGGCCATGTGATGTGCGTTCCGTACGCACATCAGGCTAACTTGCAAGCATTGGATGAGGTTACCAGGGACGAAATGATGGCATTGACCTGCAAAGCGGTAGCGGTGCTGCAATCGGTATATTCGCCGGACGGTTTTAACGTTGGACTGAACTTAGGAAAGATGGCCGGCGCAGGGATTGAGGAACATTTGCATATGCATATTGTTCCACGCTGGGCGGGTGATACTAACTTTATGGCGAGCGTGGGTAACACCAGGATCTTGCCTGAGTCATTGACAGAAACCTACGATAGGGTCAAAGCCGCCTGGCACCAGGTGGATTAACCCCTATAAGAGACGCAAAAACAAAGACATCCCAATTGGGATGTCTTTTGGTGTTAATGGATCATTATGAAAACTTTCTCTTAAGCACGTTTCTGTTTGTTTGAGAAGAGCACCCGCACCAGTGAGATCAAACCCAAGGCGATCAGCAATATTGGCCAATATTGGAAAAAGTCGTTTTCGATACCGAATGCTGTGCCAAAGGCAAAGAACAGAACGCCGCTGATTATGATCATAGTCAAGCCGCCGCTCAGGGCTTCCTTTAGGCTCCGGTCAATAATCCCGCTGAGAATGATGCCCACCCCGACAAACCCGGGGATCAGCGACCAGATGTAAGACCAGCTTTCCCAGTTTCCGGTCATATTTTGGTAATAGAAAATACCGCCAATTCCGCCGATGATGGCCGCAGGCACAGCCAGACCGCCGATACCCGAGAGGATTGCCCACAACAAGAAGACAAAGCCCATACCGATGATCAGAACGGGCCACTCCCAAAACGAGAATAGCTCAGGGAAGATTTCATTGGCAAGGAAAAGCAAGCCTAAGAGGATCAGGATAATCCCGCTGACAATACTTGATCTGCGATTTCGATTCATAAGATGACTCCTTAGGTTAGTACAAGAAGAAAATGGATTAGATTAATACGTTCCAGGTGCGCCGGTGAGGTTACTTTTCGCCAAGACTCTTGATGTTGCCGAGACCGTTGACATCCTGGGTGACGACAGGCGTACCGTAATAGTTGAGTGTACCGCCGCCATCGATTTTGATATCAAGGCTTTCGGATGCCCATACAGTTGCTGTGCCTAACCCATTGATTTCAATGTCTGTTCGATCTGTTTGAAGGTCATCGGCGTTGTAATTGGCGGTGCCGTCAATGTTTACGGTTTGCGAATTGACCTGCCCATCAACGAGGATCGTGGCAGCACCGGATACCTCGACAGTCAGGGTTTCTGCGGTTAGATCCTGGATATTGATCTTCCCGGTGCCGTTGATCTCCAATACCAGCGAGGACGTTTCCAGGGCGGTTGCCTCAATCTCACCTGCGCCATTGAGTATGATAGCGCTCAGGTCTGTGAGGGTCAAGTCATAGACGATCCCGCGGGTGGGGATGACGCTCGTCCGCCAGGGTTGGTCTCGAAAGCCAAGCACCAGTTTGTCTCCCACCACATCGGAGGTGATTTCTTTCAAGATGTTATCCTCAGCCGTTATTTCGAGGGCTTCAGATGACCCCTGGGTGATGCGCAGTTGCCCAATGCCATCAATCTCGATCTGGTCAAACCCATCGACAGAACGGCTTTCGGTGGCGAGAACGCCTGAACCGCGTACGACATCGAAAAACGGGAGATTGCACGCGCTGAGTGCAAATGTGGATAGAATTAATATCGTCAAGATGGATAGTTTTTTATTTTTCATATTTGTCTTTCCTTTTACGTAATATTGGTTCATATTTAAGTATACGGGAAAATGTTTGAAAGGTTGCAGGATTCATCATACTGCATACTACTGAACGTAAAAATGATGCTTAATCAGTGGTGAGAATCAAAGCGCATATGTTAAGCCTATGCATGACATATGATTCTTGACAAAAATTGTCTTATAATAAAGCAACTCAATGAACCAAACCTAACAAAAAGAGGCAGACCATGTCTTATGATGATTTCACACCGCAACCCGAACCACAACCACAACCAGGCGCATCAAAACAGCGAACTGCATTGCTGATTGGATGCGGTGTGGTAGTGTTAGTGATGCTGTGCGTGGTTGGCCTGCTGGTTTTTGGCGGTATCTCGGGAATATTTTCCATCTTCAGCGGCGCCGAATCGGAACTCAATGTGGCGGTGATCGGACCCAATTCTGCTGTGGAAGTGGGCGATGATTTTTCAATAAACATTTCATTGGGCAACGTTGGCACTAAGAATGTGACCGTAACAGAAATTCTGCTGCCCGACACGCTATTGGCTGGTGCTGAGTTGAACAGCGTATCGCCGGAGGCGCTAACGGTGGATGAGGCAGAAGGTAATACAAGTTACAGCTATGATCTGATGATCGCGCCAACCGGAGAGGAAACGATCCAATTTAACTTTACTGCCCGCCAGGCAGGTGAGATCAGCGGTTCGATTGAAGTGCGAGCAGGAGCATCAGTGTTTGCGCAACCCATCAATATTTCAATCATCGAGAGCGAGGTTGTTGTTGCAACCGACACCAGCCCGGTGACAGAATTGGGTGAAGTGATCCCTTACCGATCCGTTGTGCAAATCATCGCACTGGTTGAGGTAAATGGACAGTTGGTCGAAGGCTGGACTGGTTCAGGCACAGTTGTTTCTGAGGATGGATTGATCCTGACCAATGCCCACGTCATCCTTTCAGACCGTTATTATGAAGTTATAGATTTAGTCGTGGCGATTACCACCGCCCAGGACCAACCGCCTGAGGAGCGATTTTATGCCGATGTGATGCAAGCGGATGCCGATTTGGACCTGGCAGTGATCAAGGTGCGTTCAGACCTTGACGGCGGTCTGGCAAATTTCAGTTCTTATGGGATTGAACCGGTGGTGATTGGCGATTCGGACACACTCTCTTTGGGCGATCAAATCGTGATCATGGGTTACCCGGGCATTGGCGGCGCGACGATCACTCTGACTCGGGGTGAGGTCAGCGGGTTTACGTCTGAAGCGCCTTATGGCAACCGGGCATTCATCAAGACATCGGCGACAATCGCGGGCGGCAACAGCGGGGGACTGGCAGCCACACCTCGGGGCGAGCTGATTGGTATTCCTACCCAGGTCGGCTCGGGAGATATTGGCAACATGGTCGTCGATTGCCGACCTTTGGCGGATACAAACCGGGATGGGTTTGTGGATGAAAGTGATAATTGCGTCCCGACAGGCGGGTTCATCAATGCGCTCAGGCCGATCAAACTTGCCCAACCGATGATCGAAGCGGCTGCTGCGGGTGAGATTTCAATCAGTGAAACGATCGATAACCGGGCTCAAGAAGAATTTGAACCGGAAGGGGATATGATGTTCGTTGAGGATTTTTCGGACAACAGCAATGGCTGGAACCTGTTCGATGAACCAGAAGGGACCGCCCGAATCACGGATGGGATGCTGGTGTTTGATGTGTATGTAGAGGGGATGGTGCTGTGGTCTGTGCTGCCGGACACTTATGAAAGCCTGGTGATGGTGGCGGATGTTGAGGTGATAGAGCCCGCCGGAGACAGCAATTTTGGTTTTGTATGCGGTTTTGTGGATAGTGACAACTTCACCATGCTTGAGATCAGCGAAGATGGCTATTATTCGATCTGGAAATATGAAGATGATAAATATGTTTCTCTGGTGGAATGGACTTATTCTAACCAGATTGCGGCGGGTGGGCCATATTTACTCGGTGCTTATTGCGGGCCTGACGGTCTGGCATTGGCGCTTGAGGATACCCTGCTGGCAGAAATCACTGATCCCAACTACGTCCCGGGGCTGGTCGGATTGACGGTTGAAAGCTGGGAAAATCCCAGGGCTAAAATTGGGTTTGATAATTTCTATATCATGGAACCATGATCGAGGGATTAAGAATAAACCCCCAGGAGAGTGAGTCTTACTGGGGGTTGTTTATTTAATCGACGGTATAGCCTGTTTCTTGAATGAACTTGTCGCGGTTTGCCAGGCGGGCGGTTTTACCGGAACTGGTTTTAATAATCCAGCCTTCATCAACCAGGTGAACATGCCTGAGTGCTACAGCCGATCCCTGGGTGACGGTTTGGCGGATGTCGTTGGCAATGCGCTGTTTTTCCTCAGGTTCGGCATCATCTACTTCGGCAACGATCACCACCTGTTCTGTGCCGGCACGTTGGGAGAAGATGCCAAAGGCAACCACACGTCCAGGGTGGACGCCAGGCACGGTCATAGAAAGGCGCTCCAGGTCTTGCGGGTAAATGTTCTTCCCGCCGACGATGATCAGATCCTTTTTGCGCCCTGTAATGAAAACTTCACCGTTCAGCATATATCCAAAATCACCGGTCAAATACCAGCCATCCAAAAAGCTTTGTTCGGTGACATTTGGGCGGTGATAATAGGAGGTCAACATACAATTTGATCGCAGTGCAATCTCGCCGATATGCCGTTCCGGCAGGGTTTTGCCCTCTGCATCAATCACTTTAACTTCTGTGTTTGGGATGGGCGGTCCTGCCGATACCATATTGATGGTCGGGCGATTCTCTATTGCCGGTTGGGCAATCCGATCCACCTGGAGTGATTCCCGGTCAATGGGGTCGATGGTCACCGGGCTATTAATGCCCCCCTGGGTGACAGCGAATGTATTTTCAGCCATGGCATAGCTTGTTGCTAATGCGCTTTCTTTAAAGCCATAAGGCTGAAAAGTCTCTAAAAAGAGCTGATGGCTCTCGTGGCGCATGGGTTCAGAACAATTGATGACTGCCCGCCATGAGCTGAGATCTACACCCTCCATGTGACGGGGGCGGATTTTTGTAGCGCAGAAGTTGTAGGCAAAATTGGGCAGCCACACCAACGTGCCTTTGTATTTACTGACGGCATGCATCAACCGGTAAGGGGCACGCACCCAGTCGAAGGGCGACATCAAAACAAGGGGGAGGCCGTAAAGCAGCGGCATGAGGAAACCCGCAATCAGACCCATATCATGGTAAAGCGGCAACCAGCTCACGACAACATCCTCAGGGCTGATGTGCAACACATCGGCATAGGTAGTGATCTGGTTCAGAACGGCTTGGTGTGAAAGCGCAACGCCTTTTTGCAAGCCCGTCGTCCCTGAGGAATGCTGCAAAAGCACGACATCTTCCGGTTGCCGGCGGTTGAGGTCGAAGCTTGGCTGACCGGTTTTGCCGATATCCTCGGCGATGATCACCGTTCGCACAGAATCGCCTGTTTTAAGTGCAGACCGGACTTCATTCTCAAAATTTGCGAAAGTGATAATGGCGGCAGGTTGGGTTACATCAATCAGTGCGGAAAGGTCAGCTCGGTAACGGTCTGGCTGCAATTTTTCTGTCAGGTAGGGCATGATGGATGGGATTGCCCCATGCAGGATGATGCCAAAGTAGGAATAAATCAAGTCCTCGCCATGCTGGAGGATCAGCAGGACAACTTCACCCGGTTTGATTCCCTGGTTTTCAAGCGCTTGTTGCGTACCGACAGCACGGTTGAGGAGGTCACGGTAGGTGATGGGCAAATCTTCCTGACCGGCGTGCTGCAAGTAGATTGCCACCTGGTCTGCTTTGTTTTCATAATTCGATTTTAAAATGTGATGAAAGGTCTGCATCCTTCAGCCCTGACGTTCAATGATCAGATCAGCCAGTTCCTCAAGCGTGTCGAAGGTTTCGGCGTTCAGTTCGGTGTCATCGATGACTACATCGAAATTTTCTTCAACAAAAAGTGCGACATCTACCAGGCTGAAGGAATCGATCAACCCGCTGGAGATCAATGCCTCATCCGTGGCAATGGTGCGGTTAGGCTGCTGCAGGATTTCTTGTTGCAGGTAAGCGGTTGTTTTTGCGATAATTTCATCTTTCATTAAAATAATATCTCCTTGCAATGGTTCTGATCAGTTATCGGCGTTATTTTACCACTTATTGGTTAATCAATCTCGCCAAGGTGGGCTTTAAGGTTTGATAGTAAATGAGGGAACCTTCGGACGAGAGGTGGACGGCTGAATTGGTGAATTCATCCGGTGGGATGATATCCCAGAGATCTACATAAGACCAGTCAGCATACACCGATCGTTCTGCCAGGTTCAGGCGATATTGATCGTAAGCCCAGCGCGGATAAAAAAAGTTATAACGGATATCGCTGTTTTCCCCATCGCTGATCAGGATGGGCTCGTTTACAACCAAAACCGGTATCTCTCCGGCCATTTCAGCCCCTGCTTTGAGGATATTCGTTGCCAACTGGTTGAGAGGCAAAGCCCCTGTGTACCAACCCACAAAAGAATCATCTTTTTCGAAATCAAGCTGCGCTGGGGTGTAGTCTTCAGGGTAAGTTTGATCGATGCCGGTAGACGCCCACAACACACCATAAAGCTGCAACTGAGTTGCATCCAGGATAGCTCTGCGGCGGCCGATCAAGGTTCTATCCCAAAAAGTGGGCAGAACAAAATCTTCGCTTTCGGGGTTCAGAGGCAGGTCGTAAGCCTCGATCAGCGATTTTGCCCGGTCAGGGTTGTTAGCAACCAGAGGTGTTTCGATTTGGATCTTGTTCGGGAACGATTGAAGCGTCACCGGCCATATGATCAAATCGGGTTGATAGGTAAGGGCTTTTTCTAAGATGATCAGGTCTTTGAGTAACGACATGGAGGGATATGCCAGGTTGTAGGCACGCACCGCTCTTCCATCTGCGGTTTTCAGGTTGTCCTGGTTGATCAGGCCAGCCAGCGTATCTTGCGGTTCAAGTAAAATGCCCCAGGCAGCACTATCGCCGATCAAGATAATCCGGAACTCATCATCAGGTTTCGGTCCGGCTTCAATCTCGTGGCTGGCAAACATCACCTCAAGGTCGTAGAGGCTCAGGTTGTAGGCTTGCTGGGGGTTCTCGCCAAAGGGCAGCCGAACCCGGCCCGGCAGGACATGGTTATACAGCGATAGACGCCCTAAACTGCTCCCAGCGGGTATCAACGCGGTCAAGAAATTGAGGATCATGAACAGCAAGACGCCCTTGATGAGGACGTTGCGGATAAATTTGCTGGTTTGTTGGTTTTCGTGTGCGTGTTCTTCAGTCATCATTGGTTTTACTAACTCTATTCTTCGATATCAGCAAGCTGGGTGCGAAGGTGGTCGAGCAGCACCAGCGCGGAATAATTGCGGACGTCCCAGCCCCGATAGTTGAGATAAACATCCTCACGTGAATCATCCAACCCCATGTTTGGCAGGTCTTTGACCGCTGCCCAAAAATTCCACAGCGGGAGGTGATAGTCAAAAGCGACCTGCGCCATCGCCAGGTTGCGGCTGTAATCCCCTTCGACATTGTCCGCTTTGGTAGAGAGTACCGGGATCACGCCGTTTTCAAGCAGAGTTTCAACAATCTGCGTGAGATAGGCGATATATTCCTCTTGCGTGGATGCGGGATTCCAGTTGGTGCCAAGGCTGATCAGCATCAGCGAGGGGTTGCTGAGCCGGATCTCACATTCAACTGGAGTCTCGTTAGATTCGCATAATTCAGGTTCTGCCCAACGCGGGTTGAGGGCGCCGGGGGCGGTCATCCCGTTTTTGACGGTGATGCTGCGGTGGGCATATGAACTCGCATACCAGGTGATGGTCTCTTCGAGAGCCTCCTGCCCTTCGGGTAAGGTGTAACGCCCCTCGTCATAGATGCTGAGGAAGTAGGTCGGCGAGCTCTGGCAGTCGCCGATCACTGAAAAGACTTGCGGGTCACGCCCCAGGTCTTTCCCCAGTTGATAGACTTCTGCCATTTGCGGGCTGAGGTCTGGGATGATGGGCCAATTTTGCCACAACTCCGGCCTGAGACGCAGATCTGGTGTTGGTGTGGGTGTGTGGTAGGCTGTCGGTGTTGGCACTCCCGGGTTGTTTTCGTTTGATTCGGTGGCGGTCACACGAGTTGAGGATGGGTTTTTTGTGGGTTGGGCGGATTCTGGGGTATTCGTACTCTGCGCTGGTGTGTTGATGGTGGATGTTGCAGGGGTTGGCGTGCAGGCAGCCAAAACCAGGATAAGACCTAATAATAACAATAGAGGGGCTTTCTTCAATGCAGGCAGCAAAACGCTCAACCTCCCAACCCGAATAACCTGGTGAAGGTTTGCCAGCCTAACCCCACAGTTGGCATCGAGAACCAGATCCAGCCTAAACTGACGAACAGGAAGGTAAATAAGATGCCGCTGACCTGGAAGAGATTGCCAAGCCAGGGTTTGGACTGTGTGACGGCAGCCACCTTTGGGCTGGAAAACGCGCTCCAGCGGTTGTGGATGAAGAGCCCTAAACCGTGCCAAGCACCCCAGACCAGGTAACTGCGAGTGACGCCGTGCCATAATCCGATGATCAGCATCGTGCTGATTTGGGTAAACAGGATGGTCATTGGTGCAGAAAGCTTCCCATCACGGCGTAAACCACGGGTGACCGGGTTAAAGTAATACCCGCGAAACCATTGGGTGAGGGTCATGTGCCAGTTATTCCAAAACAGGCTCAGGCTTGGCTGCCGGTATGGGCGGTTGAAGTTCTCTGGCAGCGTAAACCCTAAAAACAGCCCGGCGCCGATGGCAATATCGGTGTATCCTGCAAAATCAAAGAATAGTTGAAATGAATAGGCAAACAACATCAGCCACAACCAACCCGCCGAATTCACCTGGCTGGTGTTAGAGGCAGAGATGGCAATGATCGCCAGGGAATCTGCCAGGATAAATTTTCGGAAAAGACCGATTGCCAGTCGCTTGCCTGCCGCTAAAACCTCCTGGGCGGTGAGGGGGGTGGGCGAGTCGAGGTCTTTGCGAAAACGCTGCAGACGGTCAAGCGGGCCGGCGATGAATGCCGGGAAGAAGATCGTGTATACCAAATATTCGTCAAGCTGGATGTCCTTCAGACGCCCCATCATGCGATCGATCAGGGTGTGAATTAGCCGGAAGGCTACATACGAGAACCCTAACCAACCCAGGTCGGTTGATTGCGCCAGGGCAGGATCTTGTGCCATCAGGCGGCGCAGTCCCATACTCGAATACAAGGACAAAATTGGGGTTTTAAGCACAAGGAAAATCAGCAGCAATGCCAAAATTCCCAGGCTGAGGGCGGTTTCTGTGGGATTGGCATACCGTGTGAGCAGGTAAGCGGCACTTATAAAGACAACCAGTGCGATGATGATTTGGTGAATCTGCGGAGGTCGGGTGGCGGTGATCAGCCCCTCAAAACTGATGAAACGTGTCAGTGCAATGATCAGTACCACGGCAAGAGTCAACGCGACAGCCAGCCAGTTCCTTTTTTGTTTTAGTTGATCGCCGTCCGCTGTGAGCGCCCAACTCAGCAGAATCAACCCGAGGGTGGCAAGCGGGAACCAAAAATCCATATTGCGGATGGGCAGGGCAGGCTGCAGCCAGAAGATTGCCAGTGTGGACACAACCAGCAGTGCCCACCGGCGCAATTTGCCCGGGAATGCAAAACGCAGCAGGAGGGCGCTAACAATCAGGATCAGGATGTTGATTAATGACATTTAGAAACCCTGATAGATCCAGAGCGGTGTGCGTTCAGCACTGAAAATCACCAACAAGGTGATCAGCAAACAGAGCAGCAGCGCCCAGAGATTTTCTTTTGTAAAGATGTGTTTTTTGAACCAGCGCATCAGGCAACAACCTTATTCATAGCCGCACATGCGCCATTCGCCGGCTTCCTGGACGACGAGATAGGTCTGCCCGGATAGTGGAAATTCGCGAGCCTCGCCGTCATAAGAGGCGGAGATAGCCCCCTCGCAGGTGACGTAAGCCCTGTCGCCCTCCTGGCTGACGGTTTGGCAAGCGGCATCGACCAGGGTTGTTTCAACACTCACGAAGCTATCCAGTTCGAGCATGGCCATGAACTCCCAATCGGCACAGGAAAGGTTGACCATCTGTTCTTCGTTCTTGTCAACCAGCGCTTGATGGTAGCGTTCAATCGTCTGTGCAGGGGCGTCTGCCGAAGTGGCGCACGCGGCCAGACTGATGGATAGCAGGATAAACAGAGATATCGTTAAAATTGTATTTTTATGATTCAAATTGACACTCCTTTCTTCCCTAAATTATAAAGGGAATTGCTGATTCACGCTGCATGCGTCTATACATGCAATTTCTGAGCAGATAGGGATTATATTGAAAATTGGATTGGCTTGCAAGCCCTGAACAAGTCTTGGATGGAGGTAGCAATGTAAAAAATCAACGCGTAAGAGTAAAGTGTGATTGCATCTCAATACCGGTTAAGATTGTACAACTTTTTATCATTCATTGTTGTTCGTTTATAATGAAAGAGTAATCATAACAACATTAAGGAGAACACATGAAAACAAAACGATTTCTAATATTTGCGAGCTTAGCCTTAATCCTGGTCGTGAATGGGCTTGCCAACACCCTCCCGATTAATGGATTGACCACCGGTGAAGTGTCGGACCAATTCCCGATCTTGTTTGTGCCGGCGGGTTATGTCTTTTCAATCTGGGGGTTGATCTACCTGGCGCTGATCGGCTTTGCGATCTACAGCGTTACACCTAAAGGTAAAGCCAATCCGGATGTCGATAAAATCACTACCTGGTTTGTAGCATCAAACATCTTTAACACCTTGTGGATCTTTTTGTGGCATTACCAGCAATTTGTGATGACTCTGGTGCCGATCATTGGCCTTTTGATCAGTTTGCTGGTGATCTACCTGCGATTGGGGATTGGGAAGACCCAACGCCCGCTGACCGAGAAACTGCTGTTGGCTACACCCTTTTCGATTTATCTTGGTTGGGCAACCGTGGCGGTGGTGGCAAACATCTCGCAGGCGCTTTACTTCATTGGCTGGCGCGGGGCACCACTGAGCGCACCTGTGTGGACCGTGATCATGCTGGCTGTCGCCACATCACTGGGTGTGCTGATGATCTTCCTGCGCAAGGAAGTCGCTTACCCCTTGGTGCTGGTGTGGGCCTTTGTTGGGATCTGGGTCAAGCATGGCGATACGCCTGTTGTCGCTATCACAGCACTGGTTGCTGCGATCTTGCTGGCTGTGTTGACCTTTGGGCGTTGGTTATTGAAGAAAAAGCCCGCAGCATAGTTGAAAAATATTTAGATACGAAAAAGCGCCTCTATTTTAAGGCGCTTTTGTGTTTGAGAATTTACAGGTTATCCTCTGCGGCGGGAGGTGCCGCCTGCCAGGGAGGCGAAATACAGGAGCTGCATCACCGATGAAGCGATCGCTGCCACATAGGTCAGCGCAGCGGCGTTCAACACCTGGTTGACCCCACGCCGTTCTTGCGCTGTGGTGATCAAACCGTTCTTTTCGAGCAGTTCCCGTGCTCTGCGCGAGGCATTCAGTTCCACCGGCAAGGTCGCGATGGAGAAGATTGCGCCGGCCGAAAATGCGATTACGCCGATCCATGCCAGGCCGCTAATCTGCAGGAGTAATCCAATCAAAATAAAGATCCAACCGACCGATGTGCCGATGTTGACCACAGGCACCATGGCGGAGCGGATGCGCATCAGAAGATAATCCTGCTGGTCTTGCTGGGCATGGCCTAATTCGTGGGCTGTGATCGCCATTGCAGCCACGGTTGATCCCTGAGCGATATCTCGCGATAAGCTGAGCACGTTGTTGCGCGGGTCATAATGGTCGGTCAGGCGTCCCGGGGTGCCCTGGAGTTTGAGGTCATACAACCGCATACTTTCAGACAGCCGTTGGGCAACCTGCACGCCGGTCATACCGGAATTGTTACGCACCTTGCTCCAGCGAGAAAAGCTGGCATTGACATACAGTTGAACGCCAAGGCTCAGCAAAATTGCCGGCAGCATGTAGAGCAGGTAATTGATATTAAATGTCGGGAAGAGAAACATCTCTCATCAACCTCTCTTGAATTATTGAACCATATCTTGTAAAACTTCAATGGCCTTTTCAAGCTGGGGATCGTCGCCGTTGACGTAATCTTCTTCAGTCATCTCTACGATGTATTCGGGAGTCAGGCCTTCTTCACTGATTTGGCGGCCGTCGGGGGTGAGCCAACGGGCGATCGTCACACGCACACCGCCAGCATTGTCTTTGAGTTCGATCCAGCTCTGCACTGAACCTTTACCGTAGGTGGTCACACCCACCAAAACGCCGCGTTCAAGGTCTTGAATGGCGCCGGCAGTGATTTCCGAAGCCGATGCTGTGCCTTCGTTCACCAGCACAACCAAGGGGATCTTGGTCGCCAGACCGCCAGGGATAGCTTCATAGGCATAGGTTTGGCCGTCACCATATTGCTCATACATTACAACGCCTTCACGGATGAATTCAGAGACAACCTCGATTGCTGTGGTCAGATACCCGCCGCCGTTATTGCGCAGGTCAAGGATCAAACCATCCGGGTTTTGCTTGAGGAGGTCAACCAGGGCTTCTTGCAGTTGCTCGGTGGTGTTGTCGCCATAGGTTGCCAGGGCAACATAAGCGATATTTTTCTCCAGCAGTTCATATTCAACTGTCGGGACGACAATAGCCGCCCGTGTGATGGAGACATCAAATATCTCCTCACCGCGTTTGATGGTCAATGTGACATCCGAGCCGGCGGGACCAAGAATGCGTTGAAGCACCAGATCGCCCGGGATACCGGTCATATCCTCGCCATCCACGCCGATCACCTGGTCGTTGGGTTGCAGTCCGGCCTCAGCCGCAGGTGAGTTGCGCATGGGGCTGATGATCTGCACGAAATCACCGGTGATATCCACCCAGGCGCCGATGCCCTCATATTCCCCTTCAAGCGATTCGTTCGCCTGAGTAAATTCTTCCGGGGACATATAGGAGGTGTGCTGGTCACCCAGGGCACCCAGCATGCCTTCAATCGCGCCGCGCATCAATGCCAGGTCGTCCACGGGTTGGTCCACAAATTCATCGTGGACGATTGACCATGTTTCCCAGAAGGGGTCGAACAGATCCTCTAGTTCTTGAGGCGTGCTTTCTTGGGGGTCAACAGCGATAAATTGGGGTGTATCCGTTGGTTGTGCAGGGGTTTCCGATTCCGTTTGGGTTTCGGGATCGGCTGGCAAAAAACTTTCTTCGGGGCAGGGCGGACACTCAATGGGGCCCGAGACAGTGGTATTGCCAATGCCCAATAAGCGGGGGACAAAATAGCCTGTGCCTGCTCCCGCAAAAAAGACAACAATCAGAATGATGATGCTGATCCCGACTGTCAAGCATGTTCGGACGGATTTGTTTTCCATGTTCACTCCTAAATTAATTCTCAATCACTAACACAATTAAAATATATTACTCAACACAGGATTTTTTACCGTAGATAATCTTGTGTTTTCAGTAATTTTATGAAGGTTACCACAAAATTATTAATAATTGATATGAATGTATAGCGAGGGGGTTATTTGCGTTCTTGCAAAAGCGCTTCGTAAAGCAGGATGGATAAAGCGGTTGTGCCAGTTGCGATGCATTCTTCATCCACGTCAAAATCGGGCGTGTGCAACAGGGCATATTTACCATTTTTGGTGTCGGCTGCCCCCAGCCAGAACATCGCACCCGGAATATATTTCGTATAGTAAGCGAAATCCTCACAGTTAAAAGGGAAGGCAGCCCTGAGATGAAGTAATTGCTGCGGCATAAAAGCACTGCTCAGCGCAGGAAAGGTGCTGCGGACGAGTGTTGAGTTATTAATCATATCGGGCATCGTCCCGGCATGCTCAAGGTGATATTGGGTGAGAGTCGCCTTGCAAATGGCGTTCAGGCGAGCCTTAATCCGCCCAAGTGCGGCCAGACGCAGGTTAGGGGTGGCGGCTTTGATCCCGATCCCAAATTGGCCGTGCCACATTTCAGGGTCTTCATCATTCATCGAGGCATCATAGATGATGAAGTGCCGCAGTTCATGGGAATCTGTCTGCATCCATCCCCAAAAAGTCTGCATCGCCTGCCAGGTTTCTGGCAATTGCCATTGATTGCAGCGCAAGATTGCGCGAACACAGCGTTTGGCGACCACATCTAGGTCAGATAGCGTGAGGTTGACGCTGGATTGTGGTTTGAGTGAGGCGAGATAGTGATCGAAACCCGCCAAAAATAAACCGTCACTCCAAGCGATTTGGCCAGCAGGGAGTGGGGCGACATGTAAGCCGAAAATCGCGATAGGGGTTGGGTCGGTCAGCGCGCCATCACGGATCATGCGGCGTGCGCCGGTGATCTGCTCTTCTTCAGGCTGAAAGATAAAGCGTACGTTGCCAGGCAGGGCTCGACCGAACTTGCTCAGGACATGTGCGACGCCGATGCCGACCGCGCTGTGGACATCATGCCCGCAAGCGTGCATCACGCCCGGGATGGTTGAGCGGTAGGGCACCTGGTTGATCTCATGGATGGGGAGAGCGTCCATGTCCACGCGCAGGGCGACGGTTGGCAAAGCGGGGTCCGTGATCAAATCCGCAACGATGCCATACCCGCCGACATTAGCGCGCACAACTAAGCCCAGATGCTTTAGGTTTTCTGCAATCTGGTGGGCGGTTCGGGTTTCTCCCCCTGAAAGTTCGGGGTGTTGGTGAAGGTCGCGCCGGATGGTGCGTAATTTTGTAAACACATCCGCAGTATGTTTGTGGATGGCCTGGATGGTTTGTTCTTCAATTAAGGCAGGCATCATGAAATAACCCTGCTGAGGTTTAGTGAAATTATTGGGGAATTTCCCGCAAAAGGGACTCAGTAGATCTCTGGTACGAAGGTTTGGTCTTCAAATGGCGGACGGACGTAGCCCTCATTTTCCTGACGCGGCGGAAGGTCGATCTTCTCGGGGGTCAGGTCTTCGTAGGGGATCATGGTGAGCAAGTGGGAAATGCAATTCAGACGGGCTTTTTTCTTGACATCCGCATTGACCACATACCAAGGCGCCTGTTTGATGTCGGTGTATTTCATCATGACATCTTTGGCTTTTGAGTATTCCACCCACCGGCTGCGGGCTTCAACATCCATCGGGCTCAATTTCCAGCGTTTGGTGCGATCCTCCAGCCGTGCCATGAACCGTTTTTCCTGTTCTTCATCGCTGACCGAGAACCAATATTTGACCAGGATGATTCCAGACCGGATCAACATCCGCTCAAATTCCGGGCAGGTACGCATGAATTCCCAGTATTCTTCATCGGTGCAAAAGCCCATCACCCGTTCGACACCAGCGCGGTTATACCAGCTGCGGTCAAAGAGGACCATTTCGCCTGCCGCGGGCAGGTGGGGGATATAGCGCTGGAAATACCACTGGGTTTTCTCGCGTTCGGTGGGCACGCCCAGGGCGACCACACGGGCAGAGCGGGGATTCAGGCATTGCATGATGCGTTTGATCACACCGCCCTTGCCGGCAGCATCCCGTCCCTCAAAGATCACTACAACTTTGAGTTTCTCTTTTTTAACCCATTCTTGAAGCTTGACCAGTTCAACCTGCAGTCTGCGCAGCTCTTTTTCGTAGACTTTATTTGTAAGTTTTTTTGGGGGTTCGGTGGCAGTCGCGTGGTTGGGTGCTTTGGCGGTCGGTGCGGGGGTTTCTACTTGGGCGTCCGGGTTATCCGGCGGGTTTTCGTCTGAGTTGCTTGCAGCTATGGATTCCTCGTCTTTTTTAGACTTGTTTTTCTTATCTTTCTTTTGCTTCTTGTCCTTCTTTTGCTTCTTTTCTTTCTTGTCTTTCTTTTCGACCTTGTCCTTCTTTTCTGCCTTTTTCTTACCCATCGCTAACCTCCAAATCTTGATTGGTTGGAATAAATTAGTATGGTATTTATTGTACATTAAAAAGCATCAAATTTAAAAAGGAATTTGATTATATTGGAATAGGGAATTGGGATTAAAGGCGGAATAGCCCTGCTAATTGCTTGATACTCTCAATGTGGGGGCTGCCATCGTGGTGATGATGCCCAATTGACACGGTGGCAATACCCAATGCTTGTGCGGCTTCAAGGTTCACGGGTGAATCATCCACCAGCAGGCAGTATTGAGGCTGCTCGTTGATCAGCGCCAGCGCTTTGTGGAAGGCTTCGGGTTGCGGTTTGCAGTAGGGCGAAATGGCAAGAATATCTATGATTTGGTCAAATTGTTCGCTTACGCCCAAAACGTCCATCACCCGGGAAGCATGAGGGGCACTGGCATTGGTGAAGATCACCTTGCGCTGTGGTAAATCTTGCAGCATTTGGTTAAGTTCTGGGTCTGGCCCCAGATAATTTTCGAGTGGAATATCGTGCACGAACTCAAGATAGGCGTCACTATCGATGTCGTATTCTGTGACCAATCCTCGCAAGGTCGTCCCGTATTGCCGCCAGAGCCGGTGGCGGAGTTGTTCAACTTCATCGTGTGAAAAGGGAAATTGCTCAAGCATGAATTGATGGATGCGGTCACGGATCAGTTGCCATAATCCATTGTCCTGTGGATAGAGCGTATCGTCGAGGTCGATCAGCAAGCAGCGGATGTGTTCATGATTCACGGTTTTTGGCTCATTTCTGTGTTGTGTATGCTTTTGTGATGTCTTTTTGCTTGAGCATGAGGATATACAAAATAGGGGCAGGGATAAACAATACGACCATGCTCCAGTAAGCGATGGGGTGTGCTGCCCACGCCCTGCTGGGGAAGGTGCCTGCTCCGAAAACGATAGCGCCTGTGATAAAAATTGTCAGGGAGACCAAACCTGTTAGGCGCTGATAATTGCCCTTGACCACTGCCCAATAAGCAAACAGAATACCCAGGATGATGCCGACAACGTCTGTCCCCCCTAAGCCGAACAGGAAGGGTAAGGTTTGCACCTCCCAACCATCAGGCGGGGGCAGGAGGGGGAATGGGGATGGCGTGCCTGAGAGCATCAGGATGCCTGCCCGGATCAGGGCGATCAGGTGCAGGGACTGCAGCAGGCCATAATAGGTAATTAGAATCTTGAGGTTCTTCTGTTTATTTTTCTGCATGCTTCACCATTGCCAAACTAATCCAGTCCTCTTGCTGTAGTAGATCGATGCGTGTGAAACCAGCGTTTTGGGCGGCATTGAGGATGTCCGCTTCTTGGTAGTCGAGGATGCCCGAGAGCAGAAGTGTGCCTCCCTCTGAGACGGTTTGCCCCAGCCCCTGTTCAAAGAGTTTGAGGATCACGGTGGCAAGTATGTTGACCAGCACCAGGGGGGCTTGCTCCCTCTCAAATTTACCTGAGAGGATCTCATTCACCGAGCCAATGCCGGTTTCGATCAGTTGCGAGTCGATGTTGTTTAACGCCGTGTTTTCAAGGGTTGAGGTGATCGCAGTCGAGTCGACATCCACAGCTAACACATGTTGGGCGCCCATCTTGAGGGCTGCGATTGAGAGGATACCAGAGCCGCAGCCGATGTCGAAAACATGCTGATCGGGTTTGATGTACCTCTCCAATAGCTTCAGGCTGAGCTGGGTTGTCGGGTGCGTGCCGGTGCCAAATGCCATCGCCGGGTTAATGCGGATGATGACCCGCTCTTCTTCTGGTTCGGGCTCATGCCAGGCAGGCAATATCAGGATATTTTCTCCGATACTGATGGGGGTGTAGTGCTTTTTCCAGGCAGCCATCCAGTTCTCATCCTGGACCAGGGTGTAAGTGGCTTGGGGGATGGGTGCGATTTGTGACATGTGCCAGAGCGCTTCTTCGAGTTTGCGCTTTTTGTCTTCGAGCTGAGAATCTACCGTCAGGTAGCCCGAGACGGCAATCTCGCCTGTGGGGACGTTCTCATGCAAATGGGCGTCGTAGGTGGTCACGGTTTCGACCACAATCCCATTGGACACAAAACGCCCCAGCACTTCTGCCAGGGCTTCAGCGATTTCACCGTCGGAAACTAATTTGACTTCGACCCAATGTGCATTTTCTTGCAAGTTAACCTCCGAAAACATCCCGCAATTTTTCAAAAAAACTTTGCTGCTGGATTTTGATATCCGGATCCATGGTTTTTGCGAGTGATTCAAACAATTTCCGCTGCTCATCCGTCAGCCGTGAGGGGATTTGGACCGATACTGTGACCAATTCATCGCCCCGACCTGATCCGCGCAGGTGGGGAATACCCTGGTCGCGCAGCCTGAATGTCTTGCCGGGTTGCGTGCCTGGCGGTATACGCAGTTCTACATCGCCGTTGAGTGTGGGAACTTTGATCATGTCGCCCAGAACTGCCTGGGCAATGTTGATGTCTAAATCCAATAGAATGTCATCATTCCTGCGGCGGAAGAATTCGTGATTTTCAACTTCGATTTCAAGATAGAAATTGCCATGCGGTCCGCCATTGGAGCCGGGATTGCCTTCGCCAGCCAGACGGATTTGAACCCCGCTAGAGATCCCGGCAGGGATGGTTACCATCTTGCTGATAGTCTTTCGCTCCAAGCCTCGGCCATTGCAGGTAGGACATGGGGTTTCAATGATTTCACCTCGTCCGTTACAGCGCGGACAGGTCACCACTTGCACCATAGATCCCAGCAGGGTTTGGTGCACCTGGCGGACTTCACCTGTGCCGTTGCAGTTTGGACAGGTAGATGGTGATGTGCCAGGTTTGGCACCTGAACCGTTGCAGGTGTGGCACACTTCGTCACGTGTAATTTGAATTTCTTTTTCGGTTCCGAAGGCTGCTTCTTCAAAACTAAGTTTGATCCGGCTGGAAAGGTCAGCCCCCCTGCGGGGTGCATTTCGGGCACGGCGCCCGCCCATGCCGCCGAAACCGCCAAAACCAAAAATGCCCTCGAGGATGTCTGAGAGATCGATATTGGTGAAATCGGGCATTCCCTGTGTGTTAACGCCGGCGTGACCATAGCGGTCATAGGCAGCGCGTTTTTCGTTATCTGAAAGGACAGCGTATGCCTCATTGATTTCTTTGAACTTTTCTTCAGCGTCCGGGTCATCACTGACATCGGGATGAAACTTGCGTGCAAGCCCGCGAAATGCTGATTTCAGTTCATCTGGGCTGGCGCTGCGGGGAACGCCAAGCACCTCATAATAATCTCTCTTTGCCATAAATCCGTCTAATTCTTGTGTTGTTGGCTGATAATTTTGTATCTATCGCAATTCGGCTTAGTTTACTCAGGATTGCAGGTGATGTCAAACGGAGAGCGTTTGATTGTAACAGGTGTCCGGAAAACCCGGGCACCTGTTATTTTACTTAGAATGTGCCCGGCTCAGACTTGCTTGAACTCGCCGTCCACCACATCTTCGTCATCATTACCGCCCTCATCGGGCGGGGTATCGTCTGCGGCTTTACCGCCTTCCGCTTGCTGGCTTTGTTGATAAGCTGCTGCGCCAAGTTTTTGGAGCACTTCGGCGAGATCATCGGTTGCTTTCTTGATTGCTTCCATATCCTCGCCATCTTTCACCTCACGCACTTTCGCGGCAGCATCTTCAACTTGCTTTTTCAGGTCAGCGGGAACTTTATCGCCAAGATCTTTGAGCGTTTTCTCGGCAGAATAAACCATGTTGTCTGCCTGATTTTTAGTCTCAATCAGCTCACGGCGCTTGCGGTCTTCTTCTGCGTGTTGTTCAGCAGCCTGCCGCATCTGCTCGACTTCTTCTTCACTGAGGCCTGATGAGGCTGTGATGGTGATGTTCTGACTGCGTCCTGTGGCTTTATCCTGTGCGGTCACTTCTAATATCCCGTTGGCATTGATGTCGAAGGTCACTTCAACTTGCGGAACGCCGCGCGGCGCTGGTGGAATGCCATCGAGGATGAATTTGCCGAGGGATTTATTGTCTGCCGCCATAGGCCTTTCACCCTGCAGCACGTGGATTTCCACCTGGGTCTGGTTGTCGCTGGCGGTGGAAAAGATCTGGCTTTCCTTTGTGGGGATGGTCGTGTTGCGTTTGATCAAAGTGGTGGCAACACCGCCAAGGGTTTCAACAGATAGGGAAAGCGGGGTGACATCCAAAAGCAGGATATCTTTGACTTCACCACCCAGCACACCTGCCTGGATAGCCGCACCCACCGCAACGACCTCATCCGGGTTGACGCCCTTGTGCGGTTCTTTGCCAAACATTTTTTCAACCTCTGATTGGATGCGGGGCATGCGAGTCATACCACCGACCAAAACGACCTCGTCAATTTCTTTAGTTTTAAGATTGGCATCACTCATGGCTTTTTTGACAGGTGTCAGGCTGCGCTCGACCAGATCCTCGGTTAATTGCTCAAGCTTGGAGCGGGTCAGCGTCGTGACAAGGTGTTTTGGCCCAGACGCATCGGCGGTGATGTAAGGCAGGTTGATCTCAGCTTGCATGGTGGATGACAGTTCGATCTTGGCTTTTTCTGCAGCCTCTTTCAAGCGCTGCAACGCCTGGCGATCGTTTCGCAGATCGATGCCCGAGTCGTGCTTGAATTCATCGGCGATGTAATCGATGATGCGCTGATCGAAATCGTCTCCGCCTAAGAAGGTGTCGCCGCTGGTTGAGCGCACTTGGAACACACCTTCACCCACATCAAGAACAGAAATGTCGAATGTGCCGCCGCCCAGGTCGTAGACAGCGATGATTTCGTTTTTCTTTTTATCAAGACCATAAGCCAAAGATGAAGCTGTCGGCTCATTGATGATGCGCAACACTTCGAGACCAGCGATTTTGCCGGCGTCCTTGGTGGCATTGCGTTGTGCGTCGTTAAAATATGCCGGCACGGTGATGACTGCCTGTGTAACAGGTTCGCCAAGATAGGCTTCAGCATCACGTTTGATCTTCGAAAGGATCATAGCAGAAATTTCGGGCGGTGAATATTCTTTACCCGCTAATGAAACGCGCAAGTCGCCATTAGGCGCTTTGGATACCTTGTAGGGGACCAGTTTGAGCGCTTTTTGAACATCCGGATCGTCAAATTTGCGCCCCATAAAGCGTTTGATGGAGAAGATTGTGTTCTCCGGGTTGGTGATTGCCTGGTTGCGGGCTACCCGCCCTACCAATCGTTCACCGTTTTTGTTGACAGCCACAACAGAGGGCACCAGACGTTCGCCTTCAGCCGAGGGGATGACAACAGGTTCACCGCCAACCATGACTGCGCCGACAGAGTTTGTTGTGCCAAGATCAATACCAATGATTTTTCCCATTTTTTCTCCTGTTTTCTATTTTGCTACCCGTACCATTGCGGGGCGAATAATTCGGTCTGAAATTTTATAACCCGGCTGTAGGACTTCGATGATCTGTCCATCTTCAAAATCCGGGTGGTCTTCCTGGGTGATGGCTTCGTGGATGTTGGGGTCGAATTCATCGCCCGGGTTGACTTGCATGCGTTCCACTCCCTGGTTGTTCATTTTATTGAGGAGTTTCTGATAAATTAAACCAATGCCATCCACCCAACCCTGCGCATTTTTATCTTCCGGGCTGTGTTTGAGGGCGCGTTCAAGATCATCCGAAATTTCAAGGAAGATCTTTAGAATGTTGATCATCGCGTCTTGTTTTGTGCGGGTCGCATCCCGCAAGACACGCTTCTTGTAATTCTCAAAGTCTGCGCGTGAGCGGAGCCATTGATCGGTTTTCTCGTCAACCTCCGATTTGAGGGATTCGATCTGTTTTTCCATGGCGTCGAATTCATCAAGTGTCAATCCGACGAAGGGTTTTGCTTCAGATTCCATTCCTTCTCCTTCAGGGGTTGCACCTTGTTGTTTATCTTTCTTCTCTTGCTCTTCGGGTTTTTCTTTTTTCATAAATTTCTCCAAAAATAATGATTTCAATTTTCAGGGTGATTACACCGCCAGCGTTTCAGATACAAGATCGCTGAGCACATTGGCCACAAAGCGCACGGTTGAGATGGTGCGGTCATAGGGCATGCGGATCGGGCCTAACACACCGATCGAACCGGTGAGCGTGTTGGGGTCACCGTAACGGGCTAATACTACGGAACACTGGCGCAATTCTTCCCAGGTGCCTTCACCGCCGATCAAAACCTGGATACCGCCCACATCTGCGTTCATCACCGTGCTGGCAAGCAGGTTTTCGAGCAATGAACGTTCTTCGAGGATGTGGAGCGCCTGACGGGCCTCATCTGACTCGGAAAACTCTGGCTCGGAGAGGACATTGGTCATCCCATCCAGGTAGATCTCGCCAGTGGCGGATCTTTCGGTCAGCGCCATTTCTGCCAAAAGGATCTCTAAAATATCCTGCCCCAGAGCATCAAGCTGCCCTTTCAGGCGGGACATCTGCTGAATATCACACCGGCTGCAGAGATGCGTGAGCCGGTTAGCAATTTGCGAGAGCTGTTCCTGTGAAACTGGCTCTTGCAAGGCGATGAACTGCTGGCGGATTTCACCACCCATCAGCACAAGTACCATCAACACCTGCCGGCCGCGTGTGGCGATCAGCTCGAGGTGCTTGAAGATGGCTTTTTCAGAGTGGGGTGCGGTCACCAAAGAGGCTGCCTGGGACTGATTGGCAAGCACCGATGCCGCCAGCTTGAGCCATTGCTCAATATCCTGCCGGGATTGGTAGAACTGGTGCGTAATCGTGCGCCTGGTGTTGGTGGGCAATCCGCTTTTTTGCACAAGGTTGCCGACAAAATAGCGATAGCCCTCTTCGGTCGGCACACGCCCGGCAGAGGTGTGGGGCTGCCGCAAAAGTTCATAATCTGTCAGGAAGGCCATTTCATTACGCACAGTGGCAGAGCTCATTTCGAGGGTGTATTTTTGAACCAGGGTTTTTGAGCCCACGGGCTGCGCGGTGCGAATATGCTCGTGAATGATCAGGGTCAGGATCAGTTTTTGCCGGTCAGTTAATTGCATCATAGCCTCTGTTTAAATTTTAGCACTCTCAAGCTGAGAGTGCTAAAATAGCACAAACTTAATGTTACCACGAGCAAAAAATGCCGTCAAGAATGGTGAGGGCGATGAGGTATTAATAATTTGTAAGAAACGGGGAGAGGGGTTGGGTATTAGGGATTAGGTATCAGGTATTGGGTATCAGGTATCAGGTATTAGGTATTTGGAATTAGGGAACAAGAAATCAGAAGAAAATGGGTCATGGGATTGGTATGACAAATTAAAGGGAATAAAAAATGACAACAACTTATTTTGATGATTTGTTAAGTTTTTGCTTCATTTTTTAAATCAAGACAAAATAGCCTGATGATCCAATTACTAATCCCTTATCCCCAATCACTAATCCCCAATCACCGAATACCCAATACCTAATCCCTATTCGTCAGGGCGTTAGTACCATCCTGTAGATGTGCCGGTCAATGCCGCCAAATTTGTATTTATAGGGTTCATCGCCGCGCATGAAGTCGAATTCGCGGATGCCGTTTTCGGTTGACCACTTGATCAGATTGGCCAGCAGCACCCACCCCGGGGAGTAATCCCGGTATTCCCAATCCCAGCCGGAGTTGTAGAGCCACAGGCGATCATTGTATTTAAATGAGAGATTGGCTGCGGCTTTGTTGCCGTCAAGGGTGAAGAACGCCAGGTGCAGCCAGCCTTTATCGAAGGCGATCCGGGCTGTATTATGGAGATGCTGGCGCATGGGTTCTGTCAGGAAGTCGCGTTTGTTTGGGTCCTGTGCCATCATCTCAATGAAGGTTTGCACATCCGCATCAAGGCTTTCGGCGTCTACCGTGAAGTAGAGATCTGGATCCGCCAGGCTTTGCTCCACGTTGCGCAGCTTACGTCGGATTTCGTGGCGCTGCTTTTTGTCGATCATAGCAAGGTAAGCATCATAATCACCTGGCAATGGGATGTAAGGCGCGGGCTGTAAGTGTACTTTTTTATGCGACCAGCCGCGGTTTTCAGCTTCAGCCTCAAGCACGGATAGGGTGGGGGAATCTTCCAAAATGTTGTAGAGGTCCAGGTGTTCCCAAGCCGGGATGCCGGGGTTGGCAGAAAGGAAATCGAGCAGTCCGGTCAGAAATTCTGACAGGTCATCAGGCCTCGCGATAAAATCGAGGAAGTCTGAAACTTCAATGGCACCGACGAACATCAGAGCTGGTTGACCGAGCACATTTTTAGCGTGGAACAGCGGTGCAATCCCAACCAGTTGTCCCTGTTCAAAGGCGGCAATCAATACCAGTTCGCTGGTGTCGGGCCATTCGCCTCCGCCGAGCGTTTGCCACCATGCCTGCAGATATTCATAGGTCAGGAATGGCACATTGTGTGCGCTTTGTTCAACTAAATGATTCCAATCTTCTTTGTAATTTGCCAGTGCTTCAAAGGTGTTGTATCGTTTATAATCCATAAAAAACATTATACCTTAGTGCGGTAATGTGTATAATGAAGGTGTAGACCTAACGATAAGGGAGCCTGACGCTTATGTATGATTTGAATTTGACCCCCATTCGGCTGCGGCAAGGACAACCACAAGAGACTTTTTCAGGGTTTATGGCTGTCGCACCTCCGCGCCGGGCTGTTCGCAGCCGGGCTGAGGATTTGATGATCCTCTCTCTAACACTGCATGCCAACGGCAACCTATCTGAGGACCTTCAGGCGGATTGGCTGGCTCGGCTCTCTTCAGCGTTTTTCAAAACCAGCGGATCAGTAACATCAACACTGCGCAGCGTGATCGAGACGTTGAATTTGACGATCATGGAATGGAACTTAAAAAATGTCAAAGGCGGGATGCCGGCCACCGGTGCAATTAACCTGACTGCAATTCACCGCCGTTCATTGTATATTGCTCAAAGCGGACTGACCCACGCTTATGTATTGGCGCATGAAGGTCTGAAGCACTTTTCTGACACAGGCGGGACAGACCGCGGATTGGGCGTCAGCCGTACGCCAAAGATCAGGTATTACCAGGCAGATTTGGGCACTGGAGGATACCTGTTTATGACGGATACACCTCCGGGAACATGGACCGAGGATTTGCTGCTGGCGGATGGCTTCCCAGATGTTGAAAAATTACGTCGCCGGTTATTGAACCAGGCGCCGGTGGACTTTCGGTTGGATCTTGTGCAGATCTTCCCGGGTGAAGGGCAGATCAATATCAATCAGCCTGCCAAAAAAGCTTCACCTGTGGAAGAGGTAGAGGTGGTTGAAAAGCAAGCGGAAACACCTCAAGAGGAATTGGAACCTGAACCGACCCAGCCTGAAGAAGAGGAGGTTTCACCAGAAATAGTTCCTGTTGAGGAAACACCGGTGGAGGATACCCGTGAGGTCTTCACACAGGAACCCGAACCGGAACCCGAAGTGCTTCAGGAAGAGATCGAACCAGAAGCAGAGGTTGAACCACAGGTTGAACCCGAAACATCACCGCAGGCGGTTGTGATGGATGAGGATCAAACAACAGCCGTTTTGGAAGAAGAAGAGGTTCCTCAGGAAGATAAACGCAGCCGGGCTCGCCGAATGAAAGAAGCCCGTCAAGCTGAAAGAATGCGTTTGGCTGAGCAGAAGGACCAGATCAAAGAAGAAAGCTTGAAGGCTTTGGCAGCCGGGTTGAAGTGGTGGCGTAACGCACAGCAGTCAGTTGAAACGTTCTTCAAAGATTTGCTGGCGCGCTGGTCACCTGAGGGTACGAAAGATGCCCCAGCCCTCTCTCGAGGGACGCGGTTGCTGATTGCGGTGATTGTGCCTTTAGTGTTGGTTGGGATTGCCGCAGGCGTATACCTGGCACGCGGTAAAACGCAGCAATATGCATTCTATTTTGAGCAGGCACAGGCATCTGCTAATATTGCCCAGGCCGCCCAGGATCCGGATATTGCCCGGGAAGAATGGTCACAGGTGCAAGCCTACCTTAACCAGGCGGAGGATTTCCGTGAAACGGAAGAACTTTCACGCCTGCGCGCTGAAGCGCAAGCAGCCATGGATCTGCTCGATGGCGTCAGGCGTTTGGATTATCGCCCGGCAATTGTCGGTTCGCTGCCTGCCGGGATCAACATCACAAACATTGTTTCTTATGGGCTTGACCTGTACCTGTTTGATGAAACAGCCGGACGTGTACTCCATGCGGCCAGCGGCAACAGCGGGTATGAAATTGATCCTGATTTTGTGTGTGCCGCAGGCAATTTCAGTGGCGGGCGGGTGGAAGCACTGGTGGATATGGCACAATTACCGATCAATAATGCTTACCAAGCCCACATATTAGGGATTGATGCCCTGGGGAATGTGGTTTATTGCTCGCCTGAGCAGGATCCTGTTGTGCAAATGCTGCCCGGTTCGGAGGGAATTGCTGGCGGTGCGAAGAATATCGTTTATGAGAGCAACCGGCTTTACGTCCACTATCCTGAGGCTAACCAATTAAATGTTTATTCACCCAGCAATGGTCAGTTCTTAGATATGCCCGTTGATTATTTTAATGGGTTGGACTACAGCATTCGCCCTGATTTATCGCAGGTGATCGACTTTGCGATCAATGGACGTGAATTGTATTTGCTGCGGGGGGATGGTTCAGTGGTGGATTGTGTTTACAGCGGGTTGCCGGACGCCCCCATAGCCTGTGAGAACCCGGTGCAATATGTAGACGGCAGGCCGGGCAAAGAAGACCAGAATATGACCCTGCCCGATGCGAATTACGTGTCAGTTTATTATTCGCCCCCGCCCGACCCTTCGATCAGCATCCTGGATGCCGAAAATGCAGATATTTACCGCTTTTCGTTGCGGTTCAGGCTCTATCAGCGATTGCGTCCTAATTTAGGGAATTATGAGATTGTTTCACCAGAGGCGACAGCTTTCACCATTGGTATTGACCAGGTAGCGTTCATTGCCTTTGGCAACCAAGTGTTTTACGCTTATGTGCAATAGGTCAGATTGAGTAACGAATCCCGGAGATTTCACCCTCCGGGATTTTTGATTTAAGCTGTCTGAATACACAGGAACGGGCTTTCAGCTGGCGATGTTAATCAGGATCGGAAAGGCACATCTTAATGGCGGCTGGCGGCATTTGTGTTGCGCGGTTAATGTTACAATAGGATTTTACTTACCAAAATAAATCGGATGAGGAGTCTTATGGCAAAAATCGACCCACGAATTGAAACATTGCGTGAGATGCGTTCGAAGGCGCAATTGGGCGGCGGACAGGACCGAATCGACCGTCAGCACGCTAAGGGCAAGCTGACCGCACGTGAGCGCCTGGACCTGCTTTTGGATAAGGGCAGTTTCACCGAACTGGAGCCTTTCACAACCCAGCAAAATGACCCGAACGAGCAATCGCTGATGGGTGACGGTGTGGTAACCGGATATGGAACAGTAGAGGGTAGAACGGTTTATGTTTATGCCCAGGATTTCACCGTTCAGGGCGGGGCATTGGGTGAAATGCACAGCCGCAAGATCTGCCGGGCAATGGACCTTGCAGCAGCCAACGGCAGCCCGATTGTCGGATTGATCGATTCTGGCGGCGCCCGGATCCAGGAAGGCGTGAAAAGCCTGGGCGGATATGCGGAGATCTTCAAGCGTAATGCCCAATATTCGGGCGTTGTGCCGCAGATCAGCCTGGTTTTGGGGCCTTGCGCTGGCGGTGCGGCTTATTCGCCTGCACTGACCGATATGATCATCATGGTTGAGAAGCAGTCTTTTATGTTCCTGACCGGGCCACAGGTCATCAAAACCGTGACCGGCGAAGAAACAGATTTTGAATCGCTGGGCGGCGCAGAAGTGCATCTGAACCAGAGCGGGATCGCGCACTTGATCACCAAAGATGAGGAATCCGCCCTGGCGTTGGTGCGCTACCTGCTGGCCTATTTGCCCTCGAATAACATTGACAGCCCGCCGCAGGGTTCAACAGAAGATGACCCGCGCCGGCTGGCTGAATCGCTGAACAGCCTGGTGCCAATTGACCCGGCGATGCCATACAGCATGCACGAGGTGATTGAAGCCGTGGTTGACCGGGGGTCTTTCCTCGAGCTGCAGGCGGGATATGCACGCAATGCCATTGTTGGGCTGGCACGATTTGACAGGATGCCTGTTGGAATTCTGGCGCAAGAGCCGAGCGTGATGGCAGGTGTGATTGACATTGATGCGGCCGATAAACTCTGCCGCACGGTTCGTTTTTGTGATGCCTTCAATTTGCCGCTGATCACGTTTGTGGATTCACCTGGATTTTTACCCGGTGTCGGACAGGAACACAGGGGCATTATCCGTCATGGCGCCAAGGTGCTGTATGCTTATTCTGAGGCGACAGTGCCCAAGATCAGCGTTGTGACCCGTAAAGCCTACGGCGGGGCTTATGTTGTGATGAGCAGCAAGTATTTAGGCACAGACATCAATTATGCCTGGCCGAGCGCAGAGATTGCCGTGATGGGGCCGGAAGGCGCCACCAATATCCTCTATCGTAAAGAGATCTCAGCAGCAGAAGACCCTGAGGCTGAGCGCAAACGGCTGGAAGATGAGTATCGTCAGCGATACCTGACACCGTATGCTGCCGCAAGTGCGGGGTATGTGGATGATGTGATTGAGCCGGCAGAAACACGCTGGATGATCATCAAAGCGCTGCGGGCGATCCGACATAAATCGGAGCAACATCCGCCACGGAAACACGGCAACATGCCAGTCTGAGAGGGAGATGATGAGCGACATTCAACAAGGTTTGTTAATTGCGGCGATCGGGATGGGGCTGGTATTTGTGATGATCCTGTTCTTGTGGGGTTTGATGGCGTTGATGATGCGCCTGACCTCAGGCAGGAAGTCACAACCACAGGCTGATGAAGATCTGATCGAGACGGAGGTTTCCCCGATTGCTGATATTGAGTCGACTGAAAAGATGCGCCGGGCTGCCGTTGCTGCTGTGGCAGCAGCCATGGCGCTTGGGAAGAAAGTTTCACAGAACAGAAAATCAGTTGCTGGAGAAGCATCTCAGCAAAGCACCTGGCAGACGTTCCATCGGGCAAGGCAGTTACAAAACCGGAGAACACGAGGATAGACAATGAAATATAAAGTTGAAATTGATGGCAAGACATACGAAGTCGATGTTGAGGATATTTACGCTCGCCCGGTTGTGGCAGTGGTGGATGGCGAACGATTTGAGGTGTGGCCTGAATCGGAGGCTGAAACAACCGCAGCCACAGTGCCCTCTGTTTATGTGCCTGATCCCACACAGGCGGCGATGACAAAACAACCTGCGAAACAAGATGCGGGTGGGAAGCATGTTGCTGCCCCATTGCCCGGTGTGATTGTTGCGATCCTCGTCAAGCCTGGAGACTCGGTTTCGCGGGGGCAGGAATTGTGCACATTGGAAGCCATGAAGATGAAAAACGCCATCAAAAGCAGCCGTGAGGGCACGATCGCCATGATTGAGATCAGTGTCGGGGACCAGGTAGGACACGGCCAAGTTTTGATGACCTACGCAGACTGAGGGAGTCCTTAGATGGATTTTACATTCTTAATGGAAGAAATCTCCCGGGGATTCACCAACTTCACCTGGGGAAATGGTGTGATGATCCTGATCGGCGTGATCTTGATCACATTGGCTGTGGTTAAGGAATATGAGCCCGTTTTGCTGCTGCCGATTGGTTTTGGATGTATTATGGCCAATATCGGTATGTCGGCTGATGTCGGTTTTATGAAAGTGATCTATGATGCCGGCATCAAAACAGAGTTATTCCCGCTGCTCATTTTTGTTGGCGTTGGCGCGATGATTGATTTCAGCCCGTTGATCTCCCAGCCCAAAATGGTGCTGTTGGGCGCGGCCGGTCAATTTGGGATTTATGGCACCTTGCTGCTGGCGCTGCTGCTGGGCTTCCCGATGAATGAGGCAGCATCCATTGGCGTGATCGGTGCCATCGATGGGCCGACGGCAATTTTTGTCGGCAGTAAATTAGCACCTGACCTATTGGCACCGATTGCAGTGGCAGCATATTCCTACATGAGTTTGATCCCGATCATTCAACCGCCGATTATGAAGTTGATGACCACGCGTAAAGAGCGTCTAATCCGTATGGAGTATGCGCCGAGGCCGGTTTCACGACTAACGTTGGTAGTTTTTCCGGTCTTTGTGACCCTGGCGGTCAGCCTGGCTGCCCCAGACGCAGCGCCGCTGATCGCATCCTTGATGCTGGGCAACTTGCTGCGGGAGAGCCTGGTGGTCGATCGGCTCAGCAAGGCGGCTCAGAATGAGATCATCAATATCGCCACGTTATTTTTGGGTTTGGCGATTGGTGCCACGATGAAGGCTGATTCTTTTTTGAATCTGGATACGCTCATGATTTTAGGACTGGGGTTGATTGCCTTTGTTCTCGATACGGTTGCCGGGCTGCTGTTCGGTAAATTGATGTCAGCAGTCACAGGCGGGAAGATCAACCCGTTGATTGGCGCATGCGGCATCAGCGCCTTTCCGATGGCTGGGCGGTTATCCGCAAAAATGGCGCAGGAAGAGGATTTTGAAAATTTCATCTTGATGCATGCCATGGGCGCCAATACAGCAGGCCAGCTTGGCAGCGTGATCGCTGGCGGTTTACTGCTGGCGCTGGTTTCTGGAATGGGCTAATCCAAGATAGTAATATTTGGGAATTTAATGATCAACAATTGTTAGGTTTCATCAGTCACAATTCTATGAAAGAGGTACGAGATGCAACATCATATTGAAGGTACGGTTTTCCCAACTTTGGAAGTGCAGTTGGCCCGAGGTGAATCTGTTTTTACAGAATCAGGTGGAATGGCTTGGATGACCGAGGGGATTGAGATGACAACCAGTACACGGGGCGGTTTGATGGCTGGTTTGGGGCGGGCGCTGGCTGGCGAATCGCTCTTCATGGTTACCTATGCTTGCAGAGCGAATGAAGGCACAGTGGTCTTTACACCAGAAGCACCTGGCAGGATCCTTGAGTACCATCTGGTGTCGAACCAATCGCTGATTTGCCAGAAGGACACCTTCTTATGCGCCGAACAGTCGGTAGAGATGAAGATCCACTTCAATAAGCGCTTAGGCGCGGGTTTCTTCGGCGGTGAGGGTTTCATCTTGCAGCAGGTCACCGGACCGGGCACGGCATTCTTTGCTATCCCGGGAGATGTCCATGAGCGTACATTGGCAGCAGGTGAAAAATTGCTGGTCGATCCCGGGCATATCGCCATGTTTGAGCCTACGGTTGATTACAAGATTGAAATGGTCAAAGGGATCAAGAATGTATTGTTTGCCGGTGAAGGGCTGTTCCTGGCGACCTTAACCGGGCCGGGGAAGATTTGGCTGGAAACCATGCCGCTGACGAACCTGGCAGCGAAGATCGGCAAATACCTCCCGACCAAAGGCATAAAAGGTTAAGCTAATGGATCGATGTTATTTGTTGGGGAAATAACAATTCAGACAATAAAAATCAACAGGCCGCCCTGCGTAGGGCGGTCTGTGTTTTGATCCTATTAGTTTGCTGTGGTAAGGCTTTAGTCTTCTTCTTTTAAGGCTTTTGGCGTCCAAAATCCGACCAGCTCACCCATCGTGTCAATCGAAATATCTTCCCATTTATCGAGGGCTAAAACCAGGTGTCCCAATCCAGCAGTGGGGAGGGCTTCAATTTCGCCATCCACAATTTGAAGATAGGCTTCCATCCCCGGGTTATGGCCGACGATCATCACCGTGCTGTATTCATCGCTGAGGGTGCTGAGGATATCAAGAAAGGTCTGTGGTTCAGCCATATATAATTCGTCAGAAAAGATGATTTTTTGATCGTAATCCAATGCAGCAGCGATGATTTCAACTGTTTCACGTGCCCGAACGGCTGATGAAGAAAGGATCAGGTCCGGCGAGAGTTTGTTTTTATGAATAACTTTTGCTATCCGTTTTGCGTCTTTTTTGCCTCGTTTTTTGAGGGGGCGCTCGAAATCTTCCAGGCTGTCATCCTTCCAGCTTGATTTAGCATGCCGCATCAATAATAAATTTTTCATCTGAATTTTCTCCTGATGTGGGGACAATCTCTGCTAAAGAATCATATCACAGCTTGCACAGAAATTGATGGAAAATTATTGGATTTTTGATCCGATCTGCTGATTGGAGCAGATTTCGCCTAAGCGCGGATGATTACAGCTTTATCCTTGGGAGGAAGTTTGAAGATGGATTTTGTTAAACTGACAAATCAACCAGATAAACACTTTGATCAATTCCTTAAATGCATGAACTGCAGTTGGGGGATCTGCAGTTCATGTGCCTACCATTAAGGAGAGATATTAACCCATTACCAGTATTTGTGTTTGGGTTATCTATATTGATTATGGCAAATTAAAGTTGAGATCAGGGAATTTGTATAAGGTTTTTCTGGTTTTCTCGTGGGTATAGCATTTTTTCTGGCAAGGGTTATAATAAAAGTGAATTTTGTGATTATTTTGAATTTAAAAGGTTGAAGGGCAAGCCATTAACAATGCAGCGCCATATGCAAAACATTTCTTTTATTGCCATTGTCGGCGTGTTGTTGGGATGTGCGTTTTTCTTTTCTCAGCTCACGGATATGGATGGCACTGATATGGTGGAGACAGATTCTCCGCCAGAGACAAAAAAGAGCATTGCGGATATTCCGGAATGTGGTGCTGCCTTAACCGATGAAGACGCGCTGGAATGTTACCTGGAAGCAGCGCAAATTGCAGATCAGTTGGTGCAAGAGAAAGTTGAACAAATTTTAGCAATCGAGACTGAATCTGATTACCGTATGGCGTTTATTGAGATGCAGCAGGCGTGGGAGGACTCACGTGACGCTGATTGCGAATTCATCCGACAGCAGACGAATGAGAACGGTCAGGAATCTGACAAAGCAGAACGCTGCCTTCTGGAGCATAACCTTGGCAGGTTGACACAATTAGAAGAAATCTATTGCGAGTGGTATGGTGATGTTGATTGTGACCCATCCCAGATGAGTTTGCCTTAATCAAATCGCGAACTTTCTAAAAATTTCTAATAATTTTCTAAACCTCAGAACCATCGCTCGCGTGTTATAATGCCGTATTGGTAGGAAAAAGTAATCGATTTTCTAATTTTTTCTTCATTAGGGGCCGTCATGATCGCTAACAATATCAGAGGTAACATGAATATGTGTGTGTTTTGTATGATTGCTAATGGGGAACTGCCGGCAAGTATTGTGTATGAAGATGAGCGGGTGATCGCTTTCTTAGATTTGCAACCCTTCACCATGGGCCATGTTTTGGTTGTTCCCAAGGAGCATGTGGTTTCAATCACAGATTTATCAAACGAGGATGCCGGACATTTGATGCAGGTCGGTCAGTTGATTGATCGTGCATTACAAAATAGTGAGATCCCTTGCGATGGAGTCAATATCATTCTGGCAGATGGCAAGAGCGCCGGACAGGATGTAGACCATGTGCATATGCACGTTTTTCCGCGATTTACAGGCGATCACTTTGGGACTTGCATTGACGCCAATATCCGCTTAACAGCAAATCGAGATCAATTAGAAGGCGCCGCCGCGAAAATTAGAACTGCAATTGAGAATCTAAATTGAGCTAGACCCGGAAAGAATTAGAATTATTAACTTGCGAATAAATAAAAACACGGATGGTGCATCACCATCCGTGTTTGTTGTTGATTTATCAATCCGTCAAACAGCGGTTTTTGATTTATTTTTTCGTACGATCAAATAAATCAACAGTGACAGGCTCGAAAGAGCGCCGCCAATCAGCACAGGTAAAGCCCAACGGGAAAGCTCGATGAGCGGTTCTGGCAGGGTCGCAGGCGGTACTTTCGTTTTGGACCAATCGATGTGGTAGGCGCGAGCGCCGGAGAGGTCCGCGTCTGTGAAGTCGGCATTGGTGACATCACAGGAGGCCAGCCGTACGCCAGATAAATTTGCCCCGGTGAAGTTTGCACCTTCAAAATCCGCCCTGACCAGCGCCGCACCGCGCAGGTTAGCGCCTTCAAAGCTGGCATTTTCTGCATCCACACCGAGCAGGACCGATTCGCTCAGGTCTGCTTCCTTAAAACTGGTTTTTACCAGATCCCCACCGACGAAGATCGTGTTATTGACACCCGCCTGGTAAAGTGAAGCGCGGAAGAAATTCGCATTGACAAACAACCCGTGTGAAAGCATTGCCCCTGACAAATCGGTTTTCCGCAGGATTGAACCCACTGTGTTTAGATTGTTGAGCATCATCCCTTGGAGTGATGCCCCAGAGAGATCCTGTTTGTCGTGAATGGACAGCCGGGCTTCCTTTTCAGTTTGCGGCTGGACGACCTCGGACGATTTCTTTTCAATTTTTATCTCTTGTGCCATATGACCTCCCCTTCTATTTTAACGAATTTTTAGGTTTCATTCAACCTATTAGACTTACCCACTCCGCTGATCACCTGGCGCAATTTTGGATTCCCGTAGTAATTGACATGCCCGACACCGGAGATGGTGATGTCGAGTTTTTCTTTAACGCGCACTTCTGCTTCGCCCTGGCCTGAGATGACGATGCGCATATTATGGCTGGCAAGGTTACCCGCCTGGTAATCGGCAGAACCTGTGATGCGCACGTTGACATCGCTTGCCCTGCCTGCTGCTGAGAAATACCCTCTGCCGCTGATTTGAACGTCAAGCGTGTTGCAGTCGAGGTGGCGAAAGCTCATGTTGCCAAGCCCGGATATGTTTAGTTCAAGGCTGTCGGCGGTCAAGGACTCACATTCAAGGTCGCACTTTCCGCTGATTTTGATCTTGCTTAAATCCACAACAGTCAGGGTGTAAGTGATGTCATAATTCTTGCTTGAAAATATGGATGAGATCATCTTTCCCAGCCGTTCAAACCAATCCTCAGCAAACCCGAGGGTGAGCGTATCTCCCCGAACCTCCGAGATGATCTCTGGCAGTAACTCTTCATCTGCTTCGATGGTCAGGGAAGGGGTGCTGCCCTGAATAAGGATCAGTTTTCCGAAATCCCGAAATGATAATTTGGTAAAGTTTCCAAGGGGTCGTGTTTCAATTTTCATCAGATTTCCTTTCAAAAAACTCTTGTCTTGAGAATCTGAATATATTGTATCATAAAATTAAAATCAAATCCAATTTTTATTCAATTATCTAATCTAAAAATGAATATTATTGAATTTGAGAGTAGTGTCGGTTATAAAGACCTGGATAAAGGGTTTAAGTTATTCTTGCGGGATGAAGATGATGCCTTCCCATAAGGATTTCGCCCAATCGAGGTCTTTGGGGTCATCCAGGTAATAGGCGACCTGCAGGCAGGAAGTGTCACTTGCAGTAAAGGTGTAGAGTGAAAGCCGTTTTTTACCTTCTGGGCTTGGTTGAATTTGTGAGTATCCCAATGCGACGATTTCGCCCCGTGTTGATACAAATGTCTCAAGAATATCTTCTGGCATTTTCTTTTGGATCTGATTCAGCAGTTCAATTTTGCCTGTTGTTTCAGGCAGGCGGAAGACCACCGCGATAACGGTGATGCCTGTCTGCCAAAATACGAGCTTTCCTTCTTCTACACGGTGCTCGAAATCCTGCGGGATATCAATCAGCCATTCGTTTGTAATCTGAAACGCCATAAAGTCCTTTCGGGCCCTGTTCGTTGTGTATTGTTGTGATCGAAAAGGGCAATCGGATATAATTTCTTTAGGTCCAATTATACCTTTTTGAGGTATTTTGCCACCTGTCTAATGTAAAAGGAAGGTATAAGATGTTTGAAGATCCTGCAGGCCCAATTGAGCGGTATGAGTGGGGGCGATTTCAGATTAATGGGAAAGTTCATTCTGAAGATGGGGAGGGTGTTGGGAAGGACATCTTCATGGTGGGGAATGTGGTTTCTGCCTGGGAGGAAAGAAAAGGGCATCGGGTGAAACGCTCAATGGTCAGGCGGGCGTTAGATGCGGAGGTTGAGATATTGGTGATCGGAAACGGGGCCAATGGTGCACTGAAGGTGTCGAAGAAAACCCGGCAGGCTATTGCAGATGCCGGTATTGAGCGGTTGATCATCAAAAAGACACCGGAAGCCTGCGCCGATTATAACCAACTGGTGCGGGAAGGCAAACGAGTGGCATTGCTGGCACACGGCACTTGTTGAGTTTATGGGATTTTTGTGGGGGATTGTGTAGATAGTCCGGGTATTGTGGAAAATTCGTCTATAATTACTGGGCAGACGACAAAGCGTTCACAATTTATATAAAGGAGTTATGCATGGTATCTTCCACACCCCCACGATGGGATCTTTCAAATGTATATTCTGGATTGGATGCACCAGAGCTTAAAAAGGATATTGGCTGGGTCACAGAATCTGCTGAGGCTTTGCACAAGTTATATCAGGAGGAGCTTATTGGCATCACTGCGTCGAGCGCACCCGAAGCCATCAATCAGGCGATCAGCACCATGGTGAACAAAATGAATATCTTGATGGAGAAAGCCGGCACGATCCGTGCTTTTCTGCATTCTTTCATCAGCACGGATTCATTCAATCAGCAAGCCCTGCAAATGGGGTCACAATTCGACAAGGTGATGGTTGAGGTTCGCAAAGTCAGCATTTTGCTTGAAGCCTGGGTTGGTCAGTTCAAGGATGTGCTGCCCGAGGTGCTTTCATTGGGCAACAGTGCTGGTGAGCATGCCTTCCCGGTGAAGGAAATGGCTGAACAAAGCCAGTATTTGATGAGCGAAAAGGAAGAGATCTTAGCCAGTGAATTAAGCCTTTCTGGTTCGAGCGCATGGGGCAAGCTGCAGGGAACGGTGACCTCGCAGAAATCGGTGGATTTTGAGCTGGATGGGGAGATGAAGACATTGCCCATGCCGGCATTGATTAACCTGCACGCGCACCCGAAAGAAGATGTGCGCAAACGGGCGTATGAGGCTGAAATGGCCGCCTGGGAATCGGTCAAAGAACCGTTAGCGGCGTGTATGAACGGGATCAAAGGCTGGGTGAACACCCTGAATGATCATCGGGGCAGGAAAGATGCCCTGCATGCCCCTGTTGACCAGGCGCGGATTGACCGTGAAACCCTCGAGGCGATGATGTCGGCAATGGAAGATTCATTCCCGGTGTTCCGCCGTTACTTCAAAGCAAAAGCTGCCCGGTTTGGCCAAAAAGCACTGCCCTGGTGGAACGTGTTTGCCCCAGTTGGTAAATTGGATAAGGAATATTCTTTCCCTGAGGCAGCGGAATTTATCCTCAAACATTTCGGCAACTTCTCGGATGAGTTAAGAGATTTTGCTAAAACTGCCTTTGATAATCGTTGGATTGATGCAGAACAGCGTTCGGGTAAGCGCGGCGGTGCCTTCTGTATGGGTGTGCCTGGCGTGAAGGAATCCCGAATTTTATGCAATTTTGACGGATCTCTGGACCAGGTAATGACCATCGCCCATGAGCTGGGTCACGGCTATCACAATTTCAATATGTATCAACAGAACAAAACACCGCTGCAGCGCCAGACGCCGATGACGATGGCGGAAACCGCATCGATCATGTGCGAAACGATCGTATTCAATGCAGTGATGAACACAATTTCAGACCCCGAGGAAGAATTGGGATTGCTTGAGACAGCCTTGATTGGCGACTCACAGGTGATCGTGGATATTTATTCTCGCTTCCTGTTTGAGAAAGAAGTCTTTGAGCGCTGTGAAAAATCGGAATTGAGTGCGGACGAGTTGTGTGAGATCATGGAAAAAGCCCAAGAAGCCACCTATGGTGAGGGGTTGGATCCGCAATTCCGTCACAAGTATATGTGGACATGGAAACCGCATTATTATTCCGCTGGTTTGTCGTTTTACAACTTCCCCTATGCCTTTGGTATGTTGTTCGGCGTGGGCTTATACGCCATCTACCAGCAGCGCGGTGATGCATTCATCCCGGATTATAAAAGACTGCTTTCGAGCACGGGTGATGCTCCGGCAGCAGAACTTGCTGCCCGGTTTGAGATTGATATCCGCTCGAAGAAGTTCTGGGAGGATAGCCTGGCTGTAATTGGGAAGCGGATTGACCGCTATTGCGAGCTGTGAGTCCTTGCGCGAAAAAATTGGATTACGTTCATGGAAAAAGCGTCCTTTTGGGGCGCTTTTTTAGTGTTTTGTCATTGCGAACGAAGTGAAGCGGAGTGCGGCAATCTGAGAAAAGAGAGATTGCTTCGTGTCTCGCAATGACGGTATCCTCACGTTTTGCCACCTTCTCCCAGTAGAAGGCTGTGTAATGTGGTGCGATCAAGGTCGGACCGCACCCTACGGTATGTCATTGCGAACGAAGTGAAGCAATCTTGGGTGTAAGATGCGAGACTGCTTCGTGCCTCGCAATGACAGATGAGATTGCTTCGTGCCTCGCAATGATAATTTCCTCATGGCGTGCAACATTCTCCCAAATGAAGGCTTAAATTTCTTTGCGAGGGGGGCACCCCAGGTCGTCGGTAATTGTTTATTTTTCGTATTCTTTTTGATCTAACCAGGTCTGGATTCTTTCTTTGATTTGATCGCGCACTTTCCTGAAAAGCGCCAGTTTTTCATCCTCCGGACCGACGAATGCTGCTGGATCTTCAAAGGGCCAGTGAAGCCGGGTGCCCATGCCCGGGAAGTAGGGGCAGCGTTCGTCTGCATTGCCGCACACGGTGATCAAATAATCAAAATCAATCTTGCCCATGTATTCATCAAGGTGTTTGGAGCGGTGAGCGCTCATATCGGTGCCGGTCTCTTCCATCACCGTGATGGTATATGGATTGACCCCGTGTGGTTCGAGCCCGGCGCTGAAAACTTCAAAATCCTCACCGCCGAGCTTGCGCAGCCAGGCTTCTGCAATCTGGCTGCGGCAGGAATTGCCGGTGCATAGGAATAACACTTTGATTTTTTCTGATGGTTCCAAAGGGGATTCTCCTTTTTGTTGGCGATTATTTACACAAAGATAGCATTTACAACATTATAACCATTGAACTTGATGGATTTGTTTGAGACAGGTTATTAAGGGGTTAACACCATTGCCAACATTTCATTTCAATCCAGGATGAGCAGGGCGCCGTGCTGTTTGAGCCAGGTCTTCTGCTGGCGATAACCGGGTTTGATGTCTTCGACCGCCTTCCAAAAAGCTTTGCTGTGATTACGGATTTTTAGGTGGGCAAGTTCATGCACAACCACGTACTCGATAACGTCAAAGGGTGCCATACATAGTCGGTAGGTGAAGTTGAGGTTGTTCCTGCCAGAGCAGCTGCCCCAACGGGTGCGGGCGCTGGTGATGCGCACCTGGTTGACATCAAAGTGATATTGCTTGATGTAACCCTCAATGAGTTGCTGGGTGATGGCGCGGGTTTCCTCCCGGTACCACTTGATGAAGACATCCTTGGCACGGTCTTTCGCTTGCTCTGAGAGCCTAAACACGCCATCCAATTCGAGCAGGGGACGTCCACGATTAGTGAACTGCAGGGGGTATAGCTCCCCAAGATACCAGAAGGCTTCACCTGCGGTAAATGTTTTCGGCTTGAGCGATGGATATTGCCTTGCCAAACGCTTTTGGGTGGCTTCGATCCACTCCGCTCTCTGCTCGATGACCGCCTGGATTTGCCCTTTGGTGGCGAACTTTGGGGCACGCACAATCAGCCGGCCGTCGGGCTTGACCTCCAGGCTGAAGGAGCGCCGATTAGAGCGGATGATGGTTTCTATTTCGGGAGTGACAATTTTTCGCCGCATGCTGGCGCTAATTATACTCGGCTTAAGAATCCCAACGGTTGTTTATGGTTGTTATTTGGAAGATAGGACACTGGTCGGGGTGTTTTACGCTCATTGCTGGTGCACGCCAGACATCATGTATAATCAGAGGAATGAGTCTTCAAGGATGTGATTTGACGGGATCATTTATAAAACAGGCCACTAACCTCAGTTCCGCACGCGTTAGGGACAGATTGGGCAGGTGTGATGCTGACGCGTGATCAGTTCTGGCCCAGCATCTGCACTTTGGATGGACGGGAACTTAAGACGCTTGAACGCGGACGGCCCTTTGAAGTGCTGGATGTAACCGGTGGACATGTGGTGCTTTCACCTGTGGCGAGCGGTAAACCGCGTAAGATTCGGCGCGGCACACTGGAACAGGCTTTTGGTGCACTCCTAGACCGGCGCGAGCTGACCGGAGTGGAGATTGCAGGGGAATTTTCGGCATTCAACGCGGTGTATGTGGCTGCGCTGCTGGCAGCCCTGCCGGATGTGGCTGTGTGCGTCCACCCGACCCGGTTGATCTTTATGGGGCATCAGTTATTTTATTTGGATCAACTACCCGGGTGAAGGGGCTTAATCAATCTCTCTTGCAGGTAAACACTTGAATATCGCGCTTTAGTACTTATTTGTTATAATTCCACCCATGCTTTACCGACTGAGACAGGAATTTCGACGCTACCCACGCCAGTTTTGGTTGATGTTTGTGGGGATGGTGATCTCGACCACCGGCACGACCATGATCTGGCCGTTTTTAATGATTTATGCCAGCGAAAAGCTCTCACTGCCTTTGATGGCTGTTGCCAGCCTGATGACGATCAATGCCGTAACCGGTTTGATATCTTCCGTTTTCGCAGGTCCGGTCGTTGACCGGGCGGGGCGGAAGGGCGCCATGGTGGTGGGTTTGATCGGTGCTGGGCTGGGCTATTTTCTTCTTAACCAGGCGCATACCTACACTGCCTTTGCTTTGATCCTGGGCGCCAGCGGAATGTTCGGACCTATTTACCGAGTGGGCAGTGATGCCATGCTGGCGGATTTGTTCCCGATCGAGAAACGTGCCGATGCATTTGCCCTGATCCGGATGGGGAAGAATGTTGGCGTTGCTGCAGGACCGGCGTTGGGAGGGTTTGTTCTGGCGCGTTCTTACAGCCTGGGGTTGTATGGCGCAGCGATCGGTTTGAGCCTATATGCGCTGATGTTGCTGTTGTTTGCCCGAGAGACCATCCCGCCAGAAGCAATAAATGAGAAATCTGGGCTCAAGCATCAACTGCGAGGGTACTGGACAGCGCTTAAGGATAAACCCTTTATGGGCCTGGTGGGGGCGTTTACCCTGGTGCAGATGACAAGCGCCATGATTTGGGTGTTGCTTTCGGTGTATGTGAAAACGAATTACGGGATCAGCGAGAGGCTGTATGGATGGCTGCCGACCACGAACGCATTGATGGTGGTGTTCTTCCAGGTGTGGGTCACGCGCAAAACCCGTTCTTATCCTTCACTGGCAGTGATGCGGTGGGGCGCGTTGTTCTACATTATTGCCCCTTTGCTGGTTCTGGTTTCATCAGGCTTTTGGGGCTTTTGGCTGGCAATGGTGGTGATGACGATGGGGGAACTTGTGGTTGTGCCCCGCAGCAGTGCATATGCAGCCAACCTGGCGCCTGTGGATAAGCGCGGGCGCTACCTGAGCCTGTATGGGCTTACCTGGAATGTTGCTGCTGGTATCAGCCCGGTCTTGGGCGGATTTCTGACGGATGCCGTTGGGGTGGGAACACCCTGGCTGGCAGCAGCGGTTTTTGGTGTGATGGCGGTGGCGGCGTTTTGGCAATTGCATGGGCGCAAACCGGCAGAAAGAATTGTGATTTCTTAAGCTTTTTCTCTTGACAAAGATCAGTTAATTCTCGTATGATTAGAACATACGTTCGATATTTATAGACAGTGCTCTATGTTTTGTGCTTGGTCAGGAGGTTTTCGAGATGACAAAGGTGTTGTTTTTCAAGGCACCGGATGCCTTTGGTGTAATTGATATGAATTTACCTGCGGAACGGATTGTCCGTGCGGTCAACCAGGGGCGTTGGGAAGATGTTTTGCCCGACGCGCCAGGGCCGTTGTTTGCTCGTCAGCAGGGGGATGTAGTTGTTATCACGCCCAGCGCGCCCCCACCCGAAGAGGCGTTGCCCAGGCTCAGCCGGCGTGAGCATGAAGTGCTGGTCTTGCTTGGTGAGGGTTTGACCACAGCCCAGATCGCGCTCAAACTGGGGCTGCGACCGCGCACCATCCGTGGCTATGTGGCGAATATGAAAGCACGCTTGGATGCGCACAATATTCAGCAACTCGTTGCCCGTGCGGTGGCGTTGGGCTTGTTCAGGCCGGAGGTGTGAGGAAGGGAATAGCGGGTAGCGGATAGCTGATAGGGGATAGGAAAAAGTTAAAAGCTAAAAGTTGTAAGCTGAAAGGGGGTAGCTGATAGGCGATAGCCAATAGCCGATAACCGATAGCCAATAGCCGATAGGGTGTGGGTGAAAGCTAAAGGCTAATTGCTGTAAGCTGAAAGGGGGTAGCTAATAGGCGATAGCCGATAGCCAATAGGATTGGGTGAAAGCTAAAAGCTGAAAGAATAAATTCTAAGGGTATAAGTATTGTAATTGATTGTTAATTACAAATGTACTGCGGTTGAAATATTGGACACAGTTAATAGGGAGTATTATAAACTGTGGAGGTAAACCATGGGCAGAAAATATCGCACGTTCACGCCTGATTTCAAGTTAGATACCGTCATGGAAGGGTTTCGCGGAGAGAAAAGCATAGCCCAGATCTGTCGAGAACGAAAGATCAAAGACACACAATACTACAAATGGCGAGACACTTTTTTGGAGCAAGCCGCCAATATCTTTGATGCCCAAAACGGGAACAAAAATAATCACTTAGAAGACCGAATCGCAGAGTTGGAGCGAATGCTCGGCCAACTCACGATGGAAAATGAAATCCTAAAAAAAGCCAAGAGCTGGCTGGACTCGACCTACAGGAAAAACGGCTCATGATTGACCATCTGAAAACGGATTTTCCTGTGGCAGTGATCTGCAAAACCCTGGGTCTATCTCGCAGTTCTTATTACACGCTTCCAGCGATCAAAAAGGGAGACAAGGCGCTGCTGTCTGCTATCGACCAGATCCTCGTGAGGTGGCCCTATTACGGTTATCGAAGGGTGATGCATGAATTACAAAGAAAGGGTTACCAGGTCGGCGAAACTCGTGTTAGAAGGCTTCTCAGACAGATTGAGCATAGCTGTGCCATGGGAAAAGCGACCATTTCGACGACAAACAGCCAGCATGAACACCCTCGTTACCCAAATCGGATCAAGCGTTTGAGAATTGATCGCCTGAACCAGGTGTGGGTGGCTGATATCACATACATCCGCTTTGGAAAAAAGTTTTTCTATTTGGCGGTCATTTTGGATGCGTTTTCCAGAGGGATTAGGGGGTGGAAACTGGGGCGGACCATGGATAAACGGCTCACCACTGCAGCACTCAAGTTAGCTTTAGCTACATATCCAGCCCCGCAGATCCATCACTCCGATCAAGGTGGTCAATATGCCACCCCGGAATACACAACACTGATGCCGACAACACAATTGAGTATGTCTGCAAAAGGACGCCCCACCGAAAACGGGATTGTGGAGCGTTTCATTCGAACATTCAAGGAGGAACATATCGACTATACGGATTATGAAAATTTCAATGATGCAATTGAGCAAATCCAATACTGGCTGGAATATGAATACATGATAGAACGGATCCATTCCTCCCTTGATTACTTGACGCCATCAGAATTCGAGATTGCTCATGTTGCTGTCTAATCTTTGTATACCCAATTTGAACACCCTTTAAAGTGTCCGGAAAAACACCCGCACTACACAAATTCCCATTTACTAATCACAAATCACTAATTTCCAAATCACTAATTGCCTAATCACCAATCCCTAATCACCTGCTGCCTTATCAATAATCCCTACCCTTAAAGGAATCGAGGCTGCCCTGGTTAGGACAGCCTCATCGTTTGTCAGTCAGATATTGTTGATTTACTCCTCAACAATCATGATTGCTTCTTCGGGGCATTCTTCAACAGACTGGCGAACAGCTTCTTCATATTCTTCTGGTACGGGGTCGAGCAAAACTTCAGCAAATGGCTCATTGGCCAGGCTGAAAACCTCGGGGGCTAAACCTTCGCAAATACCACAACCCAAGCACAGATCTTCATCAACGATAACCTTCATCAAACATCCTCCTATTTATTAGAAATTCTTATATGAGCGTGAAAAGTGTGTGTCACCTTTCTCCGCAGCGTAGAAAGCTTTTACGTTTTCCTGCGCTATTATACCACAAGCGCAAGCCTATTGTGCAATGCCAGTAATATAAATTCCTTAGAATGCAAATGAATGTTGTTCTCGATTTTTCCAGCGTATAATTAGCAACAATTATCCTGGTTTACAATCTTGATGCACTGACTCTTAATCGATAACCCGATATGTAGGTAATCAAAGCAGATTTTGTGATATTTCTTAATTAATCAATTCGAGGTTAACTTGATGTCTTCAAAAGAGCACCCTCACAATACACCGTTGATAAGTTTACCTTACGGACTGCCCGGGCAAATTTACCGCAGTTCGCTCCCCTTCAGCCCATTATTTGACCCTCAGGGGATTATGTTTGATGCATACTTGGCGGCAGGTGTGGATGTTGTGGTGATGCTGACCCCTGATGAGGAAGCGCTTGAGTTGACAGGGATCGACCTGCGTGATCTATATGACCGTTTTGGGTTGGAAGTGATCTATGCCCCAGTGCCTGATTTTGGCGTCCCTGCAGATGACGTTTTTCAAGAGGCGGTCAGCAATGTACTGCGCTGTGCCAATGGGGGGCAGACTATCGTGATTCACTGTCATGCGGGTGTGGGACGTACGGGTATCTTCTCTGCCTGTTTGGCAAAAGTTGTGTTTGGGTTTAACGGGGCGGATGCTGTGAACTGGGTGCGTCAGTACATCCCAGGGGCAGTCGAGAACGCTGTTCAATACCAGTTTGTTGAGCGCTTTAGCCTTTCCCAGTCGTGAGCGTTTTGCCCAGATCGCTTGGCGGCACTTTTTCAATTACCAACGTGCCCGATGGACCCATGAGTTGATCAACCAGTTCTGTCACTTCTGAGAACTTCAATACCTGATCGCTGCCTGAAATCGCCAAAGTGTCGCCAGCGATCACTTCGGCGTCTTCATCGTAGATGTAATAGAAGATGTTCTTGAAGTGTGTAATGATCTCGTTTTCATCCTGATCTGGTCCGATAAAGCAGGCTAAATCGGGAACATCGAAGATGTGATGCCCCTTGGTGGCAAGCCAGTAGTGATGTTTATCGGTATAAAATCGGACGTAACCAACCCACAGGGTGAAGGGCAGATTGTCCCGGTAAGTTGTGATGACGCTTGGGTCGAGGAAGTCAGCGGCGGGATGCGCCGTCCAGGCAGGTTCGTTGACCATGCCTAACAGGTTTTCGTCAGAGAGCGCGTGTGCACTCTGGTAGAGCGCGATCATCCTCTCGACCGGGTCGTGATGACTGCCGGTGTAAACCAGGCTGATGTGGGTTTGATGCTGGCGCAGGGATGCTTTGATTTGAGGCTGCCAGGGTGAAACATGAATTGTGCGGTCCATGATCACAGGGGGCAGCGGCATTGCTAAGCCTGAAACTTGGATTTGGTGATTACCAAAATCGATTTGCCCCAGGCATTTTTGAGCTTGCTGGATAGACCACGAAAGATGGATAGATTCAGAGGGTAGTGTATTCTCAAAAGCACCAATTCGGTCTGCGATGTCTGCATCATCAGTGAGCCTGAGATCGGTCGACGAATAGACCAGATGCAGCATGGGTGTGTCGATGCTGATGTTTCTGATGTGTTCTGCCATAGGTTTTTGCCTGCCGGTAGATTTTAGATTAATATTATGATGTGTGTATTATATTTTATTATGCCAATTTCGAGGATTGCACCCGCTCAACCTTTTTCGTCAGCAAGACCGCATGCCAGACATTTTTACCAAAGTGGTAAAATGGAGGCATCCTCTGTTGAAAGGAAATTAATGGACACAAAAATTCAAATCCGTTATACCCCTGAAAAAAGCGATTATATCCGCGCCTCAAGAGCGTTGGGGATGAAAAGCACCGGGTTTTTGATCCTTGCCGGGATTGTCATCCTGAGTGTGATCGGCGCAGCGATTGTGCTGATCTTCCCATCGATTGGCGGCGGCCAATGGAAGAGTATTGCGGTAGCCGTTTTGCTGGTAGGGTTGTTTTATATCCTTTATTACTTTGCCATCATCCCATTTCAGCTTTCTCAATCTTACAAATCGAATGATTATTTGCGTATGAAACGAGAGCTGGTATTCACGGATGAAAAGGTGATGATGACCATCAAGGATAAATCCAGCGATCTGAGCTGGGATAACTTCACAGAGGTCATAGATGGGGGCGACTTCTATTTGATGATCTACAAGGATAAACAACGTGTTTATCCATTGGTGCCTTATCGGGCGTTTGAGAATTCAGAGTCTCAGGAACAATTCTTGCGCCTGTTAGAGTCAAAGTCAATCAAGGTGCATTGAGCTACTAAATTCAGGAGAAACACATCATGACAATTGGAACCCTATGGATTTCACTGGCGATTGGATTAGGAGCATTGCTCTTGTTCCTGGTGGGATTTGTGATTTTAAAGACAGCTTTGTATTCGCCGGAACAGCCGGAAGTAGAACCAGGCGAATTTCCTAATGTGGATGGCCAGTCGGTGGCTGAGCGTCTGGGATTGGCTGTGCAGTATAAAACGGTTTCGAGCCATAACGTGGATGAGATCGATGGCAATACATTCCTTGGTCTGCATCGTTTGTTCAGGACGCTCTACCCCCAGGTGCACACCCAGTTGCAGATGGAAACGGTCAATGATTACAGTTTGCTGTATACCTGGGAGGGCACAAATCCGGAATTGCAGCCGATCATGCTGATTTCGCATCTGGACGTTGTGCCAGCCGATGAAAGTGAGGATTCTGGCTGGACGCATCCGCCCTTTAGCGGTGAGATTGCTGATGGCTATGTGTGGGGGCGCGGCACGCTGGATATAAAATCTGGTGTGGTGGGCATTTTGGAGGCCGTTGAATACCTGTTGAAAGAGGGCTTCCAGCCGGAGCGCACCATTTACCTTGGGTTCGGACATGATGAAGAAGTAGGCGGCATGCAGGGCGCGGCTGCGATCAGCGAACTGCTTGAATCGCGGGGCGTGTCACTGGGCTGCCTGTTGGATGAGGGCGGGAGTGTGGTGGAAGGCACCTTGCCCGGTGTGGAAGGGCCGATAGGCACAATCGGTATTTCAGAAAAAGGCTACTTGAGCCTGCGTCTGAGTGTTGCTGTAGACGGTGGACATTCTTCTATGCCGCCCCAGGAAACAGCGATTGGGATCCTCTCATGGGCAATTGCGAAATTGGAATCCAATCCGATGCCGGCGCACCTGGAGGTGGTTGAGTTTTTGATGAGTTATCTGGGTTCGGCACTGCCATTTTCACAACGGATGATGTTTGCCAATACCTGGTTGTTTAGCGGTCTTCTTAAAAAGCGGCTGGCGAAATCTAACTTGATGAATGCTTCGATGCGTACGACCACGGCACCTACGATCATCAACGCAGGTGTGAAGGACAATGTGCTGCCGGCAAAGGCTGAAGCGGTGGTGAACTTCAGGATTCTGCCCGGTGATGACCTGCGCTCGGTGTATGAAATGGTGCTGCAACGCATCGACGATGAACGCGTCAAAGTGACACCCTTGGAGGGAGATACGCTGGAGGGCGATTCAGGATGGGATCCATCACCGGTAGCAGACACGGAATCGGCTTATTTTCTCAGGCTTTCCCGTTTGATCAAAGAGGCGTTCCCTGGGGCGTTGGTTGCCCCATACCTTGTGTTGGGCGGGACAGATGCACGCCGCTACACCCCCGTGACGGAGAACGCCCTCCGATTTACACCGATCAGCATGACCAAAGCGGATTTAGGCAGTGTGCATGGTGTGAATGAAAAATTGTCCATTGAAAATTGCGCCCGGATGGTAGCGTTTTATATTAAGTACATCCAGGAGATGGGCACTCTTCCGGCGGAGGTGGATGTTTTAGATGAAGAGCCCGAAGATGAAGAACCTGAAATCCCTGAAGAAGATGTGACTGAGTTGGACGATCAGGATGAAGAGGTTGCCGAAGTCGATCCTTCAGAGGAATTGGCCGAAGAAGAAATTGCCGATGAAGTGGAGGACGAGCAGGAGGATTAGAAAAATTCATGCTTGAAATGTGTGAGGGTTTTTCAAGTTAACGGGTAATCAACACAGACTAATCCGATAAGACAAAGCGCAGATCGCTTCATCAAGATCTGCGCTTTCTAATTTAATATATTGGAAATTAGATTGATCTGGTTAGGAATATCCCATTATCTGAAGAATATTGGCTCATAAAGCGTATAGATTTGAGCCGGCAGGGGGGCATTCAGTAAATATGTGTCATAGGCAGCATAAACGCCATACGCACCGGCCTCGCCCGGAATGTTGCCGCCCCAAATTTCACCCGCCATTTGCGTGTAATCAAACAACAGGGTGACCGCGTCATTCGCGGGGATTACGCTTATACCGTCCAGTGTCAGCATGGGAGCGCCTGTGATCCATCCGCGGGATGTGGTGCCGCTGGTCGTGAGTGCATCCTGGGCCTCACGCAGCATTTGCGCGGCATCATTGATTTGTTGACGGGCGGTGGTGGCTGGCGAGAGCCCCATCAGGTTTGCCAACGCGGTTTGATCAGGGCAGCGGGCAAGTGCGTTTTGTTCCGCTTGCATGATGGCGAGCAAAACCCGGGGGTTGATAGTGTGGGTCTGTGCAGCAGCTCCGATCAGGGTTGGGATATCAATTTTAGTTCCATCAGCATCGCTGATCGGCGCAGCTAGGCAGCTTTTATGCAGGGTCAGAAAATTACGGATGCGGCTGATGGGCGCCATCGCCCCGTCAGTCAGCCAGTTTTCCGACACCCACTCGGTGTTTGGGAATTCTTTTCCGGCATTGCCGACAAGCGTGAAGCGCACCGCGCTGGCATTAATCGTTGTTGTTTGTTCGGGTTCGAGGGTCAGGTCGCTGAGGGTGACCGAAGCAACCGTGTCATCATTGAAGTGATACACGCCAAGGTCGACCCAAGCGTTAGAGAGCGGCGCCTGGTTTACCCATTGGATTGTCAGACCGTTGGCATGCCGGATGGCATAGCGCGCTTGGCTGGTATCGTCGGAGATGGTCTTCGTTGGGCACTGCCAGTTGATGGCGTTGTGGGCGGGGATAAAGGCTTCAATCTTATACTCGCCGCTGATGGGCAGAGTTGGCACCCAGCGAGCACGGTGGGTGCTTTCGGCGGCAGTTGCAGTGTTAAGGGCTAAATACGCATATTGCCCTCTTTCGGTGGGGTAGCGGTACCAGCCCGAGTCGCACATTCCCATCCCGAATGCTGGGGTCAGCACAGGGACTTCAACCACCTGCGGCAGGGTGATCGGCGTGTTACCGCAGGTCACACCCAAATAATCGCACACGCCCTGAGTGATGGCATTGGCAGCCAGCAGCTTGAAGCCCTCATCGTGCAGGTAGGCGTTGTCGGGGAATTGCCGGTCCATAAACGCCAGCTCGATCAGGATGGCGGGCATCTGCGCATAATTGATCTCGCCATAATTGCTGTCTGAAGCCTTGATCCCCCGGTTGACCCAGCTTGAATCATATTCCGTGCGGATGGTGTCGATCAGGCTGTTGTGCACCGCGTTGGCCAGTGCCTGAGAACCCGGGTGGTTATCGGTATCCCAATAGGTTTCGGTGCCGCTGAAAGTGCCATCCCAGCCGTTATTGTGCAGACCGATGAGGATGTCGGCGCCGTAAGCATTTGCCATGTAGGGACGGGCGCGGATGTCGCTGTTGTAGTTGGTGTCGCTGCCATCGTAAATGGATGAAGGGAGACCCAGGGCGATAGCATACTCGCGGCTGCCTTCATACCAGGCGGGGTAACCCGAGATGCCAAAGGAGGCGTTCAGGTCAAGCTCGCGTAACTGGATGACGGTGGCGCCCTGGTTGAACAGGGCAGCCTGGACGTAGCGCATGATCTCGGCGTTGAGCGTATCTTCGCGGATCCCCCAAAATTCTGCCCGTTGATACATCCAAAGCGACCAATATTCGTTCCAATAGATGCCGTGCCCGGGGTTGAGGGCGATCTTCACGCCATTTAGGGGTCCTGAAGGGATCAGGTCGCGGTCAATGGGTAAGTCCAACTGGACGCTGACCTCGGGTAAAGGGCGTCCCCAGTCTTCGAGGGGCTTACCCTCGATTTTATAGGTGGTGAGGAAGATCTGATCAATACCAAAAACCTGGTTCAGGTCGGCATGCAGTTGGGTGAAGATCGTTTCGTCATATTCACCCGCCGGGAGCAGCGCTTGGCTGATGTCGATCACCAGCGCTTCACCCTGGTTGGTAACGGAGAGCACTTCGGCGCTTGTTTCAGTGAGGAGGGGGTGGCTGTTCAGATATGCGGCTATTTGAGCGGTATCTGGCGGAAGGGCAGTTTGGGTTGCGGCGGATTGGTTAGAAAAACCAAGCGCAGCAGCCAAAATGGCAAACGATAATAAAATTATGGCTGATCTTTTCATAGTACGCCGACCTGATAAAGGAGAAAATTTGAACCTTTTCTTGGTTGCAATTTAGGTTCCAATGGCGTGGGTTGAGGACATCAGTTACTCAAGGGTAGCGTGCTTATGGGCACATTCATCCTTGTTTCTTGCGGAATAAATATCCGATCACATAGCCGACGATCAGCAGGCTGACCAGGAAAGTCAGCACTGGCCCCAGCCAGAACAATGTCGGCCTGCCGAAATAAGCCCGGGCAATGATCAGGATGATGATCAGCCCAACCAGGGCAAAGAGGGTGATCCATAAGTGTTGTTTTTGTTTCATAGGTCTGTAGTGGTTTTGTGTTTTGTAGGATGTGCTCTGGTTTTGAGTGTACAGACATTTTTTGTCATTGCGAGCGCAGCGCAGCGAAGCGTGGCAATCTGAGGAATGAGAGATTGCTTCGCCCTAAAGGGCTCGAAATGACAGGATAGATTGCTTCGTTCCTCGCAATGACAGATGAAATTGCTTTGTACCTCGCTATGACAGGCGAGATTGCTTCGAGCCTCGCAATGACAGTTTTCGGTGCGTTCAGGCAGACTTCAGCCCCAAATGATTTCCGGGCCACCGCCGCGCAGGAAATCAGCCAGCAGTTTGCCTTCGCGAGAGCCAGCACGATCGGCAAGCAGGGCGATCACATCCTTTTCGGTGACGATCTCTTCGGGGTTTTGCACAGCCGGGTCAAAATCAAGGCCGACACCGTTGAACAGCCGCCGCACGGTGGGTTCGTCCAGTTCCAATAAGGACATGATCTCGGACAGGGTGTAGGTGATGGGGTGCGCCTCGATTACCTCGTGGAGGAAATTGCCCACGCGTTTAATATCTTCAATCGCCAGTTTCAGGTCGCCGCCCGTCAACTCGATGAAGTCCTCGATGTTGGACATGAAGGTTTGGCCAGATTCGTGGATTTCAATTGTGAGGGCTTTGATCTGCGGGGTGAGGTCGATGTCATCGGGCTGTTGCGGGTTTTTGGTTTCCATAGGTTTACCTTTCGCATTGAATGTTGATATTGATTATAAACCAATGTTTTTGGGTGGGCTTGAGGTGTGCTCCGGGTTTGATCGCGCCGTCTTTTGTCATTGCGAACGAAGCGTAGCGAAGTGCGGCAATCTGAGAAAAGCGAGATTGCTTCGTGTCTCGCAATGAGATCTTTTATTGGTGCGGTTGGGGAAAAATTGCGCTCTGTTTGTTGTCATTGCGAGCGTAGCGCAGCGAAGCGTGGCAATCTGAGAAAAGCGAGATTGCTTCGTGTCTCGCAATGACTGGGATTGATTTGTTCATCGCAATGACATCTTGTGTTGGTTCAGTCAGGGTCGTATAGCGTCCTGATTTTTGTCATTGCGAACGAAGTGAAGCAATCTGAGAAAAGAGAGATTGCTTCGCCAAAAAGGGCTCCAATGACAGATTAGATTGCTTCGTTCCTCGCAGTAACTGTGTTATTTGTAAAGAGAAGACTAAGGGAATTTACCCCTGGCA
>JAENZI010000009.1 GCA_016841365.1 Anaerolineaceae bacterium
TTTCATTCTTTGTGAAGAGAGGCTGCCCCTTACTTTTGGGACAGCCTCTTTTTTAGTTTTTAAATTAATCCCGCAAGATTATGCTGACAGGACAATGGTCGGACCCCATAATATCACTGTGGATCACAACATCCTCCACGCGTTCCATCAATGGTTTTGAGACCAAAAAATAATCCAGCCGCCAGCCGATATCTCTTTCGCGTGAATTGAATCGGTAAGTCCACCAGGTGTAATCTTCACGGTCCGGATACAACTCACGAAACGCATCAACAAAACCATGCTCAAGATATTTGTCAATCCAAACCCGTTCTTCAGGCAAAAACCCGGTGTTCTTTTCGTTTGATTTGGGATTTGCCAGGTCGATCTCATTGTGGGCGGTGTTGAAATCGCCAGTGATGATGATGTTCTCACCCTTTTCATGCAAATCATCGCAGATTTCAAGCAACTTCTCATAAAATTCCAGCTTATAAGGCACTCGTTTGTTCCCCTGCCCACCGTTAGGGAAGTAAATATTGTAGAGATAAAAATCCTCAGATTTTGACCGGATCACCCGGCCTTCGTTATCAAACTTTTCTAATCCAAAACCTTTTTCAACCGCTAATTGTGATATTTTATGGAATGTTGCCGTGCCGCTGTAACCTTTGCGCTCGGCAGGGTTCCAAACAGATTGGTAACCATCAATTGAAGCCTCATCGTCACTGATTTGGTCCAGTTGAAGCTTGATCTCTTGCAAACAAAGGACATCTGGATCCACTTCCGGAACCCACTGCAAGGCATCCTTTCTCAAAATCGCCCGAAATCCGTTAACATTCCATGTTGTTATCTTCATCTATGCACCTTTCACTTATGATTGCGCTTATGGTAAACTTGTAGTTTGAATTTACCGTATTTAATATAACAGATTTTCCACAACCCTGTGTTTTATGATAAGGGTACCAATGATATTTTCAGTCAATAAACATGTGAAGATCCTAATAAAACTGTTTCTGGTTCTATTTTTATTGGTGACAGCCTTTTTTGTCAGATCACAAAACGCCGAAGCATCTCCGATGATGCAGGATGGTCCTACTTACATTGTCCAACAGGGAGATACGCTCAACACAATTGCGCTCAGGTTTGGCGTTTCTGCCGAAGAAATTCAAAGCATAAATAACCTCAGTGACCCAAATGCGCTCAATATCGGTCAACGCCTTGTTATCCCGGGGTTACCTGGGATTTCTGGCGTATTAACCTCGACCACCCTGCCCTTTGGGACAACATTGACAAAATTATCCCGGCAATATCAATCCAACCTTGCCGACCTGGCGGTGTTGAATAAAATAACCAGTCCATCCGAATCAATGGCGGGACTTCGGTTTATTATCCCGGTCAAAGAAGACCAAGATCCATTCCAACCCGTAGGCCTGATCGCGACCGGCGGCACCCTGCTCGAAACTGCCATCCGCGCCGGTGCTTCACCCTGGATATTGACACAACATAATCAATTACAGTCATCTTGGGCAGTTATGCCAGGTGAAACATTGTTTTCCATGATTGACCCCGATTCACCAGAAACAACAAACACCCCGTCGCTGCAAATCACTCTGATTGATTTACCCATTATCCAGGGCGAAACATTACAGATAGCGATCAACTCAACCACAAATGCAGCATTCAGCGGCTTTTTCGACAACCAGCCATTGAACTTTTTTACCGATGATGATAAAAATTTCTACAGTTTTATGGGGATTCACGCACTTGCTGAACCGAAACCTTATCCGCTTTCAATCACCGCAACCTATCCGGACGGAAGATCACAAACAATGGAACAGCTTGTGCTGCTTGCTGAAGGCGGTTACGGCAACGAGTGGGTCAATGTGCCCGAAGGCTACCTGGACGAAGAAGCCATTGCAGAAGAAGATGCTTACCTCGAAACGATTCTCACCCAAACCTCTCCAGAACGCTTCTGGGATGGCCTATTCCGCTACCCGGTTGATGAACCTTGTTTAAACAGCTTGTTTGGCCAGCGCCGGGATTATAACAATGGCGGGCTTTACTTCTATCACACAGGGATTGATTTTGCAGTATGTGCCCAAAATCTTAATGTATATGCCCCTGCCGCCGGGAAAATAGTCGTGGCGGAAGAACTGTTCGTCAAGGGAAAAGCGATCGTCATTGATCACGGCTGGGGAGTCTTTTCAGGCTACTGGCACCTTTCGGAATTCAACGCAAATGTCGGTGATTTTGTCGAACCCGGTGATATCATTGGACAGATTGGCAACACAGGCCGCTCTGCTGGGCCTCACCTGCATTTCGAAATCGACATCACCGGCACACCGGTCAACCCGCTCACCTGGCTGGAACAGGAATTCCCACAGCCTGCACAATAGCTGTTGAGGGATTGAGCAAACCTTAAACAAAAACAAGCACATGACTGTGCTTGTTAGGTGCAAAATGCGCTAGGAGGGAGTCGAACCCTCACGCCTCAGCGGCACGTGGCCCTCAACCACGCCTGTCTGCCAGTTCCAGCACTAGCGCTTGAGCAGAAGTAATTATATCCTGCTAAGATGGGATGTCAAGGAAAGACGATTAAAATTTTAATGACAAGGAGTACAAAATGACGATCGTATTAGATGCCATGGGCAGTGATGATCGGCCAGATCCAGAGGTCTTGGCAGCAATGACTGCATCCAATGAATTACAGGAAGAAATCATTCTTGTTGGCGACGAGAACACATTAAAAGACAAACTTTCTGGTCTTGGCGGTGATCAATCCCGGGTTCGGATCGTTCACGCACCTGAAGCGCTTGACATGAGCGACCACATCATGGAAGCTAGAGCGAAGAAACAGAACAGCATGCGAGTTGGGATGGAACTCGTAAAATCAGGTGAAGCTGATGCCTTCGTGAGTGCCGGCAACACCGGTATGGCAATGTATTTCGCTCAGAAGACAATCGGCACTATTCGGGGTGTCAATCGCCCCAGTTTGTGTGCCTTGTTTCCGGTAAAAAACGGACATGCCGTGGTGCTGGATATTGGGGCAAACGCTGAATGCCGGCCCGAATTCCTGGTTCAATTCGCCATCATGGGTAAGATCTACGCGCAGACAATGCTCAACATTGAAAACCCGCGAGTAGGACTGCTTTCCAATGGTGAAGAAGAAGGCAAAGGCAACAACCTTGTCAGAGAAACTTTCCCGCTGCTTGCAGAAACGGATATCAACTTCATCGGCAATGTTGAGGGCAAAGAGCTGTTCGGTGGGCTGGCGGATGTCGTTGTGACGGATGGCTTCACGGGCAACGTGATGCTGAAATCCACCGAAGCTGTTGCCAAGCTGATCGTTGACATTTTGAAGGAAGAACTCATGTCGAGTTTCCGCACAAAAATCGGCGCCTTGCTCGCTAAACCCGCCTTTGGAAAAATCAAAAAAATGCTCGATCCGGCTGAAATTGGTGCCGCACCCCTGCTGGGGATTGATGCACCTGTGTTCGTTGGTCATGGTCGTTCTGATGCACGTGCACTGGTCAGCGCAATCAAAGCCGCCAAACAAGCAGTTGATCATCGCCTGATGGATGAACTGCGAAAAGCAATCAAAGAAAGCATTCAACAAGAATAAGGATTATCAAATGAATAAAGAAATCAATGAAAAATTAATCAATCGAAATAAAAAGATTGGCAACATCGCTTCAATTGCCGGCATTGCCATTCTCGGGGCTGGATTGGTTCTCAATTTCAACCCCACGCCCACTAAAACCTTAATCTCATTTGGGGCATTGATCGTCGGGTTCATCGTTGCTCAAATCAGCACCTACTTTGTTTCGAGGTTTGGCAGAAGCCCGCGCAACGATGAAATCATTGCCGAAAACCTGGAAAAATTGAACAATGATTACACCTTTTATGCGTATAACACGCCTGTGTCGTTATTATTGGTCGGCCCTTACGGCATTTGGATTCCGCATCCAATTGTTGCCAGCGGCGAGATTTATTATGATAAAAAATGGCGACAGAGAGGCGGGTCGTTCTTCCTCAAATTCTTTGGTCAGGAAAATATCGGCAGGCCTGATTCTGAGGTAATTGATAACGAAAAACGAATCAGGAACTTGCTGCTCAAAAATTTAGATGAGAGCGAAATGCCACCGATTAACAGCATTCTTGTTTCACTTCACCCGAAGGCGACCATCGGAAATGTTGAGAATGCACCGACCCCAATCACCGAGCTTGATGGCTTACGTAGAACGATCCGGCGTTACGATCGCAAATCCGAAGTGGAAATCCCCCCAGAGACCCTGGAAAAAATAAAACAATTATTGGTTGAATAAAGTTAAATTAATCGTCAGACAGCCCGGCATATTCTCGCAAAACTTTGATCTCATCCGGTTGAAGATAGCGGAAGTTGCCGGGTTGCAGCTTTCCAAGATCCAGCGGCCCAATCCGCACCCTGCGAATCTGCCGGACGGGTAAACCAATTCGAGATCCCGTACGGCGAATCTGCCTGTTTTTTCCTTCTCGCAATACAATGTTTAACCACGCACCAGATTTGGTATAGGCCTTTACTTCCACATCAGCCGGCAGCGTGCGGTAACCATCCTCCAACACCACCCCGCGCCGCCAAATTGCGAGTTGTTCATCGTCGGGGCGCTTTGTCACTCGCACCTCGTATGCCTTATCATGTTCATAACGCGGATGAGTCAAGCGGTTTGCGAGTTTACCATCATTAGTCAGCAACACCAACCCTTCACTGTCAAAGTCGAGACGACCAACCGGGTAAAGATGCCGTCCATCAGTGATGATGTCAAAAATGGATGGCCTTGGATCCTCGGGATCATGCAAAGAAAGCATATTGCGCGGTTTATTGAGCAGGATGTAGACTTTTTTCTCCGGTTTCCCGATTAATTCACCATCCAGGCGAATCTCATCCCGCTTAGGGTCTGCTTTGGCGCCAAGGGTGATCAACTTCCCATTAACGGTTACCCGCTTCTGCTCTATATACTCTTCACACCCCCGCCGTGAACCAAACCCTGCCCGTGACAATATCTTTTGAACTCGATCTTCTGCCATTATGTTTTTAGAACTTCCTTTGCACCATTTTCGGTTTGCATTTCTTCAAGCGCTTCGAAGTCAATATACGGGAGCGCATCCAGCGTTTCTAACCCAAAATATTGCAGAAATTCAGGCGTTGTCCCGTAATATATCGGACGTCCGGGTGCATCAGCGCGTCCGAGCTCTTCAATTAATCCTTTTGATAATAAGGTGCGCATCACGCTGTCGCTGTTGACACCCCGGATGACATCAATTTCAGGACGTGTCACCGGTTGTTTATAAGCGATAATCGCCAGCGTTTCAAGCGCTGCCTGAGAAAGCGTACTCGTGTTTTCTAATTCCAAAAAATTTTCAACTGTCTTGCTTATTTCGGGCGCTGTAGTGAGTTGTACTCGGTTCTTCATACGCATCAGTCTTAAGCCATGACCATCTGTTTTGTAATGTTCCTCCAACTGACCAAGCAAAGCCTCAATTTCACCCTCAGTCACATCAAGTGCTTTTCCAAGTTGGTAGAGGCTGACCAGTCCCGAAGACACAAACAGCAATCCCTCGATTTCCGCTAATATTTCCTGATTATTTTCGTTTCCCAATTGATTTTCCATATTTTCTTAAGTTTTCATACTGATTTTTGAACGTGATGATTATACTCCATAAGCCAACCTACCGCTTAAAGCCTTAACTGGTAAAATTGGCTGGTAAGCTTGAATCAAATAATAAAATGAGGTAACTACATTTTCGGGAGTGCAACCATGCGAATTTTACTAACCGGGGCAGCAGGCTTTCTTGGGTCTCACCTGACAGACCGACTTTTAGCAGAGGGACACCAGGTGATTGGAATGGACAATTTCATAACCGGAAACAAAGAAAACCTGGCACATCTTGCCGGCAATACAAATTTTAGTTTTATCCATCACGACGTATCCAATTTTATCTTCGTACCGGGTGAGATTGACTACGTCCTTCACTTTGCTTCACCTGCCAGCCCTAATCCAGCTTCACCGCTTGGTTTCCCGAACCTACCCATTCAAACCATGAAAGCGGGTGCCTTAGGAACCCATAATTCCCTCGGTGTTGCTCGTGCTTACAATGCAAAATTTCTGCTGGCATCCACCAGTGAGATTTACGGTAACCCTTTAGAGCACCCTCAGAAAGAAACCTATTGGGGAAATGTCGACCCAATTGGTTCCCGTTCAGTTTATGATGAGGCCAAACGTTTTGCAGAAGCGCTGACCATGGCTTACCATCGCTTCCACAACATTGACACACGCATCGTGCGGATCTTTAACACTTATGGTCCGCGTATGCGCTTGGATGACGGGCGCGTTGTTCCGAATTTTATCCAGCAAGCCCTCCGGGGAGAACCTCTAACCATCTATGGTGATGGTTCACAAACCCGAAGCTTTTGCTATGTGGATGATCTCATCGAAGGTATCTACAGGCTGATGTTAGTGGATTATCACGAACCGGTTAACCTTGGCAACCCGAACGAGATCAGTATTAAAGAATTCGCATGTGTCGTTAATCAGATCACAGAGAATGACGGCGGAACAATCGTCAAAATGGCAAAGAGACTGGGAGACGACCCAAATAGGCGTAGGCCAGACATTAGCAGGGCAAAAGAGCTGTTAGAATGGGCGCCGAGCGTACCGTTGGCGCAAGGTCTTGAGAAAACTATTCCGTACTTCAGGCAGAAAATGGGGCTATGAGCATTATCACAAATCAGCACGAAAGAACACGCTTTCTTAAGTTTGCGTTTGTCGGTGTGACCGGAACAATTGTAGACTTCGGCATCATGAACCTGATGCGGCTTGTGTTTGATGTTCCACTGGTGTGGGCACAAGCCATCTCATTCGTGTGTGCTGTCATTAACAATTTTTTGTGGAATCGGTATTGGACATACCCCGAATCTCGCAGCAAGGCTGCACCAAAGCAGCTCATCCAATTCTTTATTATTAACCTCCTTGGGATTGTCATTCGGACCCCTCTGGTGCCATGGTTGGATCGGTTAATCCTGAATGGGCTCAACAATTTATCACTCCAACTACCGATTAAAAATTTTGTGATCAGTCAAAATCTGGCTCTGGCTGCCAGTATCACGATTATCACCTTCTGGAACTTTTTTGCTAACAGATACTGGACATATGGTAATGTGCCAACCGGTGCGGATCCTGAAGAGATTACAGACCAGTCACTACCAAGCGATGGAATAGATAATCCAAATTAGGAAATGATGTGCAAATAATTTCACTTATATCCTATACAATGATTTTACAAATTGATTTTGAGGAGAACGTTTAATGCGCGTTATTTCTGGCAGTGCAAAAGGTATCCAACTGGCAAGCGTTCCAGGAAAATCCACACGCCCAATCACAGATCAGGTGAAAGAAGCGCTATTTAACATCCTCGGGCCAGAAATCGAGGGCGCAACAGTCCTCGATCTCTTTGGCGGCACGGGTGCTGTCGGCATCGAAGCCCTATCTCGTGGCGCTGAACATGTTGATTTCATCGAAATTAATTATCGCGCCCTGAAAGTCATCCAGCAAAATTTGAAAACAACCAATCTCTCAAAGTTTGCAACTGTTCAAAAAAAAGATGCCTTTGTCTATCTGCGAGAGGATCACCAGAAAAGGTATGACCTGATCTACATCGCTCCCCCACAATATCACAACCTATGGGATAAAGCGATGCAAATTGTAGATGAAAACCCTGATTTAGTAAAACCATGGGGCATGGTAATTGTGCAAATTCACCCGAAAGAGTACAACGAAAACAATGTCTATACGAAATTTAGGGTTTTTGATCAGCGCGAGTACGGGGACACGCTGCTAGTATTCTATGAATTGGCTCAGTGTAATGAGACCGAAAGCTGACCTTCCTCATTGTAGGCATATTTTCCTACAATCCAAGGATCTCCCGCCTGAAAATCCCTGACCAGTGGGAGTAGAAAGTGCAAATCCTCTACCATTTCAATTCCAGTTAAGCCGGTTTCACTGACCCAGTGTAATTCACCCTCACCAGACTGGCTGAGCAAAACATCACCGACATCGCCGCGTAAAACAAAGATTCCTACACCTGTTTCAGGCGTGACATCAACCATAATCTGCCCACAACACCGTAAAGAAACGTCCTCAATCCCGGTTTCTTCCCGCAGTTCTCGATAGGCTGCCTCCAGAATATCTTCTCCGGGCTCGATATGTCCCCCAATGCCGTTGTACAAACCTGCCCATAGTCGCTTATCCTTTGCTCCCTTCAACAGCAATACCCTTCCACTTTGATCGAAAATGAATATCAAAGTTCGGGGAACAATCTTATATCGTCTTGCGGAAATACCCTGGTCTGATTTTGGCATAATAAATTTCTCCAAAAGAAAAAGCCCGTGAAGTGTTCACGGGCTCGTAATTCAAAGAATTCTAAGTCAAGAACATCGGAACGCCAAGGAAATCCTTAACTTTCGGTTTATAATTGTTCTTGTCGTAATAAGCCTCAACATCCACACGTTTTTTGCCAGTCAAAACGATCTCGATCGGCACTGTGGTATACCTGCCGCCTTGCAAGGCGACCAGTTTACCGTATTCCTCACGTTGGATGAGCTGCATCGCCAGGTTGCCGTAGGACATCGCCACCATTCTGTCGAGCGAGTCCGGTGCGCCAGAGCGCATCACATAGGCAAATTTCTGATAGAGAACATGTTGATTGGTTATCTTCTTGATGTTTTCGGCAACGATCTCACCAATCCCGCCTAATTTGCGGTGCCCATAAGCATCAGCAGGCCCGGATTCGATCACGTCACCGCCTTTCATCATTGCGCCTTCGGAAATCGTCACAATGGCGTAATTTGATGGATTGTTGCGTTTATCTTCCAGAAGGAAATTCGCCAGTTTTTCCATCTCAAATGGCACCTCTGAGATGATTGCGCGATCAACGTAGGCTAAATACGCGCTGATCAAGCTTGTTTCACCTGAGTTTCGGCCAAATAATTCAAAAACACCGATGCGTTCATGCGAACCAACAGAGGTGCGCAACTGGGTGATTGTGTCCACACTGCGGGTGACTGCGGTGGAAAAACCGATGCAATAATCGGTGCCGAAAACGTCATTGTCCATCGTCTTGGGGATTGCAACAACAGGGAATTCTTCGCGGCTGAGACGAACCCCATAACTCAGGGTATCATCACCACCAATTGCTACCAAAACATCAATCCCGAGATGGTCGAGGACCTTCAAAATATGGTCCGTGTAATCCATGGTGCCTTTATCATCAATAGGGTGCCCCAAATCAGAATTCCTCAAGAAATCAGGGACGTCATTTTCTCGTACCTTCTGGGGATTTGTTCGTGATGTATGCAGGAATGTTCCGCCTGTGCGGTCGATCCTTCTAACATCATTCCGACCAAGGTTCCGGATGTAATAATCGTGCGTGGAAGGTTCGTCAAGGTTATACCATAACAAACCGCCCCATCCCCGGCGAATGCCTAATACTTCGTATCCTGCATCGAGAGCGTTTAATACGACTTCCTTCATCGCAGGGTTCAAACCAGGGACGTCACCCCCACCCGTCAACACACCAATACGTTTTTTCATAAATCTTCTCCTTCTTACAATAATGAATAATGAACTCAGAAAAATTAACCCAGATTATGAGCAGGTATTTTTAGACAAAAATCCTAAAAAGTATAGCATATTTTTCTTATTATTAATTAGTCTACCCAAAATTACGAGAATTCGGAGGGCAAACGGGGAATTTGGATCGCCCACCAACGAATCCAGATCATGCCTACAAAAACAAACAGCGGCAAACCAATCGACAACCATGGAAGCGGCAAATCATTGCTGAAATCCAAATCAGGAATAATAAATAACCAGCTCCCCAATGACAAAGCAAAAATCAAAATCCAGGTCAGAATCTGACCAGCAGTTTGCCATCGCTCAGATATAAACCTGAATACCAAGATAAGCGCTGGGATTAAGAGAAGTAAAAGATAAATTGACGATTGGATATTAAGTAAAAAGCCCACAACCAGCACGATTAATGCTTTCCAAATGAAAACTCGGTCTGGCTTTTTCGGAATGGTGATCCATAGATAAAGCATATAAAGTGCAAGAAATCCATTTAAAAAGATGTTCAGAAAAGTTTCGATACCCGGGAAAATACCAGCCAATTGCGTGAGCGATGTCTGCAGCCAATCTGTATTTTGAAAGACATCCATTAAAACCCTCAGCAAATCCAAAGGCCATGAAGATAACATCAACAGGGAGATGATGATTAAAAACGCCACACCCGAGAAGAAAGCCGTAAGCACGGAGAGTCTGCGTTGTGAAAGGCTCCAAATGATGATTGCTACCAGAATAAATATCGAGATCGGCAATGAACCAATCGTTAACGCAAGGACAAATCCCGCTGCCGTATCTTGATTGTTTAGCAGCAAGTGTAATCCTAATAATATTAAAAATATTATTACTGGATTGAGATATCCTCTGAAAATTACGAATGTGCTGGGCAGCCATAAAATGAGCAATAACACAATAAAAAGCATTTTGCTTGTTGGAAGCTTCCAGCCCGCGATCTTAATTGAAAAATATCCAATTAGACCAACCATCAGGGTGAGAAATACCATCCAGATCACCCGGCTGATTGGATATGGGATCAGGCTGAAGGGTAAATAAAAGAATAAATTTAAAAGCGGTTGTGTAAAAACAGTCTGATCAGGAAGCTCTGCCATGAAACCTGATTCCTGAAGTAGATTTTCGACCCTGGCTTGACTGACCCCCTCATAAGGGTTCACGCCTTCCAGCAGCCAAAACCGTCCAGCTGCCCATGGGAGAGCAAAATGGTCCTCAAAAGGAATGCGTTTCATCACGCCAGCAAAGATTAAACCCAACAAAATGGCAGCGATGATGATCAAACCCACGAGGATATATTGTGATAAGGCTGTTCTCTGGTATCTTTTCATTATAATCTGGGACCCGATGAGATTTTACCAGCCCTGTGCAGGTTGGTCAATTTATCATCGTAAATGCTAAATGCCCGAGCAGAAAGGATCTTTTCTTATAATGTTTTTTCAACTTTCCTCATAAAATCCTTTATTAGCAACCAGAAGTCCACCATCATCCAATTCCCTAAAACCTTAACCTGTTGATTTTTTCAAAAATAAATAGTATTCTCAAGGCTACGAATTTTCAAAAAGCAAAAATGATCCAACGTGATCAAGTCACAGTTATTTGTGGCTGGATCAAATGCTTATTGGTCACACACTTAGAAGGATTATATGGGTATACAGAGAATGACGAGTGAAAATTCAAATGGCGGAAAATCAAATTCATCCATTGCCCGGTTGATCCAAATCGGTAGAAACAAGTCATTTGTTACAATTAATGATATCCTCCAATTTTTCCCGGATGCAGAACAAAATGTTGATAAGCTCGAAAAAGCTTTTGCTGCGCTGATTTCTGCCGGTATCCCCTATATTGAGGATGCTGACCTCCTGAGAGATCCCTCTGATGACGACCTTGAACTCGAAAAGGCTGAGGAGAAGAAGGAAGCCCAATCCCAGCGCCAGCAAAAAGCTGCTGATGACCTTGCAAATATCGACACAGACGACACCATCGGACTCTACCTGAAAGAAGTCAGCCGGGTACCGTTACTGACGGCGCAGGAAGAGGTAGAGCTTGCCCAACGCATCGAAAGCGGTCGCATGGCAAGAGAAGAACTGGCACGCGGCAATGTTACCCAAAGACGCCGCATCGAATTGCGCCATCTCATCGAAGATGGTTGGGCTGCCAGGGAACATCTGATCACAGCTAATTCGCGCCTGGTGATTAGTGTGGCTAAAAAATACATGGGACGCGGCGTTCCATTTCTTGATCTGATCCAGGAAGGTAACATTGGGCTGATCAGAGCAACCAAGAAATTCGAATATCGTCGAGGCCATAAATTCAGCACCTATGCCACTTGGTGGATCAGGCAGGCTGTCACCCGGGCGATTGCTGATCAGGGGCGCACCATCCGTGTTCCCGTGCACATGGGAGACCAAATCAATAAACTTTTGAGAACGCAGCACCAACTCACTCAAAGTTTGGGGCGAAAACCCACCGTTGAAGAGCTTGCAGAACGTCTTGAGGTGCCGCCCAAGAAAGTGGAAAATATGATCCAGGTGGCAAGGCGCCCCCTTTCTCTCGAACTCCCAACTGATGATGAGGAAGATTCGATGCTGGGCGACTTCATCGAAGATGAAGAAGCACCGCCCCCTGATGATTCTGCGACATATAATCTGCTCAAGGAACATCTTGTGATGGTGCTCGACTCACTACCCCCGCGTGAAGTGCGCATCTTGCAGCTGCGTTATGGTTTGCTTGACGGGCAATCCTACACCCTTGAAGAAGTGGGACGAAAAATGGGAGTAACACGCGAGCGTGTGCGTCAAATTGAAGCTCAAGCACTCAGCCGGCTGCGTCACCCATCAGTCAAAAGACGCTTGCGTGATTATTTAGGTGAATAATTGACAAACTGGTAAGAAAAATGCACACCGCCTGATTGACAGGCGGTTTTTTCTTGACCAGTAACTAATAATTGCGTATGATTGATTAATAGAACCATTATTCCGATCAGATGGCTATGGATGGAAACACCTATGGATAACGAAAATAATATTAACGATTTACCTGAATCTGAAGACGAATCCTCGAATGAACCTATTCCATTGTGGCTTCAAGGGTTAGATAACGTTGCTTCTGAGGAAGAACAAAATGAGCAACAGGAAGACACCCAACCCTTCCAGGTTCAATCCGACTGGCGGCAAGAAGAACCTGAGACAGAGGATGAAGCACCTCTACCAGAAGAGATGCCAGAACCAAAGCTAAAGAAAAGGGAAAGCCTGCCCGATTGGCTGGTTGAACTTTCAAAATTTGACACGGTCGAATCAATTGTTGAAAAAATAGACAATGAAAAGAAACTATCTGATGAACAAAGGATGGAAGACACAACTTCCGAACCAGATGAAGTTTTTGAAGAAATTGATATTATCAATTTTGAAGAGGAACCACGTTCCGACCAGGTTATTGACCAGCAAATCACACCTGAGGATCATGAAGAATTTATTGACCTTTCAGATTTGGATCTCAGAGAGATTGATCAACCCGAAGAGCAACTGCAACCCGAGCGCAAAAACGAGGATTCCCTGCCTGGTTGGCTGCAAGAAATGATTGAAGAACCAGAAGAAACCCTGCAAGAAGAAATCGCTACGTCAGAAGAGCCTGAATCCACATTCGAGCTAAAAGAAGATACACAACCAGTCGAAATTACCCCGGAACCTGACCTCTGGGAAGAAGAAATCCCGGAAAGCGCTTTTGATATTGAAGACGCCCTCAGAGAATCCCAAATCCCAATTGACGAGCAATCTGAAGAAGCAGTTTTTGATGAAATTACTGAAATAGAAGAATGGCCTTCACCAGAACAACCGGAGGAAGCTGCAGAAGAATTCGAAATCACTGCTGATGCTGTAACATTTGAGGAATTTGAGATAACGGATGAGGTTGAACCAAAGTTCGAAGAAATCGTGGAAACAGAACCAGCCGAAGATTACGAGGTCGCCCCAAAGGCTGAGTTTGAGCCTGAACTTGAAATCACAGATGAAATCGAACCAGTCGTCGAACCTGAATTTGAAGAAGAAATCGAAGAATACAATGAAATAGAAGAAATTGAGGAAATTGAGGAATTCGAAGAAATTGAAGAAATTGGAGAGGTTGAAGTCTTTGATAAAGAAATTCAACCCGCTCCCCTGCCAGAAGACCTCAGTTTAGCCAAAGATTTGCTTTCGCAGGGTGAACGCTCAAAGTCAATTGAAATCTTGAATTATTACATCAAAGAAGATTCCTACGTTGATGAGATTGATACGTTGCTGCAAGATTTTAAAGACACCACAAGTGAAGCGGACAGCGATGTGTGGGAAACGATTGGTGACATTGCCCTCAAAAAAGGCAAACCGGAAAGCGCCCTTGAAGCATACTCAACCGCCATCAATCAGTTGCTGCAAAAGCAGACGGTAAAAAATGAAGCTGATTAATATCTATTCAGCTGCAGGGCAATTAGAAGCAGAAATCATCAAGGGTTTCCTTGAAGCACAAGGGCTTGAAGTTGTCCTCAATCAAGAAAGCGTCGGACGTACGATGGGCTTATCTGCCGGTCATCTTGGCAGGGTTCAGGTTCTTGTGGATGAATCCCAGGTTGAGGATGCAAAATCATTGTTATCTGATGTGGCCAAAGGTGAATTTGAGGATTTTACTAATTCAGATGTTTCTGACAAGCCTCTCACGAATGATTCTCAACCCTAATTTAGCTTGACGCAAGAATTTTTAAACGGTATAATCCTTTCCCTGTGTAAGGATAATAGGTATTTTTAAGGAGATAGAAATGACACCCCTTCCAAAACGAAGAGTTTCCTCAGGCCGCCGAGACCGCAGACGTGCGCACGATGCATTGAAAGCACGCAATGTTGTTGTTTGTCCCAACTGTGGAGAAACACGGCTACCCCATCGTGTATGCCCGAATTGTGGTCATTACCAGGGTCGAGAAATTCTGGATGTAACTGAACGAGAGTAATTTTTCATTCGTATTAAAGATAATAGCTGGGTTTATCAAACCCAGCTATTTTGTTTTAATCCTCTTCACTTACTTCAGGAGTGTCCTCATCCTCCAAGTAAGGTTCAAAGCGATATATTAACCTTCTTGGCACAAGTCCCCTGATGCGGGTGCCTTCTTCACCGCTAAGAATATCCTGAACCTGCCCATTCTCATGGAACAAGGATATCAATTGCCCTTCCTGATAAGGGATATTCACATCTACTTCTACATAGGATTCAAACAGCTCCGTTTCAAGGGCGGCTAATAAATCCTCCAAACCCTCACCTGTCTTCGCGGAAATCGGATAGGTGTTGGCAAATTCCTCAAGTGTCGAAACCGCTCCTTCAGGGTCTTTGAGCAGATCAATTTTGTTAAACGCCGTCAAAATCGGGATATCCCCGGCACCGATCTCATTTAAAGTCATCAACACTGAATCCACCTGTGCGCTCGCATTTTGATGTGTAATATCCACCACATGCAGCAAAACGTCGGCTTCTGTGATCTCTTCTAATGTCGCACGGAAGGCTGCGACCAGTTCAGTCGGAAGTTTTTGGATAAAGCCAACAGTGTCAGTAAATAAAACGGTCTGTCCCCCTGGCAGGTCAACTCGGCGTGTGGTAGGGTCGAGTGTTGCAAACAATTGATCCGCAACATATACATCCGAATCTGACAGACGATTGAGCAATGTTGATTTACCCGCATTGGTATACCCCACCAATGCAATCACCGGGATGCGGGATTTCTTCCGGCGGTCACGATAGCGCATCCGATGCGCCCTCACTTTTTCCAGCTCTTCTTTGAGGAACGCGATCCGCCTGGTGATCATCCGGCGGTCAACCTCTAACTGAGTCTCACCAGGACCGCGCAGACCTACTCCGCCCACGCCGCCAGCACGTCCGCCGCCACCCCCGGCTTGGCGTGCGAGGTGTGTCCAGGCTCGGGTCAATCTTGGCAGGCGATATTCGTACTGCGCCAGTTCAACCTGCAAACTCCCTTCGCTGGTTTGGGCATGCTGGGCAAAAATGTCAAGGATCAACGCCGTCCTGTCAATCACACGTATTGATTCCCCGAATTCCTTTTCTAACTCGCGCTGATGCCGCGGTGACAACTCATTATCAAAAATTACAAGGTCGGCTTCCAACTCACCTGCAAGAATTTTGACTTCTTCCACCTTCCCGGAACCGATGTAAGTTTTAGGGTTTGGATGATTGAGGTTTTGAGTTACGACTCCGACAACCTCAACCCCAGCCGTATCCGCCAGAAGCTCCAACTCAGCAAGTGAATCTTCGAGCGTCAGGAATTCTTCTTGATTATTGACATTTACCCCAACCAGGAGTGCCTTTTCTTGAGATCTTTCAGTTTGATGGATATTCGCTTTTTTCATACAGTCTTATACTTTCTCTTTCATCCAGCTTTCAATACGTTGCATCGCAATTTCCAAACGCTTTACCGGTGTCACAAGTGAAATTCGAACATAACCAGCACCCGAGCTGCCATAAACCACACCAGGTGTAATGCTGACACCCGTTTCATTTAGCAATAAATCACAAAACGCAATACTATCCTGCCAACCAGCGGGTAATTTTGCCCATACATACAGTGAAGCCTTCGGGATTTCCATACTAAACCCCATCCGCTTGAGAGTCTCAACGATCATATCTCGGCGTTCCTGATAAACCATATTCCGCTGCTGGATCCAATCCTGGTCCCCTTTCAGGGCAGCTTCTGCGGCGATCATGATCGGTTGAAAATGAGATGAATCCTGCTGGCTTTTATAGGTTCGCAGCAAGCGGATCACATCTGGATTGCCGCAAGCCACACCAACACGCCAGCCAGCCATGTTGTAGGTTTTCGAAAGCGAGTTGAATTCAACAGCGACTTCCCTGGCGTTCGGCACCTGCAAGATACTCGGGGCTTCGTAACCATCAAAACACACATCAACATAGGGGGCATCGTGCGCGATAACAATGTTAAATTTCTTCGCGTAAGCAACGGCCTTTTCGAAAAAGGCATAGGGTGCAACTGCCCCCGTGGGATTATTCGGATAGTCCAACCACATCAGTTTCGCTTTTTGAGCAATCTCAACTGGAATGGCATCGAAATCGGGTAAGAAATTATTTTTTGCAAGCAGCGGCATTGAATAAATTTCAGCTTGAGCCACCTTTGCACCTACAGCATAGACCGGGTAGCAGGGATCGGGTACCAATACATAATCATCCGGATCAACCAACACCTGGCTGATATTAAAAATCCCTTCTTTTGAACCGATCAATCCCAATACTTCAAGGTCAGGATCCAAATCAACATCGAACCGATCTTTGTAGTATTCGCTGAATGCCACCCTCAGCGAAGCTGTGCCCCCTGCCTGGCCGTACCCATGCAGATCAGGTCTGCGGGCAGCTTCAACCAGCGACTCAATAATGTGGTCTGCCGGCGGCAGATCAGGTGAACCAATATCAAGCCGGATCACATCCATGCCGGATGCCTTTAATTTTGCGATGGTTTTGTTTAAATCTGCAAAAAAATAGGGTTTGATCTCAGAAACACGTTGAGCTGGCTTAATTTCCATAAGAGTCAATAACCTCGTTTATTGTGGTGAGTAGAATGCTATTATAAATCATCTTATGAGATTGAAAAAGGAAAAACATCCCCCGATCAGTTGCCTTTATTCACAACTTAAACCATAAGTGGAATTTTCAGGATGCGTCCAATTCTAAAAGGAAATGGTCCAGGTCTGATAGCGCACGTTGGACATAATGGTCATAACGGTCAGTTTTCGACCGTCGTTTGCCATCTTCTGCCTTAGGCATCAGGCCAAAGATCGCCTTCATGGGCTGAAACAACTTCATATCGGCGTGTGTCACATAATGCATCAATGCACCGGTCATGGTGGTGATAGGCAGGACCACAGGTGGCAGCCCATACAGGTATCGCGCCGCATTTACGCCTGCGATCCATCCAGAAGCAATATTACCGGCGTAGCCCTCAATCCCAGATAACTGCCCAGCAACAAATAACCCCGGTCGTTCCCTGAAAGCCATGCCTTCATCAAGCAGCTTGGGTGAAGCTAAAAAAGCATTCCGATGCATTTGTCCATGGCGTATAAACACCGCATTTTCCAAACCCGGGATCATCCTGAACACCCTTTCCTGCTCTGAGAAGGTCAGGTTTGTCTGAAAACCAACCAGGTTATAGGCATCCCCTAACAAATTATCCTGACGCAACTGCACGACAGCAAAAGGCCAACGACCCGTGCGCGGGTTTGTCAAACCCACGGGGCGCATCGGTCCAAACGCCAACGCCTTTTCTCCCCGTGAAGCGATCACCTCAACAGGTTGGCAGCCCTGGAAATAGGATCCTTCACCTGCATCCACCCCTGAATTGATCGTCTGCTCAAAAGACCTGAGGGATATTCGTTCTGCCGTGATCAAAGCCTCCCAAAACGCTAAATATTCCCCTTCGTTAAAGGGGCAATTGATATAATCACCGTCCTGTGTTTCACCTTTATCATATCGGTTTGCCCGGTAAGCAGCGTCCATGTTGATAGAGTCATATTCCACAATGGGTGCAATCGCGTCATAAAAGAACAATTGTTCCTCACCAGTGAACTCAATGATAGCCCTGGATAACGCAGGCGAAGTCAGAGGCCCAGTTGCCAAGATAGCCGCGCCATCCGGTATTTCAGTGACTTCTTGCCGGATGATCTTAACCTTTGGATGAGATTCCAGCTTTGCCTGGATGCACTCTGAAAATGCTTCTCGGTCAACAGCCAGCGCGCCGCCGGCTGGTAAAGAACTTGCATCTGCACATTGTATGAGCAAGGATCCTAACCTGCGCAATTCAGCTTTGAGCAATCCGGATGCCCGGTTTTGCAAATTTGATCCTAACGAATTGGAGCAGACCAACTCACCAAGGTTATCCGTTTTGTGCGCGCCGGTCATACGTCCCGGACGCATTTCGTATAACTCAACCTCAATACCCAATTCGGCTGCCTGCCAGGCCGCTTCTGAGCCTGCCAAACCGCCGCCAATGACCTTGAGCTGCATAAGAATTCCTTTATCGATAAGATAGTGGCATTTTACCACCTTTAAAAACGATAGAAAACTCACATAATTTGCCCTGGCACACATCTTGCAACAAAAGTGATGTGCATTTATAATTGAGCCAGGAGCTGCAAATCATGAACCTAAATCATTATCAAGGTCAACATCAAACCCAAAGCCCGATGACTTCGGCGCATATTGCGCAGACAATGACTCTGCTCTACATGACATCAACCGAGTTATTGCAAACCATTGATGTTGAACTGGCGAAAAATCCTGCCCTTGAATTGGTCAATGAACGACGCTGCCCAATGTGCGGCAGAAAACTCCCGCCCCAAGGCCCCTGCCCAATTTGCAGCCAACCCAAAACCATGGATCCGGATGAAACCATCATTTTTGTCTCTCCACGGGATGATTTTTATTCCTACAGCGGCAGTGGAACGACATACCGTGATGAAGACCACGAAGATCCCTTCTCATCAACAAATCTTGATCTCCCTACCTATGTCCTCAGGCAAGTTGCACCAGAACTCGAAGCGGATGAACGAGAAATTGCAGCCATGATCCTGACCAACCTCGATGAGGATGGTTTTCTGGATGTTGAAATGCGAGAGATTTGCCGATTTCATCACACCACCCCCGGTAAGGTCGAGGCTGTCCTGCACAAAATTCAACGTTGCGATCCTTTGGGCGTTTCTGCCAGGAATATTGAAGAGGCTTTGCTCGCCCAGGTGGATTTTCTCTCTCAATCTTCAGAGGTCCCTGAGTTTACCCGTCGTTTAATCGCTGACGATTTTGAACGGCTGGAAAAACGGCAATATTCAGAATTAGCAAAAATTTACAACACATCCGTCCAAACCATACAGCAAGCAGCACGTTTTATCAGTGAAAATCTGAACCCCTTTCCATCCCGCACGAATTGGGGCAGTTTTCGCCAACCGAATGACAACACACCAGAAGTTTTCCATCAACCCGATATTCTGATCTATTATCTGGATAACAAACCCGGGAATCCATTGATCATTGAAATCATCACACCATCACGAGGCACCCTGCGATTAAATCCGCTCTTCAAGAAAGCGCTCAAAGAACAGCAAGGTGAGAACCAGGAAGAGTGGAAAAAAGACATCGACAAAGCATCGCTCCTCATCAAGTGCATTCAACAGCGCAACAACACCATGCGTCAACTCATGGAACGGCTGGTCTCCATTCAGAAATCATTTATAATTCATGGAGATGTTCACCTTGAGCCTTTGACGCGTGCTCAAATTGCCGAGGAGCTTGAGGTTCACGAGTCAACCATCTCCCGCGCAGTTGCCAATAAAACCGTTCAACTGCCAAATAAAAAGATCATCCCGATGGCAATGTTTTTTGACCGCAGTTTAGCAATTCGAGCGTTGATGCGTGATATTATTGAAAATGAAAATTCTGCAATGAACGATACAGATATCAGAAAGCAATTGCAGGCACATGGGATAAGCGTTGCCAGAAGAACGGTTGCGAAATATCGAGCCATGGAGGGGATTCTGCCAGCCCATCTACGACGTATCGAAAAGTTTGCTACCGCATGAGAAAAATGTGAGCCAAAATTTATCAAACCAACAGCCCAGCTTCGATCTTACCAGGGAAGAAGGAATCCAAAGTATCCTCACCCTGATCAACTTAATCCCTGACCCTGCGGTGATTTACCACAGCGGCAGGGATGAAGTCCTTTCAGCGAACAATCCCCTGTATCTCTTGACCCAACTCGGTGAAACCGACTTCATCGGTGCCTCAATTAAAGCATTATTACCCAACCTGACAGATACTAATCCCATCAGCGGGCATGATAAACAGGCCTTGCTGCGTCATAAAAAACAACCCCTCATTCCTGTTAATGTCAGGATTTTTTCACTGACTCATGGAAAAGATACTTTACTGATCACACTTAAGCCAGAAGCCATTCTTACCACTTCAAAACCCGCACTTGCAGATCAAGTAGAACTAATCAATAACTTAAAATCGCTGGTTCAATATCGAGGAAAAAGCGATTTCAAAGAGGTCGTCATTAAAATTCTACAACATTCTGCCAAAGTTCTTGGAGCAGACGTGACTTGCGTTTACAAAGCAAGCGGAGCAACACCACAACTTGTGCAATATGCTGCTAACGATCCAAATCTGGCATCTAATCTCCCTAAAGTAATATACAAAGATACCCTTTCGTATCTTCAGGAACTTACACTCTGGACAGCTGAAAAACCCCCAAACAATCTCTTTCAGATGACTGCTTCACAAGCCGGAATGAATTTTATTGTCACCGTTCCGTTGGGAAATGACTCGGCTAAGTTTGGCTTGTTTGCAGCCGGGGGCAGCAACACCACCTACACCCCATTGATCCAACCACTTACCGAATTAATTGCTGCCTATATCAGCGGGCTGATGAAAGATCAAGTTGCTCTGCAGAACATGCGCAACCTCTCAAATAAAATTAAGCAGGTTGTGAAAATCCAGAATGAAATCATTGCCAATCTCGACGAAGGTGTCATCATCCTTTCGCCTGACCTGACCATTGCAGAAATCAACCCGGCATCCGAATCGCTATTAGGCTATGCCAATGTCGAAGCCTTACGGCAGCACATTGACTCTGTCTTAATTGGTTCCGAATCCCTCGGTTCTGCGCTGTCCTCAGCACGGCAAGGTATCCCCACCCTCACCGCAGGCGATCTGACCCTCAACCATCGTAACGGCAAATCTTTCCCTGCTCAGGTGATGATGACGCCCGTGATGAATAAAGACCAGCTATTGGCCATCATCATCCTCATCCGGGATACCAGCGAAGAAGCGCAAAGCCAGGCAGCCAATAAACAGCTCGAACAGCGCGCCATATTAGGTGAAGTTACCGCCATTTTTGCCCATGAAGTGCGAAATCCGATCAACGCGATCATGTTAGCCATCCAGGTGATGGAAGACAATCTGGAGGGCGATGCGGAAAACCAAAAATGGATTGACAACATCCGTGACGAATGCAATAAACTCATGTATTTGATGGACAGCGTGCTGTCATTTGCCAAACCTTTAGAATATAAAATGTCCGCAGTCGACCTGGACGAAATGATCCCGCGCATTTTAGAGCGTTGGCGTCCACGGCTGATGCGACTTAATATCTCATCCTATTATGATTCAGCCATCAAACGGCCAATCATCGAGGGTGACTCCCGTGCACTGGAGCAGGTTTTTACAAACCTTATCAGCAATTCAGCCAATGCGATGAGCGAAGAAGGTGGGTCCTTGGCGATAAAAATTTCAGAACCTGATTTAGACGAGGACAAGAACAGCCTTCTGATATCGCTGACGGACACCGGGCATGGCATCCCTGATGAAATTAAGGCGCACATGTTTAAACCTTTTGTGACCGGCTCGAGCCATGGCACAGGGCTTGGCCTGGCGATCACGCAAAGGATCATCAATGCGCACAAAGGTAAAATCGAAGTAGATAGCTTTGCAGGCGGTACAATCTTTAAGATCTATCTTAGCAAATCGAAAGGGCTTTCAAGTTAATGAGTGCAACCATTTTAGTTGTTGATGATGTCGATACTGCCAGAGAGGCCATCGCTGATAGTTTACGCAAAGATGGCAAAGAAGTTCTTGAAGCGGGCACATTGAAGGAAGCTCGAGGTTATTTAGAGAAAAATAAGGCAGATATCTGCGTTCTAGATATTTTACTGCCCGATGGTAATGGGTTATCGCTGCTCGACGAAGTTATTCATATGGCATGGCAGCCGAAATTCATCATGATTACTGCGCACGGACAGATAGATTATGCTGTCGAAGCCATGAAGAAAGGCGCATTGGACTTCATCACCAAGCCCATTGACATGAAAACACTCAAGAAATCAATTGAGCGCGCCGAAAATATGGTGGCAATGCGGCGTGAACTTGACCACTTGAGGAATACACAAAAAAGCGCAGCCCACTTTGTCATCGGGCAGCATCCCCGCATGCAGGCATTGATCGATTTGGCACAACGTGCTGCCGACAGCTCAGTTTCCGTTCTGATCACGGGCGAATCGGGTACTGGTAAAGAAGTGATGGCGACTTATATCCACCAGATCGGCCCGCGGCAACAAAGGCCCTTTATCGCCATCAATTGTGCTGCGATTGCCAATACCCTCCTCGAATCCGAGTTGTTTGGTCACGAAGCCAACGCCTTCACTGGCGCTTCAAACAAGCGCAAAAATGGCTTGATGGAGGTTGCCGATGGCGGGATTCTATTCTTGGACGAAATTTCCTCCATGCCGCTGGATATGCAAGCCAAGCTCTTGCGAGCCATTGAAGAGCACGCCTTCCGGCGTGTGGGCGGCACGACGCTCATTCGTGTGGATGTGCAGATCATCGCTGCATCAAATCGCGATCTGAAAGAAATGATCAAAAACGGAGAATTTCGCGAGGATCTCTACTATCGGTTAAAAGTCGTTGACCTCGACATCCCACCCTTGCGCAAGCGCAAAGAGGATATTCCTGAGCTTATTGGATTGCTGCTACGTCAGAGCAATATGTCAATGGGCGCCAACATCCAGGATGTCACCCCGCGTGCGATGGAAGCGCTGATTGCCTATGATTGGCCCGGCAATATCCGTGAATTGAGGAACACCATCGAGCGTGCCATCATTTTTTCTGATGACCCAGCCATCGACATTCAGCATCTACCTATGGAGATCACCCAAAATTACACGGGGTAAATTTTTCATTTCTCCGATCCGAGAATATACAACTTGGCACGGAACTTGCTACAACACCTCCAGAGACAAAATTCAGGAGGTGTTTTATGTTTGAAACAGCGTTTGATATCCAAATCACCATGGCAATCGGCTTATTTGCCTTAGGCTTGATCGTCATGGCAATCAGTATCTTCATCCTTTCCCGGCAGGCACTTGGCAGTGAAATCAAGACCATCGCCAATCAGACCACGAAACTGGCAGAAAAAGGCATTACTGAGAATATTGCCGGGTTGGTCGGCAATGCTTCGGCATTGATCAACGCCCTGCATGACCTCTCGAAAACCAACACCGGCATCGGTGTGTTCCTGGTTTTTTTCGGGATAGCCTTAGTCACCACCGCTTATTTCATCTCAAGCAATCTTGGCGTGACCCCTTAACCAATCACATTTGAGAATTGGATTTCACCATGTCTATAGAGGTTTTGCTCGATCTCATCAGACAACGTTTTTCCGCATCAGAAGGCAAAACGTTAATCAAAAGCCTGCAGCAAGATCCGTTAGTTTGGCAGTTCTTGCAGGACGAAGAAAAAAGCCTGTCCTTTTTTAAAGAAATGCCCAACGATGTAACAAATTTTACCCCGGGCAGGATGGCACTCTGGCTCATCGGTAAGTCACAAGATGAAACCATCGGCTTGCTGAACACTTACGATGAAGCCCTCCCACCCAAAACAAGACAGCGCGCCGGGAAGGCATTTGAAACTTTGTTGAACACCGGCCTGCCGCCCGCTGACCTTCAAACGGCGGGCTTGCTCGCGCTTGCCTTAAGAGAGCGGCGTGTCTTGCAGGGATCCTGGCAGGGATTAGCAGATGAAATTTTCACAAATCGCAGCAAGCAAGCGATCAAGAAAAACATCCAGGTATGGCAAACTCCCTTTGCGTGTCTGGCTCCCATTTGCCCTGATTTTGACAAATTTACTGGAGAGTTCACGCAGGACAAGAATGTCGCCAATTCAGCCACAGCAATTCCAGTCTTTATTCATGCTTTCTTGGCAAACCCTGATGCAGACGAACAAATTCTGGCTCGCTTGGTTAATTTTGCCAAATCCCTCCCTATTGATCTGCAATTGGAAAGCATCAATTGGCTGCAGGTGTTTGACCGCGATCAGCTCAGCCAGGCACTGGCGAAGAACATTATTCAAACGAATAAGGATGTTTTTGCGAAAACATTTTCTGAGATCGAAGCCCTTGAAGCCCCCTCAGAATCCACCGATCCGATAAATAAGAATATTCGCTATTCATTGCCTGAGGACATTAATAGACTGGCGGCCTTTTATTTTTACAGCGGCAATAAAGCCAAAGCTGTTGAGACCTATCAGAAATCAAGCGAAATCCTTGAGTTGATCAAATCGCAAACCCTATATCAATCCATGGCGATTGACACCAATCGTGTTTCCCAATCACAGTGGCTGAAGATCGTACAATCTGTACCAACCTCTCATCAGGCTCGTTTGTCTTATGTGCGTGCGCTGGTCAACGAACAAAAATTTGAAGAAGCCGCCAGATTGTTGAATGAGATACCTGCATCTCAAGAGAAAAACTTGCTTTCTCTGAGGATTGCATTACAAAATGAAGCACATTCCGAAAACAAAACTTCATTGGTAAAATCCTTAGCATTGGCAGAAAATCCAATCGAAGACAGAATAATGACTGCCCCCGGCTACTATGTCCGCAATACTCAAACCGGATCGCTCGATGAGACCTTGGCGACCATCAAGACCCTTGATGACCCTGAATTAAGCCTGTCATATGCCGAGAGTCTGCTAAAAACCCACCCTCAAAATTCAAATGTGATCAAGTTAGCTCGTGACCTATACGAAAAAACACACCGAATCAGCAAAGCGACTGAATTAGCATCCCTGCTTGAAATAATGGAGCCCGCTGAGATCAGTCACAAACGCTCACTCGCCAGCCTATTGATCATTGGTGAACGGTGGCAGGACGCCTTCAGCATGCTGCAAGAGATGATCAAGTCAGAATCACAACCAGCGATCAGCGACCTTGAAAAATTCGCTGAAGCCGCACTCAGGACTGAACGCGTCGACATGTCCATCTCGATTTGCCAAAACATCCTCAAGCAGGATGCCCAAAATACAAAAGCACTTATCCTCCTTGGCGAGGGATTCATGCTCAAGGGTGATCTGGTCAAAGCCATCCAGCATATGGAACAGGTGGTAGAGATGATCCCGGAGGAGCCAGAAACTTGGTTAACGCTTGCTCACTTATGGGAAAACAGCGGACAATCCGATCGTGCGTTTGAAATTCTCAATAAAGGCATTGTGGCTGTACCCAACGATCCAAGCTTATTAAGGGAAATGGGAAAAGCCCACCTATCTCGGCAGGCACCTGCTGACGCCCTTATTCCACTCAAAAAGGCACACGAGATTGAGCCTGAAAACTTCAACGGCACCTTGCATTTAGCCCGGGCCGAACATCAGCTTGGTCAAAACGATAAAGCTTGGGGTTTGATTGAACCCTTGTTGGGGAAAAGCGAAATATCCGCTGAGATTTCAAAGCTCGCTGGCTTTGTCCTCTTAGGCTTGAACCAAAAACAATCGGCTGAACCATACCTGATCCAGGCTGCAGAAACTTCGCCAAAGGACCTTGAAACCGTCCTGGCAGGCACCCGACTCGTGCTTGAACGTGCAGAATCGCCCTTGAGTGAGGTGCAAGAAAAAGAGCTCAATCGAGTACAACAAATACTGCTGAATGCATCGCAATTTCACGGGAACAATATCAAAATCAATTTGCACCTGGCAGATGTCATCCGATTAAAGGGTGATTATCAAAAAGCGTTTGACAGTTATCGTGCACTCAGCGACCTCGCCCCCACCCTTTCGCCTGACTATCTCTGGCGCTTACCCTATGGCTTAGGAAAGTCTGCAGTGGCATTGGGCAATCAGGAAATTGGATTGGCAGCCTTACAGGATGCCGCCTCAAAACAACCTGAAAATCTCGCCCTGATGCATGCACTTGCCGAAGCCTACCAAGTTTCTGATTTAGACCGAAAAGCGCAAAGCACTGCAAAATCTGCGCTGAGATTGGCACCAACAGAAATCGACAACATCCTCTGGTATGCAAACTTTAAAACCAACAACAACGAACCCGAGGAAGCTGTCAAAGCGCTTAAAGAGGCACTTCAGATCAATCCTGACCGCTCAGAGTTAAAATTATGGCTTTCCAAATCCTTAATTTCGGTTGGCGCCATTGATGAATCAACCCGAACATTGATGGAGCTTATTTCGAATGATAGCACAAACGCCGCTGACCTTCACCAGGCTGCTTATGTATGCATCCATTTGAACAATCTAGAAATAGCCGCAAAGGCATTCGAAGCATCACGCGATCGCAGCAAGCAAGCCTCACCAATGCTGGTGATGGATCTTGCTGTGCTGTATAACCTGCTCGACCAACCCAAAAAGGCGCTCGAACTGATCAATGATGACGAGACACTGCTAAGCCAGCACCCTGAACTGGTATTAATTAAGTCTGATTTATTAGCGAACTTAGGTCAGTATGAGATCGCAAGCAATATCTTAGAAACAAATAAAGAATATGCTGAGACTTCGCTCGAGAAGATCAAAGATAACGAATCCCCCACCTACCAGTCACCTTTGCTCTATTCATATGATCTTTCACTGAACGGTTATGAATACCGGCTCGGTCAACTTCATCGAGTGTTAGGCAATATCAAATCAGCTCAAGAATTGCTTGAAAAAGCACTGGGTAGTCAACCCAACGACCTTCGTCTTCGAAAAGCCCTCGTCGACGCCTATTTGATCGAAATGAATTTTAATAAGGCACTCGAAGTCGCTAATAGCTTGCCAGAAAATTTAGCTGTCCATAATAAATTTGAGGTCTATCAGCAAGAGATTATGTGTTCCCAGGCAGAGGTTCACCTTTTACGAAATCAATTCGATCAAGCCAATCTGCTTCTCGATCAATTTTCACCCGTGGACCTCGTTGCCCCTCGCTATTTTGCACTGAAGAGCCAGGTTGTTTTTGCTCTTGGTGAGGATGAGGTCGCTGAATCTCACCTCAATGAATCAGTCAATGCCTATCAAGAATATCTTGCAAAACAGCAAACAGGTGACCCCGATGTTCTCTTCAGGCGGACAATGTCGCTTCACAACATTGCTGAAGCAGCATTGACTTTGCAGAATTACAAGACTGCTCTTGATTACAATGCTAAGGCATGGCATCTGCTCAAATCACAGCCAATGTTGAATTGGCGGCATGCTGTCACACTTAATCAGGCTGCACTCAAACAACAACTCGCAGAGGCTTTATCCATCACCAGTCATGCACCTGGCAAACCGGTTCTTGCTGAAAAAGCCCGACAAACCAGCAATACCTTGATTGAAAGCCTGAACGAATGGCTGCCCAAAGAGAAGATCATGTGCCTCAATGCGCAGGCGACATCTGCATTTACAGGTCAATGGCCGCTGCACCTTTCCGCTGATGATTGCGCCTTAACGTCTGGCGATGCTCAATTCGTCTTATTTGGCGCTGATGATGAAGCACTGGCTCAAAGAGTTATCGGATCCTTCCCTAATGAGGTTGAAATTCTTCAAATCTCAGCTATTCGTTCGCTTAAACATAACAACAAACAAAAAGGGATCGCTGCTGCTGAAAAAGCGCTTACATTAAACCCTGCTAACCCCATCAACCATGCATTATTAGCAAAACTGACTGCAGATGAACCCCAGCGCTCGATTAAGTCCATTGATGCAGCCTTGAAGTTCTGGCCGGATGAGCCAGAATGGCATGCCTTTGCAGCAGATCTACTCATCAAAACTGGAGATTATGAGTCAGCCAGAGAGCATATTGCTATTGCTCTAAAGAATAATCCTGAGAATGCCAACTATTGGAAAATCAAAGCTGATATCAATACTCGGACGAATGATTTAGACGAGGCGAAGGAAGATCTTGAAAAAAGCGCATTCTATCAAGCTAATTCTCCCTCGACATGGGTTCAGATGGCTGATGTCAATCGCCGGATTGGGAATATTGATGAAGCAATCAAGAACATAGAAACGGCTTCAAATTTGGACCCTAAGGATGATCACATCGCAACCAAACACATCCAGTTCCTGATAGAGCAAAACAACTTCACAGAAGCCGAACAAAAAGCAGAAACATTGCTGAGAAGTGGTGGAAATCATATCAATGCCACTCTCCTCCTTGCTCAAGCCCAGGCAAAACAAGGCAAATTTGAACAAGCCCAAAACACACTCTCCTCAGCCCTTAAACAGCATCCCGAGCGGACAGACCTCAAACTCGAAAATCTGAGGATTCGTAAAGATCAGGATGGCGTTGAGTCCGTCCTTCCAGAATTGATCAATCTCGCTCATGATAATCCAAACGATGCTGAAACCCTGACAACCCTTACAGATTGGCTGATCCAAACCAATCGGCTTGATAAAGCAGCAGAAACAGCGCAGACCATCCTGCGGATCGTGCCCGATCAACCCGATGTGCATCTGATGCTCGGACGGTTGCAACGAATGAACGGCCAGTTGGACCAGGCGATTGCCCACCTTTCCGATGCGATCACGCTTGACCCAAGCCAGGTTGATGCCTACATCGAACTCGGAAAAACCTACCAGGATCGACGGAATCTCGAGGAAGCCATAAAAATCTTCCAGGAAGGCTCAAAAGCCAATGCGTCAGATCCCCGGCCTTATTACTACGCAGGCATGGCGCTGAAGGAATGTAAAGATTATTCTGCTGCAGAGGCGATGCTAAAACAAGCCAAAAAATATGCACCTGAGGATGCAAACATCATCCGCCAACTGGGTGTGATCACTGCCCTAAACTTAATCAATAACTTGAGAGAGACGAGATAACTATGCCACAACTAGCACCTCCTTTGGATTACTTACATGCCCTCAGTCGATATCAGTTTCTGACGATCGTAAACGCTGCCCATCAATGTGAGGAATACCAATTCGCTAAGCAAGCGGCTATGCTGTGGCTCGTAAATTATCCGGGCGATCTTTACGTTCAGCACTTGCAGGCACTCACAATGAGTAAACTCAACAAAACGAACCAATCTGTCGAGCTTTTTGAAGGGTTGCTCGAACAAGATCCTCAATTTGTTGAGCCGGCTAAGGCGTTGACAGAAATCTTGCAGAATAAAGATAAGCGCCAAAGACACCAGGAAATTATTCAATATCTGACAATGGCAAACCCGCCATCAGAATTGAAACAGAAATGGCTGACACCACTGTGGGATGCAAGGAATGAAATCTCTGCAGGAAAATTCGAGGCAGCGACCGCCTTGATTCATCAATCCCTGGTGAAGAATCCTACTTCGCCTATCCCTGCAATCCTGCATCTAAAACTCGCTTACAAGATGCAAAACCAGGAGATGCTGGCAAACCTGAGTGAGATCTACTACGAGAAATATCCGAAATGCCTACAAATCAACATCATTAAAGCGATTTCCGAAATCGACCAGGGACAAGAGTCCGCTGCCGTTGAACGCCTCCACTGGGCAGCAGCACATGACAGCGCAGGACAGGTGATCACACGGTTGATGGGAAATGATCATCGCTTTAAGAATTTATGGCCAGAGACAATGGAAGTCCATTTCGACCTGCCCATTCCCGCCAGCGTCAGCTCATACCTCGGCTGGAATCAACTTCAATCCGGGGCAATGACCACCCCAGACTTCAAACAAGCAGGAAACCTGAAGAATATCTCACCAAAGGTTGATGAAGATACTCGTGAAATTAGGATCGTCCAAACCGATCAACCCATTGCGCCTAAAACGAAGAAATCAGTGGCGCAGGTTGAGCAATTACCTGCACAACATAAATCATACGCCACCCCAGAAGATTTCGAAGAAATTCAAAAGTCCTTCTCAAAATTGGCAAAACGCCTCAAGCAGCCTGATCTCGAAAGAGCCGATAATCGTTTCCCGGTATATGTGATCATGTCTTCTAAGAAGCAGCTCCAAAAGACCTATGGTGTAAATACCACCGCAGTCATCAATAACCATCTCCAGGATATGGCCAGCCTCATACAACAACTGCCCGACTGGGGTGCCAGGGTCTTCTTACCGGATGACGCAGAACAGATGGCGAAATTAGGATTAAAACCAAGGATAGCCTCAGATGCCTGGCAGGTGAAACTTGCCCTAACGGATCTTGACCTGGCGCTGGCAAAGAATGGAGAGATGATTGGCGCGTTGCTGATTGTTGGCGGCCCCGGGATTATCCCCTTCCACCATCTGCCCAACCCTACACAGGATAACGATTTGGATGTTCCCTCAGACAACCCTTACGCCACAATCGATGAAAACTATTTCATCCCGCAATGGCCTGTCGGCCGGTTGCCTGGCGAAAAAGGAACGGACTCGGGTCTGTTATTGTCACAGATCAGAAACTTGATCTACCAGTATGAAAATAAATCTAAGCAAGCAAAATCTGGCGGACTGAATCTCGCCAACCTGGTCAGTTGGGTATTGTATCTCTTCTCCAATATCGGCAGAGGATTGAACAACAAAGAGAACTTGGGATATTCAGCTGAAATTTGGCAGGAACCATCTTCCAATGTTTATAAAACCCTTGGCAAAGCGAAAGATTTGCAGTTATCGCCGCCAAAAGATACTGGAACCTTGGTGCTCAATAACAAATCGGCTCATAAGCTTGGTTACTTCAATCTGCATGGCGTCAAAGATGGCCCGCATTGGTATGGCCAGAAAGATTTCACATCTAATGCTGTCGGGCCGGATTACCCGATAGCTCTCAGTCCATCCATGTTTAACGAACGGATCCCTTCTCCAAAGTTCGTTCTCACTGAAGCCTGTTACGGGGCAAACGTGTTCGACAAAGCACATGACGAAGCCATGGCGCTCAAATTCCTTGATACTGGTACGATCTCGTTTATCGGTTCGACCTGTATCGCTTATGGCTCAGTCACCTTACCGCTGATCTCTGCCGATTACCTTGCGGACAAATTCTGGGAGCAAATTATGGAAGGTCAACCGGCAGGTTACGCATTGATGCGTGCCAAGCTTGATTTGGCCGAAGAAATGACGCTCACCCAGGGCTTTCTCGATGGCGAAGATCAGAAGACTTTACTTTCATTTGTCCTGTACGGTGACCCGCTTGCGGTTTACGACGGGCATCAAGCGATGCCAAAACCGCTCGCCAGGCTCAAATCACACCCAACTTTGAAGACGATCAGCGATGCCGAAATGGAACCTTCGGATGGCGAGACGCAGATGCCTAAGAACCTTGATAAAGAGGTCAGAAATATCGTTGAAAAATATTTGCCGGGTCTGCATCATTCTCAAATGAACATCAATAAATCCATCTCCGAATATGAGCCAAAATCCGGAAGTAAATCAAAATCAGCAAGGTACATGGTTACACTGCAAAAATCAATTGATCAGGATCAATCCACTACACACTATCATTACGCACGGATGACATTCAATCGAAAAGGAAAATTGATCAAATTCACAACATCCCGCTAATTTCCATTGGCTGATAAATCCATCCTCCTGAATCCAATCAGCCATATTACAGAGATGCACAAAAACCCATTAATGTGCATCTCTGTTGCTTTTAACATAGACAAACTCAAATGCTCACATAAATCATGTGATGATACTCACTACTTAACGACATAGGCTCATGATAAAATCAATATGAAAATGAATAATTAGCATCTTCGAGTCTGTCTCCCTAAAGCACCGCCATGGATCTCAGACCGATAGGGTAAGAATGGAAACGTTCTTGCCTCCCGAATTTGGAAAGGAGATGAACGCAGGACGATCGCTTGATGAATCGTTTAGTTTATGATGCTCCTTTTCTATCAAAAAGGAGCATTTTTTGTCTGTCCAGAAGCAATCTCACAAAACACTCTACTTTTCAACCCGAGACTTACTCATCATGGCAGTCTTAGCCGCCTTAGGTGGTGTGACAAGTACATATATCAATACCATCAGCGATGCAGTACATGCCGCCCTTGGTTTCCCAGGTGCATCTCAATGGGCTGCCGGACTGCACGTGATTTGGATCGTTTTGGCGATGGGTATTCTGAGGAAACCTGGCACAGGCACCGTGATGGGAATATTAAAGGGCGTTATCGAACTCATGAGCGGTAACAGTCACGGGGTCATCATCCTCCTTGTGGATTTGGTAGCCGGGATCCTCGTGGATTTTGGATTTCTGCTCTTTTCTAAAAAAAGGAACTTATTCCCATATCTTTTAGCTGGCGGTCTTGCCACAGGTTCAAATGTGCTCGTCTTTCAACTCTTTGCCACCATCCCGACCAACATCCTGGGGATCAGTGCCATTCTCCTGTTCTTTTCCGTGGCATTCGCATCAGGTTTGATTTTTGCAGGCGTTGTCCCATACCTGTTGGTCAATTCTCTGGCTAAAGCAGGCGTGGTCAAAACGCCCCCACAACCTGCACAAAGTCGAAAAATCGGTTGGTACATTCTTCTTGGGGTCACGATCGCAGCTACATTGTTGGCAGTGATCATGCGCATAAACTACCAGGGACCTGACTCGATTCAAATTACCGGCGCGGTAAATACGCCATATGAATTCCCAAACCTAGAGTTCACCATCGAAAAAGTATCACGCCAGATGGAAGACAAAGGAATGATGGTTGAATATTCCGGATATCCTATGACCGAAATCATTGATTTTGCCGAACCTGTTGAAGGTGCAAACACCCTTCTGATTGAGGCATCTGACGGGTACGCTTTTCTGATTAGTTTTGATGAGCTTGAAAGCAATCCAAACATTCTAATCGTTGAACAAGGCAAAGGAAATAATGCTTCCTATGATGTCGTCGGACCAGAAAGCACAAAAGCCTGGGTTCGCAATGTAACCAGGTTGAATGTGATTGCCGCTAAAGGTCTGACAATCATCACGCTGCAGGGAGAAAGAATCGAGTTTGATCCTGATGAGTGGGTGTCTCAAATGGATAGCACACAAATTTCGCTGCCCGATGGATCTCGCAAGTTACAAGGCGTACCTCTATGGAAGGTCCTTGAGCCGACCATTTCTGGTACAGACCCAAAGACAATCGTTTTTAATTCAAATGAGGACACGCTTGAATTAGATTGGACTGAAATTGAGGATAATAACGATCTGAGGATCTTCACTGTTGTTGAAGAGGATGGCATCTCTTTCGCTCTGGCAGAAATGTCTGGCGAAGTAAAGTTATTCCCGCTTACAGAGATTGAGATTGAATAATCAATGCATTGGGTTGATGTGCGTCAATTTTCTTACACCTATCCCGGCGAAGAAAGACCGGCACTCAAGGAGATTAATCTCTCACTGGAAATGGGTGAATTCGTTGTGATCACTGGTAAATCAGGCAGCGGCAAATCGACCTTTGGAAAGGCACTTGCAGGATTTCTCTTCCAGGACGAAGTGCCGCAATTTTCGGGCGAGATTGTCGTCAATGATACAGATATGACACAGCTTGCTCTATATGATGTCAGTGATCGTGTTGGTTATGTTCAACAAAACCCGGAGGATCAATTCTGTACCCTGACGGTGCTGGATGAAATTGCATTTGGGCTTGAAAACCAATGCATGCCGCCAGAAGAAATCGAACAGCAAATTGATGATGCACTCAGAATCGTCAACGGCTTGGAGCTGAAATACCGCGAGTTATCAACGCTTTCCGGCGGCGAAAAGCAAAAAATTGCGATCGCTTCAATGCTTGCTCTTTCACCGGATGTACTGATACTGGATGAGCCCACATCAAACCTTGACCCTGTAGCCACGAAGCACATCCTCGATACCCTCTACCAGATCCGGCTTGACCAACGATTAACAGTCATCATCATTGAGCACAAACTGGCGCAACTCATGCCGTTTAAACCCAAGCTTTTCGAAATTGAAGCAGGAGAATTACATTTCATGGACAACGCTAATTCCTCCCACCGCTCAAAAAATTCTGCGCCCGTAATAAATTCACCATCACAACAAAGTCAGAAACAAACAAGGCAACCAATTGTTCAACTTTCAAAAGTGAATGTCAATCGCGGCGGTAAACACATCCTGCATGATATCGATTTATGCCTGAAGCCAGGCGAATTTGTGGCATTAATGGGTGCAAACGGAAGCGGGAAAACCACACTGCTTGAAACCATCATGGGATTTCACAAATCAGCATCTGGGTCAGCTAAAGCCTTTGTGGAAAAGATCTCAGACACACCCATTACCGCTTTGGTCAATCAAATTGGATACATTTTTCAGAATCCTGACCACCAGTTATTCACACAATCCGTCTCGGAAGAAGCCGTTCTAACACTAAAGAACCTCAAACGATACACGGAAGAAAAGTTAACTTTAGCCAGGGATTTACTCACACAGATGGGTCTTCTTGAAAAGATCGATGCACACCCTCAGCGATTGAGTTATGGTGAAAAACGGCGACTTAATTTAATTGCTGCCATGCTGCACGATCCACAACTCTTGCTGATTGATGAATTGTTGATTGGGCAAGACATGAAAAACGCCCACACCTGGATGATGTTGCTCAAGGAATACACGCAAATAGGCAACACAGTTCTGTTGATCAATCACCATGCCGCCCTGACACAAACCTACTGTGACCGGGTGATCTTTCTTGAAGACGGCAAAGTGATCGTCGATCAACCAACATCTCAAGCGTTTGCAACCCTCTCTCTGCAGGGATATGCCCCCTTCTTACCGACATTCCAGTGGGAGCCTGCCCATGCGTAAACTGGCGTATCAACCCGGAAATTCAATCATCCATCGGTTATACCCGGTGACGAAATTTGCCTGGCTGTTGCTCGGAACAGCCCTCCTTTTCGTACTGTCCAATGGATACTTGCTATTTCTGACCGCAATTTTCTTCATGCTGATCTTGATCAGCATTGCACCCAAAATCTTCAGCATCCGGGGGTTTCGCTTGATCTTGTTTACTGGCACGATCTTGCTGCTGCTCTATATTATTTTCGACAAGGGCGGCGCTCTTTTGTTTGACCCGGGCGTGAATTTCTTAAGGATAACGAACGGGGGTCTACTGACGGGGTTACTGTTTAGCGGCAGGTTCCTCTCCATCGTTTTTCTCAGTTATCTCTTCATCCTTACAACTGAGCCCAACCAGTTAGCCTATGCGCTGATGAAACTTGGTCTGCCTTACCGCTTTGGTTTCATGTTGGTGACCGCTTTACGCCTTGCGCCAATCATGGAAGATGAAGGGCGGACGATCTACCATGCACAGTTAGTGCGCGGGATCAGGTATGACCAGGGTGGTTTCAAAAAAATCTTGCTTATGATCCAACAGTTTATGACCCCCCTGTTAATCAGCGCTTTACGCAGGGCTGATAAATTGGTTTTCAGCATGGAGGGGCGTGGATTCGGAAAGTATCAAACCAGAACCTTCAGGAGAACTGCCTCGCCAACCCGTCTTGATATCACCATATCTTTTGCATTATTAATTTTCTTTATTTTGATGATCGTCATTAACTATGGAGGTTTGATTTGAAAGAGAAAAACCACAAGCATTGGTTCGTGTTATTGATCATTCTGGTAGTTGTTCTGGTTGGAGCGGTCATCGCAATCATCATTTCAACAAAACCAACCCCGGTCGCCCTGTTTGAAGAATTTGGGGTCGGCATGCTGCTTGAAGAAGCCGAAACGATGAACGAGTGTGCTGAATGCCATAATAGCACTGATTTCCATACATGCGAAACATGCCATGATGACCATGGTGCCGTTGAATTAGCCGATGTAATGTTTTTTGAGGTCGTTGAGTTGACAGGTGATGTGCCTGACCCCTCCTTTGTACGGGTCAACGAAATCTTGCCAGATCAAAATAACCGGGGGACTCACATAACACTCTTTGAATTTCTCGAGAATCACGGGATTGAAGAATTTGAGTCCGTGACCTTCACCACCAACGATGGCGGGCTTACAACCATTGAATCGCAATATCTGGATAAAACCGCAATGTTGGTGCCCTACATGGACGGTGTCAGATTCATTACCGAATCCGTGCATTCCTCCACCTGGCTTAAAGGCATCCAGCGCATCACCGTTGTGGGAAATGAAAATCCGCTGACAATCGATGGCTATACGACATCTATCGGACGACTGCTTTTGGGCGATACCGTTCGCCTGACAGTCGAGGGGTCAGATGTGATGCTATCAGACGAAAGCGGAAAAACCAGCCACGCCTTCGTGGCAAACTGGGTAGAAGGCGCCCGCCTTGTAACACTACTCCAGAGCGATCCCGCCCAAGGCATCACAGTGACAGATGCTGACGGCGTAGCTACCGTCCTTACGTATGATGAAATTGCAGATGCGGTGATTGCCATTGTCAGGGATGAGGTCACATTGATCCTAACCGACCGCGGCCGCAGTGCCTGGCCAACCAAGATTACAAAAATCGAGGTCAATCAATGAGACAAAATCATAAGAAATTATTCCTGATTGTATCTTTAGCCCTGATCACCCTACTTTCAGCATGCCAGCCAAAATGGGAAATTCAGTTAGCCGAAGCTAACGAGATTCTAGGAAATATCCAATATAAAGATGTGGTGGAATATATCGAAAAATCCGACAAGGAACTGCAGACCATACCATTAGGCCAGTTTCTTTATAACAGCGACTATACCTTAATTGACCAGGTTACTTTGATCACGGAATCCAACGATAGTGGATCGTTCAATTGGGATAGCATTGCGGCAGATGCTGCAATTTCTGCAGAAGGCGAAATCCTGATCAATGGTGAGGGATATCAACCTGCCACAATCAATGTTGAACCCTCCCCTTTGGCAGACACAATTGAGTATTCCATTATGGATATTGCACCCACTGTCGCCCAGATGATGGACTTACCCGGCCTGCCCGATGCAGTTGGTTCAGCCAGGATATCCAACACAGGAGACTACGAACATGCAGTGATGATCCTGTTAGACGGTGTTCAATATGAAAAACTTCAATCTCTTGTCAACGCAGGTGAAATGCCCTTCTTTGAAAGGTTCGACACCATCGAACAGGGCATCACAGTTTTCCCACCAGTGACAACTTCATCAACAGCCGCCTTTCTGACAGGTGCGCCGCCACAGGCAAATGGCGTTTTTGGCTACGGATACCGATCGACAGAGCTGACCACATTATTCGATGTTGCTGTTGAAGCAGGCAAAACGGTCAAAGCGGTTGAAGGGTATGGTTTAGCATTCAATTTACGGAATGCCGATGTCACACTGAGTGGAGATCTGGATAACAATGGCTACACCAACGACAATGTCTTTGAAAATAGCATGGAAGTTATCCAAACCGAGATGCCCGACCTGCTTTATATTCACTTCCATGATGTTGATGATATGGGGCACGAGTTCGGTCCCAATTCAGAGGAATATGAAACTGCCCTGATCCAGGTGGGCGGACACCTTGCGGAAATTTACGATGCGCTACCACAAAATACTTTTATTGTCATCTTTGCAGATCATGGTATGCACACAACCAATGAAGGCGGCAACCATGGCACATTAATGTCACTCGACATGATCATTCCAATCTTATTTTTCTCAAAATAAAGGAGATTTTATGAAGAAAAACACGATTAACTTTAAGACAAAAGCCATCTGGCTCATCTTTATCATCATCCCGCTTATGCTTGCCGCTTGCGGAGGTGCCCCAAAAGTTGATTGGGAGCTGTCCATCTCAGGAGATGTGGACAACCCGACAACGTACACTTTTGATGAATTAGCCAAAATGGAATTGGTTAATTTAGATGACGTTCTCATGGAAAAATCCCGCGGCGAAGATGAGGTCCGCTCATTCAGCGGAATCCCTCTGGAGGACTTGTTAGCAGCAGCAGGCGCGCCTGAGGATTACAGCACAATTACAGCCATGGCAGCCGATGGATATGCCATCGAAATTTCGAAGGATGAAATGGTTGATGGAATCGTCGCGATCAAGCAAAGCGGCGAATGGATTGTTGATGCTGATCCAGGGGCTGGCCCCATTCGTCTGGTCTTCCCCTTGACACCTGCTAATCGGTGGGTATTTCAAATCACCGAAATTATCGTAAACCAATAAACCAAATATTTTTACAGAAAGAAGGAAAACCATGAAAAAATTCTCGTTGGTAATTAGCTTGTTCGTTTTACTCGCTCTGCTGACAGCCTGCGGCGGTCAGACAAGTGAGCCCATCTTAACCGTTGGCGATAAGGGATATACAAAGACAGACCTTGAGGGTTTGGGCACCATGTCCGCAGATTACACTAACAAAGATGGCGAAACCACATCCTACACCGGTGTGTCCTTATCTGCTCTTTTGGAAGATGCCGGATTAGCCAGTGGCGGTGAAATCCTGGTCTTCACTGCCTCCGATGGCTACCAAGCCGACATGGCATTGGCAGATGCACTTGCCTGTGCAAATTGTATCGTCGCCTTCGATGAGGACATTCTCCGCATGGTCTTGCCAGATATGTCATCAAAACTGCAAGTTAAAGATGTGATCGAAATATCAGTTGAATAATTATCCGCAAGATCTGACTATTGAACTTCATGAATAAGGTCACATCATTTGATTGACAACCTGATGAAGAATCATTAGAATAAGAACAACATCAGAAAACAGCCATAAAGGGTGCACCTCTGCCCGGATGCAAGGTGCCTAAGGGGGGAAGCTGGTGCAAGTCCAGCACTGTCCCGCAACGGTAACACCATTGGTGAAGTCCGATAACCCGCCCTTTATGACCCAAAAACTTCGTGGAAAGGCAAGTTGGGTACCGGTTGAACACATTTATCAATCGGCATCATCCTGCCGCCCATCATGGGCGGATTTGGATTAAACGACCTTTTCACACAGGTCGTTTATTGCTTAAGGAGTCTTCGATGTCAATTGAAATTAAAAAGTCTGGCGTTATCTTCTTCCTTTTGTTTGCGATCGTATTTACCAGCTTCTCGAACATATCTGCGCACCCGATCGCTTCCGTTTCACGCCAAGATGATCTCAATACGTATGTTGAAAAAGGCATCAATTACATTGCCAGCCAGATGAATGAGGATGGGGGCATTCGGTGGATGGATGAGACATCAGATGTGCCAACCACCATCAAGGTGGTGATTGCGTTAGCTGCCAACGGCTACCCCCAGGACCACCTGATCAGTCAGAATGGGAATCGTCCCATTGATTTTCTCATAAATGCAGGTTATGAGTGGGTTTTTCAAACAGGTTCTGACAATCCGGGCTTCAACACAGCCCGAGCCGGGCAATTATTGACAGCGGTGTCTGCTGCCAATGAAAACCCTCATTCCTTCGGCGATGAGGGCATTGATCTGATTGCTGAAATAAAAAACCATTACGACCTAAACACCGGCATCATTGGCGCAGCCACACCACAAAACGTCACCGACCAGGTTTGGGCAATCTTAGGGTTGGCAGCCAGCTACGCCTCAATCCCTGAAGAATCAACTTCATGGTTGGCAAACGCCCAACTGGAGGACGGATCCTGGGATGATGGGTATGGCAGCTACCTGGATGTGACACCGCTGGCAATCATGGCGCTGGTGGCATCGGGGGATGGAAGCACATATGAGGAACAATTACAGAAATCTATCTCATTTTTAAAGACAAACCAACAGGCTAATGACGGTTGGCAAACCCAATGGGATTCCACAACCAATGCCAACACAACCGGAGTCATTCTCCAGGCAATCTACGCGCTAGGGCAGCAGTCTACAGGGGAATTGTGGGTGCAGGATGGAGGCACGACTATCGATGCACTTCTGGAGTTACAGCAGGCTGATGGTGCCATTGGCGGAGATTTTGCCAACACTTATTCGACCGCTGATACATTGATCGGCATCTCGGGCGAACCCCTGTTCAACCTTAGCAGAGTGAGACGGCTCAATTTGGCTATTGACTTTATCAAGGCCTCTCAAAGTCAGGATGGCGGCTGGGGCAGCGTCGGGCAGACCGTTGACATCATGCTCGCCCTGAAAGCAGCCGGTTGGAACCCCAACACCATGACCGCTGGAGAGCAAACACCTCTGGACTATGTTGCCGCTAACCTGGAGGAATACACAAAGTCCGGACCGGATGCCATTGGCAAAATCATCCTTGGGCTTGTTGCGGCTGGTGCTGATCCAACGAACTTTGCCGATCGAGACCTGGTTGCTGAACTGTTAGCCGCATATGATCCATCCCTGAAGGCCTTTGGCGTGCCAGATAACACCTGGCATCAGGCTTTATCGATCCTTGGCCTCAGTGCCGCTGAAACCCCACCACCACAAGAAGCAGTTGAAACTTTGATCGGCTTACAACAAGCAGATGGCGGTTGGGAGTATGCGCCCGGTTTTGGCACAGCCCCCGACAACACGGCACTGGCAATCCAGGCAATCGTCACATCCGGTTTAGGACTCGATAATAGAGCGATACAAGATGCATTAGCCTATCTTAAACTAAAGCAAGCGCCTGATGGCGGATGGGGTGATTCAAGCTCAATAGCCTTTGCCCTTATGGCGATCAATGCCCTCGGAGCGTCTGGGCAAGATTGGGCGACAACAGCAGGCAAAACACCGGAATCGGCCCTATTTAACTTCCAAAAACCCAATGGCGCATTTTTCTTCAATCCTGAATTCACGGATGACAATCTCATGTCGACTGCAACGGCGATCATTGCATCCCTCAACGCAAATTACATCGTCTCCGATGAAAGCTACTCACAAGAAAACCAAGCCGGCTTGGTAATTGACCCGGGTGATCAGCCCTGGCAGACGGCCTGCATCAGCTTTACAAGCGACACCCTGACCGGAGCCGAATTATTAGAGAGATCAGGCTTTGATTATCAGAGCGACAGCGGTTTTATCATCAGCATAATGGATATTTCAAACCAAGACGGCGAAACAAATTATTGGTCTTATTGGCATTGGGATGGACGTGAATGGGTCTTCAATAACAGCGGTGCATCGGATACAGAAGTACCCGCTGGCGCGATACAGGCATGGCATTTCACCAGTTGGGAGCAGTTTCCCTCTTTACCGCCCGATGGAATCCCGAATTTAATTGAGATTTGCGGTCAGTTAACGCTTAAGAATTACAACGAAATGCCATATATCAATTACGCCGACATTACCAAACAAACGAGCGAACAGCCCTCCAAACCCATAGAAGAAACCCAAACGCCTACGATTATTACTGGGGCTCCCGGCGAACATATTACCCTAACAACCACACCCGAAGCGCCTTCCGATCAACCATCGATGCTGCCAATCCTGATCATCGCCGGCGGAGGTCTCCTTCTTCTCGGTTTGTTCTTCTATTTTCGAAAGCGCGCATGAAAAAACAACTCCTTGGCGCATTGGCCGACTTGATCGTTCTAGTCATCGGAGTTTTGAGCCTGCTGTCGCCTTTTATTTTCCCTGGACTGCGTAGCGCTGAAACATTCAGCAACACCTTTCCGCTGATGGTCAGTTTGATCATCATCCTGTGTCTTCTAATTCTCTTCTACGAGACCCAGGAGACGCTACTTGACAGCAAAATTATCGCATTTTTAGGCGTTTTGATCGCCATCAATGCCGCCCTCCGTTTTCTCGAAACTGCAATCCCGGGTCCAGCCGGCTTTAGCCCAACCTTCTTCCTGATCATTCTCACCGGATATTTCTTTGGCAGCCGAATTGGCTTTCTGATGGGCGCGATGACCATGTTCGTGTCGGGTTTGATCACTGGCGGCGTCGGCCCATGGCTGCCCGGCCAAATGATCACCGCTGGCTGGGTCGGGCAAAGCGCAGCCATACTCAAGGTGTTCAACAAAAAAGCACAGTGGCAGGGAAAAGCACCCGAGATTATTACGTTGGCTGCCTTTGGCGCGGTTTGGGGTTTGGTCTATGGGATGATCATGAACCTCTGGTTTTGGCCATTTTTAGCAGGGGCACCCGGGCAAATCTGGCTTCATTCTGCCTACATCGGCATAAATTTCCAGCGTTATCTGGCTTATTACCTGGCAACCTCATTGGTTTGGGATATAACCCGGGCGATTGGCAATATCCTGATCACCAGTGTCATGGCCAAACCTGTGATCAAAATTTTGAAAAGATTTACCACACGGTTTTCATTTGACTATCGAGAACAACACCAATCATGAAAAATACTTATTCCTGGGTTCTTTGGCTGGCCTCATCCTTATTGATCATCCTCTCCACGCGCAATCCCTTTTACCTGTTAATTCTTCTCATCAATCTGTTCATCACCGGTCAGCAATTAGCAAAGCGCGAAAATCACCCCCTTTGGGCGTTGCACAACTTCAGATTTTTACTGACCATGCTGATCTTATCGGCATTGATCAACACACTGTTCACCCACACAGGCCGATCCGTCATCTTTTCGCTGCCGGAAAACTGGCTGTTGATCGGCGGGAATATCACCTATGAGAGCTTGGTTTTTGGGCTGATCAACGGATTTGTGATTGGGGGCATCTATATTGCCTTCAACATCATCAACCTGGCGTTAAGCATCAAACAATTAACGCACCTGATTCCCAAAGCCTTCCGCCCCATCGGCATGACAGCCACAATTGCACTAACATTTTTCCCCTCCATCCAACAAAGGGCGCGTGAGATCAAAGAAGCGCAGATGATCCGTGGCAATCCAATGAAACGTATCTCGGATTGGGTTCCACTGTTCATCCCTCTCCTGGTGACCAGCCTCGAAAACGCCATCCTGCTGTCTGCTTCGATGACCTCCCGTGGCTTTTATCGGCAGCAATCGGAATCAACCATGTCCGATCTACCACTGATCAGCCTGATCCTCTCAGCATTTATGGTATTCTCGGGCTGGATCTTAAGAATGTATGACTATCCGAAATTAATTAGCATCCTTCTCTACATTGCGGCTGCTACCATAATTTTCCTAACATTGTTTTTGACCGGACGGCGATCGCAAGCGACGCAGTATCATCAGGAAATCTGGCAGAAAAAAGACATCTTAGCATCGGTTCTTTTTATAGCAGCAGTCCTTATCTGGAATCTTGTGAAGTATTACAATCTAATCCCCTCTCTTTCTTATTCACCCTACCCCGAACTTCCATTCCCTGATATTCAGCCAGCTTACATTTTTTTCTTGTTCGTGCCTCTATTACCTGTCCTTTTACAATCTGATGATTAAGTTCGAAAATTTATCCTTCTCATATCCTCAAACGACTGAGGTTGTACTGAATTCAGTCAACTTCTGCATCAAACCTGGCACTTTGACCTTGGTCACAGGTGCGTCAGGCAGCGGAAAATCAACGCTTTTACGCTGCATCAACGGTCTGGTCCCCCATTTTTCAGGCGGCACAATCAGTGGAAAGATTAGTGTATTTGGATCTAACCCAATTGAAGAGGGTCCTGAAATTCTTGCAACTAAAGTAGGCTTTGTTTTTCAGGAACCAGAAGCCCAGTTTGTGTTTGATATCGTGGAAGACGAGATCGCCTTTGCCTTAGAAAATTTAGGAATACCGCGTGAAGAAATGCATAATCGGGTGAACCAGGTCATCGAGCGCACGCATTTGGCTGACATCCGCCGGAAAAAGATCAACAACATTTCTGGCGGTGAAAAACAAAAGGTCGCCATTGCCAGTGCGCTGGTAAGCATGCCTCAGGTGCTTGTTTTAGATGAACCCACTTCGCAACTCGATCCATCCTCCGCTGAAGAAATATTAGATCAGGTTGTTTCTTTAAAAAACCAACTTGGCCTGACAGTGATCCTCTCAGAACACCGTCTTGAGCGCCTGCTTCCTTATGCCGATTCAATGATTTACCTCGCCCCTGATAAAGAAGTGCTTGCCGGCACACCGCAAGAGATCCTGCCGATCATGCAGCAGGTCCCACCGGTAGTGAAGATTGCCTATAAGTTCCAAATCTCACCCTTGCCATTGACCGTGGAAGATTTCCCAAGCAAGGAAATTGGACGTAAATACCATCTAGAGCAAGCCACGCCAATTAAAGCCCCAGAGCAACCTCAAGCGTTGATCAAAATCAAGAACATGAACACGAAAATAGGCGAAAAACGCATTCTGAACAATCTTTCGCTTGAACTTCATCAGAATGAGATCCTGACGTTGCTCGGTGAAAATGGATCTGGCAAAACTACCCTGCTGCGATCAATATTAGGATTATTGGATTCGGTGGGTGAAAGGCTGCTCTTCGGGGAGAATATGCACAAGCGCTCGTTGATGGAGATTATTCAGCATATCGCCTACCTTCCTCAAAATCCCAATGATCTGCTCTTTGCCGACACCGTTCTAGACGAATTAAAAGTTACACTTGGTAACCACAATTTAAATCGAGATGACGCTGAACTGACCCAATTTTTAGAGCAATTTAACCTGGGGGACAAAAAGAACCGCTATCCCAGAGATCTATCAGTAGGCGAACGCCAGAGGACAGCATTGGCGAGTATCACCGTCCATGACCCTCAGATCATATTGCTTGATGAACCAACCAGAGGCTTGGACTACCACGCAAAACAAGCACTTAAAGAGGTATTTGTTCGATGGCGAAATGTGGGTAAAGCAATCCTGCTAGTGACACATGATGTCGAATTCGCTGCCCTCTTAGCCGACCGGGTCGCCATCCTCGATGATGGCAGCATATTATTTGACGGCGATCCCAGGATCGCTTTCAGCCAATTTCAGACCTTCATGACTAAAACGGCACAGATTTTTCCGCAAACCAACTGGATCACACCGGGGGATGTTAAATTTAGGCCGAAACGAGACGTTTGATAAATTCCATTATGGTAAAATAATTTCGGCATAGTTTGTGAAAATATTAACAAATTTAATACTTGATATTACTCATACAGGATTATTACATCCTTCACTATTGATTTTTGGGGAGCATGAGTATAAATAGACTGCATGAATGATTTTTTTGAATTCTTAGACTGAGTAATCATTACAAATCGTTAATAAAGCATTGATCTGGTGCAGAAAACTAAACATCCTTCACGCCAAATTAAGGAGAGTGTTCAAATGTACGGTTTCAGCGGAAAGATTTTACACATCGATCTCAGCGATCATAAACACTGGGTCGAAGAAAAACCAGAAGAATGGTACAAGCTCTATATCGGCGGCGTCGCCATGGCAACACGGCTCTGCTGGGAGAACATCGAAGTCGGTTGTGATCCCTATGACGCAGGTAACCCAATCTGCATTGCCAATGGCATCTTTGCCGGGACGCCAGTTCCTGTTGGCGGCAAATATGGATTAGCCTCAAAATCACCGCTGACAGGCATGATTGGCGACAGCCTTTCAGGCAGCTGGTTCTGCATTTCGATGAAACGCGCCCAATGGGATGGCATTGTGATTCACAACAAAAGCGATAAGTGGATCTATTTGTTCATCGATGATGATCGGGTTGAATTCCTGCCTGCTGACAAATTGCTGGGGTTAGGCACTTTTGAAACAGAAGAAGCCATCCGGGAGATTTTCGGTGATGACCAGGTGCGTTCAGCAACCATCGGCCCTGCCGGTGAAAACATCGTCCGCTTTGCCAACGTCACCAATGACGGCCGTCAGGCAGGCCGCACCGGGCACGGTGCCGTTTGGGGCAGTAAGATGCTCAAGGCTGTTGCCATCCGCGGCACAAACGGTGTGACTGTTGCTGATCCCGAAACGCTCATGAAAATGTCCTTTGACATCACAGAAGCCGCGCAAGGTCCGCATACTGAAAAATACAGAATCTACGGCACATCAACCAACATGCTCAATATGAACAAGTTGGGCTTGCTGCCGACCCGCAATTACCAAGAAGGCGTATTTGAATTTGCGGAATTGGTCAGCGGTGAGTATCTCGATGAACACCACAAAGTTAAAGTGATTGCCTGCACTCAATGTCCAATTGCTTGTGAGCAGATGTCCCTGGTGAAAAAGGGGCCCTTTGAAGGCGCGATGACTGGGATCGAGTATGAATGCCTGCAAGCTGTCAGCTCGAACTGCGGGATTGATGATATGACCGCCGCCATCCGCCTGGTAGATATTGCCGATCGTGCGGGCATGGATGCGATGTCCATGGGCGTTACCATTTCCTACGCCATGGAATGTTTTGAACGCGGTGTGTTGAAAAAGGAAGATTTCAAATGCGAAGCTGCTCCGGAAGGCATTGAGCTCAACTTTGGCAACGGTCCAGGTGCAGTAATCCTTGCTGGAATGATCCGGGACAAGGAAGGCATTGGTGAACTCTTATCTGAAGGAACACGTCGTGCCGCGGAATCCATCGATAAAGAACGTAATACCGAATCCTACAAATGGGCGATGAACATCAAGGGGCTTGAAACACCCGGCTACGATGCCCGTGCACTGAAGACTTTTGCTGTCGGTTTAGCCGTCGGCACCCGCGGCGGTTGTCATAACCGTTCTGCTGCTTATGACCCCGATATCAAAGGACAAACCAATCGTTTCACAGTGGATGAAACCCGCGGTGAAGTCGCTTCGAGAGCAGAAGAATATGCCGCTGTCTATGACACCCTCCCCATGTGCAAGTTCATCCGTCGCTGCTTCACTGGCAAGGCCGACCGGGCTGGTGCCTGGCCAACCATTGCCAATTTGATCAATGCCACCACAGGCTGGAACTTCGATTACGATGATGTTGACCTGATCGGCGTCAGAGCGCACACTTTGAAGAAAGCCTTCAACATCCGTGAAGGTTGGACTGAAAAAGACGATGATCTGCCATATCGTTGGAAACATGATCCAATGACCAAAGGGCCATCCGCAGGGCATGTTGTTACGGACGCAGAATTAAAATATCTAAAGAAGATCTATTACGAAGCAAAGGGTTGGACAGAAGAAGGTCTGATACCTAAAAAAGTGCTGATTGACCTCGGTATGGACGATATCGCTGAAGAAATCGGCGTATAAGGAGATAAATAATGGTTGCTTCTACATCAAAGTTCAAATATATCGTTTGTGATCCTGAGTTGTGCATCGGATGCCAATTGTGTGAATACGTTTGTTCTTACACAAAGACGGGTGAATTTAACTCATACCGCAGCCGAATCCGCACGGTTAGGGTGGATGAGGTTCTGATCACGGCTGTGGCGTGCCGCACCTGTGAAAACGCACCCTGTGTTGCTGCCTGCACCCGCAATGCCCTGACGCAGGACCCCGAATCGGGCATCATCCGCATCGATCCTGCCAAGTGTGATGGTTGTGCCTGGTGCATTGAAGCCTGTGATTTTGGCGCGATCACGATCAATCATCAAACCAAACTGGCTGAATTCTGCAATCAATGTGAAGATGTTGAAGGCGGTCCGCAATGTGTTTTGATTTGCCCTAAGGACGCCCTGGAATACACTACCCCCGATCAAAGATCACAGCGCACGCGCCGTAAGCTGGTCGAAAGCAGCATAGAATTTCCACAAAAAGCTAAGGATCCTCGATGAGCGAACAACCCAACGAACAGAACAACGAAGAACTGCGCATCGGTGTATATGTTTGCCACTGCGGCACCAATATTGCCGGTGTGATCGACCCGAAAGAGGTCGTAAAATTCTCGGAAGGTTTACCGAATGTTGTGCATGCTACTGACACGCTTTATGCCTGTGCAGATTCGGGGCAACGGTTGATCAAAGAGGACATCAAAAAGCACAAGCTCAATCGTGTGATCGTATCTGCCTGCTCCGTTCGGATGCATGAACCGACCTTCAGAGCTGCCGTTTCCGAAGCTGGATTGAACCCGTTCCTGATGGAAATGGCCAATATCCGTGAGCAATGCACCTGGGCACACGGTCATGATCGGGAAGGCGCTTTAGAAAAAGCCAAAGACTTGACCGCGTCTGCTGTGGCAAAGTCCCAGTTCTTAACCCCGTTAGACATGGTTGATGTGCCTGTTACCCAAAAAGCGATGGTGATTGGCGGTGGTGTCGCGGGTATCAGCGCATCTTTAGATCTGGCTGAACAGGGGATTAAAACAATACTGGTTGAAAAGGAACCAACAATTGGTGGAGTGATGGCCCAGCTTAACAAGACCTTCCCCACCATGGACTGTAGTATATGAATTCTTGCACCAAAAATGGTTGACGCGGCGCGTCAGCCCCGAATTGATGTAAGAACCTATACTGAAGTTGAAAAAGTTGAAGGCTTTGTCGGAAACTTCAAAGTCACCCTCCGAGAAAAAGCAAAACACGTTCTGGCAGATCGCTGCAATGGCTGCGGTGATTGTGCCAAAGTTTGCCCCGTCGAGGTGCCGAATTATTTTGAGATGAACCTGGCACCTCGCAAGGCAGCTTATGTGCCCATGAGCCAGTCCGTGCCTCTAATTTACAATATTGACCTGGATGCATGTATCCACTGCTACAAATGTGTGGAAGCATGCGGTCCGCTTGAAGCAATTGATTTCAGCCAGGAAGACAAATTGGTAGAGGAAGATATTGGGGCAATCATTGTCGCAACAGGCTTCAGTCACTTCGATCCTTCCGTGATGGAAGAATATGGCTACAGCCGCTACCCCAATGTGATCACGTCCATGGAAATGGAACGACTCAATAACTCAGCTGGCCCAACCGCTGGCAACCTGATTCGTCCCAGCGACCACAAAAACCCTAAGCGATTAGCTTTTATTAACTGTGTAGGATCTCGGGATAAACGCTATAACCCATCCTGCTCAAATTTCTGCTGTATGTATTCCATCAAGAATGCCGTTCTGTTGAAGCAGATGAACCCGGATGTGGATATCACCATCTATTACATGGATATCCGCACCCCTTCCAAGGGCTATGAAGAATTTTATGATCGGGCGCGTGAATTAGGCATTCACTTCACGCAGGGCAGACCCAGCATGATCACCGAAGACAAAGAAACCCACAATCTCTTTGTTCACTCTGAAGATATCACCCTGGGAAAGGTGATCGAAGAAGAATACGATATGGTTATGCTCAACCAGGCAGCAATTCCGCAGCCTGATCAAGACCATATGAGTTCTGTGCTCAATGTTGCCCAAAGCCCGGGCGGCTGGTTCATGGAATACCATCCAAAACTTCGCCCGATGGATAGCCCCACCGACGGTATCTTTTTTGCCGGCGCCTGCCAGGGACCGAAAGACATCCCCAGCAGCGTCGCGCAAGGTTCGGCTGCTGCTTCACGTGCCAGCCGGATTCTTAACTCGGAAAAATGGGAAATCGAACCGACTGTGGCTGTCGTGTGGCCTGAAAGATGTTCAGCGACGACTCGAGGCCGTGCCTGCGGCATTTGTGCCAAAGCCTGCCCGTACGGCGCAATCAATATTTTCAGCCCAGAAATCCCAGCCGAAGTCGTAACAGCTAAATGTCACGGTTGCGGCGCCTGTGTGGCAGAATGCCCTGAGGATGCAATCACCCAATTACATTACACCGACGCCCAAATCTTAGCGCAAATGCGCGCCCTGCTGGCAGACAAACCGGAAGAGAAAATTCTCGCCTTCCGCTGCCACTGGTGCTCCTATGGCGGCGCCGACCTGGCAGGAACCAGTCACTTTGAATACACCGCAAATGAACGCGGTATGCGCGTGATGTGCTCAGCTCGTATGGATACGGATTTCATTTACGAAGCTTACCGACTGGGCGCAGGCGCTGTGCTTTACTCAGGCTGCCACCCGCAAGACTGCCACTACATCACCGGTCAATTAATTGGTGCAAAACGTGCCGAACGGTTAAAGAAGATGTTCGAAAGAATGGAAATGACCGATGGACGCTTCAGAGTGGAATGGATCAGCGCGGCAGAAGGTGATAAATATGCCCGGGTATTGAATGAGATGCAAACTGTTCTCGATAATATGGACAAAGACGAACTCAGAGCTGAAATTGAACGCCTCAAGCCCGATATGGAAAAACGGCTGAAGAAATTCCCGAATGTGCCTGGCGTTTCCGAGTCCATGGCATATTCAGATACCCTTGTCTCTGCGATCAACACACAAAAGAAGGAGCCCGCATGAGCCATTCTGGATCCTCGCAATCTTTTGCAGATGAAGTAAAAGCCATCCCGGGCGGTGAATTTGTCGAGCTGTGTTTTTCATGCGGTACTTGCGTTAGCAAGTGTATGATCCAACAGAAACTGGAACCAGAGTACAACCCCCGACGGTTGCTGCGTATGGTCATCATGGACATGAAGGAAGATGCCTTTGACAGCCCAACAACTTGGTTATGCTCTGCATGCGATCTTTGTTACCCCGCCTGCCCGCAGCAAATACACATTTCCGGTGTAATCACCGCCGTCAAGGAAATCGCGGTCGAGCAAGGGGGTAAAACCACCCTCAAAACAGCCGCTGTTGACCAGCAAACCTGCGTGTCTTGCGGCCTTTGCGCTGAAGCCTGTCCATACGAAGCCATTTCACTTGTCCAAACAAAAGTGCCTTATCGCGGGCTGGTTCAGGTTGCCCAGGTTGACCCGGGCAAATGTATGGCTTGCGGATTATGCTCAGCGGTGTGCCGCTCTACCTCGATAGGTGTGCCCGATGACTATACAGATAAAGCACTTATGGAAAACTTATGGGATTGGCTGCAGCCCGAAGGAGTGACATTCTAATGGAAACGAAACCAAAAATCGCACTCTTTCAATGCCAGTGGTGTCTATATTCAGAACCTGATCAATATTGGGTTGACCACAACCTGCCGCCATCAATTCGACTGATGAAAGTATCGTGTACTGGTCGGATCAACACACTGCATATCTTAAATGCCATTCAGGGCGGTGCGGATGGCGTCATGATCAGTGGCTGCCGCCCAGAGAAATGCCATTTCAAAGAAGGCAATCTGAGCGCTTTACGTCAGCATGAGGAGTTTTTGAACTTGCTTGATTACATCGGCTATGAGCGTGACAGAGTCCGCTTTGTATGGCTGGATTTGCAGGATCGGGGCAGAATTCAGCAAGAACTGGCTGACTTTGAAAACAAGCTCCAAGAATTAAGCACAGCAAACACCTTAGCAACCAGGATCAACGCTCCGGAAGGAGAAGTGCATGTCTGAGCTCATCGCCAAACTAAAAAGCGAAATAAAAAGGCTGTTTGATGAGGATGTCGTTGATGTTGTGATCGCTTTCAAGAAAGCAGACTCCCCGCTGAGACCTCAACCGGCGTTCTACCGTAAAGGCGATTCGCTCGAAGACCTTGAATATAATAGTTTATGCCAAAACAATCTCGCTAATTACTTAACCCGCTATCCTCATGAAACAAGGATCGGGATCGTTGTGCGAGGGTGTGAGAGCCGATCAGTCAACGCACTGGTCGTAGAAAAACAACACCCGCGAGAAAATTTGTTCAAGATCGGCATCCCTTGCCAGGGCATCGTCGACCTTCGAAAAATTGTCAAACAAACTGGTGAAGACGTCTCTGGTTATAAAGAGGACCAAGAAAAAATCTCTGTTGTTTTCAAGAACAAAGAATATCAATTTGACCGCAAAGATGTGTTGCATGATTCTTGTTTGCGTTGCGTCCATCCTAACCCGGTTAACCCGGATGTTCTTTTGGGTGACCCCCTGCCAGAAGGGGATCCTGGTGTCTTACGTCAAGCCGTTGAATCATTTGAGGCGTTGACCAAGCAAGAACGGTATACCTGGTTCCAGCAAGAAGCAGAACGCTGCATTCGCTGTTATGCCTGCCGCGAGGCATGCCCAATGTGCTACTGCACAGAATGTTTCGTTGACCATAATCCTCCCCGCTGGACTGAGAGCACCATATCACCTGCAGGCACGCAAGCCTGGCACATCATCCGCGCCTTCCATCAAACTGGCCGCTGCACAAGCTGTGGTGCGTGCGAAAGAGCCTGCCCAATGGATATCAAAATGACTTACCTCACAGATAAACTCAACGAGGATATGCTCAATCAATATGATTTCGCACCTGGCATGGATGATACAACACAACCACCCTTTGCATCCTTCAATTTAGACGACAAAAATCGTTTCGTGGCCTGAGGAAAAATCTGATGATGTATATTCTCGAAAAGAAAAAACTAAATAAGATACTCTCAACTTGGGCTCAGGAACATGAGGTTTTTGTGCCGCAAAAGGTGGAAGAATATTCCCAATTTCTTCCTTATACAGAGGATAGCGAACTCGCTCTCAAATCCCCCCACAATACCCGCTATCCACCTAAAGCGCTCTTCCTTCCCCAATCTGAGGTCATGCTGAAGTTCAATAACAGAACCCAGAAATATGAAGAGGTCAATACTACACCTAAATCAAGATTAGTATTTGGCGTACGTCCATGTGATGCCAAAGCTTTCAGACTTTTAGATACCGTTTTTGATGCAGAAGATTACGCCGATCCCTATTGGAAAGCCAAACGGGATGCCACGATCTTGATCGGCATTGGCTGCGAAGTTCCCCCGAGCACTTGTTTCTGCACAACTGTTGGCGGCGGTCCATTCAACCAGGATGGTTTAGATGCGATCCTGACGGAATTGGAAGGTTCCTATTTGGTTCAAATCCTGACTGAAAAAGCCGAAACCTTATTTGCCTCTTTATCGCCTGCAACTATTGAACAGGAAAAACAGGTTGAAGCCATCCAAACCAAAGCACACGATAGCATGTCCCCAGCCTTTGAAACTGACGGTCTGAAACAAAAATTAGACCAAATCTTTGAAAGCAGTTATTGGGATAAAATTTCAGAATCCTGTCTTGGCTGTGGCATCTGCACTTTCCTCTGCCCCACTTGTTTTTGCTTTGATATTGTAGATGAAGTGCAAAGAAAAGAACGCGTCCGCAATTGGGATACCTGCATGTTCAGAATTTATTCGCAAGAGGCTTCCGGACACAATCCCCGCCCAACACGCAGGGAGAGAACACGTCAACGGCTAATGCACAAATACAGTTACTGGCTTGACCACATTGATGAAATTGGGTGCACAGGCTGTGGGCGTTGCGTGCGTTACTGCCCGGTTGGGCTCGATATCCGAGCAATGCTGCGTACCGCAAATACCCATGAAAGTGAGGCCGTCCATGCATAATAACGGACACAATCCATACAAACCGACACCCATGCACATTGTCCGTGCTTATTATGAATCCAACGACCGCTCATTGAAAACCCTGGAACTGGTATTCGACCATCAAGCAGATCGGGATGAATTCTTTGAAGCTTACAACCCAGGCCAGTTTTGCCAGCTTTCCATATTTGGCAAAGGTGAAGCGCCTTTTGGCGTTGCCTCAGCAGCCTGGGAAGGTGATTTTGTCCGCTTTACCATACAGAAGATGGGTTCTTTCACCCAATATGCTCATCAACTGCAGGCTGGTGATGCCATCGGGATGCGCGGTCCGCTGGGGAATGGTTTCCCGCTTGAGGATTGGAAGGGAAAGAACCTGGTCATCATTGGCGGTGGGTGCGCATTCTCGACACTCTACGCTTTAACGAAACATGTGCATCACCCACAAAACAGACCGGATTTTGACCAGCTTGTCGTGATCTATGGTGCGCGTACATCGGGTTTATGCATGTACAAACATGACATTCAAAGCTGGTATCAACGCGATGACATGGAAATCCATCAGGCCATCGACGTGCCAGAGGAAGATTGGTCGCACCATGTTGGCTATGTGCCAGATGTCGTGAAAAACGTTGCCCCATCCCCAGAAAATGCCGTCGCTGTTGTCTGCGGCCCGCCCATCATGACCAAATACACTCTGCCGGTTCTGGTTGAGCTTGGCTTTGCACCAGATACAATTTTCACTTCCTTAGAAAAACGAATGAAATGCGGGATCGGCAAATGCGGTCGATGCAACATAGGATCAAAATATATCTGTAAAGACGGTCCTGTATTCAGTCTCGCAGAATTACAGGAACTCCCTGACGATATTTAAACCTGGAGAAATTATGAGCCAACGCGGAATTAAACAAAAAACCCGAACACAGCATGAAATGATCCTTGAAAGCCCCATGGTCACCCGTCACTATAAGATGACCTGGGATCTTGACCGCTGTGTCGGTTGCCAGATGGGTCCAACAGCCTGCCCGAAAGAAGCCCTGACTCACTTAGATGGTGAAATCGTCGATGGGCGTATGACCGTTCGCCCATCAGTGGATGTTGACCCGGAAACCTGTGTATTATGCGGAATTTGTGTTGAGGTCTGCCCTGTGCACGCCATCACCATGACCGTCAATGACAAACCCGAAATCCCCGTGATTGAATATGACGCCTTCCCGAAGATTCGCGGCAACATCACATTTGACAAAACTGAGTTTGATTTTTCAAAGAAAGATTTCGTCATCGATAACTGCCCCACCAATGTGATCAGTTACGATGAAGAAAACGACACAATGGCAATTCAATATGAAGACTGCATCCGCTGCAGACAATGCGAGGTTGCCAGTGATGGCGCCTTCAAAGTCACGCAGCGCTGGCAGGGTGGTGTTGAATTGCGTCGCGAGAAATGTGTTGAAGGATGTTTTGCCTGTGCAGATGTCTGCCCCACCCGTGCGCTGCACATCAACGAAGAGGGTGAGCTGGTTTTGGCGGATTATTATTGCATTAAGTGCGGTGCCTGTATGCACGCCTGCCCAATCCAACCGGAATTTGAAGAGCAAGAATTCACCTTTGAGTCGCAGGGGATGACACTCACCCGCAGCTATCAGAAATTGATCAATGAAGATGATCTGGCGATCAAAGTCGAACGCTGGCGTGTGGTGCATGAACCGGTGAAAAGTGCAGCATGGATCGAAGCGCTGCGTAAGCTGGCAGATGACAAAGCCAGTGCCGTGGAAATTGATCGCAAACGAGCGCTCAAACGCCGTGACCTGATCCTAGCGTTGCGCGGTCACACCCTGCCCGGGCACACCAGAAAAAAATAAGCCTAACTAAACACAAATTAGAAATCTAAAGCTGACAGCAGATAAGATTAACGCTGTCAGCTTATTTTTTTTACAAACAAAACCTAATTGAAAACCCTTAACATACACCTACCAAAATATCAATAATCTCAAAAAACCGCCCAAGTCTTATTGAGACCCTCCAACCCGCTTCACAACAACCACAATAGAAAATGGAACACATAGAAATACATTCACAACCAAATACATCTAAGGTGCATATTAATAGCTTAGAATGCCCCTGAATCGCATTAGAAAGGATCCTGGAAGAGCCAAAAGAATAAAACTTAATTAATCTTTGTTTGTCTGGGGAATTACTGAGGTAAAGTCTCATATAGTGGTGTAAATTCTTGACGAAATAGTCATCTTGTGCTTCCATAAGAATGATCAAATTCAAAAAAAGGAGGCACAAAGATGACTGACTCAATTATGGCATTTGTTAACTATCTGCGCAAGGAGGAGTTGACTGAAGACGTTGATTTTCTACGAGAAGCAACCGAGTTCCTATGTCAACAACTTATTGATGCAGAAGCAGAGGAGGTGATCGGAGCAGAGCGATATGAGAGGACATCAGACCGGCAAACTTACCGAAACGGAACCAGAGAACGACGTTTGGAAACCCGGGTAGGCGAATTGGATCTCAAGATTCCCAAACTGAGGAAGGGAAGCTATCTTCCCAGCTTACTTGCACCGCGTAAGCGATCCGAGGAAGCCTTGCTGGCCGTTGTTCAGGAAGCCTATATTCAGGGCGTAAGCACTCGCAGAATGGACGAAATAGCCAAAGCGCTGGGGCTGCAAGGTATTGATAAGAGCAAGGTATCCCGGATCTGCAAAGAACTGGACGAGATGGTAAGAGAATTCCGAGAACGACCACTCCAAGACAAGTATCCCTACATCTGGCTGGATGCCGTTGTACTAAATGTTCGAGAAAACCATCGAGTGGTGAAATTATCCTTAGGGATTGCTATTGGTGTTGACAGCCAGGGAGAGCGTCATATCCTAGGTTTTGACCTTGGCGCAGGGGAATCTAAGGCATTTTGGCTTGATTTTCTGCGTTCTCTCAAACAAAGAGGTCTGAAAGAAACCATGTTGGTGATCAGTGACGCCCATAGCGGCTTGAAAGCAGCAATTGGACAAGCTTTTTCCGGAAGCGCCTGGCAGCGTTGTTCAGTACACTTTATGAGGAATGTGCTAGCTCAGGTATCACATAAAGATAAAAAACAGGTAGCCGAGGCTATCAAATTGGTCTTTGAACAACCCGACCAACGGACATCGAAAGCGTATTTGGAACATTTGGCTAAACTAATGCAGTCTCGCTGGTCAAAAGTTGCCCAAATGCTTCTGGAGGCGGAAGAGGATATTCTGGCGTACAAAACGTTTCCAAAAAAACATCATCGTTCCATCCACTCAGTCAATCCACTGGAACGAATTAACAGAGAGATCCGCCGTCGCACCCGTGTCGTGGGTGTGTTCCCTAACCGAGAATCAGTTTTCAGGCTGGTTGGAACACTCTTGATGGATATGGACGAGGATTGGCGTGGCAGTCGACGCTACATGGCGGAAAAGGGTATTCAAAAGCTGCTCACGCCCGATCCCCAGGAGGATACAAGACAAGATTTCAATCTCGTTAATGAGCTATTGGAGCTGGAAGCACAGAATGTAATTTACACCACTTGACAAGACACTACCATTACTGACGCTCTCCCACAGATTAAGAGTCATTATTTGAATTGATTCCTTTTGGTGAAAAACCCCTCGTAATAAAAAATGGGTTGGCCTTGCCAACCCATTTCAGTTTTAAATTTCAAAATCTAACTAGAAAAGAGCTTCTCTAAGATTGATTTGGATCTTGTGTATCTGAAGCCTCTTTTGCAGCTGTTTCATTAGATTTCTTTGCGTCCAGTCGTTCTTGTAAAGGCGGCGCGATTTCATATTCATCTTTCCCGGGCGAAATAAACTTCACTTTGATCACCCGGTATTTGATCAGGATCAATAATACACCTGCCAGCATCATCAAAACCGCCACAAAACGTGAGTAGCTGAATGCAGTACCCGGAAATGTGGGTTGATCTGGTCTAAAAAATTCAATGATATTCCGACCCAATCCAGCCAAAATCAACCAGGAACCAAAAATGACACCAGGTTTCATCTTGTCTTTGAATTTTCGCGCCAAGACCAATAAAATCCCAACGGATAACAAATTCCAAAGGATCTCATAAGCAAATGTCGGGTGAAAACGCGTTGTCTCTAGAGGAAATTGTGCCAAATCATCCCAGAGCTTCATCCTGTGTTGAGCGTCAATCGGGATCCCCCATGGCAGGTTCGTTGGCTGCCCATAAAGTTCCTGGTTGATAAAATTTGCAGGACGGGCAATTGCCTGTCCCAGGAGCAAACCAGGAGAGAATGAATCTACTGCTAACCAAAAATCCAATCCCATTTTCTTTGCGTAGAAATAAAATGCGACTGCGCCGAAAAGAATCGCCCCGAAATAATGCAATCCGCCCTGACGTAAATTGATGATCGCCAGCGGATCTTGCACATAACGCATATCGCCGCCCAACGTCGCATTAGCCACATACCATAATCTGGCACCGATAATGCCTGCCGGCAAGACCCACAACAAGCTGTCCCACACATAGTCCGGGTCCTGCCCTCGCCTTTTGAATTCAACAGCAGCTAACCATGCAGCGATGGCAACACCCAGCATCACCAAGACACCATACCAGTATAAAGAAAATGAAAATTCCCCAATATTGATCGTAAAAATCACCGGATCGATCATAATTACCTCTTTCTTAATTTTTATTCGATATAACCCAGGTCCCGTAATCGTTGCTGAATGAGATCGTCACTTAATGAGATTTTCTTTCTCGACGATCCTAACTGCCGTGAGGATGCCACATCAAGGTAGGTATCAAGCACACTCGCAAGTTCTTTAATCCGCTTTTCGTCTGAATAAGGTTGACTTTCTTTTGGATCGCCAGCCAGGTTGAACAACACCTTTGACAATCCCTCAATCGCAATCATTTTTTCATCACCCTGATAAACAGCGCGATGTGATCGATTAGCGTAAAACCGATCGATAAGCTCTGGTGAGTGATTGCGCATGATCGTAAGCGCATTTTCTGGCGCGTATGCCTCAGCGATAAGCTGCTTTGGTACACAATCTTCATCAGACCTCATCCTCAACAAGCTTTGGCAAGGGATATCGACCTCTGCGGCATAAGGTGTTGAGATCGATTCAAAATCAAAGTAATCCAACACGGTGTGGAATAATTGCGTGATCGACACTCGTTTTTGCACCCGTCTTCCCTTCTCAAGCCCAGGGACGCGCATAAAAAGCGGAACACGGATCAGTTCTTCGTGGACTCCAAACCCATGCCCCATATAACCGTGTTCACCCAGCATCTCGCCATGATCAGCCAAAAAGATCACTAATGTGTTTTCTCGATGATATTTACTGTCCACAACCGATAAAAGTTGGTCTAACAAATGATCCTGATAAGAGACCTCAGCATCATACATATCAGACAGTGTCGCTGCTTCAACCTCCGAAAATGGTTTTTCCAATGGGATCAGCCATTGCATTGCTTTACGGTTAAATTCCCGCATAAAGGTCTGAGACTCGGGTGTTTCGGAAAAATAAGGCACAAATTCCTTAACAAACCTCTCAGGCGGTGCATATGGCATATGGGTTTCCATCAGGTTGAGGAAAACAAATTGCCCGCCCAGGTTCTCCCTCTCAATGTTCTTTAGAAAACCCGCCGTGTCGTTGATGGAACGCCCGGTCATGCCTTTGAAATTTGCTGCCCTGGTCCACATAGGCACAAACAGCGGACGTAACGCTGCCATGAAAAACTCATTCGGTGAAGCAAATGTGTTCTGAATGGGATAGGACAGCTTACGCAGAATTTGGGTGTATTTAGACCATAATTTCCGCAATGGCTGCCAGAGATCATCAATTTCTTTTTGTGGGGTTGAGGGCACCACACCGCAATAGTTGTAGAAATTATCAAAGCCCCGCTTAAAACCGTTCTGGATGATCCCGACCAGGGGATTATTGCAGAAGCCTGTTGTTTCCAACCCGGTTGCTGAAAGGCGTGTGGCTAAGGTTTGAAATTCCTTAGGCAGGACATCATCAGCCTGCACAGTCATATGGACTGCTGGCACTTCACCGCTAAACAATGACGCATGCGACGGGATCGTCCATTGACCCGGTGCGATCGCTTTTTCAAAAAATAAACTTTCAGCCGCCAAACTATCAAGATTGGGTGTAGTCGGCCGCCCATAACCATAAGACCCAATCCGATCGTAGCGGTGGGTATCCAGAACAACCATTAAAACATTTTTTTGATCTTTTCTACGCATAAAATCTCTTTAACTACTTCTATAAATTCTTTTCTCTGTAAAGTTTCGGGTCAACCACTTCAGCCATTCGCCGTGGTTCCACCCGATTTTCCAAAAAATCAGCCACTTTCTCAAATTCTTGCTCAGGCTGACGCAAGATATCATTATAACTGACAAACAAAGTCCTCAATCCTGACTTTGCTGCCAGCCATGCTTTCACATCAAGCAAATGCCGCTCATACGATCGTCGCAAGTCATCATCAGACAATTCTATTTCGACTATTCGGCTATCCCTGGTGAGCATTCTATGCTGTGAATCAAGAATCTCTGCAAGATTTCTTTCCATAAAAATCACCCGATACTCAAGACCTTCTGGTAAATATTCTAAAAGGGCCGAGATGACCTTGACCGCTTTACCTTGAGCCAAGCGCAACCACCTAGTATCGCCTGATGAAAGCTTTTTTACCCGTTCATATTCAAAATATCCTTTGGGATTATTTTCATCTTTAGTTCGGATCCCATCGGTTAAAAGCGTCATCCCGCCAGCTTTCAATGCGGACATCATCATCGAAGTGCCGGATCTTGGCAGGCCAGAAACCAAGGTAATAAATTCCTTTGAACCTCTTTTCCTGCCGAATAATGCTCCCAAAACAGGCATTAAGACCTGCCCTGCAGATACCGATGTGATCCATAGTTCACACCACTCATGTAATGAAATGCCCAATCTCTATCAAGTTCAGGGTCATTTTCTTCCCAGGGATAGAAAACCATCACCTTGGTTAGGGCTTTCAGTCGCCCAAACTGCTCATAATTTTTAGTTGCTGGTATCACATTCCGCCAGGTGCCTGTATTAATATAATACTTTTCATCACCTTTTGTCGCCGAGATCAATGATGCCTCCGCAAAGTGAGAGTGTCCGCTGATCACGCATCGGCAGCCTGACTCACTATTTTGGATCAATGCTTCTTTTTTAGCAAAACGCACCTGTGATTTCACACTGATAAATCGTGAGGCCATCTTCATCAAAAGTTTAATCATCCAATATGGGATGCCATCCCGGAATATCCTCGATTTTAATATTCCGATCAGCAAAACGCGCACGATTGGGTTGACAGCAGCGGATTGTTTGAGCGTTCGTCTGAACTCATCATGGCTAATCAAGGTGTTTATAATTGTTGTGAAGGCTGGTTTTAATAAATGCCACACCTCACGATCATCAACACCGGGTGTTGTGAACAAAAATGACAGCCATGCTGATGATGGTCGCACGTCGTCAAACTCCATTAAGCGCTTATACAGCGCCATCAAGGTTTTATCAGACAAGATCGCCTCTTCACCATATTGCTTTAGAAACAACCAGGGCAAAGAAGCGCCATATTCGATCGTGGTGATATCACCCAAAACAGCTACATCGTATGCGTCTACGGGCAATTCTGCTGGAATGGTTTCTCTGCGGCGTAAATCTAATGAAAAATTGGTGGGGTCATATTCATGCCCATGCCTGATCAAACAAAACGGCTTTTCAAACTCATCTCGAACAATCAATATGTTGTCAATTCGAGCTGGTCCGCCATTCAGACCAAATAATTTTCTGACTTCAACACGGATTTTGGGAGTCGCATTCGCCAGTCGATCATGATTGCCTAAGATCAGATGCAATTTTGTCTCAACATCAAAAAATTGCTGGATATTTCTAAACAAGGTTAAAGTTTCTGCTACATTTCCTTCTTCTGCAATCGCTTCGATGATTTTTAGGATGATCTTTTCTTCATCCGAGCCGGAGGAGACATTGCCATTATTGATATAGGGTCTGGATTCTCCTTCTAACCAGATCGAAGAGCGTGAAATCTCCAAAATATCCCCGGCTAACACAAAGTCAATTTGCTTCACTTTGTTAGCAACAGCAATCTGATTGATCTCAGCCAAATAAGCCCGATAGGTTTCGACAGGCAGATTACGATTATATCGATGCGGTCCAATTTGTGTCGATTGTGCCTCAGAAAAATGTAAATCAGAAATAACAACAAGCATCGTTACACCATGAAATAATTATCAAATAGATGCAATACTTTCACGAAGATAATTAGCATTCCGCATCTTGAAAAACTAGACCAACAGCCAAACGCATCGTTATCAAGCAATTGAAAGTGCACGTTTGAAAGCATTCACAATCTCAGTGACATTTTCATCTCTGATCCAGTAGTGACAAACAAGCCTGAAGTGTCTTGGACCTGCCATGCCAACCAAAATGCCTTCAGAGCGTAATTTCGTTGCTAATGTCTTTGCGTCCATCCCAAGCGATGGGTCGAGCACGATATAAACCATGTTGGTATTTGGCGAGCCTTTGTCCAGATGGATGCCCTCCAATTCCTTTAACCCATCTGCTAAGGCTTTGGCATGCGCATGATCTTCTGCAAGCCGGTCAGTCATTTCCTCCAGTGCCACAATCCCTGCCGCTGCCAGCACACCCGCCTGACGCATCCCACCCCCCAGTTGTTTGCGGATGCGATGCGCTTCTTTGATGAATTCCTTCGATCCGCATAAAACCGAGCCAACCGGAGCACACAAGCCTTTGCTCAAGCAGAAAGTAACTGAATCAACCATATCTGTCAGTTTTTCAGCCGGCAAGCCTTGATCAACTGTTGCATTAAAAATCCTGGCGCCATCCAAATGGACATTCAACCCGGCTTGATGGGCTGCATTTGCAGCTTCCAGCATATATTCTCGTGAAAGACTCACCCCACCGCATTTATTTTGTGTATTCTCAAGGATCAATAATTTCGATTTCGGGAAATGCTCATTGTCTGACCGAACTGCATGTCGGATATCTTCAATTTTCAACGTGCCATCAGGTTGATTTGGGATCGTGTGCGGATGGACACCGCCCAACGCGGATATTCCACCGGCTTCATACACAAATGTATGCCCGCAATCCCCCATGATGACTTCATCGCCGCGTCCGCAATGTGCTAAAACAGCCGCCAGGTTCCCCATCGTACCGGATGGGACGAACAAACCTGCCTCCATTCCTAACCGCTCAGCCGCCATCGCTTGCAGCCGGTTGACCGTGGGGTCCTCACCATACACATCATCACCCAATTCCGCATGAGCCATGGCTTTGCGCATTTTTTCTGTCGGCAGTGTAACTGTATCTGAACGCAGATCAATGAATTTCATGAATTGAACCTCTCATTTTTCTCCAGTGTACTTAAAATGTGCAGCAAATCATCGGGCAATGGCGCTTCAAATGTCCTCGGTGCTCGGTCACCGGGCAATCTAATGGAAAGCGTCTTGGCATGCAGGAAAAACCCATCCATATCAACACTGGGATTCCGCCTGCCATACAGCGTATCCCCCACAACCGGTGTCCCTAGGTAACTGAGATGGACGCGAATTTGATGTGTGCGCCCTGTGATGGGATGCACTTCTAGATAGGCGTGATTTGCGAATCGAGTTACTTCGAAATACTCGCTGATGGCGGGTTTCCCCTGTCCGCTTAAAGACACTGCCATCCTCGTCCGGAACTTTGGATCTCGCTCAATCGGCGCTTCGATCCTGCCAGTTGGAGTCGGAGGATGACCATCAACCAAAGCTTGATAGGTTTTATCGAGATCACGGGATTTAAATTGCTTGACCAGCCATCGGTAAGCCTTATTTGTTTTGGCAAAAATTATCACGCCGGATGTCTCTTTATCCAGGCGGTGTACCACACCAGGCCGGTCTGGCTCACCAACCTCCCTGATTGCAGGAAAGTACGCTAATAACGCATTGACCAGCGTGCCTGACTGATTGCCAGCCCCAGGATGCACGACAACCCCAGCCTGTTTATTGATAACGATCACGTTTTCGTCTTCGTATAAAATATCCAGGGGCAGTGTCTCAGGGACCAATCCATCCCCCTCGTCATCCGGCAGTAGTATTTTGATCTCGCTGCCAGCTCTGATCTTCGCACCTGCCTTCTGGACGACCTCACCATCCATGCTGACATTCCCCGACTCAATGATATTCTTAATTTGAGAGCGGGAAACCTCAGGTAGATTGTCTGAAAGGAATTTATCTATACGAATTCCATCATCATCCCCTACGATGAATTGCTGCGCGTCTGTCTTCATGCCTGTGTGTCAACCGGTTCGGTCTGTTCAGAGTCAAAATCTGTCGGTTCATCTGCCCGTTGTTTTTCTTTGCGTTCACTCAACCAAAGCGCCAAAATCAACAACCCTACCCCAACCGTGATGCAGGAGTCAGCGATATTGAACACGGGGAATGTACCCACGGAAATAAAATCCGTCACCGGGCCGAACCTGATGCGATCAATCAAGTTGCCCAACGCACCACCAAGCTGCATCGAAAGAGCAATCCGCATCAACTTTTCATCCTCTGGAATGCTTCGGTAATAAATGATGATGAATAGGGCGACAACAACAGCCAAAATACCAAAAATCAGCCCGCCACCCTGGAACAAACCAAAGGCAGCGCCCGTATTCTTCCAATGCACAAACCGAAAATAAGGTGCCAGCCACTCCAGCGGCATCCACTGCCCGCCAAATGGGATGTTAGCGCGAACGATTACCTTAGTCCACTGGTCGAGAATCAGAATAACGCTAACGATAAGGATCAACCACTGATATTCTTTAAGGATTTTCTTCAAAAGGCTCTCCTGAGTATTATCTATGCTTTTTTGATGCTGATTCTGACGGTTTCGTCGTCGAACTCATCTTGCAGGAAGGATAAATCTTCCGGGTTTTCACCTGCGATCACCTTCACCGCTAACGTTTCTTCTTTGATATAGTCCTCAAAGACAGTTAGGGCTTCTGCAAGACCTTTCGAAGCAGTGTAATACAGGTGGATCCGGTCTGCGATGTCGAGATCAGCATCTTTCCTCAGTGATTGTACCCGCCGCACGAATTCACGGACAAGACCTTCATTGATTAATTCAGGGCTTAGCTCAGTCACAAGCGCTGCCAGGTATGCCCCTTCAGAGCCTACCGCATAACCTTCTTTCGATTCTGCACGGACTTCGACTTCATTGGGCGTTATTTCATAAGTCTCACCTTCTACTGTGACAGAGATGTTTCCGCCATCCAACAATTTACGTGCAGATTCATCGGCAGGCAAATTCAGCAGGGCTTGACGCACTTTTGGGAACAGCGATTGAAATCGCTGCCCCAACTGTTTGGGTAGTGGATTAAGGCTAAAGCTGACGGCTTCACTGGCGCTGCCCAATAAGCTGACTGCCTTTACATTCAGTTCATCTTTGAGCAAATCTGCGTAGTTATCCACTACACCTTGCTCATCAAGGTTGCCCACCACAAAAGCAGCTTCTGCCAGCGGTTGGCGCACTTTGAGGTTTTCAGAATTTCGTGCAGCATGTCCTAATGATGCCAGTTTCATGACCGTCGCCATTTCGCTGTTCAATTTTTCATCGATCAATGAAGGGTCAAACTTTGGCCAATCCGCCAGGTGAACGGAAGCAGGTGCCTCAGGATCAACAGTCCTCACCAAGTTTTGATACAGCTCTTCTGCCATAAAAGGCATCGTCGGCGCCAACAGGAATGACAAAGCCTTTAATGCTTCGTACAGGGTCATGTAAGCAGCGGCTTTATCAGAATCGGACTCCGTCTTCCAATACCGCCGGCGTGAACGCCTGAGATACCAATTGGAGAGCTGATCAAGGAACTTCTCAATCGGACGTGTCGCTGCGGGGACGTTGTAGTTTTCATAAGCTTCTGTCACATCGCGTATCAGCGTATGCAAGGAAGAAAGCAGCCACCGGTCAAGATCACTGTATTCAGGTTTGACATCCTGCGAGGGTGACCAATCATCCAGGTTGGCATAGGTAACGAAAAAGCTATAGGTATTCCATAACGTCAGTGTGAAATTGCGTACCACTTCACCAACAAGATCTTCCGAGAAACGCCGCTCCTGCCCCGGAGGGCCGGCTGTGTACAGATACCAGCGCAGCGCGTCTGCCCCGTGTTTATTGATCACATCCCAGGGCTCAACCACGTTGCCTTTGGATTTAGACATTTTTTGTCCATCCTTATCCATGACCAACCCAAGGCAAATGACATTATTAAAGCTATGGCTGTCAAACACCAGTGTGCTGATCGCATGCAGCGTGTAAAACCATCCGCGTGTCTGATCAACGGCTTCACATATAAAATCCGCTGGGAACTGATTTTTAAAGTTCTCCACATTTTCAAAGGGATAATGCCACTGGCTAACAGGCATCGAACCCGAATCAAACCATACATCAATTAATTCCAAAACGCGGTTCATGCGTCCAGTGCCGCATTCTGGGCAACTAAAGTGAATATTATCAACATATGGGCGATGCAGATCGAGGTCCTTCAGGTCCCTGCCTGCATATCGGCTTAACTCCTCCACCGAACCCACACACACCTGGTGATGACAAGATTCACACTCCCAAACAGGCAGCGGTGTCCCCCAATAACGTTCACGACCCAGCGCCCAGTCAATATTGTTCTCCAGCCAATTCCCGAACCGCCCCTCTTTGATATATTCCGGATACCAATTGATATTTTGGTTCAATTCAACCAGGCGATCCTTCAATGCGCTGGTTCGGACGTACCAAGTTGAGCGGGCGTAGTATAACAATGCCGTGTCACAGCGCCAGCAGAAAGGATAGGTGTGCTCGTAGGTTCCAACTTCAAACATCAAGCCGCGTTGATCAAGTTCCTTCACGATTAGCGGATCGGCATCCTTTACCCACATCCCCGACCATGGGCTCACATCACTATTAAATCGACCGCTGTCATTAACTGTCATCAAAATTGGCAGGTCGTGCTCAATAGACATCTGCATATCATCCGCACCAAAGGCTGGTGCAATATGCACCAAACCGGTGCCATCTTCCGTCGTCACAAAGTCCGCCAAAACCACAAAATGAGCGTCTTTTTCAACCGGCATAAATGTGAATAATGGCCGGTAATGGCGGCCCTTAAGCTGTTTGCCTTTGAAGGTTTTGACAATCTCAAATTTCTGATTAGCAAGCACCTTGTCAACCAGTGACTTTGCCATGATCAGGAATTCCTGCTCAGCCCCCTCGCCTAATGCCACTTTGACATATTCAATATCAGGGTGTGCAGCCACAGCGACATTTCCCGGTAAAGTCCAAGGCGTCGTCGTCCAAATCAATAAGGATGTGTTTTCTTCATCTGCCAGCGGCATCCTGACGTAAAGAGAAGGATCCGTAACCTGCTCGTATCCCTGGGCGACTTCATGATCGGATAATGGCGTGCCACAACGCGGGCAATAAGGGACCACTTTAAACCCCTGGTATAGCAATCCCTTATCCCAAATCGATTTTAAAAGCCACCACACCGATTCGATATATTCATTTTTATAAGTGATGTAGGCATCTTCAAGGTCAACCCAATACCCGATGCGGTCGGTCAGCTTTTCCCATTCCTGGATGTAAGTGAAGACCGAATTCCGGCAGAGCTCATTAAATTTTGCAACGCCAAAATCCTCAATCTCTTGCTTATGCGTAAAACCCAGGCGCTTTTCTACTTCAATTTCGACTGGTAAACCATGGGTATCCCAACCGCCGCGTCGAAGCACATGATAACCGTTCATGCTCTTGTAGCGCGGGAACATATCTTTGAATACCCTTGCTAAGACATGGTGCACGCCAGGCTTGCCGTTTGCCGAGGGCGGCCCCTCAAAAAAGACATACTCCGGCCCACCTTCTCGGCTTTCCATCGATTGATGAAACACATCATGCTTTTGCCAAAATCGTAAGATTTCGCTTTCCAACAACGTAATGTTCAATCGTGACGATACAGGTTCGAACATCGATCCTCCAATAATTAAATGATTAAAAAAATAAACGTCCCTTCTCAGGGACGAGTTAATTGACCCGCGGTACCACCCTGGTTTTCACAGCTTATGTGAACACCTCATTCGATTACTGCACCTTCTCAATAACCGCATTTTGATAACAGAGGATGACTCTGGCTTCCTTACTTATCCAACAGGATGTTCAGGTCGCTGCTCCGGAAGGATTTTGGTTTATCATGACTTTCCGGCTCTCACCAAACCCGGAATCGCTGTCAGTCAGCAGACAAATTACTCGTTTCCATTACAGCATCATATTTGTAAATTTCAACATATAAATTATGCCACAAGTGGTGGATTGGGTCAATGATTGCTGAAAGCGTTCTTTGAATGGGTGAAGAGCAATCTGGGTAGCCAATATTTCGCAAAAAGTTAATTTCTAAAATGTCTTTCCAACCCTTCTTAATAACTGCGCATTGATCGCCACAATCACTGTGCTGAGCGACATGATCAACGCGCCAATCGCTGGCGGCAGCACAAAGCCAATAGACGCTAAAACCCCCGCTGCAAGTGGTAATGCTATGATGTTATAACCGGTCGCCCAGGCTAAGTTTTGCATCATCTTGCGATAGGTGGCTTTACTCAATTTGATGATCCTTAAAATATCAGACGGATCATTATCCACCAATATGATCCCTGCAGATTCAATGGCTACATCGGTTCCGCTGCCAATCGCAATCCCGACATCAGCCCGGGTTAACGCAGGGGCATCGTTCACGCCATCCCCAACCATGGCGACTTTCTTACCCTCGCTTTGCAGACTTTGAATTTTTTGATCTTTGTTCTCGGGCAATACTTCAGCGAAATACTGATCAATGCCCAGTTCATCCGCCACAAATTTTGCCACCGCCTCACTGTCCCCCGTCAACATAGCGACTTGATATCCCTGCTCGTGTAATGATTTAATCGTCTGATAACTGACCTCACGGATCTGATCTGCCAAAGCAAAGGCTGCTAACACCGCATTTTCGGACATCAAAAACACGACCGTTTGTCCTGCCTGGTTTGACTTTTGGTAAAAAGCTTCAATTTCCTCTGGTATAACCATTTGTTTTCCATCCTGCAACCCCCTGCTGCCCACAAAATAAACAGAACCTTCCACCTGTGCTTGAACACCTTTACCCTTAATTGCCTTAAAGTTTGCTGCATCAGGTGATTCCAAATTGCGCTCTTCGGCTGACTTGCGGATCGCCTTTGCAATTGAATGCTCTGAATCTCGCTCAAGGGCAGCGGCAAGCGATAAGGCTTTATCATCTAACAAACTTCCCGCAGAAACCATATCTACCAAACCGAAAGATCCCTTTGTTAATGTCCCTGTTTTGTCAAAAACAATCATATCCAAGTTACGAGCGGTCTCAAGAGCAACCCGATCTCGAATTAATATCCCATTCGCCGCACCCAGCGAAGTCGAAATTGCCACAACTAACGGGATGGCTAACCCCAATGCATGTGGGCAGGCAATCACAAGGACGGTTACAACCCGATTCAAGACTTGCACATCCCATCCAATGGCGATCACCCAGGCAATACCTGTGATAATAGCAACGCCGATTGCAATATAAAACAACCATCCTGCGGCTTTATCAGCGAGCAGTTGGGTGTTGGATTTTGATTTCTTTGCTTCTTCAACCAGCCGCATAATCCCAGCCAGGGTCGTTTCATCCCCAGTTGCTGTCACTTTCACCCGCAGACTTCCATCGCCATTGATCGTGCCACTGACAACTTTATCCCCTTTTTCTTTTTCCACAGGCTTTGATTCACCCGTAATCATTGACTCGTCCAGTGATGAACTGCCCTCAACAATTTCACCATCGGCTGGCACACTCTCACCCGGCCGGATCAGGATCAAGTCACCCTGGTTTAATGCAGAAATCCCAATAACCTCAACTTCATCGTCCTCCGTGATACGATTCGCTTTATCGGGAAGCAATTTGGATAATTCCTGTAAGGCACCCGATGCCTGGCGCACACTGCGCATTTCAATCCAGTGCCCTAAGAGCATCACATCAATCAATGTGACCAGTTCCCAATAAAAAGTGCTGGATAAACTGAATATCGTTGAAGCGATGCTGTAAATAAAAGCAACCGCCAACGCCATTGAGATTAACGTCATCATGCCAGGCTGTTTTTCTTTGATCTCACCCTTCGCCATGCGGAAGAATGGCAGTCCGCCAATGTAAAAAACAACCAAAGAAAAAACGGGGACGATCCAATCCGACAGAGGAAAATCGGGGATTGAATATCCCAGCCAACCCTGGATCGTTTTGCTGAAAATCAGCACCGGAATGCTTAGGATAAGGGAAATCCAAAACTTTCTTCGAAATAGCTGCTCATGTCCGGCATGCTCACCTTCATGCTGGCTTTCAGAATCAGTATGTGAATTTGGCTTATTATGATTATGTCGTTCATGATTCTTACTCATTTGAAATCCGCCTTTCTTTGTGTTAATTGTCTTTCACTTTGATTCTGCAATAAATTTGTTGTATCTTTATTAACATAACAACCGGATCACGAAAGGGGCAGGATGGAGAAGCGATTCACAATCGGGCTGGGCATAATCCATGCAGAGGATGGGGAAATCAGGGCATTTTTGCCGGAGTTTGTCAGCCAAATCAGCCGATATTTCAATCAGGTTGTTCTTGAAACCGGTTATAGTGAGTCATTGGGCATCAGTCCAGAATTTTACACTAAGCCAATGAACGTGCGCTTTGCCCCACCGGAAGAGATCTATGATCAGGATTATGTATTGGTATTACGCTACCCGCCTGACGCATACCTCAACATGATGCGACCTGGGAGTTGTTTAATCTCAATGTGTCATTTTCCAACCAGGCCGAAGAGACGAGAAGTCCTCAGAGAAAAAGGGATTGAAGCGATCTCCTTGGATTCCATTGTGGATGATAACGGGAACCGGCTTGTGGAAAACTTGCGTTCTGTTGCCTGGAATGGTTGTGAAATTGCATTCAAAGTTCTTCACCAAATCTGGCCTGATCCCGGTCTTTCTGATCCTAACCGCACTTCGCTCAATGTGACGCTGTTAGGTTCTGGCGGTGTGGGCGGGCATGCAGTCCAGGCTGCCATCCGCTATGGTGATGCCGATCTCTGGCACCAGTATGCGGCGCGTCATATCCCGGGTAACATCCTGCGCGTGATCGATTACGATCTCACCTATCATGAAGCCGTGCTGATGTCCCTGCTCAAGGATACGCATTTACTGATTGATGCAACACAACGGAAGAATAGTTCTGAATTTATCATTCCAAATCGTCTGATTGGCTTGATACCTGAACCTTCGGTGATTCTTGATCTATCCGTCGATCCTTATGATTTCCGCACGCAACCCAATGAGGTCAAAGGCATAGAAGGCATCCCCCAGGGAGACCTCAATCAATACATCTTCGCACCGGATGATCCCGCCTGGGATAAGCTCCCGAAACAAATAAACACAACTTATCGGCGCTGGGTTGTTTCCTGTTACTCATGGCCTGGGATCCATCCCCGCTCGTGTATGTTGCGCTACGGCAACCAGATCACACCTCTCTTACGCCGATTGGTCAGTGCTGGCGGCATTGATGGCATCCACCCGGGAGGACGCTACCACGACAGAGCACTTGCACGCAGCATGCTGAAATATTGGGAAGAATAGACCGTCGACCCCCAACCCAACTCACTCAATCTAAAACCACTAATCAAAATATCAGATGGTTATAAACAATCCAGGATTAGTCCTGCTGTATAATTAGGGCAATCAGGGCGAAGCATTTATCACGCCTCCTTCCGATGCTTCAAAACCAATTTTAAAACTGTAAAGGAAACTTCACAGCAGTGATAAAATATCTACAAAAAAAATTCAGCGGTGAGAATATCCCCCTGCTAATGCTGCTTACGATCATTCTAACCATTAGTTCGTCAAACCTCATCATACAATTCTTCTTGAGGTTTCTTTTGATCGATTGGATCAGGGTCTTTGCTATCACACTACTCGTGAACCTGATCCTCTTCTTTCCGGTATTTCATTCGGTAAAAAAAGTTGCGGTTCACTCCAGAAGGCATCCAAAATGGACTCTGACCATCATTGCGATCAGTTTACTTATTTCAGCCTTATTCTATACGCTGTTCCCAGGAAAGATCACCGGCAATTTATTATTGCTCGAAAATGCTAACCTGCTTTTGTACAGGTTCAGCAGGCTGGTAAACATCATCAGCTTTATGTTCAGCATCGCCTTTCTTATTCTATTGATGATTCTGGGGCTGGTAAACAAGCTCAAAACTCACCCGCGATGGACTTCGATCGCAATCCTATTCTTTATCACTGTCCTCATGACTGGTTTATTCATTTATGATGATTACGGCATATCATCGGATGAGCCTAACGAACGGACCAATGGGCTGGTCTCTGCGCAGTATTTCGCCGACTTCATTGAAGAAAAATTCCCCGAAAGCGACCCTTACCTGCCAAAACTATCAACCTACCGCTATCGTTATTATGGCGTTGCATACCAATTCCCTATGGCGGTCATCGAGCACAATATCATGTTACGCGGAGAATCGATCTGGCTATTCCGCCACCTGATGAATTTCCTTTTCTTTTACGCTGGCGTGATTGCCATGTTTCACCTGGGGGCGGATTTCTTCAATGACGGTCGGCTGGGCCTGCTTGGGGCATCGCTGTTGGTCCTCAACCCGCGGATTTTTAGCCATGCATTCTTCAATCCCAAGGACACCATCTTTTTGGCAGTATTTACTGTCGCATTATATTTTTCCGTCCGCTTTTGGAAGGAACCCACCATAAAGAATGCCTTACCTGCGGCATTAACTATCGCTTACGCTTCCAATGTGCGTATCATCGCGCTATCTTTGGTTGCCATATCCGTTGGGTTATTCTTTGTCGATCTAACCGTGAAATCCAAAAAGATATCATGGAAACCCATCACCTTGATGGTGGTCGTGTGTGGCATCTTCTTATTCCTTTTCTGGCCGGCATCCTGGCAGGACCCGCTGGCTTACCTCGGGAATGTTATCCGACTGTTTTCAGATTACACCTATTGGGATTTTGAAGTCATGTACATGGGAGAATTTATCCGAGGGGCAGAAGTCCCCTGGCATTACCTCCTGGTTTGGATAGGCATCACGATCCCCATCATGTATTTTGTCTGTTTTCTCTCCGGAACAAGCATCACTCTCAAAGAGAGTTTTCAGCAAGGTTGGCGCACCATCACCGATCACCGGCACCGCACCCAGATCATATTCTTGCTGCTATTCCTCATCCCCCCATTGCTCGCCATTGTGCTGAACTCCACACTCTATAACGGTTGGCGACATTTTCAATTCATCCAAGCACCCTTCGTAATGGTTATTTTGATAGGTATTAATTTCGGATTGAACGAAACGAAAACCATAAAACCCCTCAGATTTCGGACACTACTCTTTCCGATATTATTAGCATTGCTGTTTTTCAATATGCTTTTTGCAGGATATTGGATGGTCAAGCAACACCCCCACCAATATGTTTTTTTCAATCGCATCGGTTATCTTACAGGCAGGGAAAATTTTGAACGGGACTATTGGCGGATCTCCATGAAACAAGGATTAGAATTTCTATTAGATTATGACAGCAGTGATGAGCTTGTGATATGTACAGAAGAACAATTTCAGGACCCGCAATTTATCAATATCCTGCCAGAAAACGATCGCAGCCGGATAAAGTTCCTTTCTTCAGAAAACAGTACCACGCCATACAAATATGGCATTGAAACCTACCGCTGGGGAGAAACGATCAAAAAAGGCAGGTTAATCCACGATATCGAGGTGGACGGTTTACCTATTTTATCAATATATCTATACGAATTTGAATGAATTTTAGGCAGTGATGGAGCCAAAATTGTATTAATTGAAGTAATCCGTGTAACAATCCTTGCTTTATTGCTTATTTAAGACTGGTACACGACTCTACCTCCAACCATGGTCAGGCAGACTCGATAATCCTGGTCAAGCACAACCACATCGGCATCCGCACCAGGCTTCAAACATCCTTTTTCACCCTCCCAACCCATCACTTCAGCGGGTACCGATGTCGCCATCGGTAATACTTCCTGGATCGGCAGCCCTGTAAAATCCATTGCATTACGTACAGCGCGATCCATCGTCAGGGTACTGCCGGACAACTTACCCGATGGCGTTCGGGCAATCCCATCTCTGACAATGATTGACTGACCACCAAAATGATAATCACCATCTTCTAAACCAGTACCCCTAATAGCATCTGTGATCAATATCGTTCGGGAAGGGCTTTTAGCTCTGACGATTATTTTTACGACGCCAGGATGGATATGAATGCCATCACATATCAATTGAGCATAGATTCGATCGTCCGCCAAAACACCTCCCACAGTGCCTGGCTGACGATGGTGCAGCTCCAGCATCCCATTAAAGATGTGTGTTGCCTGTCTGACGCCAAAATCTGCTGCCTCAATGACCTGCTCATAGGATGCCCCGCTGTGACCGATTGAAAATTCAACCCCCTGCTTAAGGCCATCCTGCAATAAATCTTTCGCCCCCTCAATTTCAGGCGCAAATGTCATCAATTTTATATCCCCTGTCCTGAACCATTCTAAATATTCCTCATTAGCAGGCTTGTGAAGCATCTCAGGGCGTTGAGCGCCGCGCTGTTTTACCGCGAGATATGGACCCTCAACATGCACACCAAGATGTTTTGCACCATCGTTCGTTTGCGGTGTTTGGGCAACATTGTTGATTGCAGCGCTCATTAATTCCGGTGATGCGCTCCAGGTTGTCGGCAAAAAGCTGGTCACGCCAAATTTTGCGACAAACCGGCTGATTTTATGCAGGGCTTCTGGCGTAGCATCCATCACACTCGCACCCATGGCACCATGAATATGAAGATCAATAAAACCAGGTACGAGATATTTACCGGTGACATCAATGATCTGATCATCATCTTCAATTGAGATTGGTTCACTGCTGATGCCAGAGATCTTTTCCCCTTCGACGATCAGCGCAGAATTCGTCAGAACCTGATCCGGTGTGATTAATTTTCCACCTGTGAAGTACGTTTTCACCTATCGCTCCTGCAGAACTCAAATATCAAAAGGTTGACTAATAATTTAATCAATTTGACGGTACCATGATTATAATATCGAAACATTTTCGATAATTAATTGCCACAATTAAATAATTATATACTATCAGATAAGCGTACCGTCAGTATTCCCCCCCCATTTAAAACCAAAAACCCCTCTGCGGGGTTTTATTCTGGGTGCCTGAAGGGGGTCGAACCCTCAACCTCATCATCCACAGTGACGCGCTCTAACCATTGAGCTACAGGCACCATAATTTCAGACCCTAATTTTATCACATCAGGGGGTGCTTGGCAAGAATTTCTCAATTTGCTCGACCAACGCCGCCTGATCCACGCTGACCTGCTCTCTTGTCTTCAGGTTTTTAACTGCCGCTTTCCCAACAGCGATCTCATCCGGCCCTAAGACAACCGCAACCGGGATGTCTAAACGGTCAGCATACTTGAACTGCTTGCCGAGTTTATCGGCTTCCGGGTAGACAACCACGCGCAATCCCACCTGCCTGAGCTGGTCAGCAACATTTAATGACTCCGTCAAGGTTGCCTCATCAAAAACCGTGACCAGCACCTGGGGAATATACCCCAAGCGTTCAGGAATGACACCCGCATCTCGCAGCACCAGCTCGATTACCACATCGCCCATGGCAAATCCCACGCCGGGCAATCGCAGCCCCCCCACATCGGAGACGAGGTTGTCATACCGCCCGCCACCGAGTATTGCCCGGGATTGACCGCCCAGCTCAAAGGTTTCAAAAACGGTCCCGGTGTAATAGTCCAGCCCGCGGATCACTTTTGGATTGTATTCAACGTAATCCTCCACACCAAATACCTTGATCAGATCAAAGAATTCCACCAGTTCATCAGACTTCTTCCACAGATCAACATCTTTGAGCACATCCAAAAGCCCATCCACTTGTGTTTCCATCAAGCCAGATTCCACAGCAAATTCACGCCAGGCTTTTTCAGAAAGTTTATCCAACTTATCAACCACCCGGAAAACCTGCGGCCTGAGTTCTTTCTCAATATTCAGCGACGAGAAGGCTTCATCCATCAAGCGGCGATTGTTCACGTAAATGCGCACCTGCTCAGGCGACAGTCCAGTTTCTTTTAAGAAGGTCGCAGCCACAGCGACAATTTCTGCATCCGCAGCAACCGACTCCGTCCCCACCAGATCTATGTTCCATTGGTAAAACTCCCGCGTGCGGCCGCGCTGTGGTTTTTCATAACGCCAGAAAGGGCCAATCGACCACCACCGCAGCGGCATCGGGATCTCATATTGCTGTTGTGCAACCATCCGTGCTAAAGTGGGCGTCAACTCAGGCCGAAGGGTCAGCAGGTCATCACCCGGTGATGAGAAAACAAAAGCCTGCTCCTTGACCAATTCATCGCCGGATTTTGCGGCATACAGATCGATAAACTCCAAACAAGGGCCTTCATATTCCTGGTAACCAAAACGCGTTGAAACGTCCCGGATGATATCAAACATCCAGCGTCTCACAGCCATATTTTGAGGGTAAAAATCGCGTGTTCCCTTTACACTGCGTACAATATCTGCCATAAACACCTCATTGTCATAGTTGTGCCATGTCTTTCAACACTTCATTTTACCCGGTCTTCAAAGAAACGATGATTTAAGGTAAAGTTATGCGTGGATTTAAGATAAAATATTGGTATTAGTGGTTATCAAATAGAGAAGGATAAAATGAAACTCAAGAAATTGATCGAATTAATCGAAGGCAATTTATTAACAGACCATTCCACAGATAATATCGAAATCAAAGGCGCCATGGGTGCGGATTTGATGAGTGATGTGCTGACCTCAATCAAACCAGAGTCGGTGCTTCTCACCGGGCTTTGCAATCCGCAGGTTGTCAGAACTGCCCAAATTGCAGATATCCGGGCGATTGTCTTCGTCAGAGGGAAAAACCCAGCACAAGAGGCGATCAATCTAGCCAATGAAGAAAATATCCCCCTGATCACAACCACACTTGGACTATTTGATACTTGCGGCATTTTATTTCAAGAAGGTCTTCCCAGCTTTGAAACTCAAACTGAGGACGACTGCGCCCCATGAAAAGCGTTAAACCATGACCCCGATCCAACCTGAAATCTCCGATAAAAGAGCAGAAACCATCACTAAAACCGAAGAACTTGCGTACGAACTGCGCATCCATGAGGTGATGACCAAGGATGTTCATTCGCTTTCACCTGACATCAAGATGGAAGAAGCTCTTGAAATCTTCCAAAAAGAACGTTTTTCTGGCGCACCTGTGGAGCAAGATGGCGAACTGATCGGCATTCTAAGCATCGAAGACCTTATCCATGCACTCCGTGAGAATCATATCGACGCCCTCGTTCGTGAGTATATGACAACCCAAATGACCACCGTCCGGAAGCACGACCCGGTCGTTGAGGCATTGAAAACCTTCGCCCGTACCAATTACGGGCGTTTGCCCGTATTGGATGAGAATGGTAAACTCGCCGGCATTATCACCAAAGGCGACATCACAAACGGTTTGCTGAAAGCCCTCCAGCGGAATTATCAAGAAGAAGAGTTAATCCGATATCGAGCCAGCCACCTGTTTGAAGATATTGTCTCAGGCCGCACGAGCCTCATTTTACGCTACGACATCCGCAAAGGGGATTTCATCCATGGTGGAAACGCCTCAAGCAACATCAAACGTGCTCTGCTGCGCTTGGGGGCATCACCCCAGGTGGCGCGACGCTGCGGCATTGCCGTGTATGAGGCAGAAATGAACCTGATCATCCATACCAACCATGGCGGCACCCTGCGGATCGAAATCGAGCCGCACAAGATCACTATGGAAGCCTATGATGATGGCCCGGGTATTGAGGATGTCGAAGAAGCCATGCGTCCAGGCTTTTCAACCGCAACAAATGAAGTCAGGGAAATGGGCTTTGGTGCGGGGATGGGGCTGGTCAATATCAAACGCTGTGTGGATGAAATGCGCCTGATCTCATCCAAAGATCGCGGGACAAATCTTTACATGATCATGTATCTCAACGACACTGATGAGAATCCCCAAACCGTCAATTAACTCCGCTCACCATATAGGAATCGAGAACTTATGAACCTTGAAGAGATTATCCACAACCTGAACCTGAAAGTCCTCACCGACACGCGTGATTTTTCAGCAGTTCCCGTCAAAAGCGGTTATTGCTCAGACCTGCTCAGTTGTGTAATGACAGGTGCTGCCCCAGAAGGCGTTTGGGTCACCCTGATGGCACACAGCAATATTATCGCTGTAGCGGCACTGCTGGATCTTTCCGCTGTCATCATCACAGAAGACGCCCAGCCAGACGAAGACACAATCGCCAAGGCAAATGAAAAAGGGGTCACGCTGCTCTCATCTCCCAAACCGAACTTCCAGGTTGTCGGTGAACTTTGGGATATGGGGTTAAGAGCGAAACAGGATTAAGTTTGTAGAAAGCAACCCTTGAAATTCTTCCGCGCGGAATTACATGTTCATACAGTGCTTTCCCCTTGTGCCGGGATCGAGATGATCCCGCCGTTGATTGTGCAAGCAGCGGTTGAGCGCGGCATTGATTTGATTGCCATCACCGACCACAACGCCAGCGAGAACGTCAGCGCAGTGATTGATGCCGCAAAAGGTAAACCATTGACTGTCTTACCTGGCATGGAACTGCAGACAGAAGAGGAAGTCCACTGTCTTTGCCTGTTTGATACCCTCGATCAATTGGAGAAACTACAAAAATTGGTCGATAAAACCCTGCCAAACACACCGAATAACATCGAGTTTTTCGGCGAGCAATTTATCGTTGACCACACAGGCGACTTCATCAGGCGCAAAGAACAACTTCTCATCAACTCCACCAAACTCAGCTTCGAAGAAGCCTTCCAGGCTGTCACCAAAATCGGAGGGCTATTCATCCCCGCTCATGTCAACCGCCAGGCCTTTGGGTTGATTGACCACCTGGGTTTTGTCCCGCCCGAATTGCCTATAGAAGCCCTGGAAATATCCCGCCATATCACACCAGAGAAAGCCCTTGAGCAATATCCTCAATTAAAGGGCTACCCGTTGATTCAGAGCGGTGATGTCCACTATTTGGATGACTTTTTAGGGGCTAATCAATTTTTCATTGAAGAACCGACCATTGCCGAATTAAAAATGGCGCTAAAAAGACAAAATGGCCGGAAAGTAAAACTCGAACGACATTTTTGACAATTCTCTAAGTTATTTGTGACATTCGTTTATTGACCAGATTCGCAAGTCGGATTACACTGATTTGTGGTAAATTTCACAAACTGCGATTTATCGCGTCTGTGAACAAGCACTAATTTTGGAGACTGATCTTTAATGCAAACAACTTTAGAAAAAACTTATACTGACGAAGCACTCATTGACCCCTCAAAACGAGCGACTATTGATCGCATCCTGCAAGAGAACAAACACCTTGAAGGTGCTACGATGGTCGTCTTAAATGGTATTCAGGAATCCATCGGCTATATCTCTTCAGAAATGCAGGTTTATATCGCTAATAATTTAGGTGAACCGGTCAGCCGTATTCATGGCGTGGTTTCATTTTACTCATTTTTTACCACCACTCCGCGGGGCAAGCACACCATAAAATTCTGTATCGGCACCGCATGTTACGTTGCCGGTATTGAACAAATTATTGAAAAAGCAAAACAAATTTTGGGCATCGAGCCGGGCGAAACAACAGAAGACGGTCTGATCACGCTTGAGTTGTGCCGCTGTGTCGGCGCTTGCAGCCAGGCACCCGTCATCGTCGTCGATGAAGATGTTCAGGGACGCGTTAAACCCAATCGCTTCCCCAAGACCATTCAAGACATCAAATCTCAGGAAGGATAATTTGCGGGAACTGGCGCTTCATATCCTTGATATCGCAGAGAACAGCATCTCAGCAAATGCCGACCGGATCAGAATTTCTGTTGAGGAAGACCTCGAAGATGATATTCTGAAGATCAGAATTGAGGACAACGGCAAAGGAATGGATGCAGCGACACTTGCGAAGATCACAGATCCATTTGTGACCTCCCGCAAGAGCAGAAAGGTAGGCCTTGGAATACCCTTTTTCAAAGCTGCAGCCGAAGCATGTGAAGGTTCATTTTCAATTCAATCCGCGCTTGGAGAAGGCACCACCGTGGAAGCAACCTTCAAACACAGTCACATTGATCGCATGCCTTTAGGAGACATCAGCAGCACCCTTATCACATTGCTCATCGGTACGCCGGAGGTTCATTGGATATTTGATTACACATTCAACCAAAACAGATTTACTTTCGATGATGAACCGATTAAAAACATCCTTGAAGGTGTGCCCTTATCCGAGCCAGCCGTAATGACATTCATAAGAGAAACTATTGAAGAAGGCATTCAGAATGTACGCCTTGAAAGTTCAATCAAACAAATATAAGCAATAAAACAGGAGTAAAAATGCCAAACGTCAAATCTTTAGAAGACCTGAAAAGAATACGTGAAGAAGCCCTCAAAAAGCAGCAATTAAAAGAAACTTCCGGCAAAACAGAAGTTATCGTTGGAATGGGAACCGTCGGTATCGCAGCAGGCGCACGGGAAACCCTCAAGGCGATCTTGGATATGATCGAAAAAGACAACCTGAGCGATATCATCGTCCGCCAGACCGGCAATATCGGGTTGGATTCCTTTGAGCCGATTGTCCAGGTTGTTCGCCCAAGTGAAACCAAAGTAACTTACGGAAAAGTAAATCCAGAGATGGCAAGCCGCATCATGAAAGAGCATGTAATTGGCGGTGAAATCGTATCCGAATATCAAATTGAAGGTTAGATTTACAAATCTGAACGACAATAGAAGGTAATTAATGGCATATTTTCGATCACATGTATTAGTGTCTATTGATCCTGTATGCATTGAAAAAGGTGCTTATGACCTGATTGATGCATTGCATGATGAATTGGTTAAACAAGGGTTGGTGGATGAAATCCAGGTGCTGGAAACCTCTCGTATCGGGGACCCTGAAACCCAAGGGCCAGACCTGATGGTCTACCCCGAAACCGTCCACTATTCCAATCTATCCGTTAACGACATCCCCTTTCTGGTTGAAGAACATTTTCTTAAAGGCCGGGTTGCCGAACAATATATCCGGGAAGCCAAAGCAATCCTCGATGAAGAGCTTTCAGCACCAAAAGCCAAAGAGGTTCGCATCGTTCTGAAGAATATCGGCGAAATTGATCCGCTCAACATCGAAGAGTACATCGCCCGCGATGGTTATATGGCACTTGGCAAGGTTCTAACCGAGATGACACCCGAAGAAACGATCCAGGAAGTCTTGGATTCAGGTTTGCGCGGCCGGGGTGGTGCCGGTTTCCCCACCGGCCTCAAATGGCGCTTTATCCGCAATGCTGATGGTGACCAAAAATTCATGATCTGCAATGCCGATGAAGGTGACCCGGGTGCATTTGCTAACCGGCGCGTGCTCGAAGGCGATCCACACTCTGTCATTGAGGGCATGATCATCGGCGCTTACGCGGCTGGTGCTTCCCAAGGCTACATTTACTGCCGTGCGGAATACCCCATTGCTGTCCGCACCATGAAAACCGCCATTGAGCAAGCACGCAATTTCGGTTTACTGGGTGAAGACATCCTCGGTTCGGGTTTCAGTTTCGATCTTGAGGTTCGCATGGGTGCCGGCGCGTTTGTGTGCGGCGAAGAAACCGCCCTCATGGCATCGATCGAGGGTCATCGCGGCGAACCGCGGCCTCGCCCACCATTCCCTGCTCAAAAGGGCTTATGGCAGCAACCCTCTAATATCAACAACGTAGAAACCTATTCAAACGTCCCCCAAATTATTCTCAAAGGCGCAGAATGGTTTGCAGGGTTGGGCTATAAAAAGAGTACCGGCACCAAAACATTCTCTATGGCAGGTGATGTAAAAAACACCGGTCTGATCGAAGTGCCTTTCGGGATCACATTGCGAGAGATCATCTACGATGTCGGCGGCGGGATCAAGGATGATAAAGCCTTCAAAGCCGTGCAAACAGGCGGTCCAATGGGTGGCTGTCTCCCAGAAGCTAACCTTGATCTCCCCATGGATTACGAAGCATTAGGCGCGGCTGGCTCAATTTTAGGGTCGGGTGGTCTGGTCGTCATGGACGAAGATACCTGCATGGTAGACATTGCACGGTTCTTCATGGAATTCACGCAAGATGAGAGCTGCGGTAAGTGTACACCCTGCCGTGTTGGCACTCGCCGCATTCTTGAAATCCTCACCCGAATTTGCGAAGGGAACGGAAAACCCGAAGACATTGATACATTGCGCCACCTGTGCGACGAAATCAATGAAAACAGCCTATGCGGCTTGGGTAAAGGTGCGCCAAATCCCGTCAAAAGCACGCTGGAACACTTTTTGGATGAATATGAAGCGCATATTTACGAAAAGCGCTGCCCAGCCAAAGTCTGCAGAAACCTGATTCGCTTTGAAATCATTGATGGACCCTGCACAGGTTGTACGCTGTGTGCCCGTAACTGCCCGGTCGATGCGATTTCAGGCGAACGGCGCAAAACCCACGTGATCGACCCCGATATCTGCATCAAGTGCGGCATCTGTGAACAACTTTGCCCATACGATGCAATTGAAATCGTCTAATAACCACCTTTTTCGACCACTACTGAGGAGGAAGAAATATGTCCAAAGAAGTCAAACAGGGGCAAGACGTCCAAAAGCTGGTCAGGACGCTTGTCGAAGATCTGGGGCATGAGAAAGCCGAGCTTATCCCAATTCTTCAAGAAATTAATGATGAACTGGGGTATATCTCTGATGATGCGATCACCGAGCTGAGTCAGTTGATGAACATCCCAACAAGCCATATCTACTCAGTGGCGACATTTTACCGGATGCTATCCACAGAACCACGCGGCCGTCATGTTCTCCAGTTTTGCGAAAGTGCCCCCTGCCATGTTGCTGGGGGTCGACTGGTTTGGCAGAAACTGCAGAGAGTCTTGGGGTTAGAAAACGGTGAAACAAGCCCCGATGACAAATGGACATTGTTAACCACCAGTTGTCTTGGCGTTTGCGGCGTAGGTCCTGTAATGATTATTGATAATGATCTCTATGGGAATGTCACACCTGAACAGGTGCCGGATATTCTCAGCAATTATAAATAGGAGACACCTTATGAAAGCAACTCGTTCAATGGTTTTGGTGTCAGGTGATCCTGAGAGTCTGAATCGGGGAGCGTTAGATGTCTTCAGCACACTGCAAAGGGAACTGGCAAACTTTGGCCTTGATGAAGAAATTTCCCTTACAATGGTCAGTGACATCCACAAAAGCGGCAGCAATCCCCTGGTTCTCGTCTATCCTGACGCAGTAATATACGGCCAGGTCTCCCCCGCAGATGTTCATCAGATTGTTGAAGAACATCTCTATAAAGGTCGTGTGGTCGCAGAAAAACAGGTCCCTCCTTATGACCTTTCCGGAAAAATTGCCTGGCTTTCGAGCCGCAAAGGCACTCTGCCGGCTGAAAACAGAATTGTTCTGAAAAATGTCGGTCTTATCGACCCGGAAAGCATTGATGACTACATCATTAATGAAGGCTACGAAGCAATCGGCACAATTCTGAAGGAGATGACGCCTGAGGATACGATCAACACGATCAAAAATTCTGGTCTGCGGGGGCGCGGCGGTGCTGGGTTCCCAACCGGGCTTAAGTGGCAGTTCGTTAAAGGCGCAAAAGGTGATAAAAAATACGTCATCTGCAACGCTGATGAAAGCGAACCGGGCACTTTCAAAGACCGTCTGGTATTAGAAGGCGACCCGCACGCCATTATTGAAGCGATGATGATCGCAGCATTTGCAGTTGGCGCAGATGAAGGCTATGTTTATATTCGTGGCGAGTATGGCCTGGCGATTAGCAGGATGAAAAAAGCCATACAGCAAGCGCATGATTACGGCTTGCTGGGCAAAAACATTTTTGGGACTGATTTCTCTTTTGATATTCACATCCACGCTGGCGCTGGCGCTTACATCTGCGGTGAAGAAACAGCTTTGATCGAATCGATCGAAGGCAATCGCGGAGAACCCCGCACACGGCCGCCCTATCCAACCACTGCCGGCTTATGGCAAAAACCAACGTTGGTCAACAACGTTGAGACGCTTGCCAACATCCCGGCGATCATCCGCAACGGCGCAGAATGGTATAAATCCATCGGCACACCCTCCAGTCCCGGCACTAAAGTCTACACCATCCTTGGCAATGTCAACGTCACCGGTCTGATCGAAGTGCCCATGGGCATCACGCTGCGAGAAGTTATCTCAATCTATGCCAAGGGTATGAAGAATGGTGCCAACTTTAAGCTTGCACAAACCGGTGGTTCCAGCGGTTCAATCATCCCTGCCAGCCTCCAAGATACCCCCATGGACTTCGATTCCTTCAATAAAGCCGGTGTTTCGCTCGGGTCAGGTGCGCTCCTGATTGCAAGTGATGAGGTCTGTGTTTTGGACCTGGCAAAGGTTCTGCTGAATTTCTTCAGAGAAGAGAGTTGCGGCAAATGCAATCCGTGCAGAATCGGGATCAAACGTGCCTTTGAAATTCTCACGAATATTTCTGAAGGTGTCGCAACCCTGCATGACCTTGAAGACCTCAACATGCTGAGTGATCAGCTCTACAATCTCTCAAATTGCGGATTAGGTCAAACTGCAGGGTCACCACTGCACGACATTTTGGCGCATTTCAGGGCAGAAGTTGAAGCCCATGTAAAATTAAAAGTCTGTCCGGCAGGTGTTTGCCCCATGAGTGGACGCCGGGCATATCAGACCGTTTGAAAATAAGAATAATGGAGTATCACAACATGATCAAACTCACAATTGACGATAAAACAATTGAGGTGCAGGAAGGGACCACTGTTCTGGAAGCTGCAGAGTCAGCTGGTTTATTCGTTCCGACACTCTGCCATCATCCGCAGCTCACACCCTATGGCGGCTGCCGGTTATGCATGGTCGAAGTAGAAGGCGCCCGCACCTTACAACCGTCTTGCACCCTGCCTGCGACTGATGGCATGGTCATAAAGACCAGCACAAAAAAGGTTCTCGATGCCCGGAAGTTCGTCCTGACGCTGCTATTCAGCGAAAGGAACCATTTCTGTATGTACTGCCAGGTCAGCGGCGGCGATTGCGAACTGCAGAACCGCGCCTATGATGAAGGCATGACCCACTGGGACTTGCAGCCCAACTGGCAGCCCTTTGAAGTGGATGCCTCGCATCCCTTCATCGTGCTCGACAACAACCGCTGCATCCTGTGCCGTCGCTGCGTACGTGCCTGCGGCGAGCTGGTAGGCAATTATACGCTCGGTTTTGAAGAACGTGGTGCAGACAGCCTACTGGTAGCCGATTACGATGTCCCGCTCGGCGAAAGCACCTGTATCTCCTGCGGCACCTGCGTCCAGATCTGCCCCACCGGTGCGATCATTGACCGTCAAAGTGCCTATCAGGGCAAAGAAACCGAAGTTGACCACCACGTTGGTGTTTGCGTCGAATGCTCGGTCGGCTGTCAGCGTGATGTCCTCACCCGCGATAACCGTTTGGTGCGCATCGAAGGTGAATGGGATGCCCCCCTTAATCACGGCCTCCTGTGTGACAAAGGCCGCTTCCTTCCCCTCGAAGAAGATCGCTCACGCCTTCTGACACCGTTAGTCCGGAAAGATGGAAACCTGAAAGCTGCAACCTGGGAAGAAGCCTTGCAGGCGATTTCTGAAGGGTTATCAAAGGGCAAAGAACTGGCTGCTGTCGCATCCACCCGCTTGCCGGTTGAAGATTTAGCGCTCTTCAAATCCATTTTTGCAGATGGCTTGAACGCCGGCGTCGTCACAACATTTGAAGAAGGTGCAGCAACAGCCTCAATCGCAAAACTCGCTGACAAATTAGGTAAACCCTTCGAATCAAGGATTGATACCCTCAAAGAAACCGATGCGGTTCTCACATTAGCACTGGACCTGGTGGAAGAACATCAGGTTGCAGGTTTCTTTGTCAAACGCCAGCTTTATAATGGCACAAAACTGATTACTGCTGACAGCAAACAAAGCAAACTTGCCGAAAAAGCTGATATCAAACTCACCATGAAAGCCAGTGAAGAAGGCAAGTTATTATCACAACTTCTGGCAGCTTTGGAAAACACAGCCGAAAATCCAACATTGAGTGAGGCTGCAACCATTTTGCATGAATCAGAAAATGTTTGCATAGTATACGGCAAAGAATTTACTGCTAATGCGGACGAAGATACATTAGATTTGCTATTAATATTGGCTGAGAAATTTGACGCAAACCTAATTGGTGTCAAAGGCAATGCCAACAGTATGGCTGCCTCCCAATTCGGTCTGGATGCCCCGCTTACGCTGGATGGCGTCCAATCAGCGTTTGTTCTCTTAGCAGATGAGACCCCATCACAAAAATTAGTCAAGACGCTTGAGAACGTGCCATTCGTGGTCGCACAGGCTGCATACGGCTCTAAACTGACCGGCAATGCAGACGTGGTCCTCCCCGTTACCATGTGGGCGGAACAATCTGGCACCTACCTCAACATGGATGGCAGGATGCAAAAGGCTGTCAAAGCCTTGGATGCACCAGAAGGTATTTTGACTTCGCATGAAGCCCTGCAAAAAATCGCTGATATGCTTAATATCGAAGTAGACTTAGACTGGAATACCAGCCTGATGGCTCGAACACCTGTAGTTGAAATCACAGGTGTATAAGCATCAAAGGGATCTATTGGTAAATGAATTGAAAGGATGAAACAAATGTCAAAACCTAAAGTTGCATCGGATTGGTTATGTGGATGCGCAGGATGCCACATGTCCCTCCTCGACATTGATGAACGTATTTTACAGGTTGTTGAACTGGTTGATCTGCGTGCAACCCCTATCACAGACCTTAAAGAGCCGGATGAAGACGGCGTGACGGTGGGCATTCTCGAAGGCGGCATCAATAATACCTACAACGAAGAAGTTGCCAAGCGGATGCGTGAACGCTGCAAAATATTGGTCGCCCTCGGTGATTGTGCTGTATTTGGCGGTGTCCCTGCCATGCGAAACTTCGTCGGTTGCGAGGCAGCACTCCAACGAGCCTATGTGGACGCTGAAAGCAACGACTCAGAAGGCAAAATCCCATCATCACCTGAATTGGCGCAAATGACACACGTGCGTGCAGTTCACGAAGTTGTACCCGTTGATCTGCATATCCCGGGTTGCCCGCCTGATGCAGATGTCATCTTTTATGCCCTCACAGAGCTGGCTCAAGGCCGAATCCCGGACATCAAAGATGAGAAATTGCATTGGCATTAGGAGTTAAAGAAAATGACAACAGAAAAAATTACTATTGAACCCGTAACCCGGATCGAAGGTCACGCCAAAGTGACCATTCACATGAATGATAACGGCAGTGTTGACCACGCTTATTTCCATGTCAACGAATTCCGTGGTTTCGAGAAGTTTTGTGAAGGCCGTATGGTTTTTGAAATGCCCCAAATTACCCCTCGCATTTGCGGCATCTGCCCTGTCAGCCATCACCTGGCTGCAGCCAAAGCAGGCGACGCTGTGATGGGTGTTACGCCCCCGCGCCCTGCGTCACTGCTGCGCGAGCTAATGCACATGGGTCAGATCATCCAAAGCCATGGGATGCATTTCTTTGAATTAGCCGGCCCTGACCTCATTCTTGGTTTCGATGCCGATCCAGCCATCCGCAACGTGGTGGGCTTAATCGGTGCAGACCCGGCATTGACGGTGCGTGCTGTTGAACTGCGGAAGTTCGGTCAGGATATCATTTATCAGGTCGGTGGACGCCGAATCCATCCCAATTTCGCTGTACCTGGCGGCGTCAATCGTGCTTTCACAGCCGAAAAACGCGAACACATCCTTGCGGGACTGGACCATGCGCAGGAGACAACCCAGATCGGCATTCAGTTGATCAAAGATTGGGCTGAAGCCAACATGGAAGATATCGAAAAATTCGCTGTCTTCCACACTGGCTATTTTGGTTTGGTTACGCCTGAAAACGGGCTTGAACTCTATGACGGCAAAATTCGCCTGGTTGACAAAGATGGCGAACAGCTTGAACTATTCGATGCCCAAAACTATCTCGACGTCGTTTCAGAGCACGTTGAGGATTGGTCGTATCTCAAATTCCCGTATTACAAGAAGATGGGGTGGCCGGATGGTGTTTATCGTGTTGGCCCGCTTGGAAGGTTGAACGCAGTTGAAAAGATCGATACGCCGCTTGCTCAGGCTGAATTTGAAGTTTACAAACAGATCAACGACGGCAAACCCGTCTATCAGACGCTTTATTACCATTATGCACGTTTGATCGAAACCCTGTTTGCTGTTGAACGTGTTCGAGAGCTTCTGGACGATCCTGATCTGCTGAGCAACGACATCCTCAACAAACGCTATGACTTCAAAGGTGAAGGCGTGGGTGTGATCGAAGCACCTCGCGGTACTTTATTACACCATTATTGGGCGAAACCCAATGGGCAGTTAGAGCGCGTCAACCTGATCGTTTCTACCGGTCACAACAATTGGGCGATGAGCGAAGCTGTTGATTCAGTGGCAAAAACCTACGTCAAAGGTCCAAATGTTCAAGAAGGCATGCTCAACCGGGTTGAGGCAGCCATTCGCGCTTATGACCCCTGCTTGTCCTGTTCAACACATGCGATCGGCCAAATGCCCATCAAAATTGATGTCCTCAACAAGAGGGGCGAGATCACACAAACGCTTCAGCGTGATTAGTAACCTTCGTTGATAAAAACCCCTCTTTCTGCAACAAGGAAGAGGGGTTTATAAAATTGATCAAACACCAGGAATATGTGATGAATGCAAAAACCCTCATCATCGGGTATGGAAATGCCGATCGTCAGGATGACGGCGTTGGTTGGCATATCCTCAAGAACCTGGCTGAAAGGCTTGGTGAATCCGTTCCAGATGACCCGGGAGCGTCAATCGAGGTTGAAACAGACCTGGTGGATTTGACATTCATTTTGCAGATCTTCCCTGAACTTGCAGAAACCATTTCGCATTATGAACGGGTTTGTTTCGTAGATGCTCACACCTCTGATATCCCTGCGGAAATTCAGTGGATTGCGTTAGAACCCGCTTATGAGAAATCCCCCCTCACCCATCACATGTCTCCAAAAACCGTTCTTTCGATCTGTTCAACGATCTACAATCAGGTGCCAGAAACCATACTTGTCTCTGTGCGCGGGTACCAATTCCAATTCGAACGCGACTTAAGCGCTAAGACGCATGCCCTGGCTGAAGTCGCTGAAAAACGCATTTGGGAATGGATCAATTTATCAAATTGAGCGCGTGACTGATGTCACACACGCATAATGACATATAACAATTCATTTTTTAGGTGTCAACAAGTATCTTTAAACTGATCATCTACTCAATGGAAATGTTGGCAAAGGTTGACCAATGCTTAATCAAGCAGACATAACCGCAACAATTAAATCCATCCCATGGTTCCTGGAGCTTTCAACCGAGAGCCGCCAGCGCTTATCAGAAATTGCACAAATCCAATCCTTTGAAAAAGGTGAGGTCATCTTTTCTGAGGGTGAACAGCATTCTTTCATCTATGTCATCCTTGATGGACAGGTCTGTATCGAGAGCTTTGTACCTGGGAGGGGTTCGCTGCCAATTTTTACAGCTGAATCGCTTGATGTGATTGGTTGGTCAAGCCTTACGCCTGTCGTCAGGCAGAAAACGGGTACCGCCCGAGTGATTGAAAGAACCACTGTATTAAGTTTCAACGCAGATGAACTAATGGCATTATGTGAATCCGATTGCGAATTAGGTTTCATCATCATGCGCCGCCTGGCAAACATCGTTGCCTCCCGCATGCTCAATCACCGCCTGCACCTGTTGGGGCTGATCTCCTGCCAGGACAAAAAATCCTAAACCTACAATTTTTATCATAAAAGGTCTATAATCAAGCAATGCATGAGCTCTCAGTGACAGAAAGTGTGCTTGAGATTGCCTGCAAGCACGCTGAAAAAGCACAGGCAAAAAAAGTGACCGATATCTACCTGGTGATCGGACGCCTGTCCAGCATTGTAGATGATTCCGTGAGCTTTTATTGGGAGATGATCAGTAAGAATACGGTTTGTGAAGATGCAAAACTGCATTTTAAACGCATCCCCGCAAAACTATTATGTCTGCAGTGCAGCCATGAATACATTCTGGATGATGAGCTGACGCCATGCCCGAATTGCGGCAGCGCCAGGGTCAAAGTCATCTCAGGAAACGAATTTAATTTAGACAGTATCGAAATACAAAGGTAAAAAATGAGTGAAAACCGGATAAAAATCGTTGAAAAAGTTATGAATGCAAATGACCGCATCGCCAGCCAAAACCGGCAGCGCTTTGATGCGTCAAACACTTACTCAATTAATTTGATGGCTTCGCCTGGCGCCGGAAAGACAAGCTTTATTCTCGCCACCATCCACGCGCTGATAGATCAGGGTGTGCAAATTGGGGTAATTGAAGGCGATACCGCCCCTGTCACAATCGATTCAGATAAGATCGCCGCTGCCGGCATGCCCGCCATCCAGGTCAACACCGGCGGTCAATGTCACCTGGATGCGCCCATGATTGAAGGCGCACTGGACCAATTGCCCCTTGATGAGATTGATCTTTTAGTTGTGGAGAATGTCGGCAACCTGATCTGCCCTGCCGCCTTCGAACTCGGCACACATAGCAAGATTGTCATCGCCAGCATCCCAGAAGGCGATGATAAGCCGTATAAATACCCGAACATTTACCGGGGATTGGACGTCTTGATTATCAACAAGATCGACTTGCTGCCATACATTGATTTTGATATGGACTATTTCCGTCAAGGCGTTGAGATCCTCAATCCTGGTTTGGTAACCTTCCCGGTCTCGTGTAAAACGGGAGAGGGAATCCAGGATTGGTTAACATGGCTGACCAAAAGGCTGCCGGTTAAAAAATAACCCATTGATGTCTTTACAAACCTATCATATCCACATTAACGGCATAGTCCAGGGGGTCGGGTTCAGGCCGTTTATCTATAACCTGGCACTTGCGCATCATCTTAAGGGATGGGTGCGCAATTCTGCCAACGGTGTGGACATTGAGATCACGACGGATCAGAACACATTAGAAAAGGTTGTTAACCAAATTCAGAACGCTGCACCGCCATTGGCGCAGATCGACTCCATCACAACTGAAAAAATTAATCACCAATCCTTTGATGCCTTTAACATCGTTGAAAGCAAAAACAAAGCTTCCGATTTCATCCCGATTTCGCCCGATGTAGCAATCTGCAGTCAGTGCCAACAAGAACTATTTGATCCACAAGACAGACGTTTTCGGTATCCCTTCATCAATTGCACCAATTGCGGCCCCCGTTTCTCAATCATCAAAGATATTCCCTACGACCGTCCATTGACCACCATGGCAGGATTTGAGATGTGCCCGGACTGCCGTTTAGAATACGAGGACCCGACCGACCGTCGCTTTCATGCTCAACCGGTGGCATGTCCAGTCTGCGGTCCCCAGGTTTGGCTGGAAGACAGCGCCGGGCAAAACCTAGCTGAAAAAGAGGAAGCCTTTAGAAAAGCCAGGCAAATGCTCGCTGACGGCAAAATCTTAGCCATCAAAGGCCTGGGAGGGTTCCACCTGGCGTGTGACGCGGCTAACGCTGAGGCAGTGGACACACTCCGACAGCGTAAAAATCGCCCCGCAAAACCCTTTGCTCTGATGGCTTATGACTTGGATTCTATCGCAAATTTCGTCCAAATGACTGCCGCAGCAGAAAAACTGCTGACAAGCCCGCAAGCGCCGATTGTCCTCATGCCCAAGAAGAGCAACATTTTGCTTGCTGATTCTGTTGCACCTAGCCAGGCGAACTTGGGGTTCATGCTCCCGTACACGCCTCTTCACCTGCTATTGCTGGAACCCGAGCCCGGCTACCCATCCGCGCTGGTGATGACCAGCGGCAATCTTTCCGAAGAGCCCGTCCTGCATGAAGACCAGGCGGCAAGAGAAAAGCTGGCGCCGATTGTCGATGGTTTCCTGATGCACGATCGGCCCATTCATCGCCGGATAGATGATTCAGTCTATGCTATCGTCATGGATGAGCCTTACCCCGTGCGGCGTGCTCGTGGTTACGCACCTAACCCAATCCGTCTGACCGAGGCACTACCTCAGATCTTAGCTGTCGGCCCTCAAATGAAGAACACCTTTTGCCTGACACGCGACAAATACGCCTTTATCAGCCATCACATCGGAGAGATGGACAACTGGGAAACCTTCAGTGACTACAAAAAGGCCGTGCGCGATTATGAGGATCTTTTCCGCATCCATCCACAGGCGGTCGGTTACGATTTGCACCCGGATTATGTTTCCACCGCTTACGCACTTGAACGCGCTTCAGCAGAGGGCTTGCCGCGTTATGCCATTCAACATCATCACGCCCATCTTGCGGCTGTGATGATCGAAAATGGGCTCTCATCTGCTCAAAACGTTGCCGGTTTGATTTTTGACGGAACGGGATATGGCCCTGACGGCACAATTTGGGGCGGTGAAGTCCTCATCGGCAATTGCTATCAGGTATCACGATTTGCGCACCTCAAAGCTGTGCCCCTGCCCGGCGGTGATGCTGCGATTCGCAAGCCCTCCCGCATGGCATTGAGCACCCTTTGGGCTTACGATTTACCCTGGGAAGATGACCTCGCCCCTGTGCAAGCACTTACAGAGACGGAATTGTTGGTGCTGAAAAACCAGCTCGAAAAGGGCATCAATGCCCCGCTTACATCCAGTATGGGCAGGCTGTTTGATTCCATCGCAGCGCTGATCGGTGTCAGACAATCCATTTCGTACGAGGCGCAGGCTGCCATCGAACTCGAAGCGCTGGCTGACAAAAACGAGTTGGGGTATTATGCATGGCAGATGGATAGTGACCGGATCAATATCAAACCCATGCTCACGGCAATTCTGGCAGATATCAAGCATCATGAGACAGCGCCGGTCATTTCTGCTCGATTTCACAACACGCTCGCACTGATGTCGCTTGAAATTGCCAAAGCAGTAAATCAGCAGCATCAGATCGATCAGATCGTTCTCTCTGGTGGTGTATGGCAAAACCAATTGCTGCTTGAGAAAACATATCAAATTATGGAAGAGCATGGATTCCATCCTCTGATCCACAGGCAGTTGCCGCCCAATGATGGCTGCGTTGCCTTTGGACAGGCGATGGTCACGGCTTATCGGTATATGAAAGACAAGGAGTAACATTCTATGTGTTTAGGAATCCCTGGAAAAATTTTATCCATATATGAAGACCATGGGACAAAAATGGCCAAAATCGATTTTGGCGGTGTGACCCGTGAAGCCTGTATTGAAGTGATACCCGAAGCTGAACCAGGGAAATGGACCATCGTTCATGCAGGATTTGCGTTGAATTTACTGAGTGAGGAAGAGGCGCAAGAGACGCTGCAGATCCTGCAAGAAATGTCCGATCTGGCTGACCAGGCAGATTTACAGCAAGAGGAATAATTTGACTAATAATAATTTTCTCGATGGCTATCGCGATGCGAAGCTTGTAAAGGGGATCATCAAACAAATCCATCAACGTGTCACGCAACCGTGGGCCTTGATGGAAATTTGCGGTGGTCAAACGCATGCGATCATGCAATATGGGCTGGATCAGCTCCTCCCGCAGGAAATCGAACTTGTACACGGCCCTGGCTGCCCGGTTTGTGTCACCTCTTTAGAGTTGATCGATCAAGCGCTGTGGATCGCACGTCAACCAAATGTGATCCTCACCTCCTTTGGAGACATGCTGCGTGTGCCCGGGTCTGATGGCGATCTTTTCTCAGTTAGGGCAAGCGGCGGGAAAGTTCGAGTCGTCTACTCCCCGTTAGATGCCGTCAAGATCGCCAGCGAAAACCCGGATAAAGAAGTGGTTTTCTTTGCGATCGGCTTTGAAACCACGGCACCAGCCAATGCGATGGCTGTCCTCCAGGCCCAAAAAATGAATTTGCAGAATTTTTCGATTCTGCCAGCCAATGTGCTGGTTCCGCCAGCCATGCACACCATCCTTGCCAATCCGCACAACCGCATCCAGGGGTTCCTTGCTGCAGGGCATGTCTGCGCTGTGATGGGATATTGGGAATATCCGCCCATTACCGAAAAATATCACACGCCAATTGTCGTGACTGGCTTTGAACCGTTGGACCTTTTAAACGGCATTCTCAAGACCGTCATCCAGCTCGAAGAAGGACGTTGTGAGGTTGAGAATGCTTATCCTCGTGTCGTCACCTACCAGGGTAACCAAACAGCACAAAAAATGATCAACCAGGTGTTTGAACCCGTCGATCGCAACTGGCGCGGCATTGGCCGCATCGCACAGAGCGGCTACGGCTTAAGGGATGCATACCAGCAATTTGATGCCTCCCATCGGTTCCAGTCCTCCAATATTCGGACTGAGGAATCCAATATCTGCATCGCCGGGCAAGTGCTGCAAGGGCTTAAAAAACCCTTCGAATGTCCAGCTTTCGGCGTTCAGTGTACACCTCAAACCCCGTTAGGCGCACCGATGGTTTCATCAGAAGGCGCTTGTGCGGCTTATTACCGTTATGGCAGGAAGGGAAAATGACACAAGAAAACACTGATCCACTCGCCATGCAAGGGCCGGTCTGCCCCATCCCCCACCAGCACACGGATGCCATTGTCATCGGGCATGGCAGCGGCGGGCAAATGACGCGAGATTTGATCCATAATCTCTTCCAGAGCAAGATCGGGAATGAATATTTAGCCCAGGGTAATGATGCTGCACGAATTTCACTTGAGAACCAAAATGGTGACATCGCCATCTCAACCGATTCGCACGTTGTTTCCCCCATCTTCTATCCGGGAGGCGATATCGGCCGGCTTTCAGTATGCGGTACGGTCAACGATGTGGCCATGTTAGGCGCGATCCCCCAATACTTGACAGCCGGATTTATTTTAGAAGAAGGCTTTCCGATTGAAGATCTTGATCGCATCATCGCTTCAATTGCAGAAGCCTGCCGTGAAGCGGGTGTTCTGATCGTCGCAGGAGACACGAAGGTTGTCGAAAAAGGCAGCGCAGACGGCATTTTTATCAACACTGCGGGGTTTGGCGTGATTCCTCCCAACCGTCAGATCGGCGGTCAGCATGCACAGCCTGGCGATATTGTGATCATTTCAGGGACGCTGGGCGACCACGGGATCGCCATTTTGCAGGCTCGCGGCGACCTCGGGTTTGAATCGGACATCCAAACGGATGTTGCTCCCCTCAATCACCTGATCAACGACTTGCTCGAGGCTGTACCGGATGTGCACGTTTTGCGCGACCCAACACGCGGCGGGCTGGCCACGACACTCAATGAAATCGCCTGCCAGAGTCAGGTCAGCATCTCGATCGATGAGGATGCCGTACCTATTAAACCAGTTGTGAGAACCGCCTGCGAAATGCTCGGTTTCGACCCCCTGTATATTGCCAATGAAGGCAAACTGATTGTGATTTTGCCAGAAGACCAAAGCGAAAAGGCTTTAAACGTAATCCGGCAATCCCCTTACGGGTCAATGGCTACGCGAATAGGCCGTGTTTCTGGAGACGATCCGGGTCGTGTATTGCTAAAAACATCCTATGGCACCACGCGCCTGCTTGACATGCTCTCCGGTGAAATCCTGCCGCGCATCTGCTGACGGCTTGACCATTCAGCACACTTCCTAATATACTTATCATCGTTAATAAGCAATAGAAAAAGGACGATAATGAAAATAGAATATCAAGAAACATCCAGTGATTTAATGACACGCATCAACATCCACGACGCATTTGGCGCACGTGATATCGATAAATGGATGCTGGAAGTTCTCCCGCTCGAACAAAATATGGCCATTCTCGACATTGGCTGTGGTGCTGGCAAACAATGTTTCTCATACTTAGCCCATCTGAATGGCAAAGCTGAGATCACCGGCGCAGATGTCTCTAAAGAGCTGCTGGCAAAAGCCAAAGAGGAAAATGCGAAATTGGGTGATCGGGTCACTTTTCAAACCCTCAATTTCAATCAAGAATTTTCCTTCCCGTATGAAACTTTCGATTTGGTTTCTTGCTCATTCGCCATCTATTACGCCGAAGACATCCCCTTTACCATCTCTGAAATGCACCGCGTACTGAAACCAGGTGGATACCTGTTCACAACCGGCCCAATGCCCGAAAACAAGCAGATGTTTTATGACATCATCACAGAAGCAACCGGAAAAGAAATCCCCCCAATGCCTGGCAGTTCACGCTATGCGTCAGAAATTCTCGAAACAATCAAATCAACTTTCTCGGATGTCAACGTCCACATCTTCGAAAACCCGCTCACATTTCCTACTGTAGAGCCATTCCTGGCATACACCCGTGCATCACTTTCCGAAGACCGTCTGCTCTGGAACACGTTCTTCAAAACCAAAGAGGATTTTGAATCGGTGATGGATCAGATCAAACAGGTGGCTGAAACATGGTTTGAAAGGGATGGTAAATTAGTGATGATCAAAGTCGTTGGTGGTTTCCTCGCAAAGAAATAGGTAAACATGAATCACAATATGACCTTTTTTGGTGAGTCGGTGTGTTTCATCGGCGCCCATCCTGATGACATTGAATTGGGATGCGGTGCCTTGATTGCCGATATCGTCGATCAGACCAATGTGATCTGCCTGACCTTATCCGACAACCAGAAAAATCCAGAGCTTCAAAACCTTGTGGAAGAACATCAAGCCAGCATGTCCATTTTGGGCGTCAAACCTGAAAATGTCCTCCTGCATGATTTCACCACCCGCCGTTTTCAGGCAGCCCGTCAAGAAATTCTTGAGGTATTACTCGATATCAAAAAGAAATACCACCCTGAAGTTGTCTTTGTTCACACCTCACAGGACATCCACCAGGATCATCAAACCGCCACACAAGAAGCCCTCAGAGCCTTCCGCGGCACCACCCTGTTAGGGTTTGATGTATTACGGTCCAGCTATGGCTTCTTCCCCGATTTTCTTGTTGAAGTTTCAGAAGAGGGCGTCAGAAGAAAAGTTGAGGCACTCAAAGCCTATACAACATATGCCGACAAATATTATTTTGACGAAGATATTATCCACTCAACAGCCATTCGGCATGGGGCGCTAGCAGAAAGGCCATTTGCAGAAGGCTTTGACATCTTGCGAATCGTCGGTCAATTTGGTGATAAAGAGTATTAATAAAATTGGGTTAAAAAGCGACGGCTGCGAAAATCGCAGCCGTTTTTTGTTGACATTTCCGATTGATCGTTATTCCTCAACCCCGATCTCAACCATGCCATTATTGACTCTAACAGGATAGGAACGAACGTCCTGCACTGCTGGCAGGGTTAAGACTTCGCCATTACGGATGTCAAAACGTGCGCCATGGCGCGGGCAAATGATCTGATGATCCTCCACATCGCCATCACCCAGTGGGCCGTCATCATGGGTGCAGACATCTGCAATCGCATAATACGATCCATCAACATTCAAAATCACCACCGGGTCGTCATCCAATTCGATGAATAAGCGCTCACCAGGCGGCAAATCTTCTATGGCACAAATCGGATAAAAAGTCACTTCTTTCATCGATCCTTTTTCACAAAAAAGATGGGCACATTGTGCCCATCTTGATCGTCATCTCAAGAATTATTTCATCTGATAGCCGGTTGGGCGTTCAGAATCTCTTTTCGCAGGCCTGATCATGCTCGAATCGTACTGAAACCACAAGATATGATCCGGCACCATCCAACCATCGGTTAAATAAACATTGGTGCGGAACTGAACCGCAATCATCTTTCCATCTACTTGAACAACAATCCCCCTGACCCAATCTCGAATTCGGTCGCCATTCTTCTCATGGTCGCAATAAACCTCGACTGGATCACCGACCTGGTATGAGCTATCTTCTACTGGTGGCCGCATAAATGGTGATCTCGCCATTAATCCTCCTGAATCAATAAAACCTTTGATTAATCAATAAATTTTAACCTAATGCATCTATTGTAGCAGATATGAGTGTTAATTACTATAAATATCACGTATGAAAAACAATTCTCTATCGCTCGGACATCTTTTCCCGAATCGCTTCTGCAAAGCGTGTCTGAACACCTTCAAAAGGAATGCGTGCCATGATGGGCGCAAAGAAACCGGATACGATCAATTCTTCAGCATCTGTTTTGGGAATGCCGCGGCTAAGCAAATAAAACATCTCATCTTCGTCAATTTTCCCGACTGTTGCGCCGTGTGTACAACGAACATCATCCGCCAATATCTCAAGCCCGGGGATGGAATCAGCACGAGCACCCTTACTCAGCACCAGGTTGCGGTTCGCCTGATAACCATCCGTGCCAATCGCGCCAGGAGCCACATAGATCATCCCCTGCCACACGGAACGACTTTCGTCCATCAAAGCACCTTTGTAAAGCAAGTCGCTGGTGGTGTCCTTCGCCATGTGGTTCTGTTGCGTGTCATGGTCAAGATGCTGGTCGCCAGAAGTAAAATAGAAACCCGACATCCTCGCCATCGCACCGGGTTCCATCAGGTCAATATCCGAGAAGTTCTTTGTCAGATGGGTACCCATCGCACCGAAAATCCATTCGAGCGTCCCATCCCCCATTACCCTGGCGCGTTCCCGGGTAAATGACCACACATTCTTTCCCCAGGATTGCAGTTCGACAAAATTCAACCGAGCATTTCTGCCAACATAGATCTCAACAATTCCGTCATGAAAGATTTGATTGCCCTCATCTTCATTCGGAGAAGCAGACTCATGCACAAACGTCACCTGCGCACCATCTTCCACATAAATCACAAGGTGGTTGATGTAAGCCATGTTCTCCCCACCCCCCCAATATAAGCTGTGCAAAGGCTGTTCAATGATGACATTTTTAGGAACATACAATAAAACACCCTCAGTCCCTAAAGCTGCTGCTAATGCACTGAATTTATCTTCGTCTGGCAAAACAATATCGCCCAATATTCCAGCTAACAGGTCTGGTTGTTCCATCTCAGCAGTATGGAAGTCAGTAAAGATCACACCCTGCTCCGCTAATGAAGGGTCAAGCGATTGGGCAGGTTTCACTGCACCAGAAACGATCTGCCCCATGCGGTACTCATCTGTGACGATTGGGTTCAAAAATCGCTCAGGTGGAGAATCCAGTTGATTGTCACTGTCCAACGAAAAGGTTTCGGTCTTCAACCCACGAATATCTGTTCTGCGCCATGCCTCATCCTTTAGTGTGGGAAAAGGCAACGATTGATACGCCTCCCAGGCAGAGCGATGGTATTCTCTCAAGGCAGTGTGTTTGACTTCCGGTAGTTGGTCAATCGAAAATGAAAAGTCAGCCAATGACTCTCTTCTTCGGCTGGGAGTTTTCCGCGTGATTATTTTAGGAGCATTTGGCATTGTAATAATTCTTCTTCTTTCCGGGCTATCCTACTGATCCAATCATCTGCAATTGAATCAATCGGTTCATTTCTACTGCGTATTCCATGGGTAATTCTTTGACCAGCGGCTCAATAAAGCCGGAAACAACCATCGTGGTTGCTTCTTCTTCGCTCAGACCACGGCTCATCAGGTAAAACAATTGCTGCTCACCCACCTTCGACACCGTCGCTTCGTGGCCTAATGACACATCCTGGGCATCTACCTCGATATAAGGGTAGGTATCCGATCGTGATTCAGGATCCAGCAACAGGGCATCACACACAACATTTGATTTTGATCCCTCAGCGTTTGCATGGACCTTCAATAACCCACGGTAGGATGAACGTCCGTTGCCGCGGCTGATGGATTTGGATGTGATCTTACTGCTGGTGTTCGGCGCAAAATGAATCACCTTACCGCCGGCATCCTGATGCTGACCAGGACCTGCAAAGGCAACCGATAGGATCTCACCGTGAGCACCCTCTTCCATCAGGTAGCATGAGGGATACTTCATGGTCGTTTTTGAACCTAGGTTCGAATCGACCCATTCCATCGTTCCATTTTCATAAACCTTGGCACGTTGGGTGACAAGATTGTAGACATTGTTCGACCAGTTTTGAATGGTAGTGTACCTTACGCGTGCATTCTTCTTTACCACAATTTCAATCACGCCGCTGTGGAAGGAATTTGTGGAGTATGTTGGGGCAGTACAGCCTTCAACATAGTGCACCTGTGCGCCCTCATCTGCGATGATCAACGACCGCTCGAACTGCCCAATGTTGGCAGAATTCAATCTAAAATAAGCCTGCAGCGGCAAATCCACCTTGGTATTGGGCGGGATGTACACAAACGATCCACCAGACCAGACAGCGCTGTTCAAGGCTGCAAATTTATTATCCTGTATTGGGATGACGGTTGAAAAATATTGCCGAAAGATATCTGGATGCTGCCGCAACCCCTCTTCGATCGAGAGAAAGATGACACCTTGCTCTTTTAATTCTTCTTGCACATTGTGATAGATCATTTCTGATTCATATTGTGCGCCGACTCCAGCGAGGTATTTTTGTTCCGCTTCTGGAATGCCTAATTTATCAAATGTGTTTTTGATCGTTTCAGGGATTTCGTCCCAGGTGCGGCCTTCTTGATCGGTGGGCTTGACATAGAAAAAGATCTCATCCAGATTGAGGTCACTCAGGTCAGCGCCCCAGGTAGGAATTGGACGCTCCTGAAAGTGTTTCAATGCCTTTAATCTGAATTCCAGCATCCAGGCAGGTTCTCGTTTCATTGCCGATATCTGGCGAACAACATCTTCGTCAAGACCTTTACGGCTTTTAAACACAGATGTGTCCGGATCACTAAATCCGAACTGATATTCCCCAAAATCGTCTAATGATTCTGTCTTTGGGTTTTTACCCATAGAAGTTACTCCGTTTAATTCTCTTACGCTTCCAATGGCTGACCGTATTTCTCACGCACCCAGTCATATCCCTCATTTTCGAGTAGCAATGCCAGATCATGCCCACCCGATTCCACAATACGGCCGTCATACATCACGTGCACAAAATCAGGCTGAATGTAGTTCAATATCCGCTGATAATGGGTGATAACCATCACGCCCATATTTGGGCCTTTTAGTGTATTCACACCTTCTGAAACAATTCGGATGGCATCGATATCAAGGCCTGAATCGGTTTCATCAAGGATGGCAAAGGCTGGCTCCAGCACAGCAAGCTGCAAAACCTCTGTGCGTTTCTTTTCACCACCTGAAAATCCCTCGTTCAGGTAACGCCCACCAAACGAGTATTCCATTTCCAGCATGTCCATCTTCGACTTGAGCAATTTTCTGAAATCCAAAACTGAAATATCCTCTTGCGGTGGGTCTGCATGGCGCCGGCGGGAATTGAGCGCTGTCCGTAAGAAATTTGCGACAGTCACACCTGGTATGGATACAGGATACTGAAATGCCAGGAAAATCCCTGCCCGAGAGCGTTCATCCGCAGCCATTTCCAGCACACTTTCACCGTCAATCAAAATGTCACCTTCGGTGACTTCATAATTGGGATGCCCCATAATGGTATTTGCCAGTGTCGATTTACCTGTCCCATTCGGACCCATGATCGCATGTACTTCTCCTTGATGCACTTTAAGGTCAAGTCCTCTGAGGATGGGATTATCCTCGATCGAGACATGTAAGTTTTTTATGGTTAATTCTGGCATCCATACTCCTTATACAATTTGGATATTTTTATCCAATATTATCTTAATTATCTAATTTTATTTGAGCAACCGAATTATAGCATGCACAAATTTCATAGTCAATATTTAGCATAAATATCTAATAAATTAATAACATTCCCCTGCGCATCAACTATCAAGAGCACTATACACTATCAAATCATTTGATTCATATGGTAAACTTAAAGCGCATTCAAATATTTCTATTAGAAAGGATAACTAATGGCAGACAAGAAAAGCAAGAAAAGCATTTTTGGCAAGGCAATCGATGCAATTTCAAACCGGGACGAAAAAGAGGACATCCAGAGTTTAGAGGATGAACTCGCTGAAGCCAAGAAAGAAGCAGCAGCAGCCAAAGAAGCCATCAAGTCCATGCTGGATCAAAATGCCGACGTTAAGAAAGATAAGTACGCAACCGAAAAAGCCGTTGAAGAAAAAGAAAAACGGATCGCTGAGCTTGAAAGAAAACTTCGAGAAAAGACCCAAGCTGAACGAAAGGATTTGATCGAAGAACGACGCAAAGCCCGCGAAGAAGCAATGGATAAACTGGAAAAACTCAAAAAACCTAAGATCATCACCACCCATGTTGTTGACGAAGAAAATCCAACCCTGAGCCATATCGCACTCAAATATTACAAGCATGCCACCCCGCCCTACTGGAAATATCTGGTGGAGCATAACAAAGAATTGCTGGATGGAAGCGAAAAGAATCTGCGCTTAGGCATGGAAATCGTCATCCCTGAACTGCCTGAGGAACTTAAAGACTAACATGGCAAATGAATTAAATCTAAGCAACATCTTCGGATCTGTAACGCAACAACTGGCACAGAAACAAGAAACGCTGAACGAGGCTGACGACTATAATCACAATCATGGTGATCACATGGTACAGATATTCAACCTCATTCAGGGTGCTGTATCACAAAAACAAGATCAGCCCGTGGCAGAGCAGTTAGGTTATGCAAGCAAAGTCGTTAAAGAGCAAGCGAACAGCGGCTCGGCGGCACTCTACGCCCAAAACTTGTCGAATGCAGCACAGAAGTTTTCTGGTTCCGAATTAAAACCAGATATGCTTGGAACGCTGGTACAAAGCTTATTAGGCGTTGAAAAACCTCAACCAGCACCGCAGCCAAAACAGACAGGCGGTTTCTTAGGGTCACTGCTTTCAAGCCTGACCGGAAAGAAACAAACCAGCCAGCAGGACCAGGGTTTGGATCTTAATGACCTATTGCAAGTTGGAATGGCGTTTTATCAATCCAAACAAGAAGGTGATAACAACACCCAGGCGATCATGGACGCACTGATGGCAGCCAGCCCAATGGGGCAATCCGCCCATCGCGCGCAATCCGGTTCAGTCGTTGCTTCAACCATCCTGGATTTTGCCAAATCACTCAATCAGTAAAATAAAAACATTCAAGTCAAAGATGCCCAAATTTGGGCATCTTTTTGTTTAACTGACAGAGTCACACCTCGAATTTTTAGGATATTTATCTTAAATATTGACAAACCAAATCCCAGCGTGCTAAAATCACTTGCACAAATTGGATAATTCCTATCCTGTTATGAGGACATTTTATGAAAAGCACGCGGGAAAAGATATTACACACCTTGCTGGTTCATCCCAGATCAACCATCAATGAATTGGCAGAAGCTGTTGGGATTAACGGCATTTCGATTCGCCATCACCTTTCATCCTTAGAAGCAGATAACTTGATCACCTCTACTGAAGAACGGCATGGGGTCGGACGCCCTCGGTTAATCTATTCACTCACAGATAAAGGGGTTGAAGAGTTTCCCACCAGTTACCTGCACTTCACCAGGTTGCTGCTTTCGTCACTCAAAGAACGCATGACCGAAGAAGAGTTTAGCCATGTTTTCGCCCAAATCGGTTCGGAACTCGCTGCTGATCTGCTGCCCAGGTCAAAAAATATCCCTCTGGACGAGCAAATCAAACAACTCGATAAAATGCTGAAGGAACAAGGTTACATCGTGGAATGGCACGAAAACCAGGATGTTTACAGGCTGGAAATTCTCTCCTGCCCATATAATAAATTGTCTGCAGAATTTCCAGAAATGTGTGCCATGGATGCGAGCATTGTTTCAGAATTCCTAACCACACCTATTGAGGTTGAATCCAGCATCCATTCAGAAGCCAAAAAATGTGCTTATATTATCCCTAAGAAACAAAAGAAGGCATAAATGAAAGAAGATTTTGAGAATATCCCTGTATGGGATGTCGAAAATACCCACGCTGACCTCGTCCCTGCATTGGAAGATGGCTTGAGTGAGATCATTGACCCTGAATTAGGCTTAAATATCATTCAATTGGGGCTGGTTCGGAATATTGAAATTAAAGAAGATCATGCGGTTATCACCATGATCCTGACCACCCCCTTCTGCCCCTACGGACCTTCGATGTTAGAACAAACTCGCAAAAAAGCTGAGAAAATCCTTGATATGCCGACCAAAATTAATTATGGGCGTGAAACCTGGGATCCAACCATGATGGAAGAAGGCTTAGCAGACGATTGGGGTCTCTACTAATCTAAATTGGGGCGATATCAACTGCCTTGAATCACATCGATTTAGGGTTTAAACAGGTTAATCAATTTCATTCCAAGCGCCATATTTCCAGATACTTTTACTTTGCCTAAAATAAAAGCCCGCATCGCATCTGTCTTGCCAGTCAGAAGGTTCACCCCATCTTTGGCATTGGCTTTGAGTGTCAGATCAGGCTCAGATGCTATCCCCTGTTCCACCTGGCAGGTCTGATCTTCAATCGTGATAACCCAGTTGGATGCGTCCTCCCCTGTAAAAATACATTGAACATTTGCAGAAATACCTACAGCCTTCTCAGCATTAAAATATTCGGGGATAGATAGCATCATCTCATCAATACTTGTCTCACTCATCATTCCTCCTCATCCTTCAGATGAATTTTCTTTGGCAATAATAATCCATGCATTACCACGCTCAAAATGGGTCTCAATCTTTGTTGATTTATCGAATTGGCACATCCGCACAATTTCCTCTGGAAAGAGAAAATGACTGCGCATCAATAGGATTTTTTCGCCTAAGGCAATCAATTTTACAATAAAATTATTCTTATCCGGTTCCTCGACCACCATCTTCCCACCCTTAGCCAGCACCCGCCACATTTCATTCAAAGTCTCTTGTTGGTCAGCGACGTGATGCAGAGCATCAACCATGATAATCCGGTCAAAGGTCTGAGCAGCAAAGGGAAGTTTCTCTGATTGCGAGTTGACTGTTCGAAGCGATTTTTCTTGTGCCTTTCTGAGCATGCTGATGGCTGAATCAGCGATCAGCAAGTCGCTGCTGACTTCAGCAAAAAGTGCTGTCACACGGCCTGTCCCGCCGCCCACATCCAGCAATTTTTGGTTGGGCTGAAAATCAGCCTTAGCGACCATGGTGTGATCGACATGACGACCGAAGACCAGGTCGTAGATTGGGCTGATTAAGTTGAAATGGTCAAAACCAGACATATCATCCTTAGAAAATAATTTCAGCAAACCCGCGTGCAACCAAACCAGCCAGGGCAGCAATCAGCGTGGTTAATGCCACAATCTGGTACATTGCTTTCCGCCCCAGCTCCTTTTTGATTGCCACCATTGTTGCCAAACATGGAATGTAAAAAACCACAAAAACAGCGTATGTAATCATCTGGACAGGTGTCAGCACAGTCGAAAAATCCATGCTGCCCAGTGCCTGACCCAACATGACCAGGGAAAGTTCTTTTCGTAAAACGCCAAAGATGAGAGGTACCCCAACCTCATACGGCAAACCCAAAATCCATGACAAAGGACGCAGCAAGCCATTGAGGTATACAGCCACATTGATGTAATTAAGGATAGCCAAAACAACAGAGCCCACAATCAGCAGCGGCCATGCTTCAACAATAAATTCTCGCACACGCCACCAGGCTTTATTCAAAACGGTGCGTACCGTCGGAACACGATAGACTGGCATCTCAAGGATCAACCCTGGAGAGGTATCCGGCACCAGCCGTGAAAGGATACGCGCAGTTAGTGCAATCACAAACAAATCGAACAAGTAGATCCCTAAAGCCAAAACCGGCCCAAGATAAAAAGCCACCAAGCCAAACACAACCGCTAAACGTGCTGCGCACGGCACTAATGTAGATAGGGCGGCAGAAATAAACCGCTCACGCTTATCTTCCAAAATCCTGGTAGACATGATCGCAGGTACGTTACAGCCAAACCCAAGGATGAAGGGCACAATCGATTTCCCATGCAATCCGATCTTATGCATCAGTGCGTCCATCAAAAACGCCACTCTCGGCAGGTAACCAATATCCTCCAACAATCCTAATCCAATCAAGAATGGCACAAGATAAGGCAACACAATCGCAACACCGCCCGAAACACCCTGGATCAATCCCACTAAAATCTGTGTAAAAAATCCATCCCCATCGCCAACAAGAGAGATGACCCATGTTTCAACCTGGGCAAACAAGTCCATCAGCGGCGCTTCAATCAATCCACCGAGGATATACACGGCCTGAAAGAATAAATAAAGGATCGCAATCAAGAAGACGTAGCCCAGCCATGGGTGCAGAAGGATATCGTCCAGCCGGTCTCGAAATGTGATGTTCCGTTTCCCCTGCTTGATCACCTGGCTTGCGATTTGGTCAGCCAAATTATTCCGCTCACCAATGATGATCCAGTCAATCGACCGCCCGCGCTGATGCTGAAGCCCGTTTTTAATCGTCTTTAAGTCGTCAGCAAGCTTGGGTTTCTGAGATGTGGCATCCGCAATAATCGCCTCATCTCCCTCCAGCAACTTAATCGCCAAAGCACGCGTGTTTAAGTGGCTTTCAACATCCCCCAGGTTCTTTGCTAATACTTCCAGTGCTTGCTCAACATCATTGCTGTATCTCGGTCGGGTCGCCAGCCGGTTTTCATGCCCAATGCTGTAGGCTTTTGTAAACAAGGGTTGGATGCCTCTGCCCTTTGATGCGATCATCGGAATAACTGCTAAACCAAAAATCTCTTCTAAAGCTCTGACGTCGATTCTGATCCCAAGCCGATCTGCCTCGTCCATCATGTTCAAAGCGATCACCATCGGGATTTCGAGCTCAAGCAACTCAATCGTCATCGCTAATCCATGTGCCAGATTCGATGCATCCAGCACATTCACAACCACATCCACCTCATTCGAAGTGAGGTATTTGATAACTTCGCGTTCTGCCGGGTTGCTACCGGCTAATGTGTAGGTCCCGGGGAGATCGACGACATCAACCACATCCCCGAGCACCCTGACTTGACTTTCAGTGAATGTAACGGTTGTCCCAGAAAAATTGCCGGTTTCTGCTTTATATCCGGCAATCTGATTAAAAAGTGTACTTTTCCCACAATTGGGTTGTCCAATTAAACCAATTCGCATTAAAGATCTCCGACCTTGACATGCGCAGCGATCCCTCGCCCGATGGCAATCGAGCGGCCTTCAACTTCAACCATAATCGGACCCTCCAATGGGGCGTGCCGCAATACTTTCACTTTTTTACCGGGTGCAAGACCCAGCTGGCGCAGTTTTAGCCCCACGCCTTTTCCCCCCAAATAGTCAATAATTTTAACTTCCACACCTTTAGGTGCATCTAATAATTTCATTAAGCCTCTAATAATCGATTTTCAGTATTCTATCTTTTAAGCACCATTCCGTCAAGAACATAAGGTGGTTAAGTTTCCAAAAACGAGCGCTGATCAGTGGTAAAGTGTCGATAGGCTATTATGGTTGGAGCAAAAACAAAGATGTTCGGTTTCGATATCAGGCTAAATCAGGATAAAATAAAACCTGTATGGAAACAAAAGTTGAAAATACGCAGAAAAAACAATACAACCGATTGTGGCCTCTATATGGTAATGGGCTTGAAAACTTCGGTGTCAACAATGCCCCAGCCGTGCAACCCCTGCCCGCACTGTCACCAGGGGAATTACTGGTGCGCAATGATGCATGTGGTTTGTGCTTTTCAGATATCAAAGTCATTAATCAGGGTCAATCTCACCCCAGAATTATCCATGATATGCAATCGCAGCCTGTCGTATTGGGGCACGAAGTCTGTTTCACGGTTGTTGATACCGCTGACGGCATCAATCCAAAGTATAACATTGGCGACCGGCTGACCCTGCAGAGTGACATCGTTGTAGGTGGCGTTGAAAAGGCTTTTGGCTACGTTTATCAAGGCGGGTTGTCGCAATTCAACCTGATATCGCAAGAAATCATCAATTCAGACAATGGCGACATGCTCATCCCCTTGCCCGAAGGCATGGGCTATGCTGAAGCCGCACTGATTGAGCCCTGGGCTTGTGTTGAAGCCGCCTATCGCCTTAATTACAGGAACCACATCAAACCAAAGGGCAACTTGTGGATTATTGGCGGGAAACAATCGACTTACGTCGATTTCACAAGAGCGATCGCACAAAACACGCCAGCAAACATCTTCTACTCCCATATTCCTGACCGCCAGCGCAATGCTTTGAGCAAACTGGCAAAACAACAAGAAATTCAACTAATCCCCATTAAAGAAATCACAGAAATCGAAGATGATTTTATTGACGATATCATCCTGCTTGCCCCGGATAGGCGTATGATTGAAGAATCGTGCAGCAAATTGGCTTATGGAGGCATTATGGCGATATGCGATATGCCGCTATTAGAAAGGCAGCCAAGAATCGATGTAGGGCGAATTCACTACCAACGCTGGTCATTCATCAGCGGCCAATCCCCTGATTTGGCACAGCTCTACGCAGAGTCAGCATTTTCTTCTGAACTTAAACCGGCCGGAACTGCCTGGTTCGCCGGAGCAGGCGGACCTTTTGGTCGCATTCACGTCCAACGTGCCATCCAACTGGAACACCCGCCTTCATTGATTGTGTGCACTGAGATCGATCATTTTCGCTTAGAAAAACTGAAACAGGATTTTTCAGACGAAACCCAGCGTAAGGGCATTGATTTTGTATGCCTCAATCCTCACGACCCCGTCCTCGATAAACCCAAACTTCAGTCTTATCAACAGCAGGGGTTTGACAATATCATCCTGTTAGCGCTTGACCTTGACTTAGCCACGGAATGCAGCCAATCCCTCGCATCCAACGGGGTTTTGAACCTGTTTGCTGGGATAAAGATAGGCAGCAAAACCAGTCTTGATTTACCAGGTCTGACTTCGAAACACACCCATTTCATCGGGCACTCCGGATCGAAAATCGAAGATATGCGATCGGTCATCCAGCGCTGGAGAAAAGGGCAGATCGACATCAACCGGGCTGTTGCAGCCGTTGGTTCGTTGGAGGCAGCAAAAGACGGCTACCAGGCGATGATAGACAAGACATTCCCCGGCAAAGTGGTCATCTACCCTAATATCAAACCTTTCCCGCTCACGGGATTACCCGAACTCAAGCACATACTCCCATCAGTGTATGACAAGCTTTCCCCCATGGGCAGTTGGACCAATGCAGCAGAAGCTGAATTTCTTTACATTCTACAAAACAAGGAGGAGACTGAATGACACTGCTCCCCCCTTTCTTGATGACATCCGAACAGGGATCTTTTGCCCAGCATACGGTTAAAAATCGATTTCCAGAAATTATCGACCAAATCCTGCAGCACTTTGATTACACGCCGCTTATTGTGTCAGAATTGATTGCGTTTAAAGGTGAAATTGCGCAGGAGGTCATTCAACCTCTCAAAGAACAAACCAGCGACCGGACGTTGTGGGATGAAGACCTGAAACCCTGGAGAGGGACAACATGGTTCGAAATTCCCTGGTTCTTTGCGGAAACTTATTTTTACCGCCGCCTGCTGGAAATCGTGACCTACTTTCAGCCTGGACCTTTTATGTCCCGCGATCTATTCAAACCGCTCAAGGTGCAGGAGATCACAAAAGCCATTCCCCAATTTATAGAAACCTTCGAACCCGTTCCAAGCGACGCCTCTTTCGAGCATTTTCAGCACACATGCACCCAGTCTCTATGGGGCAACCGGGGCGACTTGAGCCATTCTACGGCTTACAGCACTGACATGGCCGCCCAACACGATAGGATCATCCTGAATCATGCCAAAGCGGTTTACGCGTTTCTCTCAGATAAACCCGCCAAAATTGCTTACATCACGGATAATGCAGGTAAAGAGCTCTTTTTTGACTTTGCTTTTATGGATTATCTACTGCGTTCAGGCATGGCCAAATCGATCACATGCTATGTTAAAAATCAGCCCTATTATGTCTCTGACCTCATGCACGAGGATTTTCTGATGTCGCTGAAACTGCTCAGGACTTCCACAAACAAGAACGCTCAAAATTTGGGGCTTCGATTGGAAAAATATTTAAACTCAACCCTGATGACGGTAAAATCGCCCTCCTTCTTTACGACCAGCCGCATGTATCGTGACCTTCCTGACACGTTAAAAACTGAGATTGCGCATCACGATCTTGCCATCCTGAAAGGGGATGTCAATTACAGGCGCTTGTTCGGTGACCGTCACTGGCCGCACACCACACCGATTGAAGTTGCTGCCGGATACTTCCCGACCAGTTTCCTTAGCCTGCGCACTCTCAAAGCAGAACTCGCTGTCGGACTTTCACATGAGATTCTTCAAAAAATTGAATCAGAGAACGAACCCGATTGGTTGACCAATGGCAAACGCGGTATGATTACATTTCTACACCGCCAATAATAAGCGGCCAAATTCAAATGATGATAACAAGAATGACAAAAGTCTCTATCAACACAACGAAAGGCAACAATCAATGAGCGAAAAGAAAAAAGTAAGAGTAGCCATTATCGGCGTTGGCAATTGTGCATCTTCACTTGTCCAGGGCGTCGAATTTTATAAGAACGCCAAAGATGACGAGCGGGTGCCCGGTTTGATGCACGTCAATTTAGGGGGCTATCACATCTCAGATATTGAATTTTCAGCCGCATTCGATGTGGTTGACACCAAGGTCGGCAAAGACCTCTCGGAAGCGATTTATGCCTACCCGAACAACACTTACCGGTTTGCAGATGTCCCACACAAGGACATCCCTGTTCATCGCGGGATGACTCATGATGGACTGGGAAAATATCTCAAACAAATTGTCAATAAAGCACCGGGGCCGACGGATGATATCGTTCAAATACTAAAAGACACACACACGGATGTGGTAGTCAGTTACCTGCCCGTGGGGTCAGAGATGGCGACCAAGTGGTATGTCGAACAGGTGCTTGAAGCGGGTTGCGGTTTTGTTAACGCTATCCCGGTTTTCATCGCCAGTTCTGACTATTGGGGTAAACGGTTCAAAGAAAAAGGCTTGCCCATCATCGGTGATGATATCAAAAGCCAGGTCGGTGCCACGATACTACACCGCGTGCTGACCAGCCTATTTGTTGACCGCGGCGTCAGGTTAGACCATACCTACCAGCTCAACTTCGGCGGGAATACCGATTTTATGAATATGCTCGAGCGAGAGCGCTTGCAGTCAAAAAAAATCAGTAAGACCGGTGCCGTCACCAGTATGCTGCCCTATGAATTACCCAGTGATGATGTGCATGTAGGCCCCAGCGATTATGTGCCGTGGTTGTCTGACCGCAAATTCTGCCATATCAAAATGGAAGGCACAACTTTTGGCAATGTCCCGCTCAACCTTGAAGCAAAACTTGAGGTATGGGATTCACCAAACTCAGCCGGTGTGATCATTGATGCCGTGCGCTGCTGTAAGATCGCACTCGACCGGGGCATGTCCGGACCATTACTGGCGCCCTCCTCCTACTTTATGAAAACACCCCCCGAGCAGTATGAAGACCACATCGCCCGGGATAAGACAAGCGCCTTTATCGAAGGCAAATAACCTTTCAATAAAAGGAAGTAAAGGGCTGGCTCACCCAGCCCTTTTTTGTTGGACACCTTTATTGAGGAAGTATGGCTACACGAAAAACATTCAAGTAGATTGCATTCACAAAATCTCTTGCACTGAACCTCACTTCAATTTATAATAATTAATAGAATAATTGTTCGATAATAAATGTGAGATCATGAACCAAGATCAAATCCCTTATCTGCGCACCCATTCCTTCTTCAGTCTGCTTGAGTCTTTACTTTCCCCTGCTGACATCGTCAATAAGGCTGTGGAACATGAAATTCCAGTCGTGGGCATGACGGATCATCGTTTCCTTTCCGGGGCTGTTTACTTTTATGAAACCTGCAAATCGGCCGGTATCCAGCCGATCATCGGCCTGGAAATCGATTTCTGCTATCATGGTTACTGCGGATTGTTAACCTTGTTTGCAGCCAATCGCAGTGGTTGGGCGAATTTGTCTGCGCTCAGCAGCCATCTGTTGATTCATGACCAACCTATCCCGATATCGGTGCTCAAGTCCCATCACGAAGGGTTGATCTGCATTTCAGGTGCGCCGAAAGGCATCCTTCGAGAGTTGATCCTCAACAGCCCACCCGCTGCAGGTTTGCCCGATCAGTTTCTCAATGAAATCCAAACCATCTTCCATATTGACTGTTATGTTGAGATTCAGCGTTTCTCAAACGGTCCATTAAAAAATGAAACCCTGCTGTTGAAATCGGCAGCGGATCACGCCATCCCGATCATTGCCACACAGGACATCCATTATCTGGATCCATCTGATGAACAAAAATACAACACACTGACAGCCATCAAACACAACGCTTCAATTCATGCCCTCCCGCAGCAACATCTTCCTCCCGGCAAGCGCCATTTTCCTTCACCAGCCGATTTTGCGTTCCGCTTTAAGGATATCCCGCAAGCCATCGAAAACCTGCATGGGCTTGTGGCACGCTGCAACCTCGAATTACCGCTCGGTGAAACCCACTTTCCAGCTTTTCCGACGCCGGAAAACCTGACACAAACCGAATTCCTGAGAGCCAAAGCCTACGCAGGGGCAAAAAAACATTATGGGGAACTGACAGACGCCATCACAAAACGCCTGGAATATGAACTCTCCATTATTACTGAGATGGGTTACGAGCCGATATTCTTAATCGTTGAAGATGTTATCAATCACGCCCGAAAACTCGGCATACCGACCTCCTCACGCGGCTCGGCCGCATCATCCCTCGTTGCACACTGCCTGGATATCACCTCACCTGATCCCCTAGCGCTTAACCTTTATTTTGAACGGTTTCTTAACCCCGCCCGAAGAAAGCCCCCTGATATCGACACTGATATTGCTTCTCACCGGCGCGATGAAGTTATCCAATATGTGTTCGACACCTACGGCGCAGACCGGGTTGCCATGGTGGGCACCATCAATCGCTACCGCCCAAAATCAGCCCTCAGTGATGTTGCCAAGGCTTACGGCCTCTCGCCAGAAGCCATCCGGCAATTATCAAAGAAATTACCATCATCATTTTCTTATCGCCGCAGCAACGAGGAAGATCCCTTCGAACCCTTAGAAACACAAAACACAATCCCCGTCATCAAAGAGATCCTGCGAGATGCCCGGGCATTGCTTGATCTGCCGCGCCACCTTTCTGTTCATCCCGGCGGCATCATCATCGCCCCCTTCCCGATGACCGATCTGATCCCGCTGGTGCACTCATCCTCCTTGCAAATCAATCATGCACAATTTGACCTGGACGCGATTGAGAAATTGGGCATGGTCAAAATCGACCTGTTAGGAATCCGCGGACTAACGGTTCTCGGTGAAGTCGCCGACAAAATCCACTCCTGGCACATCAGCCAGTACCGGGATGGATTAGCCGTTCTCGATCAAATCCCCGAACATGATCCCGACACCAGTAAAACGATTTCTGAAGCGCGTACGATTGGCTGCTTCCAGATCGAAAGTCCGGGCATGCGGAGCACGCTGCGAGAAATTCATGCAGACTCAAAGGATGACATCATCGCTGCCCTGGCACTTTACAGACCAGGCCCCCTCAGAGGCGGATTGCGCGATGCCTTCGTCAGACGGTTCAGAGGCGAAGAGACGGTTGCTCATATTCACCCATCGCTTGAGCCGCTATTAGACGACACCTTAGGTGTCATTCTCTACCAGGAACAGGTTTTGCGTATCGCCCACGAGCTTGGCGGATTAACAATCGCACAGGCGGACATTCTCAGGCGTGCCATGAGCCATTTTAATCCCGGCGGCGTGATGGACACCTTGCGCGAAAATTTTATTACCGGTGCAGCCGACCGTCACCAGGTCCCCACTGATGTTGCAGAACGCATTTGGGAGATGATGGCTGCCTTTGCCGGTTATGGTTTCCCGAAAGCCCACGCAGCATCGTATGCGCAGCTCGCTTGGAACTCAGCCTGGTGCAAGACGCACTATCCAGCAGAGTTCATGTCGGCGGTGCTTGGTTTTGGCGGCGGATATTACTCCCAACGTGTGTATTTGATGGAAGCCAGACGCTTAGGGTTGACCATCAATCCACCGCATATTAACCATTCCGACATCCGCTTCAGAGTCGCCTATCCAAAAGGAGAACCTGTTTTATACATGGGTCTCGACCAAGTCCGGGATCTGACACAAAATACCATTCATGCGATCATCCAAAGACGTCCCTTCCAATCTCTGGATGATTTCCTCCTACGTGTTAGCCCCCAGAAGAAGGAGGCTGAAAACCTGACCATGGTTGGTGCGCTGGAAGGTTTGGTAACCATCAGCGAAGGGCTAGAATATCTCAAACATGAAAGAAAACCGGGGCAATTAGCGCTCTTTTCACCAAAACAAAAAACTGACGATTGGGATCAGAGTCATCGCTTACAGGCTCAACGAGAAATTCTGGGACTCAGCCTTACAATGTCCCCGCTGGAGCAATTTGCCGATCAAATCACCTCCACTGGGGCGCTCACCACCCTTGAAGCACAGAGCAAAATTGGAGAAAAAGTCCGGGTTGCTGGCATGCGTCAAACCCTGCGGCGCTTCAGGAATCGCAACAATCAGACGATGTGCCTGCTCAATCTTGAAGATCTTGATGGAACACTCCAGGTACTTATCCACCCGGCACTCTATCAGCAGAATCGCACCGCCCTTCAAGAAGCTGATGTGTTCATCATCGAAGGTGTGATCGAAGAAGACCGAGAACGTGCCCATGTCAGGATGAACGCACTCGGCATCTCGCCGCTCTTCTCGACCACCTGAATCGTACACCTTTCCCTTGCCCAGCAAATAGGATAACGCTATACTTGAGTTTGAATTGATCTTTTCATCTCAATATTTTGATTTGTGGAGGCATGATGGCGGAGAAAAACCACCCCTGGTATATGAATGCTGTCTTTTACGAAGTCCATATCCGGGCTTTTTGTGATTCCGATGGTGACGGCAAAGGTGATATTCAGGGACTGATCAGCAAGCTCGATTACATCAAAGATTTGGGCGTGGATTGCATCTGGATTCTGCCGATTTACCCCTCTCCCCTGAGAGACGATGGTTACGACATTGCGGATTATTACGGAGTGCACCCCGATTACGGCACGGTTGATGATTTCAAACAACTCATAGAAGAAACCCATCAGCGAGGCCTGCGGATCATCGCCGACCTTGTGTTGAACCACACATCTGATCAACATCCGTGGTTTCAAGAATCACGTTCCAATCCCGAGTCAAAATACCGTGATTACTATGTGTGGTCAGAAACCGATCAAAAATACAGAGATGCCCGCATCATCTTCCTTGATACAGAGAAATCAAACTGGACCTACGACGAAAAGGCTGGAATGTACTTCTGGCACCGTTTTTATTCCTCCCAGCCGGATCTAAATTACGACAACCCTGAGGTCCGGAGAGAAATGCGTAATGTCATGGATTTCTGGTTAGAAATGGGCATCGACGGCTTCAGAGCAGATGCCGTACCCTATCTGATTGAACGTGAAGGCACAAGCTGTGAAAACTTAGCGGAAACCCATGCGATTTTAAAGGAATATCGCCAACATCTCGACATCAACTATGAAGACAAGGTACTCCTTGCTGAAGCCAATCAGTGGCCTTTGGACGTATGGCATTACTTTGGTAACGGTGAAGAGTTCCATATGGGGTTCCACTTCCCGGTGATGCCCCGTATTTATATGGCCATCGGCAAGGGCGATGCCACTCCGATTCACTGGATCATGAGCCAAACACCTGAAATCCCTGAAAACACTCAGTGGTGCATTTTCTTACGGAACCACGACGAATTGACCCTCGAAATGGTGACAGAGGATGAACGGCAATGGATGTGGAATAAATTCGCACCCGACCCGCGTATGCGCTTGAATTTGGGCATCCGGCGCAGGCTGACCCCGCTATTGGACAACGACCCTCGCAAGATTTTACTGGCAAATGCCCTGCTCTACTCACTGCCTGGCGCACCCATCATTTATTACGGTGACGAGATTGGGATGGGAGACAACATCTGGTTGTTCGACCGCAATGGTGTCCGTACCCCCATGCAATGGGATGACAGCCTTAATGCTGGCTTTTCAGATGCCGACCCAGAAGATCTCTACGCCCCCGTCATCAATTCGGAAGAATATTCCTACAAAAAAGTGAACGTTGCCAGCCAGATACAAGATCCGGATTCCATACTCAACAAAATGCGTCACCTGATCGCAGTCCGCAAAGCCAACCCGGTGTTCGCATTAGGCAATTATGAGTTCCGTTCTGAGGAGAAAACCGAATGCCTTGTCATTTTAAGGCACTATAAAGATGTGAATGTGTTGTGCCTGATGAACCTCACGGATCAAAAACAAACGCTGAATCTCGATCTCTCTGCCTTAATTAACAAGCGCATGGTTGATTTACTCAAGTATGAAACATATGGCATGGTACAGACCGATCCGGTAAAATTCGAGGTTGATCCCTTTGATTTTGCCTGGATAAGGTTCGATTAACAGAGAATAATCTAAAAATTGCCTAATAATTTAAGGGTAGAGGAAAATTAGGGATGGACGAAGAAAACAGATTGCAAACTTGGCTTGCGAAATATATCAAACCGCTGACGGCAAAAAGACGCAATGAAATCATCGATAACATCCGCACCGCATCATCACCCGGTTTTGATTACTTTTTCCTGGTGGTTCTTTCTGGCGGGATTGCCACGCTTGGCTTGATCAACGATTCGCCGGCAGTGATCATCGGTGCGATGTTAGTGGCACCATTGATGTCACCCATTCTTGGTCTTGGTCTCGGGTCGATCACCGCCGACACCCAGCTTGCACGAAATGCAGCCACTGCACTGATCAGAGGTGCTTTACTATCAATTCTGCTTTCAGCCCTCCTCACTCTCAGCAATATCTATCTCCCATTTGTTCCCTCACTGCACGAAATCCCTCGGGAAGTACTCAGCCGAACCCAGCCAACACCAAACGACTTGCTGATTGCACTGGCCGGCGGTCTGGCAGCCGCATACTCCATGGCGCAGCCGCACCTTTCAGCCGCTTTGCCGGGTGTTGCGATTGCCACAGCCCTGATGCCTCCCCTCTCCACGATCGGCATTGGCATCGCGCTCGGCCGATGGGACATCGCTGGCGGCGCTGCATTATTATTTTTAACCAACACCGTCACAATTGCCTTTGCTGCAACACTGGTCTTCTTTTTAGAGGGTTTTGTTCCCCGGATCCAAACAAAAAATGGCGCGCTGCCAAAAACCCTGTTAATTGCCGGCCTTCTGACCGGATTGCTTCTAATTCCCTTGACGATCTTAGGTGCCCGGCTGGTTACACAGGCCAACGAAAACCGCCTGATAAATAACATTGTCGAAACCGAAATTGCTGAAATTCAAAATGCAGAACTGGTTGAGCTCGATATCATCCGGCAGGAACAAGACCTCAAACTGGAAATCACCATCCGCTCAAATAATCCGCTGAATTACAGAGAAGTCGTCGCCCTGCAGGAAGCCCTCGTTACACGACTCGATAAACCTATCGCCTTAATCGTAAACCATGTTCAGGCAGAGACACTCGATCCTCTCATTCCTCCAACTCAAACACCGACGCCAACCCTCACCTATACGCCCACACCTGGCCCCAGCCCGACCAGAACCCCGACCCCAACCTCCACACCTACACAAACAGCTACGGTGACGCAGACACCAACGGCGACTTTCACGCCGACGACAATTCCACCAACACCCACGCCACGCACCGCGTTGGTCATTCGGACAGGAGTTCCACCCTACTACAATCTCTACCAGGAACCAGGCGGGCCTGTCATAGCAGTTTTAAGTGTAAATGCAGTTCTCTTAGATCTGCATGAAACAACCACCTATGACGGGTTGATCTGGGTTCGGGTGATGGATGTTGAAGGACGAATAGGATGGTTCCCACAGCGGTATTTACAATATCCAACAATCACCCCTGTACCAACAGCCACGGCAACCCAGGCCAACTGAGCAAAAATATACACGCATGTGTTAAAATTGTCATAACCGCATGATTGTGCCGATTTGACAAACCATCCTTCAATATGGATAATTAAGGCTGGAAATTTCATATCTTTTAATCATAAAAACAACTGGATACCGTCATTAATCATCTGAGGATTAATCATTGAAGACGACAATATTGGAAAGCAAAAACAAGGGAATTATTGTGAGAGCCGTCGGCGTTGTGATTGACGTTGAATTTGAAACCGGTGGCCTTCCCAGCATCCATAATGCGCTCAGAGTCGCCGAAAATGGGAAAAAACCGCTCATCCTTGAAGTTCAGGAACATGTCGACGCCAACACCGTCCGCACAATCGCTATGGGACCAACAGAAGGGGTAAGGCGCGGCCTATTGGTTGAAGATACAGGTGAACCTATACAGGTTCCAGTTGGCAAAGAAGTTCTCGGACGCATGTTCAATATCCTTGGCGAACCGATTGATGACAAGGGACCATTACCCGAAGATATCACCAAATACCCCATTCATACACCATCTCCCAGCTTAAGGGAACAAAGGGTCGTAACCACACCTTTTATTACAGGTATCAAAGCCATTGACTTGCTTACACCTTACCCACGTGGCGGCAAAATTGGGCTATTTGGCGGTGCAGGCGTAGGGAAGACCATTCTCATTATCGAATTAATGCGTAACGCAACCAAAAAATATTCTGGTTACACCATATTTGCCGGTGTTGGCGAGAGAAGTCGGGAAGGCAATGACCTTTTCCTGGAGTTAAATCAACGAGATGTGATCAACTCTTCTGTATTGATATTCGGGCAGATGAATGAACCCCCCGGCGCCCGGTTACGCACGCCGTTAACTGCCTTAACCATGGCGGAATATTTCAGAGATTATGAGAAAAAACCCGTCCTGGTGTTCATTGACAACATTTTCCGCTATATCCAGGCTGGCTCAGAAGTCTCGGCGCTGTTAGGTCGCCTGCCCAGCGAAGTCGGCTATCAACCAACTCTTGAATCCGAGATGGGCGCCCTGCAAGAGCGCATCACTACAACCTCAGCAGGCAGTGTAACATCTGTCCAGGCGGTTTATGTCCCTGCGGATGACATGACCGACCCTGCTGTTACTGCCACCTTTGCCCATCTTGATGCTTCAACAGTCCTTTCGCGCCACTTGGTCGACCTGGGGATTTACCCCGCGATTGACCCGCTTAATTCATCTTCATCCTTACTAGCACCTCACATCGTCGGGCAGGAACATTACAATGTTGCCATGCAGGTCAAATCAACCCTGGCACGTTACGAAGACCTTCAAGACGTCATTGCCATTTTAGGACTGGAAGAACTCAGTGAAAACGATCAAAAAACCGTGAATCGCGCCCGCCGGATCCAGAGGTTCCTTTCTCAGCCGTTCTTCGCTGCAGAAGACTACACCGGTGATCCCGGTAAGTTTGTCAGCCTGGAAGAGACGATCCAGGGATTCAAAGAAATTCTTGAGGGAAAGCACGATTCTGTCCCAGAACAAGCCTTTTACATGGTCGGCAACATTGACGATGTTTTGGAAAAAGCCCAAACGATCAGTGCGGGTGAAACATGAGCGAAGGGCGAAACCTCCTCACATTAAGAGTGATCACACCAGAAGGGGTCATCTTTGAACAAAGCGACTTACGCTCAGTCAATATCCCTTTATCAAATGGTAAGCCAATCGGTGTCAGGCCTGGTCACGCCCCACTAATTGCAGTTACAGGGAAAGGCGCTCTCGTTTTCCGCAATTGGGATAACAACAGTGAGATTAATTTATATGCCGGTGTCTTAGAAATCAGGAACAACGTTATTACCGTACTGACCTCGGGTGAAGTCACAGAGAATGATCAACCCTTTATCGAACCCAGCAATATGAAATACGACCGGTTGATGAAAACTTTGGTAAAACAAATTTCCTCTGAACCTGGCAGTAACAAAAATGGTGAAGATGAAAACTAAAAATGAATCAAAAAATTCAAAATCATGGCTGAAGAGCATGCCATTAATATCCATTGGATGGGAACTTGCCTTGCCCATTTTTGGAGGGGTGATCTTAGGCTATTATCTTGACCGGGTAATTTCAACCAAATACATCTTCACGATCACATTCTTACTGATTGGGATTGGAACAGGTTACTACAACCTGTATAAGTACATTGATCTCGAGATGCTTCGCACAAGAGTGGCTGAAAAGCAGGATCAGGAGACCGGCAGGCGACCATGAGTGTCATATCCTATTTCATCTGGATCCTCGTCGGCACAGGCTTTGCAATATTGTTCCTCCAGAGCCAATACTGGTCTGTGAAGATAATTGACCCGACCCGCGCCCGCCAAAGTAAATGGATAATCCTGGGCGGTGCTGTTCTTCGTTGGGTTGTTGTCTTTCTTGTTCTCATGGTAGCCCTTTCATATTCTTACACGGCGTTGCTGGTCGTTTTTGTCGCATTTTTGATCACAAGGATGGTCGTCGTATTCAAATGGCGGCAGTTAGCGGAAATTAATTAATGATTATCAGACGAAGTAAAAAGGATCTTTGATGGAGGCTATATCACCACAAGTTGTTTTTGAGTTATTTGGGTTGCCGATCACTGATACCGTCGTCTCAACCTGGGTCATGATGATTTTGATCATCCTTCTGGTCATCGCGATTCGCAAGTTTAAACCAGAAGCTGGTGAAATGCTGATTGAGTTTATCAATAATATCGTCAGTTCTGTTATGCCCGAAGATGTGGATCTGACGAAATTTCTCCCTATCTTGGGAACATTAGCAATTTTCCTGGTTTTTGCCAACATTTTCAGCATCTTCCCGGTCATGGTTTCGCCCACCGCAAATATCAATACCACGGTAGCCCTGTCAATCGTCGTGTTTTTTGCTGTTCATTTCTACGGGATGAAAGAAAAAGGCCTTTGGGGTTATGTCAAAGATTTTGCCAACCCAATCTTTATCCTGCCTTTAGAAATCGTCAGCCAATTCTCGCGCACACTATCCCTCTCCATCAGGCTTTTTGGCAATATTCTGAGCACTGACCTGATCGTTGCGATCGTGTTTGCCCTGATCCCGTTTATCGTTCCCCTGCCTTTAGCCGCATTGGGGATGTTAACAGGCGTGTTACAGGCTTATATTTTTATCGTTTTAGCTTCACTTTATATCGCTTCTGCCGTTGAGGTGCAGGAGATGGAAGAAGAACGTCGCAATCTTAAAGAAGAACTTTCGGCATCATAATTATCAGAAAGGAAATATTCAATATGTGGCAACTTGATTCAGAAACCTTAATTACCGTCATTACGATCCTTGGAGCAACAATCGGCATTGTTCTTGGTTGTATTGTTCCCGCCATCATGGAAGGCATCGCCGTCAAAAAGGCGCTGGATGGTATTGCACGCCAACCCGACGCTGCCAACGACCTCAGAACGACATTATTAATATCGATGGCACTTCTGGAATCAACTGCGATCTACGTTTTATTGGTCATCCTCATTCTCTTATTTGCCAACCCAGTGCTTGATCGCTTTTTTGTTTAGAAACAAGGAGATAACGCATGCTGGATATTGACATCGTCACAATTCTAGCCGAGATCATAAATTTCCTTGTATTGGCAACTGCGCTCTATTTCTTATTGTTCAAGCCAATGCTGAAGCGAATGAATGAACGTGCACATGCAAAGGAACAAATGCTTGAAGAAGCTCGGCAAAAGCAGCAAGAAGCCGAACAAAAACTCGCATTAATTGAACAACAGCTGGCAACCATTGACTCTGAGATTGATACTCGCCTTGAACAAGCTTATCAACAAGCGCAGTCTGAAAGCAAATCGCTGATTGCTGAAACTGAAAAAGAAGCTGAAAAGATACTCAAAGAAGCAGAGTTTGAAGCAGCTAAACGTCAGCAGCAAGAGATGGAAGAGCTGCTTGAAAAATTGGTTGACACAATACTAGAAATCAGCGCTCAAATCCTCGAGAAGAAAGCACCCGATGCTATTCACCAAAAATTGGTTGAGGAATTAAATGCTGAAATCTGGGAAATGGGAAAGAGTGACATGCGCCAGGTCCGCACAATCCGTGACTCACTGACAGAACGGACGCCAACAGTTCATGTTGCCTCAGCCAAAGAGCTATCGCCAGAACTGCAGCGCTCACTTGTGCGTACCTTCAGTGCTCTTGCCGACAGCAATGTCAACATGGAAATTGAAATTGAACCGTCACTCATCTCTGGCCTTCGAGTCCGGATTGGTGACCTGATCGTCGAAAACACATTATCGATGGAACTTTCTGAATTGAAGTCTGAAGTCATTGATTCCCTGGAAGAGAGCATTAATGTCGAAGACTGAACATCATCCTTCCGCGCAATCTCAGGAAAAACTCGAGTCTCTTACCAATAATATTGGTGAGAGATTAAGCCTGGACGTTGATCGTAAGGAATTTCTTCAACGCGTCAAAGATAAAGTCGCGCAAGACCGTGAACCTAAACCTGAAAAGAAAATTACGGAAATTGTAGAAACTTTGAAGACTCAAACCCGGCAGATCACAAGCCGAGTTCGCTTTCACGATGTTGGTACTGTTCAACACATTGGCAACGGCGTCGCAACGGTCTCTGGCTTGCCCAATGTCAGCATTGATGAGATTGTGACATTCCCCACTGGGGTTGAAGGCATGGCGCTTAACCTTGAAAAAAAATCCGTTGACCTGATCATGTTAGGACCTGAGGAAGGCATTCGAGGCGGTGACCTTGTTGAGTCCACCGGTAAACGCCTGCGCATTCCAGTAGGGTCACAACTCCTCGGAAGGATCATCGATCCCTTAGGTAATCCGCTTGATCGTGACGAACCCATCGAGGCAAGCGAATTCAGGTTTTTTTCGAATATTGCCCCAAGTGTCATCAAACGCTCACCTGTCAACGAATCACTGTTTACCGGCACTAAAACGATTGATGCACTCTTCCCGATTGGGCGCGGCCAGCGTGAACTGATCGTCGGTGATCGTCAAACAGGTAAAACAACCCTTGCTGTCGATGCCATCCTCAGCCAAAAGAACACCGATGTCCATTGTGTGTATGTCGCCATTGGGCAGAAGAAATCTTCGACTTTATCAGTGATTGAGACGATCCGCGACCATGGTGTACTTCACAATACAACGGTCATTCTCAGCAGTCCTGATGATCAACCAGCCCTGAGATACCTGGCGCCCTACAGCGGTATGACAATTTCAGAATATTTCCTCGATCAGGGATTGGACGTATTGATCGTATTCGATGACCTTAGCAAGCACGCCAACGCCTATCGTGAGCTGAGCCTGCTCTTGAGACGACCGCCAGGGCGTGAAGCTTACCCGGGCGATATCTTTTATATTCATTCGCGCTTATTAGAGCGAGCCTGCAAGCTTAGCCCCGAAAATGGCGGGGGGTCCATTACAGCCCTGCCGATTGCAGTGACCCAAAACGGCAACATCTCTTCATATATCACAACCAACCTGATTTCGATCACCGATGGGCAGCTCATGTTGGATTCAGACCTTTTTAACCAGGGGCAAAAACCAGCCATCGACATCGGGCGATCCGTATCCCGTGTGGGAGGTGCAGCACAAACGCCAGCGATGCGGGAACTGGTGGGGAACCTCAAACTGGAGTTATCACAATATGAAGAGGTAGAGCACTTTACACGGTTTGGTACAGAAGTCGACGCAGTCACCCGTCAACAGATCGAAAAAGGGAAGCGGATATTAAATGCATTAAAACAAAAGCCAAACCAGCCTTACACCTATCCAATCACTATTGTGATTCTATTTGCATTGAATAAAGGCTACATGGATCACGTTCCGTATGCATTGATTGAAGATTACGAAGAAGATTTGCGAATTTATTTCTCAAAAACTGAAACAAAGTTGCTGAACATGATAAACAAAGAGGCTCGTTTATCCGATGAAATCACAGAGCAATTGCACCATTCGCTATTGTCATATAACGAGTCTTGGAATGAAGAGAGAGGATTAATCGGATGAAGATGGTTATGGCTGTCATCCCATCAAACACTGCGGACCGTGTCCTTGACGCGCTGGTCAACGCTGGTCACACAGCGACATATGCTGAAACTCACGGCGGTATGTTACAACAAAGCCAAAAATCTCTCTTTATTGCTGTAAAAAAAGAAGAACTTGATTTTGTCCTCAATATCATTCGGGAGAATTGCCGCACAAGCGTAGAAATGAGCACAAGGACACCTGATGAGAATGGCGAATTTGAACACCCCCCAGTCACAGCAGATCTGGGCGGTGCAATTGCTTTTATCTGGGAAATTAATCAAATAGAGACTTTCTGATCTTTTATGGCTCAGACTTTTGAACGTGCCCAATCTCGACTGGATAACATTAAATCCATTGACCCATTGCTAAGTGCTCTCAGGACCCTGTCCATGGGGGCATGGCAAATGGCGTTAAACAAGCTCGCAAAAATTCAAAGTTATGAGAAAAATTACAGTCGTATCCTGAAAGAGATCTTGCCTCATATCTCAGACAAACAGTTCAGACCTTCCGAAAAAAAGAAAAGTCCACCCATCGCCTCTGCCATCATCCTGATCATCGGCTCTGAGCGTGGATTATGTGGAAAATTTAATCAAATACTTGCATTAAACGCACTTGCTTGGATAAAAGAGCAAAAATTCCCCACATATCAGGTTTGGGCAATGGGCAATCGGTTGATCCGTGAACTGGAAAGAATGAAGGTCGATATTTCTTGGAGCCATCCATTACCAGCCAGTGATGTCCCCACCTATCAAGATGCCTACTCCCACACACAAAATTGGCTGACACAGTTTGAATCATATGACTTCAATCAGTTATTCCTTATCCACAACCAAATTAAAGCCGGAAGTAATTACCAGTTTGGAACCCTCAAGCTGCTTCCCTATGAATTGAACACGATGGAAACAGAACCTGAGCAAAATGCGAACCTCTGGCCGCCGTCAATTATCGAATCGGAACCTGACGAAATATATTATCAGATCATCGAGCAGCGAATTGCTTTGAGCTTCTATCAGGTTTTACTTAAGTCCGCTGCGGCTGAACACTCTTCTCGTTATAGTCTGATGCAGGATGCAAAAGACAATGCAGAAGATATCGTTGAGGAACTGAATCGGATCATCAACACAGAAAGAAAACGGAAAATTACGCAAGAAATGCAAGAGCTTGCATCTGGTGCAGGCTTGTTAGATAATTAAGAAATTATTAAGGCTTTCTTTTATCGTCATTATTCAAAGGAGAGAGAACTTGAGCGGAAAGAAAAAATTTACCATCGGTATTGATTTTGGTACAGAATCAGCCCGGGCTGTTCTCGTAGATGTCACAAATGGCAAAATCGCAGCATCGTCTGTTTATCAGTATCCCCACGGTGTGATCACAGAAAAATTGCCCGATAGTGATATCCAACTCGAACCTGGATGGGCTTTACAGCATCCCACAGATTATCTCAATGCAATTAAACGTACTGTCCCCAGGTTGGTCAAAGAAAGTCAAATCGACCCAGACCAGGTGATTGGCATCGGCATTGATTTCACTGGGTCTACAATATTGCCAACATTGGAAGATGGCACGCCGCTGGCACTGTTAGATGATTACAAAGAAGATCCACATGCGTGGCCTAAACTCTGGAAGCATCACGCAGCTCAAGAAAAAGCTGATCAACTCACCCAATTGGCTAATGAACGCTTCGAAACCTTTCTCGATCGCTACGGCGGAAAAATTAATGCAGAATGGTTCTTCCCTAAAGTTTGGGAAATGTATGAAGAATCATCATCGGTTTATAACGCTGCAGACAGGATCATTGAGGCTTCAGACTGGATTGTCTGGCAATTAACCGGCACTGAAACCCGCAACCTGTGTGCGGCAGGCTACAAAGCACTCTGGTCAAAGAGCGAAGGGTTCCCGCTTGAAACGTTCTTCAACGCCATGGATTCAGGCTTAACCAATGTGGTCGAAGAAAAAATGAAACGCGAGATCATGCCTTTAGGCCAGCAAGCCGGCGAATTAACCGAAGAAGCCGCAAAGTGGATGAAACTTAAACCCGGCATTCCTGTCGCAACCGCCATTTTGGATGCTCATGCTGCTGTTCCGGCTGCCACTGTGGCTGAACCCGGAAAAATGGCGCTGATTTTAGGGACAAGTTTCGTGCACATGGTGCTTTCCACCAAGGAATACCGTGTACCGGGTATGTGCGGGATGGTGGAAGACGGCATCATCCCGGGTCTGATCGCTTACGAAGCCGGTCAATCTGGCGGTGGAGACCATTTTTCCTGGTTCATGAAAAATGCCGTGCCAGCAGAATACGAAAGAGAAGCACGTAGACGCAAGATCAGCTTGTTTGATCTTATGGAAGAGAAAGCAGCGAAACTGCAGCCCGCAGAATCAGGCTTAGTTGCCTTGGATTGGTGGAACGGAAACCGCAGCATCCTGACGGATGGCGACTTAACAGGTTTAATCCTTGGATATTCATTGGAAACAAAACCTGAAGAAATTTACCGCGCCCTGCTTGAAGCCACAACTTTTGGCACCCGCAAGATCTTTGAAACTTTCATCGCCAGCGGTGTGCCCATCAACGAGATCATCGTTACAGGCGGCGAACCGACCAAGAACAGACTTCTTCTGAACATATTAGCAAACGTCACGCGCATGGAGATCAAAATTGCAGACTGCCCGTTCACCTCAGCCCTCGGTTCTGCCATCTACGCAGCCGTCGCTGCTGGAGAAAGCCGAGGCGGTTATGCAACCGTTCAGGAAGCAAGCCAAAATATGGCACACCTCAGCAGCAAATCATTTGTCCCCAATAATAATGACAAAAAGACCTATAACCGCCTATATTCAGAATATACGCTGCTGCATGATTATTTTGGCTACGGCCACAACAATGCGATGAAACGCCTCAAGAACCTGAGGACAGGGATCCTTGAAAAGAAACGCAGATAAATAATGAGATAATTTAAAAAACACCAGGCGTTGATTTGCCTGGTGTTTTTTGTTTCTGAATTAAATTTATCCTGTCAAGAATATCCCATATCAAATAGGTGAACAATAGGCCAGTGGATTAAGCAAATTTTCAGAATCTGGTCCATTGTGTTTAAAAAGTAATGGTATAATTTCCTCACTAAACTTTTCAGATTGGAGGAATACTTATTATGGCAAGTGTAACGTACAAAAATGTATGGAAAAAATTTGGTGAAGTCGTCGCGCTGCAAGATTTAAATCTTGAAATCGAAGACAATGAATTTCTTGTCCTGGTAGGGCCGTCTGGTTGTGGCAAATCCACAGCTTTACGATGCCTGGCTGGGCTGGAAGACATCACCGAAGGTGAAGTTAAGATTGACGACCAGGTCGTCAACGACGTAGCACCAAAAGACCGCGATATTGCAATGGTCTTCCAGAGCTACGCCCTCTATCCACATATGAGTGTTTATGACAACATGGCATTCGGTCTCAAACTTCGCAAGGTCCCTAAGGAAGAGATCAAACAAAGGGTGGAAGAAGCTGCTGAAATCCTCGGCATTGGCACCTTATTAGAGCGAAAACCAAGGGAACTCTCAGGCGGTCAGCGTCAGCGTGTTGCTGTTGGGCGTGCAATCGTTCGCGAGCCAAAAGTGTTCCTCTTCGATGAACCGCTTTCAAACCTCGACGCAAAATTGCGTGTGCAGACTCGTGCACAGATCAGCAAACTGCATCAGCGTCTGCAAACAACCTTTATTTACGTGACCCACGACCAGACGGAGGCTATGACAATGGCCAGCCGGATCGCTGTTATGAATAAAGGCCTTCTCCAGCAATTGGATACACCGCAGCAACTCTATGATTTCCCGGCAAATTTGTTCGTTGCGGGTTTCATCGGTTCACCATCCATGAACTTCTTTGAAGGTCGGATCGTCACCGAAGGTGATGAGATGGTTGTTGATATGGGCAGCTTTAAGGTCAAAGTTCCCGATAACCGCAAGGAAACCTATGCGAAACAGGTTGATAAAGATATCATCTTCGGCATCCGCCCAGAGGATATCCACAATCCCGAATTTGCACCGCCATCGATTATTGCAGAAAATGTGGATGTTGATGTCGATGTCACAGAGTTAATGGGTAACGAAATCTTCTTATATCTGGTCAACGGCGATCACAACTTTGTCGCCCGCGTCGACCCACGCACCCGTGTCCAGATGGGTGACAAGATGACCGTTAGCTTCAATATGAACAATATGCACATCTTCGATCCATCGTTGGATCCCGACAATCCTGTAGCCGTTCGTTAATACACAATTTTTCACACAAAAAGGGGCTGTCTAAAAAGGCAGTCCCTTTCATGTTTAACGATCAAAATTA
>JAENZI010000010.1 GCA_016841365.1 Anaerolineaceae bacterium
TCTGTTTTCAAAAAGTGATTATCCTTCACTGATTAGGCGACGTAGAATCCGGGTATATCATATTTTCAGGCCTTATTTCAAGCTGAAATTGAGCCAAATAACAAAATAGTTTCATTCCGGTGTATTTTTTAACGTGTCCAGCCAAGCGGTGAAGTGCTTGGTTAATTCGGGACGATTGTCCGTATTCAGTGATTGGGCAACCGCTTCAGACAGGGTGTTAAACCGCCGGATGGTTTCCTCCAGTGCCCGCCAACTGTCAGCGGGGTAAAATCGCCCGAACACGGTCATCAAACTGATGTAAGTGTCCGGGTCGGTCCATTCTTTGATTTCAGCGCCTTCTTCGGTTGTGAAATCTACCTTTCCGCGGCATACATGCGCATGCCAGCCCATCATCTGCAGCAGATGCTGTTTAAGCTGCCAATCATAATGTTTGACGCGCCACAAGTCACCGCGCCACAGGTATTTGGCAAGTGTATGTGCGGTCATCCAAAATGATTCAAGTGTGATCTGGAACATTTCGGGTGACGGCCGTGTGGGTTTGGGGAAAACACCGATAGCCTTTGGGAACCCCCGTGTTTGTTTATCCTTATCCAAGAGCACCTGGTAACCGCTCTGCATATCAAGCGGCAATTTTTTGGTAAATACCGTCAGTTTCTCGGCGGGATAGATGCGGAAATTCACGCGGAGACCGCCTTCATAGATTATCTGGTGGACAAGCGTTTCGTCCTTCTGCTGGGTGATTGCCAACCAGACAGGTGCAAATCCGTGAGTCCATTCTTTTTGTTTAAATTGGGGGAGTTCGGTGGCGACTAATGCCAGGTTGATATCTGAATATTTATCCCAATAACCTTTTTTTACCCGTGCGCCGTAAAGGATCACAGACCTTATGCTTTCCTGGCTTTGAGCCCATTTTTTAATTGTCTTGATCAGGTTTTCAGCGTCGGTCATTTGGCGCCTCTTTCGCGTGAGAGATAGAAAGGGGAAGAGGATGGGTTAAATAAAAATACTCCTCGACCTGGATTCGAACCAGGAACCTAGCGGTTAACAGCCGCTTGCTCTGCCGGTTGAGCTATCGAGGAATGCGTATGCAATTATACGGAATCTGGTTCGGAGTGTCAAGCAACTCAATGGCGATTTTTTTGACGCGTTAAGCCTCGGAACTTGATGTTTGATGAGGTTATGATTGGGTGTTAACATCGTCCATGATCGACTTTGCCAGCTCATTCAAGGCTTGAATTCGTTCATCTTGAATATCACTGTTGGTTGCCCGCCAATAGGTTTCGAGCATTTCTATATCACTCAAACTGCCGGCAGTTTTGCCTTCCGGCAGACGCACGCGTGCCTGCATTTGGCGGCGTTTTAAAAGGTGAAATTCAAATGTGTCTTCTGCAAGGCTTCGAAGGGCGTTCTCATCGATCAGCGGTTCATATTCGCCCGGATATTCAATCACCAGGCGCACAATGGCATCTTTCAGTTTCTCTGGTGCGGGAAAGGCGCTTTGCAAAGTCTGATTGATGCCCTCATCGGATTCCAGTTTGACAAACAGATCTATGAACGGCCGGATGTTTTCCAGTTGCCGCCAGGTGACCCGGGTTTCACCTTTAGCGACATCGGCCAGGATAAAGAATTTGTCGTCCTTAACTTCGCCAAAATCAACCCGCTCAATCGAGCCGGGATAAATCACTGGGGGATGGCCGCCTTCGTTCAAGTTTTGCGGTTTGTGGATGTGCCCGAGGGCAACATAATCCAGGTGCTTGTCTTTCACCAAAGCGGGGGGCAGCACCAGGTCTGTTCCCAACCTCACTAGTCGTTCAGAGCCATATTCAGCGCCTTCTACAGATGCATGTGCGGTCAAAATGGTGGGAAGGTTGGGGTCTGCTTCGTCGAGCCAGCTTTGGACCAGTTCGGATAACAAACCCCCGAGTTGTTCGTAGATTTTATCTGGTTCAACCCCGCCGATTTCCAGGCTGGCCATCATACCCGAACGGGAAACCCAGGGCAATGCTAAAACCTGCACCGGCAGCCCTTCAAGGTCATCAGGCGTGAGAAATTGCGGTTGATTCACGACCCATACATGGGGCACTTCGAGGGTGTCAAATTCCTGGATGGCGTGGGCGCGTCCAGTTGCAGGCGAGATGTCGTGATTGCCCGTCAGCAGCAATGTACGGATGCCGGCACGCGACAGGCGCATGATGCGTTTGCCCCACTCCCGTTGAAAGGTTGGGGCTGGCGAACGGTCTTTATAGGCATCTCCGGCAAAGATCACCAGGTCAACCTGTTCATCCAGCGCCGTTTGGATGATGGTGTCCAATGACTGTAAGAAATCAATCACGCGCAGGGGGAGGCCAGTTTCTGGATCGTGCCGGCCGTAATTGGCCATATCAATATGTGCGTCAGCAAAGTGGAGAATTTTAATCATGTGCGTATTATAACATCGCCTGGAAGGGGCAGGACCCGGGCAAAATAAAACTGCCTGGTGAACAGGCAGTCTCAGTTTTAATATGAAGATAATGATCGGGCGTTGTTGCTGCCCGTAAACTCAGGGCATGTGCTCGGCTTCCATCTTGCGTTGCTTTTCCTGTTTGCGTTCCAGTCGTTTCCCGTCAAGCAGGGCTAACCTTCGGGCCTGAATGCCGGTGTTGATCATAAAATATAGAAACAGGACGATTGCCACAAATCCGACGAGCAGAGAATACAATGTGGTCGGGCCGAAAACCGGGATGTTGAAGATCGGATTGCCGATGAAGAAGATCGCAGTGTTGGCAAGGATCGCCAGCAAGCGGATTTCTGTTGGGCCCAGCCGCATATTCGTTATTTGGAACACATCTGTCACATAAGTGATTAAGTAGACCATGATTGAGACCAGCAGATAACCGATCACACCCATGCAAGCCACCACCAGGTCAACATAGGGGGAGAGTCCCAATCCGATGAAGATCAGCAAGGCGCTGAGGGCATCCACCCAATGGTCTACCAGGAAGCCATAACGGGGGCGTTCAATATGGCGATAGCGCGCCAAGGTGCCGTCAAGGCTGTCACCCACCCAGTTGAGGACGAAACCCAGGCTGGCGAGCCACAAAAAGGCCGGGCTGATGTGGGTCAGAATATAACTGACAAAGATCATGATCGAAGCAAGAACGCCGAGCCAGGTCATTGTGTCGGGTGTGACCCAGGCTGGCATATGTGCAGCCAACCACTTTAACGCGGGCCGTTCTAAAAATCCGAGCAGGATATCATTTTCTCTTTTGTGTTTTTCTACTTTTGGCATGGATTAACCCTTCTGTTTGTAAAAGATGATTATACCCCCAAGAAGCGGGGCCACACAGGATAGAACATTGCCCATTGATGCGCATTATGTTTAATAATGGGTTCTGCTTCTTTTAACACCCGGTTGGCGTTTAACCGAATCTCTGTGTCGAGATCTTCATGCGGTTCGATCCAGATGGGTGGTGAGCCTTCAAGCCTGTATCTGCCATTGGGTTGGGATGTGGCTGCCATGATAAACACGGGTGCGTTGACATCTTTGGCCATGCGGATGTAAAACACAGGCAGGCTGCAGGTGTATCCAAAAAATTCAGGCTGGTAATTTTCTTTTTGTTCGGTCGTCAATGGACGGTCTAGTCCAGTCAGGATGCTGCCGCCTTCATTCAACCGAATGCGTGCCTGCCTGAACGCACTGAAACTGAGGGGTGTCACATTGATCCCCACGCCTTCACGGAGCTTGTTCTGCATTTTGTAAGTGCCTTTGGGGTCAGGGTAAGAGAGCACCTGAATTTTGACGCCTTTCAGCGTGAGTGCATACCCCATCAGGTCAAAATTGCTGATGTGGGGGCAAACAACCACGCTGGGTTGGTTGCTATTGATCCGATCGATGGCGGCTTGCGCTTCGGGGCTGAAGTCAACCACTTCTCTGAGTTTTTCGGGCCGGTTGAGGAAGTAGAAATAATCAAACATGCATCTGGCGGCGGATCTGAAGACCTTAACTGGCATCTCGTCCAGGGCGTCATCTTCAAGTGATTGCTGGTGGACGACCCATTGATTGGCGCGGATGGCTTTGACCATCGGGCTTTTCTTGTTTTTACCCAGGCATGCACCAATGAAAGCTGCCAATTTCAGCCCAAATTTTCGAGGGAGGACTTTGCCGATCAGCACGGCAAGCCGAATAACAAAGGTTTGGGTCCAAAAATTCTGAGACACTTTTTTGTTTGCTTTGTTCTTGTTTACCATGTTTTCCTGTGGTATCCGCTCAGGGGATGTATATTTTACTGCAAAACCGAGAATTTATCCTGCATATTGTAATTATGGGAGCGCGCCATCAGGTCAAGGGCAGGTGCTTTTGTGGGTGCTTTCCCCAGGTTATGTGTACATCCTTATTAATTATTATAAACATAAACACCTTGAATTGCTGATAGTTTTACTTTTATAGCCCTCAGGTGAAGGTAGTTTTTATTTGACGTCACAGGTGAAGGTTATCTTGTGATCAAGCCACCGCATAAACGTGGCCGATTCAACCATAATGGGTTATTGTGGTATATTTGCAGGCACAGAAAGCAAATCAAACAGTCTAAAACCCTGATCGGTAAAGTTCCAGCAAAGGTGCGAAGATGAAAATTGTTTGTATCGCAGCCTCATTCATTCCAGCCAATACAGCCAACAGCATCCAGGTCATCAAAGCAGCACACGCCCTGGCAGAATTGGGGCATGATGTGACCCTGCTTGTTCCTGGCCAGTCAAGGACGCCATGGGGAGACCTGGAGATGCATTACGGCTTGCGCACGCCCTTCCAAATCCGCTGGATCAAAGAGAATTTAACATTTCGCCGTTATGATTTTGCCATCAAGGCACTGCGTGCAGTACGCAAGATGCAGCCAGACATGGTCTATACCTGGGTTTTGCAAGCGGGTGTACTGACTCTGCGCCGCGGTTTCCCCACTATTCTGGAGTTACACGATCGTGTGACCGGGCGGATCGGCCCCCGGTTATTGAACTGGTTTTGGAACGCCAAGACCAAAAAACGGATTTTGACCAATACGGCTGCCTTAAGACGTGTCTTATTGGATGAATATGGTTTGGCAGAGGATACAGCGGCAATCCAGGTTGCACCCAACGGAGTGGATCTTGAGCGTTACGAAGATTTGCCCTCGCCAGAGCAAGCCCGGAGCAAGCTGGGTTTGCCTGAGGGATTTACAGCAGGCTATACAGGCCATTTTTATGCCGGCCGCGGAATGGAGCTGATGTTTGAATTAGCCGTTGCACTGCCGCAGGTGAATTTTTTGTGGGTGGGCGGTGAGCCGGCAGATGTTGAATTGTGGCAGAACCGCCTGGACTCACAGGGTGTCAGCAATATCACCCTGACGGGGTTTGTTGATAACGCGTTGCTGCCCCAATATCAGGCGGCTGCGGATGTGCTGCTGATGCCCTATGGCACCGACATTGCCGGCAGCGGTGGCGGCAATTCGGCAGAGATCGCCAGCCCGATGAAGATGTTTGAATATTTAGCTGCAGGCCGGGCGATCATCAGCAGTGACCTGCCTGTGATCCATGAGGTGCTGAATGAAGAGACTGCCCTATTTTGCCCGCCTGAAGATTTGAGTGCCTGGAAAAAAGCACTTTTGCGGGTGCGGGAGGACTCGGGGTTGCGCACTGCGCTTGCTGAAGCAGGCAGGCGGGCGGCACAGGCATACACCTGGCGTGCTCGGGCGCAAAAAGCTCTCCGCGATTTTATCTGAAACGATCCTATTTTTAATATGAATGATGAAGAATAACGAGAAATCCAAGGAATTTAAGATTTGGCTGGGGATTGTCTTAGTGGTTGCTGTTTTAATGCGGGTTGTGTTGTTCATCACCTATCCACCGGTGGACTACAGCGACACAGCCAGTTATTGGCGCTCCGCAGATGCAATCATCCGTGGATTAGAGACCTATGACGGAACACGCACACCTGGCTACCCGGCTTTTTTAGCGCTTTTTGGGTCTGAACGTGTTGTGTATGGGGCACAGCTTGTGCTGGGATTGGGGATCACCCTAACATGGTTTTGGATCGGCTGGAAAGCGAGCGGACGCCCCTTATGGGGCGGGTTGGCAGCCCTCGCGCATACCCTCAACCCGGGTCAATTCTTTTTTGAAGCAAACCTGTTAACCGAGACGTTGTCAACATTTTGGCTTGCCCTCGCGCTGTTAGGGGCGTTTTTTTGGTTGCGGGATCCAAAGTGCCGGACATTTGAATTAGGGCTGGGGATTGGTGTCAGTGCGGCGCTGGCCGCGATCACGCGGCCGTTATTTATGTTTATGCCGGTTTGGCTGGCTGTCTTTCTGGCAATTTCCGTTGAAGGGAAAAAGCTAAAATTCAATTGGCGCCTTTTGGTGAGTGTCTTGCTGCCCGCAGTTTTACTGCTTGGAGGCTGGATGCGCTGGATCCAATCGAATTATCATGTCTTCAGCCTGACAACCATGACGGGCTATCACCTTGTCCAGCATACGGGCTATTATTTTGAGGATGTTCCTGATGAATATGCGGATTTACGGGATGTCTATCTGGAGTACCGTGAAGCGCGCCTGGCTGAACGCGGCACTCAGGGCAACACGATTTGGGACGCAATCCCTGCCATGCAGGAAGCGACAGGGATGAACTTTTATGAACTCTCCCGTACGCTGCAAAAAATTTCTGTTCAATTGATCCTCACCCATCCCTGGGCGTATCTCTCCCGGGTGATTCGCGGCTGGTGGTTGTTCTGGCGTGCGCCGGTCTATTGGGATCCGGGGGCGATTCAATCACCCGGATTAGGGCAGATGCTGCGATACGTCATCCTGGGTTCACGTGGGTTAATCTTTGCTGCCAACCTGGTGTTTGTCGTTTCAAGTGCGATCGCGTTGGTCTCCAAACGCGTGCGGATGCTGTGGGCTTTGCAGCCTTTCCACTGGTTACTGGCAGGCTCCGTATGGGCGACCTCGGTGCTCTCTTCGCTGATCGATCACGGGGATAACCCGCGCTTTTTAGTACCCCTGCAGTCCGCCGTAATCTTTTGGGTGTTGTGGGTCCTGCTGACCTCATTGCAAGCCTGGCGTGCAAATCGTGCACAAATGGAGTAAAAATCCATTATGACTCTCTCTAATCATACAAACAAAACGTTCAAGCATCTATTAATCATCCTCCTGGGAGGGATGGCGGCAGGTGCTGTCTTTCAGTGGATTCTGCCCGTTGGAGGTTTTTTGCAGGGAGCAGGTGCTGCGGCTTTACTGATTATCCTGTGTGGTGCGGTGCTATATGCTGCCTGGCGCGGTTCTGGCGGCGGGAAGGCGTTAGCCTGGATGATGCTGGCTGCCTTTCTTCTGCGCATCGCTTTAGGTGTATTCCTCGCCTGGGGGCTTCCAAAATTCGGATATCAGGAACCTCCGCAGCAAGCGGGTTTTGTTTTTGAAGATGCTTTTCGCAGGGATGAAAACGCCTGGGCTTTAGCCAATAGCCAAACACCTCTGGCCGAAGCCTTCAGCGATACCTATGAAACCGATCAATATGGCGGCATGCTGTTTTTGAGCGCTGCCGTATACCGTTACATCAGCCCGGATGCCTACCGGCCGGCTTTGATCTCAATTCTGACAGCGGGTGCATTCGCGCTGTCAATCCCCTTTTTGTTTTCTGTCCTGAGGTGCAGGTTTGACCGCAAAACTGCCCTGTGGGGTGGGTGGATTTTAGCCCTTTACCCGGAAGGTATCTTGCTTGGCGCGGCCCAAATGCGAGAACCGTTCTTCATCCTGTTTTTCTCAGCGATTTTTTGGGCAGTGGATGGGTGGTTAGCAAATCACTGGACTGTCAGAAAGCTGGTCATTTTTTTGGTCAGTGCTGTTTTGTTGTTTCTGTTTTCTTACAGGGTTGCCATTCCCATTATTGGTGTGTTGTTGTTCTGGGTTTGGGTTAATCTGCTCCCTCGCGTGAAGGAAAAATGGGTGCGGATTACCGGCTGGGTGATTCTGGGGTTGGGTATGGCGGGTGTCCTGTACTTTTTCTGGTACTGGGTGGATGCAGTCTTGCATTGGGATACGCTGCAAACGATCAGACGCTCGGGAATGGTGCAATTTCAGATTGAACGCCTGCCGCAATGGATGCATTTCCCGTTCATTCTCATTTATGGGATCTTCCAGCCTGTGCTGCCTGCAGCGATTGCTGCACCTGCTCCGTGGATCTGGAAGAGTGTAGGCATTTTTAGGGCAGTGGGCTGGTACGCACTTTTGCCGGTTCTGTTTTATGGATTGATTCGGGTTTGGTCAGTCAAAGATAAGGACCAGAAACGTTGGCTGGGCGTGATTGTTGCCATCGCCGTCATCTGGGTTTTTGTCGCTTCTGCTCGCGCGGGCGGTGACCAGTGGGATAACCCCCGTTACCGGACAATCTTCATGCCGTGGATCGCCTTGAGTGCGGCATGGGCAGTGCGCTACGTCGTTCAAACGAAGGATCGCTGGCTAAAGCGGATTTTGCTTGTGGAAGGTGTCTTTCTGGCTTTCATCTCTTACTGGTATCTCAGCCGGTACCTGCCACAGTTGCCGGATTTGGACCTCTTGGTTATGTCAGGTGTGATTTTTGTGCTGAGCTTTGTCATCATCGTTGGCGGATGGATTTGGGATCGCCAAAAGGCTCGCCAGACGCTGGAATAGGTTCGCGTTTAGCCAAGGGCGGAGATTGATTCCATCCGCACTTCTTGACCAATTTGGCATTGAGATTATAATTCAATTGTTGAAATTATGATGGACATCGAAATTCAGGACGATAACTTTCACGATCTGGCGTTGCTGCAGAAGATCCAGGCTGACCCTGACGTTTCTCAGGCGAAGTTGGCCGAGGACCTTGGTGTGGCGATTGGAACTGTTAATTGGCACCTGAAGCGCCTGATCGAGAAGGGATTCATTAAAATCAAACGTGCCCGGCGCAGAAAATTGCGCTACATCATCACCCCGGAAGGGATTGCGCTCAGGGCGAAATTAACCCTGGCTTATGTGCAGCAATCATTCAGCCTGTTTCGGCAGGTGCGGGGTAAGGTGAATGCATTATTGGATGGGCTGAAAACGGATGGCGTGACCGCGATTCGCCTTGAAGGCGATGGTGACATCGCAGAGGTGTGCCGTCTGACCTGCATGGAGCAGCATTTTATGCTGACGGACCGCCCTGACGCCCCTGTGCTGGTGGTGGAAGGGCTGGATGTCAGATTGGAAACGAATAAAACAAAAAATAACTGAGAAGAGGCAGCATGGAACAGGCATTTAATTGGGCTGAAAAGAAAATCTGTGTGACGGGCGGAGCAGGGTTCCTTGGTACGCACTTGATCAATGACTTACGGCAGCGCGGCGCACAGCATATTTTTGTGCCCACAATAGAAAAATATAACCTGGTTGAAGGTGATGCCATCAAACAGTTGCTGAAGGATTCAGACCCTGATGTGATCATTCACCTGGCTGCCCATGTGGGCGGGATCGGCGCCAACCGGGAACATCCTGCTGAATTTTTCTATGACAACCTGATGATGGGTGTGCAATTGCTGCACGAAGCCTATCTTTACGGGGTTGAAAAGTTCGTGGCGATCGGCACGGTATGTGCCTATCCAAAATTTACCCCCGTACCTTTTAGCGAAGATGACCTGTGGATTGGTTACCCTGAAGAAACCAACGCCCCTTACGGCCTGGCGAAGAAAATGCTTCTTGTGCAGTCTCAAGCTTATCGGGATCAGTATGGCTATAACAGCATCTTCCTTTTGCCGGTGAACCTTTACGGACCGGGCGATAATTTTGACCCACGCAGTTCACATGTCATCCCTGCCCTGATCCGTAAGTGTGTTGAGGCGAAAGAGAATGGCGACGACCATATCGTTGTGTGGGGGGATGGTTCCCCAACCCGGGAATTCATTTACGTTACCGATGCCGCCCGCGGGATTGCCCTGGCGACCGAACGCTTCAATAAATCGATCCCCGTCAATATCGGTTCGGGATTTGAGATCAGCATCAAAGATCTGGTTGAAAAGATCGCTAAAATGACGGGTTTTGAGGGCGACCTTGTGTGGGACACCACCAAGCCCAATGGCCAACCCAGGCGTGCGCTGGATACCAGCCGGGCAAAAAATGAGTTTGGCTTTGAAGCCCACACCGATTTTGATGAAGGCTTGCAAAACACCGTCAATTGGTATCTACAGCATCGTAAATAAACTAAAAGTCTTATGGAAAGCACCCGACCGAAAAGTAACAACCTTCCTGTGATCACTCTCAAGCCTTCCAAGGGATGGCTTGCGGTTGATTTTAAGGAATTGTGGCGTTACCGCGAGCTGGTGTTTTTCCTTACCTGGCGGGATATCAAAGTGCGCTATAAGCAGGCGGTACTCGGGATTGGGTGGGCGATTCTTCAACCTCTGCTGACGGTGCTGATCTTTACAGTGATCTTTGGCATCCTGCTTGAAACGCCTTCTCAGGATTTACCCTACCCCTTGTTTGCGCTGTCTGCCCTGCTGCCGTGGCAGCTCTTTGCAACCGCCTTGCAGCGCTCGAGCGTCAGCCTGGTGGGGAATGCCAACCTGATCACCAAGATCTACTTCCCGCGCTTAGCCATTCCTCTCTCAACTGTATTTGCTGCCCTGGTTGATTTTGGGGTTTCATTGGTGGTTTTGTTTGGCGTGATGGCGTATTATCGTTACTGGCCGACCTGGAACACCTTGTGGTTGGTCCCGATTGTATTGTTAACCATTTTGACAGCACTGGCTGTTGGCTTGTGGTTTTCAGCGCTCAATGTTCAATATCGGGATATTCAACATATGGTGCCTTTCATCATCCAGGTGTGGATGTATGCTTCGCCGATCGTCTACCCAATCGAAACTATCCCGGCAGGCATCTGGCGTGTGCTATACGGCCTCAACCCGATGGTTGGGGTGATCCAGGGATTCCGTTGGGCGCTGCTGGGCGGCAGCCCGCCGGACCTGACCATGCTGATCTCGGTGGGTGTTGTGTTGGTGCTGTTTGTTAGTGGATTGTATTATTTCCGGCGGATGGAAAAGACCTTCGCCGATATTGTGTAGGGAATTATGTCAGATATTGCCATTCGAGTTGAGAATATCTCCAAACGATACCGCATCGGGTTGGCCCAGAGCCGCCCGGATACGCTGCGTGACTTGCTGATGGCGAACATCAGGCGGGTTGGGAATCTCTTTCGTCGTGGAGATAACGGCGACTCCGACAACCTGTCGCATATCTGGGCGCTTAAGGGTGTTTCATTTGAAGTTGCTCGCGGCCAGGTTTTGGGCATTGTCGGCCGCAACGGCGCCGGGAAAAGCACCTTGCTGAAAATTCTTTCCCGGGTGACCGATCCCACGGAAGGCTTTGGCGAGATCCACGGTCGTGTGGGGTCGCTGCTGGAGGTGGGCACAGGTTTTCATCCAGAACTTTCTGGGCGGGAGAATATCTATCTGAACGGCGCCATTTTGGGGATGCGGCGCGAAGAGATCGACCGCAAGTTTGATGAGATCGTGGATTTCTCTGAAGTTGAGAAATTTATCGATACGCCAGTTAAGCGCTATTCCAGCGGTATGTATTTGCGTTTGGCGTTTGCCGTCGCTGCACACCTCGAACCTGAAATTTTAGTGGTAGACGAAGTGCTCGCGGTGGGAGATGCCGAATTCCAGCGGAAATGTCTGGGGAAGATGAGTGATGTCGCCCAGGAAGGGCGCACGGTGCTCTTTGTGAGCCATAATATGTCTGCCATTCAGCGCCTGACGCAGGAAACGATCGTCCTTGATCAGGGCAAGATCGTGATGCGTGCCCCAACCACCGAAGCCGTGGACTTTTACCTCAACATGGGCTTGACCAAACAAGGCGAGCGCTTTTGGGAGCCTGAAGAAAGGTCTGATGCCAAATCCCGCTTTGTGCCGGTTGCCCTGCGGGTGCTTAACCCGGCAGGTGAAGTGGTTGATACCGTCAAGGCGGCAGAGGGGTTTGCGATCGAGTTGGAGTACAATTTAAAGGTACCAATCAGCGGTTTGCGGGTGGGATTGTATATGATGACCACCCGGGGTGAGTATGTCTTTACCTCCTTTGATACCGATGAACGGGAAAAATTTGAAGACTTTACCAACAGGGATGCGGGTCACTACATCAGTCGCTGCTTTATCCCGCCGAATTTGATGAATGAAGGACGTTATGTTCTGGGTGTAAATGCGAGCGTTTACCGCATTCAGCGTTTCTTTCAGGATGATAAGGCACTCACTTTCACCGTGGATGCGACTGGCGCACCGGGCATGCAATGGCCTGAGCAACGTCTGGGTCCTGTGCGTCCTAAACTAAACTGGCAAATTGAATTAAAAGAAAAGTAGATCTATGGACAGAAGAGCAATCAAAGAAATACTCGGAGAACTGCCCTTTACGGCTGAAGTTTACTGGCACCTGGTTCAGCGTCATAAAACGTGGCAAGCTCATTTTCACCTGGACTTTCTTGAATCTATACTGCCTACAGCCGTTGCTGAGGCAGAGGCGTATATGCGTTCTGCTCCACAGGGCAAAAAGGTCTTCATCTTTACTTCTCTGCACTACTGGATTGAATTTTCGGCATTGCTGGGTGTGGTCTTGGCAGGCAGGGGACATGATGTCACATTTTCTTTTTTGCCTTATGCCAGTTGGAATGAACCCATTCAGAAATTTGACCTGCGCCGTCAAAACCTGTACGCACGCCAAATTCTAAGCGCTGCCCGTCCGTTGCTCAAGGTGCAATCATTAATTGATGTGCAGCCATTTTCGGAAACACTTGCGCCTGAACTTGTCCGGGCGGTGGAAGATGTCAGCATCTACGATACCCAGTATTCGCTGCAGATCGAAGATGTTACTAAACAGGAAGATATCTACAAATTGCGCTATGAACGCAACCTTGAGGCTGCCCAAAATGCACGTGCGTGGTTGATGGCGCACCGTCCTGATGTCGCGATTATCCCAAATGGCACCATTCAGGAAATGGGCGTTGTGTATCGGGTTGCCCGTCACCTTAATATCCCTACGATGACCTTCGAATTTGGTGACCAGCGCGAGCGAATTTGGATTGCGCAGGATGCGGAGATCATGCGTCATGAGACGGATGCATTGTGGGCGGCTAAGGGTGATGAAGCGTTGACTGATGACCAAACCCAGCAACTTGAAGCGCTCTTTTCTGCACGCGAAGGTGCCAAGACCTGGAAAAATTTTGCCCGTAAATGGCAGGATACCCCCACAAAAGGCGGCGCGGCTGTTAGACAAAAACTTGGATTGGATGACCGTCCTGTGATTCTGCTGGCGACCAATGTGCTTGGCGACAGCCTGACGCTCGGGCGCCAGGTGTTCAGCCGGACGATGGCAGACTGGATTGAGCAAACGGTTGAGTATTTTATCACGCGTGATGATGTGCAGCTCATCATCCGGGTTCATCCCGGAGAGACCCTTGCCCACGGCACATCCATGGTGGATGTGGTCAAGGAGAAATTGGGCGAAATCCCGGCGCACATTCACCTCGTTGAGCCTGAAGAGAAGATCAACACTTATGATGTGCTGGATATCACCGATTTGGGCTTGGTATATACGACCACAGTCGGCTTGGAAATGGCGATGCGCGGCATCCCAGTGATTGTTTCCGGGCAAACCCATTACCGAGACCGGGGCTTTACCCATGACCCGGACACCTGGGAAGATTATTACATGATGTTGGAAGGCCTGTTGAAAGCGCCAGCAGAGGCAAGGTTGACGGAGAAACAGGTTGAACTTGCCTGGCGTTATGCATATTTATTCTTCTTCACCTTCCCCGAACCTTTCCCGTGGCACTTGCTGGATTTGCGAGAGGATTTGACAGAACGTTCTGTCGAGTTTGTGCTGGGCGAAGAAGGTGAGGCGCGCTACGGTAAGACCTTTGAATTCCTGACGGGCAAGCCGCTCGAATGGTAGGGCTGACTAAAAAATATCCGACTGATCAAAAAAAGTTGAAAAACCAATTTAATGAGTGACGAAAACGTAAAAAAGAACGTACGCGAATTTTATGACCGGGTGGGCTGGCAGAAGGATGATGATGTCCATTATCAAAATGCCCAGTATGAAGACCTGCGCCCGGTTTCGCAAGAATACATCCACCGCTGCCATATGCGTGTCAAACGCCATTTGCCAGCCGAAGGCGCTTATCTGCTGGATGCTGGTTCGGGGCCGGTGCAGTACCCCGAGTATGAAGCTTATTCGGAGGGTTATCATGCCCGGGTGTGTATGGATATTTCGATCGTCGCCCTGCAGGAAGCCAGGAAGCGGTTGGGTGAGCACGGTCTGTATGTGGTCGGCGATGTCGCTCATTTGCCTTTCCTTTCGGATGCGTTCGATGGGATTGTTTCGCTGCATACGATCCACCATGTGCCCATGGAAGACAAAATTGGCGCCTATGAAGAGCTTTACCGCACGCTGACACCCGGCAAGCAGATGGTGGTGGTCAATGGCTGGACGAATGCACCGCTGATGGTTCGTCTGGACGGATTCAGACGGTTTGTCAAACGGATGCATGATGGCTGGCTGCGAAATATCAAGAAGCAGACACCGAAGAAAGCGGTTAATCCTGCGGCGGAATCGTCAACACCAGCACAGGATGAGGATGAAGCAGAGCGAAAAGTACCGAGCGGCACCTACGTTCAGAAATTGAACGCCAAATGGCTTACGAATGCCCTTGAAGGCAAGATGGATTTCAGGATTCATGTTTGGCGCAGCGTCAGTGTGCCGTTTTTACGTTCGGTTTTTTATGCAGATTGGAGCGGGCGCTTTTGGCTGAAAGTCTTATATGCCCTTGAGGAGATATTCCCTGAAGTGTTGGGACGTTTAGGGCAATATCCGCTGATCGTGATCTCGAAACCTGATCAGAGCGAGTGAGCGCCAGCCTGTGCACTGCAGTATAATTTTACAAAACCTCCAGGAGAAGACTAATGGATTGGACCAATAAAAATATTTTAGTGACCGGCGGCACCGGTTCCTTCGGCAAGAAGTTTGTAGAGATTATGCTCAAGGAATACAACCCCGCCCGGTTGATCATTTATAGCCGTGATGAATTGAAACAGCACGAAATGCGCATGGCAGGGTTTAACCACCCAAACCTGCGTTATTTCATCGGGGATGTACGCGACTTACCCAGGCTGAAGCGGGCATTTAACGGTGTTGATATTGTGGTGCATGCAGCGGCGCTCAAACAGGTGCCTGCCTGCGAATACAATCCAATGGAGGCGATCAAAACCAATATCCTTGGCAGCAGCAACGTGGTCGATGCCGCCCTGGATGCCGGCGTGAAAAAGGTATTAGCGCTCAGCACGGATAAGGCGGTTAACCCGGTCAACCTTTACGGTGCCACCAAACTGGCGGCAGAAAAATTGATGGTGCAGAGCAATTCCTACGCTGGTGGGATGATGACCCGCTTTAGCTGTGTGCGCTATGGCAATGTGGTCGGCTCACGCGGCAGCGTGGTTCCCTTGTTCATCCAGCAGCGCGAATCCGGTGTGGTCACGCTGACGGATGAGCGTATGACTCGATTTTGGATCTCGCTCGATCAGGGTGTGCGCTTTGTGATCCGCTGTATTGAAGAAATGCACGGCGGCGAAGTGTTTGTGCCAAAGATCCCCAGTATGAAGATGGTAGACCTGGCGAAAGCCATCGCTCCCCAAGCGGAGATCCGCATGATCGGCATCCGTCCTGGCGAGAAGCTCCATGAGGTGCTGATCTCGGAAGATGAGGCGCGCACAACGGTAGAGCTGGAGGATATGTATGTTGTTCAACCCGCGGCCGCGTTGTGGTTTGGTCATTACTGGTCGGATATAGGCGACCCGCTGCCGGACGGCTATCATTACGCCAGCGATAATAACTCAAAATGGCTGACGATGGCAGAGATCCAGGAGATGGTTGCTCCCATCGAAGCCGATTTAGAGAAGAAATAAAGAAAGCCTTATGCGCTTGATTGTGACGGGTGCGACAGGATTGTTAGGCCTGAACCTGAGCCTCACAGCAGCAGCGCAAGGCCATGCTGTGACCGGGTTGGCGCATACGCGTCAACTGAACGGGATTCCCTTTACACTAAAAAATGTTGATTTACTGAACATGGATCGGGCGCTGGCCATGATGACTGCGCTTGAACCAGAAGCGGTCATCCACTGCGCAGCGATTGCGAATTTGGGCGTGGCTGAGAACAACCCGGACTTAGCATACCAGGTGAATGCTGCTGTCCCCGGACGGCTGGCGAAATGGGCTGCTGAGGCGGGTATTCCCTTTGTTCATATTTCAACCGATGCTGTTTTTGATGGGGCAGTGGGCGGCTATCGAGAAGATGATTCGACACATCCGTTGAGCGTCTATGCCCAAACAAAGCTGGCAGGCGAAGAGGCGGTCGGAGATGCCAATCCGGATGCCCTGATTGCCAGAGTGGTTTTTTATGGTTGGAGCCTTTCGGGCAAGCGCAGCTTATCGGAATTTTTCTTTAACCAATTGAAAGCAGGTAATCGGCTCAAAGGGTTTGTGGATGCAATCTTTTGCCCTCTGTATGTTGAAGACCTGGCTGAAACCTTGTTAGAGATGCTTTTGCATAAGCTCACAGGCATCTATCACGTGGTCAGCCCCGAAAGTTTGAGCAAGTATGATTTCGGTGTGGGCATCGCACAGCGTTTTGGGTTTGACCCGGGATTGATTGAACCCGTGGAGATGCGCAGCCTGGACCGGGATGCACCACGCGCACTCAATCTGACCTTAAGCACAGATAAAGTCCAGGCTGACCTCGGTCATGCCCTGCCTTCAATTGCTGAGGGCATTGAGAGGCTTTATCAACGCTGGCAGGAGGGGTATCCAGCGCAACTGCAAACCTATGGAAAATAATATGAATTGTAGAAGTTGAAGGAGGCACGATGACGTTTAAGATTGGAAACCACCTGATTGGTGAGGATCACCCAACTTATTTTATTGCAGACATTGCAGCCAACCACGATGGCAGCCTGGAACGGGCAAAGTTGTTGATCCGTTTGGCGAAAGAGGCTGGCGCAGACGCTGCGAAATTCCAGAACTTCCAGGCGCCGAAGATTGTTTCGGATTATGGTTTCTCTCACATGAATGCACAGGTTTCTCATCAAGCCAAATGGGAGAAACCGGTCACAGAAGTATATGCCTCCGCCTCAATCCCCTTTGAATGGTCACCGATTTTGAAGCAAACCTGCGATGAGGAAGGTATCGATTATTTCTCATCGCCCTATGATTTTGAGGCGATTGATATGCTGGATGATTATGTCCCGGCATACAAAATCGGCTCGGGGGATATCACCTGGATCGAATCCTGTGAGCGGATTGCGCGCAAAGGCAAACCGGTGCTGTTGGCAACGGGCGCTTCATCCATTGCTGATGTGCAGCGGGCGGTTCATGCCATTCTCGCCCTCAACCCGCAGTTGGTGCTAATGCAATGCAACACCAATTACACCGCCGAGGACGGGAATTTTGATAATATCCATTTGAATGTGCTCAAAACCTATCAAAACATGTTCCCGCAGGTCATTCTGGGGCTTTCAGACCATACCCACGGGCATGCCACGGTGCTTGGGGCGGTTGCCCTGGGTGCGCGCGTGATTGAAAAACACTTCACCGACGATAATGATCGCGTTGGTCCTGATCATCCCTTTGCGATGAACCCTGAGACATGGTCTGCCATGGTGAAGGCGACCCGCCAATTGGAGCGCGCCATGGGGTCGGGCGATAAATTTGTGACTGAGAACGAAAAAGAGACAGTCATCATCCAGCGGCGCTGCCTTCGGGCGGCCAGGGAGATCGAACCGGGCGAAATCATCACCCGTGAGATGATCGATGTCTTGCGTCCGGCAGCGCAGGGTGCCATCATGCCCTACGAAATCCAGGATGTGATTGGATTGAAAGCACTGGAGCGGATATTTGCCGGGCAGGAATTGCGCTGGACGCAATTTGGACATCCTTAAGCGTCACCAATTTAACCATCAACGATTGAGGCTTGATGCGCGTTTTATATTTTACCGAGAAGGATAGCCCGCACGATCGGCGTTTCTTGACCGCGTTGGCGGGTACGTCGCATACGGTTTTTACCTTGCGTCAAAATATGGCAGCACCAGCAACACCACCGGGGATCGTTGAACTCGACTGGCCGGGTGGACAGCCTGATTGGAAGGCTTGGGCTGGCTGGGAAGATGGAAAGCGCAAACTACAGCAGATCATCGAGGAGATCCAGCCTGACCTGGTGCATGCCGGCCCGGTGCAGGGGCCTGCACTGTTGGTGGCATTGGCGGGATTTCACCCGCTGGTGACGATGTCCTGGGGGTTTGATATGCTCAACAGGGTAAACCGCAGTCCGTGGATGCGAACGGCAACAGCCTATACGCTGGCGCATAGCGACGTCTTTTTGGGCGACTGCCAGACAGTAGTGGACGAAGCGCTCAGCTATGGATTTCCCCCAGATCGGGTGGTGCAATTCCCATGGGGTGTGGACCTGGACCTGTTTTCACCGCAGCGCGGGGGTGCAGAAGCGCGAGACCTCCGGCAGCGGTTGGGATGGGACGATAAGTTTGTGATCCTGTGCAACCGCACCTGGTCACCTATCTATGGTGTGGACCTTATGGCGCAAGCCTTTGTGCAAGCCGCTGGCAAAGATCAACACTTGCGGTTGATTTTAGCAGGGGATGGTCGGCAGGCAGATTTCATCCACGAGACACTCGCGCCAGTTGCTGATAAGGTTTATTTCCCGGGTTGGGTAGCAATGGATGATTTACCGGGTGTGTATAACGCCGCAGATTTGTTCGTAAGCCCTTCACACTGTGACGGGTCTTCCGTTTCGCTGCTTGAGGCGTTGGCATGCGGTTTGCCGGCATTGGTCTCGGATATCCCCAGCAATCAGGAATGGGTCACGCCAGGCAAGAACGGCGCTCTTTTTCGTGATGGGGATGTTGACAATCTGAGCCGTGCCCTTTTGCAGATGGCAGCAGACGCTAACCTGGAAGCCTACGGTGAGTGTGCGCGCCTGCTGGCGGAAGCACGGGCGAACTGGCAGGTGAATTTCAGCATGCTTCTTGATGCTTATCAGATGGCTATAGGTTAGACCGGTTTTTATCAAGAAGCTCACTTTGCAGACACAAACTTGTGAATTTGAATCTCCGGGTTCCATATTTTTCAAATTGTGTTGGTATAGAATTGAAATTCGCGGGTTTGGTAGATGGTCATAAATGCGTTAGAATCCATTTCATATTAGAACATCAGGGAAATATGAAAAGAGAAAGCTTAAACTTATGATGAAAAAATATTCGTGGACTGGCTTGTTGATGATCCTTGTTTTAGCAGGTGTGGCGTGTAACTTTCCGTTTATCAGCCAAAGATCTGCTGCACAGACCCAGGTGCCGGCTTTTCAGCAGCCGACGCTCACCTTGCCTGTACTGCCGGAAGCAGATACTTCACCCACTGAAACCCTTGCACCAACCCTTGCGCCGACGACAGACCAGGCACAACCCCAGGTGCTAAGTGATAACGGGGTTCAGATCACCCTGCCAGGCACTTATGTTTTAGGCGATGTTGAATCAGACCTTGAAACTTTAGTGGATGGTATTTCCGGCGAAGGGGCTGATGAAATCAGACAGTTATATGAATCTAATAAAGAAGATATCGTGTTTTTGGCTTACGATTTCACCGGTTCGGACACCTATCAGAGCAGTATGCTGGTGCTGAAAAATGAACAATTTTCAGGGATGTCCCTGGGGATGATCTCATCAGTTGCCAATATTTTGTTTGGCGACGCCGTGGACTCCATGTCGCAGGAACGTTTGGATTTGGGAGGACGTGACACCTTACGCTTTGTCACATCTGTTGAAGCCAGCGGCAGCACGAGCAGCCAGTTGATCTACCTGCTGAAGGATTCGGGGAAGTTATGGGTGCTTGGCTTTTTGACCACGCAGCCTCAAGAGGATGTGCTAATTTCGGACTACGATCAAATTGTTGCCAGTTTTGAAGTCATCTCTGCGGAGTGAGGTTTAGCTAATGTCCCTTCAACCACGTGATCCCTCAGTTGTTGCGATCATCCAGGCGCGGATGGGCTCAAGCCGCCTGCCTGGTAAGGTGCTCAAAAAGATTAGCGGTGAACCGATGTTGTTTCATGTGGTCGTACGGGCAAGGCAAGCACAGGGAGTTGGGCAGGTTGTGGTCGCGACCACAACAGATGAGAGTGATGACCCGGTATTCGAATTCTGCCGCCAACGCGGCTTCCCGTGTTACCGCGGTGATCCGTATGATGTGCTTGACCGTTATTACCAGGCGGCCAAATTGTATGAGGCACGCACCATCGTGCGCCTGACGGGTGATTGCCCGCTGATCGACCCACAGGAAGTCGATCGCACGATTCGCGCTTTTTTTGATGCCAGTGTGGATTTTGCCGCCAACCGCCTGCCGCCACCCTGGAAACGCACCACGCCGATTGGCATGGATACAGAGGTTGCTACCTTCGATGCCCTGTCTCGCGCCTGGCGAGAGGCACAGGCGAAATATGAGCGTGAGCATGTCATGCCCTATTTATACGATCAACCCGGGCGTTTCTCGGTTCTGCTGGCAGATCACGATCCGGATTATGGCCGCTTCCGTCTGGCAGTGGATACGCCGGAAGACCTGGAATTAATTCGAAACATCTTTGATCACTTTGGCGGCACGCAGGCGTTTACTATGCGTGACATCGTGGAATTGTTGGAAGAACACCCGGAATGGTTGCAAATCAACGCCGCGATTCAGCATAAATCCTTTACGGACGTCGACGATCGGAGCTGAGCATTTATGCAAACCGATAGCGTAAACAGCGGATCAATCACAAGCAAAGACCAACCTGCCTTGTTGTGGGCGCTGCTGGTTTTGTTCCTGGCGGTGATTGCCTGGTGCGCTCGGTATTGGATGAGCGGGTCTTTTGGGTTGTATGAAGATGACCTGACTTTCTTGCCCATGGCAATGGAAGCCGATTTCAACACCATCCTCAGCACCATTTCAGGCTATTTTTCAACACTGGCTGAACAGGGACGCCCTCTGATGTGGTCCTGGGTGGTATTTTTGGGTCACTTGGGTTGGCGGTTAGGTGGTTTGCAGGGCATGTATGTGCTTGCCTACCTGATGTGGTTGTTGAATATCACTTTATTTGTCACCTTGCTTCGTAGAATTTATCCCAACCTTTTGTTTGGTGTTGCTGCCGGTATGGCGTATGTCGTGTTCGCAGCGGATACAACCCAGTCGTTTTTGTTTAACGCTTACGGTCTGCAGACGGCCATCACTTTGCTGCTGATTGCGCTGCATCTGTATATTTCTGGATCGAAGATCCGCTGGCTGTCTTACATTTTCCTCACATTGGTGCTCTTTAATTACGAAACCCCGTTCCTTTTGTTTTTAGCCGCTCCGCTTCTCACTAAACAACGGGGCAAGGTGCTGCTCAAATACCTCGTGTTGAACGCGCTGATTGTTGGTGCGATTTTCCTGGGGGTTTATTTCTTGCGCCTGACTGTGGGCGAGTCCCGCGTGGCCAGCCTGGGTTTCACAGAAATGATCCAGATTGGGTTCCGGCACATGGCTATCGGTCCGTTTGTCGCCTTGGGGAGTTATGGGCTGCGCCCTCTGCAGGTTGCCCGGCATCTTTCTCTTGAGGTCATTATCTGGATGTTTTTAGGGGTACTGGCATTTTTTGGGATGCTTTATTGGGCATTTCGCCAGCACAACCGACCACGTTCAAACCTATTAACTATTAAACAGGGCTGGTGGTCCAGCTTAACTGGTGAGACTCAGCGGGAACTGCGTTTGCTGGCAGCCGGCTTGCTGATGCTGATCATGGCTTATCCGCTAACCGTGATTTTACGCCCCCAGTCGATCAGCGGACGGGCGACCCGTGTGCACCTGGCGGCTGTGGTCGGGGCTGCGCTGATCATTGGCTGCCTTGTGACATTGCTCCTGCACGGGCTGAGGAAGAAGGGCTGGCAAATCGGATTCATCGTTTTGGTGAGCCTGGGCTTGGCGACGAATTTTGCTTATGGATGGCGCATCCAGGGTGATTACAGCCAGGCGTGGACGCTCCAAAAAGATTTTTGGGCTGATCTGCTGCCGCTTATTCAGGATGCAGGCGAAAACACGGCAATCCTGGTTGACCCTTCAGGATTGGCAGACGTCCCCTCGATTAATGCGAACACCTGGAATTTGCCGCGCATGCTGCGCCTTTTATTCGTCATTCCGGAAGATTGGGAATCCCCGCCGCAAGTCTTCAGGCTGGTGGATGGATGGGAAGAGAATATCATCAGGGTGGAGCGCTATTTTACCCTTGATGGCACCAATACCTTCGCAAATATGGTTCGCTTTGGCGACTTTTTACAGCGCGAGACGATATTCATCACGACTGATGGCGGTGAGCTGAACCGCTTGCTTTCTATCCCAATTCAGGGGCAGACGATAACATTGAAACCAGTCGGGAAGCCCGTGCTGCCAGCGCTTGACACACGCTTGCTGTATGATCTGATGATCCCGCTCAATTAAGTCGTTGACGGCAAATGATATAATTTTTTTACCTCTCTTTGAAAGATATAATGATGGCTTGCATGTTATGTGGATCAGCACAAAAGAAGCAGTTTGACCGGGTGAGGTCATTTGGTTTCCCTTTGGTTTATTACCAGTGTGAGCGGTGTGGCTTGGTGTTTCAGTCCACAGAAGAAAGCCAGGCTGTTGACCCTGTTTTTTATGCAGAAACCTACCGCAAGGTTTACCAGGCAAGCGCAGAGCCAACCGCCAAGGATCTTTGGGTTCAATCGCAGCGGGCGGCTCACCTGCTGTCTCTTTTGCGCGGGCAAAACATCCCCGATCCGCAGCGCGTGTTGGATGTAGGCGCATCGGCAGGTGTGCTGCTGGCAGCCTTTCAGAAGGCGTTGGGGAGTGATGTGATGGGTGTGGAGCCAGGGGATGCCTATCGCGCCTATGCAGAGAGTCAGGGTATCCCGATGATGGCGTCGCTCGACGCGTTGATTAGCGCAAACCCGCAGCGATTTAACCTGATCACGATGATGCACGTTTTAGAACATTTACCAGACCCGGTGAAAACCCTGCGAATGCTGCGCACGCAGCTGCTGGCAGAGGATGGTTACTTGCTGTTGGAGGTGCCGAATTTTTACGAGCACGATAGTTATGAGCTGGCGCACCTGGTGTGCTACACGCCCCACACTCTGCGAGAAACGCTGCGGCAGGGCGGTTTCAGGGTGCTCAAAGTCTGGCGGCATGGCGTGCCGCGTTCGGCACGGTTGAATCTGTATCTCACCATCCTGGCGCAACCGCAGCCAGATACAAACGAGATCGCGCCAGTGAAGCCGGAGCGTTTTGTGAGACTGAAACGTCAGGCAGGGATGTTATATCGCCGCGTTGTCCAGAAAATCTTGCCGCACCAGGCATGGCTGCCCCTGCCAGAAGACCACGAGGTTTGAGCAATGCCCCTGATTACCCTGTTTACCGCGCCCAAACCCTTCACGAACCCGCACATTGATCTGATCCAGCGCAACGCGCTGCGTAATTGGCTTGCTTTGGGCGACGATGTTGAAGTTGTCGTGATCGGCAATGAGGATGGGATCGAAGCGGTTTGCCGAGAGCTCGGGGTTCATCACATCCCGGATGTGGATTGTAACGAAATGGGCACCCCGCTAATCAGTTCCATCTTCAGCTTGGGGCGGCAGGTCAACGACTCGCCGTTTTTAGTGTATGTCAACGCTGATATTTTATTCCTCCCCGAGTTGGTTGATGGGGTTCGGGTATTGGCAGATGAGCAGACAGCTTTTCTTGGCGTCGGGCAGCGTTATGATTTGGATGTCACCTCCAACCTTGATTTTTCAGGGGATTGGGCGGATGAATTACGGCAGCGAGCCCAGAACGAAGGCAAATTACATGGGCAGACGGGCAGTGATTATTTTGTTTTTCCCCGCAGTTGTTTCAAAGAAATCCCGGATTTTGCAGTCGGCAGGGCGGGCTGGGATAACTGGATGATCTTCAGAGCGCGCTGGCAGGGCTGGCCTGTGATTGATATGACGGACGCCGTAACCATCGTTCATCAGAACCATGATTATGCCCACCTGCCCGGCGGGATTGTTCACTTCCACCAGCCAGAAACAGCCGTCAATGTGCGCATCGGGGGCGGTCGCCGGACGATCTTCACCCTGGCGGATGTCACCCATCGTCTTTCGGCGGCAGGCCTCAAGCGCAAGACGATGACTTGGAAGTCTTTTTGGCGGGAGGTGGAGATCTTCCCATTGGTGCGGCTGCACTCAAAACCCTTAGGCTGGCTGTTTTTCGCGCTGTTTCACCCGGTCAAGGCCTTCAAGGAAGTGAGAGGCTGGTTGGCTTATAAACTCAAAAGTACGAAATGATGATGCTGATGATTGGATCAAACTAATGCCGAGAATTGGAATTAACCCCTCTCGGGGACAGACACTGGATTTTGCACCCGCACGCACGACCGTCGCGGTGTTGGTTTATGCACCTCATCAAGCCGGCTATTTTGAGAACCGGTTGGATGTGACCCGCATGACCATTGAGAGCATTCTAGCAAACACGCAGGAGCCATTTGATCTGCTTGTTTTTGATAACGGCAGCTGCCCCGAGATGGTGGCATATCTCCAGTTGTTGCATGAACAAGGCAAAATTGATATTTTGATCCTTTCCAAGCGCAACATTGGCAAGCTGAATGCTCTCAAGATCATCTTCAACAGTGCGCCCGGCGAGATTGTCGCCTACACCGATGATGATGTGTTTCACCTGCCGGGCTGGCTTGGGGCGCATCTGGCGGTGATCGATATGTTCCCCAATGTGGGTGCGGTGACGGGTTTTTATATCCGCCAGCGGGTGGTGATGAGTTCTGATAGCACAGTAGCCTTTGCCAATCAGCCAGAGATGGATGTGAAACGCGGTGATCTGATCCCTAAGAAGTGGGAAGAGGAATACGTGGTCAACACAGGCCGCACCTGGGAGCATTATGAATCGGAGGTAGCAGGTATTGAGGATATGATCGTCACATATCATGGGCTTGAAGCCTGGGTGTCTGCACACCATTATCAAATGGTTTGCCCCAAGCGTGTGGTGCAGGAAGTGCTGGCAGAAATGATGCCTGAGGGGTGGAGTGACCGTGTGATGGGGCGCATGGTCGAGCTCGATGACCGGATGGATGCTAAAGGGTATCTGCGATTCTGCACTCGGGAGCAGACGGTGCGCTTAATGGGCAATGCTATCTCTGACGAGGTGGCTGAGCTGGCGCAGCAGTCAGGTTTATCCGTCAGGGCTGCAGCCGTTTATGCGGAACAAAACGGCTTAATGCACCGCTTGGCGCAGGTTAAATGGGTCAGGTATGTGATGCAGGGCATCGTTAACCGCATCTATAAATGGTTGAATTGAATTGTTTTTTCTTGATGTTTGATTAGATCGATTGGGGAATGGATTTTTATGGCAACAGATCAGATCAATGAGGCTGGTTCTTTTAGAGACCCGAGCGGTTTTTTGTTTTACCGCGCAGAGGAGCTTTACCGTCAGGTCAATCAGGTTTATCAGCCGCATTATGACCATCTGATGGAATCGGGTTTGTATGCTGATCTGGTTGAACAGGGCTTGCTCATCTCGCATGAAGAGGTCGGTTTGATGGATGCACTTGATCCCGAATCGGTTTATCAGATCATCAAACCCGAAATGGTCGATTTTATTTCCTACCCTTACGAATGGTCGTTCTTGCAGCTGCGCAGCGCTGCCTTGACCACGTTACGCATAGCGCGGACCGCTCTTTCTCACGGGATGATCTTGAAGGATGCCAGCGCATATAATCTGCAATTTCACCGAGGCCGGTGGCAGTTGATCGATACGCTTTCGTTTGAAATCTACACTGAAGGCGAACCCTGGGTCGCCTATAAGCAATTTTGCCAACATTTTTTAGCCCCTTTGGCGTTGATGGCTTACCGTGACCCCCGCATGAACCTGATGAGTCGCGTTTTTATTGACGGCATCCCATTGGATGTCGCTGCCAAGGTGCTGCCTTTCAGATCTAAATTACGCCTGAGCTTGCTGACCCACATCCATTTGCATGCACGCAGCCAAAAACGTTATGCTAATCTTCAGGTCCGTAAGCAGGAGATGCAGGGTAAGGTCAGCCGCAAGGCACTGGTGGGTTTATTAGAAAGTTTGCGTAATGCCGTCAAAAGCCTCAGTATCCGCATGGATGAGACCGAATGGGCAAACTATTATGAGGACACCAACTATTCGCAGGATGCCTTTGAGAAAAAGAAAGCCATCGTCAGCGAGTTTATCACCCGGGTGAAGCCAAGCCGTGTGTGGGATTTGGGTGCAAATAATGGCGAGTTCAGCCGTTTGTCGAGTGATAAGGGCCTTTTTACCGTTGCCTTTGATGTGGACCCTGGGGCTGTGATGCGTAATTATGTTCAGGTGCGGAAAGCGGGCGAGCAGAACCTACTGCCGCTGGTGATGGACCTGACCAATCCTTCGCCCAGTTTGGGTTGGGCGCACAATGAACGTCAGTCGCTCTTAGCGCGGGGGCCAGCACCGCTTGTGTTAGCCCTGGCGCTGATCCACCACCTGGCGATTTCGAACAACGTCCCGCTCGTCCAGGCAGCGCAATTCTTTCGTCAGGCAGGTGATAACCTGATCATTGAATTCGTCCCGAAATCCGATTCGCAGGTTCAGCGCTTGCTGCGTTCTCGTGAGGATATCTTTGAGAACTACACCGTCGCAGGTTTTGAAGAAGCATTCAGTCATTATTTTGAGATTGTAGAACGCCGTCCGCTTTCAGGGTCCGAACGGATTATATATTTAATGAGAGCAAACGGGCAAACCAGTTGAGAAAAATTTTGTGAAATGAGGCATTAATGAAGATAATTTTGTTTTTACGACCGATGATGTACCTTGACCCTGGTTCAGGTAGTTTCCTGATCCAGATCCTTTTGGCAGGGCTGCTCGGCATCGGGGTAGCGGTGCGCATCTATTGGAAGAAGATCGTCTCTTTTTTCAAGAGAGACAAAGGAGAAGGCATTCAGGAGGAACTGGATACACTGGATGAGTATGGCGGCGACCAGGACGATGATGTTGCGTGATCAAACCGCCAATAGTTTGAAGGTTGGATGGTTCATCAAGAGATAGGAATTGAAAATTGAAATTCTTGATTGCTGGTTTTGGTTCGATTGGTAGACGACATTTGAGAAATTTGCTGGCATTGGGGCAAACCGATATTGTTCTTTACCGGACGCATCACAGCACCCTCCCCGATCATGAACTGGCCCCATTTACGGTTGAAACGGACCTTGAGGCAGCCCTGGCACATCAGCCGGATGGGGTGATCATTTCCAATCCGAGCGCTTTGCACCTGGATGTTGCGATCCCAGCAGTCCACGGGGGCGGGCACCTGCTGATTGAAAAGCCCGTAACCGACATTCGCGATGCGCGGTTGGCTGAACTTGAGCAGGTCGTGGATGAGATGAAGGTGAGAACACTGGTCGGGTTCCAATTCCGCTTTCACCCGGTGTTGAACCAGATCCGCAAGCTGCTGGCCTCCAACAGTTTAGGGCGGGTTTATTCATTTCAGGTGCATTGGGGTGAATATCTGCCTGGCTGGCACCCCTGGGAGGATTACCGCCAGAGTTATGCCGCCCGCCGAGACCTGGGCGGCGGTGTAGTCAATACGCTCTGCCATCCGTTGGATTACGCCCGTTGGTTGTTTGGCGAGGTCAGCAGCGTTTCGGCTGTCACCGGGCAGGTCTCAGAACTGGAGCTGGATGTGGAAGATGTGGCAGAGATCACACTCAAATTTGAGAGCGGCTGCCTGGGCGCCATTCACCTTGATTATTTTCAGCGGCCGGGGTCACACTGGATGACGATCACCTGCGAGCAGGGTTTCATCGAATGGCATAACGATACCGGGATCGCCCGGGTCTATCACACCCAGGATGAAAGCTGGTCCACACTTTTTCCGCCGGAAGGCTTTGAGCGCAACGATCTGTTTTTAGAGGAGATGCGTCATTTCTTAGCATTGGTTTCAGGCGAAACGCAGTCCGTGTGTGATATCTCTGAGGGAATCCGGACACTGGTTTTAACCGAAGCAGTGCATGAATCCGGTCGGAAAGGTTCAGTCATCGAAGTTTAATTTAATATCAAGGAAAAAAATGTTCTGCTGGTGGATTTTGGCAAACGGTCAGCACCTGCCTCGGCTGTAGATTCTACACCCGAGGGTATAATTGGAATGGCTCATTGCGAATTTTAATCACAAGGATTCACGGATGACAACGATCATGGATAAATTTTCTTTAGGGGGGCGCACAGCCCTGGTGACGGGTGGTGCTGGATTAATCGGCAAGCAATTCACCCGTGCTTTGGGGCAGGCAGGGGCGAAGGTGGTGGTTGCCGACCTGGCGGGTGAGGCTGCCCAGTTGCACGCGCAAGCACTGACCCAGGAGGGCATTGATGCCATGGCTGTCCGGGTGGATGTGACCGATCCGGAGTCGGTTTCAGATATGGTGCAGCGAGCGGTCGCTCGTTTTGGAAGCGTAGATATCTTGGTTAACAGCGCGGCGCTTGACCCGAAATTTGACCCGGAAAATGTGTCGGCGCAATCTGCCAATGCCTTTGAAACCTACCCCCTTGACTCATGGCGTGAAGCCCTTGATGTCAACCTGACGGGGATGTTCTTAACCTGCCAGGCTTCTGCCCGGCAGATGTTGCTGCAGGATTATGGCGTGATCATCAATATTTGTTCGACTTATGGGTTGGTTGGCCCTGACCAGCGTTTGTATGAACGCCCAGAGGGTCCGCGGCAGTATAAACCCGTGTACTACACCGTCAGCAAGGCTGGTGTCTTGGGGCTGACCCGTTACCTGGCGACCTATTATGCCGGCAAACCCATCCGGGTGAATGCGCTCACCCCGGGCGGAATCTATCATCAGCATGATGACGCCTTTCTCAAAGCCTATTCCGCACGAACGGTGATGGGGCGTATGGCGAATCTGGATGAAATGAATGGTGCGGTGGTCTTTTTAGCCTCTGAAGGCTCTTCTTATATGACCGGCGCCAACTTAATTGTGGATGGAGGCTGGACGGCATGGTAGATCAACCTGAAATCCTGGCGATCATCCCTGCACGGGGAGGATCGAAGGGCATCCCCAAGAAGAACATTCGCGAATTTGCCGGCTACCCGCTGATCGCTTACAGCATTGCAGCAGGTCAGCGATCGAAACTCGTCACGCGAGTGTTGGTCTCAACCGATGACCCTGAAATCGCCGAAGTCGCACGCGAATTTAGGGCGGAGGTGCCCTTTTTGCGGCCAGCGGCATTGGCCCAGGATGACACACTGGACCATCCCGTTTTTGAGCACGCACTGCAATGGCTCAAAGAAAATGAGGGCTATGAACCAGACCTTGTGGTGCAATTGAGGCCGACCTCGCCGATTCGACCGGTTAGGCTGGTTGATGAAGCTATTCAAATCCTGCTCAATCATCCCGAGGCGGACTCCGTGCGCGGGGTGGTGCCTGCCGGTCAGAACCCGCATAAAATGTGGCGCATTGGAGTAGATGGACAGATGCAGCCATTGCTTGAAGTAGAAGGCATCACGGAGCCGTATAATGCCCCGCGTCAAAGCCTGCCGCCAGTTTATTGGCAGACGGGGCACATTGATGTGATCCGCCCCCAGGTCATTCTTCAGAAGGGTTCTATGAGCGGGAATGTGATCCTGCCGGTGATCATCGCGCCTGAATTCACGGTCGATATTGACACCATGCGCGACTGGGAACGGTATGAAGGCCTCGTGCGAGAGCAAAATCTTGAGATGATCTACCCGGGCACACCTCCCAGACCCTGGCCTGAAAAAGTCAGCCTGGTTGTGTTTGATTTCGATGGCGTGATGACGGATAACCGTGTATGGGTCAATCGTGATGGCGAGGAATTTGTTGCTGCCAATCGGGGGGACGGTATGGGGATTGCGATGCTGCTTAAAGCCGGGTTTAAGGCGGTGATCATCTCGACCGAGAAGAACCCTGTGGTTGCTGCCCGGGCTGAGAAGCTTAAACTGCCCTACTTCTTCGGTGTTGGGGATAAAGCGCGCACCCTCACGCAGTATCTTGAAAAGGAAAACATTGCCCCATCAGAGACGATCTATGTCGGCAATGATGTTAACGATTTACCCTGCTTCCCGCTGGTGGCTTGTGCGATCGCCGTGGCGGATGCCCAGCCAGAGGTGCGTCGTCTGGCTGACCAGGTTCTAAAGAACGCCGGTGGGTATGGCGCAGTGCGTGCGGTTTGTGATATCCTGCTAAACCGCTATTCGGCAGCATAATTGGATATCTTTATTTGATCCTAAGGAGACTTAATGACACGAGAAATTAAAATTGGCGATCGCCTGGTGGGGGAAGGGCATCCGACTTACATCATTGCGGAGATTGGGATCAACCACAACGGCAGCATCGAAATTGCCAAAGAGTTGATCAAATCCTCGTTTGACGCCGGCGTAGACGCAGTCAAATTCCAAAAACGCACCCCTGAGTTATGTGTGCCCGAGCACCAGAAAAATCAAATGCGAGATACCCCCTGGGGCTACATCTCCTATCTCGATTACCGCTATCAGGTGGAATTCGGCCAGGAGGAATATGAAGAAATCGATGCATACTGCAAGTCTTTGGGCATCGATTGGCTGGCAAGCGCCTGGGATATCCCGTCACTTGAGTTTATCGATGCGTTTGCGCCGCCTGCCCATAAGGTGCCGTCAGCCTTGCTCACCGATCACAAACTGTTGCGCGCGATGAAAGACACTGGCCGAGCGGTGATCCTCTCTACCGGGATGTCAACCATGGAGGAGATTAGAGGTGCTGTTGAGATCCTTGGCTTGGAAAATTTATTGATCTGTCATACCACCAGCAGCTACCCCTGCCCGCCCGATGAATTGAATTTGAAGATGATCCACACGCTCCAGGCAGAATTTGACTGCCCGATCGGTTATTCAGGGCACGAAGTAGGCTTGGTGCCATCTGCTTTGGCGGTAGCATTGGGTGCATCCCTTGTGGAGCGCCATGTGACTCTTGACCGCGCCATGTGGGGGTCGGATCAGGCAGCATCGATCGAGCCGCACGGCGTCAGGACGCTGGTCAAATATATCCGTGTCACTGAAAAATCAATGGGCGATGGCGAAAAGCAGGTTTATGAAAGTGAACAGTCGTCACTTAAAAAACTGCGACGTTACAGCCGCTAACCGCTGGATAAGAAATGAAATTAATCGAACGAGCCACTGATTTTCTGCAAACCCAGCCTGTTCGGCTGGGTGTCAATGCCGATATCCGCAAGATGGCTAAGGCTGTTGCCAAGGCTGCCCCCAAACCGGATGACCGGAAGATTGTGGTGTCGTTCAATGCGTCCACACGCATCACCGGGTTAAGCCTGAATGCGGCCTTTGCCATGCTGACGGGGTGGTCTTTGCGCCTGCAGGGCGTCAGGGTGGCGCATTTCACCTGCAAGCGCGGGATGACCCGCTGTGTGCTGGGCACGGACAATAATGATGTCAGGCGGTTGCCGCCCTGCCAGCAGTGCGTGATGCAATCTGCCGCCATCTATGACCGATCAGACGTGATTTGGATGGATTTTTACAACACCACCGACTTCGCTAAGTCGCTGCACGGCACGAATTTAGCGGAATTGCGGAATTTCGAATATGAAGGTATACCGCTCGGCGAGTTATGTCTGCCCTCAATGCGCTGGATCCTGCGCCGGCATCATCTGCAAGATGACGAGGACACGTGCATCCTTTACCGCCACTATATCCTCTCGGCATATAAGGTCGCCAAGAAATTCGAACGGCTGCTCGGTGAAATTGAGCCGCGCTCGGTGATGGTGTTCAACGGCATGCAGTTCCCGGAAGCGACTACCCGCTGGGTCGCGCATCAACATGAGCTGCCGGTTTACTCACACGAAGTCGGTTTGAGGCCATTTTCTGCCTTCTTCACCGAGGGGGAGGCAACCGCTTACCCGGTAAACATCCCCGACACCTTCCAGCTTTCTGATGAACAGAACCGGGAATTGGACGATTATCTTTCCAAGCGGTTTAAGGGTGATTTCTCCATGGCTGGGGTCTCATTCTGGCCTGAAATGACAGGACTGGATGAGGCATTTGTTGAAAAGATCACCCGCTTCAAACAGGTCGTTCCGATCTTCACCAATGTGATCTTCGACACCAGCCAGCCGCATGCCAATGTGCTCTTTTCAGATATGTTCAGCTGGCTGGATAGCGTACTGGAAGTGGTCAGGGCGCATCCTGAGACCTTGTTTGTGATCCGAGCCCACCCCGACGAATCACGCCCCGGTAAGGAAAGCCGTGAGAGCGTGACGGATTGGGTCAATGCCCGGAATGCGGAACAACTGCCGAATTTGGTCTTTGTGGGGCCGGATGCCTATTTCAGCTCTTACGAGATGATCCAACGGGCGAAATTTGTGATGATCTACAACTCCACCATTGGCATGGAAGCCTCGATCATGGGTGCACCGGTGTTATGTGCTGGCAAAGCCCGCTTCACGCAATTGGATACGGTCTTTTTCCCCGAGTCGCGGGAGGCCTATTTGGCGCAGCTCCAGTCTTTTTTGGTGGCAGATGAGGTGCAAGCGCCTGAAGCTTACCGGCTGAATGCCCGCCGGTTTTTGTATTATCAGCTTTACCGCACATCGCTCCCCTTCGATCAATTCTTAAAACCGGATGGCATCTGGCCTGGTTTTGTGCGTTTAAAGGATTTTGGCCCGCAGGAGCTTTTGCCTGAAAATTCCCCCACGTTGAAGGTCATCTCTCAGGGTTTGCTGGAAGGGAAGGACTTTTTGCTGCCTGAGTGATTAATCTTTAAAATGATCTATATTTAATTCATATGCTGGTAAGGCACATCGCTCACCAGCATTTTTTATTTGTTGTTACAAAAAGTCAATTAACCTGATAGAAGTCCCACCCATAACTGAAGGGGCGCAAATCAATTGTTGGGTCGGGCTCAGTGCAGAAACCCCTTTCACCCACAATCGGGCAGGCGATCACCGGCAGGTTAAGGTTTGACAATCTGAAATCATAGTGGCGCTCTCGTAAACCGGTTTGCCGACCTTCCATAGTGCGGAGGATGATGTCCGACCAGGTCATGGTGAAATATTCATCCACCCCGGTGCGTGGGATGAGGTTAGGGAGGTTTGAAACATGCGGGATGATCACAATGGCATCTGAATACCAGTGCAGCGTTTCAAGCGTTTCGACGCTCAGATAGTCGTAGGTGATGTCAGCCCGCCCTAAATGCTCTTGTAGAAAATAACGGATGTTTTGTACATACTCATTTTCTTTATCAAGCCCGATGAACACCCGGCCATTTCTCGGCGCCAGTTCGACGGCATCCGTCAGCATTTGATAATTGGCGCGGTCGATAGCGAGCTGGGTCATGGCATGAGTGCGGTAGTTGGGGAGCGTTGCCAGAAAAAGCAACCCGCTGACGATGGATAAACCAATTAAAAAATGACGCAGGGGTTTTGGACTGTTTCGAATGGCTTCTAAAACGCCAGGCATTGCATGGCCAACCAAAACCGAGATGCCCAAACTGAGAGGCAGCAGGTAGTATGCCTCAGCGTATCCCCAAGGGATCAATGATATAACCCAAAACGACGACCATATACTCCAGTCAAAGGTGCGTTTTGCCCGATGGGGGTTGTCAGATTGGTTTCTGAAGAAGTAAATTACGCCAATGATTGCTAATGGAACCAGGTAATGAAAATAATGCGCAAGGAGCGTTATCCACCGGGTGGCTTTGACCAGGATCAGTTGAATGGAAAATGTATAGCGTTCGGTGTAGGTTCCGCCAGTGAGCGGCGCAGCCCCCCATATTTCCCGCAGGATGAAAAAAACAATAGCGGCCGCCACTGCCGATGCAAAAAAGACCAGGTGGGCGGTTCGTTCCTGTTTCGCGAAACGTTCTTTTTTCAGCAGAACATATAGCGCCCAGGCCCCTCCCATGAGAGTCATGATAATCGCGGTTTCCTTTACAAGGATGGCCCCCAGGATGTAGAGGAATGATGTAATGCCAGTTAACCAGTAAGCTTTATGTTTCTGCTTGAGCCTTTCTAAACACAACAAGGCTGCCAGCAGAAAAACAAGCTGAAGGACTTCTCCTTTTGAAAGGGTGTAAAAATTTTCCACAACAGGGATTGAAAAGATAAAAAGCAGGCTGGCAAGCAAGATCTGCCAATCTGTCGCATTCATCTTTTTCATCAGGGACCTGATTTGGATGAGCAAGATCAGGAACAACAGCAAGTGGCCAAAGAAAAACCAGAAAGGTCTCATGCCGACGCCTGCATAAATGACCGCAAAATAAAGCCAGTAAAGCGGGCGGAAGCGGCCGGCTTGCAGATCGTCTTGGAAAGAAAGATCGCCATTGAGGATCTCTTTAACCTTCAGCAGCATGGTGCCATCATCCAGTAAACCGAATTGTGGACTGATCAGCCTGGGGGTCATGATGGCTATAGCAACCACCAGCGGCAGGACGATCAGGATATAGGACGTGGCTCGAGACGATTTTTTATTCATAATTGGTTCTCCACCGTTTATAAATTATAATTCATGATGAAATTGAGCATTTTAAATCAGCGGTATAATGTTTACCCTGAAACTGGTCAAACGACATAGAAAGCAAGCATATGAGTGAAAGAATTGTTGCCCTGGTGCCCATGCGGCATCATTCTGAGCGCGTTAAAGGAAAAAATTATCGTCCCCTGGCAGGGAAGCCGCTGTTCCATCACATTCTCAACACCCTGAGCGCTGTCCCTGAGCTGGATGAAATCCTGGTGGATACCGACAGCCCTGAAATTATAGATGGATTGGCTGAGAATTTCCCCAAAGTGCGCAGCGTTGTCCGACCCGAGGAATTGCGCGGGGATCATGTGCCGATGAATGAGATCCTGATCCACGACACTTCGCTGATCGAGGCCGACTACTATTTGCAGACCCATTCAACCAATCCATTGCTGCGAGCAGAAACGATTTCTCAGGCGATCCAGACCTTCACTGCAGCCATACCTGAAAACGATTCGCTGTTCGGCGTTACCCGCCTGCACACCCGGCTTTACGATCAGCTCGGGCGGGCGATTAATCACAACCCCACCGTACTGCTGCGCACACAGGACCTTCCGCCAGTGTTCGAAGAAAATTCTTGCATTTATATCTTCGCGCGGCAGACGCTGCTTTCACGCCGCAACCGGCTGGGTGAGCGTCCTCTGATGTTTGAGATCCCCTCGATTGAAGCCTGGGATATCGATGAGGAATTGGACTTCACCATTGCAGACACCCTCTACCGTCACCTATATGGGCAGTCGTAACAAGCCACCCGCACCCCCATTGGACACAGGAGAATGCACATGAAAACGGTTTTGATTTCAGCGCCGTACATTTTGCCCGAAATGGAACGTTTCGGACCGGTGTTGTCATCCTTCGACCTGGAATTGATCGTTGCAGACGTGAATGAACGTTTGTCGGAGGAAGAGCTATTGGCTTATGCCGGGCAGTTTGACGGCACCATCTGCGGTGATGACCGCTACACGCGCCGGGTGATTGAAGCTTGCGCGCCCCGCTTGCGTGTTATCTCAAAATGGGGCACCGGGATTGATTCGATTGATCAAACGGCTGCGGCGAACATCGGTATTCTGGTTGGGAACACACCAAATGCCTTCACGGTGCCGGTGGCGGAAAGCGTGATCGGCTACATGTTAGCCTTTGCCCGTCAAATCCCCTGGCTGGATGAGCAGATGAAAGCCGGGCAGTGGGATAAGATCAACGGCAAGACCCTCAGCGAGTGCACTCTGGGAGTGGTTGGCGTTGGCAATGTGGGCAAGGCTGTCTTGCGCCGGGCACGAGCTTTCGGAATGAAATTGCTGGGTAACGATATTGTGGATATCGCACCGGACTTCTTGCTGGAAAATGGCGTGACAATGACCAGCCTGGAAGACTTACTTTCACAATCGGATTTTATCAGCCTGAACTGCACGCTCAACCCAACCAGCCATCATCTGATCAATGCTGAACGCCTGGCGCAGTGCAAGCAGGGCTCGGTGTTGGTCAACACGGCACGCGGCCCGGTGATGGATCAGCCGGCAGTGATCGATGCATTGCAGCGCGGCGTGTTGGGCGGCGCGGCGTTGGATGTGTTTGAAGACGAACCCCTGCCGGATGGCAGTCCGCTGCGGGGGATGTCAAATGTTTTGCTGGCGCCGCACAACTCAAATTCAAGCCCCAGGTTCTGGGAGCGGGTGCATTGGAATACGATCAGGAATTTGTTGATCGGGTTGAATATTCCCACGGATGGACTGGAAGAACATAAAGCGCGTTATGCCGCCTGATAGTCCAGTCGGGCAAGTCTAATATTGCTAAACATGTAAATTAAAAAACGCACGGGTAGAAGGAAAGCGAATGATGACTGAAAAAGAATCTCGCATATTGTTGATCACAGGCGCTGCAGGGGGGATTGGCAGGGCGACGGTTGAAATCTTTTCACAAAAGGGATGGCGGGTGATCGGCGTGGATCGCAGCCCGAGATATGACGCCTTCCCTGAGGACGGAATTTATATCCAGGCGGATATCTCATTGCCGGAAAAGATTGAAGAGATTTACGAAAAAGCTTCATCATACACTGATACGCTTGACGCAGTGGTCAATAATGCAGCGGTTCAAATTGCCAAGCCCCTGATTGATACCACAGCCGATGAGTGGGATATGGTGATGGCGTCCAACTTACGTTCGGTCTTTTTAGGCGCTAAATTAGCCTATCCGCTGCTCAAAGCCAGGGGTGGGGGCGCGATTGTCAATGTGTCTTCGGTGCATGCCGTGGCGACTTCTGCGAATATTGCCGCTTATGCCGCCAGCAAAGGCGGTTTGCTGGCACTGACCCGCGCCATGGCGATCGAATTTGCCCCGGATGAGATCCGGGTGAACGCCATTTTACCCGGTGCAGTTGATACGCCTATGCTGCGGGCAGGCTTTAACCGCGGCCACCTTGGTGCGGGTGATGTTCTGGACCGGCTGGAAAACCTGGCGCGGAAGACCGTCAATGGGCGCGTTGGTCAACCGGAGGAAATTGCCCGATCTATTTATTTCCTTGCCGACAGCACTCAATCCTCTTTTATGACCGGGCAGGCGTTGATTGTGGACGGCGGGGCGACCGCCCGATTGAGCACGGAGTGAGCGATGAAGATTAAACAATCTCTAAAAGAAATTGTGCCGGAACCCTTATGGGAAATGGCATCGGGCCGCTATTGGGCTTGGTATAACCGTGACCGGCATTTGCTGGCCCGGGTTTTCTCGCCAACCTGGTTCAAGAACAAGCAACGCTTGGAAACCTGGCGTAACCGCTTTGCCGGGCAGCGCTGTTTTGTGGTTGGCAACGGCCCCAGCCTGCGCAACACCGACCTGAGCAAGTTGGCTGGGTCATTTTCGATTGGGATGAACCGGATCTATCTAGCATTTGATGAATACCAATTCAAGACATCCTGTGTTGTCTCGGTCAACGACCTGGTACTGGAGCAATGCCATCAGGATTTGCAGGCGCTGGACATCCCGGTTTTTGTGAGCTGGCGTGCGCGCAAGTTATTCGAACCCGGCCCAAAGATGCTGTTCTTGGATTCAGACTACACCCTCCCTGAAAATTTCAACGGGGATGCTACAGGACGCTTGTTTGAAGGCTTCACGGTGACCTATATCAGCCTGCAGTTGGCTTATTTTTTGGGGTTTTCTGAGGTCATTCTGATTGGCGTTGATCACAACTTCGCGACTAAAGGCCCAGCCAATGCTGTGGTCACATCACAGGGGGATGACCCCAACCATTTCGCCGCCAATTATTTCGGCAAGGGTTTTCGCTGGCAGTTGCCGGATTTAGAGGGCTCTGAACGCGCTTACCGGATGGCAAAAGCAGCCTATGAAGCCGATGGGCGTAAGATTTTAGATGCAACAGTGGATGGGAAACTCACCATTTTCCCGAAAGTTGACTTCAACACATTGTTTTAATTTAGGTCCGCAAATTTGGAGTTGGGACCGATGGCTATATTTGCAATGCTCCCATTGATCACTTTTTTGCTGCTTTGGCTGTGGTTGATTGGCCACGCGCCAGCAGATAAGGGGGGTAATGTCGATCTACGCAAGCCATTAATTCAGGCTGGGCTGATTTGGTCTGCTTTTTTGGTGATCGGGACGGAACTCCTGAGCCTGGTGCGCGGTTTGACGGCGTTAGGTTTGGTTATCATGTGGACTGGTGCCGTGATCTGCCTGGCTGTTTTCGGCTGGCGCACAGGAACGCTCTCTGTCGGTGTGGAGAAACTCGGTAACACTTGCAAACATCTAAAATTCAGTTGGTTTGATAGGTTAATGGTGACAGTGGTGCTGGCGACCCTGCTCATCTTGTTGATCACGGGCATTCTCTCACCCCCAAACATTCACGATATTCTAGCTTATCACATGAGCCGGGTGATGCACTGGATCCAAAACCGCTCTTTGGCATTTTATCCAACATCCATGACCTGGCAGTTATGGATGCCGCCGTTTAGTGAGTTTACTCAACTGCACTGGCAGATTTTGAGCGGTGGAGATCACCTATCCTCCTTTCATCAATGGGGCAGCTTACTCCTGACCATGGCGTCGGCTTCACTGACTGCCAAACGGTTGGGTGCTGCGCGCCGGGGACAGTGGTTGGCTGCACTGTTCGTTCTGACATTACCGATCGTGGTTTTGCAGGTTACCGGCGGAAAGAACGATGTTGTGCTGGCATTTGCCTTTTCTGGGTTGGTCTTCTACGTTGTAGAAGCCGACATATCAGAATCAGGCTGGCTGGATTGGGTTTGCGCCGGGTTAGCTGTGGGGATCGGCGTGTTGACCAAGGGAACATTTTTATTCTTTGCTCTGCCGCTGCTCCTCTGGCTGCTGGTGAGGATGTTGACGAAAGCCGGTTGGCGCAAAACGCTGGCCTTTGCCGGGATTGGTCTTGTGGCTGTGCTTATGCTCAACGGGGGTCATTGGGCGCGGAATTGGCTGGGTTTTGGCAATCCGGTCTACACTGGCAATGAGAAGTTCCTGATCAATGGTTACTTTGGCTGGGATGTGACTTTTTCCAATTTGTCCCGCCACGCGGCAGTGCAGATGAACGGCAAATATGGCTTGATCAACGAAGCCGTGCAGAGGGTATTGGCTCGCATCCATGAATGGATCAATTTACCATTGTTTGATCCTCAACTTACCCACGGGCCAGCGGAGTTTTATTATGTGCCCACCCGAGAAGAGGTTGCAGGTAACCCGCTGCATTTTGCGCTGTCAGGCTTGATGCTAATCCTGGCACCACTCGGCTTGATCCGGAAGCATCAACGCCAGAGCACTTTAGGTGTGATCGCTTTAGCCTTGTGTGGTTTGGCAGGGGCGGTTATCTTTTCCTCGGTTTTCCGCTGGCAATCTTGGAGCACGCGCTTTTTTATCCCTTATTTTGTGATTTTTGCATCGGTGTTTGGTATCATATTTGGAAAGTGGTCACCAAAAATTGTCTCTTGGGTGATGGCTGGGCTGCTGCTTGTGGTGCTGATCAACCCCCTGTTAAATAATTATTCCAGGTCATTTTCGTGGTCACCAGAGAATCGTAACAGCATCTGGCACATGTCACGGCGAGGGCTGCGTTTTGCCAATAATCAGAACATTGAAGGCGCCGTTCTGGAACTGACCTACCTGATGGAGGTCTCTGGATGCCGCACTTATGGGCTGATCATCCGCCAAAATGCGCCGGAGTACCTGCTGTGGGGCACGCTCACCCCGAGTTCGGGTGATTATCGCATTGAACATGTCGCAGTGGAGAACACGTCATCCGCGTTTGCTGACCCAAATTTTGACCCATGTGGTATCGTCTTATTTGAAGTGACTGAAACGGATTTTGTTGACGAAGTGCAATATCAATTGGCGCAGCGCTGGCAGATTGGTGAAATTTATCCTCTTTCTTTATTCCTGAAACCCGCTTATGTGATTGATGAAATGGATTAATAGATTGAAGACTGAACCGCTTGTTTCTATCATTACGCCCTCATATAACCAGGCGCTTTATTTAGAGCAGACGCTGCTTTCGGTATTGTGCCAGGACTATTCCCATCTGGAGTATATCGTGATCGATGGTGGTTCAACCGATGGCAGCCAGGCGATCATCGAACGCTATCAAGATCGGTTAGCCTACTGGACTTCAGAAAAAGACCAGGGGCAGGCGGATGCGATCAATAAGGGCTTTAGACGCGCCACAGGGGAGATAATCGCCTGGATCAATTCGGATGATGTGTATTACCGCTGTGATGTGGTCAGCCAGGCAGTGAAAACGTTGACGGAAAATCCCAATCTGGGCATGGTGTATGGTAATGGTGTGATGGTGGATGCACAGGGGCGATTGCTGGATTGGCATCCATACAGGCAATACAACCTGGAAGACATACTGGCTTTTAAAGTCTTGCTGCAACCTGCGGTTTTCATGCGTTATGAGGCTTTAAGGCACGCCGGGTATTTGCGCCCGGAAAGCCATCTGATTTTGGATCATGAATTGTGGGTGCGGATTGCATCGGCTTATCCCATCCGGCATGTGGATGCCTTTTGGGCGGTAGAGCGCACCCACGAGGAAGCTAAAACGATTGCCATGGCAGGCAATTTTGTGGATGAGGCGTTTAAGTTTGTGGAAAGCCTGCGGACAGAAAAAGCCTTTGAGCCTGTTTTTGCTGCGCACGATCAAAAAATTCGGGCTGGGTTGCATGTCTTTTCTGCCCGGCGCCTGATCGATGCGGGCAAACCGAAACAAGCCTTGCAGCACTTTGCGAAAGCCTGGAAGATCGCCCCGAAGGCTGTTTTGGCTGTATGGTATAAGTGGGTGCAGGCACTGGGCGGCTTGCTTGGTCTGCGGGGCTTGTTTGTATGGTATCGCAATCTGCGCCGCAAGCTGCAGCATTCAAACCGGCGGCTGGTTGTTGATCAGCAGGGCATCCGCTGGACAGAAACCGAATAAGTGAGACTGAGAATCAAGCAGTATCAGTTCTAAAGCAAACCCTTGAAAAACAGCAGTATCTGTGCCCTTGAGAAAAAGGCGACAAATGACGAAAAAGAAACCATCGACTAAACCATCGACAAAACCATTTAATAGCGTTTGGCAGTGGCTGAAAGCAAGCGCAGCCAGCCTGATCAGGCAGCCGGCATTTTATATCTACCTGATCGCTGTTTTGATCAACCTGCCGTGGTTCTCGCCCAATTTGAGTGACATCGCCCCCTGGGACGAAACCTATTACATCGTCAACGGCAAAGAGTTTTTTTCTGGCCAGTTGCCTTTCCTTGCGGATGGCCCATTCTATAATTTTATTGCCGGTTTTATAACCCTGTTTTTCGAGCGTTCCCCGTTTTGGTTGATCCATGTCAATTCGGTGATGCGTTTCTTACTCTTTACGCTGCTCTTTGTGGGCACGTGGCAGGTGGGACGGGCTTTTACAGACGAGTACAATCCGATCATTCTCTTTGGGTTTTTAGTGATCTCGCCCGTACTGACCCAAAATTTCGAATATCCCGCAGACTTGCTATTTGCTGCGCTTTCTGCGATCGCCTTTGGGCAAATGGTGACTTTTATTAAAACGAAACGCATCAAACATGTCTGGTGGGCCTCCTTCTGGCTGGGGCTGGGCATGCTAACACGCGGCGACGCGATGATCCTGATCATTGCACTGGCTATTTTTGTTCTCTGGTTTGGCGCCAAACACCACCGCTGGTGGCGATTGCTGCTGGCAGTGTTGGTGCCCTTTCTATCGCTCAGCGTGGGTTATGTGCTGCTGCGAGGCGCTATCACCGGGGATTTCGAAACAGGCATGGCTTCCCGTTCTTATATGGCTTTTGAGCAGGGACAGGAAGTGGATATGCCGGAGGGGGAAGGGCGGTTTGCTGCCCCAACCGAGAGTTATTACGTTGCCCGGGAGTTGTTCGGTACGCCAGAAGAAAACGATTATTCGGCCTTCCGCGCCATTTCCCGCAATCCGCAGGCTTACCTGAGTCGGGTGATCAATGTGCTAAAATCACTGCCCGGTTTATTTATGACGGCATTTTACCGGCGGGATGCGATCTTCCTTGCCTTATTGGCTTTAAGAGGTTGGATCGCACTTGTGCGGAAAAAGAAGACACGCCCTATTGCGATACTTGGATTGGTCTGGATGCTGCCATTGAGCGCCGGTATTGCCCGTACGCTGGTGCGGGTGGGTTACTTCCGCGTGTTTTATTTTGTCATTTTTGTGTTTGCGATATTTGGCCTGAAGGCGCTGTTAGACAGCCTGCGGAAAACCCGTGAGGGGCTGGTTTGGGCAATTCTCATGGGAAGTGTGATGATCCTGGCGCTGGTCAAGGGTGAAGAAGCCGTTCAAATCGGGATGCTGGTTTATTTGAGCTGGCTGCTGCTGGTCTATTTACTCTCAAAGAGGTCGAAGAAATATCCGCAGTGGCAGTATATGGCCATGCTGCTGTTGTTGGTTTCGGGTTACTTCTTGCGCACCGGGGTTATCGTCTATAAACCTCGCCAACTGGGGCAAGAACCAGGTGAGCAGGCTGCGTTGATCTTACGTGAGGTGACCGAGCCCGGTGATGAGGTGTTGACCTGCACACCGTCCGTCGTCTTTTTAGCTGACCGCGAGGTTGCCAATTTCTGCGGTGCAGATATTCCGGAATTTGAGTCCTCTGAAGCCTTTATCGAATGGGTACGGGCTCAGGGTTTTGAGGCAATTTATTTCGACAGCGCTGCCCCGGATGTGCTGCGCGATCTCAGCCTGGATCAGCGGGATAAAGCGCTCAGGCAGGCCTTTGGCACCTACGATGGGGACGCGTATATCTTTTTAGTCGAGCCGGCGGATTGACCTAAGGATGTGGTGTTGACCCAGCCTCACACTTTGATTCCGGAAGGTTGTCAGTATAATTAGGGTGTTGCCGGTTTTGGTCAGCATGTGTTCAACCTTTTTTTCTGAGTGATGTCAAAATCAATGAATTCTAATAAACCGCTTGTTTCCATCATAACCCCCTCTTTCAACCAGGCGAAATTTTTGCGTCAGACCATTGAATCGGTGCTCACGCAGGATTACCCAAACCTGGAATATATCATCATTGACGGGGGATCAACCGATGGCAGCCAGGAAATCATCAAAGAATATGAGGACCGGCTGGCGTATTGGGAATCGATCTCCGACCGAGGTCAAACCGATGCGATCAATAAAGGATTTGCTAAAGCGAATGGGGAATATCTGGCCTGGCTGAACTCGGACGATGTTTATCAACCCGGGGCTGTGGCACAAGCTGTGGATTACCTTGAATCACATCCTGATGTGGGACTGGTCTACAGTGATTGCACATTCATTGATGCCGAAGGGCGTACGATTGGGCAGTTCCCTGCAGCGCAGACGGATTATCAACGGCTGCGGCGGGGTTTTGTGCACATCCCGCAGCAATCGGCTTTTTTTAGGGGAGATCTTTGGCGAAAAGTAGGGCCTTTGGACCCATCCTTTTATTTTGCGATGGATTATGATTTGTGGGTGCGCTTGGCTGCGCAAGCGCCAGTGGTTTATTTGGCAGGGCGTGTTTGGGCGAGCTTCCGCTTGCATGGTGACGCAAAAACGATCGCTGCGGATGCACGGTGCTGGCCTGAGATGCTGCGTGTGCACTACCGAGAGGGCGGCAAGTGGCTTTCGCCGATTGTGATCAAGTATGGATTGAGAAGATTGGCAGCGCCGCTGATCAACTGGCGTCGAAAGCGTATGGTTGGCAGTGAACCAAAAGATGAGAAATAGTGATTAGCTAAAGAAAAGGGAGTCAGTATGGCTGATAAAAGTAAGTTCGGATTTGATAAATTCAGAAACTCGGATCAAAATTTGATTGGGATGCTTTATAAAAACCTGCGATTAATTATCCGGTTGTTGAAAGACCCCCGGATTAATGTTTTGCTGAAACTGCTGCCAATCGGCGCGTTGATTTACCTGGTGGTACCTTTTGACCTGATCCCGATCATCCCGATCGATGATGGGTTGGTGATATGGCTGGGTGGTTACCTCTTCCTCGAACTGTGTCCGCAGGAGATTGTTGAGGAACATCGCCGAGCGTTGAATGGGCAGGATATCCCGGTGGGCGAAGGCTCAAAATCGGTGGTAGACGGAGAGTTCAAGGATATTTCTGAGTGATCTTTTCCGGTTTAACAGGGCGTTATAACCTTTAATAACTTGTTAAATTGGCTCGATGTGTTATAATCCAGGTGTTGAATACTGGTAGATGTCGATTTTGTAAATGGAGGTAATCCTGTGGCTTATCGAAATTGGGAAGTCATCAAAATTTCCTATTGTGAACGTGCAGATGAAGAAGTTGCCTTAGAAGCTGAAATTGTCTATCCGGCGACCTTTTTACCGGAGCAGGCACCTCGCATCATGGCACACCGCTGCTCACGCGGGCTGGCATGCAACAGTTTTAAGCAACCTGGGTGCTGCTGGTCGGGAACGAACCCTGACTATGACCCCTTCAAGGAACCTAAAAAAGAAAAACCTGCTGTCTGATACGTTTGATCTCACAAGCACAAAGCGCCCATGACGGGCGCTTTGTGCTTAATTAATAATTGATTGATTAATACTCAGGAGATCACATTAAATTCTTTGCCTACTTTGGCAAAGGCTTTTAATGATTGGTCGAGGTCGTCTTCTGAGTGTGTGGCTGAGATCATCACCCGGATGCGGGCTAACCCGCGGGGAACGGTTGGGAATCCCAATGCCATCGCGAACACACCCTCTTCGTAGAGCCTACGGCTGAATTCTCGGGCTAATTTGGCGTCGCCGAGCATGACCGGCGTGATCGGGGTCATCGTTTTCCCGGTATCAAAGCCCAGTTTCTTCATCTCGTTTTTGAAGATATCAGCATTGGACCACAACTTATCGACCAGCTCAGTGGATTCTTCCAAAAGGTCTACGGAGGCAATGGTCGCTGCGACATCGGGCACGGTGACAGCAGAGGAGAATAAGAACGGACGACCGCGCTGCCGGAGCCATTCGATGATCTTGGCGTTGCCGGCGACAACGCCGCCCATCACGCCAAATGCCTTTGAGAAGGTGCCGACTTCGACATCCACCTGGTTGTGCAGCTTAAAGTGGTCCACAATGCCGCGCCCGCCTTCGCCTAACACACCTTCACCGTGGGCATCGTCCACCATCAACATCAGGTTGTGATCTTTGGCGATTTGGACCAGTTTGTCGAGGGGCGGAAAGTCTCCATCCATCGAAAAGACGCCATCGGTAATGACCAATCCGCGTCGGTAATTGCCTTCATTTTGGCGGATTACCGTTTCTAACGAGCTTGGGTTGGCGTGCTCGTAGCGGGTGATGGTTGCACCCGAAAGTCGGCTTCCGTCGATGATTGAGGCGTGGTTGAGCTCATCGGAGAAGATCATATCGCCTTTGCCGACCAGCGCCGGGATGGTGCCCAGGTTGGCAGTGAACCCGGATTGGAAGGTGATCGCGTCTTCCACCCGCTTGAATTTTGCCATGCGCTTTTCGAGCTCAAGGTGAATATCCATGGTGCCGGCGATGGTGCGGACTGCGCCGGGGCCAACGCCGAATTTATCCATTGCCTCTTTGGCGGCCTGCACCAGGTGCGGGTGGTTGGCAAGACCCAGGTAGTTGTTTGAGCAAAAATTCAGCACCCGTTTGCCATCGACAACAAGCCATGCACCCTGGGGTGATCCTAAGGTGCGGATTTTGTTATACAGGCCTGAATCCTTCAGGTTTTCAAGTTCTTCATCAATCCAGTTGAGTTTGGTTGACATAGCTCCCTCGCTAATTATGGTTGGTTTATTTGTGTTTCCATTATACCTGCACTTCACCCGGCGTTTGGCTCATTTTGCGGTCTATTCCAGGATGATTTCCCACAGGTGAACATGCGCAATCTCGCCATCATGCGGGTTGAAAATGGTGATTTCCAGTGTGTCGATGGTCAGTGCCTGATCGAAGGATAATTCGACCTGGCGTGTGACGGTTGCTACTTCGACCTGCGCAGTTGCCATCCCTACCTCTTCCTCGTCTTTGTAGGCTCTGGCGGTCAACTCGGTGGGCGTCCCGCCGATAATGGCTGTGATTGTGGTCACCTGCTGGGGCTCGGCGAAGGTCAGGATCAGCCTGAGCGGGTTGGCTTCGAGGGTGCGGATCAGGGTATTTGGGTCGCCATCGAAGGCATGGACGATTTCGTTGATATCTAAAATAGGATACTGCACTTTGACTTTCTGCCTGTTGAGGTTGATAATTTCCAGTTGCAGGGCTTGCCGTGCCACGCGTTCGGCTTCAAGGATTGCTCGGATATCCTCAACATACTCCAGGCGGACGAAATAAAAGCCGTCAGAGCCATCAGGATAGGGGAGAGTTTCTTCGATGCGGACATTGGTGAACTTCCTGGACTCATCAATGAAATCCAGGTCTTCTTCGGTCATTACAAATAACATGTTACGGTCAAGGGGGCGGTATTGCATGCTAAAAGCGTTGATGTTGCCCATCTTGAGGTTCGGGGTATCCCCTGCGAAGTAGTCCATCAGCACATCTGTGCCATTGGCCCAGGTTGAGCTAACCAGCACCTTTGTTTGCGGATCCAAGCGGGCGATCTCGGCTGCCCGAGTGAAAACCTGCTGTGCGCCGTGTTGCATACCGCTCATACCATAATCGTCATACCAGGTCGGTCCGTTTGTGAGCGCGTCCGCCAACATACCCAGGCTGAGGACGGCGAAGATGATGAAGATTAGGGCTGAAAGGTGCCGATGTTGAATACGCCGCCAATTCCGGCTGATGCTGTGAAGAACCGCATCCAACCCCAGGGCGGTGAATAAGGTGATCGGGACGATCATTGCCAGCCCGCGTGTGATCCCCCAATCCACGATCGCCGCGCCGCTGGGGATTGCCAATGTTACCAGGAGCAGGGTGCGATGGTGAAATTCTTTAAAGCGCTGAATGCTGCGGATCAGCCCAACCAGGAAAAACGGGAAAGTGAATAACAGGAGATGCCCGTAGCCCTTCATGGTGTGCCGCGCCAGATCGTGCTGGTAAGAAAACAGCCAGCTCGGCAGTTTGATTTCGGGCCAGGTGCTTTCGATGATAGACGGGTTGGGCCAGAACCAGTAGATGGGGTTGAGACCTTTGAGATACCGGCTGATATACATCAGGATCTTTTCGTAGAGCGGGATAGGCTTGACCCAGTAGGAGTTGAGCAGGACCAGATGCTGCAGCCGCTGCTGAGTGTGTGATAAGCTGAAGCGTAAGAAGGGGAGGAGGAGAATAACCAGTAATCCTGCGCCTAACAGAACTAGTTTGCGGTGCTGCCAGTGATAACGGGCATCAGCGATCAGCAAAAACACGCCTGTCAGCGGGACGATCAGTTGGGCAGGGCTGTAGGCGTAGAAAGATGCAGCACCGAAGAGGATGGCTGGAAATAAGGCATTGATTCGCCCCTGACGGTATAGCAGGTAGCAATAAAGAAAACCCGCATACAATGATGCCATCATCACGGTCTCGAAAGCTGTGCGTGAATGCAGGAACCAGGCAGGTGCAGCAGACAGCAAAAGCGCCCCCAGCCACCAGCAACGGATTTTGAAAATGTTGCGTAAGGTCAGCCCGGTTGAGATTGCTGCGATCAGTGAGATCAGGGCTGAGACCCCCCGCGTCACCCACACGGATTTGCCAAACAGCAGGGTGGGCAGCACCTGGGCGTAGACTGAAAGGCTCAGGTTAAATTGGCCGCCATTCTCGAAATAGACGGGGAAAAGGACCCCGTCCAGCCCACGGAAACTGGATTGGATCAGGGCTGCAGCATGCTGGGTTTGAATGGCTTCATCGGTAAAGAAATAAATCGGAAAATCCGGCAGGCGTACCAAGCGCGTGACGGTGTAGACCAGGAGTGCCAGCACAAACAGAACCATGGATGAATTTGGGTGTGCGTTGTCGTTGATTCCATCTGGGGGTCTCTCAGCCTGGGACATACTTTTGCTCCTGAAATGACTGTGCTCAGATTATAGCATGGGAGGGATCAAAATTTTGCTGAAGGTCATTTTTTCTGTCGACAGGATATCCGCAGAAGGTTTTAGTTTAAGGTATGATATAACATCAGTAGAAACGGGTCAGCTTTTATGATGAGTGACCTGATTTGATAGCAATCCATACTCTTTTTGATGGAAAGAATAACGTTATGAATGATGAAATTTCACCTGAATTATTTGAACATCTTGTGTCTTTGGCGGCTTTTGCCTTTGACCCCGAAGAGGCTGAATATTTGCGGCGAGAGCTCAATCATCAATTAAAGGCTGTTCGTCAGCTTGAAGCGGTACCGCTGGATGCGGATGTGCCGCCAGCCATGCACGGTGTGCCATACACTGACCAAACCCGCCCGCCATTGCGCGAGGATGTTTGGGAGCCCTGCGATAACCCGGATGAGATTTTGGCACAAGCGCCGCAGGTGGAAGACGGCTATATTATCGTTCCTGATATCCCCCATACAGAACTGGACTGACCCCATGTCTTTATTCGATACTTCTGCATATACTATTGCTAAAAAAGTTCGATCAGGCGAGCTTTCGGCTGTGGCTGTTTTGGATGAAGCGCTTTCGCACATCCAGGCGATTGATGGCAGCCCGGGCACGCTGGATGGGGACTGGCTCACCAATGGTGAGCTACTAACCGATGATGAGAAGAACAAAGTGCATGCCTTTATCACATTGACGGCAGAACGCGCCCGTCAGCAAGCGGTGTCGATTGACGCACGCGTCAAGGCAGGTGAGCCAGTGGGCCCTCTGGCAGGTGTGCCGCTGACCATCAAAGACATCTTCTGTGTTAGGGGCATCCGAACCACGGCAGCCTCACGCATACTGGCGAACTTTACTGCGCCCTATACAGCGACGGCCGTCGAGCGGTTGGAAGCAGCGGACGCGCTGACCCTTGGCAAGGTCAACCTGGATGAATTTACTTACGGTTCATCAACTGAATCTTCAGCCTTTAAACCCTCCACCCGCAACCCTTGGGACACCACCCGTGTGCCGGGGGGATCATCGGGCGGCTCGACGGCATCTGTTGCGGCAGGCGAAGCCTCCCTCTCTTTGGGGACGGACACCGCCGGCTCGATCCGTCAGCCAGCCGCCTTTTGCGGTGTTGTTGGTCTCAAACCCACCTATGGCCGAGTTTCCCGATATGGCTTGATCGCCTTTGGCTCGTCGCTGGATTGCCCTGGGCCTGTCTCACGCGATGTGCGTGATGCGGCTTTGATGCTTTCCGCCATGGCTGGAGAAGATAGTCGCGACAGCACGGCTGCGCGCCAGCCCGTGCCGGATTATGTGGCAGAACTGGATAAGGGCGTTAAAGGAATGCGGATCGGTCTCTCACCAGATTATATGCAAATTACCTTTCCGGACCCGCAAACAGGCGAATTGGTCACACAGCATCTGCCGGATGAGATTCGACAAGCCACCCTGCAAGCAGCAGAAGCGTTGGCAGCGCAGGGCGCAGAGATCGTGGAAGACATCCCCATGCCCAACACGGCTTACGGCATCCCCGCTTATTTCGTCATCAGCCGTGTGGAGGCTGCCTCCAACCTGCATCGCTTTGACGGCGTGAAATACGGCTACCGTACCCAATCGGATTTTGAGGATCTGCATGAGATGTATCGCAAAACCCGAGCAGAGGGCTTTGGGCTGCAGCCCAAGCTGCGTATTTTGATGGGCATGTATGTCAGCGCGGCGCAATACAGCGAACAGTATTATCAGCGAGCCTTGCGGGTGCGAAGCATGATCCGGAATGACTTCGAAGCGGCATTCGACCCCGATGGCGCCTACCGCGTGGATGCTTTGCTCACCCCGACCACGCCTACCACAGCCTTCAAGATGGCGGACGTATATGGCGACTCGGTGTTGATGCAATACGCCGACCAGTTCACCGTCCCGGCTAACCACGCCGGCATACCAGGAATTTCAATTCCGGGCGGGTTAGATGCGGACGGGCTCCCCATCGGCATTCAACTGCTTGCCCCCGATTTTATGGAAGAGACCCTCTTCAGGGCAGGATATGCCTTTGAGCAGGCTACCGCTGACGCTGTCTGGCGCAAGCAACGCCCCCAGGTTTTGCGGTAGCAGAAAGTATTCAGTGATGGATGATGTCAGTCGGGATGTTCAGACCGATCAAAAAATTTTATCGGGTTTCGCTTATTTGCTTGGCTTAATCCCGGCTTTTCTAATTTGGCTACTAAAAAGAGAAGATTCATCCTATGTAAAATTCCATGCAATGCAGGCAGCGCTTTATTCTGGAGCGGTAAGCCTTACTGCGGCATGCATGATATCAGTACAAATATTTTTGGCAGGTTTGATGATGACAGGTGCATTTATCATGACGAACCTGATCGCTGACACACTCCAGCCTGAAAGCCCGCTGATATTTCTGGTTATTTCTGGGATGATGATCATGGCCATCATAGCGGAGGCTGCCATAATGGCTTTTTTAATGATAAGTCTAAAAGTTGTCAACCTCATACTGGCTGTTTCTGCATTTATTGGGAAAGATTGGCGTTTGCCGGTTTTAGGGGACTGGGTACTTAGCGTGAATAAAAAATTGTGTGCTTCCTAAAGGATTTAAAGATGACTGACTACGAAACCGTAATCGGGCTTGAAACCCATATTCAACTTAACACCACCACCAAAATCTTCTGTGGATGCAAGGCGGATTCATGGGAGCAACCGCCTAACACCAATATCTGCCCGGTGTGCAGCGGACTTCCGGGTGTGTTGCCCGTCTTGAACGAAGCGGCAGTGCGGAAAGGTGCATTGCTGGCGGCTGCCATGCATTCTGAGATCCGCTTAACGTCTTATTTCGACCGGAAAAACTACTTCTACCCCGACCTGCCCAAAGGCTACCAGATTTCGCAATACGATATTTCGCTGGGCGGCGGCGGTTTCCTTGACCTGCCCATGCCCGACGGCAGTATGCGCCGGGTGAACATCGCCAAACTGCACCTTGAGGAAGATGCCGGCAAGACCAAGTATGAGAACGGCGTACGCTATGTGGACTTTAACCGCTGCGGTGTGCCGCTGGTTGAGATGGTCACCGGGCCGGATTTGCGCTCGGCGGACGAAGCCGCGCAATACTTGATCAGGCTGCGCCAATTACTGCGCTGGCTGGGCGTCTCTGAAGCGGATATGGAAAAAGGACATCTGCGCTGCGACGCCAACGTCTCGATTCGCGAGATGGGCAGCACCGTTCTGAATACCAAGACGGAGATCAAGAACATCAACTCGATTGAAGCCGTGCGCACAGCGATCAACACCGAAGTTGAACGCCAGATCGCGCTGGTCGAGGCGGGCGGCAGGGTGGAAGCCTGGACACTCGATTGGGATGATGCCCTCAAACGGCTGAAAAAAATGCGCTCCAAGGAGACCGAAGCCGATTACCGCTACTTCAGAGAGCCCGATTTGCTCCCGCTAAAACTGGACGAAGCCTGGCGGGATGAGGTTTTGGAATTACTGCCCGAGCTGCCTCTGGCACGCCGCACACGCTTTATGACCGATTATGACCTGCCGGAGTATGACGCTGATATCCTGACTGGTGACCGCCCGATTTCGGAGTATTTCGAGGCTGCTGTGAAGGCATATGGGGGCGACCCCAAGGCTGTATCCAACTGGATCATGAATGAGATATTGCGCATGTTGAACGACCTGGGCCTGGCCGCGGATGAGCTGACCATCACCCCCGAACACCTGGCAGCGGTGATCCGCATGGTGGACGCCGGAACAATCAACAACGCCACCGGCAAAGCCGTGCTGGCTAAGGCGCAGACCAGCGGCAAATCGCCCGAGTCGATTGTGGAAGAGGAAGGCCTGGCACAGGTCAGCGATGATTCAGCCCTGCAAGCAGTGATCGACCAGGTGTTGGCGGCGAACCCCGACGAACTGAACAGTTACCGCAACGGCAAAGAAGGGCTCTTCGGCTGGTTCATGGGGCAGGTGATGCGTGAGACACGCGGCAAAGCTGACCCCCAGCTCACCCGGCAGCTACTGGCGAAGGCGCTCAAAGGGGAATAAATTTTGGGCTGGTAGACGTTCTGGAATAAAAATTATTTGCGATTTTGGCCCGTCAGCGTGTGGGGACCGTTCAGCAGGATGACCAACCCGGCGGAGATTATTAATAATGCAACCAGAATCCAAGCGGGCCTCAGAGAGCCGCTGGCTGCTTCAGGCAGGATTGGTAGAACGCCAAAGGCGGTGTTGCTTGCGGCGTGCAGAAGTAGGATCATCCATAAACTGCCCTGGGTTGCGTTGTAGATCCAGGTGTAGAGGATCGTGATCGACATCGTTTGCAGAAGGAACCAGAGCAATGGGAGCTGCTGGTGAAAATCCCCCGGCAGCCAGAAAAGGGGCAGGTGCCAGATCGCCCAGATCAAACCCAGGATCAGGCTGCTGGGTAAAGCATTGTATCGTTTTTGAAGCCATGGCAGGGCAAACCCACGCCAGCCTATTTCCTCACCCAGAACGCTAAAAAATAATACCAGGAGAAACACTGGGATCACGCGGTAAATTTCAGCCGGGTCGTTATAAGCCAACCCGCTGCCACCAAGCAGGGTGTGAGCCCAAAGCGCTAAGAGCATCAACAGGGGCGGTGCGATAAGGCTGATGACGTACCATTTCCAGTGAACCCTGAAATGGGTTAATTGTTTCCATAAATGATGCAACCCTGGCCACCCGGAATCGATGAAAATCACCAGCAGGCCTGCAAGGCTCGGACCAAAGGCAGCTAATAACTTCCACGGATTGAAGAAACCTGGTGCGGTGTCGGTGATGATCAGAACCAGCCACCCCGCCCATGAGATTGCGAAGGCGAAAATGACATACACAAGAAAGATGTTTTTCTTTATCCAATTTTTCATAAGATAATCATACTGTAAAAATTATGGTCATTCGCCGATTGACGAAGATCTTTAGAATAGTAATTTCTGGTAAACAGGCGAGTTGACCATTAGGGGGAGTTCGCGTAAAATATAGAGGCTGTGCGGGCGTCGCCAAGTGGTAAGGCATCAGCCTTCCAAGCTGACATTCGCGAGTTCGAATCTCGTCGCCCGCTCTTAAATCAAGGAACACCCTCATTCTGTTGGGGGTGTTTTTTCTTTCCAACGCCGGTTCGAATACCCGCAAGGGATAGGTTTGATCTCGCCGGTCGCCCGCTCTAAAATCAAGGAACACCCTCATTCTGTTGGGGGTGTTTTTCGTTTCCAAAGGCGAGTTCGAATACCCGCAAGGGGTAGGCTCGATCACTCCGGTCGCCCGCTCTAAAATCAAGAAACACCCTCCGTCTGCTGGGGGTGTTTTTCGTTTCATCTTATCTACCTTAATTCCCACCCTACAACATATAAAAAATGATGACCACGCCCAGGATTAGGAAGGGGGTGAAAGGCTGCGCGCTGGCAAAGGCGCGGTAACGCTTCGACAGCACCAACCCCGCCAGCAGCACCAGCGAGAACGCGCCGAAGATCAGCACGGCCAGCACGATCGCACCCGCGATGCCCGGCCACCCCACCAGCAGACCGAGGAAGATGCCCGCCATCACGTCGCCAAAGCCAAACGCCACCTCGTTGATTTGCTTGCTCCGCATCCGGCCGACCACTTTCACGAAGACGACCCCCAGCAGGTAAAACGCGAACATGATCAGGAACCCGGCCAGCGCCCCCAACAGCGTGACCCGCAAGCCGTGCAGCAAAATCCCGTAGACGAGGAACAGCGCTATCCCGAACAGGCTGGTTTCGAACAGCACCAGGCGGTGCTCGATGTCGATCACCAGGATCACGCCCAGGAAGACCAGCACCGGCAGTGACGCCCAGTAGCCCAGCCCAAACAGCGGGAAGACCCGCAGCAGAAGGCTGCACACCACCGCGCCGACCAATACCAGCAATGACCTGACACTGGGTTTCGCGCTGCAGTTGGGGCAGCGGAAGGCGAATAGGTACCCCTTCAGGCTAAAGGGCTGACTGCAGGCGCGGCACACCGGGCGCGACAGGCGGCGTGACCCGGGCAGCACGTCTGCCAGATAGTTGATCAGCACGCCGGCCAGCCCGCCCATCACCGCCGCGAGGATCAGCACGAGGGGCTTGAGTGAGGGAGGAACGGTTGGGAGCAGGGTGTGGAAGGGCATGCGGGTTTCACCTGTGGGTCACGGTTGAATTTTATCCCTCAAGTATATCACCGGGTGAAAAGATGATTGCGCAAAGGTTAAAGGGTTATAACATTCATTAGCATTTATTCAAGTTCTGTATCTACCAAAGTGAAATCGAATAAATTAGTATAATTGGAGTAATAATGTTTGTCAGGTAATAATGATTTGTCAATCCCTAAATATTGATCAAAGACAACCCTGAATGTGTTTACCGGAGAAATTTGTTGATATAGTTGTTCGTAATTTTCGTCATAGAAGTAAATCGCATTTAAGATACCAAACCTTTCTTTTAGGTTTGTGCCTTCAATATCAAGTTGGTTTGTCTCCATTCCCGGTCCATGGTCTGCTTGAATGATAATTATTAATGGTTCTTTTGCTGAGGAGATTATTTGGTCTATGGTTTTGAGAATTCTTTCTTGAATAAATAAAACCTGATCATAATACCCAAGCTTGTATTCCTCTGGTGTACCTGTTGCCATATATCTATTTGCGTCATGGATTGTGAACAACCGATCTGATTTTTTTAGAATACCATCAGAGGTAAATATAAAAGGTGGATGGGGACATAGAATATGAGAAAAAATAAATTGCGGACCCTGTAAATTTGTTGTTAAGGGAAGGGATTCTAAAACAAAATTTACACTGTCATAATGCCAACGATACAATTGAGAATTCATGAAAACCGAAAAACCGGTTGTGTTGAAAAAGGTCTGTGTAAAGCTATCGGGAATATTTTTTTTATGGTAGTAGACATCCCAATCAGAGAAATCTAAAAAATTTACTTCTGCTTGGAAGCTGACCATGTCATAGCCAATATTCTTAAGTGATTGTTCAATTATGCTGTTATCAATCATGTGATAAGCGGGATAATAATAGTAAGGATTTCCTTCGCTGATAATATTTGCTATTTCATCTAAGTATTGCATGTTCAAAGAACTCGCTAACGAAAGCCTTGTTTGCACATAATTTGTGGAAGATCCATTAGGTATGTAGAATTTTCTGTTCCAAAGTTCTTGAATAAAATCAGAATTATCGAGCCCATATAATTTATTTAGAACTTCACTGTTTCCAAAACCGTCCAAAATGATGTAATAAATATCAGGTTTAACTGAATATGATGGATGAATATTTAGATGATTTTTATCAAGCTCACTCTGCCAATACTTTACGAAATTGTTTTTATCTACATTATTGTAAAAATGAATATCCAAATAACCACGAATAAAAACACCACTTAGCAAAACTATTGAAAATAGATTTAATGAGAAAATGATTAATGGATTAATGCGATCAATTTTTTTTATAATTAGAAAAATAAATGCTAAAATTAGTAATATTTGACCAAAGACAATTCTTTGGCCAGGGTTGGTGAGCCAAAATCTTGCCAGATTTATGTTCTTAGATTCTGCAGCTAGCACACGCAATACATTGATCATATTCTGGAAGTTTAGGAAAAAGAATAAAAAGATAAAGACGAAAACAGCAGATTTTTGATTATTTTTAAATACATGATATGCAAGTAACCAAATAACGAAAATTACTAAAAATGAAATAAAAAATATCGAAAGTAATCCCTTCAATGTTGAATCAAAAAAATTTTTAAAATAAAAATATGTGACAAAATATCCGGCAAATAAAAAAGGGAAAATCAGCCATTTACTAAGACAGTTATTTTTCATGCTTCTACCTTACATGATGAAATCTATTAATTAAGATAAAGTTATTTTCATTATACTGTAAGCAAATATAATTTTTTGTTTATAAGTATGTTTAATCCTTAATCGAGTAAAGCGTCAACCTGGGTGAAGTTAAACAAGGTCCAATATTCAGAAAAATAATGTGTATCCTTTAATATTGGTTTGAAGGTGTTAAAGTAATTTGTGAAAATGCTTCTAAATGTGTTCACGGGTGAAATTTCTGGATACAAATCATTATAATTTTGGTCGTAGTAGTAAATCGCATTTAGAATTGCAAGCCTTTCTTTTATGTTTGTATTTGATAGATTCCCTAAATCAACTTGCAACCCAGAACCGTGATCGCCTTGAATGATAATTATTAATGGTTCTTTTGCATTATCCATTATCCGATCTATTGATTCAATTATTGAATTCTGAATAAAAATTACCTGGTCTTTATAGCCATTTTTGTATTCTTCGGGTGTCCCGGATGATAGAAAATAATTCGCGTCCTGTTTTGTAAATAATCGATCTGCTTGTTTCAGTGTCCCATTCCTTTCAAATATGAATGGAGGATGAGGGCACATTATGTGAGCGAAAATAAATTGTGGACCCTCTAAAACCGTGGTTGTCGGTAGTGTTTCAGTGGTATAAGTAATCGTATCGTAATGCCATTGATATAGCTGGGGATTTATAAAAACTGAAAAGGCTGTTGTACTAAGAAAAGTTTGAGAGAAACTATCTGGGATGTATTTGGGTTTATAATAAATATCCCAGTCATTGTGTTCTGAGTAGCTAATCCCCGAAAAAAAACTGACTAATTCATAATCTATTGATCGTAGGGTTCGTTCAAGAATACTGTTATCGATCATGTGATATGCCGGATAATAATTTGATTTGTTTTCTCCAACAAAATCAGCTACACCATTAAGGTACATCAAATTTAATGAACTTGCTAATGAAGATCTTGTTTGTGTGTAATTTGAGTAACTTTGTGATGCAACATAAAACCCTCTATCTTCAAGTGCTCTGACAAATTTTGAGTTGTCAAGTTCATAAAGATCTTGTAGGATATCACTACGAGTAAAACCATCAAGGATGATGTAATAAATGTCAGGTCTCTCTAAATTATTTATATTGAGTTCAAATGTGTTGTTGGATAATTGGTTCTCCCAGTAAATCTCAAAACGTTTTTTCTCTGTCCTGTGTTGGCTTACTAAAAGTACCCCATTAAATCCTGTGAATAATAAAAAGCTTATTGAAATGATGTTTAAAAAAATAACCAAACGAGGGTTGAAAAAATTGGAATTTTTTATCATCACCAAAACTATCATTAGGAGTAAAAAGATAATACAAAATACGATATTTTGTCCTAAGTTGCTGTGCCAAAATCGAAGAAGAGAATTATTTGTTAAATTTGCTGATATTTTTCGAAGGTGAAATATGAAATTTTGAAAATTGAAGAATAAAATCGCAAACACAAACGTGAACGTTGCGGCTTTGGGTAAATCTCTTAAAGTTAAAAATGAAAGTCCGCAAACAATAACGATTATAGAAATTGTAAATAAAGCTGAACTCAACAATCCACCCGTTGATGCCTCACGATGATACGAAAAGAAGAAATATAAGACGGAATTTATTCCATATAAAATTGGAAAGAGTAGCCATCGACTTAAAATTTTGTTTATCATTTTTCCTCTTTATTTAATTTACAAGAGATAGTTTTTGTAGTGTGTAGATTGCGAATGAATTTTTCATTTAAATTACTCATGAAAAATATTTTTAGATCTTACGCAGAGAAAATTTTGATTGTGAGGGGCCCTACAAAATTTACAATTCATCGTTCTCCCAAAAGGTCATTTTTCCTTTTCTAAACGAAATCATTGCCCAACCCAAAAATGCAAGGTTAAAAACAAACCCGCTTCCGCCTTCAATAAATTGAATTAATTGAATGTCTAACTGGAAAAGGGCAGTTACGATAAAAGCAATAAAAATTAATAAAATTGGTGCGAATGTCCACAATGAAAAGAGGTTCTGATCAAAACGATCTTGCAAAATCAGATAGAGCATGGGTGGGATCAAGATCAGGGACATGTGGATATGGGCGTGCCAGGCTACAGTACCAGTAGCAGCAAGAATGCCTAACAACGCAGTAGTATTATGGGAGTTATTAGTTTTGCCCCCTCGACTAAAAATAATCAAAGTAGTGGAGATCGTAAGAACAATCCCTATAACGGCAATAACTAATCCAATAGTGGTTGAGTTAAATGTGTTGATATGCCAACCCAACATGCGCCAATTCATCATTACCGGGGGGTTGCTTGCGGTACCTCCTGAGGCAGACCCCAGCAAAATATCTTTAAGTCCTAGAAGTCCCTCAACACCAACCAGAATGAAAGAAGTCAACCCAATGGCAAAAGCAGATAGACCAAATCCGACAAGCACCTTGAATTTTCGCCGGAATAGCAGAAATGGGAGGATCAGGATCAATAATTGCGGTTTTAGTAACCACCCACCCAGCCAAGCGCCCGCTTTGAGGGGCTTTTCGGAGAACAGAGCACGCATGAACTCACCAGAGCAAATTATCAACCATAGGTTAACCTGTCCGTTATAAAAATTTCTAAAAACCGGGAAGGAGAGAATAAGCATCAGGGCTATCCTTAACGAAAGTGACTGTCCAGATGTTTTTAATGAAAAGAATCGAAGATATATGATGAACCCGATTAGATTGATCACTGACCACACTGAAAAGCTGTATGGTAAACTGATCAAAGATAAGAATTTAAAAGGCAATAAAAATACAGGTGGGTACATAACAGAAAATGGCTCGAATGTTGATATGCTCGATTTTGTGTAAATCTTTCTTTGTATTTGAGTCAATTTTTCCAGGTTATAAATATCAGCAAAATGATGTTCGTTTATGACTTTGCCTGCACTCCAAAATGCACAATAATCGATTGCATAGTCATTGCATATATGGGTCTGGGAAAAATTAGTTAGGAAAATGCCGAGTAAGATTGTGTAGAGAGTTAGGACCGCTGCAAGACCAATTTTCTGCCAGTGTTTTGTGGTCATATTATGAAAAGATAGAATTTGTTTTCTTTGCATCACTGATCCCCAAACTCATTTATTTTCCTGAATTGAATATCTCGTTGAAACAAATTTGTAATTGCCCACCAGAACAATAAGATATTGGAAAACAATCCGGTTATACCGCCGAAAAGATACACCAGAAAAATTCCATCCAAATAATTATTTATTTCAATCGTCGCTGCCAGAATATAGCCCACAAATTGAAAAAATGGTGGCACGAACAGCCATAAGGAAAAGAGCTTCTGGTTTAGGCGATGATTGAGTAACAGGTAAAGGATAGGCGGTATGAGGATTACGGCGGTGTGCACATGGGCATGCCAGGCGATTACACATGTTGCGGTGAAAAGCCCGAGGAGGGCGATGGCAAAGCGGTCGTTATCCCATTCCTTTTTGTTTAAAAAGAAAACCAGGGCTAAACTGATCGTTAGCAGGGTGCCGAGGATGATCACTGCCCATCCGACAGTTGGGGTAGTTAAGCGCCCAATATTTTCCCCCAGCATACGCCAGTTCATCATCACGCCGGCGTTGCTGGCTTGGCCGCCCGCGCTGGAATCCAGCCAAATATCTTTCAGGGCGAGAGCACCCTCCATCCCCACCAGGGCAAAGGAGGTTCCTAACACAGCCAGTGTTGACACGGCAAACCCGGCCAGCGTCTTTAATTCCCGCCGGAACAATAAGAAAGGCAGGATCAGGATCAGGATCTGGGGTTTGAGCAGCCAACCGCCCAGCCACAAACCGGCTTTGAGGGGTTTTTCTGCAAGCATCCCCCGCATGAATTCGCCCGCGCAGACCATCAACAACAGGTTCAACTGCCCCTGATAAAGGTTCACAAACACCGGCAGGGAGAGGGTTAGCATCAGGATCAACCTGGCAGGTGGTGATGCGCTCATTGTTTTTTGGGCAAAGAAACGCAGATAGAGGATTAGCCCAACCAGGTTGATCAGCGTCCACAGAGCAAAGCTGACTGACGGCGAAAATAACGAGAGCGGATAAAAGGGGAGGAGGAACACCGGCAGGTAGGGAAGCGGAATCACCTCAAATGGGATATCAGGGTGATCTGATTGAGGAAAGAGATTTTCTTGCAGGGGGAGTAATCGCTCGGGGTTGTAAATTGCCCCAAAACTTTCTTCTCGCATGATCTTTCCAGCACTCCAGTAAGCGCAGTAATCATGTCCAAGATGCCCGCAAAATTCGGTGTTGACCAGGAAGATGCTCAGAACGAGGTAGAAAGTTAGTGTGGCTGCCAGGGCCAGGTTTTGCCAGCCTTTTGGGGTTGTGTGCTTGAATAGATGCAAGGTCTTAAAGTTCATTTGCTTCCCCTTTTTGGGGTATCTTTCTGATGTAAGTGGTTTGAAGTATTGCCCAACCCAGCACCAGCAGGTTGAGGGCTAGGCCGCGTATGCCGTTGACCAGCTGCACCGCCTGGTCACTCACACCCACCAAAATGTTGAGCGCGATCATCAAGAACAGGATCAGCGGCGGCGTGAAAACCCAGGCTGAGAAGACCCGCTGGCTGAAACGTCCTTCTATCAGCACCAGCAGCATGGGCGGGATCAGGATCATCGCCGCCGAGAAATGGGCGTGCCAGGTGAAAGCCGCCGTGGCGGCCAGCGTGCCCAGCATGGCAATGGAGTCCAAGTCTTCATTCGGTGTGTGCACCCGGCTGAAGACGATTAGCGATGCGCCGGCGGTCAGCAGCATGCCCAGCAGGGCCACACCCCAGCCAACCGCAGGGGGCGCCACCGTGTTGAGGTGCTCACCCAGCATACGCCAGTTCATCATGATGAAGGGGTTACTCTGCACATCACCGCCTCCCGCGGCAGTCAGGGTTTCCCACAGGCGCATCAGGCCGCTTGTGCCGAGCAGCGCAAAGGAGGCCAGCCCGATCGCGCCGGCAGTTGCGGCAAACCCCGCCAGGGTCTTGAAGGCTTTGCGGAAGAGCAGGATCGGCAGGATCAGCACCAATAGCTGCGGTTTGAGCAGCAATCCGCCCAGCCACAGGCCGGCTTTTAGGGGCTTACCCGCACGGCTTGCCCGCAGGAATTCGCCAATGCAGATCACCAGCCACAAGTTTACCTGACCGTAGAAGAAGTTCATCAGCACAGGCAGGGAGAGGGTCAGCATCAGCATCACCCGCAGGGGCGGGGGTGTGCCAACCAGGTTCTTGGCGAAGAAGCGCAGATAGAGGATCAGCCCGGCAAAGTTGACCAGCGACCACAGCCAGAAGCTGAGGGGCAGGCTGAGCCGCGCCAGGGCGGCAAAGGGCAGGATGAAGGGCGGCGGGTACATAACGGCAACGGTCTCAAAGCCGGGTGAATCCGCGCCCGGGTAGACCGACCGCTGGAATTCGGTCATTACTTCCAGGTCGTAGACCGCGCCCACGCCCTGTTCGTTAATGATCCGCCCTGCGCTCCAAAAGGCACAGTAATCATAGCCCAGCCCTTCACATAATTTTGCCTGGTCGGCATTCATCAGGTAGATGCCAGCCAGCAGGGCGTAAAACGTCAGCATCAGCATCAGACCTAAATTCTGGCGCTTTTGCGGGGTCATCCCACTGAAAAGTCGGGGTCGGGTCATGTGCGTGTCACTCCATATTCAGGCGCGTTCAATCCACAAAGCGGTACTTGATCAGCGTCCACAGGGCGATCAGCCCGTCTTTGGCTTTGATCTTCTTGCCCTCGCCGTAATCGCGCGGGTTGAAGGAGATCGGCAGCTCGTAGATGCGCACCTTGCGTTTGAGCAGCTTGGCGGTGAACTCGGGTTCGAAGTCGAAACGTTTGCTGTTAAGGGGCATGCCGGCCACCACCTCGCGTTTGAAGACCTTGTAACCCGTCTCCATATCGGTCAGGATGTTGTTGTAGAGGATGTTGGTGACCAGGGTCAGGAGCTTGTTGGCGACCATGTTCCAGAACAGGATCGGGCGCCGTCCGCCGCCCAAAAAGCGGGAGCCATAAACCACATCGGCGATGCCCTCTTCGATCGGTCGCAGCAGGTTGGGGTATTCGCGCGGGTCATATTCAAGGTCGGCGTCCTGGATCAGGAGCACCTCGCCCTCGGCGGCTTCGATGCCTGTGCGCACCGCGGCGCCCTTGCCTTTATTGTGTTCGTGGCGCAGGGCGCGGATGCCCGCCTGCTGTTCAAGGTCCGAGAGTATTTGGGGCGTGCCGTCGGTCGAGCCGTCGTCCACCAGCAGGATTTCGTGCGCCAGGCCGGTCGCCTGCACCCGCCGGACGATCTCCTGCAGGGTGTTTTCTTCGTTGTAGACCGGGATGATCACGGATAATTTGAGCAAAATTGCCTCCCTTGAACGGAATCAGATGATGATGAATTATGGCCGCTGCAGGATGATGGCGGTGTCGTCCTGGTAGACCGCTGCCCATCCCAGTTCGTTTTGAATGAAGTGAACGGCTATCTCATCGGGCGGCAGGAGGGCATAGCCGACATCGTATTTGTCCAGCACATCCTCCCAGCCTGGTTTAAGCTGCAAGACTGAGGCATATTCGCCGGTCAGCGCCTCGCCGTAGAAGTCGGTCTGCCCGTCGATGAACACCAGCTCATCGGGCCACTGGCTGTGCAGCAGGTAACCGCCCCAGATGAACAGGTTGAACACCTCGCCCTCCTGGGGGTTATCCTTCAGCCAGTCCACCGCTTCCACGGGGAATACCTCAGGATCGAATCTGTAGGGCTGGCGGTCGTAGCTGAAGTTGACGCCCGCGGCAAAGCCGACCAATGCGATCACGACGCTCAGGGCGGGCCAGACCCAGACCTTGAGCATCTGATCCACCCCAAGAATCCGGGCATCGGCGTCTTTGATGCGCCTGACGAGGGAGGAACGGGGTGCGGCATCCAGCAGGAGGTCTTCCACGCCCTGCGCCAGCAGGGGGGCGGCCACGATGGTGAACAGGGGGATGTTGCGGGCGCTGTAAAGCCCCATCGCCAGCCAGGCGGTAGCGTTGAACAGCAGCGGGGCGCGCATCTTGTTCTTGTTCAGGCCCAGCACCACCACCAGCAGGACGATAAAGAATAAAAAGATCAACCCGGAGAGGTTGTGAAAGTCGGGTGATTTATATTCCATGGTGTAATCCACCAGGCTGGTGCCGAGGTAACCGATGCTGGTGCGCCACAGGTCCAGCCCGGAGGGGTTGATCAGGGTCACCGCCAGGGCGGAGACGCCGCCCAGCCCGTAGGCGCGCCAGAAACCTTTAGGCAGCTGCGCCTTGTGCCAGATGGCATCCCAGGCGACGCCGAAACCGTAAATGAACCACACAGTAAAGCCGGCAATGTAGGCGCCGTGCAGGTTCGCCCACAGCAGCATCAGGACGGGAAGCTGCCACCAGCGGCGCAGTTCGCCGCGGTGCAGTTGGTAGAGTGTGCCCATCCACAGCGCCAGCAGGAGGAAGGTGAACAGGTGCGGGCGAGAAAGCCAGTGGATGGCGGATGTGAACAATGCCAGGAAGGCTGCCAGCACGACCGGCAGCAGGGTGCGCCTTTGGCCCCGCACCTGGCGGTAGAGGATCAGGAAGGTCGTCGCGATCAGCAGGGCGCACAGCAGGATTACCCCATTGAAGCCCAGCAGCCGCTCAGCGAGGGCAAACAGCACCTGCGCCAGCCATTCGTGGGGGGTGAGGGGCTGGCCGAGCATGGTATGGGAGAACAGGTCCTCCAGGGGAATGCTGTGGGAATCGAGGATGGTGGCGCCGATGGTCAGGTGGCGGCCCAGGTCGCCGTCCTTGTTCATCATGCTCCGGCCAAAAGTAAGCACGGCAAAGAAGGAGGTTATCCACAAGGCACTCCCCAGGCTGGGAAGCACATAACCGAGAATTTGAGTGCGTTTGTTCTTTGTCTCCATGAAGCCTTTCCAATCGTTGCGCCGCCCAAAATTTTATTTGACGGGAGTCACTTTCATAGTATAATCGAAGTTAAGAGTTTTAAAGAAGGACTTGACTCTTTATTTTAATTTGTTTATAATGTTTAACACTGGTTCATTAGAATAGGAGAGGTAAAAATGTTATCAACTTTGTATCTACGATTGAAGAATTTCTTTGAGAGCATCAAAGAAGAAGGCCAGGGCCTGGTCGAATATGCGCTGATCATCGTTTTGATCGCCATCGTCGTGATTGCAGCCCTTGCGTTGCTTGGCCCACAAATTGGTGAGGTTTTCAACAGCATCGCCAATGTTGTCAACGACTATCCCGCACGCTAGTAATTTTTAAGAAAAACGACAGAGGGCCTGCGTACGCAGGCCTTTTGTGGATTAATACGGCGGGGCTTTGCGAGCCGCAGAAATTAATTAAATTTAAAAATTGCGCTTGTTGACTCGGCGGCTATTTGGTATAATCATCGCCAGTAAAAGAAGCATCAACAGGGCTGGTTTTAAGCTGCATCGCTGTTTTTTTCAGCGGCATCATCGCTTCATCATGAAACATCACTCGCCTGGCTCGGAGGAATTATCGGTTCATGAAGAAACATACGGGCAGGGTCTCTAAAGGAATTATTAAATCGGTCGTCATCGCAGTATTACTTTCGGCGGTGATCGGTGTTGGGCTGTCTCTTGCCTTCCCTCAGAAGGTAGAAGCGCAGACTGTGCGCACCTGCCTGAACCGCGTCAACATCCCGGTGGATGAACTGCACTGGGTATATGTGCCCGAATCCCCCGATGAGCTGTATACCGAAGAGCAATTCTTCTTCCTGGCCGGCCAACTGATCAGCGATGGTGTGGTAGATGCCAGCGACTGCCCATCGGGCGGCCTGATGCTGAATGGCTACGCCAACGCCTGCGGCATGGCCCGGGCGATGACCGCCGTGACAGAGATCCAGAACATGCTTAACGAATCGATCCTGGCCGCCTATGATAATGTGGGCGTGCCGCCGGTGCTGCTCAAGCAGCTTATCAGCACCGAAAGCCAGTATTGGCCGTCGGTGGAGGATAATTCGCACTACGGTTACGGGCACATCACGCCAATTGGCATGCTTAATGCACTGCAATGGAATAGTGATCTGTATGCCAAGGTTTGCCCGGCGACGGCTGCCGGGGATTGCGCCACCAATTACAGCATCGCCAACCAGATTTTGGTTTCGCTGGTGGATACCTGTGAAACCTGTGAATATGGGATTGACCCCGACGCAGTCAGCCGCAGTGTGGACGTTTTGGCGGAAGTGCTGCTGGGCTTTTGCTTCCAGACCGAGCAGTTGGTGTTCAATGCGACGGGTTGGCGCTCGAACCTGGTGGTGGATTACGCAACCATCTGGAAGCTGACGTTAATGAGCTACAATGCAGGATCTCAGTGTGTTTATGATGCAATCGCCTCATCTTTCGAAGTCACCCAGGGGCCCATCGATTGGTCTCATATCTCCGCCTACACGTCAGGCGCACAATGCCTGCGCGGCGTGCACTATGCAGATCAGATCACGACACAATACTTCGACTTCCCGCCGAACGATTGACGGCTTGGTGAAAAAACTTAATAGAGGTTTGACATTGCCGCTGCACTCCTGCGGAGAATTGGTTGTCTAAACATTTAAATGAACATTCAGACCGGGGCTGAAATATCGTATAATAGAAATGCTCTGGGCAGGTATTATTGAAAATTACTTATTGAAAAATGCGTATTGGCGAAAAATGATGAGAGATCAAAACCGCAATCGAAGAAATAAGAGATCCCGGGGGCAGGGGCTGGTGGAGTTTGCGTTGCTGCTGCCTTTGCTGCTGGTGATCGTGGTGACGACGATTGAGCTGGGGCGTTTGTTGTACACCCAAATCGTGATCACCAACGCTGCCCGGGAGGGTGCGTATTATATGTCCGTCAATGCCTCGCGGGAGGGCAAGAAGAACACAACGACTTCTGACCCAGATGACGTCTACACCGCTACGATAATCGTGAATGGGGCGTCGGCTGCGGTGAATGCCGAAGCACAAAATTCTGGCATCGGCGCGGTGACGACGAGCGTTTCGCCAACCAGCGGTTGGGAAGCCGGCACAACCGTGGCGGTGACGGTGGATACGGTTGTAGAGGACTTATTTATCCTGGGTTTTGCAGGGAATGCTTTTTCACCGCGTGTGCAGCATGCCGGTGGTTTCCCGCTAAGTGCTTCGACAGAGATGATGGTTCAACCATGAAAAATAAACTGCGTCATGCCGGGCAGACTTTAGTTGAATTTGTGTTGATCCTGCCGATCTTCCTGCTGTTGATCATGGGATTGTTCGATATTGGTAGGGCTGTCTTATATTATGCTGTGCTGAATAATGCTGCTCGTGAAGGCACACGCTATGCCGTTGTGCAGGAGTATTCTGCCTATGAATCGGGTAATTGCAACACTGCCGCTTCTACGGTCAACCTGAATATTTGCCAAAAAGTAAGAGACGGGTTTGCAGGCATCGGTGATTTACAAAGCAGCACGATCACAATCACCCACGGCGAAGACAGTAACGAGGATGCCATCGTGACGATCAGTGTTACGTTTGATTTCGTCCCAATTACCCCAGGGTTGAACTTAATTGGGGATTTTACGCTTGCTGCAGATTCACGGATGTTAATGACTCCAAAAGCGATGCCATAAAGGCGGAGGCTGAGATGAGAAATTTATTTAGAAAACAGGATTTATCAAAAGGACAAATTTTACCGATCGTTGTATTGATGATGTTTGTGATCATCGCCATGGTTGCCGTGGTATTGGATGGCGGCGTTTTGATGTTCGGACGGCGCGGGGCGCAGGCTGCCGCCGACGCCGGTGCATTGGCAGGCGCTCAGCGGCTGTGCGAGGGGTATACGGTGGCAAATGTGATCAATGAAGCAGTAAATTACGCCACAGCCAATAATGACGCAACCAGCGCAACGGCAACGGTCAGCGGCAATCAGGTGAGTGTGACGACCACGATCGATAACCCGTCCTTCTTTGCCAAAATCTTCGGTGTAGACCAGTTGCAATCCAATGCGCATGCGGTTGCGACCTGTTCCTATCCAACAGTGGCAGAGCGTGTGCTGCCGATCGCGTTTTATTATGAATCGCCCCCCATTAACGCTGGCTCTGCTGATTGTAAAGTCGATGGCACCTGTAACATTGTTTACTATGATTATGAAACCTTGATGCTATCGCTTGATGCAATTCTTAATCCATCAGGCGGGATCGGGATGTTTGATCCCACGACAAAACAATTGAACTTGCCTCTCGATGACATTTACATCATCGCCGATAATACCAAGGTGTGTGAGAAAGATGTCTCGGGGAATATTGTGTGTGGGGATGCAGCTACGGATACTTCAGGCGGTAACCGTTCGTGGATTGACCTGAACCTGCTGAATGATTCAAACAAAACACTGAGCCAGATCGTGCAGGAGGGAATTGATGACGCGCTCCATACGCCTGCCTGGTTGAACGGGGAGCCCGGCGTTGTATCCGCGGTTTATGACAGCCAGGTTTACGCTGATTTTGACCCGATTGAAGATTATGAATATATGGAAGCCCGGATGTTCTTTGTGCCGGTGTATGATGCATATTGTGCCAACGGCAGCTCTTGCGAAACCAACTGGACCGGGGTGTATGATTACACGGTTAACCCGAATCAGCAGGCTTACCGGCTGGTTGGGTTTGGCGGCTTTGTGGTCACCTGTGTAACGAAAAACTCAACGGCGCAGTATGGCGCTTATATCCCGAAGAACACGGAAGTGAAGATTGGGGATGTAACCGTTGAGACAAAAACAGATATTTGCCCCGGGTTTTTAGCACAGAATCCAGCCCAGGATGTAAATGAAAGCGCTATTGAAGGCTATTTTGTGGTCAATTATCCAGTGGACGATTACCTGGGCGGCATTGGCGGAGTCAATCTCGGCATTTGGCTGATTTCATTGGTAGAGTAATACACGTGCTTTGCACAACAAAAAACAAGGAATAAATCCTTGTAACAAGGAGGTTCTCATTGTCTAAAAAACTCAAAGCAGTTCTCATTATCATTGTTGGTGTGGTGTTGGTGGTGATTGGCGTGTTTGCCAGCATGATGCTGATCCAACGCTTCAGAGCCAGCCAGGCGCCAGCGACCACAGAGGAAGAGATCGTCAGAACGGACGTGGTTGTTGTGAGCCGTGATATGTTCCTGGGCGATCGCATCGAAGCAGGGGATGTGCAGATTTCCAGTGTGCCGGTTGAGGTTGTGCCGCGCAATGCGGTCACCACCCTGGAAGACGCCGAAGGCAAGATCATCAAAACCGACCTTGTCCAGGGCGAAATGCTGCTGAACCACAACCTGGCAGACCCGACGAATAATATCAAGGACCTCAGTTTTATCTTAAGTGAAGACCATGTGATGTTGGCCTTCCCGGCGACGGACCTGATGAGCAGTGAGGACATGGTGCAGCGCGGCGATATTATTGATATCTTTGCCACCTTTGAGCAAGAAATCCAGACTGAGGAGACGGTGATCACTGCTGAAGGGGAAGAGGAAGAAGAGGCTGAAACCCGAACATTCACTTTAGACACCATGCAAAAGGTGAGCGTGACTGCGTTGATTGTCGATATCATCCAGAACGAACAGAATACCGGTGAGGATCTGCTTCCGGGTCAAACCTCGACGGGCAACCCGACACGCGAAGAAAACGTCAGAGCATATCTGTTGGCGCTCAATCCACAGGATGCATTGATCCTGAAACATTTGAAAGATACCGGTGCGATATTTGATATCGTGTTAAGAGCACCAACGTCGACAGTTGAATTTGAGCTGACACCTGTGACGGAAGAATATATCATCGAATTCTACGGACTTGAGATATTGCCTTAAGCGTAGAGGAAAGCGACACATTAGCGAAAATGAGCGAATCAGCAACGATATTACTGGTTTCAAAGAACGAATCCATACTTGAAGCGACCCGCACAACGTTTGCCAGGGAGTCTGATCTTAACCTGCTTGAGCGTGAAGTGAATACCAGCAATCTTAATGCGGTGATTGAAGAGACTCAACCCGATGTGATTCTGGTGGACTTTGATTTCTCTCCGCAGCCTTTCAACCTGGTGGATAAGATCGTATCCAGTTATTCTAGAAGTGCAGTTATTGCTATTTTGCCTGAAACCGGCAATGTGAACTTAGACCGGGTAGTGCTTGCAGGTGCCCGCGCTTTCATTCATTACCCGTTCCCGCCAGAGAAGTTAGCAATCACGGTCAAGCGAGTCATCCAACTATTAGAGCGTAATCAATCACAATCCAGTCAGGTTTCAGAGGCCGAGGTTAAACGCAACCAGACGAACATCTTTACAGTCTTCAGCCCGAAGGGCGGTGCTGGCAGTACCACTGTGGCAACCAACCTGGCAATCAGCCTGCATCAGACGCTGAAAGAGGATGTGTTGTTGATCGATGGGAAGCACTTGTTTGGGCATGTTGCGCTGTATCTCAACCTGCGTACGGGTAACTCTTTGACGGACTTGATTGCCCATGCGGGTATGCTGGATAAGCAGTTGATCAATCAGGTGGTTGTCAAACACAACTCAGGTATTCATGTGCTGCCAAGCCCAAACTCGATCAGCGAGGCGCAGGGTATCCGGCCAGAAAACTTGTTTACCGTGATTCAAAGTTTACAAGAGCACTTCCCACATATCGTGATTGATGCCGGGAATAACTTAAACGAGAATACGGTCACCTATATGGATGCTTCGGATAAGATCCTGTTGGTGCTCAATCCCGATTTGGCATCCATGCGGGATGTGCGTCAATTTATTGAGATTTCTTCAACACTTTCCTACCCAAAAGAGAAAATTTTATTGATCCTCAATCAGGCTGGCAGGAAGGCGGATGTCAAACTGGAAGAGATCGAACAGATCTTAAAGATGAAGATCTTTGGTAAGATCCCCGCTGACGAAAACTTTGCATTAGCATGCCTGAATGAAGGGGTGCCCATTGTTGTAAAGAAGTCACGGCATCCTATCAGCAAGGCTTTTAAGGATATTGCGAAAGATCTGCAAAAAGCGCTTCAGCCTCCTTTGCGCAAATAATTATTTTCAGATGAAGCGGCTAACATAGCGCTTTTATTTGTCAACCACGAACAGGTTTTGAAACCATGAATGCTTTGAATCCGGAGACAATTACCTTAATCCTTCTTGGGGCTTTTCTACTAAGCGCATTGGGTGTGGTCCTGATAGGCGTGTGGATCTACCAACATGGACCCTCATCCAAGAAACAGCAAAGAATCTCCCGTTTTGTGGTGCCTTCTCCCGATGGCAGCGTTGCTTCCTCCGGGCAGGATATCAAAGGTAAGACCAGCCGCAATATTGGTCTATTTAGAAATTGGATCAATAATTCCTTAAGCAGTCTTTCTTCCGAAAAACTGCAGATCAAGATATCGAGCGCTTATTGGAGGATTACGGATACCGAGTTTATCCTTTTGCGCATCCTGGCGGTCATATTGGCATTTTTGCTTGGCTGGCTGATCCCCGGGAATATTTTGGGGGGGATATTCCTATCCGCGATTGCCATCCTGGTGCCGCCGATTTTGCTGGATACGGCGATCACGAAACGGCAAAAGAAATTCCGAGATCAGTTGCTGGATGTCTTGATATTGATCAAAGGATCTGTCCAGGCAGGGTACAGCTTATTTCAAGCCCTTGATTTAGCAGTAAAAGAGATTCCTGCACCTGCGTCTGAGGAATTTGGTCGAATCCTTTATGAAATGCGGTTTGGTGTTTCATTAGAAGGCGCGCTTTTCAACCTCGCAGAGCGAATGCAGAATGACGATTTGCAGATTGTGGTGACCGCCATCATCATCAACTCCCAGGTCGGAGGCAACCTTTCCACGGTTCTCGAATCTGCCATTGATACCATCCGTGACCGGATGCATCTGATGGGAGAAATCCAATCGCTGACATCCTATGGGCGTTATGTAGGTAACTTCCTGACGCTTTTACCTTTTATTGCGGCGTTCGCAATCTTTCTATTATCCCCCGATTATTTTGATACGGTTTTTACTTCATTATTAACCCAGATCATTTTTGTGATGGCATTGTTAGGGGTCATCATCGGGAACATCTGGATCAGGCGGATCATAAAGATTAAAGTTTAATGATTGGATGATCGAAATGAATTTAGATTTTATTGACACGAGCTCGCTTTATATCATCCTTGGGGCGATTGTGGCCCTTTTGGGTATTATTTTGGCAGTATTGGGGTTGCAGAGCATACTCGGCAAACGTGATCGTGTCTCTGACCGGCTGGATCAATTTGTGGCACCTGAAGACTTACCTGATGCTGAAGGTAAGTCCGCGCCAATTATCACACGCGAGATGACCGGGTCATTATTCAGCCGCACGCTGATCAGCTGGTTTAGCAAACTTGTGAAATTTTTTGGCCGCTACACCCCGGATAAGCAACTTGTCGAGCTGGAGCACAAGTTGACGATTGCCGGTAACCCGGGGAATTTGCATGCCGGAGGGTTCTTTACCATGCGAATCCTGGTGATTTTGGCGGGGATCGCATTTGCAGTCTTGCTTAACTGGGATATCCAAAATTTGGATATGACCAATGTTCTGTTAGGCGCTATGGTGATATTAATCTGCTGGCTGTTGCCCACTGTGTGGCTGAATGGACGTGTGCGTAGCCGGCAGGATGAAATTCGGCGGGGTCTACCTGATGCGCTTGATATGCTCTCTGTGTGTGCGAGTGCTGGCTTGGGTTTTGATCAATCACTGCAGAAGATTAGTCAATATTGGGATACTGAACTTGGCACAGAGCTGAAACGTGTTACCGAAGAGATGGAAATGGGCATTTCCCGTGCCGAAGCACTGAAAAATCTAAGCAATCGGCTTGAGGTGGATGAGCTCTCTCGGTTTGTCGCCATTTTGATCCAGGCAGAGAAGATCGGTATGAGCTATGCCGATGTTTTGCACAGTCAGGCAGAGCAGATGCGGATATTGCGCCAATATCGGGCGAGGGAAATTGCCAATAAACTGCCGGCCAAGATGATCATGCCCCTGGCCTTATTCATCTTCCCTGCAATGATCGCAGTGATTCTGGGGCCTGCCATCCCCACCTTATTTGGCTTGTTTTAGACTTTAAAGATAATTTTATTCGTAGAGAGTGATAATGACGATTAACCCAAACCCCGAACATGAAGAACCAAAGAGAAATCGGTTGGATTATTTAGAAGAAACCCGGCCGACTTCTGATTCGGTGGATATTTCAAACGACCCTGATTACCAAAAACTCCTTGAACTTTATGAAAAAGGAAAGTTCAACCTGTCCGTCATGGTTCTGGATAAACTCGAGAGACGTTATCCCCGGCACACTGAACTAAAAAAAATGAGGGATGATCTTGAACTGAGAATGTCAGCGCAGAATATCGCTGTCAAGATGGAGAAAGGTGAGAAGAAAGAAAAAAGAACTGTCACACTCAAGATGAGTGTTTTTGCAGTCGTCGGCACGCTGGTCGTGATGATTGCCTTTTTCTTTTCTTATTTCTTTTTTTTCAGAGAAACCACAGGAGAACAAGCGATTGTTGAAAATACCCAATTAACCTCGCTCAATAACCAGGCAGAGCAGCTTTTAAATATTGGCAGACCGCAAACAGCGGCAGAGATTATTGAGAGGATCAGGGAGATTGATCCACAATATGAAAACCTGCCATCCTTGACCGAGCGCGCAGAGGCTATGTTAGCATTGGAGGCAAAATATCAGACTGCGCTGGAACTGGTTGAGGAAGGCAATACGGCTGAAGCCCTGATTCTGTTCAAAGAGATTGAGGCTGAAGAACCCGGTATGTGGGATGTCGGTCAGCAAATTAAGCTGATCGAAGCAGATGCTCAAATTGATGCTTTTCTGGCACAGGGAAACGCTGCCTATCAGGCTGGTCATTGGGCTGAAGTGATTATGGCTTATGAAAGCGCATTAGCGCTTGACCCTAACTTAAGTGATCCGCTGATGAAAGAACAGTTATTGAACAGTTATCTTAACCGAATCATCAGCATGCTCCAAAATGAGGACACAACGGTTGAGGATATCGAAAGCGCAGAAGGGTATTATCGGAAAGCGGTGGCATTGGTGCCGCAAAGCCAGGAGTTTGCCAGTGAAAGGGAAGATCTGCAAGAAGTTAGCAGTGATCTGCTTGCCCTGAAATTCACCCAGGTGGCGAGGGAATATTTACGTGATAAAGATCAAACCCGAAATTCAATTGCGCAGGCAGTCTCGTATTTGCGCAGGGCTTCTAACATCAAACCGGAAAACACCAATCTAAAGCTGGAATTAGAAAGTGCAGAGATTTACCAGTCAGCTTTCAGAAATTTTGTCGATAAGGACTGGGTGCAGTCCATTGAGGATTTAGAAACGGTTACTTCTGATAACCAGAATTTTGCTGGCGGGAATGCAAAAATTCTACTATTTGAGGCTTATGTTGCCCTTGGAAAACAATATTATGCATCCAGCCTTTTCCAGGATGCGCTTGGTTATTTCGAGCAAGCAGAACTGCAGACATGGGAAGATGAAGACAACTTGATGAAGTTGTTCCAGGTGCAGGTCTTGATTGGTGATACGCTTGAAAAATTGCAGGAGTATGAGAATGCTGTTTCGTATTATGATTATGCTCTGAATGCTATTGGCGCGGCAGATAAATTAGTAGATTTTCCTGCTCTGGAAGATAATTATGCAGAGGCAGTTTCATTGGCTGAAGACGAGGCTTATGAAGGTGCAATATTAGCCTTTCAGGAAGTTATTGATGGGATTGATGTGATTTATTCCATCTCGGAGTCCGTAATCGGTGACGGCGTTTGTTTAGCGTTATTTGCGGCCGAGAATTTGTCCACAATGGATGCGATCATCGATGCCAATGATTTACCGCAGGAGCCGGTGATCACCTTTGGGCAAAATCTCAATGTACCGGTCATCGAAAATTAGTTGTTATTGTTTTTGTCGAGTGTAAGAGGAGATTAGTATGTTTACAAACCGACCCGCAATGAAGCGAGAACCCTCTCCGCAGGTAAGACAGACCCAAGTCAGAAATGCTGAGCTTGAAAAAGACTTCTATAAGATTCGTGATGCTGTTCAGCGGAAGTTGCTAAAGAATGGCAATAATGATGCTGCCAAAAATGGTGATGGGCTCAGATCCAAAGTTGAGGAAAGTTTTAACCAGGTTTTAGAAGAAGAGAACATCCTTTATAACCATTCTGTCCGGACCCAAATGCTGGAATGGGTGGCAGCAGATATCACGGGTTATGGCCCGATTGAACCACTTTTGGTCGACCCGGATATTACAGAAATTATGGTCAATGGGCATGACCAGGTTTACATCGAAAGATTTGGCATGATCGAACCAACCACAGTCAAATTTGAGGATGAGGCCCATCTGATGCGTGTGATTGACCGTATCGTTTCGCCGATTGGCAGAAGGATTGATGAATCATCACCCATGGTGGATGCCCGCTTGCCCAATGGTTACCGTGTGAATGCGACCATCCCGCCGCTTTCCCTGAGCGGCCCGATCCTCACGATCCGTAAGTTTGCCACCCGGCCCTTTACGGTGCAGGACTTGATCGCAAACGCGACCATGAGCGTTGCTTTGGCCAACTTTTTAAAGAGCTGTGTTGAAGCGCGAATCAATATTGTCAACTCGGGTGGTACTGGCACCGGTAAGACCACTTTCTTGAACGTGCTCTCATCTTTCATCCCTGAAGATGAGCGTGTTATCACAATTGAGGACACGGCTGAGCTTCAGATGCGCCAACCGCATGTGGTCCGACTTGAAAAAAGGCCGCCCAACATTGAAGGTAAGGGTGAGATTACCATCCGCCAGTTGGTCGTGAACGCCTTGCGCATGCGCCCTGACCGGATTATTGTAGGTGAGTGTCGTTCGGGTGAGGCTTTGGACATGCTTCAGGCGATGAACACCGGTCATGATGGTTCAATGACCACCGTCCACTCCAATGGACCTCGCGATGCGCTACGCAGAATCGAGACCATGGTGTTGATGGCAGGCATGGAATTGCCATTAAAGGCGATCCGCGAGCAGGTTTCTTCGGCGATTGAGCTGGTGGTTCACCTCGAGCGTATGAAGGATGGCTCTCGTAAAATCGTCCAGGTTTCTGAAGTGCAGGGTATGGAAAGCGACACGATCGTCATGCAGGATCTGTTCGTGTTCCATCAAACTGGTATCCGAAACGGGATTGTCCAGGGCAGCCTTAAACCGACAGGTCTGCGACCCCGCTTTATGGATAAGTTTGTGGCTAACGGGATCGAGGTCCCCGACAGCATCTTTGAAAAGTAAAACAAGCGACTATGTTAAAAAGAGGTGCGAAACCGCACCTCTTTTTTGCTGAATCTTAACTAATATGGGAAAAATTCCAGAAGTAATTAAAGCATCCAATAATGACTGATTTGATCTAAAGGAAACACATTGAAAATCGTAACCCTCAGTAAATTATCATCACCTGATGTTGAGGTCAACATCAGATATTGCGATTCTTTCTTCTGTAAGCTGAAGGGCTTGATGTTCACGCGCGAACTGGATCCAGATGAAGGGATTATGTTTGTTGAGAATGGTGAATCTAAAGTCAATACATCCATCCATATGTTCTTCATGCGTTACGACCTGGCCGTATTATGGCTTGACAATGATCGTGTCATTGTCGACAAGGTGCTGGCGAAAAAGTGGGCACCATTTTACATCCCGCAAAAGGCAGCACAATACGTTGTTGAGCTTCACCCCTCGAAGTTTGCTGAATTTGAGATTGGGGACCAACTTGTTTTTGGCGGCGAAGGTTAAGTCGCTGTAAAATAAATTATTTCTTTTGTTCCTGTCTCAGCACTAAAAAATCAAACCCCCTTTATTCATAAAGAGGGTTTGTTTTGTCTGCAGATATTGGCTAATAAATGATCAACGGCAGGTAATTGTATTGATAGGGATCATTCAGGGTGATGTCGATGTCTATTACATCATTGCCACCTTCAACTAAAACGCCATTGGGTTGTCCATTCCTGTCTGGGTCATACCAGGCAAAAGGCTCATTAGGGTCGGGTTGATGATTGTTATTCAAATCCATTAATGCACCAATCTGGTAGGTGCCGTCATAAAGCACATTCAATGTGTAAGGATAGGAACCGGTTGTGCTTGAGACATCGACTGTGTGAACAGGTGGGTCGCTTGGGTCCACAAATAGACCAATCGTGACCGTGTGATTGCCCTGATTCCCGACATAATCCACGGTACCGCTGACCGTTCCACCCTGCTGTGTTACGTTTAAGACCACCGATGTTGCAGTGTAGTCAACATTCCAGGTAAGACCTGCATCTAAACTGGGGAGATTCTCAGTAGCAAATGTACCGGTGCGTGAACCAACGGTCAGGATGGTGAAACTGTCGCCAGCAGACGGAGAAAATTCGCCCAAGAGGGACACATTCAGTGTGCCGCCTAAATTGGCTCCCCCGCTGACATTTAATTGGTCGTGCTCAGAACCTGGTGTCGTGCCATCTAATTCGATCTCCAACACGCCTGTTGCTTGCTGTGTGTAATTCCCGTCCACGGTGATGGTTCCGGGTGAAGTGCCTGGGCTGAGAATGCCGGCATTGACCAGGTCTGTTTGAAGGGTGCCAGTGCCTGAATAAGTCTCACCTGAAGGGATGGAGAGGCTGTTTGAGATGAAGGTGCCGCCTTGCAGTATGATCTCGCCAGCGCTAACGCTTTGGGCACCGCTGACATTTACACTTGAATTTGATCGGATGTACATTTGATTCCAACTGATTTGACCGTTTACGTTGAGCGTATGGTTTTCCTGGACCATGATGACGCTGACATCGATGCTTGAACCCGCCTGGAAGGTGTTGACCTGTTCAACCGCTGCATCCGAAAAGCTTAACTGCCGTCCGATCCCAAATGAACCGGTATGTGTGCCAGGTTGATATAAGATCAATGCGGGTTCTGAGCCGAAATTGACCGCGCCATAATTATTAAATGGCGACATGATGCGCAGCCAATAACCGGGTTCATTTTCGATGCTGATTACGCCGTTATTGTCAAATTGATTGGCCTGAATGGTAGTTTGTTCATCGACGGTGATTTGGGCATTGCTGTTAATTGTGAGCGTGTTGATGTTGATCACATCCTGATACTGGGTGAGAATCGGGTAATGAGAAGCAAACGCGGGGATGATGACATCATCTGTACCACCAGGTTCTTTAGGGTTCCCGCCCCCATCCAAACACCCATCCCAATTCCCCACTTCATGCCAGTTGTTGTTGATATTCCCTGTCCAGGTGCAGGTAGCGGCCTGTGCTTCTTGTGTTGAGCCAGCGATCAAAGCCATCGCAAGCCCAGTGATAAGGATGATCTGAACGAAACCACGAATTTTTTCTCTCATCATTTACTCCTCTGATCCTGTTTATTGCAAAGTGTTTTTACCTCGGTGATGCTGGTATTTTGGTTATTGCGTTAAATGGCTGTAACTAATTTTTTCAATCGATGTCGGTTGGGTCTCTTTTCTTCATATTGAGCTGCCCATAAACCTTTTCCATGAGTAACGCGTTCATCTCTTCAAGGCTTGCAAATGGCACATCATCCTCAGGCTCAATCCCTGAAAGTGTTCCGCGCCAGGCGTAAGGGTCTTCGTTGAGATATTCCGCCCAAAGGCGGATAACAAACACAATCGTATGACGTTTGGTCGTGAGGTTCATGGAGTGCTCCAACCTGAGATTGGAATGATTTTAGCTGTTGGTGATAGTTTAGCAAATCCCCCTTACGAAATTCTTAATCCTCCCTGGTCATGCCCTGCCAAATTGCGATTATTTCGCGGTTTTCGGAGTTTTCATGGAGATAACTTTGCCGTAAGGCCTCATCTTTGATGGTGTCTGCCCGGGTTTGTAATATCGTGTAAGCTGATTTGATCACATCAATGGCGCGTTGGTCGCCAGCCCGGATGAGCACCTTACAGCAGGTGAGATAGATCCAGAGCAGCCTGACGGGCTTACCCGTTTTTTCAGCGTTGATGTGCTGCAGCACCTTCTCCGTCAGCGCAGTTGCCTCAGTGAGTTCATTATGCTCCAGGCGGAGTGCGGCCAATCCTGCCAGAGGTTCTACGGCGCGATGACGCAGGTTCAGAGTGTCGAATATTTCCGATGCCTGTTTGAAGTGCTCGGCGGCATTGTCGAAATGCCCCAATCCAGATAATGCGCGCCCCAGGTTCATCAACACGTCCGCCCGGAGTAATGGGAGTTGCGTGCTGTGAGCAATTGCATCCTGACCTAATAGTTGTGCTTGTTGATATTCCCCAAGGAGAAGGTTAAGTTCAACAGCGGCATTCCGAGTGGTAATTTGGCACGGAATATCATTATCAGGAAGGTTTGCCATGGCTCGATTTAAGAAAGTTTGTGCGGATTCGGCGGCACCCAATTCGACATGCAGGTATATCAGCCCAACCAGGGTTTCACAGGTTTGTTTTTGATGTTTAATTTTCGTGTTGAGTGAAAGTGCCCGGTGGAGGTGATCTAATGCAGCGTCATAATCTCCCATTTGGCGGAACAAGTTCCCTATATGGGTTTCAGCGACAGCCAGTCCCTCTTCATTGCCAACCTCAGCCCTGATCAAGGCTGCCTTCTCCAATCGGGGTTTTGCACTTTCGTAATCACCAAACACCAGATTCAGTTCGCCAAGGTTCGTTAAAATTACCCCTTCAGCCAGTTTATCGCTGATTTTCTGAGCCATCTGCAAGGCGCGATCGAAATAATGCCTGGCTTGTTGCAGTTCGCCGGTTTTTTTGTGGACATGTCCTAAATTGTTAAGGGCTGAAAGTTCACCCCGTAAATCGGCTACCTGGCGATGAATACTAAGTGCTTGGGTGAGATAGTCGATGCTTTCTTTGTATTGGTTTTGCCAGAAGGCAGTGTTGCCCAGCCAGCGCACGCTGTCGCCTTCCAAGACCTGGTTGTGCGCCTCGTGGGCAAGCCTTTGGGCCTGGCGTAGATGGTCAATCCTGGTGGCTGGGTCTTCATTGGCAAGCCCAGCTAAATAATGAGCTTTAGCTAATAGATTTGTGGCGTTACATGCCTGGGCTTTTTGGATTGCACATGATACGGCCTGCTGTGCATTCGTGTTATTTCCCATGATCCACTCATAATTGGCGCGCCGCAAACAAATTTCAGCTTGTTGGTCTTTACTCATTTGGGGGCTGATTGACTCCAGCGCAAGCAAGTCTTCGTTTTGGGGCTGACGGTCGCCCTGCAGGTCGTATAATGTTTCTCGCGCCAGGAGTAACTGCGCAACCCGAGTGATGTTCTCTTTGGATGTCAACACGAGGGCACGACTATAAAAGTCAAGAGCTTCGCTAATTGTAAATTGCGCAGCAGCTTGGTCACCGGCAAGCGCGGCGTAATGCGTTGCTGGCTCGGTTTTTTCTGCTTTATCAAAATGGTTCGCCAGTGCAGCGTAGTATTTCTCGTGATTGCTGCTACCCATTGCTTCAATGGCCTGAGCCACCTGAATATGCATTCCCTTCCGGCGGATGGCTGGGATGGTTTCATAAGCGACTTCGGTGTATCGATCGTGGCTGATCATGAATTCTGGCTTTGAAAGGCTGCGCGGTTCAATAATTAAGCCAGCATCCATTAATTCATCAATAATGCCAAGCAGGCTATCCTCATCTTGTTTGGCGGCCGTTTGTAGAAGGCGAAAATTAAATTCACCGCCTATCACCGCACAATAATCAAAAACACGGCGCTGCGATCGGTTGAGGCGTTGCAGGCGGTTTTCGATGGTCTCACGCAGGGTTGCCGGCAGAGAAATGGAACCTTGGGTGGTGGTTAGCCAGACACCATTTGAGCCAATATAGAGCTGACCGGTTTCAAACATTTGCTGGAGAAGTGTGACGACAAACAAAGGGTTACCACCGCTTTGTTCGTGAAGCTTTACCGCGATATCCGGGAGTTCTTGCCCCGAAAGATTGTTGATGATTGCTCCGATGGCAGGTGCAGATAGCGCGGACAGTTTTAGGTCAGGATCTCCAAAAATGGTGCGCAGGGGGTGATCAGCAGGTGTATCTTCTGACCTGTAACTGATCAGGATTTTGAAATAATGACTCAATGTCTGTAATTGTTCAACGGAATCCGGACCTAAGCGATGCCCATCATCGATGATCAATAGCACAGATTTGCCCTGATACATCTCTGCAAGGGTTGATATCGCCTGCTGAAGGCGTTGGCGTTCATCATTCAAAGAAAGATTGGGCAACTGGGGCAAGTTATCAAAGCGGTGATGCAGATCAGCGAAGAGGACTGACAGGGAGACAATCGCGCTTTGAGGGAGTTGCGAGAGCATTTTTTCAGTGAGCAGACTGCGTAAGGTCTCAGATATCGCCTGAATCGGCGTGTGTTTAGATATAGATAGATGTGTGTGCAGGATGTGCACGCCCTGAGATGCGAGGTGGCCTGCAAAAGTTTCCAGCAGACGGGTCTTACCAACGCCGGATTCGCCTTCCAGCAATACAACATGTTTGTTTTCATTTTGCCACTGAGACATCAACCAGGCATATTCTTTTTCGCGGCCCATAAAAGGGATTTCATTCAGGGCGTATGGTACCTCGAAAAGTTTACCCTCAAAGATTGGCGGTGGATAGCGTGGTGTTTTTTCCTGCTTCCAAAGCGTGCCCATCTTGATTTGTTTAGCGATGTGATTTGTTATATCAGTCGGCGTAACGCCCAAAGATTCTGCCAATACTGTTTTACAGCGGTCGTATGTTTGTAATGCCTGGGCGCGTTCACCGGCAAAATAATGATAGAGCATCAGGCGAATATAGATGGTTTCGCGCAGTGAGTCCTGCGCCAAGGCCTGGCGCAGGCGAGTAATTGCTACCCGGTAGCGGCCTTGCTGAGCATAACTCTCAGCTAATTCAATCAAAAGTGAAAGGTATCGCTCGCGATAAAATTCACGCAATGCGAAGGTCCAATCGGCATACAAGTCTTCGGCCAAAAAATCACCTCGATAAATATGCTCGGCCTGTTCGTATGCGCTGATCGCTTTCTGAGGTTGACCCTCTGCCTGCAACCGTGCACCTTGGTTGACTAAGGATTGAAAAACCTCAATATCCAGCCAGCATGTGTCATCAAGCTCAAATATATATCCACCATGAACCGTGCGCAAAAGGGCTTTTTTATCCTTTAAACCGTTCCGCAATTGACTGATGCGGACATGTAAGCGGCTGCGGGTTGCATTAGGTGGATCATCTGGCCATAACGTCTCAATCAGGTGATCACTGGTGATCACTTTATCGTGATTAGCCAGTAAAATCTTAGCGATGGTCTGGGTTTGTTGAGATTTCCAATCCTTTTGGGCGAGTGATTTGCCACGCAGTTGGATGACAAACGCCCCTAAGAGATGGATTTGTAAGATTTTGGTCATGGCCCGGATGGTGTATGTATTTCGTTTTGACAGTGTGGGTCATTCCAGATGCACATGGAATGTAAAGCAGGCTTATGTAAAAGGGATAGGGTTTATCCAGGTGTAAAATCTAACTGGCAAATTTCAATGTTCGCCCGGTTAAGGAATTCCAGTGCATTTTCGTCAATCCGATAAGCCACATGATATACCAGGCGGGTAATGCCTGCATTGATCAGCGCTTTGGTGCAGTTGATGCAAGGAAAGTGTGTCACGTAGCAGGTGCACCCTTTTGTGGATACGCCGTGCAGGGCAGCCTGAATGATGGCATTTGTTTCCGCATGGATGGTGCGGATGCAGTGCCCATCGACCAGCAAATGGCCAACTTCATCGCAGTGCGGCTGGCCGGATGGCGAGCCGTTGAACCCGCTGGTCAGGATGCGTTTATCCCGCACGAGAACGCACCCCACAAATGCCCGGTCGCAAGTGCTCCGTTCGGAAACAGAATAGGCAATTTTCATGAAGTATGAATCCCAATCAGGTCGCATTGTTGTTCCTCCTCAAACCAATCTTATCATTGGGTGATGAATTGGCAAGGGTTTGTAATTTATTTTTTGTAACTATTTGTTTACAGCGTACCGTATTCAGGTTATGTTTATGCAAAGGCAAAATAGATTAGAACGAGGAATAACAAAACGACAATCACGGAAGCACCGATAAATATATAAAAACTGGTGACAGCTTTGCTATCCAGGGCACTTATCCGGGCTTTGAGCAAGCCTTGCTGCTGGTTAAGCTCATCAAGCTGATTTTGTTTTTGATCTAATTCTGAATATGCTGTATTCAATGCCGCAGAGTCAGGCCGCGCCTGGTTGACCATTGGTCCTAAGGCGGTGACCAGCTCATCAAGTTTCTGCTGGTGTTGTCTTTCTTTTTCTTTCAAGCCTGCAATTTGCTTATCAAGGCTCTCGATTTTCTCACTCAAAGGCTTCACTTCTTCTTTTTGAGAGGTTTTAGCCTGTTCAATGTTGTTCTCAAGGTCTTCGACCTGGTTTTTGATAGGTGTCAGTTCCTCTTCGATTTGGCTTACCTGGGCTTCAAGTTGGGGAATATCGTTATTTGCCTTAATCATCGAATTGCTCAGGGCGGCAATGCCGTCATTGAGGTTGGCGATTTGTTCATCCCGCCTCGGGTCCGTCGAGGCCTTAACTTGCTCAAGTTTATTCTGGAACGACTGCCACTCATCCTGCATTTTCAGGTGTTCTTTTTTGACACTTTCCAGCTGCTTGGTGAACCCCTTTTGTGATTCTTGAAGTTGATTTAACTGATTTGAAGCAGTTTTACGCTGCTCCTGTAACCCTTTGATTTGCTCATTATATTTGTTTTCCACCTGATCGCGTGTTTGGCGGACGTCTTTGACCTGGCTTTCAAGCGATTGGCGTTCCTCAGCCAGTTCGGCTCTGAGTTGTTCCTGCGCCTGCATTTGGTCAAAATGTTCTGCATAGCTCTCGTGTTCGGTGCGGTTTTGCCAGGCTTTTTTCCCAAGATCTGTGACGAGCAGGTTTTTTTGTTCCTCTGCGTTTTTGATCTCATTGCCGAGTTTGAGGGATTCGATGCGCCACTTGCCTGAAGAGGTTCCCGCCTGCCACCATTGTTTAATTTTTCCGCTCGTAATAAGAAAATACAAACCCACCGCCACAGCGATTATCAAAACCGCCAGGGCGACCAGCGGAATCCAGGTAGCTGCACCTTTTGGGATAACAATGGCATAGGGCGTTTCCCAGGGGTCTGTCCATTGGACGGTGTTTGCGTCAAGTTGTGTGCCGTTGGTATCCAGAATTTTGCCGGCGTGGAGCGTGATCGTCATGCTGGATACACCACTCAGGAAACTGCCGAGTCGGGAGTATCTGAACTCATAGGCTTTGCGATTATTAAAGCGGGTTTCTGTCCAGGAAAAATTGTCATTGTATTCTGTGGTGATATTTGTCATCCCTTGACTGATCTCATAACGATAGACGCTGGGATCATTAGATTTGAGTTGTTTGACTGAAAATTTACCCTCGCTGCTCAATTCGTCAGACATCATGGCGCGCATTTCGTTCTCAAATTCCTCTTCACCGCCATACATATCAATCGCATCTGCAGGCAGGGTGATGATGAAATCTTGTTTATAACGATCGTTCGTATAAACAGTGATTTCCGTATCGACGATGCCGCACCCTGCAAGTAAAATGGTAAGAATTAGGATGGGAATGAAAATAAGGACTGAGGGGGTGGTCTTGCGCAATTGTTTTTGGTTCATGATATCCTCCTGGATTTGTTCGGCACCTTTTTGGCTTAACTCATTTTAACAATTTTACTCGAAAATTGAAATTACATATATAAAAAACCATATTTCTTGAGTGATTATTTAAGGGTCAGTTTTCATTAAAATTAATTGTGGTTCGGCAAACTCTTGAACCTCAACAGATTTGTGTTAAAGTACTATAGGTGAGATGTGTTTAGTGAAGTGTTGGGGTAATGTTAATGTAACCCTAAAACATTGGACCGGAAGAAAAATTTTATGTTACTTCTTAATGAGTATTTGCCCTTATTGATTTACGCTCTTTTATTTTTTGTTTTAAGGTTGAGCGAACGTGCCGTGTTGATTCGGCCTGAAAACCACATACGCAAAGGATGGAGTGACTGGACCGTATGGATCATTTTGGTCCCGATGTGGGTGGTGTTGGTTGGCCCTGTGTTAGAATTTGTCTTTTTGGGTTACCGGCCTGGTTTATGGGAGATGATCTCTGGCGGAATTTTTTTCATTGCAGCTGGTTTCTTTTCGATTAAAGGTTATTTGGATTTGCAAACTGGGTTTATTAAATCCGTTGAACAACAAAGCAGAGGATTAGTGGTGACAGGCCTTTATCACAAGATTCGTCACCCGATCTCGCTTGGTAACATCCTATTTTGTTTTGCGTGCCCATTGTTTTTAGCGGCAGGTCCTTCGTGGATTGCGGCGTTGATCGCTGTATTAGGCATCGTGTTCCGGATATCCATCGAAGAGACATTTATGCAGCAGCATATGCCCGACTACGAGGCTTATAAAGCCGGTACCTGGGCCATGATCCCTTTCATTTATTAATTTTTTATCCCTCCTGTTTAATGAACAGGAGAATTTCGAGGTGGGCAACGATATCTTTATGAGTGGCAAATTGGTTTCATCAATCAAAAGATTTCTCAAACATCCGTTATTTCTCTCGTTTTATTTACCGTCATTCCTGGTGGCGTTGGCATGGGGCGTCAGGACGCCGGTTTTGCCGCTGTATGCCAACAACCTGACAGCACGTTACAGCCTGGTGGGGATTGTCGTGGCAGGTGCAAGCCTGGGGACGTTGATCACAGACTTGCCTGCCGCCAATTACATCGGGCGGATGGATCGGCGGTTGGCAATGGCGTTAGGCATTGGCTTGGACGCGGCTGGCACCCTGGCGCTGTTTTGGATAGATTCGGTATGGCTGGCTATTCTGCTCCGGTTTCTGGGGGGCGTTGGTCACGCCGTATTCAGCATTGCCCGGCATGCTTATATCACTGATGCGGTCAGGGTGGAGATGCGCGGCCGGGCGTTGAGTTTAATGGGCGGCACATTGCGTGCGGGCTTGTTTATCGGGCCGGCGATTGGCGGGATCATTGCGGACCGCTTTACCCTGCGTTTGCCGTTTGTTGGCTTTGCTGTGATCAGCTTGTTCGCAATCGCCGTGATCGGGCTGTCAAAGGATCAGCATGAACCACAAGCAAGTCAACTGAGGAAAGGGAATGCGGATGATGTTTCACTGCGCCACGCGTTAAAAGGGCGATTGGGTTTGTTTACCATTGCCAGCCTGGGGAATATCCTGGTGATGGTCGCCGCAGCAGGTGAGAGCTTGATCCTGCCGTTGTGGGGTGCCGATCAGTTGATGCTCTCGGCTGAGCAGATCGGGTGGGCGGTGAGTTTATCATCTGCCTTCAGCCTGCTGTTGTTTTACCCTGCGGGCTTGCTGATGGATCGGGTGGGTCGAAAGCCAGTGATTGTCCCGAGTGCCATCATTTTAGGCGTTGGGTTGGGGTTACTGCCGTTGACCAACGGGTTTGCTGGCTTTTTGTTGGCGGGCAGCCTGATTGGCCTGGGGTATGGGCTTGGCTCAGGTGCGATCCTGGTTTTGGGTTCCGATCTTTCACCAAAGGCTGGCCGAAGTGCTTACCTTGGCGCCTGGCGCTGGGTCACAGACGTGGGCAGCAGCGGTGGTCCGGTGATCGTCGGCTGGGTGGCGGAGGTGCTGGCTTTACCCTTCGCTGCACTTACCATTGCTGGCGCTGGGGTTTTGGCCGGGGTGGTATTTGGCTTGTTCGTGCCTGAAACACTGAAAAAACCTGGTGGTGAAAGTGAGCAGGAAGTCAATTAAGCCAACACACGCAGCACTACCTGCCTTCGGTGGCCGCGCTTGCGGTGCTCAGCCAGATAGACACCTTGCCAAACATTTAAACTCAGTTTTCCATCATCAATGGGGATGCTCAGACTGACCGGGGTAATAATACTGCGCATGTGGGCAGGGGAATCGTCTTTGCCTTCCAGTGTGTGGACATGCCAGTTTTCGCCTTCAGGCGCGACGTGCTCTAAAAAGCTTTCTAAATCCTGCCGGGCAGCGGGATCAAAATTTTCGTTGATGACCAATGAGGCGCTGGTGTGCTGGATGAATAAAAACGCCATCCCCAATGCCACGCCCCAATCTGTAATTTGGCGGTTAATTTCTTTCGTCAACTCGTATAAACCTTTGCCATGGGTGTTGATCTCGAGGGTTGTTGTATACCATTGCATAAGTCATTGCCTTTCCGGTCGGTTTGATTAATTATACTCAGCAAGAGGGGTGCTTTTTGATATTTTTGAGTGACATGTAATGAATCAAATTTTTATTTCACTTCAACATACGCTATAATTAAACCATCATCCTACTGGATAGAAATTGGAGGAAAAATGCGGAAATTTGGAAATTTTGTTTTAGGCGCACTCATCGGCGGATTGATTGGGAGCAGCCTGGTGATGTTGTTTGCCCCCGCCTCGGGTGAGGAGATCCGTAAAGAAATTGAGGATTATTTTAAGAACCTCAAAGAAGAGATCAATCGTGCGGCGGATGAAAAACGGGCAGAGCTGGAAGCCCAATTAGAAAAGATGCGCGCTGGTTAGTTTAGTGTGATGACGTCATCATCATTGCTGACAAATTTTTGAATCACTTAATCATTATGCCCCCTCAGGCTTGAGGGGGTGTTTGTTTAAGCTTGAATGATCTATTCCACGAATATTGGGAAGAGGTTGTTGAGAGACCTAATTTGTCGGCGTTGGTGTGGGGGTCGGCTGGAGACTGCTGGTGGCAGTGCTGGTTGGCGTGGGTGTGGTTGTCAGGTCAGGCGTGGGGGTCGGCTGGAGACTGCTGGTGGCAGTGCTGGTTGGCGTGGGTGTGGTTGTCAGGTCAGGCGTGGGTGTCTGCAGGGGGAGTTCAGGGGTGGCTGTAGGAGTCGGCGGCATGTGAGAAATGTCTTCCACATAATCAATGCTCTCCTGGCAGACGCCGGGTTCGATAAATTGGGCCACATTTTCCCAGGTGAGTGTGTAATTGCTGTCAAGCGCCAGTTTGATGGCATTGTTCAGACAGCCGGCGCCGCCATTGTAATTAACCAGGGTGAACCGCCAAAGATCTTCATAATCACTGACTTCGCCTGCCTGCCGTTGGGTTTGGTTGTAGATAATTTGCCCAACCTGTTCGCAATTGGCTAACAGACTGCGGGCGAAAATGCTGATGCTGAAGTTCGCCTGGCGCAAGTCGATGCCTTCAGGGCAGTTGGGGCAGGCGGCGTTCACCTTCTGCACCAGTGCGCCTCGCAGCATTTCTTGTTCAGAAATATCGAGGTTTCCAAATCCCTTCTGGCAGCGGGTGGTTTCGAGGACCAGGGGGCAGAACTGGCTGAAGAAACTGGGGTTCCATAGGAGGACTGTGTCAGCGCCCAGGTCACTGAGGTGTCCCAAACCCGCTTCGTAATAATTTTGTGAAAGACCAGGCCAAAATTGGCTTTCCCGTCCGAATATATTCTTCAGCAGTTGTGCCGGGATGCCCGTATCCGTTGCGACCTGGATGATTTCGCTGTTGAACTGGTTCTGCCATTCGTCAATCTGTGGTCTGGCGGCTTCAAGCCCGCACTGGTTGGCGTAACCGTAGGCTTCCAACCCGCCGTCCGAGCAAGTGCTGACATCGACCAGACCTTGGCGGATGAGTGACCCGGCGAGGTAGTAAAACGGTTCGCTTGAGATCAGTCCATCAGGGTGGGGCGGCGATGCTAGCCAAGATGGCGGACCTCCGACAGGGGGGAAGGCAGACCAGATCTTTGAGCAGGAGGATTTGACTTCACCCAGGTATTGTGAACTGATAATATCCACATACCATTGCGGTTGGTCAAAAGTTTGGTCATCCGGTGCGCCGAAGTCACCCCAGGGGATCACCCGGATACGTGCGGTGTAGGCTTCTGTAGAGTCGCCATAGCTCGATTTTGCCCAAAACGAGACCCTGGTGCCTTCTAAACCTGTTGCCGGCAGGGGCACGGTGCATTCGTCACCTTCACAGTTGAAGGGCTCTGCGCCAATATACCCCTGGATTTGAATGATGTGTTCGTTGGGCAGCGGCTCGTCAGCTATCAAGTGCAGGCTGGGCAGGGAATCACAACGGTTTTCGGGGGGTTGCAATTCGCAACCTGCAACATCAATGAATACTGATGGAGGGAGAAGATCGACTTCGATCTCGCGCTGACCGGGCGTGACGTTCACAAGGTGAAAATAGAGCCCAGGACATTGCTCGGCTCGTGTGATCTGATCTGAAAATTGGCAGGGAGGTGTATCCAACCAGTCTTCTGTAACCCGCTGACCGCAATAGAAATCGATCTCATCGGGTTGGGGGACGCCTTCGTGCTCGACGTAAACCTGGCAGATCGGTTCTGAATCGCTCCAGGTGAGCAGCCACCATTCATAGGTTGTGTAAGAGATGGTGAGGACAGCTTTACGCTCAGGTCCTTCGTTGTTCAGTCCGTAAGCGTCCACCTGATCGGTGCGGACGACCGCCAGGCACACCAGGGCACAGACCACAATGAATGTGGCAAGGCTCAGTTTCCAGTTGGCTCTGAAAGTCCGCATCAATCTCATCCTGTTTATGGCGGGTATCCGTAAGGCGTTAGGGTTCGCGTTGGGCTCGATTCGATATCGATTGTTGTCCCTTCAGGCGAGGGCGTCTCGGTCTGAATGGGTGTCTCCGAAGGTGAGGGGGTCGGTGTTGGCGTGGGGGTAGGAACGATTTCAAACGTTGCTTGATAGGCAGCCGTTAATTGGGCTTCTAAAGTCTGCACGTGACTGGTCAAGGGTTCCGGTATCATAATCTCATCAATCGCCTGCTGGAAGACAGCCCTGACCGCATCCTGATCTGGCAGGAAAACCTGCGCCTGGCTGTAGCCGGGCACCTCCCACAAAGAAATTTGTTCCCATCCAATCATATAATAACCGATTCTGTCTGTATCTGCTAAGCGCAATGCCAGCGGAATATGGCCGATCAATTCTTCAAGAGCCAGGTCCGTCTTCACCCAGCCCTGGTAATTGGCATAAAGCAGCGGCAGATAAACCAGGTTTCCATCACGAGAGAACTTATCGAAGATCAGCCGGATTAATTGCTGCTGACGGTGCATACGATCGATTTCATCCATCCCGTCTCTGAAGGAGGCATAACATAGTGCCAGCGCGCCATCCATCTCGACCAATCCTGCCCTGATCCCACCGCAGACATGCGGGAGAGGATAAAATACCGTGACTTCAATTGAACTGATATCATCCACCAGCCATTGAAAATCACCTGGATGCGCCAGCACAAAGCGGCTGGGTCTCACTCCAAAATTATATGCAAAGGTGTCACGCAGGGTCTCTATGCCGCCGATGGGATAGGCGGTGTCGAGGCGCTGCATGGTGAAACCTGGAATGTAAACGTACAAATCACCCGGGATAGATACCAGGCTGGCTTTAGAAAACCTTGGGTGGATAAAGAGCAGGTGAATGGAGGGCGTTCTGCCGGTGAAGGGCGGTTCTGTATCCGAGCCCAATAAAACCCAAACCATAATTTCGTCTGAGATATCCAGTTTTTCTTGTGGTTCAGGAATAGTGATCGCGGCGTCTTCGCTGGGTGGCGGGAAGGTTGCCCAGGCAGGGTGGTAGTCATCTGCTGATATTCTGGTGGGTGTATTTGCAGCCAGACCCGCAAGCAAGGATCCTGCGGTCTGGGAAGGCGTGGAAGTTGGTCCGTAAGATGAGGTCTGTTGTAACAGGTTTGATTGTTCACCTGAGTTCTCAAGCTGACACCCTTGTAACACTGATCCTAATAAGGATATTAGGAGAATTACCAGCACACCCAGTATGGTTTGATGGCGTTTGACTTGCGCTTTGATCATAATATTGTAGACAATGATTATAGCATGAATCCTTCATTAAAAGGATTCATGGAAATGATTAGAAATTTTATTGTGCTCTTGCTTACCCGGCTTAGCTGAGCAGTCGGTCACCATCCCCGTGCCCCAGGGCTTCTGCAACCACCAAAAAATCGGTCGCGGAGATCATGCCGACGATAGCCTTTTTTTCGTCAATGACTGGCAGGTGGTGGATATGGTGCTGGCTCATGACCTTGGCGCATTCGTAGATTGTCATTTCAGGCGGCACCCCGATCAGGGGGGAGGTCATGATTTCGCCCACTTTTGTTTCTGCCGGGTCATGCCCCTGGGCCACGATCTTGTCGCAAATGTCTGTTGAGGTGATAATCCCATATTCGGGGTTATCTTTAGATTTTTCAACGATCAGGCTGTTAAGATACCTTCGGCGCATTCTTGAGAGGGCTTCGAGAACCGTTTTTTCAGGTTGGATATAGACAACCAGATCAATCATCCAATCTCTTACCAGATCCTGCATGTTTAGACTCCTTTTCTAAGTCCGAAAACTTGCCGATTTTTCTGTCAAAATCATCTTTTTGCCGTATGTGAATCTTACAGGATAATCCGGTGAATGTCCATAGAAATATCGGTTTGAAGTTGAGCGTGGTTAACAGGTAAAGTGAATTTTAAATTTATTATATGTTTTTCGTTTATAATCTATATTAATATGTATTCTAATTAATTTATGGAGAGTGAATTATGAAAAAATTGTCGACGAAAAGGTTATTACCGATTGTCGGCGGGATCTTGTTGATCGCGCTGGGTGTGATGTTCTTGCTTAACAACCTGGGCATCATCATGCTCGAATGGGAATTCTTGAAGGGGCCGTTATTTGCATTCGGCGGACTGATTTTTGTTTTGGTCTTCATTCTCAATCGGCGTGAGTGGTGGGCGTTGATCCCGGGCGGCGTTTTGCTGACCCTGGCTGTCGTCTCATTGTTAGAAGATGGCGGAACACTCTCCGGGGTTGTTTTCTTTGCAGGGCTGGCATTAACCTTTGGATTGGTTTATATCCTGCCGAAACCGGGCGGAAAACTGACATGGGCCTTATATCCTGCAGGCATTCTGGCATTGATTGGGGTGCTGGTCGCACTGGGGGCCAGCAACCTGACGGACTTTGTGTTGCCATTAGTGCTGCTGCTGGTCGGGGGATACTTTATCTATCGGGCGTTAAAGAAGTAGATATTCTTATCATTAATCAGCCCTGCGGCAGCACTTTGCCCAGGGCTTTTTTGTTGTTTGAAATTATGGGCTGTTGGTGTCAGGCAGATAAGATCTGCATTTGCAGGGCGATGATTTCCCGAATCCCTTTATGTGCCAAGGCAAGCATTTTATCCAGATCAGCGTTAGAAAATGGTTCTCCTTCGGCGGTGCCCTGCACCTCGATGAAGCGGCCGTCGGATGTCATTGCGACGTTCAAATCCACCTCAGCCCGGCTGTCTTCCGAATAATCCAAATCGAGGAGGGGTTGCCCCTTTAACATCCCCACGCTGACCGCAGCGATGGGCGGACGGAGCGCATTTGGCGGGATGTCGCCGGAGGCAATCAGAGGATTGAGGGCAAGCGCCAGTGCGAGATATCCGCCTGTGATTGAGGCTACCCGGGTGCCGCCATCAGCCTGGATTACATCACAATCCAGGAGCAGCGTGCGCTCCCCAATCAGAGTCAGGTCAACCGCCATCCGGAGCGCGCGGCCAATCAAGCGGCGGATCTCCTGCGTGCGCCCCTTCAGTCCATGAATTTCCCTGGAGGTGCGGGTGTGGGTGCTGCGCGGGAGGAGCGCATATTCAGCCGTCATCCAGCCCGTGCCCTGCCCCTTGAGCCAATTTGGCACACCATCCTGAAGGGTTAGGTTGCATAGCACACGGGTGTTCCCCCAGGTGACCAGTACTGATCCTTCTGGGTACGCCACGAAATTAGGTGTGAATTGGATTGGCCGGCATTTATCAAAACTGCGGTTATCGTGCCGTGAAAATGTATTTTTATTCATAACTTTATTATAACGTTTATGGCGCACCTTGCCCTGAGTTTAGAGTGAGGTTACATCAAAATGGATTAATGATCCTTCCGGACATGTTATACTTCTTGGGGTATTTATTGATTATTAAAGGAATCATCTGTGGTTCATAAGAATGTAAATCTGACCCGGGATCACCGGATCGCTATTGTGCGCTGTAAATCCTATGCAAATGTACCTGAGGCTTTGGCCAAGGGGATCGAGTTGCTTGGTGGTGTGGGGCAGTTTGCTTCGGGTGATGAAACGCTCCTGATCAAGCCCAACCTGCTGCTGGGGGATAGCCCGGAACGCGGTTCTACCACACATCCGGAATTTTTTAGAGCAGTTGCCGAAATATTTCAATCCAACGGGACAAAATTGGCTTATGGCGATTCACCCGGGTTTGGCTCACCGCAGCACGCCGCCCGGGCATCAGGCCTGCAGTCGATCGCCCAATCATTAGGGGTTGAATTTGCGGATTTTTTGAACACCGTTGAGGTCAATAACCCCGATGGCATTCTGCTTAAGCAATTTAATATCGCCAGCGGACTGCAAACGGTTGATGGTTTGATCAATCTGCCTAAATTTAAAACCCATGCACTGATGCGGTTGACAGGAGCGGTTAAAAACCTGTTCGGCTGCCTGCCCGGGGTGCAAAAAGCTGGTTTCCATACCCGATTGCAGGACGAGGATCGTTTCGCTGAGATGCTGCTCGATTTGGCTGAGCTGCTTGCGCCCCGTTTGCATATCATGGATGGCATTTTGGGGATGGAAGGTAATGGTCCTCGCAACGGGACTATGCGAGAGGTGGGTGTGATTTTGATCTCGACCAATCCGCATGCGCTGGATGATTGTGTTGGCCGGATCATGAATCTGGAGCCCAAATTGGTACCAACATTAAACCTGGCGCAAAAACATGGTTTGTATCAGCCCGATAAAATTGAAGTCTTAGGAGAATCGCTGCAAGATTTGGTGATGCTAGATTTTGAGGTGAATCGCTCACATTACAGCACCACTGGCCCAAACAGGTTTTATATGTCGCTGTTCAAACAATGGGTAACCCCCAGGCCGGTGATCGACCCGGAGAAATGCTCCCGTTGTGGGCGCTGTGTGCAGGTTTGCCCGGCTGAACCGAAAGCCCTCGGGTTTGTGAACGGGCGCCCTCAGCCGCCGCAATATGATTACAGCATCTGCATCCGCTGTTATTGCTGCCAGGAGATGTGCCCGGATGAGGCGATCTTCAACCATACGCCATTCTTAGGCAGGTGGTTGAATTAATTAAAGATTTGACCCGATCTGGCGGGGGAATGTTCTTGTGGGTTAAATAAATAATGCCCCCACGGGAATTCGAATCCCGGTTTTGGCCTTGAGAGGGCCACGTCCTAGGCCACTAGACGATGGGGGCGTGTGCACGCAATTTTAGCATAGTCGACTTACAGCGTCAATAATGTTTTTGCGCACAATCTGTATAAAATTTTACTCTATTTATTGAGATTAGCAATCACTGCAATCGCCAGAGGAACAACCGCTGCAACCTCTTGCCAAACTCCCGCGCTCAATTTCTTCCGCTGTTGCCGAACGCAAATCTGTCACTTTGGTCTTGAATAACAAATCTTTGCCTGCCAGGGGGTGATTCAGGTTGAGCTTGACGGTGTCATCCGAAATGGCAACGGCAACACCCGTAAATACATGGCCTTCACCATCCTGCATGCGCATCGGGTGCCCCAGTTTGATCTCGAAATCTTCGGGGAAGGTGCTCAACGGGACATCAATTTCTAATTCGGCGTCATATTCGCCGTAGGCGTCCTGTGCTTTTACCATGATCTCGCGTTCTTCGCCCAGGTCCATACCTTCGATCTGGCTTTCCAAACCGGGGATGATGTTGCCATGTCCCTGAAGAAATTGGATGGGGCCGGAATCGATTTTATTGCCATTCACTTCTAAACGATAATCCAGGGTGACGACAACATTTTTCTCAATTTTTGATACATTATTTTCTGCCATTAAAATCACTCCATTAAGTTGTTCTGGCTTTTGGTCAGCCAGGGTTTGTGCTATTGGTTATCCGTAACCCAGTTATTATACTGGATGGGTCATAATCTACAAATATTTGCCAATACTTCTGATAATTTATTAACAGGCGAAGGAAAACAGCGAGCCGCTAAGGTATAATTGATTTAGCATAAACTGGAATCGAGTCGAAGGAAAATAAAATGGAAAAGAGTCCTCTTGCCGGTAAACCAGCACCGCGTGAACTGCTGGTTGATATCCCTAAATTAGTCACAGCTTATTACACCGAAACACCTGATCCTGATAACCGCGCCCAGCAGGTGTCTTTTGGCACTTCAGGGCACCGCGGTACATCTTTTAATGGTTCATTCAATGAAGATCATATCCTGGCGATCAGTCAGGCAATTGTGGAATATCGCAAAAGCCAGGGCATTACCGGGCCACTTTACATTGGCAAGGATACGCATGCCCTTTCAGAACCCGCTTTACGGACAGCTGTGGAAGTGTTTGCCGCAAATGAAGTCGAAATGATGCTGCAAGAGGGCATGGGTTATACGCCAACCCCGGCAATCTCCAGGGCGATTCTCACCTACAATGTCGCCCGTGACAGGGGGCTGGCAGATGGTGTGGTGATCACACCTTCCCATAATCCGCCGGGCGATGGGGGGTTTAAATACAATCCACCCAACGGCGGACCTGCCGGCACAGAAATTACCAAAACCATCCAGGACAGGGCTAACCAGATTTTGCGGGAAGGTGTAGGGTCGGTAAAGCGCATCCCGTGGCAAAAGGCGCTCAAAGCCCCGGGCACACACCTGTATGATTTCGTGCGTCCCTATGTTGAGGATTTGAAGAATGTGGTCAACATGGGCGCTATTTCAGCCTCTGGCATCAAGATCGGTGTTGACCCGTTGGGCGGTGCTGGTGTTGAATATTGGGACCCAATTGCCGAAACCTATCAGCTTGATCTGGAAGTGGTCAATAATGCCGTTGACCCGACCTTCAGCTTTATGACAGTTGACCATGATGGCAAAATCCGCATGGATTGCTCGTCGCCCTACGCGATGGCTGGATTGATCGATCTCAAGGACAAGTTCGATATCGCCTTTGGGAATGACCCGGATTATGACCGGCATGGGATCGTTACCCCTGAAGCAGGTTTGATGAACCCCAACCATTTTCTGTCGGTGGCGGTTTGGTACCTGTTCCCGAATCGGCACGATTGGCTGCCAGAGACTACTGTGGGGAAAACCGTTGTGACCAGCGCAATGATTGACAGAGTGGCAAAATCATTAGGGAGGAAGGTGACAGAGGTTCCAGTAGGGTTTAAATGGTTTGTACCCGGATTGATGGATGGCTCATTAGGTTTTGGCGGTGAAGAGAGCGCAGGCGCATCCTTCTTAAGGAAGAATGGCACCACCTGGACAACGGATAAAGACGGCATCATCCTCGACCTTTTGGCGTCAGAAATCATGGCTGTGACTGGCAAGGACCCCTCTATCCATTACCGTGAGCTGGAGAAGAATTACGGCAAAGCGTTCTACCAGCGGATGGAAGCCAAAGCGACGCTCGAACAGAAGGCTGTCTTCAAGAAGCTAACCCCGGAAATGGTGGCGGCGGATACCCTTGCGGGTGAACCGATTGAGGCTAAGCAGACCAAAGCCAGCGGCAATGGTGCCGATATTGGCGGGTTGAAGATTGTGACAGAAAACGGATGGGTTGCTGTGCGGCCTTCGGGGACAGAAGATATTTACAAGGTCTACGCGGAGAGCTTCAAGGGACCGGAGCATCTGGATAAAATTTTAGAAGAGGGTCAGGCGATCGTACAAACATTATTTGATGAAAAACTTTAGCTCAGGATCAGGGCAGTCTCACCCTGGTTTTTTGCCTTAATTTATTGATCCGATTAGATCCTTGCAGGAGAGTGTTTAATGGCGCAAATACACGCGATTGAAATTGTGGTTAACGAGTTCTTCCAGAGCCTGGGCGGGTGGATGCAAACCCCGATGCTGGCAATCACCGCATTGGGTTATGAGGAATTTTTTGTTCTATTGCTGCCGACATTGTATTGGTGTTTTGACCAGATGATTGGTTTCAGGGTGGGGTTGATGCTGCTGCTGGGCAATACCTTCAACAACTTCTTTAAATTCCTTTTCCACACGCCGCGCCCTTACTGGGTCAGTGAAAGCGTACGGTCTTTATCACATGAAACCTCATTTGGACTCCCATCCGGGCATGCCCAGATCGCTGCGACTGTGTGGGGCTGGCTGGCTGTAGAGGTGCGCAAACGATGGTTCAGGATTGCTGCGCTTGTTGTTATCTTGCTGATTGGCCTTTCGCGGATTTACTTGGGTGTACATTTCCTCAGCGATGTATTGCTGGGCTGGATTTTGGGCGGCTTGTTGGTTTGGGCGTTTGCCGCCTGGTATCCGACTGTCGGCGCATGGGTGAACAGGAAAACACTGTGGGGCAAAATTGGCTTGATCATTTTGAGCACAGTTCTGATGCTTGGCTTGATTTTTGGTGTAAAATGGGTCGCTGAACCCTCCTGGGAGATGGACCCTGCCTGGGTGGAACGTGCGGGTGAAGTTGCACCTTACAGCCTGGACGGCGCACTGACCGTGAGCGGCACATGGTTTGGCATGTTGACAGGGTTTGTCGTGTTGATGGAAAAGCGAGGAAAGTTCCTGGCAGGGCAGGGCGGCTGGAAACGGCAGGTGCGGTTCATCGTTGGGCTGATTGGCATTTTTGCATTGTATTTCGGTTTGGGTCAGATCTTCCCGCGCAATGCGGACCTGATCAGCTATTTGCTGCGGTTTGTGCGCTATACCTTAATCGGATTGTGGGTATCATGGCTGGGACCGCAGGCATTTGAGCAGCTTGGACTGCTGGATTTTGCTGATAAAAAAGGCTCGTGAAGTCTGATAAGAATCTGGCATGTAAAGCGGTCATAAAATTACATATAAAAAGAGGCTGTGCTCATCACCAAGTACAGCCTCTTTGTTTTAGTGCGAAAGGAACTTCGGGGGCTTTATCCGTATACGGTATTGTCCTCAATCACCTGGCGATACCAATCGAAGCTTGCTTTGGGTGTGCGTTTGCGGTCGGGGGCATCAAAGTCCACATGGATCAGCCCAAATCGCAGGTCAAACCCCTCTGCCCACTCGAAATTATCCATCAGACTCCAGACGTAGTAACCTCTCAAATCTGCGCCCTGCGCCATCGCCTGGTGGGCTGCACGGAAGTGTGCCCGAAGGTAGTTGATCCTGCCCTGGTCATTGACGAAATTGTTAGCGTCGGCAGGTTCGCCCAAAGCCGTCCCGTTTTCAGTGATGAACATAGCCGGATTGCCGTAATCCTGCCTAAGATGCAGCAACAATTCAGTAAATTGCGAAGGGCAGATCCCCCATCCCTTTAATGTCATCCCCCAGCCAGGGTCAATTTTTGGCTTCGAGGTGAGTTTCAGCAGTCCATGAGGCTGGAAGCTAACGGTTTGGCTGAAGTAGTAATTGACGCCCAAAAAGTCGATCGGCTGCTGGATTATGTCCATGTCGCCATCGTGAATCTCGGGCGCCATATCACCGATCCAGTGCATCAGGTTACCCGGGTAGTGTCCTTTCAAGATGGGATCGAGAAACATTCCATTGATCAGGCTTTCCAGCCTCTCGGCAGCCGATACATCAGCAGGGCTGGAGGTTTTTGGATGGAAGGTGCCGAGGTTTAAGACGATGCCGATCTGTCCCTCATAACCCATTTGCCGGTAAAGCTCAACTGTTTTGCCATGAGAGAGGTTCAGATGGTGGGCTGCCTGAAAGGCTTGCGGATAGCTGGCGATACCTGGGGCGAATGTGCCATCGCCGTAGCCCATAAATGCGACCACATAAGGCTCGTTGTGGGTTGCCCAGAACGCAACACGGTCAGCTAACTTCTCGAATACGACTGCCGCATACTCTGTAAACCAACTGACACTATCCCGGTTTGCCCACCCGCCCTTGTCTTGCAAGGCTTGCGGGAGGTCCCAGTGGTTGAGGGTCGCATTGGGTAAGATGCCGGCGTTGAGCAGTTCATCCACCAGACGGTCATAGAAATCCAAACCGCGGGGTTCGGTTGTGCCTATCCCTTGTGGGAGAATGCGCGGCCAACCGATAGAAAACCGGTAGGATTGGATACCGAGTTCCTTCATCAGGGCAACGTCTTCTGGCATGTGGTGATAGTGGTCGCAGGCAACATCACCGGTGTCGCCATTCAGGATGCGGAAGGGCTGGTGGGTGAAGCGATCCCACACACTCTCGCCTTTGCCGTCTTCATCCCAGGCGCCCTCAATTTGGTAGGCTGCGGTTGCTGCACCCCAGATAAAATCTTCCGGGAATGGGTATTGGGTCATATTTTCTCCTCTTGTTCGCGGATTTTTCCGAGCATTTATTTGATCAATTTGGATATAATTTTATTCGAAAAATTGCTGGTAAAACGAATCGATTTTGGGCTGGGTTGATTCACTGGCAGCGCGTTCTATTATCAGGGAACGGTTATATACTGCGGCACTGTTGCGCAATTCGTGATCCTTGAGGGCTTTCAGGATGGCGTTTGCCAGCTCATTGGGGTTGCGGGGGTCGACCAGCAAGCCGTTGATGCCATCTTCGATCCATTCCTCCAGCGATTCGATCTGACCTGCAACCGGGAAACAGCCGCATGCCATGGCTTCGAGGAGGGTGTTGGGTGTGCCGTCATGGCTGCTGGGTGAGACGAACACCTGGGCACTTTTGAGTAATCCCCATAACTGTGGTTGGGTCAGTTTGGGCAGCAGAAAGGTGTTTTCCTGAACCTTGTTGCTTTTCACCCAGTTTTCCGCTTGTTTTTTCCCCTTAAGGCTGGGGCAGATAAAGGCGCAGTGCGGATATTGGGCGAGGACTATCGGGATTGCTTTGAAGAATACATCCTGATGAACTGATCCGGGGCGCAACCCGCGCGGGTTAACCACCCAGGCATGGGTTTCTGGTAGATCGAATTGGGAGGTGTCAAAATCGGGGGTATTTTCGATGGCTGTCAGGTCCAACCCGCCCGAGCCCGGGATGACCAGCGTAGGGGCATCTGAATCGAGCCCCCATGCATGCGCCAAGCGCACATCACGGCATGTGTCTGAGGTAAGCCCGTCTGCACGGGTGAGGCAGCGCCGCGTGAACCTGCGCATGTGGGGCGAACCCTTCGCATGCAGGGTGAGGTCGTTGCCCCAGGTCGCTGCAATCAGCGGGATTTGAATGGGGGTATAGGCTGCCAGCATGCCCTCAAACGGGATGCGCAAGGCGTGAACCAGATCGGGTTGGACGTTTCTGACCAAATCCTTGAAGGTTTTGGCGCGGAATGGCAGGGTCAGCGGGCCGAGGAGATAGCGCAATTTTTGCAGCATGGGGAGAAAGCGGCGTAACACGCGTTTCAGCCCCTTTCTGGCTGAGGCTGACCCGGGGGGTTGGCTTTGTCCGCTGAAGCGGCTAAAGGCAACTGGAAGAATATGAAAATGGGTCAACCCTAGTGGCTGTTGACAGGGAAAGGTGGAGATCAGGCTGACCTGGTAACCGAGCGCCAAAGAATTTTCGATCCAGCTCAGCGCCGTTGGGCTGCGTCCGTCTGCAACAATCAAGATATGACGGGTCATGCCAGGCTCCTGTTGAGAGCTTCCACAAATAACGATACCATCTGATCAAGATTAATTTCTTCCGACACAATTCGGTAAGACTCTGCGCCCATGGCTCTCAGTGCCGGCAGGTCTGACAGGGCGTTTTCTAAAGCGTGGGTCAGGGCTTGGGCGTTATCCGCAGGGATCTGCCAGCCGTTCTCCGGGCGCACGAGGTCTGCCTGGGTGCCGTCCGCTTGGGCAGTGATAATCGGCAGGCCGTAGCTCATGGCTTGCTGAATCGCCAGGCCGCCAGTGCCCGGCAGAACGAACAAATCTGCCTGGGTGAACTGGTCAGCCAGCGCATCGTCATACAGCGCGCCCGTAAATTGCGTGCCCGGGTAGACCCGGGATGCCATCGCTTCCAAACGCTCGAAATCAGGGCCATCGCCAACAATGACCAAATCTGGCTGCAGGCTATCTGGCAGCTCCGAACAGGCAGTGATCAGATTATCCAGGTTCTTGCGCGCCTGTAAGCGGCCGACGAACAACACACGTGGTTTTGCGGTGGTTGTTGGTTCGGGGCGCTGTGGGAACGGATGGGCTGGCGGGGGTGTGACGGCGTTGACCGCTACGAAAATTTTTTCTTCAGGGAAGCCTAAACTGGCGTATTCCAACGCGCCGGTCTGGCTGTAGGTGATCATGATGTCAAATTGGTTAATGAACGCGGCACGCCGCTTTTCGCGAAATGCCGAAAGTGGGCCGGTGAGGTTTGGTGCACCCAGCCCCCACCCGATCACCGGGCGGGACCGGCGCTGCATCCAGCGCACGGCGGCTGGCATGCGCAAATAGCGCGGGTTGGCTTCCACGACAAGCACATCCGGGTTAGACTTTTCCAGCCAATCGATCAGACCAAGCTGGAGGCAGAGATACAGGCTGCCTTTAAATAAGTGCAGGTTCTTACCAAGTGTAAGCCGGGCATTTTCAAGGCTTTGTGTGGTTTTGATCATCTCGTTGGGTCTGGGCTGCCCGGCATAGACATACAATCCGTCCTTGCAGGCTGCTCCTAACTGGTTAAAGAAGGGGGCACGGTAATTCGGCAGTACCCGCTGTATCAGCCCGACTTTGCCGTCAAACTTTTCCATCACTGCTCCAGGGCATCCAGGTAAGAGTCGACCATGGCATCCAGCCCAAAGGAAGTTACAGCTCTTTTCCGGGCGTGTTGTCTGAAATGCTGGTTATCATGCAGGATCGCCAAAGCGGCTTGAGCGAGGGGTTCAATCACCGGGTCTTCAAGCTGCCAGTGGTCTGCGCCGTAAGGCACTACCTTGCCCGCATCATCCTGCACCAGTTCCGCCAGGGCACCGGTATCGTATGCCACCACAGGTAATCCGCAGGCCAGGGCTTCGATCACGCTATTAGGACAGGCGGCGTTCAGGTCTGTGCTGAATAACACATGGGCGGCGCGGTCAATACCGGGGATAGCCTCCCGGGGAACGACACCGCGCCAGTTGATCCACAAGTCGGGCGCGGCTAAATGGGCTTCGGCTTTGACGGCATCGCTCACATCAGCCACGACCATTAATTCAATCGGCAGGTCAGATTTTGCCTTCAAAGCCTGTGCCAGGCGTAGGGCTGTGTGCAGTCCCCTGGCGTTTGCCCCGCTGAGGTGCCCCTCCACGATCAGGATGCGAAAGTGATCCTGTGGCGGGGTTTCGGGCCCGACGGGGGAATAGGTGTTCAGATCTACGCCATTATAGATGACCTGGTGGGGAGTATTTTGCTTTCCAAATTCACGCTTCCACCAATCTCGGCTGAACTCGCTCTGGTAAATGATGCGGTTCGCTGCGTAACGGCGGATAAACGCCAATGTGCGATTGTTGATCTCTGCCTTGAGGTAGGCGCGCAGCGGCGTTTTTTCAACCTTGTGCATCCAGTTCATCCCGTTCAGACGCTGAATGATTGGCACCTTGCGGGATTTGGCGAGCAGCAGGTTGATGATCTGGCGTGTGCCGCCGATCACCAGGATGGCGGTGTTATTCCTGTCGCGTAGATCGAAAGTGTAAGCGATATTTCTGGCTTGCATGCCCTGGATCAACTTAGCCTGGAAGGAGACCATTCCGCCCAAACCGGAAAGCTTCGGCACAAGGCAGATTTGTTTTTTCATGCTGAATCCTGATCGAATGGGGGGCGTTTACTGACGCAGCGCGCTGGCGCTCCCGCCCAAATCTCGTTTTTCCCTGTGGACTCGAGCAGCACGGCATTGGCACCAACCACTGTGCCGTCATCTACCTTTAATACACCCTGCCTGCACAGCACCTTGCACCCGGGTGAAAGGATCACGTCATCGCCGATCTCGATCCCCTCAAACTGTGATTGATCGGCAGGCAGGTAGATGTCCCCCCGTCCGAGGGTCACGCCCTGGTAGATGCGCACGCGGTTGCCGATCCTGGCTTTACTATGGATGACCACGCCGTGCCCGCCATGTCCGAGGATGCAATCCTCGCCGACCGGCACCGAAACCGGGATTTCTGAACCGAGTAACTTTAATAAATAATAGAAGAACTTCCCGATGACAGGGGTTTGACGGGCGTACAGCAAGCGGGTGTAAAAATCTTTTTTAGCCATCAGTCTGCGCGCCAATTTTCTAAGAGGGCAGAGACAATTTTTTGTGCTGCCGTACCGTCTCCATAGGGATTAACGGCACCAGCCATCGCCGAGTGTGCCTGCGGGTCATCCAACAGCCGGCATGTCTCTCGGAAGATTCGGTCCGGGTCTGTGCCGACCAATTTCAGCGTGCCGGCGTCAACGCCTTCCTGTCGTTCCGTTCGTTGACGTAAAACCAGGGTGGGAATGCCTAACGAAGGCGCTTCTTCCTGGATTCCGCCGGAGTCGGTCAGGATCAGTGCGGCGTGTTTCATCAAGTGCACCAGAGGCAAGTAATCCATCGGCGGCAACAGGTGGATGTTATTCACTCCGGATAGAGCTTGATAAACCGGTTCCTGGATATTTGGGTTGAGGTGAACCGGGTAAATCAGGGCAATCTCATCCCTGTAATGATCAGCAAGTTTCTTTAATGCCCGGCAGATATCACGGATAGGTTCACCAAAATTTTCCCGGCGGTGGGCTGTGATCAACAACAGGCGGCGATCACCGGGTGAAACACCTGCTTGCGCCAGCAGTTTGGCTGTTTCGGGTGGTGTGGGTTGCTGGCTGACATAATGCAGGGCATCGATCGCCGGGTTGCCCGTGATCCGAATGATTTCATCAGGGACACCCTCACGCAAGAGATTTTGACGGTTATTTTCGGTGGGGGCAAAATGGAGGTCTGCGACGACACCCGCCAGCCGGCGGTTGATCTCTTCCGGGTAGGGCTGCCATTTATCGTGGGTGCGCAAACCTGCTTCAATATGCCCGACCTTGATGCGGTGGTAATACCCTAAAATTGCCGCAGCCATCACAGTGGTCGTATCCCCCTGGACAAGCAGCCAATCGGGTTGATGTTTTTCTAACACCGGGTCAAGGTCTGAAAAAATGCGGGCAGTGGTTTGCGCCAGGGTTTGATCGGGCTGCATCAAGTTCAGGTCAACATCCGGAACAATTTCAAATGAAGTCAGCACCTGGTCGAGCATTTCACGGTGTTGTGCGGTGATGACGACCCGAGTGAGGATCTCTTCGGGGTGTTTCTGAAGTTCTTTGATCACCGGCGCCATTTTAACCGCTTCGGGCCTTGTGCCAAAAATAACCATGACTTGCAATTGGCGTTTCATGTGACCAATTATACTTTAAGCTGCTGGCAGGGTAGATAATTGCCTTGATATATTTGCCTGATAAAAATTTTTGAGTTAATTTTTACTGCTCTTATGCTATACTTTTAAGCATGCAGAGCAAATATTGGCCTGAATGGAAACGATATTTAAACGACAGGGGATTAGCCTCACTGGCTTCCGCTTTGCTGGTCAGCACACGGCCATTGCTGCCGTTGTTCGCACAGGTGATGGTTTTAGGGCAGCCTTTCAGTCGAGTGCTATCTGTTGGCGAACCTTATCAGGCTATGATCGAGTTACTTTCAGACGCAGATGATGCCGGTCGATTCTCGCATTACTTGCAGGGGGAGGGCGTATGAATTGGTACTATGTGGGATGGGGCGTGATCGGCATCACTGCTGTTCTATTGATCATTTTTACGGTCAAATTCAAACGCAAAGGCGGCTATATTGTGCGCCACTATCCGGCTGTGGAGGGGCTGCGCAATGCAACCACAACGGCACTTGAACGTGGTTTATCGAATGATGTCGTGCTGGGGGATGCGTTCTGGTCTTATTCATATCCCGGTTTGGGATTGCATAGTCTTTCTGTCTTACCCCACTTACTGACTCAAGAAGCATATGCCAGTGGCGGTTTATCCGTCTCAGGTGCTGATGGCAGCCTGGTGTTGTTCGCACAGCAGATCGTCCATCAGCAGTATGCAGATGGGTTTTCGGCAGCACTGGCAGCGCTAACGCTCGGGCCGGCGTTGCATGGCCCGACACCCTCAAGCTTCACAGCGGGAGTGCTGCCGCAGATTCGTTTGCGATCGGTTGGTGCCCTGGCGCTATTTGGTAATTATGGAGCAGAGGGATTGCTTTGGGCGGAAGCGGTTGCGTCTCGCGGCGGGCATGTTTTTGCGGGTGCTGGTGCACTCACTGCCCAAGCAGCGTTGTTTTCCACTGTGGATGATCTGCTGATGGGAGAAGAAATCTTTATCTTGCCCGGTGTGCTTTCTAAAACGGTAGAGGACCAGGCAGGTTGGCTTGTTGAGGATGTCGTCCGAGCCGGTATGATGTTGCTGCTGGTAATTGGGGCAATGTTGAAAGTCTTAGGTGTGCTATGAAAAAGATGCTTTTAGCCGCACTGACGCTTATTGTCGGACTGACTGTCTTAGCCGGTTACTTCTTTAGAGCCGAACTAAGCCCCGTGCTCACGTTAATCATAGACTGGGGGATCTTGTTACTGGGTGTCGCCGGTTTGATCGGTCTGGGATATCTTGTGAGGATGCACCTTGCCAGGCTGTTCAGGCGTGAAAAAGGCGGGTTTTACAGCCTGATCGCGCTGCTTGGGTTTGTGTTTTCGCTGGCTTTTGGTCTGGTCTATTCCCCGCATCATCCTTTTTTCCGCGATCTGATCTTAAATGTTCAGGTGCCAGTCGAAGCCAGTTTACTGGCGATATTGGCGGTATCCCTGCTTTATGCCAGCCTGCGCCTGATCAGGACGCGGGGCTGGACGCTGCTTTCGGTTGGCTTCTTGTTTGGCGCGGTGCTGTCGCTGATCCTCAACCTGGCTTTTTTCCGGGAGGAAGGGAATCCGTTGCTGGCTGAAATGATCGCATTTTTGCGCGGCATCCCCATGGCTGGCGGACGCGGTATTTTGCTGGGGATGGCATTAGGCGGACTGATCGTTGGTTTGCGGGTGTTGTTCTCCATCAATCGACCATACGGAGAAGGTTGATGACTGTTTTGATTTGCCCTGAATGTGGTGCTGAAAACCCGCTGGAGGCAGAATCCTGCCGAGAATGCGGTGCTTCTCTGGTGAATATCCTGCCGTCTGAAAAACCCGGGGAAGATTTTCCTGGGGATGAGCCTTTCGATTTCGCATCACAGGATGCGAACGATTTGCCCGGTCTTCTGCAATCTTTGAAGCAGGAGGATGATCTCTCTACTCTGGATGAAACACAAGAGCCATCTGAGCCAGATGGGTCTGAGGAGGCACCCTCTGAAGAACCGCAAGAACAGGATGCTCTCCCTGAGTGGTTGAGGCGTATCCGCCAACGGGCGCAAGAAGAGGAAGATTCTGTTGGTGAAATCACCCAAAAAATTGCAGCAGCGAAGGACACACTTGCTGATGATAAACAGGGTCAACAACATGAGAACTTTTCTGCCTGGCTTGAATCCGTGCAGAAAGAGGAAAAACAAAAGTCGATTGAGGACACAACAGAAGTTGAAATTGACGGAGAGGGGGATCGTGAGCCACAACCCGGGGATGAAGATTGGTTAAAACGTATCCGGAAGATCAAAGGGGATACTTTCGAGGAAGAAGAAACCCTCTCGCCTGAGGATCAGGCTGGGGACAGCCTGCTGCAGTGGCTGGTAGCACTTGAAAGCGGTCAAGCCACCGCGCAAGAAATCCCTGAGGTCGATTCGGATGAAACAGCACCAGAAGGGGACACTCAAGCGCAAAAGGCCGAAGGCGAGGAGATCGGCATTGGGGATGGAGATACGATGCCCGTCAGCTTGATTGAGCCGGTCTTGGATGTGTCACGTGAAGAGCAGGAATTGGCAGATAAATTACGGAGCACAATTGCCGATGAGAAGACTGCCCGTCCGGAACGTACACGTGAGGAACCTGCTGCTCATTGGGTTGTGCTCTTGATCCTGGCTGTGTTGTTGATCGGCAGCTTGAGCCTTTCACTGTTCTTTGGAAATCAGGTAAGAATGCCCCAGGGAACCGTCCTGCCGCAAAATGAAGCGGTATTAGATTGGGCGGAGGATTCTGAGGACAAAACAGCGGTGTTACTGATTTTTGAATACGCCGCAGGTTACGCTAATGAGGTCGAACGCGTGGCGCTGCCTGTGCTTCAGCAGGCAATCCAGCCTGGGACAACGATTGGCATGGCTTATTCCAATCCCTCGGGGTTGTTGCTTTCAGAACGATTGATTGATCAGGTTGATGATTACCTCAAACTTACAGATTTAGGTTATTACCCAACAGCAGCCCTTGGTGCGTATGGTTTGACCGATCAAACGGCAGCAGGTTGGGAATTTATTGATTATCCAGAATCAAAAAAGCCCCTCCCGGAATGGCCCTTCTCAGCGGTTGTGATCCTCTCCAATTCCTATGAAGGCGCTGCTGGTTGGGTCGAGCAGATGAGTGCCCTTGACCCGGATCGGCCAATTTACCTGTTGGTGACTGCCCAGGCTGGGCCACTGCTTCAGCCTTATTATCAATCGGGCCAGGTAGCCGGGATGGTTTCTGGCATGACTGAGGCTGCTGTTGTTGAAACATTGCTTGCCGGCGAAGGGCAGGCATTGGTGCGCTGGCGGTCCTATCAAATTGGGGTTCTGATATGCCTGATTGTGATTGTGATCGGCGTAATTTTGAATGGATCTGAACTCTCAACGAATGAAAGGCGGGTCCGATCATGACGTTATCGACACTCGCATGGGGCGTTATCGGGTTGGTGCTCACCGTCATGGTGTTGAGCTACCTGATTGGTGATAACGTGTTTTTCCGTATTGCCGCCCACGTCTTTGTTGGGCTGACGGCGGGATATTTTGCCGTGATCATCCTCTATCAAATCGTTTGGCCTTATTTGATCTCGCCATTAATAAATGGCACCTGGGGTGAGCGTCTGTGGATGATCGCTCCCCTGGTGTTGATCCTCCTCCTGGTGATCAGTCAATTCCCCAAACTTATAAAACTGGGAACGATTCCTCTTGCATATTTAGCCGGGCTGACGGCAGCCTTGGTGATCGGGGGTGCGGTGTTTGGGACCCTGATTCCCCAGTCGAGGGCGGTAGTTGAGGCATTTGATCCAAACCGCTTGAGCCCCAGTGCTAACCCATCCTGGCGGGTGATTGCTGACGCTGGTGTGATGTTGATTGGCACGGTTGCGACCTTGAGTTATTTCCATTTTGGACGGAAATCACAACCCGCTGATGATCTTGAGAAAACGGAGCGACCAAAGGTTTTTGAGGTGTTGAGTAAGGTCGGCCAACTCTTCATTGGCGTTACACTGGGCGGCATTTTTACGGGCATTTTCTCAAGCGCAGTTCTGGCTTTGATTGATCGGTTGATCTTCATGGGCGGAATGATTTCGCAATTGTTCGGAGGGGGTTAATGGCTAAGGAGCGGCATTATCATTCGGTTTTGGGGGTGGACATTGGTCAAATCACAACACGGTCTGCGCTGTTTGGCATTTCTGAAGGCAAATACAGGCTGACGGGTGAAGGCGCAGCCCCAACCAGTTTGGGATATGGCCAGGCGGTCAATGTTGGGATCAAGGATGCAATTCTTGACCTTCAAGCGAAATCTGATGGTGTGTTCTTCAAGCCTGGTGACCAGACCATTAAGCCGCTGTCTGGCGTGGATCGGGTCGTGTGGACCATGTCTGGCGGGATGCGTGTCAGAACTGTTTTGTTGGGCGTGGCTGCGGGTGGTTCGATCGCTGCCGGGCGAGTTTTAGCCGATAGTCTTCCCCTGGAGATTGTGGCGTCCTTTGGCCTCCCAGGGTTGGCGGATGAAACTGATATGGTTGATAGGCTCATTAATTTGCATCCTTCATTGGTGCTGATTGTGGGCGGTGAGGATGGCGGCGCCCAGGCACCAATACGGACTTGGGTTGATATCATGCGCTCGGTGTGTTTATTGTTGTCCGAGGAGGTAAAACCGACAGTGGTTTATGCCGGCAACCCGGCACTGCATCCGTACTTTCGGCGGCGTTTAGAACCAGTAACGAAATTATCCATCCTCCCAAATCTTCAGCCTCAAACCGGTCTGTTGGATTTGGTGCCTGTGCAGCGCTCTCTCGATCGCGAGATCCTGAAAAACTGGAAAAAGCACATTCCCGGGTGGGTGGAACTTGATGACCCACTTGAAAAAGTGGTTTCTACCACTGATTATGCCTGGAATCGGATGGTGCGCTATTTGAGCCGGACCAAAGAGCAGTCGACCCGGTCGTCGCTCGAAACGGGAGTTGTAGCGCTTGATATCGGCGGCGGAGTCACGAGAATTGCCATCGGGATGCAAGGTAATGTCGGGATGGTTTCCAGAAATGTGCAGTTGGATCAGGGTTTGCTGCAGGACGAAGACTTTCTACAATCTGTGCGGCAATGGACAGCATCATCCGTTTCAACAGATGATGTGCAACAGTATTTATTCAACTATTGGTCGAATCCTGCCATCCTCCCTGAAACACAAGAAGAACTTGCCATCTCACAGGCTTATGCCCGGGTTCGGATCAAACAGGCTGTGGAGAAGGTTTCAGCACATTACGGCTGGATCCCGTTTGATTCAGTGCGCGGGCTTTTAGGATTATTTGAACCTATCATCGCCAGCGGGGCTGTGCTGACGCAGGCGCCTTCTGCAAGCCAGACGATGTTAATGATTTTAGATGGACTGCAGCCACGCGGTGTTTCGACGGTGGTACTTGATCGGCATCAAATTTTACCAATGCTGGGCGTCATTGGCGGCATTGAACCTCTCTTACCGGTGCAGTTGCTTGCATCGGATGTGTTTGAGAACCTGGGTACGGTGATCGTCCCAGAATCTGATTTAGAGCAGGATGAAATTGTTTTGCGGGTTCATGTTGAACCCGAAACCGGGAAAGAATATTCTGTTGATATTGCCCAGGGCGAATTGCGGCATCTTGTAGTCCCTGCAGGGATGTCGGTTGTTTTGACACTTGAACCACATCCTGGAACAGACATCGGCTTCGGCGGTCCGGGTGTGGAGGGACGTTTGACGGTGACCAGCGGCAGATTAGGCGTGGTGATTGATGCACGCGGCCGGCCGTTGGTTTTGGAGGCTGAAGACGAGTTCCGCCTTGCGCAATTACAGCGGTGGTCATTGGCAATTGGTGGATAATGCGAGGGTTTGAAGGTATTTATGGTGGCTAAAGTTTTGGGCATGTCAGCGATGATCAATATCCGGCGGGCACGACGCTTGCCGATCCCGGGGAATGTTTTGGTGCACAAGGGGCAGAGCATCAATCCGGAGGATGAGATCGCAGAAGCAAATGTGCCCGGGAAAATTTTCAAACTGGACCTTGCCAGAGGGCTGGCCTTGCCCGAAGATGAGGTTGGTTCTTGCCTGGTGCGTAAAGTTGGTGAAGATCTTGAAGCAGGGGATATCGTCGCTCAGATTGAAGGAACCTTTCCAAGGTTGGTCAGGACACCGGTCAGCGGCCAGCTTGTTGACTATCATGATGGGCAGGCGGTGCTGGCAACAGGCATGAACAGGATTGTGCTCCAGGCGGAGATGATCGGTGAGGTAGAAGAGGTTATCCCGGAATATGGCGTGGTGGTGCATTGCTTGGGCAGCTTGATCCAGGGGGTGTGGGGTAATGGCAAAATTGGCTTTGGAGAATTACATGCTGATTCGGAATTGATCGCAAAACCGCTGGAACTGGATGATGTCGACCTAGCTGAACCCGGGCAGATTCTCGCAGCAGGAGCGTGTTTTGATCCATCAAGCCTGGCCAGGTTGAGCGAAAAAGGTATTTCTGGATTGATATTAGGTGTGCTTGCGCCGCAGCTTCTCCCTGATGTACTGGCGCTGCCCTTCCCGGTAGTCCTACTGCAAGGCGTAGGAGGTTTTCAGCCTGACCCGAAACGCTTTGAGTTGATGACAGCTCTTTCCGGAAAGACGGCTTTTGTGAATGCTGATCAGGGTGAGGTGTTCGGCAATAAGCACCCCGAGGTGATCATCCCGCTGGATGAGGGGGATACATTGGTTGAAGAAAAGCTGCAAGATGAGATTGCTGTTGGGCAGCAGGTGATGATGCTTTCAGGGGCGGCAGTTGGCTGCTCGGGTGAAGTACTCGAACTGCCAGAGAAACCTGTCAAATTTAAGACCGGGTTGATCAGTCAATCAGCCGTCATCCGCCTGAGCGCAGAGGAAACGATTACTATTCCGATCCAAAATCTGATTATTTTACGTTAATTTTTACAGAAAAATTGAAAAACGATCTTTGGGTTATAGGCTGATCACGCGTCTGTTCAGTATGGACCCCAAGCCGTGACGGTATCAGGGGGTGTGTTATTCAGGTGTTGGGGATGGCGTGGGGGTTTGTGTTTCTACCAGTACGCTGGATAGCCACCCGACATCACCTGTTGCATTGCGCACCCGGTACCAGATGGTCGCATCGATGTGGGTGTATTGCTCTAAAACTTCAATTGGGTCGCCAAAATTTGTGTATCCAACCACCAGGGAGTCGTAACTGGGTGACTCACGGATCACTGTGCCGCTGGGTGAGTTAATCAGGCCCCAAAAAGTTGTCGGCGAGGGTGTGGGGGTATCGGTGGGTGTTTTCGTGGATGTGGCGCTGGGGAGGGTGGTGTTTGTTGGTGAAAGAGTAGCCGTTTCTTCCGTTGAACTTGTGAGCGCTTTTTTGGTCGTTCTGGATGATGGTGTGTGCGTCGGCGCGGGTGAGGGGATGGAAATGTTTAACCCCTTCCCCTCAGGTTGGGCTCGATTGATTTGCATGTTCAAGCTGAGCGCAAAAAGCGCCAGAGTAAGGATGACGGGTGTCAACGCTAAAAACCACCCAAGAGTCTTTTTGGGGTTGAATCCGAAAACAAGAAAGGCAAAAACGCCTACCACACAAGCAATCCCAAAATGTGTGATGCCAACCAGTAATGCGCTCAGCCACAATTGTGCGCTTCCCAGTGGGAACCCAAACCCAGCAACTGCAATCGGAACGAGGATCTCATAAGCCAGCAGAACCCCTATCAGGCGGGGCAATTTTCCCTGGCGCTGGAAGATCAATACCCCGAACAATGCGCTCAAGCCGACGATAGTCAGGTCTACCCAATAAAGCCCTGAAAAACGAAACAAATCAATGTTTTGCAGCGTGATTGTCTTTTGCTGGTAGCCTGCAAAAATGCCTGCCCCGAAGGTCAGCATCAGGAGGATGGCCAGGATCAGCAGCGATTTTGTTGCATGGGAAAATTTTTGTGTGATCGGCAGCAGGGAAAAACTGAGGATCGGGGTTAGGAACGGGAATAAAACGCACGCGAGCACCAGGATGGCGGGGTCATCAAAGTAAAGGGCAGCCCCAACGGCAGCGGCACCGATCATCGAGAGCAAAATGAAGGTTAATGTGGGTGCGGTGAGATCCAGCAATGATTCAAGCAGGAGCTGCCGCTCTGCAAGACTTGCAGATCTCGGTTGCCGTCGGATATGGCGCTGCCGGGCAGGGGGTAACTCATTGATATCGTTTGGCAGGGGTTCGCTGCTGGGTAAGTTCATAGTTTTCGGTCCTGAATCTTTACGGGTGCCTTCTCCCGAGATTGGATTGCCTGTTTTCATTATAATACACGCAAATTAATCCTTGTTAAGGGTTTTGGACAAATTCAGCAAGAAAGATTAAAATTTTAGGGATTGCTAAGGTAAAATAAAGCTCATGAATGCATTTAATCGTTGGAAGAACAATTTTATTCTGCTGGGCTTGATCATGCTGATCATGCTGGCTGCTTGCAGTCCGCAAACTCCGGAGAGCACCCTGGAGCCTACTGAAACTGAAGTTGCTACTGAGGCACCGGTTGAGCCAGAAGTCACACCGGTAGTTGATGAAACCGCCGATGTTCCTACAGTGCTCATGGTCACGGGGCCGCGGACAGACCCATCTGTTGCATATCTGGTGCAACCCGTCTTGAGATCACTGGCTGCCGATTCAGGCATGGCGTTTTCGCAGGAGGAATCTATCTCGCAGGATCAATTAACCCCTGACACGCGGGTGGTGGTCGCTGTAGGCTCTGATCTGGATATCCCCAGTCTGGCAGCCACTGCCCCTGAGGTTGTTTTTGTGGTGATAGGTCAGCCCGGTGTTACGCCTACCCAAAACATTACCGTGATCGGTGACCCGGTTACAGATCAACGGAATCAATCTTTTTTGGCAGGGTATTTGGCTGCTTTGATTTCGTCAGATCACAAGGTCGGGGCTTTGGTCCCGTCAGACAGCGATCAGGGTGAAGTTATCGCTGAAGCCTTTATACTTGGTGCCGAATTTTACTGTGGTGTTTGTAACCCGCTCTACCCACCTTTTAATAATTTTCCTCAAACGGAAGCTCTTTCGTCGGCGAATACTCAGGATGGCTTCCAGACGGCAGTAGACGCATTAAAGTTGAGTGGTGTTGAAGTATTGTATATACCAGGTGAGCTGGCGTCTTCAGAGGTTTTGGATTATGTTGACGAGCAAGGGATGATTGTTGTCGGTGACATAAGCCCAGCCATGCCATATAAAAACTGGGCAGGGACCGTCAAAATCAACCCGGCAGATGCTTTGAGTGCAATTTGGCAGGAACTTTTAACTGGCACAACAGGTATGCAAGTTTCTGGAACAATCACTTTGATGGATAGAAATGCGGACTTGATTTCAGACGGGCGGTTGCGTCTGTTTGAGGAGACAGCAGCAGATTTAGAGGCAGGTCTGATACTGCCTGAACGGATGCCTTAGCCGTCAGATGGCGGATCGTCGGGGTTGCCAGTGAAGCGCTCTGCACTGACCTCGCCCGGTTGTGAGATCCCCTCTCGGCGCAGCACTTTAACAATAGTCAGAAGGATGATCTTAATATCCAGCCAAAATGACCAGTGGTCAACGTACCACAGGTCCAGGGCGAATTTTTCCTGCCAGGTAATTGCGTTACGGCCGTGAATCTGTGCCCAGCCGGTGATCCCGGGCAGGATTGTGTGGCGTCTGGCCTGATCGGTATTGTATAATGGTAAGTATTCAATTAAGAGCGGGCGCGGCCCTACCAGGCTCATCTCCCCTTTTACTACGTTGATCAGTTCAGGCAGTTCATCGAGGCTGGTGGAACGTAAGAAGTGGCCGAATTTTGTCAGGCGTTTTGAGTCAGGCAGCAGTTGGCCCTGGTTATCAACAAGGTCCCGCATGGTTCGAAATTTATACAGGGTAAAGATCTTGCCTTTGAACCCTGGGCGCTTTTGACGAAAGAGGATCGGCAAGCCATGCAAGATGGCAACAAGGATGCTGATGAGGAGGAAAACGGGAGAAAGGATGATTAAGGCCAAAAGGCTTATAATCAAGTCTAACAATCGTTTGATGAAGGGTGTGTTTTCTGGCAATAATTTTATGGTCATGAATATTAAAATTGTACCAAATTAAGCGATAAAATATTAAAGAAGAAGAAATCAGAAGCAGGTGAATGTTCGAAAGGAGCAACAATGGATGAGCGAATACTTATCATAGAGGATGATGAAGAGATACTTCGTGTCTTAAAACGTGTGCTGACCTATGAGGGTTACATTGTAGATACAGCACTCACCGGCAAGGCAGGCCTGACTCTGGCTAATGAACAGAGGCCTGACTTGGTGATACTGGATTGGATGCTGCCCAGCATGGATGGGTTGGATGTCTGCAGGCGGCTGCAAAAACTGGGTAACCAACCAATTTTGATGTTAACTGCGAAAGACAGCACGCAGGACCGTGTTGAAGGGCTTGATGCGGGTGCGGATGATTATGTGGTCAAACCTTTTGAGCTAGATGAGCTGCTGGCACGTATTCGGGCGCTCCTCAGACGAACGGCTGCTGACCGTGTCAAGGTATTGGAATTTGAAGACCTCAAGTTGGATAGCAGCACACGCAAAGCGACCCGGGGGAACCGTGAAATTGTCCTGACCGCCAAAGAATACGATCTGCTCGATCTTTTCATCCGCCACCCCAGGCAGGTGATGAGCCGAGAGGTGATCTTTGACCGTGTGTGGGACTATGATTTTGGCGGGGAAAGCAATGTGCTTGATGTTTACATTCGATACCTGCGCCAAAAACTTGAAGAAGGCGGCGAATCCCGTTTGATCTATACGGTGCGTGGTGTTGGGTATGTAATGCGGGAACCTGAAGATTAAAAGACAAAATGACACTTCGTCTCCGTCTGACATTGATTTATACTGGCTTGCTGAGCGGCGCTGTTGTGCTGCTCAGCATTGTCATTTACTCAATGGTCAGCGTTGTGATGATCGACCAGGTGGATAATCGGCTGGAGATCATTTCTTCACAGATTATTGAAAATTTGCGGGCGGATGCAATTGGGGGTTTGGACCTTGCATCGGCTACATATGAAGTTTCAAACGAAAATTTTTATCAGGTCTGGTCAGCAGATCGCCAGATTGTGCTTTATTCTGACAACACCAGTGAGTTCACCCGGGCGTTAAATTCTGAAGGGCTGTCGCAGACCCAACCTGTTTTTCAGGAAGTTGATCACAGGGGGCAAACTTTCCGTGTTTTATCTGTTCCCCTTGCTGTGAATAATGAGAATTATGGGTGGCTGCAGGTTGCAGTCCCCTTGGATGAGTTGCGTTATACACAGCGCTTGCTCCAAATCGTGTTTGGCGTTAGTGCGGTTTTTGTGATTGCTGTCGCCGGGGTAACCACTTGGCTGGTGACCGGGCAGGCACTTGAACCCCTGGTGACCATGGCGGAGATCAGCAAGAAGATCACCAGCACGGACGATCTTTCAAAGCGGATCCCGGTAAATACGAGCAGCAATGACGAGGTGGGTGGGCTGGTATTGACCTTTAATCAGACCCTGGTTCGATTGGAGCGGTTGTTTAACGCCCAACGTAGGTTTTTGGCTGATGTCAGCCATGAGCTGCGTACGCCGCTCACAGTTATCAAAGGCAATGTCGGCTTGATGCGCATGATGAAGTCTTATGATGAAGAATCGCTCAACAGCATTGAGTCAGAAGTCGACCGTTTGACGCGGTTGGTTGGCGACCTGCTTTTGATGGCTCAGGCGGAAACCGGGAGACTCCCGCTGGCAATGGATCAAGTTGAGATTGACGATTTGCTGTTTGAGGTATTCGAGCAGTTGAAGGTGCTTTCAGGGGGGCAACACGATATCCGGATTGAAAATATCGAACCTGTGATGGTGATCGGTGACCGAGACCGGCTCAAGCAGGTGCTTTTAAATCTTGGCAGCAATGCAATCAAATTTACGCCGGACGGCAAACGCATAACACTGAATCTACGTGTCAAGGATAACTGGGTCAGGTTGAGCGTTTGTGATGAGGGGCCGGGCATGTCTAAGGATGAAGTTGGGCAATTGTTTGAACGTTTCTACCGGGGCGATAAAGCCCGAAAGCGCTACAAAGGAAAAACGGGCTTTGGTTTGGGTCTGCCGATCGCGTATTGGATTGTCCGCAATCATGGCGGGCACATTGAGGTAGAAACTGAACTCGGGAAAGGGTCAACCTTTACGGTTTATCTTCCGGTATCGCAAGCGGATATGCCCACCCGGCCGATGTTAGATATCAAAATGTGATGACGTTCAATTGCGCCTGACGGTGTGGTGAGGTAAAAATCATATTATTGTGATACTAATGCAATAAATAGCGGGGGAATGATACAGATGGTGAAAATTGATTCTATCCATCTGTCCACGTATGATTATCTTGACCTTTCTGTTTAAATCGGATAGACTCTTAAATCGCACGTCAAGCGAATATTTGCCTTTTAAAAGCCTTGCGTTTGACTTTAGGCTTTGGTATAATCGTGCAGTCTTAAGGCGATTTGTAGTTTAAAAATTAAACAAAATTTGCCGATGTAGCTCAATGGTAGAGCAATCGCCTTGTAAGTGATAGGTTATGGGTTC
>JAENZI010000002.1:0-308506 GCA_016841365.1 Anaerolineaceae bacterium
TTCATTCTTTGTGAAGAGAGGCTGCCCCTTACTTTTGGGACAGCCTCTTTTTTATCATTGTTTGAGTTGAACGGGTCAATAGGTTCGCAGCAAAGCTTCCTTTTGTTTATGTGCCAAATTGTCTGTCACCCGCATCCCCCAGGCCGGGGACAATATAACCATTTTCGTTGAGGTGGTCGTCAATCGCAGCGATATGGATAGCCACATCGGGGTGGGCGTCATGCAATCGGGCAATACCTTCTGGCGAGGCGATCAGCCCCACGAATTTAATTTTTGCCACCCCCCAATTCTTGAGGATATCCACCGTTGCCACCGCAGAACCCCCTGTTGCCAGCATGGGGTCGAGGATCAGGCACACAGAGACGGTCGGTGCCACGGGCAGGCGATTGTAGTAGGCGACCGGTTTCAATGTGCGTTCATCACGATACAGGCCGATGTGCCATACTTCAGCAGAGGGCATCAGTTCCCATACCCCTTCAACCATCCCCAGGCCAGAGCGTAAAATCGGCACCAACCCGATCTTTTCCTGAAGGTCTTCGCCAGTGGTTGTTGTGAGCGGCGTTTCGACGGTGACCTGTTCTGTGGCAAGGTCGGCAGTGGCTTCATAGGTCAGCAATGCGCCTAATTCACGCACAAGCTCACGGAACTTCTTGGATTCAGTGTGTTTATCCCGCAGACGTGTCAGCTTATGTCTGACCAGCGGGTGGGTTGATTCAAAGACGTTTTCCATGGATCCTCACAAGTATTAAATCGGGTGTTTCAGACTGTTTGTGCAGCTCTTATTGTAGCCGAAGTTTGGCAAGTCTGTGAACCCATTTGCTTTATGCTTCAGAGTCATCTTGTTGTTTTTTCGGCTGGCAAGCGTGCCGGCTGTAAATGAAAAGTAATAAATAGGCTGCCCACAAAAGCGTTGTCAGTGTGATATAAGTGTGGAACTGTGGCAAACTTCGCCACAACCTGTGTAGCATCGCGTAGCTGAAACTGACCAGCGATGCAATCTGCAGGATCAGGCTCAACCGCCACCCCCAGATGCAGCCTTTGGGCTCTAAACGCAGCCAGCGGATGCCAAACCATGGGAAGGTAGTGACCGCAAGGTTGAGCACAATAGCGATGGTCATCAGCCACAGTGATAGCTCAATGCCATGTTCGATATGCGCCAGTGAGCTCCCATACAGGTAAATTAAAAATGCTAGCGGATGAAATAATTCAATAATACGTAGCTTGGTTTTGCTCATTATGCCGCCTCATTTCTGTGGGCAATAATCAAAAAGCGGTGGGCGGTGGTGACAAACTGTCCCTGCCGCTCGATAATTTGATGCAGTTCAATCAGTTTCTCCCGGTGGGTGTCAGGGATGAATTCCGGTACCTGCCATGGGATGGCTTTAAGATAGTAGACAACTGCACCGATATCCATAAAGGTCGTTTTCAGGGCAGCTTTTTCGGCACGCTCAACTGAAAAACCTGCCCGATATAACCCAGTTAATGCAGCTGCCATGCTCCAGCGATCATACGGGAAGGATAAATTTTCCTGTAACACCTGGTTTAACTCAAGGTTATCTAACCCGCCAACCTGCTGGGTGATGAAGGTGCCGCCGGGTTTCAATACCCGATAAAGTTCCTCGGGGATGAAGCTGTCGTGCCGGTTGATCACCAGGTCGAAGGTTGAATCATCAATAGGTAGGGGTTGGTCGTCTTTCGTCCGATGGAGTTTAACCTGAAGGGACGAGAGCCGAGCCTCAGCGATTGGCTGATTGGGCGGGTAGGCTTCTGTGGCGTGGGTTTCAGCTGGCAGCGGCGCAAGAGAGGCTAACAGCTCGCCGCCGCCCGTGCCCATATCGAGCAGGCTGTGGGCGGTGCCGAGATAACCCTTCACCAGGGAGACATAATCCCAGGGCGTGTCTTGCTGAATCATGCGTCCTTCCAGCCATTCAAAGTCCCATCCTGAAAAATGCGCTGCCTGGGCTTCTGAAGTAAGTTGTTCAAATTTTTCGATGTCTATTTGTGTCACAGGCTATTCTCCTTACGGCATTGTGATGCGTGGGCCTTCTTGTTTGCGGTTCCACTGACCGGGCCACACAGCCGGGATAATTGCGCTAAAACCTGTGCCCAGCCCGAGGACCATTAGAAGCGCGCCAATCCATCTGATTTCAGGGATCGCCATTGCTAACAGCAGGCTGACCAGTGCCAGCAAGAACATGATCCCTGCTGCACCTGCCAGCATGCCGGCGATACGCAGGCCTTTCTTGCGTGAGGCAATCCGCGGCCCCTGGATCGCACCTGTAACGCCGTTTATAATGATGATTTGCGGCTCACCTTCATCATCCAGGTAGTAGGTTGCATAAAGCGGCAGCAGAATTTCGGTCCAGTTCAGGTTGTTATAAAGCGCCTTCACGGCGAAGTTTCGTTGATGCTGTGCCCCGCATGCGTCCTGGCATAACTGGTTCAGGATTTTTTCAACCTGTGGTTTTGCAAGCGGCCAGGCATCATCAGGCGGCAAATCGGGCACTTCAAGAATGGCATTCTCTAAAAGTTCAGGTTTGAAGTCCACCGCTTGCTTCAGGGGGTAATTGCCCGTCATCGACAGCCGGTTTTGATGTTCCTCAAGGGCTGGCGCACTGACATTGTCTACATGGGTGTTGAGTTCACCAAGGCGGGGTTCCCAGCGGATGCGGGTCTCGATTTGTTTCTGAGATTCCCACTGCCCATTCACAAAGATCTCTTTGGTGCTTTCAACCTGGTAGTCGAACCCGGCTTCCATCTGCCAGCGCCCGGTAACATCGCTATCCACCAGCCATAATGGCCAAAAGAGCTGCTGCGCTCTACTTGCCAGGTTTTCAGCGGTGTAGTCATCCGGTTTGATCCACAACCCAGAGACAAAATCGCGATAGATGGGCTGTAATTGGTTTCGGTTGATCTTGAATGGCGTCATCTTTTCAGGCTCAGCCGGACGCAGACGTGCGGGTTGGGGGGCAAGTTCCGCCTTCCGGCAAAACGGACAGGTGATCCCCATCTGATCTGGAAGCACAAGGTAAACACGCTGACAGACCGGGCACCCGGCTGGCTGGCGGTTTGTCCCCCACAGAGACTGTGTTTCCTGAATGATCTCGGACTTCGGAAGTGATTCGCTCATTATTTTGCCTCCGATAGCCTGGCTTTGTTGAACAGGTTGATGCTGATGACCAGCCCCAGGATGAATAAGCCGATGCCTATTAAGATCGGGACAGGTTTTGCTTCTCCCATCATCATGCTGATGGCGCCGATCAAGCCAAGGATACCCCCAGGTGCCAGGATGGCAGCGATCGCCAGCCAGATCTTCCACCAGGCGACCGGCTTCTGACCGGCGACAGCACCGGTTTGGCCGTTGACCATCACCTGGAAGACTTTATCTTCATAGTGATAAGCCGCCAGATATACCGGCAATAGAATGTAACGCCATGTTTCATCGGCAAAGTCAGCCGTCATGCTAAAGTTACGAACGTGAGAAGACGGGATATCCGCACGGCATGCTTTTTTTGCTTGTTCTCTGATGGTTATTTTTGCCTGATCCCAGGCATCCGTCAGGGTGGTTTCATAGGCCTGTGCCTGCCAGCCTGCCAGATATTCGGGTTCATAGCGCACAAGGTCAGTCAGGTTATAGGGATATATCTGCCTGAGGATTCTATAGCTGATGTGATTTTCAGCGCTGCCTTCAACCATCAGGTCGTCAACGGTGAGATTGACATCGCCATCTTCCCAGCGCCAGACAATTTTTGTGCGGGTTTCCCAGCTTTTGCTGCTGGCATTGTAGTGCCGATAGGTTTTTTTATAGCCGACTTCGGCCCGCCAGTGGGCATGGATGTTGGCATCAAATGTCCAGAAGGGCAGATAGATGCCTGAAAAGCGCCGGATGATCGTGCTGGCTGCCAGCTCATTTGGATGGAACCAGCCTTTACCCAGCCAGTCATTGGCCTGGCGTTGGGTCTGCTCGGGTGTAATTTTGAATGGCACCAAAAAGCGGGGTCGGAGCGCTTCATCGAGGCTGACGGTCACATTGACCTGGTTTGAGGCACAAAACGGGCAACTGGTGCTGATCGCGCCTTCGGGCACCGAAAGCTGACCGCCGCATGAATTGCATACTAACACCTGGCGTTTTGCGCCCCAGCCGCGATCAGATTGGGAAACAGTCTCCAGTGTAAATTCAAATTCATCCGCAGCCCTGCCGACGTTGACGGCTTTGAGCGGTGCGGCATAGCCGCAATATTCACACGCGATCCCGCCTTCGGATACATCGTAGGCGGTGCTTGCGCCGCAATTAGGGCAGGTAAATCGCTTAGGCTGAAATGTGTCGACCTTTTTCGGCTTGGGCGCATAGACAATAACACCCGGCACATGGGATTCGACCCGATGATATCCTTGTGGGGGTGCCCAGTTCGGATTTTCGGTCATAATGTAGTGCTCCTTGGTTATTTTGTTGATTATTGTTTGCCGACATTAAGTTTAACGCATATCGTTGATGAATCAACTTGGCGACTGACTAAGTGTACGCGATTTTCATTGAAGGCAACTGAGATTATCTGAGGATTATTGTCTGTTTGCGCCATGCGATAGAATAAGTGTATGACTTTAATAATCGATGGACATAATCTAATCCCGCGCATCCCAGGGCTAAGTCTTAGCGACCCAGATGATGAAGACAAACTGATCCATTTACTGCAAGATTACGCCCGTATCCGGCGCAAATCAGTGGAGGTGTATTTCGATAAAGCACCAGTGGGGCAGGCAGGCGAACGCCGGTTTGGGCAGGTGAGAGCGCATTTTGTGCGTGACACAATCACTGCGGATGAAGCGATAATGGCGCGATTACAGCAGCTCGGGAAACGGGCAAAGAATTACACAGTTGTCAGCTCAGATCACCAGGTGCGGCGTGCGGCACAGGCAGTGCATGCTACGGTGATAACCTCCGAAGACTTTTCAGCAGCGTGGCAAGCACTGCAAGACTCAACACCTGAGTTAGATCCGCGCAATCGTCTGCTTGCTGAGGATGAGGTAAGTGAATGGGAGCAGTTGTTCAAGCGGGGACATCGTCCAGAGAAATAATATAACAAATAAGGTCTAAATAGTAAACTCTAATCTTAGTTTAATGACAAGCAATTTTTGATGAAGTATAGTTTCTATCAAGACACTAAACTTTTACTGGTATCAGGAGTGTCTTACACCATCTCAACCTGTGAACTTACGTTCAAAAAGGTGAAAGTGGTGGTTTCCTCCCTGAAGTTTGCCTGGCGTGCGCCCCATGCCAGGCAATCGTTTTAACCAGGCGTGTGAATGCGTGTTATGATCTATGTGTTGACCAGCAGAATGGAGGAATGCTGATGTTTAGAAAAGTGAACCTTATCGCACTCCTATTGATGATTGTGCTGCTGCTTACCTCATGCAGTCTGCCCTCGTGGCCTGGTTCACAACCTGACCAGAGCCAGACCTCTCAAGCATCCCAACCAACAGTGACATCCCCGGAGGATCAGGATACTCAGGAACCTGACCCCGCCACGCCCACTGCGCAAAGCGAAATTGTGCAGATGGTTGAGCGGACGGTACTGGATGAATCAGATGACCCACGCTATGAGATTCAGATTGCATGGCCGAACCTACAAGGTCCTGAAGGTATGGTGGGAGGGTTCAATCAAGAGATTGATGGAATTGTGCAATCGTTGCAGGAGCAATTTCTAAACGATGTGCGAGACAGGCAGGCGGAAAGCGAGATGGAAGCGCAACCGCCGGCCAGTACACTCACCATTACATATGAAGTCACTTATTTTGACCAGAAATTCGTGAGTGTGTACCTGCTGATGGATCAATATATCGCGATTTCCGCCCATCCATTTTCGTTTTCTAAAACCTTTAACTATGACCTCCAGCAAGGTGAATTTGCCCCTCTGGATAATTTGTTCATGCCTGATGTAGACCCTGTGGGGGTGGTTGTAGTAGCCATCGAACCTGAATTGGAGGGGAAGGGCTTTGGATATCAGGCAGGAACCGCCGCAGATGTGATGAGTACTCGTGAAAACTGGAATATTTTCCCGGAAGGATTACGGGTCAACTTTGATGTCTACGAAGTTGCCCCATATCCTGCTGGACCGCAATATTTTATCATCCCTTGGGAAGACATCGTTGGCAGGCTTGACCTTGAAGGCCCTGCAGGAAATTTTGTAGATTGATTTAGATGGTATGGATAATGACCTGATGTCATATTCGGTTTCAATGAGGTAATGATGAACAAAAAAGACATAAATAAAAATGAATTTGACTACAGCGGGAAAACATTGCTGACGGTATTGGCGCATCCAGATGATGAGACCTTTGGGATGGGCGGCACGCTGGCAATATATGCCCGGCGCGGGGTCAAAGTGCACCTGATCTGCGCAACCCGCGGAGAAGTGGGGGAGATCGACCCCGAATATAAGGAAACGATCAAGAGCGCAGCCTGCCTGCGTACCCAGGAACTGCGTTGTGCAGCGGAGGTACTGGGCGTGGACAAAGTACATTTTTTGAACTATCGAGATTCAGGTATGCCCGGTGCGGAGGCGAATAACCATCCCAAAGCCCTGGCGGCACAGCCGGTCGAGAAGGTCGCGCAGGATGTAGCACACCTGATAAGGGAGATTCGGCCGGATGTGGTTTTGACGTTTGACCCGATTGGCGGGTATCGTCACCCGGACCATATCGCCATCCATCAAGCCACCGTGCAGGCTTTTGACCTGGCAGCATCGGACCAGTTTGCTGATCCAGAGGGGTTGCCTGCGCATCAAGCCGAGAGGCTTTACTTCCACACCATGAACCGCACATTCTTGCGAATTATGGTGTGGGTGCTGCGCCTGATCGGGAAGAACCCCCGCAAATTTGGCAAGAACGAGGATATCGATCTGGTCTCATTGACGAATGTGGACTTCCCGACCCATGTCAAAATAAATTATCGATCTGTTCGGGATATCCGCGTGAAAGCTGCGGACTGCCATGCCAGCCAGGGTGGGATGAAGATGGATAAGGGGTTTCGGGGCTTCCTCAATCGGTTGTTCGGCGGGCAGTATGAGACTTTTATGCAAGCCTACCCGGAGCCGCAGGCGGGGGAAGGTGTGAAAGAGGATTTATTTTAGGAATTAGGTATTGGGGATTGGGTAATTGGAATCAGATTAATTGGATGGATCGGTTTGGGTGAAAACTTTTCCATCCTATTTTCTATGAAGAGATAGTGAGGGATATTAGCAGGGGGTTGGGTTCTGCGTGCTTTTTCTATACAGCGTTTGCAACATATGATACTGCCAGTCTCTTTCGTTAGCGACGGCATTTTCTGCTTCCTCTGGGCTGGCCGCACGGTGGATGGCTTGCATGGCATAATTGGCAGCCCCGAGAGCGTGGGCGGCGACATGCGCAGTCGAGACAGCCTGGCCGGCGGCACGCGCTGCAGAACGGGCTGGTGTGTCTTCCCCCACCTCACGCGCAGCGGCATGTGATGCCAAAGCCGCACTGCGGATAACATTCATGCTGAATTTGCCAGTCTCGATCCAAGTTTGCAGGGTTAGCAGGGCTTGATGCGGACGGGCGTCATCGGGGTAATCCGCTTCATAAAAATGGATGACTCGGGTTGTGCATGCAATTGCCCAGTGGGCTAAGGTAACTTTATCGCACATCTCAACCAGTTCTTCCATTTCCCGGTCATGATGCAGTAAGGAAAACTTTGGTTTTTTCATCCTGGAATGCACCATCTCCTGTCTTTTATCTATTTTAACCGAATGTATATCTGAAAGGTAAATACGAGACAGAATTTCCCTCCATGATGGGCGGTATTTTTCCACAAATACTTAAACAGAAAAAATCCCTCAGGATGAACGCATGCTGAGGGATTTTGTATTGATCGTTAATAGATGATGTTTACTCAGCGTCATTTTGCTGATTCTGGACCACTTCAAACTGCAGACCTGCTTCTCCCTGTGTGACCCTGACGGTATCGCCTTCTGTGATCTCACCGCTGACAACCTTCAGCGCTAACGGGTCCTGCACTTCACGCTGGATGGTGCGCTTGAGCGGTCGCGCCCCAAAGTCCGGGTCGTAACCCTGGTCTGCCAGGTATCCCCGGGCGGATGGATCCACCTTCAGGGTCAGGTTGCGCTGCTGCATCAGCTTTGCCACCCGTTCAAGCTGGATGTCGACGATCTTGGTCAGATCTTCCCTGGTCAGCGGATGGAAAATGACGATCTCATCTACCCGGTTCAGAAATTCGGGGCGGAAGTGCGCCTGCAGCAGACGGTTGATCTGGTCGCGCGACACCTCTTTGATTTGGGACTCGTTTTCGACCCTGCTCATCCATAGTTCACTGCCCAGGTTGCTGGTCATAATCACGACAGTATTGCGGAAATCAACTGTGCGTCCCTGTCCGTCCGTCAGGCGGCCGTCATCCAAGAGCTGCAGCAATGCATTGAATACCTCGGCATGCGCTTTTTCGATCTCATCGAACAGCACTACGCTGTAAGGGCGCCGACGGACGGCTTCTGTCAACTGGCCGCCTTCCTCGAAGCCCATATAGCCGGGCGGAGCACCAAACAGCCTGCTGATGGTGTGTTTTTCCTGGTATTCGCTCATGTCAATCCGCACCATGGCGTCCTCATCGTTGAACAGAAATGCCGCGAGGGCGCGTGCCAGCTCGGTCTTGCCCACGCCTGTTGGGCCGAGAAAGATGAAGGACCCAATCGGGCGGTTGAGGTCTTGCAGGCCAGCCCGGGCACGGCGCACTGCATTTGAGACTACGTCCACCGCTTCGTTCTGACCGACAATCCGGCGGTGCAAACGTTCTTCCATGTGCATCAACTTTTGCATTTCACCTTCCAGCAAACGGGAGACCGGGATGCTAGTCCAGTTGGCAACGACCTCAGCGATTTCTTCGGCATCTACCTCTTCTTTGAGCAGAGCGGATTCGTCCTGCAATTCCTTCAGGTGCTTTTCTGCATTTACTAATTGCGCTTGAATTTCATTTAACGTCCCATAACTCAGGCGGGCAGCTTTTTCAAGGTCGGCATGTCGCTCAGCCCGTTCAATCTCGATCTGGGTCTCTTCGATCTCTTCTTTAAGAGAACGGATTTTCTGGATTGCCTCTTTTTCAACCTGCCAGCGGGTCTGCAACTGGTTGGCCTGCTCGCGCAGGTCTGCCAGGTCTTTTTCGATGTTAGCCAAACGCTCTTTTGAGGATTTATCCTTTTCCTTTTGAAGGGCTTGGCGTTCAATTTCGAGCTGCATGATGGCACGGTCTACCTCATCCAACTGCTGCGGTTTGGAATCGATCTCTGTGCGCAGGCGGGCTGCCGCTTCGTCAATCAGGTCAATGGCTTTATCGGGCAGGTGCCGGTCTGCGATGTAACGGTGGGAGAGGGTCGCTGCGGCGATCACAGCCGGGTCAGTGATGTGGACGCCGTGGTGCACCTCGTAGCGCTGTTTCAGGCCGCGTAAGATGCTGATGGTATCTTCCACCGATGGTTCCTCGACGAATACGGGTTGGAAGCGGCGTTCAAGGGCGGCATCTTTTTCGACATGTTTGCGGTATTCATCCAATGTCGTCGCGCCGATCATATGCAGTTCGCCGCGTGCCAGCATCGGTTTGAGCATGTTGCCGGCATCAACCGCACCCTCTGCTGCGCCAGCGCCGACCACGGTGTGCATCTCGTCCACAAATAGAAGGATTTCACCCTCTGAGTCGGTGATTTCTTTTAATACCGCTTTGAGCCGTTCCTCAAATTCGCCGCGGAACTTAGCACCCGCAATCAATGAACCGATGTCCAGGGCGATAATTTTCTTGTTTTTAAGTCCATCGGGCACATCGCCATTCACAATCCGTTGCACCAGTCCTTCGACGATGGCTGTCTTTCCCACGCCGGGTTCGCCGATCAACGCGGGGTTGTTCTTGGTGCGCCGTGATAGGATCTGCACGATGCGGCGGATCTCTTGATCACGCCCAATCACGGGGTCGAGTTTGCCGGTGCGGGCTAGCGCTGTCAGGTCGCGCCCATACTTGGTCAATGCCTCATAGGTTGATTCCGGGTTCTTGCTGGTGCCCCGTTGGGTGCCACGCACCTCTTTAAGGGCTTTGAGGATAGCGTCTTTGGTTAGGCCAAAACCAGCCAGGCGTTTACCTTCAGCGCTTTCAGAAAGCCCCAGCAAAAGGTGTTCGGTGGAAACATATTCATCCGACATGCCCTTGGCATACCGCTCTGCAGCATCGACCACCTGTGAGGTTTGCTGGCTTAAACCAGGCTGACCGGTGTTGCCGCCGTAGACTTTAGGGCGGTTATCCAGGTCATTTTGAACATCCTCACGCAAAGCAACCGGGCTGCCAGCCACTTTAGTGACGATGGCAGGCACCACACCCTGCTCCTGGCGGAGCAGCGCCAGGAGGAGATGGGCAGGTTCAATCGCTTGATGGTTTAGTTCAGAAGCAAGCTGTTGTGCAGCGATCAACGCTTGCTGCGCTTTTTGTGTAAATTTATTTAAATCCATAATTAATTCATTCCATATTTTTGATACATAAACTTGCGGAATGATGTAATCAGACATCAACCGCACGCATTTTATAAACTTATGATTGATAATAATTTTATTGAACGGGTATTTAAATTATGTTAAAAGCTTGTCAGATTTTTGCAAACACCCGAAATGTGAATAAATTGGTATGATTTACCCGATTGTGTTTGACAGCAATCATAAAAGTCATTAAACTTAGAATAGAATATAAATCAAATAATACCGATGTGATTCAAGCATCTATTTCATAAGGAGGATCGATGGCTACTCCCCAATACCAATTAATTATGCGATCTGGCCCCAATCCGGGTAAGACCTTTTTGTTAGAAAAGGAAGAAAACCTGTTAGGCCGGGATTTGGCCAACGATATTGTGGTTAGTGAGCTTGAAGTTTCACGCCGCCATGTGCGCTTTATGATCAAAGATGATCGGGTGCTTGTGGAAGATCTTGGATCCACCAATGGCACTTTTTTAAATGGTGAACGGATCTCAACTGCACAGGAACTGCAGTCGGGCGATGCCATCACCCTTGGTGAGGAAATTGTCCTTGTCTTTCAAGAAGAAGAACTTGAAGAAGAGGAACCATATGTCGTCATGCAGGAACCTGAAACAGTGCAGCCAGCAGCGCCTGCACCTGAGACCTATCAACCCCAGCCTGACCTTGCTGACTACCCCCAACCTCAGCCAGTCGCAGTTGTGGAAGAGCCTGAAGCCGAGCCCGAGCATATCCCTGATATTAGAGATCGGATTCAAAAAGAAGATAGAGGCAAGCGCGGCATGCCGACCTGGCTGCTCATATTGATTGTGGCAATTGTGGTGCTGGTGCTGGTGATTGCGGTCACACTGTGGTTCATGCCTGAATCCTGGTGGTGTGCGATCGACATCTTCAATCTGATCCCCGCCTGCCCGACCTTATAACGTTCAATTCTACGAAATCACATCCCGAAGAGAATTTTCTTCGGGATGTTTGTTTTAACCTATAACGAATGAGAAGACCTAAATTGGCAAACAGGTTAATAAATTTTAGACCTTGCTCGTGTATGATTATGTCTGTGTATGCCTGTGTATGCCTGTGTATGCCAGTGTAAGTCTGTCTGTGTCATTATTGCGGCGTGATTACGGGCTTGTAGCGTGTGCTATAATGACAATCTATCATCAAAAAGTGAAAAAGCCCTGATTAGGTTGAAAATTTATGTTTAAGAAAATTGCACAGCTTTTTGGGGGTGATCCCCATCAGCGAAAAGTTGATACGCTCAAAGAAATTGTCGATCAAATCAATGCCTTAGAACCAGAATATGAAGCATTGAGTGATGATGCGTTAGCGTCAAAAACCAAAGAATTTAAACAGAGGTTGGCTGCCGGCGAGACGTTGGACGATTTGCTGGTGGAAGCTTTTGCGACCGTCAGAGAAGCCAGCAAGCGCACCCTGGGTCAGCGCCACTATGACGTTCAGATGATCACAGGTATCACACTCCACCGCGGCGAGATTGCCGAAATGAAAACCGGTGAGGGTAAGACCCTGGCTGCGACACTACCGCTGTATTTGAACGCGTTAGCCGGCAAGGGCGCCCATCTTGTGACCGTCAATGACTACTTGGCGCGCCGTGATGGACGCTGGATGGGCACCATTTACCAATTCTTGGGTTTATCGGTTGGCATTTTGCAGATGGCATCCAGAACTGAACATGGGCGGATGGCCTTTATCTATGACCCAACCCAGCGCTCACCGATTGAAGAGCAGGATCAACTGCGCATGGTGGAGCGGAAGTATGCTTACCAGGCGGATATCACTTACGGCACCAATAACGAGTTTGGCTTTGATTACCTGCGTGATAACCTGGCCAAGAGCAAAGAGGATAAGGTTCAGCGCGGGCATTATTATGCTATTATCGACGAGGTCGACAACATCCTGATCGATGAGGCACGCACCCCGCTGATCATCTCAGGGCCATCGCATGAAGATTCGGAATGGTACATTCGCACTGCCCAGGTGGTTAAACAACTTGTGCCGGAGGATTATGAGGTCAGCGAGAAGGACCGCACGGTCACCCTTTCAGAAATCGGCCTGGCGCATGTTGAAGAATTGCTGGATACCCCGCTGCGCGACCCGGAGCGGCCAGAAGACATCACACCTGAGCAAGCCCGGTTGCTGGGTTTCCTTGAACAGGCACTCCGGGCGGAATTCTTATTCCACCGCAACAAGGATTACATCTTGCAGAACGGCGAAGTGGTGATCGTGGATGAGTTCACAGGGCGATTGATGCCCGGGCGCCGCTGGTCAGATGGCTTGCACCAGGCGGTTGAAGCAAAAGAAGGCGTAAAGATCCAGGCAGAGAATGTGACTTATGCCACCATCACCATTCAGAACTACTTCCGTATGTATGAAAAACTGGCGGGGATGACGGGGACAGCGTTGACAGAGGCAGAGGAATTCTACAAAATTTACAGCCTGGACGTTCTACCGATCCCGACGCACCTGGCTTATCGGGCGATGAAAGATGAGCCCGATCTGATCGAAGATAATGCGCGGGACGAGCTTGGGTATAAATACACCTATTATTACGTTCCGGAGGATGAGCGTAAGCGCCCGATATTCTGGAATCGAAAAGATTACCCGGATATCGTTTACCGTTCGAAGGAAGCAAAATTACGTGCAATCGTCAAAGAAATTATCTATTTTCATGTGATCGGGCGTCCGCAATTGGTGGGCACGACCTCTGTTGAAAATTCAGAATTTTTATCTGAGCGGTTGAATGCCTCGAATGTGCGGCGGTTGTTTGAGGTGTTCTTGATCCGCCAGGCTTACATTCAACATCACGGGCTCAAAGAGCAGGATGTGATGTCTGCACCGGAACTAGATCAGCTTTATCAACCGCTCGATCAATTACGCAGTGTGGAATTAAGGCGGTTCGGGCGGGAGTATGGGCTTAAGACGCTCAGCCCGTTGGATGAAGAGAACCAATCCACCCTGCTTGATGTGTTCAATTTAGGGACGGAACACTGGGAGCGGCTTGAGTCGGTGATCAAAGCCGGCGTGCCGCACCAGGTGTTGAATGCCCGCAAGCACACTGAAGAATCAAAGATCATTGCGGATGCCGGTGCCTTTGGTGCTGTTACGATTGCTACCAATATGGCTGGACGTGGTGTGGATATCAAGCTGGGCGGGGAACTGACCGAAGAGCGATTGACCAGGATCAATCACCTGCTGGCGGAACTAGGTGAAGAGGATCCCTTCAATATGCGCATGCAAGACCGCCTGCGGATACTTGAAGGCTTGCCCGAGGACGCTTATGGTGATTACGCAGAAGATGTGCAGGCTTTCCTTAACTATATGGCAGAGATGAAACGCGTCAGGGAATTGGGAGGACTGCATGTGATCGGTTCGGAGCGCCATGAGGCGCGTCGGATTGATAACCAGTTGCGCGGCCGTGCTGCGCGCCAGGGGGACCCGGGGTCATCTCGCTTCTTTTTATCACTTGAAGATGATTTAATGCGCCTGTTCGGGGGCAACCAGGTAGAGGGATTGCTCTCACGGCTGAATATTGATGAAGGAGTTCCGATCGAAAGCGGCATCATTGGCCGGCTGGTGGAATCCTCCCAAACCCGTGTGGAAGGTGCCAACTTTGACGTGCGCAAGCATCTTCTGGAATACGATGATGTGCTCAATTCACAACGTGAGCGCATCTATGAACAGCGCGACCGGATTTTTGATAAAGAAGATCTGCGGGACGATGTGACCGACATGCTGCGGATGGAAGTCGGACGCCGGATTGAAGAGGGCATGCAGGAAGAAGAAGGACCCTGGAAGCTACTGGCCTACCTTGAGGACACCCAACCCTCCATGGATTTTGGCGAGATTACCCATCCCTCCTATTCTCTGAAATTAATGATGGATCGGATTGGATCGCCGAATAACGGAGAGGAACTCAGAACGGCGTTAATGACCATAGCCTCAGAAGCACTTGAAAATTGGCACGATCACCTGCGAAACTGGGCAAGTCAATTGATCCAGCAATCAGAGATGCATTTTGAATCACAATTTGCAGAACGCGCAGACCTGTTGGATACCTACGTGGAAGGCCTGGCGTACGGAGAAAACGCAGGCGCAAGGAATGTCAGCAATGAGCTTTCAGAGATGCTGCATGTGCCCTTGCGTTTGTCGGATGACGTGATCGAGGGATTAGGGCAGGCAGAACGGGACTCAATTGCTGAAGTGCGCTCCCAGGTGCGGACGACATTGCTTCAAATCGTTGTACGCCGATTGATCCTGACCTTCGAGCGCCGTTTTACTGACAATTGGAACTTAAAAGCCTCGGATCTGGCAAACCAGGAATGGGGAGAGATCCAATCCTTATTGATGGACCGGGTGGATGACACACTGCAGCGGCGGGTGGATTTGCTGCTGGGTGAAAACGGTGAAATTGCGCGGGATCTGGACGCCCAGAGTGACCTGATGGCTGCTGCCCTGGAAGACCAGAGCGAAATAATGCGCCTATTGGGGATGTTGACTCAGGGGAAGGTGATTACATTTGATGAGCGCACCCACCTCCGGAAGATGAAAGCCACACTGCGTTTAACCTACATCTTCCTGGCTGCCCGCCAGCTTGAAGGCGAACCGCTTGAAGAAATTCAAGGGGATATTCTCAGCCATCTTGAAGCAGCGCAGGATAAGCTTGCCCTGGTGTGGGGCGGGGCTGAACTCGACCGTCTGCACAAAGCCGGGCGGACGTTGTCGAACCTGACCGAAAGCTGGAAAACCAAAATTATCAATGAAATCGGGGCGGATGCCTTTGATCAGATCAGTCAAAAGCCGCTGGATCAACTTCAGCCGGAAATAGAAGACACGGTGATAGCACTGCTTGGCAGGGCGGCTCAAAATCGGCTTTATCGTCAGCTCTTGCTCTCAAAGATTTCTGAGCTGTGGGTTGAGTATCTCACACGGGTGGAAGCATTGCGCGTCTCTGTGCGTATGGAGGCGTATGGCCAGAAGGATCCTTTGGTGGCGTATAAAGGGCAGGCAAGCGAGATGTTCTCTGAACTGCTGTCTGATATCCGGGCAGGCGTGATCGCCCAAATGTTTCGCGCCAGGCTGGTCAGCGGCGAGGAGCTGAAGAAGATGCAGGCATCATCACAGCAATCAAACAATGGATCCTCAACCGGATCGCAGCCACAACCGAAAAAGAAGAGCCGTAAGCGGCACTAATTTAAAGAACAAAAACGAGGTGATATGCACATTCTGGTAACCAATGATGACGGCGTACACGCACCAGGCCTTCTGGCGCTGGCGCAGGCTGTAAAAAAGATTGCGGACAAGGTGACCATTTTGGCACCGGATCACAACTGGTCAGCTTCAGGCCACGTGAAAACACTGCATCGCCCTTTGCGGGTTGAAAAGACGCTGCTGGAAGATGGCACATCCGCCTGGGCTTCTGATGGTGCGCCTTCGGATTGTGTCGCGCTGGCACAATTGGGTTTCATCCCTGAAAAAATTGACCTGGTGGTCTCTGGGATCAATCCCAACGCGAATATTGGCCACGATGTGACCTATTCCGGCACGGTGACGGCAGCCATGGAGGCAGCAATTTGGGGAATCCCAGGTGTTGCTGTTTCACTGGACAGACCTGAAGACCACACCGGCTTGATTGATTATGGGCCTGCGGCTGAAGCTGCGCGCAGGGTCATCAACTGGTTGTGGCAGCAGGACGGCCTGCCGGAGGACATGGTATTGAATGTGAATGTGCCTTATGGACCGCTGGAGGAGATGAAGGGCTTTCGCATCACCCGCCAGGGCTTGCGCATTTACCGGGATGAATTGGTGCGGCGGCTAGACCCGCGCGGCAAACCGTATTATTGGATTGGGGGCGATACCCCGATAGGCGTAGAGGAACCCGGTACGGATTATGGTGCGCTTCTTTCTGGATTTGTTTCGATCACCCCGCTGCAGCTTGACCTGACCAGCCATGGGATGAAGCATTGGTTGGAAACCCGGGATTTTGAAGGTGGATTTTCGGTCTCAGAAAATTAAAGCCATTCTTTAAGGTTAAAAACCCTGATTTGGCTTGACAAGCAATTAGGAGTAGGTATAATCCTTCTTCGTGCTTAGCGCACAGATCTTGCTCGAACTTGAGCGGATCCATAATAAAGAAATATCGACCAGCGTCTTGCAGATCAACAAGCCAAAGCGCATTGAAGAAAACAACGCAAAAATGACTTTGGGAAATCTCTTGACTACCACCAGGTAATGTAGTAATATTATTTTCCCCTCAAGTGGGGAACGGTCTTGCCTGGAAACAAGCAGATCTTTGAAAATTGAAGACGTGAAGCGTGAGCACAAAATTCAGCTCGTTACAGCAACATAACGACTTGAGGCGGCCGGTGTTGGCGAGATAGCATCGGCGCTTTTGTCTGGAGTGAAAAGCGCGAAAGCGCTTGACATCGCTTGTGAAAATGAGTAGAATCATGCTCTCGCTTTGAGAGATAGAACCTTAACAACTGAAGAGTGATAGGAAGATGACAAACCTCGTCAATGAATAAAAAAGATCGAATCAGATCTAACTATTTCCGCTAAACAAAAGAACGAAACACCTTTTTAGGTGATATTTTTTGCGGAGAGTTTGATCCTGGCTCAGGATGAACGTTGGCGGCGTGCTTAATACATGCAAGTCGAACGAAGAATTTAGAGTAGCAATACCCTGAATTTCTTAGTGGCGAACGGGTGAGTAACGCGTTGGTGACCTGCCCCAAAGAAAGGGATAACAGCTCGAAAGGGCTGCTAATACCTTATGTGATCATTTGGTTTAGATGCCTTATGATCAAAGGAGCTTGCTCCGCTTTGGGAGGGGCCTGCGTACCATCAGCTAGTTGGTAGGGTAATGGCCTACCAAGGCTATGACGGTTAGGGGACCTGAGAGGGTGGCCCCCCACAATGGAACTGAAACACGGTCCATACACCTACGGGTGGCAGCAGTAGGGAATATTGGTAATCTGCGAAAGCGGGAACCAGCAACGCCGCGTGTGCGAAGAAGGCCTTCGGGTTGTAAAGCACTTTTCGGGAGGAAGAGGAAGGACTGTACTCCCGGAATAAGTCTCGGCTAACTACGTGCCAGCAGCCGCGGTAATACGTAGGAGGCTAACGTTATCCGGATTTACTGGGCGTAAAGCGCGTGTAGGCGGTTCGGTAAGTTGGACGTGAAAGCTCCCGGCTCAACTGGGAGAGGTCGTTCAATACTGTCGGACTTGAGGATGGTAGAGGGAGGTGGAATTCCGGGTGTAGTGGTGAAATGCGCAGATATCCGGAGGAACACCAGTGGCGAAAGCGGCCTCCTGGACCATTCCTGACGCTCAGACGCGAAAGCTAGGGTAGCGAACGGGATTAGAGACCCCGGTAGTCCTAGCCGTAAACGATGTGAACTTGGCGTCGGTGGGATTAAATCCATCGGTGTCGAAGCTAACGCGATAAGTTCACCGCCTGAGGACTACGGCCGCAAGGTTAAAACTCAAAGGAATTGACGGGGACCCGCACAAGCAGCGGAGCGTGTGGTTTAATTCGTTGCTACACGAAGAACCTTACCTGGGTTTGACATATAGGTTGTAGGGAACTGAAAAGGGACCGACCCTTCGGGGAGCCTATACAGGTGTTGCATGGCTGTCGTCAGCTCGTGTCGTGAGATGTTCGGTTAAGTCCGCTAACGAGCGCAACCCTCGCCGTATGTTATATGTGTCATACGGGACTGCCGGTAAAAAGCCGGAGGAAGGTGAGGATGATGTCAAGTCAGCATGACCTTTATATCCAGGGCTACACACACGCTACAATGGTCTGTACAATGGGTAGCCAAGCCGCGAGGCGGAGCCAATCCTGAAAGCAGGCCTCAGTTCAGATTGCAGTCTGCAACCCGACTGCATGAAGCCGGAGTTGCTAGTAACCGCAGGTCAGCAATACTGCGGTGAATACGTTCCCGGGTCTTGTACACACCGCCCGTCACGTCATGGAAGCTGGCAACGCCTGAAGCCGGTATCCTAACCCTCACGGGAAGGAGCTGTCTAAGGCGGGGTCGGTGACTGGGACGAAGTCGTAACAAGGTAGGTGTACCGGAAGGTGCGCCTGGATCACCTCCTTTCTATGGAGAACATACGGACATGCCTAAGGGTGTGGACGTCACTCCAAACCAAAGGTGCCTTTCCAGCGGTGGAAGGCATGCATTGAACGAAGGTGGAAGTTTTCCTGTCACTCTTCAGCTGTTGAGGCTGAATATTTCTCTCGGGCTATTAGCTCAGCTGGTTAGAGCGCGCCTCTGATAAGGGCGAGGTCTCTGGTTCGAGTCCAGAATGGCCCACTGTGCCCGGCAAGAAGGGTGCACCCTACTGGGGATGTAGCTTAGTTGGGAGAGCGCCGCCTTTGCAAGGCGGAGGTCGTGGGTTCGAGTCCCATCATCTCCATATGCTGGGCTTGAGGACCCAGAGCAAGACACTTCGTGTCGGTTGACATGAGATGGTTGCGGTTGAAAGCAACAAAGTTTGACCTCAACCATCGCCGGTCAACCGGCGTGTTGGCTAAAAAGCCAACCAGTACATTACCAATTGAATAGTAAATGACATCAAATTGTAGGCCGAAATCTAATTTAGATTTCAATTATTAATAGCAAGTGTATGCAAGAATATAAGATGCAGAAAAAGCATCGATTTCTCCGCATCACGTGTGAAGCTACTAAGAGCTTACGGTGAATGCCTTGGCGATAAGTGCCGATGAAGGACGTGGGACACTGCGATAAGCCTCGAGAAGCTGTGAACAAGCGATGATCCGAGGATTTCCGAATTGGGAAACCAGCCGTTGCGAACCAACGGCATCGTATGCTGAATATATAGGCATACGAAGGGAACCTGGGGAACTGAAACATCTAAGTACCCAGAGGAAAAGAAATAATTCCCCCAGTAGTGGCGAGCGAAAGGGGAAAAGCCCAAACCGACGAAGTTTACTCCGTCGGGGTTGTAGGGTCTGGCATATGAGAGTGATAAATTGAGAGGCTAGTAGAATGGTACGGAATAGCCAACCATAGAAGGTGAAAGTCCTGTAAACAAAAGCTGATCAACTCTCGCTGGATACCTGAGTACTACCGGGCACGCTAATCCGGTAGGAAGCTAGGAAGTCCACTTCCTAAGGCTAAATACACTTATCGACCGATAGTGAACTAGTACCGTGAGGGAAAGGTGAAAAGTACCCCTGTTAGGGGAGTGAAAAGAACCTGAAACCGTAAGCTTACAAGCAGTCGAAGGGCTATGATAGGTTGGTGCTATGGTGAAAGCCTGTGCGCACTATTATGCCTGACGGCGTGCCTTTTGGAGAATGAGCCTGCGAGTTAATTTCTGTGGCAAGGTTAAGGGAGTTACACCCGGAGCCGGAGCGAAAGCGAGTCTTAATAGGGCGACAGTCGCAGGGATTAGACACGAAACCAAGTGAGCTAACCATGGCCAGGTTGAAGCGGGTCTAAACGCCCGTGGAGGACCGAACCCACTAATGTTGCAAAATTAGGGGATGAGCTGTGGTTAGAGGTGATATGCCAAACGAACTTGGAGATAGCTTGTTCTCCCCGAAATAGCTTTAGGGCTAGCGTCATATGTTAAATAACGGGGGTAGAGCACTGAATGGGCTAGGGGGCTCACTGCTTACCAAACCCAATCAAACTCCGAATACCGTTATTCTATAGTATGGCAGTCGGACTCCGGGAGATGAGTTTCGGGGTCGAAAGGGAAAGAGCCCAGACCATCGGCTAAGGTCCCCAAATTCGAGCTAAGTGGGAAACGATGTGAGGTTACTGAAACAACCAGGAGGTTAGCTTAGAAGCAGCTATCCTTTAAAGAGTGCGTAATAGCTCACTGGTCGAGTGATCTTGCGCGGAAAATTTAACGGGGCTAAGCTTGATACCGAAGCCATGGGTTCTAGATTTATCTAGAGCGGTAGGGGAGCGTTCTGTCAGCAGTGAAGGTTGACCGTAAGGACAGCTGGAGCGGACAGAAGTGAGAATGCAGGCATGAGTAGCGTAAAACACGTGAGAACCGTGTTCACCGTATGTCTAAGGTTTCCGACGCCAGGTCGTTCCGCGTCGGGTCAGTCGGGGCCTTAGCCGAGGCCGAGAGGCGTAGGCGATGGATAACCGGTCAACATTCCGGTACTACTTAAAATGAGCGATGGAGGGACGCATAGAGGTAAGCCAGCCTGAGATTGGAAGTTCAGGTGAACCATGTGTCAGACGATGAGACCCATAGGAAAATCCGTGGGTTGAGTTGAGACATGGTTGCGAGTCTATAAGACGTAAGTGAGCTGACCCTTAGTGCCAAGAAAAGCTTCTAAGCGATGATTTTTAAGTACCCGTACCGCAATCCGACACAGGTAGACGGGTAGAATATACCAAGGTGAACGGGAGAACCTTCGTTAAGGAACTAGGCAATTTGGCCTCGTAACTTCGGGATAAGAGGTGCCCTTTAATGTGAGTATTTATACGAGCGTTGGAGGGTCGCAGTGAAATGGCTCAAGGGACTGGTTAACAAAACCACAGGTCTCTGCAAAACCGTAAGGTGACGTATAGGGGCTGACACCTGCCCAGTGCCGGAAGGTTAAAGGGAGAGGTTAGCGCAAGCGAAGCTTCGAACTGAAGCCCCGGTGAACGGCGGCCGTAACTATAACGGTCCTAAGGTAGCGAAATTCCTTGTCGGGTAAGTTCCGACCCGCACGAATGGTGTAACAACTTGAGCAGTGTCTCAACGAAGGACCCGGCGAAATTGAAATGGCTGTGAAGATGCGGCCTACCCGCAGTAGGACAAAAAGACCCCGTGGAGCTTTACTGCAGCTTGACATTGAGTTTGGACATTACTTGTGGAGCATAGGTGGGAGGCTATGAAGCCAGGGCGCTAGCCTTGGTGGAGCCGTCAGTGAAATACCACCCTGGTAATGTTTAGACCCTAACCCGTAACCGTAATCCGGTATGGGGACAGTGTCAGGTGGGCAGTTTGACTGGGGCGGTCGCCTCCTAAAGAGTAACGGAGGCGCCCAAAGGTTCCCTCAGGCTGAATGGAAACCAGCCGTTGAGTGTAAAGGCACAAGGGAGCTTGACTGCAAGACCAACGCGTCGAGCAGAGACGAAAGTCGGGCTTAGTGATCCCACGCTTCTGAGTGGAAAGGGCGTGGCTCACCGGATAAAAGCTACCCCGGGGATAACAGGCTAGTCAGGTCCAAGAGTCCATATCGACGACCTGGCTCGGCACCTCGATGTCGGCTCATCGCATCCTGGGGCTGGATAAGGTCCCAAGGGTCGGGCTGTTCGCCCGTTAAAGCGGTACGCGAGCTGGGTTCAGACCGTCGTGAGACAGGTCGGTCTCTATCCACTGTGGGCGTAAGGGATTTGAGAAGAGCTGCTCCTAGTACGAGAGGACCGGAGTGGACAGACCTCTAGTGTTCCAGTTGTCGTTCCAACGGCATCGCTGGGTAGCTACGTCTGGCAGAGATAACCGCTGAAAGCATCTAAGTGGGAAACTCGCTTCAAGATTAGATCCCTGTAATCCAGTAAATGGAGTAAGATCGCAGGTAGACCACCTGCTTGATAGGCAGTAGGTGTAAGCGTAGCAATACGTTTAGCTGAACTGTACTAATGATCGAGGGCTTCACCGTGATGTGGAGAACTCGTTGCTTTTTCGCTTCAATTTCGGTGTTGTTTACTATTCATAGGTAGGTATCTTTAACAATTTATTTTTTGGAAAGACGTCCTTTGGTGATTTGAGCGGCAAGGGTACACCCGGTAACATCCCGAACCCGGTCGTTAAGCTTGCCAGCGCTGATGGTACTTGGGGGGCAGCCCCCTGGGAGAGTAAGTCATTGCCAAAGGACTTTTTCATTTTAAATAGACATGTGCGCTGGTCGCTGCCGGATTTTCATCGAACACACTACAATATTTGGATTTATCAAGTATAATATCTACCGGTGCGCCAACAAGAGATTTTAGCGCGCACATATGCGTGAAACCGGGATGTAAAGAATCTTCTGAGCAACAAATTTCCCGGGTTTCATAGATCACCTTTTGGAAGGGAGGTGAGTTTCTTGGCTCGTGTGGTCCTAAGACCAAATGAATCACAGGAACAACTGCTGCGGCGTTTTCGCAAGTCGGTTGTTAAAGATGGGACGTTAAGTACCCTTCGCAAGAAGCGTTGGTTTATCTCGAAAAGTGAACTCCGACGTATTGAGAAAAAGAAAGCCATCCGACGTTCTCGGCGGCCAGAATAATGCCGCAACGAGAAAGATCGGGTCGAAATTAAGGAGGTTTTATGGCAAAAGATGACGATAAAATTACCGTCGAAGGTACAGTGGTTGAGGCCTTGCCCGGTACACAATTTAAGGTCGAGTTAGAAAATGGTTCAGAAATCCTGGCCTATCTCTCCGGAAAAATGCGCAGACATTACATCCGCATTTTATTAGGAGATCGAGTCCGGTTGGAGATTTCTCCCTATGACCTTACTCGCGGACGGATTGTCTATCGTTATCGCCGCCATTCTGCCCGGCCCGATGAATCTTAATCGGAAATTTGTTTAGTAATCTAAATCCTGCTTCGGCAGGATTTTTTATTTCCCTGATTCGATATGGTGTAAAATTAGCTAATGATTGGGGCTTCTCTGACTTCAGAATTTCAAAATCATATCCGCAGCATTGATCTCTCGCGCGATCTCGATCGGGTTGCAGACCTGATTGAACAGTCCTTTCCGATCCACCTTGACCCGGATGGCCAGATCTACATCAGGGAGATGCGAAAAGCCGCCCGAGACATGCGAATATTTGGCTGGCTCAACAACCTGGCTGAGGTTGGGGATCGCAAATCGGCTGGTTTTGTTTGGGAACAAGATGGGCAGATTGTCGGGAACCTCAGTCTGATTCCTTTTGTTCAAGGACGGAATCCCATTTATTTAATTGCAAACGTCGCTGTAGCACCAGACCATCGTCAACAGGGGATCGCCCGTGCGCTGACACAGCATGCCCTGAAGTACCTGCGTGGGCGCGGGGGCGGGGATGTTTGGCTGCAAGTGCGAGATGACAATCCGCCAGCCATCTCGCTCTACCGTTCAGCCGGGTTCACTGAACAGGCGGTGCGCACAACCTGGCGCATCTGCCCAGTGGACCTGAAACCACCGCTAAAGAAAGCCGATCGCTCGATAACTGTCAGCCACAGATTACATCGTGATTGGAAAAGGCACCAGGATTGGCTGGGGGCAGCCTATCCTCATAAACTACGCTGGAACTTCCCGGTCAATTTCAAGCGCTTTGAACCTGGATGCCTGCAAGCGCTGACCAACCTTTTTGATGGCGTGGGGATGAAGCACTGGGGGATAGATCGGAAAGGGGAACTACTGGGCGTGATCACGTGGCAGAAATCCACCAGTTTTGCGAATAATTTATGGCTGGCTATCGACGAGTCGGCTGAGCCAGACATTCTGCCATATGCCCTGCGTGCAGTTCTTAAACGCTTGCCATCGCGCCATCCGCTTTCAGTAGATTACCCGGCGGGCAGGTTTGCAGCACAATTTGGTGATCTGGGGTTTGAGAAATTTAGAACACTAATCTGGATGAGTCTGCGCCTTAATTAAAAACGCAGTCCTGACGGGACTGCGTCTTGTGTCTATCATATTCAGTTTTTGAGTCTGATCGGTTTAGAGTTCTTCGTCCAAAACCAGGTCAACTAAATCCAGGAATTCTTGCCATTCTTCTTTGAAGAAATGCAGTGTGACATTATTTAATTCGAGGTGAAAGGTTGTTTCGCCATCCGGCTCTTCTGCTTTCCAAGCCAGGTAGGTGTCTGTTTCAGCAATTGTTGTTGTCTTGGGTTCTGATGCGTCGTCCATTGAAATACTCCTTTAAGTAGATTAACTTACATTCTGTTTTTCTTATTTATATCACAAATCAACCTATCAAACACGGATTGAGCTATCGCTTTTTGATTTATTTATCATCGGCAGCCCAAAAGTCATATTATCAATAAGGGCGGTTATTTTCTTGGCGGTTTTTCCTCAGGGCTGGGTCCTGCCCCGGTGATTTTCTGGATCAATTTGACAAAGGCGCTCTTGATCTTTTGCCACAGTGCTGAAAGCCAGTCTTTAATCTTTGGCCAGTTTTTTCTGATATATCTCTGCCATTTTGGTTTTTCAATCGGTTCACGTACTTCCAGGTTCTTCCAGGGATCTTGATCGCTCAATTTCCTGATCACATAACCCAGGAAGAGTTTAAAACTTGCCATCACAGGCGCGGCGATCACAATACCCACAAAACCAAAGAGCTGAACGCCAATTAATGCACCGATCAGGACTAAAGCAGGATGTACCTTGAGGTTCTCCGCCATCACTTTGGTGCGCAGGATATTATCAATGATGTTGTTAACCAGCAATGAAACGCCGAGGACAATGATCATGTAAATGCCTGGCGCCAGGCCAAATGGAATGTCGGATTGAAATAATGCCACCAATCCAATCGTGATCCATGTGATCCACGCGCCGACATAAGGGATGAGCTGACCGACTGCGGCAACCACTGCCAACCCGAAGAAAAATTGGATGCCCAACACACCGAGGGTCACCGTGTAAATGATCAATGACATCAGAACAACCAAGATTTCTCCGCGCATGAATGCATTCCAGATGCGGTTGAGTTCATTCCCCATGTGCTCAACATCCTGCGTATAATCTTTGATCTTGATGTTCAGCAGTTGACTGGGGATGCCCTCAGATTCTGCCAACAGGAAGTAGGCGATCAGCAAAATGATAACCAGCCATGAGATGATGTTGGCCGCCCCAGCAGCAACAGAGCTGGCAAGCGAACCTAACTGCCCTAAAACGGGTTGAATCGCACCGACAATCTCACTCGTGATCTGATCCCAATTGATCCCGGTGGGCGTAAACGTGAACGGCCCGATCTGGTAGGTTTGTTCGGTGATGTTTTCAACCAGGTCTGGCAGCTGATCAATATTCTTTTCGATGAACCGGATCAGGTTTTGTACCTGTTCGACGAGTGTAAATCCACCCCAGGTCAGCAGGCCTAAAATAGCCAGTACCAGGATGATGAAGATGATCGTGACAGCTATCCGCCAGGGTAATTTGACTTTTTTCTGCAAGAAACCAGCCACTGGATAAAGCAAGTAGGCCAGGATAAGTGCCGAAATTAACGGGCCAAGGAAATTTTGAAATTGCACCAGCAGCCATACCGACAATGCCACCAATGCCAGACCGATGACCAGTTTAGTGGTCCAGCTCCACTTAGGGGATGTGTGTTCGGATTTATTTTCTTCTGATGGTAGATTGTTGTTTGTCATTGAATTATTGACTCTGGTGGCATAAGAAATTTTTTATTATTTAATTGAATTACCGCTTCCAAACCTAATTATACATTATCCTCAGTTGAAAATTCAGCCAAAAATGGAGAGATACATAGGGGAAAAATCCTTTATACTGGGGGAGAACGTATTCATTGATTTCAGGAGATCATATTATGTCAAAAATTGTCTTTTTGGGTGCCGGCAGCACCGTGTTCGCGAAAAATTTGTTGACTGACATTCTCAGTTTCCCGGAATTGGCTGAATCAACCATCGTACTGCATGATATTGATCCTGATCGCTTGGAAACAACCCGGCGTGTGGGTGAACTGATCGTTGATCAGCTTGGCGTTCACCCGATTATTGAGGCTGAGATGGACCGCCGGGCAGCATTGGATGGGGCGGATTATGCCATCGGAATGTTTCAGGTTGGCGGCTATGACCCAGGCACGATCATAGATTTTTCAATCCCGAAGCAATTTGGGTTACGTCAGACGATCGGTGATACCCTCGGGGTGGGGGGCATCATGCGCGCCCTGCGCACCATCCCGGTTTATTTAGAAATGTGCAGAGACATGGAAGAACTTTGCCCTGATGTGTTTTTGCTTAATTATGTCAATCCGATGGCGATGGTCACCTGGGCGATCAACAATGCAACAACCATCCGTTCTGTGGGGCTTTGCCATTCCGTGCAGGGTACCGCACAGCACCTGGCAAAGATCCTCCAAATTCCGATTGAGGAAATCAATTATCTGTGCGCCGGGATCAATCATGTGGCGTTTTATTTGCGCTTTGAACAGGGTGGACAAAGTCTTTATCCCCTGCTGCACAAAGTGATCGAAGAAGGCCGTGTGCCTGATGGTGACAGGGTACGGTTTGAGATGCTGAAACGGTTGGGATACTTTGTCACAGAATCAAGCGAACACTTTGCAGAATACACGCCCTGGTTCATCAAACGAGAGAGGCCTGACTTAATCGAAAAATTCAACATCCCGTTGGATGAATATCTCAGGCGCTGCAAGGTGCAGATTGCTGGCTGGGAAATTGCCAAAGAGAAAATTGAGGATCCCGAAGTTGAATTAGATCCGGTTAAATTTCAACAGCATCTGCAGGCAGCAGGTGCCAGTGAATTTGACCTTCGAGAGATCTGGCAGATGTTGGAAGGAAGCGAGTCGATGTCGATTTCTCATGAATATGGGGCATATATCATCCATTCTATCGAGACAGGTGTGCCGCGGGTTGTTTACGGAAATGTGATGAATGAGGGCTTGATCGATAATCTGCCCCGCGAAAGTTGTGTGGAAGTACCCTGCCTGGTGGACAAAAATGGACTCCAGCCGACGCGGATTGGCATCTTACCGCCGCACCTCGCTGCGCTTATGCAGACCAATATCAATGTCCAGGCGCTGACGGTGCAGGCAGCACTGACACACCAGCGCCAATATATCTACCATGCTGCCATGCTTGATCCGCATACCGCTGCAGAGCTTGATCTGGCACAAATTTGGGAACTGGTGGATGCCTTACTGGCCGCCCACAGTGATTGGCTGCCAGAATTCCATTGAGGAGCAGCAGTCAATCGGGCCAGTATCAATTTGTGCAAGTTGATTGCGTGATAAAATTAAGTTGAGTCACTAATTTGGCAAGGAGATCAATATGGAACCTAAAAAATCTATTTTTAACTGGCAGTTCTATCTCGGGTTCGTGCTGGTGGTCACCGGTGGGCTTTTCCTGGCAGACCAGATCCTCGAGACGGAGATCATGCCCTTTTTCTGGCCGCTGCTGGTTGTTTTGTTGGGGGTGACCTTCTTTTTTGGCATGTTTTTTTCTGGCAAACGCCGGGCGGGGTTGGCTATCCCGGGTGCAATCTTTACCACTCTGGGTTTACTCCTCTTTATTCAGAACACCTTCGACATTTGGATCACATGGACGTATGCCTGGGCACTGCTGATCAGCGCAACCGGTTTGGGTATGTTGATCATGAACATTTACCTCAAGCGCGAAGGCTTACGCCGGGCTGCCGGGTTGATCATCGGGATAGGGTTGGTTCTGTTTGTAGTGTTTGGTGTCTTGTTTGAGGTGATCTTCAACATCAGGGGCACGAACATGAAGACGGGTATCTTTTTGGGCGGTGGACTGGTCCTGCTGGGCTTGTTTGTGATCTTCAGCCGGCCTCTCTTCGCCCGCTCTCGTAAGACGACACCTGCTGAAGTCAAAGAAGAAATCCCTGCACCTGGCGGTCAGGTTGCGGAAGCCGATGAAGCACCAGCCGTAGAGCAGGTCGTGCCAGTCGTTGAGGAAGATTTTGAGCTGGCGGAAGAGGTCGAATTGGAGGCTGTGCCTGAAGACGAGGGCGAGCAGGATGTTGACGTGATCGCAGAACCAACAGTAGATGTAGAGGAACAAGAAACTGGGTTGCCTTTGCATCGCATCCCTGAAGGCGCAGAATTCAGTGGGTTGCATTTTGAAGGGTTTGGCGAAGTTGAAATTCTTCAGGGTGAAACCTGTGATTTGGATATTGATGCGGATGAATCCTTTCTTGAAAACATTCATACTGACGTCCAGGACGGCATGTTGACGATCAAGTTCAAAACCGAAGGCAAGGACTGGACAAATCTTCAATGGATCAGCGGACAGAAACGAGTGCGCTATACAGTCACACTTAGACGTTTGGAGCAGATCGACCTGGCTGGTGCCGGTGATATTTGGGGTGAGAACCTATCAGGCGAGCAACTGGATCTCAAACATTCGGGCGCAGGCAAATTGACCCTGAGCAGTGTGGATTATAAAGAATTGCTGGTCAGCCTGGGCGGATTGGGCGAGATTGTGCTGGATGGCGAAGCTGAAACGCAAGATATTGATATTAGCGGTGCTGGTTCATACAAGGCAGAATTCTTAAAAACACAAGAAGCGAATGTGGCACTCACCGGTGCCGGGTCGGCAAAGGTTTGGGCAGAAGCAGCATTGAACGCCACTTTATCTGGCGCTGGCAGCATTAAGTACAAGGGCGACCCTATGGTAGAGAAGACCATCACTGGGCTGGGCAGTATCAAGCCTTTGGCGCAAGATTAACGGCAGGGCATGATTTACACACTGACACCCAACCCGAGCATAGATCGCTCGCTGACTCTTCCAGAGATCCGCTTTAACAGCGTTCTGCGCAGTCAGCAAATCCGTTTGGATTGGGGCGGCAAGGGTTTTAACGTTTCAAGGTCGCTCCAAAAATTCGGCATTGATTCTTTGGCGTTAGCCTGGGTTGGCGGTGGCAGTGGGAAAATGCTGGCTGATGGTTTGCAGGCTTTGGGCATCCAGATGGATTTTGTTTGGGTGGACGATGAAACACGCACGAATACGATGATCCTCGAGAACGAGGGTGATTGGCATATCAAAGTCAATGAGCCAGGCCCGCTCATTACTCAAGAGGATATTGACCAATTGTGGCTTAAGGTAGAGGGTTATGCCCGCAAAGGCGATATTTGGGTCCTCTCTGGTAGCCTGCCGCCCGACGTACCTGATGATTTTTATGGGCAGTTGATTAACTTGATCCACACACGCGGCGGTCAAGTCTATTTTGATGCCAGCGGGCAGGCGCTTTTGGATGGCTGTACAGCAAAGCCCTACTTGGTCAAGCCTAATGCAATTGAAGCTGCGCAGGTTGTCGGGTTTGATATTAATGACCAGGAAGATGCGAAACGCGCTGCCCTCCCGTTTTTGCGCATGGGAATCGAGGTTTTGGCGTTGACGATGGGTGCAGCAGGTCTGCTGCTTGCCAATCAAAGAGAGATGGTGTATGCCAAACCGCCAAAGGTCACAGTGCGCAACGCCGTTGGTTCTGGTGACTCGCTTCTGGCTGCCCTGATCTATGGCCAGGAGCATCAAATGGAAATGGTTGAGATGGCCCGGTTGGGTGTTGCAACAGCGACCGCATCTGTTGAGATGGATGGCGTCAGCGAGTTTGATATGGATCGGGTGAAGCAATTGCTGCCGCAAGTCACTTCGAAGATCATCAATGTGATGTAAACAGCACTTTCTTAAAAATGAAAAGACCGCCAAGATAAAGAAATTGGCGGTCTTTGTATGTTAATTAGTAGTGATTCTAAAAGATCAATGACAGGTCTTTGTTCTTATTGATGACGGCATGTTGTGTGTCAGAATCCATCGGCTCGAAATGCTCACATGCCTTGAATACTTTATCCAGCAGGCGGTAATCGCCAGGCGTGCAAATATGGGTCAGCGGGTAAGAAAGGGCAAAGTTCACGTTCTCTCGAATGCTTTCCTCGTCTTCAAAGGGTTCATACCAGGTGTGATAGCGTTTTTCTTGATCACCCCAGGGCTTTTTTGCCACAGATTTGATAACCATCACGCCGACGTCTTTTTTCTCGCATCGGTCGAGAAGTTCAAGCGCATCAGTCCGGTAGGTTTCATCGCCGAACAGCGCCGGGTAGATCGGGAAGAGGACGGAATCGAAATCGAAGCGGGAGAGAGCTTCAATAAACACCCGAGGCGCTTGCATGCCGTGCCCGGTGATGCCGATGAAGCGCGTCAAGCCCTTTTCTCGCATTTCGATGACGCCTTCTAGTGCACCCCCGGATTGGGTGCATTGATCTAAATCTTCCATGGTCGTCACAGCGTGTAGTTGATAAAGGTCAAAGTGATCGACCTGCAGACGCCCCAGCGATTGATGAAATTCATCGAGCGCACCTTGTTTGGAACGCTGAGTGGTCTTGCAGCCCAAGAAGAAATCGTCCCTGATTTTCGGCATCCATGGGCCGAGGCGCGCTTCTGCCTGCCCATATGACGGGGCAATATCAATGTGATTGATTCCTGCCTCGATGACTTTCTCGATAGTTTGATCGGCTTGGGGTTGATCAAGCTGGCCTAAAGCCACAGCCCCGAAAACGGCCAATGTGCTCATGTGATTTGTGCGTCCAAAACGACGTTTTTCCATCCGTCCCTCCTGGGTTAATTGAGATTATACAACGATCATCCCGCCTGGTCCCTGCCTGCGTCTGAAAGTTGGCAGGTTGTCATCAGTTTGTTCTGCTTTGGCTTCTGAGAGGATCTGATCAACGATATTGATCTCCTCCCGGGCGGCTTTAAACGATTCGAGCTCTTCCAAACGGTTGATCAAGGAGCGATATTCTTGCATGCTAAGGATAACGCCAATCTTCTTGCCGTCCTTATCCACCAGATATTTTTCGTTGAGTGAGTTGTTATTCATATGTCTGACCCGATCTAATTCATTATCGGTTGACGATAGTGTAATTTGTTTATTTTGACGAACCTGTTCTCTTCAATTTTACTTCATTTCTGATGTCCAACCTTTTATTTTCTGATAACCTGTCCAAAATAGAAAAAGCCCCGGTCAAACTTGACCGGGGCTGATATGTAAGATTTTATGAGAGGCCTAAAATGCGGCCTGTATCCAATTCGATATCGATATCATAATAAGCGGGGCGGGTTGGCAGTCCGGGCATCAGGCGGATTGGGCCGGCGATTGGATAGAGAAAGCCTGCGCCAATGGACGCATTAATCGAGCGGATGGGAACTCGGAATCCTTTCGGGCGTCCCTTTAGGGAGGCATCGTGGCTCAGGCTGAGGTGTGTTTTCGCCATACAAATCGGCAGGTTGTCAAACCCCAGCCGGTTATATTCCTCAATTTGTGCTTCAGCTTCAGGTGAAAAATCTACCCCATCTGCGCCGTAGATTTCTTTGGCAATGGTCTCGATTTTTTGCTTAATGGGCATCTCTAACGGATAAAGGAATTTAAAGTTTGATCCCTGTTCAGCAGCATCAATAACCGCCTTGCCCAGTTCAACGGCACCTTCACCGCCTTCTTCCCAGTGATTGGTGACCACGGCATGTGAGATATGGCCGCTCTGACTGCAAACTGATTTGACAAGTTCGAGTTCGGCATCTGAATCTGTGTGGAATCGGTTGATCGCCAAAACGACGGGCACACCGAATTTGTTGGCGTTATCACAATGGGCTTTCAGGTTTTCCATCCCCTTCCGCACCAGGTCCAGGTTCTCAGTTTCATATTCGGGCGCTAAAGGCGATCCGGCAGAAACTTTCGGCCCGCCGCCGTGCATCTTGAGGGCACGGATGGTGGCGACCAGTACGACCACATCCGGGATATTGCCGGAATAGCGGCACTTGATATCGAAGAATTTCTCCATACCCATATCGGAACCAAAGCCTGACTCTGTAATCACATAATCTGCCAGCTTGAGGGCGATCATGTCTGCCATCACCGAGCTGTTGCCGTGGGCGATGTTGGCAAAGGGGCCGGCGTGCACAAAAACGGGGGTACCTTCTAGTGTTTGCATCAGGGTGGGTTTGATGGTGTCCTTCATCAGGACTGTTGCTGCACCAGCCACGCCGACATCCTCAACGGTGACGGGGTTGCCCTCCATATCCAGTGCCAGTACGATGCGCCCGATGCGCTCGCGCATATCCTCCAGGCTGGTAGAAAGGGCTAATACAGCCATCAACTCACTGGCAACGGAGATATAGAAGCTTGTCTTCAGGTTAAAGTCTTTTTCTGTAGCACCTTGCCCGACGGTGATCTCCCGCAAGAGGCGGTCGTTGGTGTCAGTTGCCCTGCGCCAGGTGAGGGTCTTTCGGTCAACGTTCAGCAGCGCAAACCGCTTACGTTCATCTTCGGTCAATTCGCTGGGGTCGGTCTTATCGATCCCCAGGTTTTTCAGGCGGCCTTGCATCGCAATCCCGAAGGTGCGTTTGCCGTCCTCATCAGGCGGGCATAAGCGGTCGAAAAGTGCTTCTGGGCTTTGATAGGATTCATGATACATCCGGGTTTCAATGGCAGCCGCGATCAGGTTGTTTGCAGCCGTAATGGCGTGGATATCTCCGGTAAGATGGAGGTTGAATTCTTCCATGGGGATGACCTGGCTGTAGCCCCCGCCTGCTGCGCCGCCTTTGATCCCGAAGGTCGGGCCCTGGCTGGGCTGCCGGATGGCGGTGATCACGCGTTTACCCAGGTGGGCTCCCATTGCCTGGCTGAGGCCGACGGTTGTGGTTGTTTTGCCCTCGCCGAGGGGGGTCGGCGTGATGGCGGTCACATCCACATATTTGCCGTCGGGAACATCTGCAAGGCGCTCTAAAACTTTAGGGCTGACCTTGGCGATAAACTTCCCGTAAGGGTCATATTCGTCTTCGAGAAGCCCTAATTCTTCAGCAACCTGTTTAATTGGTTTCAGGGTTGCCGATTGGGCGATATCAATGTCGGAGGGGACAGGGGATTTTCTTGTAAGTTTGGTGGGTTTGATAGGGGTGTTGGGTTTCTCAGCCATTCAGTCAAAGTCCTTTCATGGTAGCAATTTTGATTACGTTTTAAATACTTATTTGCCAAATACACCTTTTGGCTCATGCTAATTATCCTTACAATAATCGATAAAATCAAGGAGATGATGAATCTCTGCATTTCTCACCAGACAAATTGCCTCAAGATGACGTTTTTTAACCTTGATTTCGTCTGATGGGCAAATCTTGTCCAGATTTGGGGATGCAATATAATGAAGGTGGCATCATCAAGCATGGATGGGAATGATTACGAATGAAACGAATTTCAATAAAGATTTTGCTCCTCGCTGCGGTGAGCCTGGTATTCCTGAGTGGTTGTGTCAGCATGGTGCAGGAGGTCATTGTCCATGAGGATGGTTCTGGAGCGCTGCGTTTTGCAGTGGGTGTTGAAACCGCGTCATACGAACAATTTACCGAGGTAATCCCTGAGGAATTGACTTTGGAAAGCCTGCTGGCTAACACCATGCTCGATGAAGGGGTCGTGGATGTTCAGCGGGAGGCGTATGAATCCGAGGGGCGAAAATGGGAAGCGGTGCAGATAGAGGTTGGGGATGTAGCGGACTTTCTCTCTGAAGGCAGGTCTGTAGGACCACTGGTGATGACGATCGATGCGGATGAGGATGGAAGTTATTCCTTTATGCAAACTCTCGATCTGGAAGAATTTACCTTCAGGGTCCCGGGCATTTATCTGATGGATGTAGGTGATGCGGAATATACTTTGCGGCTGGTTACTCCCCAAATCGTACAAAGCAATGGGGTTCACGAGGCAGTCGGCACCAGCGTCTGGGAAAATAAATTACGCACGTTGATCCAGAGCGAGGATGACCTTTTTATGCAAGCAGATTATGTGCTGGAGCCTTATGAGGGCCTGTTTATACCCTGGGACACCTTTTATTCTTATGTGGTGATCGGGTTTTTGGCGGTCGGGGCAATCAGTATCCTGGTGGTGATCATTGTAAACACGCGACGCAAGGCTGAAGAGGATGGAAAGATCCAGTTTTGAGCTGAAACAAATTTTATTTGGGGGATTCGGGAGGAAAGCGTATGTGGGATTTTGATGAATTCGATGATCCTGACGATTTTGAGAGCCCTGACAATTTTGACGAGCAGGATCTCTATGATATGGAGGATGAGCTTCAGCTTGAAGAAGACATACTCCTTGCAGAAGAATATGAGGCGTGGCTTCTGACCCAACTGGGGCATGAAGAATATATGCGCCGAAAGCGGTTAGAAGAGGAGCAATTCAAGGCAAAACAGAAAGAAGGCTGTCTGATTGGTACATTAGTTGTATTACTTTTTTTGATCATCATTATATTATTCATTGGTTGACCTTGTAAAATTATTCGAGAAAAATTTTCTAATTTCAACTTATATAAAAATGGTAGAGTTAATTAGGATATAATTTATAATGAATTGAAATAGACTATGTGTTTTTTTAAGGTAGTGGGAGTAAACTAAATGAAAATAAAGAGTCCCTTAGCGAATTTTACTGAATTGTTGTCAGAGGTTAACAACTCGTCGAAATTATATTCATCGACTTTACGAGCTAATGAGGCCTCGACGAGAGCAGTGTTGGTTGACCCGTTGATTAGGGCATTAGGTTGGGACACCGGAAACCCAGCTATGGTTGAGATCGAAAAAACATTTTTTCAAGCAAGAGTAGATTACGCTTTATATGATTCAAATGGTGATGTTAAAGTAATTATTGAAGCAAAGAAATTTGGAGAGAATCTAAATAATCAGAATATTTTGCTTTCTTTGGTCAACTATGCATTTACTTCTGAAGTTAAAGATATATTTTTAACAGATGGTGTAATTTGGCACCATTTTTCTAGTTTTGAACCTGGTAAATTAGCTCCGAGTAAAATTTTAGATCTTGAAAACGATGAATTAGTTGAAGTTGCAGCATACCTCGTTCAACGCTTAGATGCCGCAAGATATTGGCCTGACAATAAGGATGTGGATGAGTTATCTTTAAAAGTAAATCAAATTCAAAGTACAGTTGCTAATTTACAAAAAGAATTGAGTGAATCAAAAAATAAAATATTACAGATTCCGGTTCCTGAACCTAAACAAGTAAATAGAATAAATCAACCAAATATCCAGAATGATGATTTTAAAAACATTGAGGAAATTGGGAACGCAAGGAACACCAAGCCTTCAAAATTACGTCTTCCTAATAATACGATAATCTCGTTAAACTCATGGTCTGAAGTGCTGCGAGAATGTGTAAAGTTTACACTTGAACATAATTCAAATATCGAAATTCCATTGTCGGATAAAGCAGGCAGAAAGGTCAATTTATTGGATTTGAACCCACCACAAAAGAGTGTGTCTTATGTTGAATTAGAGTATTATGGTAGACAAATTTATCTATATGAAAATTATGATTCAAATAATTGTATTTCCAATGCTATTTATATATTAAGAAAAGTTCCAAGGCAACATATGCAAAATGATGTTGCTGTAATTTATAGGTAGGGAAAATCAATCAATATCTTCGCGTTGGAAATAATAGGAAATTCATTTTTTTATTCATAAAAGAATTTGATTTTTCTTGTTTTATAGATGGGATATTAGGATTATTAAAATATCCACTCTCTTCCCATTTGTGCTAAACTTAAAGGTCAGCCTGCGCACAAGCGCATACCCCTCAAACCCGTTTTGAGGACTTTTGGCGCGTCATCGATTTGCTAAGTGTGAGGTTGTTGTTAACAGTTTTTTAGGCCCGAAAAGTAGACTGAGATGTGCTTTAAGAAGATGATGAATAAGAAAAATGAAAATGCGCCCTTTTTAATCGCCGGCCTGGGCAACCCGGGGCCGGAATACCGCTATAACCGCCACAATGTCGGGTTTATGGTGGTGGACTCACTGGCAGAGAAAGCTGCAATCGCACTACGCCGGGTGGAGTTCCGCGCGCTGGTGGGCAAAGGCTCGCTGGATGGCGAACGTCTGATCCTCGCCAAGCCTCAGACCTATATGAACCTTTCTGGTCAGGCTGTGGTGCCACTCATGCGATTTTACAAGATACCGGTTGAGAACCTGTTGGTGATACATGATGACCTGGACCTGCCCTTTGGTACGCTGCGATTGCGTCCATCTGGGGGAACGGGCGGCCAGAAGGGGATGGAGTCGATTGTAGAAAAACTCGGTACGCGTGATTTTGCCCGCTTGCGGGTCGGCATCGGGCGTCCACCCGGGCGGATGGACCCGGCAGATTATGTTTTGCATGATTTCGATCCGGATCAGGAAGCGTTGCTGCCTGTGATCCGACAGAATGCGGTGGATGCCATTCGCAAGTTCATTAATGACGGCATCGAAAAAGCGATGACCGAGTTCAACGGCAGTGTGGTTGATGAGGATTAATGTCGTTACTGGATAAGATCGCAGCGCTCCCCGCTTATCAGGAATTATTATCACGCATCAGGCTTGGGGCTAATACGGTTGATACGGCTTCCGGCCTGGGCTTGCCGCGCAGCGCACGCCTTCCGCTGGTGGCGCGCCTGCAGCAAGATTTGGGTCGTCCCGTTTTGCTGCTCTCAAACCGCGCAGACCGGGCACTGGCGCTGCACGAAGAATTGCAATTCTGGCTCAAAGACCAGCAGGTACATTACTTCCCCGAGCCGAACCCCTTATTTTACGAAAAAGCAGCCTGGGGGGCTGGCACACGCCGTGACCGCCTGCAGGTGTTGACCTTGCTGGCACAGATGCTTGTGCCGGGCGTGCCTGACCCTGAAACGCCGCCAGTGATTGTGGCGCCAGTCAGGGCAGTTATGACGCGCACGCTGCCCCGGCGTGATTACCTTAAGCACACCCGCACACTGCACTTGGGCGAGCGTGTTACGCCTGACGAGTTGACCCGCAGTTGGGTGGATATCGGCTATGAGTATGCCAATATCGTAGTGCAATCGGGCCAGTTTTCGCGGCGCGGCGGCATCTTGGACATTTGGGCGCCGAGTGAGTCTAGCCCGGTGCGCATCGAGTTCTTTGGCGATGAAATTGATACCATGCGCATCTTTGATCCGGCATCACAGCGCACGGTTGAAAGAGTCGATTCGCTGACCATCACGCCCACGCGTGAAGTTTTGCCAATAGCCGCAGAGAAGGCAGGGGTTTCGCTGAAGGATCTGAAGGAGTTCCAGATCCCGCTTGCCCACCCGCTGGCTGGCAGCATGCTCGATTTTCTGCCGGAGGATGCCCTGATCGTTTTGGATGGGGGCGAGTTTCTTTCAGCGGCGGTGATGGATGTTGAAGAGGAAAGCCTTGCCCGCCGTGAAGAAGCTGTGGCAAGCGGTGAGATCCCGGAGGATTTCCCGGTGCCTTATCTGACCTGGTCAGAATTGGAGGACCGCTTCGGAAAGCGTGCGGTGGTTGAGCTGGGATATACCCATGCTGCTGAACACCGTCCTTTAGCGGATGCTTTCCAACCCGGCCCGCATTTTGCCGGTAAACTGCGGGACTTCATTGATTACTTACAGGATTTAGAACAGGCGAATCGGCAGTGGATGATCGTTTCCCGCCAGTCCCAGCGCTTGAAGGACCTCTGGCAGGAGCAGCTTGTTGGTGAAGACTCTCAACAGGGTGATGGGCTTGGTGACCAGTTTATCTCGGGGACGCTTGCCGGTGGCTGGATCCTGACACAGCCCGACGGCGGGCAAGTCCATCTGCTGACCGATGGGGAGATATTTGGCTGGTCCCGTCCACAACCGCGCCGGCGATACCGTCCCACCGCCGAAGCGCCAGAATCGGTGTATGCCGATCTGGAACCCGGCGATTGGGTGGTGCACGTTGATCACGGCATCGGGAAATTCGTCGGCCTGGTGCAGCGTACTCAGGGTGACATCCAGCAGGAATACCTGTGTGTCGAATACGCTGAGCAAGATCAGTTGTTTGTGCCGATTCATCACGCCGACCGGCTGACGCGTTATGTGGGGGCGGATGGGCATTTGCCGTCAATTTCGCGTTTGGGTGGCAACACCTGGCAGGCCACAAAGCAGAAGGTGCGCGAAGCTGTGCAGGAGATTGCGGGTGAATTGCTGGAACTCTATACTCAGCGGCAGGTGGCGGAAGGTTATGCCTTCAGTTCCGATACGCCTTGGCAGCGCGAGCTGGAAGCCAGCTTCCCGTATATCGAAACAGAAGATCAGCTCCAGGCACTGCAAGAGATCAAGGCCGATATGGAAGCGCCGCGCCCGATGGATCGCCTGTTGTGCGGTGATGTGGGTTATGGTAAGACCGAAGTGACCTTGCGCGCTGCCTTCAAAGCGGTGATGGATGGCAAACAGGTGGCGGTGCTGGTACCAACCACGGTGTTAGCGCAGCAGCATTATGACACCTTCCGCTCACGCTTGGCGACCTTCCCGGTGGAGGTAGAAATGCTCTCCCGCTTCCGCACCCAGCGGCAGCAATCGCGCATTATCAAAGATCTGCGCAATGGCAAAGTGGATATTATCATCGGCACACACCGCTTGCTTTCTCAGGATGTAACCTTCAAAGATTTGGGATTGGTAGTCATCGATGAGGAGCAGCGTTTTGGTGTGGCGCACAAAGAGCATCTTAAAAAGCTGCGTACTTCTGTGGATGTGCTGACCCTGACAGCCACCCCGATCCCCCGCACGCTTTACATGGCGTTGACGGGCGTGCGTGATATCTCAACGATCAACTCGCCGCCGGAGGAAAGGCTGCCGATTGTGACTCACATTGGCCCATACGACACGAAAATCGTCCGGCAGGCCGTGATCCGCGAACTGGAACGCGGCGGGCAGGTGTTCTTTGTTCACAACCGGGTGCAGACCATTCAATCCATGCGGCAACACCTTGAAAAGCTCGTGCCGGAAGCGAAGATTGGTGTCGCCCACGGCCAGATGGATGAAGACCAACTGGCGGAGATGATGCACCGCTTTACCAACGCTGAAATCGACATCCTGTTGAGCACATCCATCATCGAATCGGGGCTCGATATCCCCAATGCGAACACACTGATCGTAGACCGCGCGGACACATTTGGCTTGGCGCAGCTTTACCAGTTGCGCGGGCGGGTGGGGCGCGGTGCGCAACGCGCGTATGCCTATTTGTTCCGGCACCGGGTAAAAGCCCCCACACCAGAAGGGCAGGAGCGGCTGGAGGTTTTGGCTGAGAATACGGAATTGGGTTCAGGATATGCCATCGCCATGCGAGACCTGGAGATGCGCGGGGCTGGCGAAATGCTGGGCACGCGTCAGTCAGGCTATATTGCATCGGTCGGGTTCCACCTTTACACCCGTCTGCTGGCGCAATCCGTCAAGCAGTTCAGAATGGCGATGGGCGTTTCTGAGCCTGAGGAGGCTTCAATCCTGGATGCCTCATTAAACATCCCGACCTCGGTCAATTTGCCGTTATCAATTGGCATTCCTTCCTCTTACATATCTGACCAATCGCTCCGGCTCAAGCTTTACCGGCGGTTGGCGGATATCAAAGATGAAGCATCGTTGGCTTCGATCGAGATGGAATTTGAGGACCGGTTTGGTCCGTTGCCAGAGCAGGTGCAAAACCTGGTCTTTCAAATCAAGGTTAAACTGATGGCAGCGCTGGCTGGTTTGGCATCCGTCGGGTTTGAGGGCAGGCAGCTTGTCCTGCACTATCCCCCGCTGCCTGAGGGCATCGGCTCGCGCAACCTGCCTGAGTTGGGCAAGGGCATCATCGCCGGGAAGAATGCCTATCGGATTTACTTCACGAACCCGGAAGAAGAACCCTGGCAGCGAATGCTGGTCAGCGTGCTTAACAAGATTCGTCAGGCGACCAGGCATTAGCAGTGCTTGCGAAATTTTCCCTGTATGTTATACTGCAAAAACACGCAAAGACGTATTTGATGTCTTTTTTTGGTCCACTTTTGTGAAATTCTGAGTTATGACTGAGTTAATAAAGAAAAATAAACACTGGCTGATCTGGATCGTCCCTGTGATCATTCTGCTGGGTGCCGTTTTTTTGCGTTTTGGGTTGAAGCGGAATATTGCCATCGTTTTGGATGGCGATCCCTTAAAGGTTGAAACTTCTGCGCTGACCGTTTCCGGCGCACTCCGCTCTGCAGGCATCAAAGTTGATGAGCAGGATCGGGTCAGCCCTGAGGTGAATGACTGGCTCAAGGCTGATACTGTGATCAGTGTTGTGCAGGCGCAGGAAATTATCGTGGTTACCCCTGATGAAGAATCATCGATCGTCAGCGCTGAGCGCATTCCTGCCAATCTCTTGGGTGAGGCGGGAATAACGCTTTATCCGCATGATCAGGTTTGGCGGAATGGGGTTGCGATTGACCCCGATCAACCGCTTGAATATACTGGCTCTGTTTTGCTGCAATATGTGCCTGCAATCCCCATCACACTGCAAATTGGGGAGGAGGAACAGGTGATTTTCACGAGTGAGCCCACTCTTGGTGCAGCTTTAGAAGTTGCTTCCATCCAGCTTGCACCGGAAGATTGGATCTCAGAGGACCTGATGACGCCTGTCACCGATTCGATGGAAGTCGTTATCCGCCGAGCCCAGCCTGTGACCGTCACCATTGGTGAATCATTGGTATCGGGATTGTCGGCTGCCAGCACGGTGGGTGAAGCCCTGCTCGATCTGAACTTGCCTTTGCAAAACCTGGATTACAGCATCCCGGCGGAGGATGCCCCGCTGCCTGCAACACGGGAGATTGAAGTTGTTCGGGTGGATGAGGATGTTGTGCTGACAACGGATGAGGTAGCTTACGAGAACGAGTATGTCGAAGACCCGGACACATTGCTTGACACCACCTCCGTTATTGAGCCTGGACAATTGGGGATTTATGCAACGCGGGAGCGTGTGCGCTATGCCAATGGGGAGGAAGTCTGGCGGGATGTGGATGAGCGCTGGCAAGCCAGTGAGCCGCGGGACGGCGTGCTGGGTTATGGCACCAAAGTCCAGGTGCGCACAGAGGTTGTCGATGGGCAGACGATTGAATACTGGCGCAAAATCAGCGTTTACGCGGTTTCTTATAAACCCTGTGACAGCCAGGGCGTATGCCATTATGGCACAGCGGGTGGGTTCCCGGTGCAGCAGGGGATCATCGCCGTCAGCCCTTACTGGTATTCGGTGCCAAATGGTTTGGCTATGGCAGATTTGAACGTGTATATTCCGGGTTATGGACGGGCGATTGTGGGTGATACTTGCGGTGGATGTTATGGGACGTATATGATCGACCTGGCTTATTCTGAAGAGAATTATGTGCCCTGGTCCACCTGGACGACCATGTATTTTCTGACCCCTGTTCCCAATTGGTATCCGGCGATCATCACACCATGAACCTTGAACCTCTGCACGTTTCCGATATTTTACGCAGATATGGGCTTCAGCCGCAAAAATCGCTGGGACAAAACTTCCTTGTTGATCATAACGCCCTGCTGAAGATTGTGCGTGATGCCGCGCTCGACCCGGAAGACCGGGTGCTTGAAATTGGTGCAGGGTTGGGTAGTCTGACCCGTGTCTTAGCGGTCAATTCAGGTGCGGTGGTTGCTATCGAAATTGACGAAGAAATGTTCCCTGCACTGGAGGCTGTCACCCGCCCATTTGAGAATGTGCAATTGATCCATGGGGATATCCTGAACATTCAGCCGGAAACGCTTTTTGCTGAGAGCGGGTATAAAGTGGTGGCAAATATCCCCTACTACATTACCTCAGCCGTGATCCGCCACCTTCTGGAGGCAGCGATCAAACCTGACCGGATTGTGCTGACGATGCAGCGCGAGGTGGCAGAACGAATTTTAAGCCGGGATGAAAAGATGAGCCTGCTCTCGTTATCCGTCCAGGTTTATGGTGAAGCGCACATCGCCAGCCATATCCCGGCCGCGTGCTTTTATCCACAGCCTAAGGTGGATTCGAGCGTTTTGATCATTGATGTCTACGCAGAACCCAAATTGACTGAAGACAATCTGCGTCTTTTATTCCGCCTGGCACACGCCGCCTTCAATCAGAAGCGAAAAATGTTGCGCAGTTCACTGCGGCCGATGTTGGGTGAAAGTTTGGAGACGGTGTCATCAGTGCTGGAGGGCGCGGGAATTGATCCGCGCTGGCGCCCAGAAGATCTTTCGCTTGAGGATTGGCTCAGGCTGACGGAAAATGTCAGCAGAAAAATTTGATCTGCAAGAAAAATCGCTTTGATATTCCCCCACAATAAAAAGTTAAAAAATTAAAACGAGTGACAAATCAATCCGCGTTTTTGTTTGAAGGGTTTGAGATCGTGCTGTGTTTATAAAGCCGTCTGAGTTGCCAGACGCGGGTGGCTGCTTCGATTTGGATGCGCAGCGACATTTTTGAAACGCCCTGGGTTCGTTCCGCAAAGTAAATCGGCACTTCTGCAAAGGTCAGGCCGGCCAGGCTGGCCATATACGCCAATTCGACGATGAACACATAACCGTTGGAGCGTGACTCCTCAAAGGGGATAGTCTCAAGCGCGGACCGCCGCCATAAGCGGTAACCGCCTGTGGCATCCCTGATGGGCAAGTTGAGGATCACACGCGCATAGGTGTTCCCAAACCAGGAGAGACCTTTCCGCCAAACAGGCCAGTCCTTATCCACACTGCCACCCGGGGCATAACGAGAACCAATAGCAACATCCGCTTTTTCAAGCGCCGCAAATAAGGCAGGCAGTTTATCTGGGGGATGGCTTAAGTCTGCATCCATCATCCCGATCACGTCTGCACCCTGATCGAGTGCATGGCGAAAGCCCTGGATGTATGCCTTACCCAGGCCGGCTTTTTCTTTGCGGTGCAGCACAGAAATTTTCCCTGGATATTCAAGTGCCAGCGCGTCTGCTACGTCTCCCGTGCCGTCCGGACTGTTATCATCCACGATCAACAAGTTGAGGTTGTGGAGGTCTAGAGCAAGCAGTGCTGCCGCCAAAACTGGGAGGTTCTGTGCTTCATTATAGGTTGGGATGACCTGGATGATTTTCATTTCTTGTAGATACTTTCGCTAAAATTAAGCCGTTTAAACGCCTTTTCAGTTTTAACATAGCAAAGGTTGAGTGTCAAGCAAGGCCGACACATAAAATTATCTGTTAATGAACATTAAAAAACAAAGGCTATTTACAGAGGGGTGAATAATTTTGTATAATTATTAGAAGGTCTTATCGAAGAAACATTTTAGAAGAGGGGTTCCTATGTCGAGTGTACGTTTAACCTTCATTGTCATCAGTTTGTTTTTGCTGTTTACCGGGGTGTTATATTTTTTTCCTGTGTTAGAGTCATTTCACTTTGTGATTTATATTTTGGCGGTTTTTTCCGGTGTGATGATCATTTTTGATACACCAAAGGTTTCAAATTTTGTGGGGTGGGTGCTGGCGGCGATTTTTCTGTTATTCACCGGCTTGAGAGGGCTTATCGACATTGATTTCACTGAAATGCGGATGATTATGGCAACTTTGTCCCTTGGGGCGGGGTTGGCTTTGTTGATCACCTGGCCTGGATTTCATAAGCGGATTGGCTTTATCCTGTTTTGTCTATGGCTGATCCTGACTGGGTTGACCGGCTTTATCAGCATGGAGGATTACAGTATTGCTATCCCGATTATCGGGATCCTCTCAGGATTATTGATGATCATACATGTTTAGAAGCGAGCGCGACAAAATATTATGACGTAATTATTCGTTATTAGTTATTAGGGTTGTTGCGAATCCCCAAAATTGAATGGGTGTGAAGAAAATAGGGCTGACATTTCGTCTGCACCTGTTTTTTTATTGAAGGTATACTACTGAACTTGATATGTTGATTTCGGTAGATTGATCCGCCTTTCAATTTTATAAAATTGAGATAAGATTGATGCGTTGACTTTTAATAAATACTTGTTGCAATACTGGAGTAAGGCATTATGGCTGAATCAGCAATTTGGTTTAAAGATGTTCATAAGTATTATGGAAAGGTGCATGCACTGCGCGGCCTCAACCTTGATGTTAAACAGGGTGAGGTGTTTGGTTTTTTGGGGCCGAACGGCGCCGGAAAGACAACCAGCATCCGCTGCATGCTCGACCTGATCAGACCCAACCAGGGTGAGATCAGAGTGATGGGTTTTGACCCACAGGCAAACCCGCAGCGTGTCAAGGCGCTGGTGGGCTACCTGCCTGGTGACCTGACCCTCGAAGGGGATTTCACCCCCCGCCGGTTTTTTCAGTATGTCCGACGCTTGCGGGAAAATAAGCGGCCCTGGAAGGACTTACTTCAGATGGCGGATCGGCTTGGTCTATCTATGGATCAGAAGATCAAGACACTTTCTCAAGGGAACAAACAAAAAGTAGGGCTGATCCAGTGTTTCACCAGCAATATTCCGCTCTTGCTGTTGGATGAGCCGACCCTCGGGCTCGATCCGCTGATGAAGCAGGAAGTGCTTAACATCATCAAAGAAGAAAGTCAGCGCGGCACAACGGTTTTCTTTTCGTCGCACATCCTTTCCGAGGTGCAGAAGATTGCTGACCGGGTGGGGATTATCCGCAAGGGGCACCTGGTTGAGATAGCGGAGACGGACGATTTGATCACACGCTCCATTACACGTGCGACTGTGTTGTTTGCGGATCGAGTTGAAAAGTCCAGTTTTGGCAGTCTGGAAAACGTGAAATTTTTACGGGTCAATGACGACCGGCTTTCTTACACCCTGGAGGTAACCGGTGAGATGGATGCACTGATCAAAACTCTGGCGAAATTCCCGGTGATTGATCTGGAAATCAACCATCCCTCATTAGAAGAGATCTTCCTGAATTATTACAAAGATGACGAAAGCGAGGTTTAGCAATGTTCGCTATGTTTCAACGTAAGTTGCTGAAAAATTGGCTGATGATCCTGAGTTGGGGGTTGGGGCTTGGGCTTTTAGGCTACTATTTGTTTGATATTTACGACACCTTCTTCAAACGGGATGTTGACCTGATGTCGCTGTTCTCCGCGTTTCCCGACGATATCATGGCGTTTTTCGGCGGAGATGTGGATTTGTTCTCACCTGCCGGATTTTTGCATTTAGAATTTTTCTCTTACATGCCGATCGTCCTCGGGATTGTGGTTGTGTCAGCCGCGACGAGCCTGATCACCAAGCCGGAAGAGGAAGGCACCTTAGAGCTGACCCTCGCTCAACCGATCAGCCGTACGGCTCTGTTTTGGGGCAGGCTGCTGGCATTGATCGTCACGATCCTTCTGATCCTTGTGATTACTTTTGGCGGGTTCGGGCTGGGGCTGTCTTTGAATGATTTTGACCTGGAATTGGCTGAATTGGTGCTGCCCTTTGTTTCATTGTTCTCTGTTTTGATGATTTTTCTCAGCATAGCATTGTTACTCAGTATGATCCTGCCGACCAGCGGTTCAGCAGGTTTGGCTGCCGGGTTTTTGCTGATCGCCAGTTTCTTTATCTCCTCACTGGCGCGCATCGATGACAAGCTGGAAGGGATCAACCGCTTTTCACCATTGAATTATTATCAGGGCGGAGAAGCCGTCAACGGTTTAAACACTGAATACCTGCTGTTGATGTTTGGGCTTTCTGTTGGGTTTATACTACTGGCCTGGCTTTTGTTTGAAAAGCGTGATCTGCGCTTTGGCGGTTCGGGCGGGTTGAGATTTGCATTTAAGCGCAAAGCATCAATCACAAAGAAATAAATTACATCTGAGTTATCAACATTTGGTTCGCTGACCAATAAATCTAAAAATGGCGTTCTGTGCAAAGAACGTCATTTTTTATATATAATAGAACCATTATTTAATGTCATTCTATACAAGCTGAAGGGAGAATTGATGCAGCCTAATCCAGTGCTCAAGAAACTTGGTTTTTCAGATGATGATCGTGTGGTCATCATCCACACCGATGACATCGGCATGTGCCAGGCATCGGTAGCGGCGTTTGCCGAGATGGTCGATTTTGGTTTGATTTCAAGCGGCGCAGTGATGGTACCCTGCCCGTGGTTCCTGGCCGCTGCGGCGTATTCTGTGGCGCATCCAGATGCGGACTTGGGCGTTCACCTGACATTGACCAGCGAGTGGAACACTTACCGCTGGGGACCGGTCAGCACCCGTAAACCTGAAACCGGCTTGATGGATGATCAGGGTTTTTTCCACAAGACATCCCAGGCGGTATGGCAAAGTGCTGACCCCGACGCGGTTATGGCAGAGCTGGATGCGCAGATCAGTAAAGCCCTCGCTGCCCGGATGACCTTGACCCATATTGATACCCATATGGGTTCTGTGGCACACCCCAATTTCATCCCGGGTTATGTGCAATTGGCAACGAAATACGGGCTACCCCCGATGATACCGCGCATGTCGGCGGAGGAGTTGATGGCTACACAAGGTGTGGACGAAGGTACTGCCCACATGATTACCGGGATGATCAACACATTGGAGGAAATGGGAATCCCACTGCTGGATCGTCTGAGCAGGCTTGAATTGGTGGATGCCACTGATCGTATGGGACAGGCGAAGCAGGCGCTGGGTGCGCTAAAACCCGGGATCACCCATTTTATCATTCACCCCTCGACCGATACCCCCGAATTACGCCAAATTACCGACTCATGGGCATGCCGTGTTGCGGACTATCAGACCTTCATGAGCGAAGAGACCCGGGCGTTTATCAAGAACGAGGGAATCCAGATCATTGGCTACCAGGCGCTGAAAGACCTGATGCCGGCAGCCGAATAACCTTGCATAAGATCACCCAAAGGAGCAAAGAGAGATGACTGAACAAACTTATCCTGAATCAACACGACTTAGCTTTAGTTATAAGTTCTATTGGGGTGTCGCTGCCCTGGGGACATCATTGATATCCGGAATTTACGGCGGCTTATTGACGATCTTCTACCAGGATTACCTGGGCTTAAGTGCACGGTGGATTGGCATTGCAGCCACGATTTATGCCATCTGGAATGCAGTCAATGACCCGCTATTTGGCTACATTACCGATAACACCCGCAGCAAACGCGGGCGCCGTATCCCTTACATGCGTTTTACAGCCCCCTTCCTTGCATTGACCTTTGTGCTGGTGTGGTTTGCCCCGCCTCAGGCAGGGCAGCAAACCCTGTTCTGGTGGATGCTCGTGACGATGCTGCTGTATGACACCTGCTATACCATCATTGGGTTGGTGTATTCCTCGCTCCTGCCTGAGGTGACGGAGTCGGATGCGCAACGCAATGGACTGCAGATTTCAAGTTCGCTGTTTGGGATGCTGGGTACCTTGTTGGGTTTCTTGATCCCCGACCTCGTCCGCCCGAAATCTGGCGAGTCCTCATTAGTCCCGCTATATGTTGCGATGGTGATTGTGGCGTTGGTCAGTATGGTGTTGATTTTGATCACCACCTTCAAGGTGAAGGAGCGCCGTGAATTTGCTATTGTTGATCAACCCGTGCCGTTGCTCAAGGCAATTAAATTTACTTTTACCAGCAAAGCGTTCCTGATTTTGGTGGCAGAGAACTTTATGTCGATCCTGATGAGTTCGCTCATTTTGGGGTCGATATTTTATCTGGCGGATTATGTTTTGCAGTGGCCTGCCATGCAGCTTTTAGCTTTTCTGTTTATCCCACTTATTGCTGGCATCCCGATTACCTCGCTGGTCCGGAAGCGGTTTGGGGTTGTCGGAGCGCAGCAGTTTTTGCTGGTGCTGGCTGGCGTGGGTTTGATGGCGATTGCATTAGTGCCGCCGTTCTTGATCCCTGCGTGCATTGTGCTGGCAGGGTTCGGGCTTTCAGGACCTCAAACGCTGACCAATATTCTCTTTGCCCAGGTGGCAGATGAGGACGAATTGCGTTCAGGTCAGCGGCGGGAGGGAGCCTTCTTCGGTGTGAACGCACTGATCACCAAACCTGCCCAATCCATCGCCTTGTGGATCACGCCATTTATTTTAGAGCGAACGAATTTTGTCACCCGTGCATCCAACCTGGGGGAGATATTCCTAGATCAACCTGATCAGGCTATCATGGGTATCAAAATTTTCAGCGGCGTTATCCCGGGTGTGGCTTGTCTGCTCGGTGCATTGATTTTGGTGTGGTACCCGCTGCGCGGTGAGCGTTTGAAAGCGATCCAGGAAAAGGTGCTGGCGCTGCATCACGAAAAGAAACAAAAATTAGATGAAAAACTGGCTGAAATTTGAGAAGGAAATCTTGATAGTAATGTGTTGTTTAGCAGGAATTCTTTTTTGGAATCGATTCGTTACCAATCATCCAAATTAAAACAAAAGGGCGACGGAATGTCGCCCTTTAGCCTTAAATTTGTTGTGATAAATCTTCAATTCACTTAATTGTTCTTAGTCCTCTTCGTTGATGTCTTCAAATTCCTCAATGACTTCAACTTCTTCTACGAAGATGTCTTCTTTTTCAGGGGTTAATGCCAGCAAGAGCCACCCCATTCCAAAGAGCAGCAAGGTGTAGACGATATATTGCCCAAAATTAGACATGTGGAAACCGATAATCTCAAATTCGTTGCCTGCTGTCATCAATTGGCCCATTGCAACCATTTCCGAAATGTATTGGAATGAGTTGATCGCTGCCCATACTGAGAAGATAAGAAGAATACCTGCAAACACGAACAAAATAATGCTGACGACTGGAACCTGCTTTTTATTCATCGAAACTCATCTTTCTGTGACTATTGAATTTATTAATCGCGCAATCTGATGCGCTTTACTATTGGGTTATTATACTCTCAAATAAATTTAACAAAGTCTTGCCAGGGTTATTACAGCATTTTCGTAGAGATCTGTTACTGTTGTCTGTTATCAGGTTCTGACACAAGCCGAATTCTATTTGATCAATCCTCATCTAATGATTCATTCTTTTCAAGCGGCCGTTCCGCATGCTGTCTGAATAAAAACTTCAGCCCAATGGTGGAGACCAATCCGATCAGCAGCACCCATGGGCGTTCGATCAGCCATAGGAGGGCCGTTAGACCAGTTCGCACGATCTTTACTTTTCGAACACCGGATGGGATTTCAACAGGGTGATCCCAATCAAACGTGATTAGTTTGGAGAGGAAACCTTGTTTCACGCAACCTTCCAGGCAGAAGATGTGCACAGGTTTTTCCTGCATCACACACAGACGAAGGTCGCGGGAAAACTCCTCCCAGGTGAGCGGTGCTACATCAATCACGCCAGCCACATCAACCCCGCCGCCCGTGTTACCGACCCCCACAGAATCTGCTTCGGGTGCATAACTCCATAGCGCATCATCCCCGTTTGGGCGCAGGAAACTGGAATAAAGCATCAGTACTTCTTTATCAGTTTTGATGTCAACCAGCCCCGCCGTCCGCTGTAAGACGGTAGCATGTGCTCGCCTTTCTTCAGAAATCAGGGGGAGGTGATAGCTCTCTACGGGGTAACCATCTGCATGGATTAAGTCCACCAGCGCCTGGTAAGCGTGGGTTGCATTCTCTACCCTTTGTTGAGACTTCAAGCGCTGGATCAGCGTTTTGAGCAGTTTTTTGGATTGTTTTTGTTCCATTATTTGACGAACTTCCTTGATGTCGGGTTCAATATCCAATCCAATGCCAGCCCACTTGAGGTCATATTGCTGGGTCCACGCTTTGAAGGTCACATATCTGGCCGCTGCCTGTTCATAATTATTGATGTTGAACCAGTAGCCTTGCTCTTCGGGCAAGAGAAGCCATGCGATCACCGGTACGCCAGCTTTGTTCAAACGTTGGATGACACGGGCACGCGCCTCCGTGAGATCCAAAATCCCGACGCTGACGGCGGCATCAAGTGCTTTGAGGTCATCGATCACAAACCGGCCTTCGAACAACTGCGTCAGCTCTATCGGGGGGAGTTCGGTGAAAAAGGTCAGTTCCGGTTTTGGCATGAGGCTGTCCTCCTGGATATTATTGGTTGTCAATTAAATGTTATGCTTGATTTTCTTTGTTTCTCTCATCTTGCGCTTGTTTTCCGAGTATATTCTTTGCCGCTTTGAGTGCCTGCTGTGTGGATTGATATAGTCGGCTCTGTGCGTGGAAAATTTGAGATTCACCGAGGATCTCCGTCATCCCGGCTGCTTCAAGCGGTTCAAGTACTTCTTTCTGAAGGCCGCAGAACAGGACGCGCACATTTTTATCCCGGGCGGACTGGATTAGTCTATCAAGCGCAATCAAGCCTGTGCTGGCAAGCAAGTGCGTTCGCCGAAAGCGGAGGATCATGACTTTAACGCCGGATTCTAAAATTTCATTGACACGGGTTTGTAGATCTTCCACAGCTGCAAAATATAAGTCTCCCTCAATATTAATGATGGCGATTTTTGGATCCTCTTTCAGAATTTCTTCGAGCGGTAATTCGATGAAATCGCCATCATCGGTTTCGACGATATAACTAAGATTGATGTGGCTGCTTTCTCCAAGGTAGATCAGGATGGTTGTGAGAATCCCGAGATAGATGGCATATTCCAGCGGGAGGAAGAGCGTGGATAGGAAGGTGACCGACATCGCCACCTTGCTCTTATTGCCTGATTGCCATGTGGTTTTGATCAGATTCGGATTGATCAACCCTGCTGATGAGATGATCACAACTGCGGCTAATGCGGCTGACGGGATATAACCAATCAGGCCTGCGAACAGCAGTAAAAATATTCCCACACCAATCCCAGAAATGATTGCCGCCATTTTTGTTTTTGCGCCGTTGACGACATTGATCACCGTTCGGGAGGGTGATGCTGCGGATGGCATACATTGGAAGAACCCCCCCACGAAGGACGCAAGACCCTGGCTGACCATTTCTTTTGAGGGATCAAATTCACCGCCCGTCATCTGGCTCATGGATTTAGCCACTGTCACGGTTTCCATGATGCCAAAAAGGGCAACGGCTGCACCTGAAACACCCAGGGTTATGACATCACTGAAGGAGATTTTGGGGATGTGAAAGCCGAAGGCAGTTTGAGAGGGCAATTCGACAGGATTCACGCCCTGCTCACCCAGCCATCCGGTGAGCATCACAAATAGTGTAGCGATTATTATAGTAAATAAGGCGGCTGGTAGTTTCCGATTCACCTTTCGAATGAGGATCATCAGTCCAACACTGATCAGGCTCACAAAGGTGGTGTAGCGGTTGAGGTCAGTGATATTTTGTATGGTCTGGGTCATAATCCCGAATAGACCGCCCTGGCTTGAAAGATCAAATCCAAACAGGTTGCCGATTTGAGAGCTGATGATCAGCACACCCACCGCTGAGAGAAAGCCGACTAAAACCGAGTTAGAAATATACCGAGAGAGATGACCTAGCTTAAGAACACCAAAAAGAATTTTAAATACACCTGCAATAATTGCAAGTGCGACAACGAACTCAAAATAATCCGGGCGATTGGCGTAGACGATTAGAACACTGGCTGTAACCAGGGCAGTGGGGTTGGTCGGTCCGGTAATGAGGAAAGGGAAACTGCTTGTCAGTGCCGCAATGATAGTGGGGAGGATGGCGGTAAATAGCCCGTAGATTGGGTTGATACCTGCAATGGCTGAGTAAGCCATGGCCTGGGGGATTACCACCATTGATACGGTCAAGCCTGCATTTAGATCAGCCTGAAATTTCCCTCGAAAATACCGTTTCAATTTTTGGGAAAGATTATTCATAAAGAAATCTCTTAATATTGGCTGATTAAATGAATTTTACCATCTGATTGTTAGGGTCAGAAGATGATTTTGTTGTTTGCTATTGTGGCATTATTAAAACGTGTAAATATTTTCCAATATGCTGAATTCTGGCTATAATAAGGATACTCACTATCAGGAACGGGAGTTTTGTTTTATGGCAGAGAGGAGCATCTCAAAAAACAAGGCAAAAATCAGGCTGCATTATTTTTTAGCCTTAATTTTACTGGTGCATTGCGCGCTTTATTTGGTCTATTGGTTTGCTGTCGGCGAATTTCGCTTTGCAGTGGATCAATTTCTGGCTGAAATCACGACTCTGGCACTGCCTTACACGACCATTTTGATGAGTTTGTCGGCTGTATTGGGAGTGTGGAGCCTGTTCCGATTTATTGGGTTTAGGCTGGCAATCGGTAAGGACGATTGGAATCCCAATTGGGTCAACTGGTTGTACTTTGGCGTGTGGGTTTTATTCCTGGCTGTGTTTTTTGTTTCATTTATGTTGATATTGCAGCAAAATCCAGCACAAAGAGGTGTGATAACCCACTTGTTGAACCTGATCCGCCTGGTTGGCGATGTCTTCCTCTTTTTGCTGGCGGCGGTTTGGCTGCGTAGGTTGATATTATTTCTGAGGCACAGGATGTTCACAGCGAAGCATCAATGGCCGTGGACTGTGCTGATTATGCTTACGCTCATCACGCTGGTTGGACTGTGGCTTGTGCCAGCGATTTTCCCGCCAAACTGGGCCTACCAGGGGAGCCTGCCCGCAAAGCCAACCCTGATTGCACATCGGGGTGCGTCGATGCTTGCGCCTGAAAACACCCTGGCAGCCGCAGGGCTGGCGGCAGAACACGAGGCGTTTGGGTTCGAGACGGATGTACGAATCAGCCTGGATGGTGTGCCGTTCTTGATGCATGACGAATCTTTGGAGCGAACCACCAATATTGCTGAAGTGTTTCCGGATCGTGTTTTGGATGACGCCTCCAGCTTTACGATTGACGAGTTAAAATCATTGAACGCTGGGTTGTGGTTCATTCAAAAGGATCCTTACGGGACGATTGATTCGGGCTTTGTATCACAAAATCAGCTTGGGATCAATCAGGGGGAGCGCATCCCAACCCTGGAAGAAGCGCTGGAACTGGTGGAGAATGAAGGCATGGTGATCCTATTTGATATGCGATACCCGCCGGAAGATCATCCCTACTATGGGGAATTTTTCGAGATTGTATTTGAATTATGCCGGGAATCGGGTTTGAATGAAGATATCTGGTTCCTGATCGATCGCGAGAGGCTGCCCGAGCTGATTGAAGAAGCGCCGCAGATGACGCGAGTTGTTGGTGTTGCGAGTACGGATTTGCCTGCATCGCAGGAGTTGCTAAATCTTGGTTATCAGATTGTCAATGTTGATACCGGGATCAGTACTCAGGCAATCAAGGCGTATCGCGAAAAGGGCTTGGGTGTGAATGTGTACACCGTGGATGAGGAATGGCTTTTCTCACAATTCTGGCTTTCAGGTGTGACTTCAGTGACCACCAACAGCGTGCACACCCTCAGTAAGCTTGACCGCCCGTGGATAAACCTGCCTTATAGCCGCTATATGATCTTCTGGGGTTTATTTGGGATCGTTGTGGCAATTTGGCTGGCGAGCAGCCAGCCCCGGCGTGATTCAACTGCCCCGCAAGGGATGGAAACGCCGAACTTATTGGATTTTGCGCTTGAAGAAGAAAAACCTGCTGTATCCATCCCCCAACCAGAGGATGACTTTGTTGAGGCAATAATCGAAAACGAAGGCAAAGATTTTCCCCTTTCAGCAGAAGATAGCCAGACATCAACGCAGGGGTCAAGCATGGAGGAGGATGACCAAATGCAAGTCGATGAGGATTTGGATGTGCCTGAGCAGCCCTCATCGCAGAATGATGCTGATATTTGGATCGAAGAAGAAAAAACCGAAAAAGAAGATCAGGATTCCGGCATGCCGGCCTGATCAACACTACATCATCACATAGAAATACTCAATGAAAGTAGGTCTGATGGCGAAAATACTTGTTGTTGGCAGTCTGAATATGGATCTGGTCGTACGCGTACCCCATACCCCGATGCCCGGGGAGACGGTGTTAGGCGGCGATTTTGAAACCTTCCCGGGCGGGAAGGGCGCTAACCAGGCAGTTGCTGCTGCCCGGATGGGCGGGGATGTAACGATGGTCGGTCGTGTGGGTAATGATGACTTTGGCGATACGCTGATCGAATGCCTGGTGAACAATAAAGTTAAAACCACCTATGTCATCAAAGATGCTGAGGCTTCAACAGGTATTGCGATGATTGCAGTAGCCTCAAATGGTGAAAATAGTATTGTCGTGGCTTCAGGCGCAAACTCGGATGTTTCGGTTGATGATGTTAATAACGCTCGAGATCTGATGCGCGAGTCTGATATTCTGCTCATGCAACTGGAATGCCCCCTTGAAGCTGTATCGGAAGCAGTGGATCTCGCAAAGGCTTATGATTTGAAGGTCGTTCTCAATCCTGCACCCGCCCAGCAGCTATCAGAAACACTGCTGAGTAATGTTGCTTATCTGACCCCTAATCAGAAGGAGCTCCAGATGCTGACAGGTGAGGAAGATGATGACAAAGCCATTAAGAAATTGTTTGATTGGGGTGTTAAGAATTTGATCATCACCTTGGGACCGAACGGGACACGAGTGGTTACAGAGGATATGGATAAGCATCTGCCAGCCGTTGAGATCACAGCCGTCGATACTACCGGTGCCGGAGATGCCTTCAATGGCGCATTGGCTGTTGCTTTGGCAGAGGGTAAACCCCTCTTGCAAGCCGTAAAATATGGTATGGCGGCAGGCGCACTCTCGGCGACAAAACGCGGCGCACAACCCTCTTTACCGACCAGGGATGAAGTCGAACAACTGCTCAAAGCGCAAAAGCTGATCTAATGGACGTGAAATTCAATTCACCTGATGAATTGGTGCTGGAAGCAAAAGCCTATTTTGAGAAGGGGTTTAATTGTGCACAGGCCACGTTTTTACCTTTTGCTAAGAGAATGGGGCTGGAGGAGTCGAAAGCGTTGCTGATCGCCACACCGTTCGGCGGCGGGATGGGTCATGCCGGACAAATTTGTGGGGCAGTCAGCGGGGCGCTGATGGCAATTGGGATGGCAAAGGGCACGGCTGTTGTCGATCGAGAGAAAAAAGCTGCTTGTTATGTATTGGCAAAAACCTTTCAAGATAAGTTCCTCGAAATCCATGGAAGCGTGACCTGCCCGGGGTTGTTAGGGTTGGATATCGGCAACCCAGAGGAGACGGCACAAGCCCGTTCACAAGGGATGTTTTCGAATATTTGCCCAGATCTTGTAGGCGATGCTGTCAAAATTGTCTGTGATTTATTGAGTACTTCCGTTTGAAAAAACCCTCGCAAATCGTATTTTCGGCAGAAAGAATTGATTTATTAAAAGTTATCAGATCTTGAGTTTTGAATCGAGAAATTATGTCTAATGATGAAATAGTTTCCAAACGACTGACATTCAAACAGCGGTTGCACCGATTGAACACCAAACAAACCTGGTGGATTGTCGAAGTATTCGCCGCTTTGATCGCCTCTGTAATCATTGGCATAATCTTTTCAAATTTTGGCAGGGGCGGACCAAATTCCTCTGATATTTCGCTGTATATGAACGTGGGCATGAACGGCATCAAAAAGCCCTTTATCCTGAACCGTTATTTTCATGTTTTTCTCCAGGCGATATTTATTAAGTTAGCGCCGACCCCCCTGGAGGGCTATCATTTGTTTTGGGGGTTCATCGTCGGGGTCAATGCCTTTTTGGTCTATATCGCTGCCCGTAAAACACTCAAACGGAGTAATCCCTTACATGGATTTCTGGCGGTGTTGTTTTACTTCTCGTTAGCTGCCATTGCAGAAACATCGGGTGTGGTGGTGGTTGACTTTACCGCCATGACGATGATCACCGCTTTCTTTACGGTTTATTTGTTTTCGCTCAACAAAGAGCATCGCAGTCCCTGGCTGGTGGGGTTGCTCGGATTCCTATTGTATTTAGGGTTTAAGTCAAAGGAAACGACCTTGCCGGCAGCAGTTCTATTGATCGGTTTAGGTTGGGTCGGACAGGAACCCTTTGATTTCAAGCGTTTGCTCAAAAATTTGCTGTGGGTTGCTTGCGGTGGTTTGGCTGGCGTTGTGTTCTTTGGTCTGTTGAGCTGGATGATCCTGGGTGACCCGTTGTTTGGGTTGCGGATCAGTGAGTGGCGGGAATTCTTTGGAACATATGCGGTTTATTCTTCCCGGATGCTGGAAACCCTGAATGCGCTTGGTGATGGCAATACGGATGATTGGTACCAGGGCTATTGGTTCAGTATGGCACTAATGCCGTTCTTGCTTTACCTGATCAGCGGTGTGCGTCTCAGCCGAAAGACCTCCATGGCAAGGCGTATCTTGTGGCTTGTGCCGCTGGCGTACACGGTGTTTTTGATCATCTCGATCAACAACCGCCTGGGTTACGAAACGCGGTTTGGCCTCCCGGTCTTGCCGATCATTTGTATTCTTGCACCGCAATTTATTGATATCCCCTGGCCTGAAACTAAACGCGAATGGGTCAAGTTCGTGTTATACCTGGGGGTCGGCTTTGCCTTAGTGCTTGGGATCCGCTTGGTGCTGCGGATGGTCGTCCCCGCTCAGGGGTTGGATTTGGGGGCAGTGGTCACCCTGGTTTATTACCCGCTGCTGACGACGCTCTTATTCCTCTCGTTGTTCCTATTCAGAGATAAATTCCTGTGGCATGTGGTCAATTTCATGATTGTGTTTTCATTGTTGATCTCGCCAATCTCCTCTAATTACCGTGCCATGTTTGTCGTCCGTGACAACCAGGCCGCTTTCACTGAAGCGGTGATGCCTTTTGCAGACTATCGCGAGATTATTACCTATTCGCCCGGAATATATTTTTATACAACCAGCGGTGTTTTTGAAGTTAGCGAACTGCGGATTGGAAAGAACATCGATGAGGTGGTGACCTTATTCAATGTCTACTTTGATGCCAGTGCCACGCGTGAGGATTTTACTTTTGCAGAAGCGCCTGAGGATATTTCGGCTGAAATTTTAGCCGCAGATTACGATTATGCGCTGATAACCATGGACGAATGGATCGCGATGCAAGCCGATGAGGTTCAGTTGGTACAAGTGCACGCACATTATGAGCCTAATTTTGGTGAGAGTGGTGATTTTGTTCTGTTAAAATCTGAGAACTGATTAGGGTTTTAGGGGGCAGGCATCACCTGAGTTTCGTGTTAATCGCCGCCACCGATGATTTTGTGAAACCCGTTAGCCAGCTTGGTTTTAACGATGGTGTAGATGGCGATCAGGTGCGCCTTAATTTGATGCCTTTTCCAGTTTCTGAGGTGGATTCGCTCGAAAAATTTGCTGCGTCCTTTAGGCCGGGGGGTCGGTCGTTTCATGTTAGGGGGTATATGGCGCAGGTTTTCAACGGGGGTTAGTGTTGTCTTCGGTTGTAGTTGTTGCAGCAGAGCCTCACCTTTTTGGGTGTTGGCTGAGATCAGCGAGGTACCTTTGCCGTCGAACAGCTCTGGCAATTCCTTATTCACACCCCAAAAGTCACCCAACGTCAGGTCGGCATCACGGTGTGTGGTGGCATACTTGCATTGGTAGCATACAGGACGCAGTGCGAGATTAGAGAGAAAAACGGCGTAATACGCGTCCAACGGCGCATAGGTCAGTTGTTTTTTTGTGTCTGTTTCGATCTCAATAAAGAAATTCAAGAAATTCCCCCAACCCCTTGCCTTGGTTCTGAAGTTGATCCCTGTGATGGGCGATTTGTGGCGGTCCTCGATAGCTGAGAAATGGGTTGTGAACAGCCCCGGCGATGGAACGCCGTGGCACACGAGATCACATGTGGTCAGGTTGTTGTATTCTTTGCCCAGGAACTGGTATAACCCGGCAATCTGGCAGGGTGTGCCAGTGACCAGCACCGGTATGCCAGCTTGCAAGTCTTTTTTAACCTTTAGGAACATGCCGGTGGAGTCACTCTGCACATATTTCGACCCCCGCATCAAGGCGAGCTCTTTTTTTGTCGCGGCGCGGGCGTGAGTGACCTTCATCTCCGTAAAGTCGTAAATTGCACCATAAACCACACCGCCCAAAGCGAGGGTATGCTCCGCTACCAAAGTGAAAACCCCGCCTGAACTGCTTTGCAAGCGGATGGGCTCGTTGAGGATGTAACCGCCGTAGAATATCGGCTGCTGAAGGTGATCTTCCCTTTTTACATCGTTGAAACCCGGGCAAACTTCGATACATGCGCCGCAATCGATACAAAGGCTGTTATCCACTTGGGGATAGTAGAAACCTTCCAGGTCATTGGTCATTTCGATGCAGTCCGCCGGGCAAATGTCAACACAGGCGCTGCACCCAAAGCACTCGTTTTTGGGCAGGAGGCTGATATTTTCAAAAGGTTCAGGGAGATCTGTCATGGCAGGTTCCTGCGGATATAGTCTAAGGAGGTTTTGATTTCTGCCGCCACCAGGGGGTTGATGTGGGCATAATCAATGGGCTCTGGCGTGATCCGATTTTGTATGACGATCCGATCTGTCAAATTTAATTTCCTCAGCAGTGAGGTCAGCCGCCCGGTTTTCACTGATGGCAATACGGTGTGAAATTGCTTTGAAAAGATGATGCTGAAGACCGTGCCGTGAAAGGAATCAGAAACGACATGATCGGCTTGCTGGTAATAGGCTAAAAATTCGTTAGGTGTGATCCTGCCTAATTTGTAGATTGCTTTTCGATTGGTCAGCACCGGATAGGGGGAGATCAAGAGAATTTTCTTCTGGTGCTGTTTCGCCAGGGTGATGGCTGTCTGGAGGATCTCCTTTTGGGGGTGAAGTTGGTAGACCAGGATGAAGTTTGACTCACTCACTTCTTTGCTGGCAACACGCGTCCATTCTTCAGCCGAGAGCAGCATGCAAGGGTCAACCACACATTCTGCCGGGTGGTCGATGGCGGGCAGCATGCTTTCTTCACGGATTGAGATCGCGTCGAAATTTTCGAGGAGTTGATTGAGCGTAACCCGCTCCTCATTGGTGATCTGATCCCGGCCGAAACTGGCCGCGTAGGCGACCTTCTTGGCCTTCGTCGGGAACTCCCCAAAATAGAAGGGATCAAAACCATTTGAAAGATCAGGGTTCCAGATTTGATCACTGCCAAAGAACAGCACATCGAATTGATCTGCATTCTCGATAAATTCGCTGAAACTTCGATAGGTTTGCGGGGTCAGGTTTTGATATTGGGCTTGGAAAGTTTTATATGCTCGGTGGTTTTTGAAGGGGTTTTGCAGGGTGAAGAAATAAAACAGGCTCTTAATCATGTTACGGAGGAAGACGCCCCGGTTGCGATAATCGATCACCTGAGCATTGCAACCCATGTTTTGCAGGGTTTGCATCAACCCGTAGGTTTGCAGCGCGGCCCCATAATTCTCAGCGTTGTGGAAGGTGATCATTCCGGCTTTTGTCACGGGAGGATGCTCCTGGGGTCAAATGGCATTTCGTCTGGGTTATGATCTGATCTTGGGCTGCTGGGAGATTTCATCGCGTGAGAGGTGTTCAAGAAACAGCGCTCGGATGGAATGCAGGGTGATGCCGGTGGAGAACAGCATCAGCCCGATCAGGCACAACAGGACGCAGATCATGGCATACCCTACAGCCAGGCGGCCGTAAATCCGATAGCGGTTAATCACAATCACGCCCCAAATCAACCCACCCAGCAGGCTGACCAACCCCGGCACGCTGAAGAACAGCAGCGGCCGATATTGGCTGGTTAAAGCCAGGATGCCGTTCAGAACCGATGCGCCCTGCTTCCAGGCGGAGCGTTTCTCGCCATCCAGGTATTGAATGGTGACAGGCACATCCACGATCTTGAGATGATGTTCGGAGGCGAGGAACTGCATTTCTGATTCCACCGAAAAGCCTTTGGAGCTGAACTTGAGATGATTGTATGCCTTAGGCGAAAATGCCCGGTACCCGCTCTGCGAGTCCGTTGCGTTGACGCCTGACGCCAGGCGGGTGGCGAGGTTCATTGCCTTGTGCCCAAACTTGCGGTGTCTGGGTGTGTTGGATGTATTGTGCAGGTAGCGGGAGCCGATGGCGATATCCGCATCCCCGGTCAGAATCGGGGTGACAACTTTGACCAGTTCGTCGGGCAGGTGTTGGCCGTCGGCGTCGATGATCACAACCGCCTCAGGGCTGCGCTGCCTGACGTGCGCCAGCCCGGCATTGAGGGCAGCGCCCTTGCCCTGGTTTGTTTCCAGCCGGACCACTTCTGCCCCGGCGGCTTTTGCAATTTCTGCTGTGTCATCGGTTGAGCCGTCATCCACAACCAGCACGTCAACCGGGTTGCGTTTAAGCTGTAAGATCACTGAACCGATGAAGCGGGATTCATTATATGCCGGCACGAGCACCAAAACACGGTGTTCGTGTAAGTCTATTTGCGCGTCCTGAGGGATTTGGTTTGTATTTTCCATTTGCATGCGTGCCTTGTTCTGAAATCGTGAGGCTGCTTATGGTTTATGATAGCATAAATCGCTGATTTTTGACGAGGATTACATATCCAGAAGGGTGGTATTTAGGGGTCTTAGTTTTGTGGCTAAATTAGTTGAATTTCTCCGCCTTGTGTGAGCGACTGCAGGATCGCCTCAAGCAGCCGGACTGAGAAAGCCAGTTCATTGAGTTTTTGATTGTCTGGTTTGCCTGCTTCAAGTAAGCGGACAAAGGCCTGCATGCCGTTAAAATAGCAGCGCTCATCATCCAGGGTGAGCTTTTTTAGGTTGCGCCTGTCGTCCATAATGACGGTTGGTGCTTTCAGGTCGGGTTGCGAGTAAAGTGTCACAAACCGGTTTGGGTAGACCACACAGGTGCTGACGGCATCGCCAAAGCGGAAGGCCTCAACGGATTGGGCGTTTGCGCCGAATAGGGTCGCGCACAGATCGGTCAGGTGGCTGCCATAAAAGCGGTATCCGCCAAAGGGGCTTTCGGCATCGGCGCGGTAAGCGATCGTGCCGAAGTGGGATGTGTGTGCCGCGCTGGAAACTTGCTCAATCTGCGGGTCAAAACACAGGGTGGAACCGCCCAAAACAGGCACGTGTTTCTCGATACTTTTTTCGATCAGAGCCTGTGCTTCGTCAGGGGTCAGGGTGAAGGGCTTATCGATAAACACGGGTTTCGATTGGTTGAGACAAGCCATTGCAGGTGCAAAATGACGCTGCCCCTCACGATAGGTGATCAGAACGACCTCGCTCTGATCAATCAGTTCATCAGCGCTGTGGCACACTGCCGGAATCACCGCTGTGCGCTGGACATAAGGCAGCCGTTCTGGTTCGTCATCCCCAAACAGGTAGTGCACCTGGTAGCCCGGGAAGGCTTTTTCGGTGTTGAACAAGCTGCCAAAGAACTCTGCGTGTTTGCTCTGGCAGCCAAGGATGCCTAATTTTTTCACCATGATGGTCACCTCAATATCGTTGATAAAAGCTAATCAATAGTGAGAACAATCATAGAATAGGGGGTGGGATATGTCAATTCACTTTTCTAAGAGTAACGCGAAAATATAACTTTCCTGATCGTTTTGTTAATTGCAATTATGAAAATTGGGGATACTGTATCAGATTTCCATATTTGAGTAGACAAAAAGAGAGAATTCTCTGAGCATAGGCAAAAACCCTAACCCGAAATGAGTTCTCAAATGACCGTTAGCCCTGTCAAAAAAATTATAGCCGCTGAGATAGAAGACCGGAAAGTTAAGTTAGGGAGTTTCGAATTGAAGATCGATGAGAAGTTGGATGAGAGCATCTATCAAGGGATGCAAACAGCGAGTAAAGCCATACACCTGGATAAATTGACATCGCATGCTTTAAGATATATGATAAATATAGCACAACACCGATGTTATTCCCCCTAGACAATTCTTTTCAAACAACGAAGACAAAATAAAAACACTTTGTAATTATCCTGACCATAATGTCAGCAATACTTCACGCATCTCTGTGAAGCAAGCTGTCTTGTTATTCCAGCCTGACAACCTGGCAAAGATTCAAAGTATGAAGAGGAGGTTTGGATCATGAAGGGTATTACATTTTTTAGACTTAGAGAGATCGTAATTGTGCTGATTTTAATCACAACAAACTTCTTTATCGTCAGCAGAACTTCAGCCCAAAACCCTAAACCAGAAGGGACGGTTGGAAGTGAAGCCTCTTTAACAGGCTTACCAGCAGGTTTGACGGTAGAGGATTGGGATCAGATCACACGGTCGATCGCTTCAAGTTTCGACCAGCAGGCTTACTTGAAAGCCGCTAATGCGGATGCAGGTGATTATTTTGGCTATTCCGTTGCCATATCCGGGGACACCATTGTTGTCGGCGCACTTTATGAAGATGGTGAGGGTGACAACATCGCAGGTGATGCCGGTGCCGCCTACGTGTTTGTGCGGGAGGGGACGGCCTGGACCCAGCAGGCATACCTGAAGGCGTCTAATGTGGATTTTGGTGATTATTTTGGCTATTCCGTTGCCATCTCCGGGGACACCATCGTGGTTGGCGCTTATGGTGAAGATGGAGATGGAAGCAGCCAGGCCGATGACAGCGCAAATTATGCCGGTGCCGCCTACGTGTTTGTGCGTGAGGGGACGGACTGGACCCAGCAGGCCTACCTTAAAGCCTCGAATGTGGGTGGAGGTGATCAATTTGGCTATTCCGTTGCCGTCTCCGGGGACACCATTGTGGTTGGTGCACTTTATAAAGATGGTACCGGTGCCGCCTACGTGTTTGTGCGAGAGGGGACGGCCTGGATCCAGCAGGCCTACCTGAAAGCCTCGATTGTGGATGGAGGTGATTATTTTGGCCGTGCTGTTGCCATATCCGGGGATACGCTTGTGGTTGGGGCTGATGGTGAAGATGGAAATAGAATCGACGGCGAGGAAGATGACAGCACGGCTAATTCTGGTGCCGCCTACGTGTTTGTGCGCGAGGGGACGGCCTGGACCCAGCAGGCTTATCTTAAAGCCTCGAATGTGGATGAGGGTGATACTTTTGGTTATGCTGTTGCCATATCCGGGGACTCCATTTTGGTTGGTGCACCTTATGAAGATGGTGAGGGTGACAACATCGCAAGTGATGCCGGTACCGCCTACGTGTTTGTACGTGAGGGGATGGACTGGACCCAGCAGGCTTACCTGAAAGCCTCGAATGTAGGTGCGGATGATTATTTTGGCCGTGCTGTTGCCATATCAGGGGACACCATTGTGCTTGGTGCACCTTTAGAAGATGGTGAGGGTGACAACATCGCAGATCGTGCCGGTGCCGCCTACGTGTTTGTGCGTGAGGGAATGGACTGGACCCAGCAGGCTTACCTGAAAGCCTCGATTGTAGGTGAGGTTGATTTTTTTGGCCGCGCTGTTGCCTTATCCGGGGACACCGTTTTGGTTGGGGCTCCTGCTGAAGATGGAGATGGCACCAGCCCAGAGGATGACAGCGCAACTGCTGCAGGCGCCGCCTACGTGTTCAGCAAACAACTTTTTAATTATTTGCCCCTTTTTATGCGCTAGCCGAGCAAAAAGCGTTGCTTATAATAGAGAATGCCTATTAACCAGGTTCAATTCTGTACACGAAGGGCATTTCCTAATATTTGTCTAAGCTGCAAAGGAAATATTCTTAAAATCAGGCTTCAAAACGTCGTTCTCGCCGGTCTTTATTACCCCCGAAGCGCAGTGGAGAGGAGCCTGACAAGGCGAGTTGGGGTTGACAACAGGTTTCCAGGCTATTGAGATCCAATGGTCATTAGCCTTACATGGTCAGAAGACCATGCAAGAACGTTGTAAAATTTTCTCGAATTATCAACACAATCCGTTAGCGAAGGTCTCCTGACAGAGCGAGGGGGGTTATCGATAGACGCGGTTTTCGATTGGTCGAAGCAGGCCATTGCAGGCGCAAAATGAGGCTGGCTTTCACGGTAGGTGATCAAAACGACCTCGCTTTGCTCAATCAGCGCGTCAATGCTGTGGCACACTGTCGGGATCCCCGCCGTGCGCTGGACATAAGGCAGCCGCTCTGGTTCGTCATCACCAAACAGGTAGTGCACCTGGTAGCCCGGGAAGGCTTTTTCGATATTGAATAAGCTGCCAAAGAACTCTGCGTGTTTGCTCTGGCAGCCAAGGATGCCCAATTTTTTCACTATGATAATCACCTTTAGATATATTAGAAAATGATAAGGACAGTATCGAGACCAATCATAGAATAGGGTGTGTATCTGTCAATCGATTTTATCAGGTGATGCATCTGGATAACAGGAAAATTAACTGAGAATTGGTTATTATTAAAAGGAAGAACCAGTTTGTTTGTTACGTAACCTGGAATAATTCAGTGAGTTTTTAGAGAAATAGCACAAAAGGGGGTGACAAATGTCATATTTTGTCATGAGTTAGGCAAAAATGTCTTGCGGGCTAAAAATATCTATGATAAGATGTCATTATTGTGAGGTAAATATCAGCTTAACGTTCATTTCCTCTTTCTTTTTTTAGGAAAACGTTTTCCACGGGGTTGTGGGATGATTTGAACAGCGGTTGATTTTACCTGAGGCTTATCTAACACCAAATATCTGGAGGAAAGAATTATGAAGAAGCTGTTGCTCGTATTGCTTGTATTAATTGTTGTCCTTCCACTTGCAGCTTGCCAGGGAGAACCTGCTGAAGTTGCTGAAGAAGTGGAAGAAGTAGCAGAGGAAGTCGGCGAAGAAGCCGAAGAAGTAGCCGAAGAGGTTGCTGAGGAAGTCGAAGAGGTTGTTGAGGAAGAAGTTGAAGACCTCGAACCGATCGTGATCGGTAGCATTCAAGACTTGTCCGGTCCTGCATCTATCCCCGGTCAGGCGAACGCCTGGGGCGCTGAATATGCCGTTCAGGTGATCAACGAAAATGGCGGCATCAACGGCCGAATGCTCGAAATTATCACCCTGGACTGTAAAAATGATCTCAACGAAGGCATCAACGCCTATCGCAAGCTTGTTGACGAACATGAAGTCACCGCCATCATTGGTCCACCCCTTTCAAACCCTGCCTCTGGTTGGGTTGAGCTTTCTGAAGAAGACCAGGTACCGATCGTCGGGCACTTCATGGATGAGGTCTGCACAACTGATCCTGACACCGGCGAAGCCTATCCTTATATGTTCCTGGCAGAGCCGAGCTGCTCATCACAGTCCTTCGCGATCGCAAAATTTGCAATGGAAGAACTTGGGCTGACTAAATTCGCTACACTCTACAACACAGGTAACGCCTTTGCAGTTGCACATGCGAAACCCTTCATGGAATATGTTGTAGACAATGGCGGTGAAGTTGTTGGTGAAGAGACCTTTACCTGGGCTGACACCGATTATAGCGCTCAGGCGTTGAAGATCGTCCAAGCAGCCCCTGAAGCTGTTTTCCTCTCAGATTATGTTAACCAGGCTGCTCTGGCTTATGATTTCTTGCGAGACGCTGGTTATGAAGGCGTAATCCTCGGAGCGAATACACTTGCTTTGCCATTCCCGGATCTCGTCAAAAATGAGGTTTACGATCTCTATTACCTGCAGAACTACGACATGCTGAATCCTGAAGCAGGTGGATATGAGTTGTTCACAACTCATATGGAAGATGTCGGTACTGACTATCCAAAATCCAATGCTGGCTTTGGCTGGGATGCGGTTCAGGTGCTTGTGGCTGCTATGCGCAAGGCTGAGGACCCGACCAATGGACCTGAATTACGTGATCTGCTTGAGCAGACCGATGGCGTTGAACTTGCAGAACGCACAATCACCATTGACCCGGCGACCCATCGTCCCAGCAATATGGGGATGTACATCGCTGATTATGATGAAAATATGCAAATTCGCATTTTGACCTACATCGAACCGTAAACAACAACCCCAATTATCAACCCCGAATCAAAAAGGGCGAGCGAAAATCTGGCTCGCCCTTTTTATAGGAGAGTACTATGGCTCTGCAATTAACGATTAATGGCATATCTATCGGTGCAATTTATGCCCTGATTGCTGTTGGCTTCGCTGTTGTGTTCAACATCATGCGCTTCAGCAACTTTGCCCACGGCGGAATGATCAGCGCCTGCGCTTTTATCAGTTTCTTTTTTCAACGTGCCTTTGACCCACCGCCACCCTTTTTTGTTACAGTCCTTTTCTCAGCAGTATGTGGCATGGGGATCGCACTTTTAATAGATACACTTGGATATCGGCGGATAAGGTTGAAGAACAGCCCAAAAATCTATTATTTCTTAATGTCATTAACATTCGCAATTCTTATTGAGCAAATTCTGACAGTTTTCTTTGGTACCGATATTTATGGTTTCCCAAGTGTTTTTAAGAGTCAAACATTTGAGATTGGGTCAATGATCTTTAAAACAATGAATATTGTCATTCTTGCAGTATCAGTTGTTATTCTTGTTGCCCTGGTTTGGATGATCAATAAGACCAAGATTGGTCTGGCTATTCGTGCTGTGGCAATTAACGCCGATACCAGCCGCCTAATGGGCATCAACTCGAGTGTGATCGTCACTGTTATTTTCATTATTGCCGGGGTTTTAGCCGGTGTATCAGGTGTTTTCTTGGGTGTTCAATATGGTGTTTTCCCCTCTGTCGGCCCCAGTATGATGCTGAAGGGTTTTATCGCCTCGATCATTGGCGGGCTTGGCAGCCTGAGCGGCGCGATTTTCGCTGCGCTGGCACTTGGGTTGATTGAAATGTTCCTGACATTTTTTATTGGTGCTACCGAAGCAACTGTGATCTTATTCGGCATCATGCTTGCCTTCTTGTTCATCCGACCGCAAGGCATCATGGGCATCATCGTAGAAGATAAGGCATAGGGAGGAAATTATGAGTGCATATCAAACAGGCTTGATTGTTCAAATCAGTATTACGATTATGACGGTAGTGGCTGTGTTTGCCATGACGGGTTTGGCAGGCATGTTCTCCCTCGGACAGGCAGCATACATGGCAGTTGGTGCATATGTCACCTTTGTACTGAGTCGATTTCTGGATATTCCATACCCAATTACCGGAATAATTTCAATTTTAATATCCATCTTATTATCCTGGATAATCGCCGTACCGACCCTTAAGTTACGGCGTGATTATTTTGCATTGATCACTGTGGGTTTTAGTCAGATGATCCTTGCATTAGTCCTTTTATTTGAGGATTTCACACGTGGATCAATTGGATTTTCGAAAATTCCACGCATGGATAATCTTCTTTTGGTTTCTTTGGTTGGCCTGGCGTTGATTATCTTCTGGATTAGAAACCTCAAGTACTCCCGCTTTGGTAGGATGTGCATCGCACTAAAGAACGATGAAATAGCTGCGCGCAGTTTTGGGATCGATGTTTATCACCTAAAAATTAAAATATATGTGCTTGCTTCCGCGATTGCCAGTTTTGCTGGCATTCTGATGGCGTTACGAAATCGTGTGATCACGCCCGATTCTTTCGGTTGGGCACAATCCGCAGAAATGCAGATCTTCCTGTTCTTCGGGGGCACGAACAGCCTGACCGGTGCCATCCTGTCGGCAGGCGGACTGAAGTTGCTGCCCGAATTTGTCCGTGATGTAACCTTGTTTGGGGTCAGCATGCAGGAATACCGCACGATCATTTACGCCATCCTGATCATCATCGTGATCAACTTCCGACCGCAGGGCATTTTGGGCGAAAAAGAAATTAATTTCAAGTGGCTAAAAAACCTGTATAGAAGATTCAAACAATCTATTTTAAAGAAGAATGAATCCTATGACTGAACAAATATTAAAAACACACAATTTATCAAAAGCCTTTGGCGGTGTATGCGCCGTCAAAGATTTTAACATGGAGATCAATGCGGGGCGGATCCGCGGCATCATCGGCCCAAATGGTGCCGGCAAGACGACCATCTTCAACTTGCTCTCAAGGATTTACAAGGAAGATGAAGGCACGATTGAATTTGCTGGTCAGGACGTCACCTCAAAATCCCAAATCGAAGTCGCCCGGATGGGGCTTTCACGCACCTTCCAAAATACACGCTTATTTGTTGGTCTGAATGTGCTGGACAACGTGAAAGTTGCTCTGGACCATGACGGGAAGTACAGTCTGTTTTCGGCGCTGTTCAAGCTCCCCTTCAGAAACAAACAGGAGCGGATGATCAAAGAGAAAGCCATGAGCTGTCTGGAACTGCTCAACCTGGATGAGTTTGCGAAGCTGTCGCCATCCAATCTTTCTTACGGGTATCAGCGGCGTGTTGAAATTGCGCGTGCACTGGCAAACGACCCTAAGGTATTGATGCTGGATGAGCCGGCAGCAGGCCTTAATCCCGAAGAGACCTCTATGTTGATGGATTTCATCAAGGATATCCAGGCAAAATACCCGAACCTGGCAATTCTGGTGATTGAACACCGCATGGAACTGATCATGAATCTCTGCGACCATATTTATGTGCAGGATTCGGGCTTGACGATTGCTGAGGGGACCCCCGCTGAGATTCAGAGTAACCCGAAGGTTTTGGCGGCATACCTGGGTGAGGAGGAGTAATCCATGAATATATTAGACATTACAGGCCTCCGTGTTTGGTACGACAAGATCGAAGCCATTCACTGCGTGGACCTCAAGTTTGAAGAAGGAAAGATCACGGCCATCATCGGTTCCAATGGTGCTGGGAAAACAACCATCATCAATGCTATTTCGGGCATGGTCAAGCGCGATGGGCAGCTGTTTTATAAGGGCAAACTGCTGACCGACAAAAGCCACAAAGTTGTGCGGGAGGGCATTATTCAGGTGCCAGAAGGGCGCAGGGTTTTCGCTGGTTTGACCACAGAGGAGAACCTTTTATTGGGCGCCTACAGCCTTGAAAACCGAAAAGAAATCTCAGGACTGCTTCAACAGCAGTACGCTTTGTTCCCGCGTTTGGAAGAACGGAAAAAGCAAGATGCAGGCACCCTTTCGGGCGGCGAACAGCAGATGCTGGCGATTGCCCGCGGGCTGATGGCAAAGCCTCAAGTGTTGATGCTGGATGAGCCTTCGCTTGGCTTGGCGCCAATCATCACCAATGATGTCTTTAATAAAATTACAACCATCCGTGAACAGGGCATCACGGTTATTTTGGTTGAGCAGAATGCGAAAAAATCTCTGAGCATTTGTGATCATGCCTATGTGATTGAAAACGGTCATGTCGTGATGGAAGGGTCGGGCGATGAGCTGCTTCACAATGAGAAGGTCGCCCACGCTTATCTCAGCACGACGGTTGATGAAATTGAATAAGGAAGTTAAGGAGTAATAAGTAATGCAAATGAAACAACGACAAGTTGGTGAATTGACGGTATCTGTTTTTGATACACGTGAAGAGATGGGGAAGGCTGCTGCCGTTGATGCGGCAGAGCGCATCAACCGGGTGATTGATGAAAATGGCGATGCAACAGTCGTTTTTGCGGCTGCCCCTTCGCAGAATGAGTTGCTGGCTGCTTTGAAGGAAGCAGATGTTGATTGGACAAAGGTTCGGGCGATGCACATGGATGAATATATCGGCTTGCCCGAAGACCATGAGGCTGGCTTTGGCAATTTTTTACGCCGTGCAATCTTTGATGACCTTCCGTTTAAAGCGGTTCACTTTCTCTATGGCAAGGATGACCCCGAGGCGATTTGTGCCCGTTACACCGAACTGCTCGAAAAATATCCGCCAGATTTGGTGTTGTTAGGCGTTGGCGAAAACGGCCACCTGGCTTTCAATGACCCGGCAGTGGCTGACTTTGAGGACCCTAAGGCTGTCAAGATTGTCGAACTGGATGATGTCTGCCGGATGCAGCAGGTCAATGATGGCTGCTTTGCGACTTTTGATGATGTGCCGGAAAAAGCCATCACCCTGACAATGAGCGCCATCTTGTCCATTGAAAATGCAGTCACTGTTGTGCCTGGGAAGACCAAAGCACAGGCTATCAAAAACATGCTGCACGGCGAGATCACAACAGATTGCCCTGCCAGCATCTTGCGTACCAAAGAAAATGCCGCTCTTTATCTGGATACGGACAGCGCGGCACTCGCGTTTACAGAATAAAACCACAAAAAGGACTGGAAATGTATTCCTATCAAAAAACTGCAGATGAGATTGTCAATCAGGACCCTGAATTAGCCATCATCCCTGTTGGCTCGTTGGAGCAGCATGGACCGCAACTGCCCATCATGACCGATTGGGCGATTGCGAAAGCCATGGGAGAGGGTGTGGCAGAAAAGACAAACGGCTTTCTGATCCCGGCACTGCCCATCAGCACATGCCGTGAGCATATGGGTAAAAAGGGCAGCGTCTGGATGGAACCGCCCACGTTCTACCATATGATGAACGATATGATCATGTCTTTGAAAACACAGGGATTTAGGAAGGTATGCATCATCCAGTGTCATGGCGGCATATTTGTGATGACGCCCCTGGTGCGCGATCTGAATGCAAAAAACAACCCTGATCTGATGGTTGCCAACATCGATATGATGGTGATCTTCCAAAAGTTGTATCAGGAAGGGTTGGTGGAGACCAACACAGAACTGCATGCTGGTGAGCTGGAAACTTCGATGATCCTGGTGTTAGCACCAGAAACGGTTCACATGGATCGGGCGGTGGATTTTGTACCCAATGTGCCCCGTGCCTATCTCAGCTACGGCAGCATTTTCCGCGCTACCCCGTTAGGCATGTGGGGCGAACCCACACGAGCAACCAAAGAGAAGGGTGAAGCGGCTTTGAATCGTGCGGTCGAACTGGCTGTGGAGGAGATGCAGAACATCTATAGCTATATGGAAAAGAAAAAGAAATTCGGTTACAGCGAATTTTAAGGTCTGGGTAGAGCAGAGGCTTGGATGGATTAAACCGGTCAGGTATTTCCTTGCAACGCCCCCACCTAAATCAATAATTTTTTTATCTATGCAGTGATTGACACAAAACAAGCAGGCTTTTTGTGCAGTCACGCTTGAGAGGGTAAACACAATGTATTCATATCAAATGACAGCAGACGATATCGTCAAACAAGACCCAGAACTGGCTATAATCCCGGTGGGGTCGCTTGAGCAGCATGGGCCGCACCTCCCGATCATGACCGATTGGGCAATTGCGGATGAGATGGGCAAGGGTGTGGCAGAAATGACCGGTGGATTCTTAATCCCTGCGCTGCCGATCAGCACTTGCCGTGAACACATGGGTAAAAAGGGAAGCGTGTGGATGGAACCGCTCACTTTTTATCAGATGATGAATGATATTATCATGTCCCTGAAAACACAGGGTTTTAAAAAGGTTTGTATTTTGCAGTGCCATGGCGGCATTTTCATTATGAAACCGCTTGTTCGTGACTTGAACGCAAAATACAACCCCGATTTGATGGTTGCGCATATCGACTCGATGGATATCACGGCTGCATTGCGAGCCGAGGGGTTGCTTGAAACCACGACTGAGCTGCACGCTGGGGAATCGGAAGCCTCGAAGATGTTGGCAATTGCGCCTGAGACCGTTCATATGGATCGGGTGGTGGATTATGTCCCCGAAGTGCCTCGTCCATATCTCAGTTATGGCAGCATTTTCAGGGCGACACCTGCCGGCTTGTGGGGTGAACCTTCTTTTGCCACCAAAGAAAAGGGCGAAGCAATCATGAAGCGGTCAGTCGAGTGGGCTGTCGAAGAAATGAATAATATTTTTGCCTACATGGAAAAGAAAGAAAAATTCGGCTACAGCTATTTTTAACTGATTTGTCGCAGGGAATTAAATTATGGATGAAGCACAGTTGTTGCATATGATCAGCACGCCGTCACAGCGGCTCGTTGATGACATCAAAAAGATTAATGGTGATATTCTCATTTTGGGTTGCGGTGGCAAAATCGGACCATCCCTGGCAATCATGGCGAAACGTGCCATTGATGCAGCAGGTATCAACAAACGTGTCATCGGCGCATCACTGTTTGACTATGCCGGGGATGTTCAACGCATGCGGGATGCCGGGGTTGAGGTGATTGAAACGAATCTGTTTGACCCCGAGCAATTGGCTGCCTTGCCAGAAGTTGAGAATATCATTTACATGGTGGGGCGTAAGTTCGGCACCTACAATGATCCCTCTATGACCTGGGCGATTAATGTACTGCTGCCCTTAAAAGTTTGCGAGCGTTTCCCACAGTCGAATTTTGTTGTGTTTTCAACTGGCAATGTTTACAGCTATGCGGATATTGCCAGCGGTGGCTCCTGTGAGACAGATCTGCCAGAGCCAGTCGGTGAATATGGGCAAACCTCCTTAGGGCGTGAGCGCGTTTTTGAGCATTATGCCAGCCTCAATGAGAACAAAGTCTTGTTGTTCCGGCTCAATTATTCCATTGACCTGCGGTATGGGGTGCTGTTTGATATTGCCAAAAACATCATGGAGGGCAACCCGATCAATCTTGGCATTGGCTATTTCAATTGCATCTGGCAGGGCGATGTGTGTGAATTCGCCCTGCGTGCCTTGCGTCACGTGAATAACCCGCCGGAAATTTTGAATGTTACCGGGCCAGAGAGCATCAGCATCGTATGGGCGGCAAATAAGATGGGTGAATTGTTAGGCAAAGCACCCGTATTTTCGGAAGGCTCCCTTCCAAAAAAGGCATTATTTAGCAACACCACCAAGCTGACAAACCTGATGGGTTATCCGCACATGCCCTTGATGAAAATGATGAAGATGGTCGCCGAATGGATCAAATCGGGTGGGAGCACGATCAATGCCCCGACACATTTTGAGGCAACTGACGGTAAGTATTAATAAGAATGGGAAAGAGATATGGAAAACTTTAATTTGAGTGGCAAAGTTGCAGTGATAACGGGTGGGGCGGGTGTTTTATGCTCCACAATGGCACATGGCTTTGCAGATGCAGGGGCAAAAATTGCTGTATTGGATCTAGCTGAAGCGCAAGCACAAATTGTTGCCGATGCGATCAACGCCAAAGGGGGTGAAGCAATTGCGGTTGGGGTGAATGTTCTCGATTTGGAGAGCTTACAGCATGCCCGCCAGGTGGTGCTGGATCACTTCGGTCGGGTGGATATTCTCGTCAATGGTGCAGGTGGTAATAAAGCTGCCGCCACAACCAGCCCGGACCTATCCTTTTTTGACCTGCCGCAAGAGGCGCTGCAATGGGTGCTCAACCTGAACCTGCTCGGCACCGTCTATCCCACTCAGGTTTTTGGAAAGGTGATGGCGGATCAAAAGGCGGGCTGCATTTTGAATATCTCTTCGATGGCTGCAATGACACCCCTCACCAACACGATTGCCTACAGTGCTGCCAAAGCAGCAGTATCGAACTTCACCCAGTGGATGAGCGTTCACTTTTGCCAATTGTATTCGCCCGAAATCCGTGTGAACGCACTTGCCCCCGGGTTCTTGCTCACACAACAGAACCAGTATCTTTTAGAAGACGAGGATGGCAACCGAACTGTCCGCGGGCAGAAGATCATTGACGGCACCCCCATGGGTCGCTATGGTAAACCCGAAGAATTGGTCGGCGCAGCGATTTATCTTTGTTCAGACGCTGCCAGTTTTGTCACCGGAGTGGTTCTGCCTATTGATGGCGGATTCAGTGCATATTCAGGCGTTTAGGTTTTATTGGTAAAAGAAGTGTTTTTCAAGGAGGAATGATGAGTGAAAAAGTGAAGGTATTATTGGTCGGCGCAGCGTTTTCTGCGGATTTACATGCAGATGGCTATGCCCGTATCCCTGATCGGGTGGAGATCGTCGGGATTGTGGACAAGGCATTAGACCGTGTGCACGCCCTGGCAGATAAATATGGTTTTGAAGGTTATAAAGCATACGATGATTACAAAACTGCCATCGCAGAAGCAGATTGCGATGTGGTGGATATTTGTCTGCCCAACTTTTTGCATCACCCGGTGGCGATGGCTGCCTTGAATAAAGGGCGGGATGTGATCAGCGAAAAACCATTGGCTACAAAGGTCGAAGATGCCCGGGAGATGGTCGAAACAGCACAAAAACTTGGCAAGCACATTTATTATGCTGAAGATTGGTTGGGTTCGCCTGCGTTGCGAAAAGCACGGGAGTTGGTTGACTCTGGTGCGATTGGCGAATTGCAATTTGTGAGGGCACGCGAATGCCACAGCGGATCGCACAGCCCCTTTGCCCAGACGATTGAATTTTGCGGCGGCGGTGCAATGGTGCACCTGGGCGTGCATCCGGTCGGTTTTATGTTGGCATTGAAGAACAACCGCTGGAAGGAATTGGTTGCGCTGACATCAGGCGGCGGTGAGTCAAACCTTGTCCATAAAACAATGGAAGGCGAGGATTGGGCGGGTGCATTGATGCGCTTTGATGATGGCACCACAGCGGTGCTGGAGGCAAACTATGTCACACTTGGCGGGATGGAAGATAGTATCGACTTCTATGGCACCAAGGGCTGTCTGCATGTTGACCTGACTTTTTCCAGCGCCATTCAGGGTTTCAGCATTCCCGGGTTCGATTACACGGTTGAAAAAGCAGAAGTCACCACTGGCTGGTCAAAGCCTGCAGTTGATGAACGCTATAACCTCGGGTATGTTGCAGAAATTGAGCATTTTGTAGAGTGTGTTGCTGAGGACAAAGATGCGGATGTCGGTTTGCGAGGTGTGGACGGTTTGGAAACACTAGAGGTGATCAACCTGATCTACAAATCCAGCCGAGAGGGCATTCGGATCACGAATAGCAAGTTGGAGAATTAGCCAATGACTGCCAACGATATCAAAATTCCGGTGAAGTTGGGGGGGATCACATTCAAGAATCCCTTTTATGTTGCATCCGGCCCAACAGTTAAATCTGTTAGGCAATTACAGCGTATTGAAGAGACCGGGTGGGCAGCAGCCAGCATCAAGTTGACAATTGACCCCGTCCCATACATCAATCGGAAACCTCGCTATGGCTTGTTTGAACACCAGCATGCGCTGGCTTTCACAGCCGAAAAACGGTTGACCTTTCCCGAAGGTCTGCGCCTGGTAGAAGAGGGCAAAAAAGTCCTCCATGATCTGATCCTGATGGCAAACATGACCTATGCCGGAGATGAAGGCGTTTCGGGCTGGGTCAATATGGCACGTCAATTCGAGTCAGCAGGGGCAGATATTATTGAGTTAAATATGTGCTGCCCAAACATGTCCTATAACCTCGAAGTGTCGGGGAAAGATGAAACCCAGATCACGAAAAAGACGGGCGCCAGCATGGGGCAGCAGGCAGATGTCGCCGCTGAAATTGTTGCAGCAATCGCGGATGTGATCAATATCCCGCTATTCGTCAAATTGACGCCTGAGGGCGGGAAGATTGCCCGGGTTGCCCAATCATTGTATGCTGCTGGCGCGGATGCGGTGGGTTCGACCGGCAATCGTCTTGGAATTCCGCCGATCAACCTGGAGCATCCCAACACGTCCAGTTACCATTTGCAGGATGAGATCAGCATTAGCTGCTATTCCAGCTCATGGCTCAAACCGCTGGCGCAGCGGGATACTTATGAGATCCGCAAAACAAATGAGCCCGATCCCTTTATCACCGCGACAGGCGGCATCACCAACTGGCGTGATGCCGTGGAGATGATCCTGTGCGGCGGTAATTTGCTGGGGATTTGTTCTGAAACGCTAATCAACGGTTATGATATCGTGCATCCGATGATCAAAGGATTGCACGATTATATGGTGGAGCATCAATATCAAAGTCTGGATGATTTCCGCGGCAGCATCGTTACCGAAGTGAAGACATCAGATGAGGTGACCCTGCACGATGGTTACGCCCGCATTGTCCAGCCGAATTTGTCTGCGCCCTGCAAAGCCGTTTGCCCGCACCATGTGCCGGTTCAGGCATATGTTCAGAAGGTGGCAAAGGGCGAGTTTCGTGATGCCTTTGAGCTGATCACTGAGAAAAACCCCCTGCAGGACATCTGTGGGTTGGTATGCAGCGCACCCTGTGAGGATGTTTGCACCTTGGGGAAAGTCAGTCGTCCGGTTGAAATCCGTGCTATCAAGCGGTTTGTACTGGAATATGGCCGTGAACAGGGCTGGCTAGAGGGCGGTCAGGCGGATAAGCCAAATGGGCACCGCGTGGCGGTGATTGGTTCTGGTCCTGCGGGGCTGACCGCAGCGGTGACCCTGCGCAAGGCAGGTTACGAGGTAAGCATCTTTGAGCGCGAGAACGAACTTGGCGGCAATTTGCGTTTTGCTGTGCCTTCATTCAGGCTTGACCGTCAGCGCTTGCAAAATGAACTCGACCGCATTTTGGCTTATGGGATGGATGTACAGTTTGGTAAAGCGCTGGGGCGTGATTTCAGCCTTGAAGATCTGTTTGAGAATGGTTATGACGGCGTGTTTGTGGCTGTCGGCGCACAGGCGGATGAACCCCTGGGCATTGCCGGTGAGGACGCTAATGGTGTCATCAAAGCAAGTGCGCTGCTCAAATCCGTCAGCGAGGTTAAGGATATCACCTTGGGCGAAAGTGTCATTGTGGTTGGGGAGTCCTACAGTGCTTTGGATGCTGCCCAGACGGCAGTCCGTTTAGGTGCTGCCATAGTGACCCTGGCTTCAAAAGGCTTTTCAAAACGTAAAGGCACCTTACAGGAACAACTCGTACAAGCTCGTGAAGAAGGCGTGCGCTTGCTTGAGGACGTGACAATTACGAAGATATTACAAGACGATGGGAAGGTGGCTGGGGTTGAATTGGTTAATTCCCTGGGCTTGACCATGCAAGCGGATTGTGACGCGGTCATTCTCGCTGGTGAATTGCATGTGGAAGAAAGCATCGGAGAATCGATCGTTAAGAACGGTAAGATCAAAGTTGACCGGAAAACGGGCGCAACTTCACAGCCGGGTGTGTATGCAGGCGGTGATGCTTCCCGGACCGGAAATATCATCTCGGCTATTGCCGCAGGAAAGCGCGGGGCAGTTTCGCTTGACCAGTATATTCGTAAAGAGACGGCAACCCTGACCTATACCCCTGATACCGTTGTGGTTGACACCAACCAGGTATTACAGCGTGTTGGCTACCTGAAAGATTCTTCGCTTTCACCGGATACCATCACGATGAGCCCTGAAGAACGCGTCAAATCCTTTGATCCGTTTGAGCGCGTTCTTACTCAGGCAGAAGCTGTTGCGGAAGCCAGCCGCTGCTTGAATTGCGGATGTGGTGAGGGATGTCAGCTTTGCAAGACCATCTGCTGCGAGTTTGCCCCGGATATTGTTGCGCCGGACACGCTCGGCATAGACCCGAATTTATGCGTGGCATGCGGTATGTGCTATTTACGCTGCCCGCTTCAAAATATAGAGATGGTAAATACCGATCTCAATAAAGATTAAGGAGAAATACTTAATGACACAAGCATCAAAGAAAATTAGACTTTCCGATCTCAAAGCTTTTTGTGCACAATCGTTGGTTAAAGCAGGCATGTCTGAGAAAGACGCCAGGATCACGGCTGAAGTGTTGGCTGAAACTGACGCTTATGGCACCCATTCACACGGCACGGTGAACCTTGCCAACTATGTCAAAAAAGCTAAAGCTGGCGGTTTAGATATTCAAGCTGAACCCGATGTCATCAGAGACGGTCCTGCGTTTGCGATTTTGGATGGTAGAAATGCGATGGGGATGGTCCCTGCTTACATGGGGATGGATCTTGCCTGCCAAAAAGCAAAAACCGCTGGTATCGGGATTGTGACCGTGCGCAACAGCACGCATTTTGGCGCGGCTGGATATTATGCCAACATGGCAGCACTGCGCGGCATGGTCGGTATTACGATGAGCAATGTGGACCCAAATATGACTGTACCCGGTGCACGGGGTATGTTGATCGGCAATAATCCATTGGCTTATGCTGCACCCTCAAGTGAGAAACCCACGGTGTTTTTAGATATTGCGCTCAGTAATGTTGCCTCGCTGAAGGTCGTCAAAGCACGTAAAGAAGGCAAATCGATCCCCAGCACGTGGATTGTGGATAAAGATGGAGTCGCAACTTCCGATCCCAGCCACTACCCCGAAGAAGGCGCCATGCAGCCTATGGCAGCTCATAAGGGTTATGGATTGGCGGTGATGGTTGAAATGCTAACAGGCGGACTTTCGGGCGGTGCGATGAGCATGCTGGATAATATCGTCAGCTGGCTGTTCGAAATCGACGAGCCTAACCGGGTTTGCCACACCTTCATTGCGATTGATGTTGAGCAGTTTGTTGGAACGGACGCCTTTACAAAACGCATTGATGATATGGTCAAAGCCCTGCATGAGGCGCCCAAAGCCAAAGGTTCAGACAGAATCTACGTCCCGGGTGAGATGGAATGGGATAGATATGAAAAGGCTGAGGATGGATTGACGCTGCCGACAAATGTCGTTGAATCGCTTGAGGTTTTACACGAGATTTCAGGTGTTGAGATTAATTGGATTGTAGATGAGGACTGATCAGAAAATGAACACATTAGAAAGAATTGGTTTAGCAGGGTTAGTACCGGTTGTTGTGATCAACGATGCAGATGATGCTGTGCCAGCGGCAGAAGCCTTGCTGAAGGGCGGGTTGGATATCATGGAAATTACCATGCGCACCGATGCCGGCATTCAGGCGATTAAGAATGTGGCAGACGGTTGCCCAGAGATGCTGGTTGGCGCAGGAACTGTCTTGACCTTGGAAAAATGTCAGGAAGCGGTCGATGCTGGTGCAAAGTTTATTGTTTCACCGGGCTTCAACGAAAAGATTGTTGCCTGGTGTGTTGAGAATGACGTTGCAGTCACCCCTGGTTGTGTGACACCCACCGAGATTGAAGCGGCACTGGCTTACGGCATCAAAACGGTGAAGTTCTTCCCGGCAGGCACTTATGGCGGGATCCAGGCATGCAAGTCGCTCTATGGTCCGTATCGAGCGGCAGATGTGTCCTTTATCCCCACAGGTGGGGTTGACAACAGTAACCTGCCTGACTTTGCTGATAAACCCTACATTCATGCTGTTGGCGGCAGTTGGTTATGCTCTTCATCGGCGATTGCCAAACATGATTTTGATGCCATCACTGCGAGCGCCAGCACCGCGATTGATGTTCTGCTGGGGTTTGAAGTGGCACATATTGGGATCAATATGAATGATAAGGACTCCTCACTGAGGGCGGCGGACAGCTTCAATAAGGCGTTTAACTTCCCTGTCAAAGAAGGGAATAGCTCGAATTTCGCTGGCACCGGGATTGAGATTATGAACGCGCCTTACCTGGGTGCGAACGGACATATCGCGATCCGCACCAACAGCATTGCCCGTGCTATTCACTATTTGGGCAAACGCGGTTTTGAGGTGGATGAGACCACTGCAAAATTCAAAGATGGCAGAATGATTGCTGTCTATCTCAAAGATGAATTTGGCGGGTTTGCTGTCCATTTGTTGCAAAAGTAGAAAAATTCAGATCAGAAAGGAATTTAAATCAATGAGAGTTGTAACTTTTGGTGAAATCATGCTGCGTCTCAAGGCGCCTGGCTGTGAACGATTCTTCCAAACGCCATTACTGGAAGCAACATTTGGCGGTGGTGAAGCCAATGTGGCTGTTTCATTGGCGAATTACGGGATGGATGCCGCATTTGTGACAGTGTTACCTGAAAACGTCTTGGGCGATGCCTGCTTGCAGGAGTTGCGGCGTTTTTCAGTGGATACCAGCAAGATCAAGCGTGGCCCCGGGCGGATGGGTGTTTATTTCTTGGAGGCGGGCGCCAATCAACTGCCCAGCAAGGTGGTCTATGACCGCAGTGATTCTGCGATATCCCTGGCAAAACCTGGTGATATTGACTGGGAAGACGCTTTTGATGGTGCCGATTGGTTCCATATCACCGGCATTACCCCCGCAATCTCTGCAAATGCGATGGCATTGGCCTTAGAATCCGTCAAAGCCGCCAAAGAAATGGGCTTAACGGTATCCTGCGATCTGAACTTCCGCAAGAAACTGTGGAAGTATGGCAAAAGCGCACCTGAAGTGATGTCTGAGCTGGTCAAGTTTGTGGATGTCGCCATTGCCAATGAGGAGGATTGTCAGAAATCACTGGGCATTAAAGCCGATGTTGATGTAGCGAGCGGTAAGCTTGAGCATGATAAGTATCGCGCCCTTTCGGATGCAGTGCTGAAAGCCTATCCTAACCTGAAAATGATTGGGATCACCCTGCGAGAAAGCGTGAGTGCGGACCACAATGACTGGTCTGCCTGCCTTAACGATCGTGAGAATTTTTACCTTAGCCGCAGATATGAAATCAAAGATATTGTCGACCGTGTAGGCGGCGGCGACTCCTTTGGCGGCGGTTTGATCTATGGCCTCAACACTTATGAAAGCAAGCAGGATGCACTTGAGTTTGCTGTGGCTGCAAGCTGCCTCAAACATTCGATCTCAGGTGACTTCAACCGTGTCAGCGTGGCAGATGTGGAAAAATTAATGGGCGGCGACGCCTCAGGACGCGTGCAGCGATAATAATTGAAACCCAAAGTTAATACCAGAGCCTGTCATTTACCCCTCGATCTACCGGACAGGTTCGTCAAAGACCCGGGATTATTGCATATGCAATTCTCCTGGGTTTTTATTTTGCCTGATCCAAGGATAAAACCTTTTGATCACAACCTAATAAAATGGATACAATTTACCGCTTGGCAAGGTGTATAGTATGATATACTATATGTATAGTAAACTATATATTTATAGGATAATTTATTTTGAAACTCGAAAATAATCTGCGGAAGTATCGGTTTGAACATAATGAGATCTCACAACAGGATCTTGCCAACGCCGTTGGGGTGACCCGGCTGACAATCCACTCCATCGAGACAGGTAAGTTTAACCCCTCAACCCTATTGGCACTCAAAATTGCCGCTTATTTTAATGCCAGCCTTGAGGAGATCTTCTACTTAGTTGATGATGAGGAAAACGATGAAAAATAGACCCAAAAATCTTCAAATCCTGACAATTATCCTTGGTTTCCTTTCAGTTGCCGCGTTTGGGTTCATTATTTTCGTTCTCACACGGCTGCAGCCCAAAATGATTGCCTTCGAGCCGATTTCTGATCTTGAAGATGGTTTGTTGACCGGGGTGGGATTTGGTCTGTTATTGATCTTTATTTTTTTATTGTATTCGCTTTTACGAATTATCCGTTATGTGCGCCATAGCGAGAGACTCAAGTGGTTTCCGCTTGTTTTGATCGTTGTCAGCGTCATCGCTCTATTATTTGTCTTCAGCGATATCGCACTGCTCAGTGATATTCACAAACAATACCGCGCCAATCTTTCTCAGCCTGAATGGGTTCTTGTTTATCCGATGATCGGATTTCAAAGCCTGGTAATTCTTGTGCTGACATTCTTGCATGTTTCGGGATATTTTAAGCGGAAAAAGATTGACCGGGTTGCTAAAGATATTAACGTTTTCATGGTGGTGCAGTATGTCGGTCTGATCTCTGGCGCGATGGGATTAGGGATGGCATGTTTAGGTTTTTTCTACCCCCACGGCTGGACGCTGACGGTGCATACGGTAATAAGTGGTCTGACGATCATTTTCCCTTATGTTTTAGCCGTGATCTATTGGATATTCACGAAATTGCAGGAGAAAGACCGTGAATGGTGGGATGAAAAACAACTGCGTGATCTTGGAAAATCAGCGTTAGTGACATTAATCCTGGATACGATATTGATGATTACGGTCTTTGTTCTTAACTATCAGGTGCTTGATGGGGTCGTCCACATGATCTGGCTGCCGTTGTATTTGTTTGCCTCCGTGTTTTTGTTTTCATTAGGCAACCTCATCTACAGCCAAACGACATAAAACCCATTCCTTACCTTTAAAAGCCATCTGCGATAAGTTGGTTTGTTTTATCGCTATTGTTTACAAATCAATCCCGCGTTGATCAAGGAAATCACACACCTGATCAAAGCTTGGAATGCCAGACCGGCCGCCTAAAAAGGTGCACTCAATCGCAGAAACAGCCGATGCAAACACGCACGTTCGTTTCAAATCCCATCCGCTGAGCATGCCGAAAAGAAAAGCGCCATGGAAGACATCGCCGGCACCCGTGGTGTCGACCATATCAACCTCAAAAGCAGGCGTGTGGAAAGTTCCATCAACTGTAAAGCAATCGCTGCCATTTTCGCCCTGTGTAATCACTACGATCCTTGGGCCAAATGCTAAGGCAGCCTTGCCGGCAGCATGCAAGTCGCTTTCATCAGTGAGCGCCTGCGCGAAACCGTCGCCGCAAATCAGCACATCAGTCAGCCTGACAAGCTCGATCTTTTCGTCTGATAGGCTGGGTGCCGTAGTGGCACCGCCGTCGAGCATCACGCGTTTTCCCGCTTCTTGCATCCAGCGTGCCGCCGTGATGGATGCTTCAAGATAGTGCCCATCCAGCAGTAAGAATTCCGCTTCTGTGATATATTCGCGATCAAGTTCTTCGGGGGTCACTGGGGCATCGTAAAAGTCTGTGCGCGTGTTGAAGATTCGGTGCCCTGACTTGCTATCCACATTAACGGATACAACCTGGTTTTCCTTGCGGTCTCGATAAAGCACATGAGAAACATCCACGCCAAAGCTGATTAAGGATTTTAATTTTTGCACAGCAAACCAGTCATTACCGGCGGTGCTGATCAGACCAGTTTTAGCACCCAGTCTTGATGCGGCACACAATGCTGTGCTGCAGGGTCCGCCGCCATCAAAGGCCACATCTTCCAGCCGAATAGGGTGGTCCCAATCAGGTAGTTCCGATGCGTGGATCAGTATGTCAAATGTGCACAGTCCAATCCCGACAATATCCATCTCTAAAAATCCTTCGTTGAACAATGTCTGTCCTGCAAATCTTTTGCATTGAGATTAGTCAGTTGTCATTTATTAAGCTTGTTTTGGTTTCTTGAGCAATCGATTTTCCAGTTGGGTGACATATCCATCAAGGTCGAGGTCAATCCGTGCTACACCGCTTTCAATCGCCGCTTTGGCGACTGCCGGCGCTTCCCACAGGCAAACGCGTTTGTCTACGGGCTTTGGAACGATGTAATCCGGGCCGAATGAAAGGTGTTCCAATTGATATGCATCAAGCACTTCTTTGGGCACGGGTTGTTTAGCAAGCTCTGCCAGGGCTAATGAGGCGGCTAATTTCATCTCTTCATTGATGGTGCGAGCGCGTACATCCAGGGCACCTCTGAAGATGAACGGGAACCCGAGCACATTGTTGATTTGATTGGGATAGTCCGAGCGGCCAGTGCCGACGATCGCATCCAGGCGTACCTCGCGCACCAACTCGTACTTGATTTCGGGGTCGGGGTTTGCCATCGGGAAAATGATGGGATCATGGCGCATGCGCTTGATCATTTCCTGGCTGACGATATTGCCGGCTGACAGGCCGATAAAGATATCTGCGCCTTCCATCGCCTGCGCCAGGCTGGCGGGTCTATCGCCTTTAGCGAACAGGGCTTTATCGGGCGTCATTTCTTCTTGCCTGCCGTGGTAAACCAATCCGTGTACGTCCACCAGCCAGATATTTTCGATGGGAACGCCCAGCCTGACCAGGTGTTTGGCGCAAGACATCGCTGCTGCACCAGCACCGGAGAAAACCACTTTGACTTCGTCAAATTTGCGTTGGGTGAGTTCCATTGCATTTAATAACGCTGCTCCCAGGATAATGGCTGTGCCGTGCTGATCATCATGAAACACGGGGATATCCAGCAGTTCTTTGAGCCTTGATTCAATATAAAAACACTCTGGCGATTTAATATCCTCAAGGTTGATTCCGCCGAAGGTGGGGGCGATCGCACGGGTTACTTCAATCACGGTATCGGGATCATGAGAATCGATCTCAATGTCAAACACATCAATATCTGCAAAGGCTTTGAACAGTACCCCTTTACCCTCCATCACGGGTTTGGCCGCCAAGGGGCCGCGGTCACCCAGGCCGAGGATGGCGGTGCCGTTTGAGATCACAGCCACAAGGTTGCCCTTGGATGTGTATTGATAAGCCAGATCAGGATCCTGGGCAATCTCAAGCACGGGATAGGCGACACCGGGGGTATAAGCTAACCCAAGGTCCAGTTGCGTGGCTAAGGGCTTGGTCGGTGTAACCGAGATCTTACCCGGGACCCCGTTCAATTGGTGATAATCAAGCGCTGCTTGTTTGCTGATTTTGGTCATTGATGTTTTCCTTTCATGATCAGATGTTATGAAGTATATCAAACAAAACAGCCGCTTGAGATTGTCAGGCCAATTTTGGAATGCAAGAATTATAGTAAACTAATAGCGTATCAGTCATTTTTTTGGAGCATTTAGTAGCATTTAGTAAAAACAAATAGAAACAAATTCGATCATCACAAAGAGAGGATAGGATATGACCATTCCGTTTATCGAACCTTTTAGGATCAAAGTTGTTGAGCCGATAAAAATGACTGATCGGGCAGAGAGGGTGGAGATATTAGATAAGGTGAAAAATAATCTCTTTAAAGTGCCAGCAGAGGATGTGTTTATTGACCTCCTGACTGATAGCGGCACCAATGCCATGAGCGACAGGCAGTGGTCGGCGATGATGGTGGGGGATGAATCCTACGCCGGCGCTAAGAGTTTTTACAAGTTTGAGCAAGCCGTGAAGGATATCCTCGGGTTCCCGTATGTGCTGCCGACGCACCAGGGCCGGGCGGCAGAAGGGATGCTGTTCAGCAAGCTGGTGAAGGCGGGGCAATTTGTGCCGAATAACCGCCATTTTGATACCACCCATGCTAACGTCATGGCGCTTGGTGCCCACCCGATGGATTTTTCAGTGGATGCAGCAGAGGATTCTGCCATTGACCCGCCATTTAAGGGGAATATGGACCTCGAAAAACTGGAGGTGTTTATCAACGAGGTTGGTGCAGAGAATATCCCGCTTGGTATGCTGACGATTACGAACAACTCGGCGGCAGGCCAGCCGGTTTCGATGGATAACATCCGCAAGACGGCAGCGATGTATCATCGGTACGGTATTTTATTCATCATTGACGCATGCCGCTTTGCGGAGAACGCATGGTTCATCAAGACGCGGGACGAAGCCTATGCCGGAAAGTCTATCCGCGAGATCGTGTTGGAGATGTTCTCCTATGCCGATGGTTGCACAATGAGCGCAAAGAAAGATGCGATCGTCAACATTGGCGGGTTCATTGGGCTGCGGGATGAAAAACTTAAACTAAGGATCTCGGAAAAATTGATCATCCACGAAGGCTTCATCACCTACGGCGGGCTTTCCGGCCGGGATCTTGAAGCGGTCGCCCAAGGCCTGTATGAAGGGGTTGACGAGGACTATTTGCGATACCGCGAAAGCCATACGCGATACCTGGGGAAGGTGCTGCAGGATGCTGGTATGCACGTCTATCAACCGACAGGCGGTCACGCCGTGTATGTGGACGCAGGTAAGACCTTACCCCACATCCCCAAGGACCAGTTCCCAGGCGCTGCCTTGGCGAATATGATGTACGTTGAAGGTGGTGTGCGGACGGTTGAGATCGGGAGCTTAATGTTCGGGCACAAGGACCCTGCCAGTGGGGAGATGGTGCTGGCTAAAAACGAGTTACTGCGTTTCGCCATCCCGCGGCGGGTGTATACCCGCAGTCACCTGGATTACGTGGGGGAGGTGGCGAAGGATTTGATGGCGCATGCGGATACGATCAGGGGGTTGCGAATCACGTGGGAGCCGGAATTGCTGCGGCACTTCCTGGCCGATTTGGAATGGGTGTAGGCAAAAATAGACTCCTGAACCAAAATCCACATCGATAGAATTTTTCTTAAGATCATAATCCGAGCAACCCAGATAAGGAGGATTGCTCGGATTTTGTCGTTCAAAATTACGATTAGTTTCAATATTGATTGCCACTGAAAATTTACTCTAATTTTCGAATTAACAAATTTCCCTGAAAGTATTGACAAATTATTAACATTTTGATAAACTTGAATTGTCAATTGGAAATAAATAGCAAAAATATATTTTGCTAAATTTATCAAACGAATAATTTTATGATCCCAGAAGAGCGTCAAGCCTTAATTTTAAAAAAACTAAACGAGAACCGCTTTGTTCAGGTGTCTGAGTTAGCAAAGGAGTTCCAGGTTACTACTGTGACCATTCGTCAGGATCTTGACAAAATTGAGGCTGATGGGTTGTGTATCCGAAAACATGGCGGTGCGTTGAAAGTAAACCCCGGTGTTGCCACTGAAACGCCTTATTACATCAAGCGCCACGAGATGACGAATGAAAAAGAGCGGATTGCGCTTGAGGCACTGAAATTGATTGGGGATGGTGACACCTTTATCCTGGATGCTGGGTCAACAACTTATGCGCTTGCGCTATTACTGAGCAATAAAGCACAAATCACGGTTGTCACCAATGATCTCAAGATAGCGGTGAAGTTGGCAGAAGACCCGAAAATTAAATTGGTCTGTACCGGTGGCATTGCTCGAAATTACGTTTATTCATTGCAAGGATCAATTGCTGAACATGTGATCAACGAAATTACTGTTGACAAGACATTTATGGGTGCTGATGCCATTCATCATAATGGTGTGATTTCAAATGTAAATGTTGAAGAGGTTCAGCTAAAAAAATCAATAATAGAGGCAGCAGATCAATTAATTCTTTTGGCTGATTCATCAAAATTCACAAAATCAGGTTTTTATAAAGTTTGCGATATTGATCAGGTTGATCTGGTGATTACAGATAGTGGCATATCGAAGGAATCCAGAGATTTGCTGGAGTCCCGTGGTGTCAAATACATAGTTGTATAAAAACGAAACAATGCGTTTTGCATCATTTCGTTTATTACCGGAGACCAATCTTGAACACGAGCAAATATCTTAGAGAGAGGAGCATTATCGAAACATTCAATAAGATTTTTAGACTTTGATTTACAAAACTAATTACAAAACCAAGGAGAATAAAATGAAGAACCGATTAATTACCGTACTCGCATTGATTTTGATTGCCTCGCTGTTTGTGGCATGCTCACCCAGTGTGGAAGAACCCGTTGACGAGGGCCCAGCAGTAGAAGAACCCGCTGAAGATGAAACCTTCACCTTCGGGACAGTTGTTAAGTCCATTGCTTTCAACTGGTTCCTGCGCCTTGAAAAAGGTGTGCTGGAATATGGTGAAGCATCCGGAAATACAGCTTTCATGGAAGGCCCTTCACAGGCAGATTCCGCAGCCCAGGTGCAAATCATTGAGAGTCTGATTGCTCAGGGCGTGGATGGCATTTGCAACGTTCCTTACGGTGTGCCAGAAAATGAACCTGCCCAGAAGAAAGCCATGGACGCAGGCATTTGGGTTGTTACGCATGAGGCTTCTACAGCCAGCGGCGACTCATTACACTTTGATGTGGAACCCTTCAATAACTGTGCTTATGGCGAAGAGATCATGAAAGAAATGGCTTCTCGCATGGGCGAAGAAGGGCAATATGTCCAATTTGTTGGGTCTCTGACCAATGCAACCCACAATGAGTGGACCGATTGTGCTAAAGCCTACCAGGAAGAAAACTATCCCAATATGGAATTCATTGGGAAGTTTGAATCCAAAGAGGACCAGGAAGTTGGCTATAACATTTTCAAAGACCTGCTAGACACCTATCCCAATATTAAAGGTATGCAGGGCTCAGCCGCTGGCGATGTTGTTGCTGCCGGCCGCGCTATTGAAGAAGCTGGCCTGAATGATCAGATTGCCGTCGTTGGCACAAGCATCAAATCCTATGCTGGTGAATTACTCGAAACCGGTGCAGTCGATCTGGCGATGGGTTGGGACCCAGCCCAATCAGGTTATGTTTGTAACGTAGTTCTCGAGCTGCTTGCTAAGGGCGAAGAGATCACCCCCGGTATGGACTTGGGTGTTCCCGGTTATGAGAACATCATCATTGAAGAAGGCGTGAATGGCGCGCAAGTGATTTATGGTAACGCCTGGATTAAGTTTGACGCCACCAATATGGATGATTACGATTTCTAAATCTGTATAAGATAGATAGATTGAGCGGCTGGCAATTTGCCAGCCGCTCATTAAACTGATACCCCACAACGTAATGAAACGAAGGAAAATTTGATGGAAGAGGAATTACTCAGAGTTGAAGGTATTACAAAACGGTTTGGTGGTGTCACCGCTTTAGATGATGTAAGTTTTTCCATCAACAAAGGTGAATCGCTAACGCTTGTCGGGCAAAACGGTTCTGGCAAGTCAACGATGATTAAAATTATCTCTGGTGTTTATACGCCGGATGAAGGTGACATCTACATTGATGGAAAACATTATGGAAAAATGTCGCCGCTTCAATCCATTCAAGCGGGCATCCAGGTCATTTATCAGGATTTTTCACTGTTCCCAAACCTGACTGTTGCTGAAAATATTGCACTGAATGATTTGATCATCTCTGGTGCAAAAACGGTCAATTGGAATGAAGTTAAAGATTTTGCCCGTGAAGGACTTAGAAAGATCAATGTCGATATCCCACTGGCTGCTCTTGTTCAGGACTTATCAACAGCAGACCGACAATTAATCGCCATATCAAAAGCGATCCTGGCTGATGCGAAGTTGATTATTATGGATGAGCCCACGACGGCTTTGACACAAAATGAGGTCAAAGCGCTGTTCAAGGTTATCCATGATCTTAATCAGCAGGGTATTGCAACAATTTTTGTGAGTCATAAGCTGACAGAAGTGCGCGAAATTGGCGAACGTACGATCATCTTGAGAAATGGCCAGAAAATTCTTGACCAGGACGCAACGGAACTGGATATTAAGACAATCGAATATCAAATGACAGGGCGTCATATTGACAGAAGTTCGATTCAATACAGCGAACCAAAAGAAGATGAAGTCATTTTTGAAGTAAAAGATTTTAACCTATCGCATGGCTTTTTTGATGTTTCATTTAAATTATACAAAAATGAAGTTCTTGGTATAACAGGTTTGCTTGGTTCAGGACGAACCGAATTGGCATTATCATTATTTGGTCAAAAGCCAGCGGACTCCGGAACAATTATCCTTGAAGGTAAGGAAATTAAAATCAACAGTATTTTTGATGCGACATCAAACGGCATTGGATTTGTGCCGGAGGATCGCCTTAAGGAAGGTTTGTTTTTACCGCAGACGATCAATAATAACATCGCCGCGAAGATCATTGATTCACTGAAGAACAAACTGGGATTTCTTGATCAAAAGAAGAAGATGGATTTGGCTGGTGAATGGATCGAGCGGTTGGATGTTAAAACGCCGCACGGTGAACTGCCTGCATCGAGTTTATCTGGTGGGAATCAGCAGCGTTTGGTTTTGGCGAAGTGGTTGGCGTTTAATCCCAAGGTATTGATTCTTAATGGGCCTACAGTTGGCGTGGATGTGGGTTCTAAGGCTGCAATTCATGATTTGATTCGGAATCTTGCTAAAGAAGGTATGGGAATTATATTGATGTCCGATGATATTCCCGAATTAATGCACACCTGCAACCGGATTTTACTCATGCATCGCGGAAGAATTGTAGAAGAATTCGATCGTGAATCGACCAACGAAGATGACCTGAATACAAAATTGATTGCAGATGATAGGGATGAGAATCAGAAACGGCAGGTTGAATAACGATGAAGAAACTCTTAAAAACAAACGAATTTCTTGTTTTATTGATTATTGCTGCCCTCAGTCTTGTAGTGGGCTTGATTAACCCCAACTTTTTCACGGTTGCCTCACTCTTTGACTTGGTCCGGTCTTCAAACGTTTATATTATTTTAGCGTTTGCTTTATTGCCGGTGGTCATTTTAGGTGGTGTGGATATCTCTTTCATTGCGATTGCAGCGGTTGCTTCTTACTCTACGCACATGTTCCTTATTGCCCGGGGTTATGAAGGTGGGTTGTTCGTTTATTTTGTGATGGGCTGTACGATTGGTGCTTTGGCAGGCTTGCTGAATGGGCTCATTATCACAACCTTTAAACTCAAGGTTTTTGATGTTTCACTGGCAACGCAAACAATGTGGTACGGATTTACTTTGTTTTTCATCGGTGCGACATCAAATTTTGACATGCCTGAAGGCGTTGTTGGATACTACTCCTCATTCATTGCTACTGTGACAGACGAAGTAACCGGAGTGACCGGTTTGCATGTTTCAACGATTTATGTGGTTGTGATCGGTGTGTTTCTGTGGTGGTTCTTGAAGTACACCATGATCGGACGAGGGATTTATGCCATTGGTGGTAATCCTGAAGTTGCTGAACGGACTGGTTTTAATATTAAGAAGATCACATTAATTGTTTTCGTGATGATGGGGTTATTGTCTGGTTTTGCTGGCATTGTCCAAAGCGGGCTTAGCAGGAACTTCAACCCAACATTATTTATTGGTCAAAATCTGAGTGTTCTTGCTTCCGTTATCATCGGCGGTGCTGCGATTAAAGGCGGGCGCGGCACAGTCATTGGAACAGTATTAGGTGTTGTTCTAACGCAGATCATCCGACGGGCACTTGTACTGACAGAAATCCCTGCGGAGTGGCAAAATTTTGTCATCGGTTTGATCTTAATCATATTCACAGCTATTCCGGCTATTAGAGAAAAACGTCTTGAAAAAGTTGGCCGTACGACTGACTTAATCGAAGCGACTGTTGAGGAATGATCTAATGAAAAAGATAAAAGACATATTCCGAAATTCTATTAAAAATACAAAGGTTGATCAGCAATCTTTGCTGCTGCTAATTATTTTTGTGATCGTCATGGTATTCTTTTCGATCGTCAACACGGATAAGGGATTTATTTCTGCCCGTTCCGTAACTTCTATGGCCGTTCAGTTGGCAGAAATTGGTATCCTCGCCGTTGCGATGATGGTCACTATCTTAATTGGCGGGATCAATCTTTCGATAAACGCAACAGCCAATCTCGGTGTTGTCTTATCGGGTTACTTCTTGTTCTTGATGTATCCACCACCAGAAACTGGCGGCATTGCAGCAATATTTACACAGATCACAATGCCGGATAATCCCGCAAGTTGGGTTTTGATTGTTGCGATGATTATCCCCCTGATTGTTGGTGTCATTTCAGGCATTCTCAACGGATATTTGGTCGGCTACATTGGTGTTCCGCCTATCTTGGCAACATTAGGAACATTATCGCTTTTCACTGGTATTGCCGCTGGTTTAACAAAAGGGCGAACGATCACGGGCTTTCCGGATCAATTTGCAGCGATTGCCAATGGGTCTTTTCTCAAGATCCCGATCCCTTTCTTACTTTTCCTCTTAATCACTGTGATTACCTATATCATTTTGAATCACACAACATTAGGTTTTAAAATGCGGATGGTTGGGACGAATGTGACAGCATCAGAATTTTCTGGGATCAATAATAAAGCGGTCATCATGAAGACGTATATTATTAGTGGTGTTTTAGCATCGGTGGCTGGCATTATTATTATGAGCCGTACGATGTCTGCCGCTTATGAGTATGGGGCGACAACATACGTTCTATTAACCATTTTAATTACCGTGCTTGCAGGAATCCAAAATGGGTTTGGCAATGTGATCAATATTTTCATATCTATGTTGATCTTACAGGCGCTTTCAACGGGTTTCCAAATGATGCTTCAGGGCGTTCGAGGGAGCACATTTTTCAAAGATTTCTCTTGGGGCGTCTTGTTGATTGTGATTTTCGTGATCAATTACTTGGTTCGTAGAAGAAAATCAAAAGCAACGGGTAATAATTAGAAAGTCAAAAATAATAAAATTATTTTGAGGAGTTAGGTAATGGATAAAAGATGGAATCAGCTTGGTGAGTTATTAGTAAACTATTCGATGAAGGTCCAACCAGGCGAAAAAGTAATGATTGCGATGATTGAAACCGAGTCTTATCCTCTGATGCATGCCATCTATGAGCATGTGATCAAAGCAGGAGGATATCCGCAGGTTCAATTTTTGTCCGAAGAATTAAATCGATTGGCATTGGAGTTTGGATCAGAAGAACAGTACGGCTGGGTTCCTGACATAGAAATGTATGGTATGGAGTGGGCGGATGTCTATTTTGGTTTGCGCGGTGCTCACAACTTAAACACATTTTGGGATGTGCCCTCGGATAAACTTCAAGCACTTCGCAAAGCGATGGGCAAAGTCTCATCAGCACGATGGGAAAAGACACGCTGGTGTTTGCTACGGGTTCCCAACGATGCCTTAGCACATCAGGCAGAAGTTGACCTTAACACGATCATGGATATGTGGTTCAACTCGTGCCTTTTGGATTGGCCAAAAGTGAGCCAGGAATGGCAAGGTTGGGCTGATAAGCTAAACAAGGGTAAGGAAGTCCATGTGATTGGTAAAGGAACAGATTTAACCCTATCGGTTGAGGGCAGGACGTGGGATGTCGCACGCGGAATTGGCAACATGCCCGATGGCGAAATCGCCACATCCCCAGTCACCAGTTCGGTAAATGGACACATTTACTTTGATTTCCCGGGTGTATTAGGTGGTCGTTTGGTTGAAGACATAAGGCTTGAATTTAACCACGGCAAACTTGTGAGTGCAACCTCATCCACCAATCAGGATTTTCTCCAAGCTGTCTTAAACACCGATCCGGGTGCCAGCAAGATTGGTGAATTTGCCCTCGGAACCAATCCGGAAGTGACTCACTTCTGTAAGGATATTCTTATTGACGAGAAAATTGGCGGCACAATGCATATTGCCATGGGACGTGCATATCCTCGAACTGGCGGCAAAAACCAATCCGCAATTCACTGGGACATAATCAAAGATCTGCGTGAGGAAGGCCAAATTTTCCTTGATGATCAGTTGATTTTTGAAAACGGAAAAATTTTACTCTAAGGGCATTGGATAGAGTTTATCTATGAATGAATCTTATTTATTGGGCGTTGATATCGGCACCTATTCCTCCAAAGGTGTTTTGGTGTCATTGTCTGGAGAAGTGGTCGCCTCGCACGTTGTTCCACATGAGTTGTCGATGCCAAAACCGGGTCATTTCGAACATGACGCGGATGGGGTCTGGTGGCATGATTTTGTGGAAATCTCGAAGGCAATCCTCCACAAATCAGAAATTGACCCCAAACAGATCCTGTCAATCGGCGTGAGTGCAATCGGGTCTTGTGTGTTGCCCATCGATAAAGACGGCAAGCCGCTGCGTCCTGGAATTCTATACGGGATTGATACGCGGGCTATGGATGAGATCGCTTACCTTCAAGATGTTATCTCAAAATCTGATGATCCCGATTATGATGGCGTAAAATTGACATCGCAGGCAAGCGGGCCCAAGATCCTTTGGATCCGAAATAACGAGCCCGAAATCTATGAAAAGACAAGGTGGTTCCTGACCAGCGAGTCCTATATTGTTTATCGACTTACAGGTGTTCCAAGCATTGACATCTACACTGCCGGCGGATACGCCCCCATTTTTAATTCCAAGACAATCAGCTGGAAAAAAGAAATGGAGGAACATGTTACTGAGATTGACCGTCTGCCAGATTTTTACTGGTCACATGAAGTCGTGGGGGAGGTAACGGATGAAGCGGCACGGATAACGGGGCTAGCAAAAGGCACACCTGTGATTGCCGGAACAACCGATGCGGCCTCTGAAGCAATTAGCGCCGGTTTGGCTTACGTCGGCGATATGATGATCATGTTTGGCAGCACGATATTTTTCATCCAGAAGACTGAAAAACTCGTCAAACCAGAAAAATTTTGGGCTTCAAACTTTCTGAGTGAAGGCACGTATGGTTTTCTGGGGGGGATGTCTGCTGCTGGAAGTCTGACGCGCTGGTTTTTGAATGAATTTGGCTGGCCTGAACAGCAACAAGAAGACCAGGGTGGCCCGAATGCTTATGCCGCCCTGGCACAGTTGGCTGAAAAGTCAGTCCCTGGCGCGCATGGATTGGTCGCTTTGCCTTATTTTGAGGGGGAACGGACACCAATTCATGACGCTAAGGCGAAGGGTGTTCTGTTTGGATTAAGTCTTAAACACACTCGGGCTGATATTTACCGGGCGATATTAGAATCTGTAGCTTATGGCATCAAACACAACATTGATGAAATGAGGAACGAAGGCGTAGAAGCTCAGCGGATTCTGGCTGTGGGTGGCGGCACAAAGAACCTGGTTTGGATGCAAATTGTCTCGGATGTGTCCGGGATTTCATTGAATATTCCGGAACAAAATATTGGTGCAAGTTATGGGGATGCCTTTATGGCAGGTATGGGCGTCGGAATATTTAAGGATTATTCAGATGTTTCACGATGGGTCAATATGAAACACATTATTAAACCTCGTGCAGAGACTAAAGAAATTTATGATGCACAGTATGAAATTTTTCGAGACCTTTATACTCAGACCAAGCCTTTGATGCACCGCTTGGCCGATCGTGAACGATAATATTAATAACAATTCTGAAAGGAAATTATGATGAAACTTTGGACGGAAGACGTATTTGGAACGGATAAACCAATTATTGCGATGTGTCATTTTAATGCCCTGCCTGGTGATCCTGCGTATGATCCAAAAACGGGAATGAAGGAAGTTATAGAATGGGCTCGAAAAGATTTTCTTGCCCTTCAAAACGGGGGCGTGGATTCGGTGATGTTTTCAAATGAATTTAGCTTGCCATATTTGACAGATGTGCAACCTGTCACTGTTGCTGCCATGGGGCGGATTATTGGTGAATTGATGCATGAAATTCGCATCCCGTTTGGCGTAAATGTCTTGTGGGACCCCAAAAGATCGCTTGACCTGGCCGCAGCGACTGGCGCTAAATTTGTGCGTGAAATTTTTTCAGGCGTTTACGCCTCAGACTTTGGGTTGTGGAATACCAATGCAGGCGCATCGGTTCGCCATCAACACGCAGTCAATGCTGAAGGCGTGAAACTTCTCTTTAATATTGTCCCCGAAGCAGCGGTTTACCTTGGCGAACGTGATGTTGTCCAGGTAGCCAAATCAACCGTGTTTAATCATAAGCCAGATGGACTCTGTGTTTCAGGGCTGACAGCTGGTGTTGAAACGGATGCATCCGTTTTGAAAATGGTGAAAAATGTTGTGCCCGAAACGGTTGTTTTTGCAAACACCGGCGTACGGCCAGAAAATGTCGAAGAACAATTGCAATATGCTGATGGTGCGATCGTTGGAACGACATTTAAAAAGAACGGAAAATTCGAGAACCATGTGGACGAGGACCGAGTTAGAGACTTTATGGAGAAGGTTAAGAGAATTCGGTAAATCCCCATCAACTTAATTATTGGTTTTTAATAGAGGTTGGAAGTTGAACAGGTTCATCAGAGGCTGCTGAAAAGGCAGCCTTTGAACTTTTTCTATCGGTTTAGAAAAGGATTGTTCTTGTAAGGATAATTAGAAGACTGTGCGTAACGATATATTTTACTTTTTAAGTATGGGGAAATATTTGGTTTATCAATCTTTATTGTGTAAAGGCATTAGACCTATCTAGTTTGAGTTGATTATCTAACTTATTCTGTTTGTTCAACAATCTTTGCTAATTCATAAAAGACGATATTCACCACAACAACAAATTGTTTGTTGGCGAGAGCCTCAAAGTATCAATCATCTAATTATTGTACTATTACTTATGTGGCCATCCAGAAACGATGATATACAGACAGCAGTCTTCAACCTTTGTATAATTAGAATAATTTTAGTCACATATATTTACTGGAGGACAAATGTCAATTAATTCAGAGATCCTTATACCCATATTAAAAAAAGGTATTGATCAGGTGGCGATCTTGGTGCCTGATCTGATGCGCGCCGTGGAACAATATTATGAAAAATTTGGTATTGGGCCCTGGCATATTTATACTTATAAAAAACCTTTGGTGAACAAAATGACCTACTATGGAAAGCCAGCGGATTATCAAATGCGCATTGGCTTATCCTACATTGGGTCCATGAGAATAGAATTGATTCAACCGCTTGGGGGAGAATCCATATATTCGGATTTTATTAAGAAGCATGGATATGGCGTTCATCATTTTGGGATTGTCGTGGAAGATATTAACGAGGCCATTCGCCAGGCCAAGGAAGCAGGTTATCAGGTGATCATGGATGGTTCGGGATTTGGTTTAGACGGGGATGGCCATTACGCTTATCTTGACACAGAGGAGCGCTTAGGCGTGACCCTGGAATTGATCAGCCGCCCCGAAAAGCGGGTTGAACCTGAAATGATTTACCCGCCTGAAGGATTGGGTTAATTGTCGGGTTATTCATAGTTGGACACGAACTGGACTGAAAGGCAAAATTTGAACACGAACCGGACACCTATTATTGAATCCTTGTCTTGTCTTTTTGATGTTCTGGGTTGACTTATCATTGCCCATGTGTTAAAATCCTTTTCACGAAAGTACGAGAGAGAGAATGCGGGTGTAGTTCAATGGTAGAACGTCTCCTTGCCAAGGAGAAGGTTGAGAGTTCGAGTCTCTTCGCCCGCTCTTTACAAGATCGATGGGCTGATATCAGATGGCCGTATCGGCCGCAGGTATCAGCTTTATTATTCCCGGCGACGTAGCCAAGTTGGTAAGGCAAGGGTCTGCAAAACCCCGATCACGGGTTCGAGTCCCGTCGTCGCCTCTAAATAAAAACACCCCGCCAACCGGGGTGTTTTTTGATCTCGGGTTCGGGCTCGAAGAGGGCTGCGCACTCCCGTGGTCATTTCTAGGAACAACACCCCACAAAACGGGGTGTTGTTATTTTTTCTTTCTTTTGTGCTTTATACAAACTGCGATAGGCCAGGTCCCTAATATAGGCATAATGCCGGACTTCTTCATCCAAATTCCTAAAGGCAATTTCCCAATTACTAATCACCAATCACTAATCACCATTCCCTATTCACCAATCTCTCCCTTGCACTAATTTCTCGCCTATGGTATATTTCTAAATACCGACCGATCGGTCGGATTTATTTGTAAGTTTTCCGTTATTATGACCCATTATTCCAAAGGCGTAGAAACACGCCAAATCATCCTCAGCACTTCTTTAGATTTATTTTCTAAGAACGGCTATGACGCTGCCAGTGTGGCTGAAATTTGTCAGCAGGCACAGGTCAGCAAAGGCGCATTCTATCACCATTTCCCATCCAAGCAGGCATTGTTCTTGGCCTTGATGGCCACCTGGTTGGAAGGCGTGGAAGGTGCGCTTCAGCAAGCAGGGGCGTCGGCAGCCAGTGTTCCGGAGGCGTTGGAAAATATGGCCGGGATGACCGGCAGCATATTTGAGGCCTTGGAATCCGGATTCCCAATTTTGCTCGAGTTCTGGCGCCAGGCAAGCCGCAGCCCAGAAATTTGGCGAAGAGCAGTAGCCCCTTACCATCGCTATCTGGATTTCTTCGCTGACCTGATCAGAAAAGGGGTTGAAGAAGGCTCCTTTGACGAAGGGCTGGACCCCGATGCTACGTCTCGATTGCTGATGGCAGTCGCGATGGGGTTACTGCTGCAGGCGTCATTTGACCCTGAAAACGCTGACTGGCAGGAGATTACCCGTTCTGGTATCAATTTGATTTTAAGTGGCTTGAGGAGAATAGAATGAATTTAGTTACTGGTGGGGCTGGGCATTTAGGGAATGTATTGGTGCGGGAACTTGTCAGTCAGGGTGAGGATGTCCGGGTGTTGATTCTGCCCGGTGAGGATACGAAATCCTTGGAGGGGCTATCGGTGGAGATGGTTGAGGGCAATGTTTTGGAACTTGATTCGCTGATTTCTGCGATGAAGGATGTGGAAGTTGTTTTTCACATGGCATCGTTGGTCTCCATTACCGAAAGCAACACAGATCTGTTGTACGAGGTGAATGTTGGGGGCACACAGAACGTGATTGATGCGGTCAAGCAGACTGGCGTCAAAAAATTGATTTATACCAGTTCGATCCATGCGCTCGAGCGGCCGCCAAAGGGAGTGTCGATTGACGAGAATCTGCGGTTTGATCCCGAAAACCCGGCTGGCCCCTATGACCGCACCAAGGCAGAGGCATCAATTTTGGTGCAGCAGGCTGCAGCGGACGGTATCGATGCGGTGATCGTGTGCCCGACCGGCGTGGTGGGCCCGTATGATTACCGTCACTCTGAAATGGGTGAGTTGATCCTCTCATGGATGCGCAAGCCGGTTAACTTCCTGGTGAAAGGCGCTTTTGATTTTGTCGATGTGAGGGATGTGGCTCGCGGGCATATTTTAGCCCGGGATCGAGGCAAGAGTGGTGAGACATACATCCTGGGCGGTGAGCGCATCGAGTTGAAGTTGCTTCATGGTTTGGTTCAAAAAGTAACCGGCAAAAAGAAGAAACCGATCACTTTCCCATTGCCGATTGTTCTGGTTGTTGCACCGATTGCAGAGCTGTATTACAAGATCACTAAGACCAAGCCGCTTGTTACGCGTTATTCACTTGAAACGATCGTGAGCAACTCTGAGATCAGCTCAGATAAAGCAAAAGCGGAGCTTGGGTATCGTCCGATCCGATTGGCAAAATCCATCGCTGATACTGTGCGCTGGTGGCTGCAGAACCTTAGGTTTACTAAACGTAGTCTTCGCTCTTAAAAGCAAAAAAGACGTTCAACATAACAAAAAGAAGGTGAAACTCACCTTCTTTTTATTTTTGAAAAATAGAAACAGATAAATGAGAACTAAGGGGTGCGTTTCTGGCAAGTGGGGCAGAAGTGCGTGCCGCGCTGGCCGACAGTAATTTTTTGGATTGGTGTGCCGCAATTCGGGCAGGGGACACCTTCACGCTGGTAAACATTAAAGTGGTTTTGAAATTCTCCGCCGCGATAAACCCAATCCACACTTGCACCAAAGCGCCGGATGCCCTCTTGCAGCGTGGTCTGGATGGCGGCGTGCAACGTTGCAGCTTCTTGCTTGGTGAGCGAATCAGATTGCCTGAGCGGGTGGATTTTGGCTCTGAATAGACTTTCATCGGTGTAAATATTGCCTAACCCGGCAATGAAGTGTTGGTCCATCAGCAGAGGTTTGATCTGCCGGCTATGGCTTTGGAGCATTTCGTATAGTATTTCTGAAGTAAAGCGCTCGCTCAACGGTTCCGGCCCAAGGCTGCCAAAGATCTGTTCAGCATCCTCTACAACCCACATTCTGCCAAATTTTCGGATATTGCTAAATACCAAGCGCCAGCCGCTGACAAGGTTGATGATTACCCGGTCATGTGCTTCAACGGGGATGGGCGAGTGATCTGCGTTCAAGCAGGGTTCCATACGCATATCACCCGACATCCGCAGGTGGCCAATCAAATGCCCTTCGTTGAGTGGGAAGTGTAAGAATTTTCCTCGTCTGCGGACATCAGCAATCGTTTTATCGACCAGCATCAGCTTGAATAGCGTTGGATGGGGTGCCGCGATGATTCGGTCCCATTGAACATCGACCGACTTAATCACCTGCCCTGGGACGGGGAGCTGATTGTCACTGCCATCTCGTAGCCTGCGGACAATGGTTTCAACTTCTGGTAATTCAGGCATAAAATTTGAGTGCTCCTTCTGTGCACACTTGGCGTTGATCAGATTTTATTTATTAGTGATTTGGTTGACGGATTTGGATTTTCGCTGCCTTCAATACTGTTCGCTCAGAATTATGCTTCGACCTTCAGGGTGATTTGATCCCCCAAGGTTGGGCCGATCACAATCTCTTCGGCCACATCGTGAACCTGGAGCCGCATCGTCTTGTCATAAGGTGTGCGTGAAAGTAATGTAATTTTTGCTCCTGGCCGCAAGCCGCATTTGCCTAAATATCGCAGCACCTGTGGATCTTCGTGTGGAACGCGTACAATCTGCCCGTTTTTTCCAACATCGAGGTTGTTCAATGAAATCTGCACAATTTCGGGCATGTGTAATTCTGCATTGGGGATGGGGTCACCGTGCGGGTCAAACTCAGGATGGCCGAGCGCCGCATCCATTCGCTTTTCAAGCAGGGGGGACATGGCGTGTTCCAATATTTCAGCTTCCTGATGAACCTCGTCCCAGGTATAGCCTAATTTCATTACCAGGTAATGTTCAATCAGGCGGTGGCGCCTGAGCATTTTCAGGGCAGCCTGTCTGCCGGCCTCTGTCAGCTCAACGCCATGGTGTTTTTGATAGATGACATAAGGCGGATCAGTTTTTGATAACTTCTGGAGCATATTCGTGACCGATGCGGCTGAAATGCCCAGGACTTCTGCCAGTTGGCTGGTGGAAGCTTTTCCGCCAGAACGGGTGAGTTCGAAAATTCGTTTCAAATAATCCTGAATATTGTGACTTAACGTTTCGGACATCGTGACTCCTTGTGAGAAGTCTAAATAATAAATTAGGTTTACCTAAATCATCATAGCATAATTGATGTCCCCCGTCAAACTACAGCGGAAAGATAAAACCCCTGAACATAAGTTTTATGCTGCAGGGGTTATTATTTAATCCGATTTATTGGGAATTTCAAGCGCTTGGTTCCTGGAAGGATTGTTGCAGTTGATTGCTCTGTGCATTTGCTTCTGCATCATCTTTGCCGAGCTTGATGATCGCCGGGACGAAAAACCCGCCGACACCTGCAATGATGGTCAATATACCGCCGATGATGAACCACAGCTGGTTGGTTGTGGCATCGGCAACAGGGCCGGCAATTGCTAACCCGATCGGGCTGGCAAGGCTGGCGCCGGTGTGCAAGAGGCTGAAAACCCTGCCCTGCAGATCTGGCTCAACTTTGGCCTGCATTACAGCGAAGAGCGGTCCATTGACAATCGGGTTGAGGAAACCGAAGATGGCAATCCCGATGACACCAAGGATATACATATTGGATGGTGCCAGACCCACCATCAGGATTGCCCCGCCGGAAATGGTGAGTGCGATAATGGATGTCAGGACGCGGTTTTTGAACCCTCCCCAGGCGCTCAATAGAAAACCGCCGAGGATCACGCCTAAACCGAATGCTGAATTAATGAAGCCCAGTTCATAAGCCCCTTTACCAAAATGTTCGGTGACAACCAAGGGCAGAAGCGAAAACGCCGGGTTGATCAACAGATTGACCAGCATCGCCAGGAAAATAATCGCCATCAAACCAGTCCAGTTAGTGACATATTTCCAACCTTCAACCAGGTCCTGGATAATGGTGGGTTTGATGATGCCCCCATTCCCATCTTTGACCCCTTTGCGTTCAGGTTGCGGAATGGTGAAGAACAGCAGTGGAATCACAGCCAGGAGCGCTGTGGAAACATCGATGAACAAAACGCCCTGGATGGGCATTGTTGCGATTAAGAAAGCGCCAATTGCGGGTCCGGCAATATTCATGATGCCCTGCAATGCCTGGTTTGCACCCGCAACTCGAGAAAGGTGTTGCTTTGGCACCATCAGGGTTGTTGATGCGGTCATGGCTGCCCATTGAAATTGACCGCAGGCAGACCGGATGAACATCACCACGAATATGTGCCAGATCTGGGCAATATCCAGCATAAAGAGGATGGCGACCAGCAATGTGAAAAGAGCGGTGATGCTGTCAAATATGGCCATCACGGCTTTTCGATTCCAGCGGTCAACTAATGCGCCGGCGAATGGGGCAATGAGAATGCTCGGTAACACCTGCATTAAGGTCCCCATGGCGAGGATCGTGGCGGAACCTGTTTGTTCGGTCAGATACCATACGAAGGCAAAGCCGACCAGATGGCTGCCAAGCACAGAAAAGGATTGGCCAAACCAAATGGTGAAGAACCTAAATTGCCATTTTTTATTTGTTTCAGTCTGGATTGCTTCGGTCATCGGAATTCCTTGGGTGTAGGGGAGCATCCCAGTTCATATATCAGGAGTCTGGTTTACTGATGATTTCGATTATTGATTGATCTCAGTATTTGAATTAATGCGTGGGCATTGATCATTATGGAATGAAGAATAAAATGCCTGGCTGAAAGGAACTTGGGGACGGATTTACGGCAGGCTGAATCCGTGCACGTTGGAATTTGTTTGCCTTGGGTCTACAAATTATTACCCACGGATTATTCGAGAAACACCTCGACATGCTCGCCATCTTCTTCATCGAATATATCCACGATTTGCCCGACTTCGCCTGAGTTCAGCCAAGAATTCAGGTCTTCCATGTTAAGACCTTCGATTTCAGGAGCGAAACGAGCACCCATCCGGATACCAGAATTGATCAGGGTGACAGGAAGGCGGACATTGACCCTGGCTTTTCCGGAATCAGTGTCGGTGATCAGAACACGTAAATAGCGGGGTTTCTTTCCGGTGGGGATGCCGCTGGGGGCTGTGGGCGGATGGGATGCCGGCTCGCTCAGATCATCAAGCGCTTCGATCAGGCGTGCGCCTTCGGCAGCGGAAATCTTTCCTTCCTGGATCATCATCAATATTCGCATGCGTTCTTCTGTTGAGGCCATCGTCATTCACCTTTCTTGGATTCAACTTCCAGGCCTTGTAAGAGTTGTTGTGCCTGGAGGGGTGTGATTTTCCCTTGTTCGAGCTCATCAAGGATGCGCCGCCTGTCTTCTGGGGAGAGGGTGGGTTCTTCATCTTTGCCGGGTTCGTAGCCCAATGCTCGGATGACATCATAGAGCCGGTTGCGCAGGGTGGGATAGGATAGGTTAAGTTCCTCTTCCATCCGGTTAAAGCGGCCTTCACAGCGGACAAATGTCAGCACGAATTTGATTTGCTCTTCGGTCAGGTCAGAGAAGGGCCCCGAATTGGGTTGAAAATGCCCTTCGACGGATGTGTCGCAGCGCGGGCAGAAAAACCGGGTGACATAGATCTCTGATTGGCAAATTGGACATTTTTCTGGCAATTTTCGCATACTGCGCTCCTTTTCTAACCGTATCCCGTTGATAAATTAGAAATTTATGATATACTTGTTCTTAGAACAACAGGATGAAAATTTTATTCATTCTTTCAGAACAAATATTATATTTAGGTGTTTTGAATAGTAATTATTGAACATATTCTAACACGAACTTTGATTTTGTCAATAGCAATATTGACTTTTTTTATTTAAATTCCTACATGGCTAAATAATATTTATCTAAAAATTGTAAAAACTAAAATGTAACACAGAAATATTAATATTTTTAGTGATATATTAGATTGACGAAATTAATGAAGTGAATTAATTAAGATTTTACAAAGTGCAATCAGTGTTACCAATTTGTGTTAAAATTTTAGATGTATGAATAAGCTGATTTTTTGTAGAAATGAGGAGAAACATTAATATGCTCAGTACAATTAAGGTAAATGGCACCTGGAAGGGCGGTTACCGCGTTGATGTTCAGGGTGAAGATCACAAATTAATCATTGACCAGCCAGAAGCTGGTGGCGGCAAGAACGAAGGCCCCAATCCATTAGAAGTTGTTCTTTTTGCGCAGGCTGGTTGTTTGGGCACCATTGCGGCCATCATCGCTCGACAGGAGCGGATTGAATTACGAGGGTTCGAAATTAATATGGAAGGTGACCTGGATAAAGCCTTCTTAATGGGCAAAACAACAGAAGGCCGCGCCGGTTTCACTGAGATCCGTGCAGAAGTCTTTATCGATGCCGATATGACTGATGAGGAAAAGCAAGCTTTTTTCGAGCGAGTGGATGCTCGCTGCCCTGTTTCGGATAATTTGATCGACAATACAAAAGTTGTTTTTAAAGTAAAATAACTTTTCATTTACTTTTCAATAACAGGCCATGCGAAGGTGGCCTGTTTTGTTTAATGGATTACCTGCTTGTTTAAGGAAAATATTGGTAAGTTGGTATAATGTTAGAAACCAGACCAAATGAGAGGATTTATGCCAAAACAAATTGTTGAATGCATTCCCAACTTTTCTGAAGCACGACGTGAGCCGGTTGTTGCAGAAATTATTCAGCAGATTGATTCGGTTAGCGGAGTCACCATTTTAGACCGCCATTCGGACATTGATCACAACCGGACGGTGGTCACCTTCGTCGGCTCGCCGGATGCGGTGGAAGAAGCGGCGTTTTCTGCCATACAAAAAGCAGCGGAACTGATCGATCTTGATCAGCATCAGGGCGAGCACCCGCGGATTGGGGCGACGGATGTTGTGCCCTTTGTGCCGATTTCAGGCGTGACGATGGTTGAGTGCGTGGAGATGGCACGGCGGCTCGGAAAGCGTGTGGGAGAAACCCTGCAGATCCCGGTTTATCTGTATGAGGATGCTGCCACACGGCCGGACCGGATCAATTTAGAAGACATCCGCCGGGGTCAGTATGAGGTGTTGAAGAAAGAGATCGGGGTCAATCCTGATCGTAAGCCTGATTTTGGCCCTTCAAAGCTGACTGGGGCAGGCGCAACCGTTATTGGCGCACGGCAACCGCTGATTGCATTCAATGTTTACCTGACGACGGATGATGTTTCGATTGCAAACAAGATCGCCAGGGCCATCCGGCATTCTTCTGGCGGTCTGCGGTATGTTAAATCAATGGGGGTGTTGGTTGAAGGCCGTGCCCAGGTTTCGATGAATTTGACTAATTTCAGGCGCACATCCATGTCCCGGGTCGTTGAGATGATCCGGCGTGAGGCGGTGCGATATGGCGTGCAGGTGCATCACTCAGAGCTGGTGGGTCTCATCCCCAACGAGGCGCTGGTGGATGCGGCTGTGTGGTATATGCAAATGGACCAGTTCGAACCGGAACAGGTTTTGGAAACACGCTTATTTGACGAGTCGACCAAGTCTGGTAATGGACCGTCGGAAACGAAAGCCCCGACATTTTTAGATGCCCTGGCTTCGGCTGAACCGACACCAGGCGGCGGATCCGCTTCGGCTCATGGTGGTGCCATGGCGGCTTCACTGGTTGCCATGGTAGGACGGGTGACGGTGGGCAAGAAGCGGTATGCCGATGTAGAAGCGGAGATGTGGCCGATCATTGATGAGGCATTGGCTTTAAAGGCGTGGATGGAAGAGGCTGTGGCGAAAGATGCTGAAGCCTTTGATACCTATATGGAAGCTAGGCGTTTGCCCAGGGACACCGAGCAGCAAAAAGAAGAACGCATCAAAGCGATACAGGCGGCATCGATCACTGCGGCAAATGTGCCATTGATGGTAGCGCAAAAGGCGCTAAGAATTTTAGAATTGGCACTGAAGGTGGTTGAGTTAGGCAACATCAACGCCATTTCAGACGCAGGCGCAGGTGCAGCCTTTGCAAAGGCTGCTATCGAAGGTGCGGGGCTGAATGTTCGCATCAATCTGCTGGGTTTAGAAAAAGAATCGGAACCCTCCAGGATGATCAATGAGCTGAAAGATTACGAAAAACAGGCTGAAAAACTGAACCAGGCTATCCGTCAGACACTAACAGAACGGGGTGGCTTGAACCTGCCCTGAGATCGATGAAAAAATTACTGGTTGTACTCCTTTTACTTACCTGGTTGATCCTGGGTTTGATTGGCTGTCAAACGCAGGCAGAACCAACGCATCAACCTGAAGAGGTGCGGCTTGACCACACAGCAACAGACGCAGTAGTGGAGGTCGAAACGCCCATCAGACCCAGCGCAACGATTGCCAATACGGAGATTGTAATCCCATCCCCAACGGTAACACCTACAATGGAAACTGCATCTACCGAGCAAGAGTTGCCAACGGGCTTGGATTGCGGTGAGACGTTCTGCCAGGCACCATGGGCTGGCTTATTAGCACGACCAATACAGCCAGAAGGAAGAAATACCATAGACCTCACTTATCCCTATGCCAACACTAAGAACGGGCAGTTGGATCCACATCATGGTGTTGAATTTCCTAATCCCTTTGGCACCCATGTGCTGGCTGCAGGCTCGGGTGAAGTTGTGTATGCAGGTGAAGACAGCCTGACGGTGCTTGGCCCTTATACTGGTTTTTACGGCAACGTCCTCATCCTTCGGCACGAAGGCTTGTATGGCGGTGAAGATGTTTTTACACTCTATGCGCATCTCTCAAGCCTTGAAGTTGAGATTGCGCAGCAGGTAGAGATAGGTGATCTAATCGGAAAAGTCGGGCAAAGCGGTGCGGCTGATGGACCGCATTTGCATTTCGAGGTTCGCCTGGGGGTCAATGATTATGCTCATACCCTCAACCCGATGTTATGGTTTGCGCCCTTTGTTTCAGTTGAAAGTGCCGCTAACGCGACATTAGCGGGTTTGATCCTTGACCCCTATGGACAGCCTCTTTCTGATTATTCACTTTCGCTGGAAAAACTTGATGCGGAAGGGAATCCTGTTGCGCATTATTATCCGTTAACCTACACGCCCTCTGCCATCAACGCTCACCCGGTTTTGGGTGAGAACTTTGTAATGCCCGATATACCGGCTGGTGACTATCGTTTAGCCTTTGTGTATGGCGGATTGTACGAAGTCTTCTTCACATTGGAACCTGGGGCTTTAGGTTTTATTTCATTGCAGACTTCTTTTACGCCCACTGAAGAATCAGATTGAAATGATTTCGAGGTAAATGGATGAAAAACATTGTGATTGCATCGAAGAACCCTGTGAAAGCTGACGCCGTGTTGAACGGCTTTGAGGGCATGTTTCCTGATGTAGAATTCAGGATCTGCACCATCTCGGTGCCATCCGGTGTTTCTGATCAGCCGATGACGGATCTGGAAGCGCGGCAGGGGGCAAAAAACCGGGCAGCAAACGCACAAAAAAGCATGCCGGATGCGCATTATTGGGTAGGCGTTGAGGGTGGCTGTGATTACCTGGATGGGGATTTGGTGGCTTTTGCCTGGATCGTGATCCTTGGCGAAGGGAACGCCGGCAGTGCCCGTACAGCCCTTTTTCGGCTGCCGAAGAAGGTGCAAAACCTGGTTGAATCAGGGATGGAATTGGGCGATGCGGATGACCAGGTGTTTGGCAAAACGAATTCAAAACAAAAATCTGGCGCTGTGGGTTTATTGACTCAGGATGTCGTCACCCGGACGACACTATACGAGCAAGCTGTTGTGCTTGCCATGATCCCTTTTAAAAACCCTGATCTTTATGCAAATGGTCAGGCTTTTTAGCTAAATCTGAAGAAGGTTACAATCTATCCGGGTTTTTCAACCTCAACTAATTTTCAAGATCATATTCCATGATTTGGGGCACGCCGTTGAGCTGAACAATAACATCGATCATTTCATAGCTCTCGACACCGTCTTTGGTTAAGACGACGGAGAGGATCGCAGAATAATTGGGCGGGAAAAGGAAATTATCGAAGACAAAATTACCCATGCTGTAGGCGATCAGACCCCCATTGTAGGTTTCGAGCCTTTGCAGCACATGAGGATGGCTGCCGATGACGAGTGAAGCACCGCTATCGATGGCCAGATGGGCAATCCTTTGCTGCCCATCGGATACACGTTGTGCGATCTCGTAGCCATTATGCACCAGTACGATCACCAGATCCGCATTTTCTTTTGCTTGGCTGACTGAATCGCGCACACGTGCCTCGTGTGCCCAGGCGATGCCTGGTTTTCGCTCACCTGCTTCCCACAGGGTGTAGTCGTAATCGGTGGGCGGAATGTCTGCAAACGCAAGAAAAGCCAACCGCAGTCCGTTGATCTCTCGATATACCGGGGCATATGCCTGGGATGCATCCAATCCTGCGCCGACAAATGCCACCTGGCTGGTTGACAGGGTATCCAAAGTATCTTCCAAACCAGGTGCACCGTAATCCAGCGTATGGTTGTTTGCCAGGCTGACAACATCAAACCCGGCAAGCGCTATGGACTTACCTGCGGGAAGTGGCGCTCTGAAGGCGTATGTTTTTTCTTCCGCAATCCCGCCATCTGTAATCGGGCATTCTAAATTCCCAACGGTGATGTCGGCAGACGATAGGGTCTCTGCAGTGAATTGAAACGGCGCGGTTAACCCCTCTGAAAGGATTATTTCGCCTATTGTCCTGCCCAGCATAATATCCCCAACTGCCATCAGCGTCACCTGTCCGCTGGCTGGCGATGTCAATGTTGGCATCAAGCTTGGTTCAGGTGAAGGTGGGAGTGTAGGTGTAGATGTGTTGGCGGGAACAAGGGTCTGCGTGGCGGTCGGTGTTGGATCAACAAATTGGATGGTTGGTGTGTGAGGAACAGGTTGATCAGCGTTAACAACCTGACAGGCGGAAAGCAAGCATAAGGAAAGGGATAATACTGTTAAGATGGTCTTTTTCATCAATGATTGAACTTGCAAATGAGTATTTCGCATACTGGTGTAGAAACAGTTTGCGATTCTGCGGGTGATACCGAAGCGTTTTTTGCTATCTATTTGCGGCGCCTTAGCATGAGGATCAGCAATCCCAGGATGAACCCGCCTAACACCATTAGCAGGGCATCCTGGCGCTCGTTGCGGTCTTCAAAGAAAACAAAGGCTTCTGTTCCACCCAGGGTAGAGACAGGTTTTTTTGCTTTGGGAATAGTCGGTGTTGGCGTTTTCTCCGGCGCTGGTTTGCCCCGGTCTTGCGTGCCAAGCGTGATGAATGGCAATAGAGCCGCCAGTTTGGTCTCGTTGATGCCGGAAACTTCAATAAGTTCATGCAGATCGGCATAGGGGCGCTTTTCGATGATCTGGGCAGCTAAGCCTGTCCCAATCCCGCGAATGGATAACAGTTCATCCATGGAGGCTTTGTTGATGTCAACCAGTGTTTGCTTCCTGTCAGCCATAGTTCACTCCTGCCTGTTTGTTGTTGGTTTTATTACGTCGCACTTGAATAATATTAGTATAACTTGATTGTCAGCCAAATTCAATTGATTATTGTGAGGCCGGAAAGGTGATTGGTAAAATTTCTTCGGAAAACTTGGGATTAATGATAAGATAACAGGTATTATTGGCTACCTTTATGGGTATTTTTAGATTTGGAGAACAATGTTGGATATTACTAAAAAAGATCGTTTGACTGCATTATTAAAATCAGAACTTGTGCCTGCGCTCGGTTGCACAGAACCTATTGCGATTGCCTTTACAGCCGCAAAAGCACGTGAAATGCTGGATGAGGATGTCGCCCGGGTTATTGTACGATGCAGTTCGAATATCATCAAAAATGCAAAGAGTGTTTATGTCCCAAGAACAAATGGTTTAAAGGGCATCGCTGCTGCTGCTCTGATAGGCATTTATGGTGGTGACGCAAGTTTGGGTTTAGAGGTTTTGAGCTCAGTCACGGATGAAGCCATTCAGAAAGTGGACCAAATTTTAAGTTCTGGGGTATGCGAAGTTGTTCAGTTGGAGTCGCAAAATAATTTAGATATCATTGTCGAACTAGAAGGTGATAACGGGCATACATCTTCTGCTCGTGTAACGGGAGAGCACACAAACCTCACCCTGTTAGCGAAAGACGGTCAGGTAATTTTTAACAAAGATATGACTGTATTATCAGTTGATGAACCTGCTGTTAGCCTGCATGATATCTCATTTGACGATTTACTTGAGTATGCACAGACGGTTGATTTATCGGAAGTCGAACACATCATCTCCCGACAGATTGATTACAATACAAAAATATCAGCAGAGGGTCTTGAAAAGGATTATGGCATCAATGCGGGTTCAACCGCCTTAAATCTTTTAGGGGATAATGTGGATGGACGCGCGGTTGCACTGCCTGCTGCTGGTTCAGATGCCAGGATGGGCGGATCCGAACTACCCGTCATCATCAATTCAGGAAGCGGAAACCAGGGATTAACGGCATCTTTGCCGATTGTTGAATACGCAAAATCACTGGGTACATCGAAGGATACTTTGTTTCGGGCACTGGTATTAAGTAATCTGGTTGCCATTTACCAGAGAAGCAAAATCGGGCGGCTGTCTGCCTATTGTGGTGTTGTCAATGCCGCTGCAGGCGCTGCTGCCGGTCTGACATTTATGCGAAATGGCGATGAGCAGCAGATTGGCTACGCAGTTGAATATGTTCTGGGGACGTTGAGTGGAATGATATGCGATGGCGCGAAAGCGTCGTGTGCCTCAAAAATCGCCTCGAGTGTCCAATGCGCCTTAATGGGGTCAAAATTAAGTTTGAGTGACCATCACTTTTTATCTGGTGATGGCATTATTAAATCTTCGACGGGAGAGACGATCGAGAGCGTAGCAAAACTCGGAAGAGAAGGGATGCAGGAAACAGATAAATTGATCTTGAAAATTATGCTTGGCTAATTTGTCAGTGCCATAGGCGAAAATCAATCAATTTGGTGTGATTGGTTATTCGTGATACGAGCCCTGCACATGATGATGCAAACATTGATCGAATCGCGTAAAATAATTAATACAACTTGATAATTTTTATTCGTATGAAAGGAGCTTGTCATGGACGATCGTAAACAAGTCGTTAAGGATTTTATTGAAAACCGAACACCATCCAGGGTGCCGATCGGTTTTTGGTATCACTTTGTCCCTCCACGAGATCATCACCTTGGTTTGAAGGACCCCAAAGTGGTTGAAGATGTGATTCGTGGGCAGAAAGCTTATATTGATCAATTGGAGCCTGATTTTGTGAAGATCATGTCTGATGGCTTTTTTGGTCATCCCGGTGTTTTTGAAAACAGCATCGAGACGGTTGAGGATCTAAAAAAGGTCAAATCTGTTGGTGAAAACCATCCATGGATGACAGAGCAGATCGCTTATGTGAACGAAATTTGTGATTATGTTGATGGCAAAATTCTGACCTTTTACAACATCTTTTCGCCATTGCAGTTCATTCGGATCAAGTTTGAAGAATATGAAGAAGATTTCGAGAAATTTACCCGGCTGTTCTTTGAAGATCCCCAGGTGATGGTTGATGCCGCCAGAGAAATCGAAAAAGATCTAAAGATTTTGGTTGATAAGTTGTTCACAGAAACAAAGATCGATGGGGTTTACTATAGCGTCCAAAGTGTGCAGGGCGAGCAGGCTGATGATGAATTCCACAAGAAATTTGTAGAGTCGTTAGATGTAGACACGATGGAGCACATAAAGCAGTACAGCGACAATATTATGTTGCACATTTGTGGCTACGGACATTACACCAATGATCTTAAACGGTATGTCGACTATCCGGCGAAGATCATTAACTGGGCGACGGCTACTGAAAATGTCACCCTGAGCGAAGGTAAACAGATTTTTGACGGGAAGCCTGTCTTGGGCGGGTTTGACAATAACTTTGAATCATCGATCTTGTTTAATGGCACCGATGAAGAATTAGAGGATTATGTCAATAATATCCTTGATGATGCGGGAACGAAGGGTGTTGCTTTAGGTGCTGATTGCACCATTGACCTTTCGATTGACTTGAATCGGCTAAAGAAAATAAGAGAAATTGCTCGCGCTTACAACGAAAAATAATTGATAAATATCTATTTTGGAGGGTGAAAATGGAGTTGTATCATTTTTGCCCTTCAAATCTTTAATGACTATGTTCGTGAAATTACACAAAAGAAAAACTTTTAGGTGCAAATTTAAAGAAACATAATGATCATATGTTGATTGATGAGACAAGCCAAAAACTGCCATTCTGGCAGGTAAAAACCCTTGACGAGATGACCCTGGAGGAATGGGAGTCATTATGTGATGGGTGTGGTAAATGCTGCCTGCATAAGATTGAAGATGAGGACACAGGCGAGGTTTTCTTTTCCAATATCGCCTGCCGCTTGTTGGACTTAAACACTTGCCGATGTAAGAATTATCAAAACCGCTCAGAAGAAGTGCCTGACTGCATCCCGCTAACAGCAAAGATGGTGCATGAAATCAGCTGGCTGCCCAGGTCTTGCGCTTACCGCCGGTTGGCTGAGGGTCGAGGGCTGGCCAGATGGCACCCCCTGATTTCAGGAAGCTGCAGAACTGTTATTGAAGCCGGAATCTCGATTTGTGGGCGGGTGATCGCTGAAGAAGAAGTTGACCTCTCAGAACTTGGCGAATATCTTGTGGATTGGTTTGATTGATGTTGTAATTTGCAGTGAGCCTTGAAAATTATCGGGAAAAATTTTCCGAGTGGAACGAAAAAAGGCATAGGTTTAAGGTATACTTAGATTGTCCTAAGTGTTAAGCAGGTTTCAGTTTTTTGGATTAGGCGTGCGTATGGAAAACATAGAAATCCCTGAAAATCAAAATATCGGAAAAGACCAAATGCTGCTTGCAGTCGTTCAGGGGCAGGATGCAAATACAGCCATCGATGCTTTGCTTGAAAGCGGTTTTGGCGTTACACGATTGCCAAGCGTGGGAGGGTTTTTAGGACGCAAAAGCTCAACATTGTTGATTGGTGTAAACGAGAATATGGCTGAGGAAGCCATAAAAATTCTTGATAAGACGTGCCGAAAACGGGTCGCTTTTATTGCCGTACCTATGGAGAATTCGCCATTGCCAATGCCTTCTCCTACACCAATCACTGTCGGCGGCGCAAGTATCTTTTCACTTGAAGTTGAACACTATGAGGAATTTTGAGATGAAACTGATCATAGCAATTATTAAAGATGAAGATAATGATGCAGTCTCAAGGGCTTTGACGAAACAGGGCTTTCGCGTCACCCTCACAGCTTCAACCGGAGGTTTCTTACGCAGCGGACGCAGCACATTGCTGATTGGTGTGGATGATGATAAGGTTGAAAGCGCGTTAGACATCATTCGCGAGAACTGCAAAAAAACCGATCAAGCGAAGGAGAGCCGGGCAACCATTTTTGTCTTGAAGGTTGACCAATTTACGCAATTGTAGCAATCCCTCTCACCCTAAATCAGAATGGTCATGCACAGCTGATTGTGAAAATGTGTAATATTTTTCTGCAAATTTTTATGTTTGTTGATTTCCCAATTATTAATCAAATAGATAGGAGATGATCATGGATTTTGGACTTTCTTTCAGTTTTATTTTTGAGGATGCGGATTGGTTTAAGAAAATTGCCATTGCGGCACTGGTTAGCTTAATCCCGATTGTAGGCCCATTTGTCGTAGCAGGATGGGGATTGCAGGTGACCAAGAACGTGATTGACGGCAAATTACGCAATGCCCTGCCCGATCTTGATTTTGGGGCAGATCTTGGGCGCGGGTTTATGTCATTCTTGATCGGATTTATTTACAGCCTGCCAGGGATGATCGTAATGGGCATAGCCGTGTTGCCATTTGTCTTTGCTGACGGTGTAAATGAGGAATGGGTGAGACTTATCCTGATCCTTGTTGGCGTAGGCCTGGTACTGATCGGTATCTTGTTTGCGATTTTGATTTCATTACTGACTGTGGTCGGGATTGCAAATTACATTGCCAAAGGCCGGTTTGGTGCAGCTTTCAACCTCAAAGAGGTTTTTGGAATGCTCAAAAAATCATTTGGTTCCTGGCTGCTGGTCTTCCTTGGCGAGATTCTGACCATGAGCATCATTGCCCCCCTGGGTACTGTTGTTTGTTTCATTGGCGTCTTTCTGACCACAGCTTTTGCTATTGCGGTTTATTCGCACATGATCGGGCAAGCGTATAATCAGTCGCAACCAGCGACACCGGTTTTGGGCGAGATGGAAACGCTCTAATCTTAAAAGAATAAAAAAGAGCCGCAAAAGCGGCTCTTTTTTGTTAATCTTCAGGTGTTACTCGTGGAATTCTTCAACTTGATAGATGGATACATCCAATGGCTTTTTACGCCACACATCTGCCCGTGAACCCATTTTCAGGCTGAGGTGGGAAAGGAATTGGGCTGGATCGTGGAGCTTCTCCCAAACTTGGGGAAGAAACGTGGCTTTGCGAAAGCCATCCTGCAACACCACACCGTCGATTTTCGGTCTGATTTTTTCAATCAATTCCTCTGGTGTTTCATAGTGAAGTGGTGTCCTTGGTGTTAGAACGGACACTTCGATTTTTATCGTGGGCAATTCTTCCGGTCTGACCCTCGGAAATCGGGGATCCTGGAGCGCGGCTGCCACGGCATGTTCTTGAACATCAAGTGCCAGCGGTTGGTAGGCTTCCAGCGTGCCGATGCAGCCTCTCAATCGTTCTTGAATAGTGAGGGTGACAAATGATGCCCCATTTTCATTAAGTCTCTGCGGCAGAGATGATAGATCAATGGTTGGGAGTGGCTCTGCCCGCACCGACATTTCGAGAGCGTCACGTGCGATGTTTAGCAGCAGGGATTTCTCATCCTGGCTTAGTGTGTGACCCATTACTTGACTAATTTCCTCCACTTGCGATTGAAATAGAGCAGGGGGTCGCGTCCATCAGCGTCTTTTTTGAAGTCGAGCACCTCGCCTAAGAAAACCGTTGTGCCCCCCACATCAAAGGAATTAACTACTTTACAATCCAGAAAAGCCAACCCGCCTTTGATGAGGGGTGCGCCAGTGATCATCTCGAAGGTCTCAACACCCTCAAAGCGGGGCTGTTCTGTTTCGATCTGGCCGGCGAAACGTTTGGCTAATGCAACCTGGGTTGTATCCAGAATGGTTACTGCGAAAGCGCCGCCTTCTTTGACAAGGTGTTGCGTGCGTGTATGTTGATTGAGCGCTACCAATACGGTAGGCGGGGTAAGAGCAATGGAGTTAAAGCTATTGGCCGTCATCCCGTGCACTTGTCCCTGATGATTGCCAGTGACGATCGCGACGCCTGTGATCCAGGATCGCATCGTTTCTTTTAAGAGTTCAGCATTAATTTTATGATTCATTGATTTCCTTTCATTAAATTTGTTATACTTTGTGAAGGCATTCACGTCAAGAAACCGGCGGTTTTCAGGTGAGATCACTCTGTCAAAAATTGGAGAATTAAGGTAAGATTTTAACAATGGAAAATTTTGATTCATCTGAAAATATTTCAAGCGAAGAAAATTTTCACCCTGTTGATGCTGAACGTAGTAGGGAGAAACCGCCAAAAGAGCCGAAACCCCGGAGTTTTAATTTTTGGCGCGGTTTGACAACCGCTTTGGGAGCGGCGTTCATTGTTGCCACTTTGTTCACATTGTGGATGCCTGGCAGCCTAATCGAAAGCGGATTGGAAGCTCGCATGGCACAGGCCCTGGAGTCAGCCTCGGTGGAAGGTGCTGCCCCTGCGCGGACACCGGATGCGACCGCCCAGGCGAAATCGAACCGCATAGGGATTGTTGCCGGGCATTATGGATCTGATTCAGGTGCCGTTTGTTCGAATGGGCTCACTGAAGTGGAAATGAACCTGAAGATTGCCACCCTGGCTCAGAAGACGCTTTCAGACAGAGGTTATCAGGTAGATTTGCTTGAGGAGAACGACACGCGTTTGAATGGCTACCAGGCAGCTCTGCTTGTTTCCATTCACCTGGATTCCTGCGAATATGTCAACGACCAGGCGACGGGGTTTAAGGTGGCAACAGCCTTGTCAGTACAAAATGTCGCCAATGGACAGCGTCTGGTGAGTTGTCTTTCCTCCCGGTATGGCGAGATCACGGCTTTACCCTACCACGCCGGATCAGTCACAGATGATATGACTTATTACCACGCCTTCAATGAAATCGACCCATCCACAACAGCCGCAATCATTGAGGCAGGATTTATGAACATGGATTACCGGTTTATGACTGAAGAGACGGATAAGATTGCCGAGGGAATTGCGGCTGGCATTTTGTGTTACATGAACAACGAAGCGATCCAAACCAATCAGGGTCCATAATATGAACACTTATTCGAATCCGATCCTTCTTACTGAGGCTAAAAATGCCCTCCGCCGCGGTGACCGCCAAGAAGCGGTCCGCCTTGCGAAGATGGTTGTGGCTCGTGACCCGCGGAATGTTGAAGGCTGGCTGCTTTTAGGAGGTCTTTCAACTCCCAAAGATAGCCTGATTTACATCCGCAAAGCACATGCGCTTGCCCCGCAAGATCAACGGGTGACTAAGGCTTTAGCCTGGGCTTATGGCCGTTTTGAACCTTCATCCGTGAAGCTTTCACTGGAAGACACCCAGGAAATTGTCGCAATTGTTTTGGATGAAGAATTTCCTACCAGGATGCCACCCGTTGTGGAAAAACGCTATCCTGTATGGGCGGCAGCATTGGTTTTCATTCTTGCTCTGGCTTTATTATTCCTTGGGATGGATTTAATCCCCCCAAATTTTGTGCGGGCTGTTGAACAGGCTGGGCCGATGAATGAAGAGAACCTGCCTAAGCCTACACTGACGCCTACCATCACCCCGACGCCGACAAAGACACCCACGCCAACACCAACAGCCACACCAACGGTCACACCGACTGCCACAAACTCACCAACCAATACACCCACCGAGACCTCAGAACCCACTGAATCGGCGCGGGTTATGCTCATCACTGATGTGGGAAACGACGAACGTTGGATTGATATTGACCTCTCATCACAGCAATTATTTGCTTATGAAGGTGATCGGTTGGTACGTTCGTTTGTGGTTTCAACCGGCACCTGGCAAACCCCGACACCAATCGGACGTTACAACGTGTGGATTAAATTGCGTTACACGGATATGTCTGGCCCGGGATATTACTTACCGGATGTGCCCTATACAATGTACTTTTACCATGGCTATGGGATCCACGGCACTTACTGGCATAGCAATTTTGGAACCCCGATGAGTCACGGCTGTGTCAATATGGTCACCGAAGAAGCAGGGTGGCTGTATGACTGGTCTCATGTAGGAATTGTTGTCAACGTTCATGACTGAACTCCCATTTGTCGAAAAATTTAAACATAAACTGACCAGACGGGAATTTTTGAGCTATTTAAGTTTGGGTTTTATGGGGATGATGCTGCCTGCAGATCTCGTTTTAGGCGTCCAGTGGATTGGGAATCAGAAACAGAGGAAAGATCTGTTAGGTCGTGTGACACAATGGGGGGTTAGGCTGTACCAGTCGGCGCACTTTGATGCTGATGTTGTGGACGAAATGCCTTTGGATAGCCTGTGGCGGATCACCGACATGGTTGTGACCGATGATGAGACTTCTGCCAACCGGATCTGGTATGAATTGAATGGCAAGGGTTATGCTCACTCACGGTTTGTTCAGCCAGTCAAGCAGCATCTGAATGAGACAGATACGATCATCCCCGCTGATGGCTGTTTGGGCGAAATCACCATGCCATTTGTTGATGCTTATAATAGCATGAAACCCGGCCGCAGGATTGCTTACCGTTTTTATTACGCATCTACCTTTTGGGTGCTGCAAAGGCTGGTCGACCCCGAATTGGGCGTATGGTACGAACTACTGGATGATAAGTATTACCGGGCTTTCTATGTGCCGGCGCACGCCATCCGGCTTGTTCCCGCTGAGGAACTGACACCGCTTTCACCGAATATTCCGGCTGATGATAAGTTGCTGCTGGTAGATCTGGCGACCCAGATTCTGTCTGCCTATGAGGGTGACCGTGTGGTGTTTAAGTCCAAGATATCAAGCGGCGTAAGGCTCAGGGAGGGTGGTTTTGCGACCCCCAAAGGGCAATACCGAACCATCCGTAAACGCCCCTGCCGCCACATGGATAACCCTGCGAATGCGTATGGCAGCGGATTTGATCTGCCCGGTGTGCCGTGGGTGAGTTATTTCACGTCAGACGGCGTCGCGTTTCATGGAACGTACTGGCACAATGATTTTGGCGTACCTCACAGTCATGGCTGCATCAATATGCCGCCCCAAGCAGCAAAATGGGTCTATCGCTGGTCAACGCCCTCGGTTCCCCATGATCATTATTTTTATGCGGGCACCAATGGCACCCGGGTGATCGTTACCTAATCCCGTTATCCTCAATTAAATAAATAATTAACCAGAATCTAATAACTATTGGATATATTTCTTGTATAGAATAAATTAATGGTATTTGGAGGATTGTTTGCCAAACAAAGCAGTTTTTGAAGGTCTAGTTTACGACGAATATGGTCATCCTGTAGAGACAGGTTGGATCGGCAGTGAACCCTGCTACATCGTTGATGATCAGGGATTTAAGCGGCACATCCCGGCGGAGGAGGTTGACCGCCAGGTTTGGCAGCATATGCAAGGGCAGATTGAGGGGAATGAAGATCTGCTTTCTGCGAAAGCCGCAGAGATGCTGGGTCAGGATGATATCTTCACCATGGCCGCGATCCAGAATCAGCTTAAAAACATGGATGCACAATTTGAGCAATTGGCACAAACAGGTATCCCTGAAGAAACCCGATTGTATATGGGCATGATTGGATTCAGAATCATCATATCCATTCATGGCGAAGTTTTAGAAATTGTTCAGCCCGGGATTGTAGATGACACCGGGGATGAATAAAGTTTTCACTTGGCAGAATTAATGTAAAATAGAGTTAAGGAGAACTTTTATGGTCCCGGATTTCATCATCCACGTGGATGAGTCGGATTTTCAATATGAGGTGCTGCAATATTCTACCCAGGTGCCTGTGGTCGTCGACTTTTGGGCACCGTGGTGCGTGCCGTGTAGAGTGTTGGGCCCTAAACTTGAAGCGCTCGCCCGAGAAGGGCAGGGCAGTTTTAGGCTGGCAAAGCTAAACGTGGATGAGAATGAGCGGTTGGCAAAACATTATAAAATCCGCAATATTCCAGCCGTCAAAGCCTTCGTGGACGGACAAATTGCCTCCGAGTTTTCAGGCGTGCTTTCAGATGACAACCTGAGGGCTTTTGTCCGCAGGCTATCGCCAGATCCGGGCGATCTTTTGCTTGCAAAAGGGCGGAGTTTGCTTGACCTTGATGAACATGCTGAGGCTGAGGATGCCTTCAGGGAATTTCTCTCATCCCATCCAGATCATCCTGTGGCCTTGCTGGGTTTGGTCAGAGCATTACTTCTCCAGGGGAAGGAGCGCGAACCCGTGCTGCTTTTGAGGAATTTCCCTGCCAGCGCTGAGTATCAGGCTGCACAGGCGTTGAAAGCCGTTGCCCAAGCTTTTGTAGAATTTGGAGAACAATCACCAGATCACGATGACCCGCTCGAAGCCGCCTTTGTCAACGGCATCCGGCTTGCCAAACGCGGCAATGTATTGGCGGCGATGGATGGCTTCTTAGATATCTTGCGCAAAGACAGGCATTTCCGTGATGACCAGGTTAAGGATATCTTTGTGGGGTTACTGGCGTTGATTGGTGAGAACCACCCTGAGGCGCGTCAATATCGGCAAGACCTTTCTTCAGCGCTATTTTAAAATCAGCCGGTTAGCTGGTCTAAGCTGTATCTTTTCTCCAAAAAGTTGCACAATCCGCTTTATCTTCAATATTGAATTGAATGATCTTCTCCAGCAGTTTATAATCAATCGGCTTATCCCAAGGGAAGCGGATGAGCATCTTGCTGTGCTCATAACCAGACTTCACAATTTCGTCAGAAAAATGCAGGATTCCTGCTTGTTCGGGGGATGCAGGCAGGTGATGCATGGCAGTGCTGAAACCGATGATAAATGTGCCGTGATCGGTGAACATGGGTTGATTCCATGCGATCCTTGGTTTCAGGTTTGGGAATTTCTTCAGCACCCACGCCAGCACTTCTTCAGTTCGTTCTCGATGTTGCGGGTTGTCAATTTTTGCCAAAAACGCTTTAAAGGCTTCCATATTTTCTCCATTTGGATCATTTCAATAGAGCACTGAGAAAAACCGGTTGTTAAATAGCCAGTCGCCCTCTGAATCCGCGTGAGGCATAATAGGATTCTGCGCCGTTATGGTAAACAAAAATAGTGTCGTAACGCCGGTCGCAATACAGGGCGCCGCCCAGCGCTCGAATATCCTCGGGGGTTTTCACCCAGCTGGATGTCTTTGTGTCAAATTCTCCAAGCGTTTGCAGTTCACGGTATTGGGCTTCGGTCAGGATCTCAATCCCCATTTCGGCAGCCATATCCATGGCGCTGTTTTCTGGTTTGTGTTTTTGCCTGGCTTCTAACGCTTCCCGATCGTAACACAGGCTTCTGCGTCCCTTTGGGCTTTCAGCCGAACAATCATAGAAAATATATTCGTTTGATTGTTCGTCATAGGCAATGACATCCGGTTCGCCCCCCGTTTTTTCCATTTGCTGGAGTGACCAGAGCTTGTCGTGGCTGGTTTCGAGCTTTGCCTGAACATCCTCCCAATCAAGCCCTTCATGGCGGTGCATATTTTTCTCAAATCGTGATTTCAGGGTTTTGAGTAGTTCATCCAGTTGATTTTGGGTGATTTTCTTTGTATTATCGTTCATCAGGAATCTCCTTGTAAATAATACTATTTATATCCGAATTATACTATACAAATTGATCACATTCAAAATGCTGGTTTTTTAGAAAACTATAAAGAGTTGTCACAGTTTGAAGGGAAAATACCGAGTTGCCTCAAGGTCCATTATTAATTTCAAAATTCATCTTTCCCCCTGGTTTCATTACAGGATTAAGGGAAATCGAAATAGTGAAAATGAAGGACCGTGGATAAATTTATTAAAACCCATCTCGCTGACAGTATCTTCAATTTTTAATCGGTAAATCGGCGTGTATTGATAATCGTGCTGTGGTTATTTGGCGGACAAAAATTTGACTACATGGAAAATAGAAAATTTTGGACGAGCGGGGAACTTATCAACTAAGCGTGATTCCCGGTGTCAGCACACCATTGTGCAATTTCTGCGATAAGGTCTAAAGGGATCGGTTTCTCGTAGGGGAACTGAACCGCACCCTTACTGGTTTTGTATTCCTTCAACCGATTCGCAAAATGAGCGATTGCATCAGGACCAGGATACAAACCGACGTGGCTTTTTTGTGCTGCAAAATGGATGATGTTGTGCATTTTCCAGAATGTCGGCATGCGATATGAGATGCGTTCCTGCGTATCCGGCAATACGCTGCGAAGGGTGTCTCGGATCTGATTTAAGATGGGTTGCACCGCCTCAGGCTGCTCGGCGATGTACTCGTCAATGATCGTTACCGGCGCATTACAAGCGTGAGTCTGATCCTGATTCTCGAATTCACGTCCACATTTTGAGCATTTCCACATGATGTTTTCACCTTTCTCTTTCGGTGATGGTCACCTTTACACCTTCACCTGCTTGTTTACCAATTTTTGCGCGGATATCTTTTCGCAGCCCGATAATATAACAAATGCTGCCATCCTCATGCTTGATGCCCATGTTGACGACGCTGCCATCATAGGGTTCACCATCAAATGTTGCATGAACTTTGACTCTGCCTTTCCCAAATTCATCTTTGATATCAAACGGGATCTCAATGTAAGCACCGTCAATATCAGGAACCTTTTTGATCAACGCTTCAAAAGCGTATATTTTATTCATCATTTATTCCGAATAGATTTGTGATCTGCTTGAAGTGAGAATGAGCAGGTTAATTGCGATTCATCGATTTTTCGTAAATGCCGATATACTCATCAACGGTCATTTGCTGAACCAATTCAGCAATCAGGTCGTATGGGATGTGGTCAGGATTCTTTAAGCGAATGCAGCTTTTACCCATATCGAGCTTGGTCGGCACTTGTTCAGCGTATTCTTTCACAAACCATGCTTCTAATTTCGGGTCTCCGTAAAGACCCATGTGGTACAGCGCAACATAATTCTTTTGAGATGCCAGGGCTAAGAAGGGGAGCGGTTCACCTTTTTTGGCGTGATATCCCTCAGGGTACCTTGAAAGCGGTACAACGAAACCGATCATGCCGTAAGATAATTGCTCCTCAAATCCTTCCGGCAGGTTGGATAGTATAACCTCGCGTAATCTTGCTACGACAGGTTTTCTATCTTCAGGCAGGGCTTCGAGATATTCTTCAACTGAATTAACATCGTATTGCATCTCAGTCTTTCCTTTCCTCCCAGAGCTTTTAATGCTCTTCTATTTTTATTTCTCAGTGTACTTGATACAGCGTCGTTAAGCAGCTAAGAGGATTTGTGAAAAAAGCATTCGTAACGCCAAAATCCGGCATTTCTGTTATCAGGGTCTTCTATGTGTAACTATTCCAATATTGGATGCAGTGTCGGGGGTATGAGGTTGATCGGCGAAGTATTGTTTGACCGCAAATTTGTAGGAATCTAAAAGAAAACGGTTCGCTTGTTTACAAATTTCAGCTTTAGGGCACATCTGCTCAAACGCATGATAACAACCTTTGAAGATTTTAAAATGAACCGGAACACTTGCCTTCTTCAAGTTGTTCACATACTCAATTATCTCATCTCTGAAGGGTTCTAAATCTCCAACAAAGGTCGCTGTCGGTGGAAGACCACTGTAATCATTTGATCGGGCAGGAGCGGCATAGGCTGGCACATTGGGTGTGTTAAATAGCTCACCCAAATACAATTGCCAGGCATTGGCGTTGGATTTCGAATTCCAAACAGGGGCATTATTGTCTTTTGCGGATTCAGTCTCCATCCGGTCATCCAACATGGGGTAGAGCGGCATCTGAAATGAGATGGCAACCTCACCCTGATCTCTTGCGAAAAGCGATAGGGCGGCCGCCAACCCGCCGCCAGCGCTGTCACCGCCCACCATCAGTTGATCCTCCCTGATCCCCAGTTCCTTTGCATGTTTTTTCATCCATAGAAGGGCTAAATAGCTGTCTTCGAGCGCTGCTGGGTAGGGCGCTTCGACGGAGAGCCGATAATCGGGCGCGATGACCACACAATTGCTTGCATCAATCAGTCTGCTTGCCCTACCGCTTACTTGTTCGGGTGTGCCGAGCGCGTACCCGCCACCGTGCATCCAAAGCACACCAGGAACATTTTCTGCAGGTTTTTTGGATGTATAGATGCAAATGCGTAATTTTGAACCGTCTTTTCGGGGAATCCACTTCTCGAGGAAGTTAAGTGAAGGATTTTTTCTCCTCAATCGAAATTTTAGTTTGCCAAATAAGCGTAATCTGGTTTTTGTAAAGGTTGGGTTTACAATCTGAAATAATCTTCCAGTTGCTCTAAGGTCTTTATCAATCCTGTTGAAATTAAATTTCATTTTTAAGATATACCCTGATTCTTTTCGGGATGAGTAGCAGTGTTATGGTAAATTAAAAGCCTTTACATGATTGTATAAATCCTCTGCGGTTTTGACACTTTGTTCCATTGTCTCCCCCAAGCATTTGAAAATCAAATTCACGCGTTTGCTATAATCATAAGGTTTTATCGTAAATTCATCAATCATCGTAATTGCTTTTTTCTCGTTGAGACAATATTCCTCATTCATCGCAAATAATACCTGGTTCATGCAAGAGACCATTCGAAAGAGATGACCTGCTTCATAGTATTTGTCAGGCTTATTGGCATATGTCTTTGCAAGGTTTAAGGAAAATTCTGCCTCAAAAGAGAAATAATTGATAATCGCTTTTTTCATGGCAGACGGGTAGGCTTCAGCCCTGGTTTTTAATTGAGTAAACGCTTCTGTCTTTGCGTAGAGCACTCTTGAGGTAGCTAATTCACCTCGATACATTGCACTAATAAATGCATGGGGATGCCCGGCATGATAATTTGTCGTAATGATGCCATGTTCGCATTGTTCTATTACTTCTTTTACTCGACTGATGTCTCTGAAGATCAAATCAACATGAAAGCCATTTATGATCAGCCATCCACCGGTATTGACCCATTTACCCCAGGAGCCAACTGGACCAATTAAGTCTTCTCGATTTTCATCATCTAAATCAGCAGCGATTTTGCTCAGTGTCTTATTGTCAAAAGGTTCTGAATAATAAATCCCAATATCGATATCAGAATCCTCGGCATGTGTCCCTCTCGCCCTGGAACCGCCAAGCACAATGCCTTCAATGTTCTCAATATTTGAAAAGTTGTTCTGTACTTTCTCTAAGATATTGTCTATCAATTTTCACTTATCCCAAGATCAGTATTTCGATCAGTGTTCCAGTACAAGGAATACGATTAAGAAAGATTTACTGTGATTTGTCTTGATTCTATCCCTTCATTGTCTTCTCACGATGAAAATTACTGCAAGGTTGCCCGACTTGGGAAACAAATTTCAACTGCCTGATGTCTGGCTGATCGAACCGCCGGAGGAGACTAATTTTTAATCGCGCTCATGACAATTAGCGCAAGCTCATTATTGGTGTCGGCATTCAAAAATTCCACATCGTTAAAATCGAGATTTTCCTTTGCCCATTTTGCCCACGATCCCCAAATCTTTTTTGGTTCTTCCATCTCATAACAAGCGGTGATCTCGACAATACCGGTCTTTTCCCAAAGATGCCGCCACCAATCCTTGCTGTGGAAGTTGAACATTTCATCTTCCCAATATTCCTCAAGTGTTTCGGGATAGCCTTTATCAAATTCTCTCGTGAAACCTGGAGTCACGATGCCAAATTGACCACCGGTCTTGACTAACTTCGAGTACGTGCAGGGAAAGTACAATTCATCCGTGCCATAATACTGGTAGCTGTCTATGGATATTGCCACGTCGAAGAATCCATCAGCATAAGGCAGAGCGTGTGCTTCTGCATGGATAGGAAACACCAGATCGGCTACGCCGGCTTCTTCAACGCGTTTGATGTTTTCTGATGCGCTGATCCACAGATCGTTGGCAAATACCGTTACGCCAAATTCCTTCGCCAGAAAGATTGAAGTGATGCCCTTTCCACAACCCATATCCAGAACCTTCATTCCCGGTTTCAATTCCATGTGCTCGCACAATTCCTCAAGCAGCCACAGCGGATTGGGTCCCATCCAGTTCTCACTGACCCAGTTTTTATCGTATTTTTCTGTTCTCGAGTATATTTTCATGCTTTCACTCTTGTATCCTTGACATTATTACCACAGTCTCAATGTGCGCAGTATGAGGGAACTGATCAAAGGGCGTGACGGATACCAAGCGGTAACCCTTGTGGATGATCTTTCTCACGTCACGAGCAAGTGTAGCCGGGTCACAGGAGATGTAGGCGATCTGTTCGGGAAGCATTTTACCTATGGCATCATGCACATCAGGTGCTAATCCAGAACGCGGCGGGTCGGCGATCAAAACATCCATGTTCATATTCAGGCTTGGCATGACGGCTTCCGCTTCGGCTTCATACAGTACGACATTGTCAAAATCATCCAGGTTGATGGTGAAATCGTGGCAGGCTGACCCGGAACTCTCAACTGCAGTGAGATGTCCCACGTGTGGCGCAACAAATGCGCTAAACAGTCCTGCGCCAGCATATAGTTCAATCACCCGGGAATCCTTTTCGAGCCTGAGATTTTCTCCCAGATGGGTGACCATTTTCTCAGCAATAGGGATATTGACCTGGAAAAAGGACCGAGAGGATACCTGGAAATCCCGGTCGAAAAGCGTATAGGTCAGGTGGTCATCACCCGCCAGCACCGTCAGGTTTGCGTCGGGAGGCGTGTAAACAGCAGAGATCGGCAGGTCGACGCTGAATTCGGGTGCTTCGGCGCCTTCACCTTCAAGGACCAGCATCAGCGAGCCATAGGAATCGTAGCGGATGCCTAAACGATTGATATCGCAATCTTCGCCAAGGTCAATTTGCGGCCACAAGGTGTTGATTGGTTCCTCAGGCAAGTGGCACTCATGCACCGGCATCAGGTGCTCACCATCGGCGTGGATGTAGCCCAATTCTGATTTGGGGCCGAGATGGAATTGCACCGTATTGCGATAGTTCCAGGGATTGGGCGAGGGGACAATGGGTTGGATCGGCGGATTTTCTATCTTCCCGATGCGGACAAGTTGATCTCGCAGGATGGATTCCTTCAAGGTTAGTTGTTTCGTATAGGTTAGGTTTTGATACTGGCAGCCCCCACAGTCGCCAAAGTGCATACAGCGCGGGGGAATGCGGTCCGGGGAAGGTTGGATGATCTCAACTAGCCAGCCTCTGGCGTAGCGTTTCTTTTCATCTACAATCTCAATGCGGACGAGCTCGCCAGGCAGAACAAATGGGACGAAAACAGCACGCCCATCGGGCAGGCGGCCCATACAGTCACCGCCAAACACCATCTTGTCCATTGTGATTTCGAATATATCCGTCATAATCAACCTGCTTCATTAAGTATTTTTAGTGATTCTACTTGTTAAAAGAATACCCGGCCACCCTAATTGATGACCGGGCATTTCGTCATTTCATTTTCTGCGTTTACATCGTCTTGAGGAAGGTTTCAAAGGCTTCCAGCAGTTCGTCAATGTGGTGCATTTGGGTTTCACCCATGTGTGCAATGCGGAAGGTCTTATTCTTCAAGTCACCATAACCATTGGCGATGCGCATACCCCTATCGAGCAGGTATTTGTTCAGGGCGGCAATATCCACCCCGCGCAGGTTCTTGATGGTTGAAACCGTCTTTGAGCGGTAACCTTCGGCAGCCAGAGGCTCCATGCCGTTTTCCTTAGCCCAGGCTTGAACCCGCTCTGCCATCGCCGCATGATGTGCATAGCGGTCATCCAAACCTTCTGCCAGCATGTGATCCAGCTGGACATCGAGCGCCCAGATCAGGGACATGGTTGGCGTCATGGCGGTGGAGTTCTTGACGCGATGCTTTTCCATCCGCAGCAGGTCAAAATACCAGCCGCGATTGTCGACGGTTTCGGCCTTTGCCAGTGCGCGGTCAGAGGCTGCTGCAAAGGACATGCCGGGTGGGAGTGCCAGGCATTTCTGGGAGGATGTGAGGATGAAGTCTAATCCCCAGGCGTCTGTTTCAATTTTGACGCCGCCTAAGGATGACACAGCATCTACCAGGATGAGCGTGTCGGGGCTGACTTCGTGCACGACGGCAGCCAGCTCTTTGAGAGGATTTTCTACGCCTGTTGAGGTTTCATTGTGCACAATGGTGACTGCTTCGTAGGATTTTTTCTTGAGGGCATCTGCCAGTTTATCGGGTTCGATGATATCGCCCCAGGTTGCTTCTAGGCGGTCTGCCTGCTTGCCGTTGGTGACGGCAACCTGGTACCAGCGTTCGCTGAATGCGCCATTTACACAGGAGAGGATATCCTTTTGAGCGAGGTTGCGCACGCCAGTCTCCTGCATGCCTGAGCCGGAGGATGGGGGCTGGAAAACACGTGTTTCAGTTAGAAAAACTTTCTTGAGTTTCGCTTCTGTCCCGCGGAAGATCTGCTCAAATTCAGCAGAGCGGTGCGGGATCATCGGTTTGGTCTGGGCGTCCAAAACTTCAGGATCGACATCCACTGGACCGGGGATAAACATGTGAGACATAAACACTCCTTATTGGTGAGAAATTGAGGTGGTTCCTTTTCCTGCCCTAATCTTAGCATGCACTGAAAATGCTGACAAGGCAGAACTTTTAGAACCAATTTGGTAACAGAAAGATGGGTTGAGTAATTAAGGACGGATCAAGAAAATGTTTTATGCAATGGCATGATGTGGCTAAAGAGAATAAGACAATTTGTGTATTAATGGTATTTTTATATTGATACCGTATAATTATTAAATAGTGCCGAATAAAATCATTGCGGTAAGCAAAGCAAATCGGCAAATAAACAATAAATTTTAATTTTCTACGGAAAGGACAAACGAATGCCAAAATTTGAACGAGAAGTTGAAATTGACGCCCCGGTCGAAAAGGTGTGGGAAGTTATGACCGATCCCAATCACTGGTCGGAGTGGTTCCCGGGAATCGAGTCTGTTACAAATGTGACCGCAGTTGCTAAGGAAGGTCAATTTGAGTGGACCGATGAAGGCAAGTCTGGCAGAGGGACGATCGTAGATTTTGAGCCTCATAAGCGGCTAGAGATTGTCACCCAGTTGGGCGACGATAAGGACTCCCATGTTTTTGAGTTGAAAGCCTCTGGCGGTTTCCTCGGATTAGGTGCCGATGAGACCAAAGTCGAATATACCCTCGATACGCTGATGGGCGGCGGCATTCTGGCAAATTTTGTTGCCGGCGGCAACCCGAAAGATGCCATCCGTGTAAAGAAGGCAACGCATGCCCTGAGAAGGCTGGTCGAAAGTCTGACTCTTTAGCGTATTGCATAACTTAATCAGTGATTTGGTGTTGTATTAATCAGCACCTTCACAAATAATCACTATTGAAGGTTTTTTAATTAATTAACTCAATTCAATATCCTATTAAGGAGAAAAGGAACAAAAATGGGTTTACTTTCTACAATTCTTGTCGGTTTAGTTGCTGGTTTATTAGCCTCGTGGGTAATGAAAGCCAAAACACCCTGGTATGTTGACATCATCCTTGGCATCATCGGTGGTGTGCTGGGTGGATGGATCTCGACCCTGATCACAGGTGCAGACCTGGTGAGCGGTTTCAACCTTACAAGCATCCTCGTGGCATTTGGTGGCGCAATATTGGTCATCTGGCTCTATCGCCTGATCAAGCGCTAATCTTTAAAATTGAAATCACCCACAATCGCGAGATGTTTGATTATGGGTGATTATTCAATTAAATAGTTAAAAAAGATGCCTTGTTTAGCCAGTTTGTACTTGATTTTTAAGTTTGCAGGCTGTATAATGCTAAGGCTAATGGGTGGTTAGCTCAGTTGGTTAGAGCGTCGCGTTGACATCGCGGAGGTCGTAGGTTCGAGCCCTATACCACCCACTGAATAACTAAATGCAATGACCGGGACGAGTAGCCGGTTCGATGCCACAAGAGAGAGAAGATCATTGGCTGGAAGTCTTCTTTGGCAGACCCGAGCGAAAACCCCCCGAGAGCATGAACCTGAAAAACCAATTGGTCGAGTAAGGGAAACGGATTGCTCCGTTATCGGCACCAAGAGATGTCCTATCGCAAGGCGGATGGGATAATCTGGGTGGAACCGCGTGAGAGTACTCTCGCCCCAGTGGGCGAGGGTTTTTTGTTTAATCCAAATGAATTGTCACCGGTGAGGATCTACAATTTGCCGGTGATTGATACCGAATCCTAAGGAGGATGATGATGGCTGAAAATTATGAAGAATCAAAACTGTACCGTTTAAGACACTCTGCTGCGCATGTGATGGCGCAAGCAGTCCTGGAGAAGTTCCCGGAGGGCAAGGTGGCGATTGGGCCACCCATTGAGGATGGTTTTTATTACGACTTTGACCTGCCAAGGCCCCTGACCCCGGAAGACCTTGAAGAGATCGAAGCCCGCATGCGCGAAATTATCAAGAACAACAGCGATTTTGTGCGTGAAGAAGTTTCTGCTGAAGAAGCCCGTGAAATTTTTGCTGACCAACCCTACAAACTGGAATTGATTGATGGGTTGGAGCATGGCGATGTGGATGAACACGGTAATCCGGTGGATGAAAAGCCAGTGATCTCGATCTATAAGAGTGACGCATTTGTTGACCTGTGCCGCGGCCCGCACCTTGAAAGCACGGGCAAGATTCACCCTGCCGCCATCAAATTGATGAATGTGGCAGGCGCATATTGGCGCGGCGATGAGCACAACCCCATGCTGCAGCGAATCTACGGGACGGCCTGGCTTTCGCCAAAGGATCTGAAAGACTACTTGTGGCGTCTGGAAGAGGCGAAAAAACGCGACCATCGCAAATTAGGGCGTGAACTGGACCTTTTCAGCGTCAGTGAAAATGTGGGTGCAGGGCTTGTGCTCTGGCATCCAAATGGCGCGATGGTTCGTTTTTTGGCAGAGCGCTTTTGGGAGGATGAGCACCTTAAGCACGGCTATGATTTTGTCTACACGCCTCATATCGGGAAGGCAGATCTGTGGAAGAAGAGCGGGCATCTTGGTTTTTATGCGGAGAATATGTATTCACCGATAGAGATCGAGGATCAGCAATATTATCTAAAACCGATGAACTGCCCCTTCCATATTGAGATCTATAAATCCGATATCCGCTCTTACCGGGACCTGCCGCTGCGCTATGCAGAAAAAGGCACGGTTTACCGGTATGAGCGCAGCGGTGTGATGCACGGCTTGATGCGTGTGCGCGGTTTCACGCAGGATGACGCCCATCACTTCTGCGCCCCCAGCCAGATGCCGGCAGAGATTGATTTTGTGCTGGATTTCAGCCTGAATATTCTGCGCTCCTTTGGCTTCAACGAAATCAAAGCCTACCTCAGCACGCGGCCTGAAAAGGCTGTAGGTGAGCCTGAGCGCTGGCGGGATGCCGAAGCTGCCCTCGAGGCGGCATTGAAGCGGGCGGAACTGCCCTACGAAGTGGATGAAGGCGGCGGCGCTTTTTATGGCCCCAAGATCGACTTGAAGATCAATGATGCCCTTGGGCGCGAGTGGCAGCTGTCCACGATTCAGTTTGACTTCAACGAGCCTGAACGCTTTGATATGACGTATATCGAAGAGGATGGTCAGGCATATCGTCCATACATGATCCACCGGGCACTGCTGGGCAGTATTGAGCGATTCTTTGGTGTGCTGATCGAGCACTATGGCGGCGCCTTCCCGGTGTGGCTGTCTCCGATGCAGGCGGTGATCATCCCGATTGCCGACCGGCACGTGGATTATGCCCGACAGGTAGCGGCGGAGTTAAAGGAAGCAGGCTTGCGGGTGGAAGTGGATGACCGCAGCGACCGGATGAACGCGAAGATCCGCGATGCCGAAAAACGCAAAGTACCTTATATGCTCGTGGTAGGTGATCGTGAGATGGAGGATCAGAAGGCGGATATCCGCCGGCGAAGCCGTGAAAGATTAGGCGCGATGCCGATTGCGGATTTCAAAGCCCTGGCGCTTAAAGAGGTTGAAGAAAAGGTTGAAGGTTAGGAAAAACCTTTTAAAACACCTGAGATAGGGCGATAAAAATTCGGATGAGGGGCGTCTAACCTGACGCTCCTCACCCTGTAAATTGATTGGCAGGTGTTTTTTCGTCTCCGTCATACAGCGCTCCGAATTTATAATAAACTAAATTAGCCTGTTGACGATTCTGCCTGGTTTATGGTAATATAAAGCTCGTTCCCTAATCGGGAAAATTGTTATGTTTTAAGAAGTGATGCTGATTGTGTCAGAAGGAGAAAGTAAACTATAAGTAACAAGGATGATTATCGAGTAAATAAGCAAATTCGTGCCACAAAAATTCGTCTGATTACTGAAGACGGCGATAATGTGGGTGTGGTCAGCCTCAGGGAAGGTTTGGAAAGAGCCGAGCAAGCTGGTCTCGACCTGGTTGAGGTTGCTCCCGGTGCAGATCCTCCCGTCGCCAGAGTGATGAATTTTGGCAAGTTTCTTTACGAAAAAGAAAAGAAGGAACGAGAAGCACGAAAATCACAAACGAAAATTGAGATCAAGGAGATCCGTTTACGCCCTAAAACGACAGACCATCACAAGGGTTTCAAAGTAAGAGATGCCCGAGGTTGGCTGAAGGATGGGATGAAAGTTCGTGTGACGATCCGCTTTAGAGGACGCGAAATCACTTACCCTGAGATTGCACTTGAGGACTTGCGTGAGATCGCAGAGGAATTAACGGATGTAGCTGATGTTGAACAAGCCCCACAAATGGAAGGGCGTACGATGTTCATGATGCTGGCACCGAAGAAGTAAAACGGAATCGATAATCGAATCACCAGGTTACAATAATTATGTAGAAACCCTACGGCTCAAAATCAACGCGCCGTAGGATTTTCGTGAAAGGAGTTTAGAATGCCACGAAAACAAAAAGATGGCAAGTACAAAATGAAGACTCATAAAGCGACATCGAAGCGGTTCAAAATGACAGGCTCCGGGACGATCATGCGAACGAAAATCGGCAAAGGCCACCTGCGCCGCCGTACACCTGATCGGACCAAACGCTTATTTGAGCGGATGCTCCCTGTCAAAACCCGATCCCTTCAGAAGAAGGTTCGTCGACTTGCGCCATATATGAGCAAGAAAAAATAATCTACTGAACTAATTTTTATGGTTGCGGCTGTTGGGTGTTTGCAACGGGTGATAGGAACAAGTCGCCGACGCCCAGGGGCTCGCAAAGGAGAGTGACATGGCACGTGTAAAAAGTGGACCGCATGGGTACAAGCGCCACAAGAAGTTATTAAAGCTCAACAAGGGCTACTATGGTAGTAAGAGCAAGCTGTTTCGCCGGGCAAATGAGCAATACCTGAAGAGCCAATGGTATGCTTATCGTGACCGCCGAAATCGCAAACGAGACCTGCGAAAATTATGGATCGCACGCATCAATGCTGCTGCCCGGCAGAATGGTACAACCTACAGCCGGCTGATCCATGGTTTGCGAGAGACCAAGATCAACCTCAATCGCAAGATGCTGGCTGACCTGGCTGTCCGCGAACCGGAAGCATTCGCAGCCATTGTTGAAAAAGCAATGGAATAAGATTACACAAAAGAGAATAAAAAGAGGCTGCTGATCGCAGCCTCTTTGCTTTTTAACCTGATCTTGTTCTTATTCTTGCGGCCGGTCACCGCTGCTATCGAAGAAGATATCCTGATTATTTTGTGACTCTTCCACGCCTGCATTCTCAAGGGGGAGTTCGGGTAGTGTGAAGCGCATCAGACGGTCATTGCCCGCATCAGATACCCACACCCGTCCATCTTCATCCACTGCTAAGCCGCCGACGACAGCGATCTCACCCGGACCACTGCCATAGCTGCCCCAGCCAGCAAGAAAATTTCCGAACTCATCAAAGGCTAAGATCCTGCCAATGATCGGGTCAGCAACAAATACGTTATTGTTGGAATCGATTGCCAGGAAGGGTTTATTATCGAGCGAATCGCCATACCAGGCTTCGACATCCCAGGTGATGTTCGATGGGTAATTAAGACTATCATCCTGGGGAATCATGATCTGAATGCGTTTGTTCCATGTGTCCGCAATATATACGCGCCCATCAGAATCGACTGCGATGCCGACAGGTTCATCAAACTGACCGATTCCCAGGCCAGCACCACCAAAGGCGGCCAGGTCGTTGCCGTTACTGTCAAAGATGACCACACGTTTGTTACCGGTATCGGTGACAAATACCCGTCCCTGGTCATCAACAGCCACGCCGCGCGGCCCCCAAAAGTGATAACGCGATTCGGCAGCGCCGAACTGACCCCACATGGAGATAAATTCACCCTGGGCGGTGAACTTCTGGATGCGGTTATTCCAGGTATCGGCAACATATACCGACCCATCAGGCCCGACGGCAATTCCCCAGGGTTCATTGAGTGCGCCTTCAGGTGCCATTACGTTGGTGTTGTAATCGCTTGCGCCAAATGTGCCCCATTCGTGCAGCAAGTTGCCTTCGCTGTCGAGATGCAAGATGCGGTGGTTGAGCGAATCGGCTACATAGAGGGTGCCGTCCGGTGCAAACGCGATATCTCTGGGGGAATTAAATTGGTATTGTCCATCGCCATAAAGCATCAGGTCCGATTCGAGGGTGATGGTGTTCGCCTCGTAAGGGTCAATCGAGGGTTCAAGTGTGACGGGTGTGGCGCCATATTCCCAGATTTGCGAAACCACATCATTGCGGATATACATGCGGAAGGAGTCTGAAGGCTGCCAGTTTTCCAATGTCAGCGTATCGACATTTGCCAATTCAGCATAAGGCGCGTAATCCCGGTTGAACCAGATCTCCCACAGGGCAGCGCGCATCTGACGGTTAGAAAGGGCATTCCAGGCTCGCTGGAAGGATAGGTTGTAATATGCCTGGCTGGGCCACCACAGGCGGTGATAGTCGAACCGGACGTAGTCATCAGCGACAACAGGTTCAATCAGTCCATAATTGCCGCTGCCGACCAATATTATTTCAGAATCAAGCAGATCGCGGGTGGGGTTGGTGGAATACCAGACCTTATTCGGGTAATCTCGGAAATACCACCAGTAGGGATAGAGCAAATCGCTGTCATAGGCAACACGAATTTCTTTGCCGCCGGTCAGCCGGTGGCTGATTTCTTCTACCTGTTCAAGTACATCCTTTGGGTCAGGGGCGGCGTGTGCGTAAACCAGAAACTCCTTTGCGGTATCGTAAAGGATGAAGTTTGCGCGGAAGGATGTGCGGATGGTAATCACTGACAGGATGGCGGCAAAGATGATCAGGGCTAAATTACCCATTTTCTTAAAGGACCAGTTCGCAGCGAGGAAATATAAGACTGCTGACGAAGCGACCATCCCCACGAAAGCGATCAGGAAGGTGCTGGTAGCTTCAAGTTGAGATAATTCATTCCCTTGAAAGGGTGGTGTGGCGCCTAAGAGTGAACCAAAAGTGCGGAAGGTTGTCAGGAAGAATAACCCGCCGAGGAGCACCACCAGCCAGCCCCGATGCTGCTTGAAGAAAGACCAATCGTAGGAATCCAGCAGCCTGCCGATGCTCCAGCCGCTGGCCAGGATCATGGGCATAGTGATATGGGTGGTGAGCCAGGGCATGCGCTCGCCCGCAAAGCTGAAGGCAATCAGGCTCATCACTGACCAGTAAAGCAGCAGCGCAAGAACGGGTGTGTTTCTGACTTCGCCTTCGTTATCCACAATGCGTGCGGGCTTTACTTCTTCAATTTCCTCGATATCTAACACTTCCGGTTCAGGTAGATCAGATTCAAGGACCTCTTGTGGTTCAGTCTTTTGATTTTCGTCTGTTCGTTTTTTGAGCGCTTTCCTCAGTATAGGGATGCCCATGAAGGCTGCCAGCAGGGTGCCGAAGGCAGGCAGGAATTCATATATGGGGATTTGGACAAGCGCATAATAATACAGTGGTTGTGTGCCGCGGGTGACGCCTTGCTGTGCCATCCAATAGCCCAACGCACCCATCAAGCCCATTGCAAAGCCGCTGCCCTGGGTGAAGATCGTTGTATAGAAGATGACGAAGATCGCCCAAAAGGTGCTGATATTCAGCGCCCAAACCTTCCAGTTCCACCAGATGCCGATCAGGACGGCGATTAACAACAACGGCAAAACGAAGAGCAGGGAGGTGAGGATGCCATTGCTGCTATAATCGAGTGGATTGAAACCCAGGATGTCCATGGGCAGGGCGGCTAAAAGGGGTAGGACGATGGTGCCCTGCAAGATCAGGAGGTCAAATGACCGTTCATCGCGGATGCCGCGCCAGCCGATGCCTTTGATCAGGAAATAAACTGCCACCCCTAAACCAATCAGCAAACCCAAAACCAAGCCGCCGATCAAAAAGCGGGTGGCAGGTGCCAGCTCATTGAACATCACGCCAACACTCTCTTCACCTTCGGAAGCGGGGGCATTGGTTAAAGCGTGGTAGCTGAAACCAAAGGCAGCCATACCGAACAAGAAGGTGATGCCGACCACGATCAGAAAAATCGTGCGCAGATGCTTGGAACGCCAGGGTTTGGTGAGAATTTTTTCGATGAAGATCACCGCCAGGAAGATCAATAACTCGGCGGTGAAGATATAGGATGTGGCTTTATCTGAAAAGTGCAGCGCCGTGATGATGGTGATAAATAACAGGGTGCGTTTATGGCCGTATTCCAGGTAGCGCAACACGCCCCAGATCAGCGCCATCCCCCAGAATACGATGTAAATTTCATTGCGGGTGTAGCGGCTATAAAATGAAATGAAGGGTGAAATTGTGAATAGAAAGCCAGCGACAAGGGATCCTGTCCGGCCGAGGTATTTCTTGAAAGCAAAAAGCGCAAAGGCAACAACAGCAACGCCGAAAAGTGCATCGGGGATGCGAGCTGAGAAGTCGCTGTCTCCGAACAAGGTGTAGGAGAGGGCGATCAGGTGAAATTGCAGCGGCCCGTGGGTGATGGGATCATAGCGGTATCCGCCGCCCTGGTAGAAGGTGTAAGCCGGCACAACATGGTTGACCTCATCGTGGCTCATCACTCGTTCGCCCAGCAGTGTGAAACGGCTGAGGACGGTTGTCAGCAAGATCAACGCAACGATCAGGTGATATATTGTTAATTGCGGCCAAAAAGAGAAAACAGGTCGGTCTAACCAGGTGTTGATTTTTGGATGACTGTTCATAACGTTTATCTTTGTAAATGTGAATTATTTTGCTGGTTGATTGTAAAACTATACTTGAATCTGGATGTCCTGACAAGCCGGTGTCTACCTCTGATCAGGGGATACCCTATTAGGTTAATTAAGGTAGAATCCCGATAGGTATACCTATGATTAAAAAATTACTGATCTTAGGCTTGTTGCTATTCCTGGCAACAGCCTGTAAAGAGAATTCTATCACAGCTGTTCCCAGCTTAGACCCGACTGCATTAAATGAAACCGCGGTTTGGCTGGCGACGGCTGATGTTGCCCAACCAACGGAGATCCCACCCACGGTAACCCTTGCCCCTGCCGCAACCTGGACGATGCTGCCGACGATAGACCGCACGCGCCCATCGAATGCAACGCCTACAGCAGAATTAGCCTGTAACCTGGCTGGCGCAGGCACACCGATTGACGTCACCATCCCTGATGGGACGGTTATGGCGCCTGGCGAGAGCTTTTTAAAGACCTGGCGGCTGGAGAATGTAGGTTCATGCACCTGGACACGGCTTTATACAGTGACCTTCTTTTCTGGTAACAGCCTGAATGCATATCAATCCCATAACCTGATGCAAGAGGTTCAGCCCGGAGATATGATCGATGTGACCGTGGAGATGGAAGCGCCTCAGGCAGCGGGTGTCTACCAGAGTAACTGGATGTTGAGTAACGCCGAGGGCGAGATTTTTGGCATCGGACCAAATGGGGATGCACCATTTTATGTGTTGATCGAAGTGGCGTCACCTGCTACAGAAACACCGCAGCCTTCGCTGACTCCAACACCGACACCTGTGGTTTATGTGACCGGATCGGCAGAAGTGGTTGATGGGGATTTGTTTGATCTGGATGCGGCTGAAATCAACCCTGAGGATAATGTCCAAGCAGATTTCGTTTACCGTTTTAGCGAGGAAAGTGGGGCAACCCTTTCATTGATGAACGGGGCTGAATCGGTGGTATTTGGCAAGGAAGAACCCAGCTTTCAAGATTGTACTCAGGCGGATTTAACGGATGAGGACGTCGTTTTGAATGAAACGCTACTCGGGTCCTACATTTGCTACCGAACATCCGATGTTCTGCCCGGTTGGTTAAGGGTCGAAGGTTTGGACGATGGGGCTTTTGCCTTCAGCTTTTTAACCTGGGCTGTGCCTTAAGGCTCATGATATCCTTCTGAAAAATTGTACACCGTTGGAAAACGATTAGTTTAGGGTTTTTGTCTCTTTCGGTTGCACAAAGAGGTTTCTGATATAATCAAATTGTAGATTTACAATCTCAAATAACTTAAGTTTTTCCATTTTGTTCAGTTAAAAATATCTGAAGTTGGTTGAGGCAATTGTGACTTTGCCCGCTTGTTTTAAACAACCAGTTTGTGCCTGTTTAAAGAAAGGTGCTTTAGATGACAAAAAATGCGGACGGAAAAATGAAGTTAAAGGGCGGGTGTTTTTGGAATACCTTGATGGTGATTGGCGTTCTGTGTATCATTTTTTTCTGCCTGGTAATTACGATATTAATCTTTGAGGGCGGTTCCCCTATTCAAATGGATATTGTTATTTTCCTGGTTGTTGCACCCATCCTTGGTGGTGTTCTTCTTTATTTTGCAAACAAACATACCGCCTGGTGGACGAAAAGTGAGCCTGCAAAAACCCCAGCAACTGCCGGATCAACGTCTAAACCTGCTCCCGGCAAGTTTTCGTTTCAGGAAAACGACATTCTATGTATGGCGGTGATTTACGAAGGTTATTTGCCGCAAGGCCACATTTTAGATGGGCGTGCGCTGGCTGAGGAGATCATGGAGAATGCCCATCGTCAGGGTTTGCCGGGGGAGATTAAATTAACACCGAGTACTGTCTTAAACATCAAGCGGGCAAATGAGGCTGCTTATTATGCCGAAGGGCTTGAGCCAAAGGATGAACTTCCTCAAATGCTGCAAGAAACGGTTAACTGGTTGCGGACTGGACTTCAAGCTCAGGGAGTTGATGCTGGCCGTTTGAATGTTAAAGAGATGGCGTTTAAGACACATTCAAACCTTGTCAGTACCGTTTGGGTTGGGCTGATGGTGATGAGATAAATCAATTTATTCAGTTTTGATTATTAAAAGTTAATTTACGGCATATCACGAGGATCTTGCACGCTAACATCATTTGCATGCGTGCAAGATCCTCGTTATTTGATTAAAGTGCTAAAAAAGGCTGCGGACGATCAGCATGAACCCGAAGATGATCAGGGGAATGCCGATCAGCGCGCCGACGACCGTGATCGTGAGGATCACACCTGCCACCATCAAGGCCAGTCCCAAAATTGCGCCGACCAGCCGGCCTGTGACCTCGATGATCCAGATCACCAGGCGCCAAACCAGCCAGAAAGGATAGAGCAACCAATACACACGTTTTGTACGATGTTCTGTCATCATTACCTCCATTTAAGTATACGCTGTGGTATGCGAAAAGTTGCAAAATCATTCGGGATCAGCTTGCGGAATTTGGGCTTAACATCTTTAGTTGATTCTGGTATAATTTTCGTCGCTTGAAATTCAGAAAAATTGGATGACAGGCAGTTTGGAGAGGTAGCATAGTCCGGCCTAATGCGCGCGCTTGGAGTGCGTGTGTACCGCGAGGTACCGTGGGTTCGAATCCCACCCTCTCCGCCAGAAAACAAAAACCACCCGTGAACATGCGGGTGGTTTTGCGTTTATTGTGCATAAATATTCGTTAAATTTAAGAGAAAAGGGCTAATATGATGCTGCGCCCTCTGCTTGTTTGGCCTGAAATAATATGCTAATATGGATTCAGCAATATTTCTTGCTGAATGCTGCTCGAACACCCTTCCCAAACACAGCTGGTGCATCGAATATCTTTTACCTTGAGGTCGTTACAAGGAGAGTGTCATATGTTCCCATTTACCCTTCAAGAATTTTTAGATTTGATTGGCAGTTATAACACTGCCTATTGGCCTTTGCCCCTGATCACTTATGGTTTAAGCATCGTTGCCGTGATTCTGGCCTGGCTAAAATCTGGTTCCGCCAGTAAAGCGGTCACCGTAATCCTAAGCCTTTTTTGGCTATGGATTGGCATCGTTTTTTATGGTTTTTGGCTAAGCAAACTTTCAATCTTAGCTTTGATTTTCACAGTTCCGTTGATTATTCAGGCTGTTCTGTTCGCATGGAAGGGAGTGTTTCGGTCTGATCTCACCTTTAAACCCCGTGCGGACGTTTTTGGACTGGTAGGAGGTTTGGCAATCCTTTACAGCCTTGCAGGTTATCCGCTCATCGAAAGCCTGTTAGGCCGGGGTTATCCGCAGACCTTGCTGATAGGGATGGCCCCTTGCCCTACGGCTGTCTTTACATTAGGGCTCCTGCTGTGGAGCGCGCATCCAACGCCCTGGCTTGTGGCCGCTTTTCCTGTTTTCTATGCTATTGTGAATGGGATTATCGTTCCCACAATGGGGATTGTTGAGGATTTGGGGATGCTGGCGGTGGGTTTGATCACCTATAGCCTGCTCCTGTACCGCAATCGAAAAAACGGAAAACGATCACATCAAGGTTGATATTCGAAGATTTAATAAAACGACAAAATAAAATCATATTCATTCTACAGTGTAAACCTAACCTATGTCTTTGCCGATTCCTAAAATCAGGCGGGTGAGTTGGTTGTTGTGTTAATTAATTATCGACTGCACTTATGTCGTCGATGTTCTTGGGGTTAACGTGCCAATTCATCATTATCAAATATGACATTTTTCCTGAAACAGTTTAGTTTATTGACTTAAAAAATCTGATTCTGTATAATCATTCTCAGCCTCGTCGAGCCGTAATATTGAGGATTATCGTAAGCAAGACCTTTTACGATGGCGACTTGACCTCAGGAGATTTACTTAATTGAGTCAAGAAGAATAGACAAATAAATATTGATTGAACAACCTCGTTAGATATATTTCGACGAGACGCACAACAAATGGAGGATCTTTGTGTCTGTTGGCGCCTGGTTTATGTTGATCTTAACCACAGGTTTTATGCTGACTTCTTTGCTGGTGTTATTTGCGCGCAAATTGGTCATGATCATCACTGCGATTGGCATGGGCAGTGTTCTTTTGGCTGTTATGTTTTTTATTTTTGGCGCACCTTTTGCTGGCGCGATTGAACTGAGCGTTGGCGCTGGTTTGATCAGTGTGTTGTTCATCGTTGCCACCAGCATCACGGACCCCACTGCAGATCAGGCGGATTGATATGAACAGGAATAAACTCGTTATTCTTGCCGTGGTGATAGTGCTGTTGATCGCTGGTTTTATTTTATACCGGGTGATCAACGCTGACACAGGAATGCCAGTAGACCAAAATGGGTTCAGGGCCTGGTTTTGGGAACACCGTGGATTAGACCTGGTTGTGCATGTATTGCTGGTTTTTGCTGGTGCTTTGGGTATCGCTGCCATTCTGCCCCGAGAGGAGGAACATGATTAACCTGATGCTCCCTGCGTGGTTAGCGGGTTATATCCATGTCTGTATTCTGTTCGTATTTGCAGTGGGGCTGTTGTGCTTCTTTTTGCGAAGAGAATACATTCGGCAATTGGTGGGGCTAAAGCTGATGCTGCAGAGTGTCAGCCTGGGTTTGATCATGACCGGTTGGGAAAGCGGCGAGTTGAATTTATCGCAGTCTATGGTGATTTCAGCGCTCGTGATCGAAGCGGTTGTGATTGGGTTGGCATTGACCATGATCATTCATATGGCAAAACACGCCGATGAAGAAAATAATGTAAATCGAGAAACTGGATCAATTTCGGAATTAAATGATATTTGACCTAAGTTTGCTATTTTTCTTAATCATTCTGTTGGTTCCCCTGGCAGCAGGGTTTTTAGGTGTTCTATTAAAGATATCAAACCAACGGCATGTGCTTTTGTTTGAAGTCCCGTTAATGATCGTTTTTCTGAGCCTATTGTGGTTTATGGGCGAAAGCACGATCTTAACGGGTCTTTCTTTTATGGGGGAAGTGATTTACTTTAGCATTTCTTTGAATGGTATTTTGCTTTATTTTGGGCTGCTTGTTGCATTGTGGGTGATGGTATGGCGTACCACAAAGAAAGATCATAAAACGATAACCCGGTGGCAATTCGTGCTGGTGCACTTGGCTCTGCCTTTCGGGTTTGTGGCATTGATGAGCGGTCAATTTATGATCCGCTACATCGCCCTGGATGTGGTCGGTTTGCTGGTTGCCACCAGCGTTCTGAATTCATTTTCAGACAAATCACGCTTCAGGGATTTTTCTGCGATCTTTGTACTCTTGCGTCTTGGAGACCTCTTTCTCTTAGTCTCAATATTGTTGCTTAATTACCATGCAGGCACATTGGATATTTCACAGATGATCGATGCAGGTGCGAAATTGGACCTGTGGCCGAAAATCTGGGTTTATGGTGGGCTTATCTCTGCAGTAATGATCAAATCTGCGGTATGGCCTTTTAGCACATGGCTGCGACGCTCAAAAAGGTCAGCACAGGGCGTGTCTTTTTGGATTGCCGGGTTTATGATGCCAATCTTGGGCTATTACTTGTTGTATCGTATCCTCCCAATAGTTAATTCGAGTATTTTGTTTCAACTCATCACGCTCATTTTGGGCGTGCTCGTGCTGATTTTATCCATACTGCTTTCCTATGGGCGGCTGGGTGAACAGGATCGTTTTATCCGTATGGGGTCTGTATCTGGCGGGTTTATTCTTATCGCAGCCGCATTCATTGGGGGTAAGGCTTTTGGATATTACTTGCTTGCCTGGGTGATCCACCGATTAATCCTTTTATTTACTGAAGACAACAATAGTTCTGTTCCGTCCGCGATCAGCGACGCATATCCAGCGATTATCAACATCGTCTATATTGGATTTAATATTAGTGAGGCGCCGGCAATCATCACGGTGATCTGGTTGTTCCTGACTGGGTTGAGCATCTATTGGGATATTACACAAAACGCAAAACAAAAGGCAAAAAACATTTCTATAGACGGCTTAGGAAAATTATCAAAAAAGCCGTACTTTGAGAAGAACCTTGCTGGGTTTGCCGGGTGGTTGAACCAAAAATTGGAACATAATATCTTAACTTTGGGTTTTATGAAATTGAGTGCGGGTTTGGTCGGTTTTGCTCATTGGCTGCACCGAAATTTAGAGATGAATGTTCTTACCCGGGGGATTGGGAATTTAGGAAGAGTCTTCAAAAGCATTGCGGATTGGACGCAGTCGCATGTTGAGCAAGGCATTGATAATGTATTGATTTGGATCGGGCGTGAATTTGTGCATGTATCTGAGGATGCCTTTGACTTGCTGGAGACAGAGATCCCGGCAAGGACGGCTAATTTGATGGATGGCACCCTGCATTCTCTGGAGGGTTACGAAAGACGTATGCTCAAAAAGAAGCTGCGCTGGGATCTGGCTTTGATTCCACTGTTTTTTGTCGTTATTTTGGTATTTTTGCTCATTTTCTAACAAAGGGAAATCTGATGGAGAATTACGAATTGTTATTATCTGGAATTACATTAGTGCCCATTATGGGGGTCGTGGTTTTATTGATCTGGCGGAATGCGACCAAAAAACAAGCTGCAGCGATCGGCATTCTCAGTGAAACTTTTGCCCTGATTGTGCCATTGGTTCTGCTATCTGTGCTTCGTAAGCAAGACCAGGTGGTGTTTTCACTGCCCTGGATCAGGAATATGGGGATCTCATTCAGATTGTCATTGAACTGGCTTTCGCTGGTTTTCTTGATGACTGAAATCTTGGTGACCCTGGCTGCGATGATCTATTCACTGGGTGAAAAAACCGGCGAGAAGCACAGCAACTATTATTATGCTCTCCTTCTGCTGTTCAGCCTTGGCATGTCAGGCACCACGCTCGCCGATGATGCGTTTTTGTTTTACATCTTTTGGGAGCTGATGCTGGTGGCATCGGTGCTCTTGTTACTGGTGTGGGGGCACGGCGAAAAACGTTTCGGTGTCGCCCTCAAGTATTTCATTGTGACTCATCTCGGCTCGTTGATGGTTCTGGTGTGCCTGATCACACTTTATGTCAATTTTGGCACAGCGGATATGACCGAATGGATGACGCAAGCCGTAATGCTGCCCGGAACTTTGCAGGCTTTTCTGATTGCCTTTTTCCTGATCGGCTTCTCGGTAAAAATGGCGATCTTCCCGCTGCATATCTGGCTGCCGGATGCCCATACTGTAGCGCCAATGCCGGTGACGATCATCCTGGCTGCCGCGATGCTCTCCATGGGGACTTATGGGATCTTGCGGTTTCCCTTTGCACTCTTTCCGCTTGAAAACCTGCAACCTTTTGCCATCTGGATGATGATTGCAGGGTTGATCTCTGAGGTATACGGGGCTTTGATGGCGCTGGCGGAAAAAGACATCAAGCGGATCATCGCGTTCAGTTCTGTCAGCCAGATGGGTTATATCTTGTTTGGGATGGGGACTCTCACTTTGCGCGGCATGGAAGGCGCGGTGATGCATGTTGTTTATCATGCCATCGTCAAAGCGTTGCTGTTCATGGTGGTTGGCATCATTGTGAATATTACCGGAAAGCGCGACATCCAGGAGATAGGTGGGTTGGGGTTCAAATATCCAGCATTGTGCGTGAGTGCGGCAATCGGTGTGCTGGGAATTTCAGGAATGCCGCCTTTAGGAATCTTCAATAGCGAATGGATGATTTTCGCTGGCGGTTTTGATTCAGGGATCTCGATTGCGCTGACTGTCATGACCTTAATCGGGTCTCTGTTCACGGTGATCTATGCCCTGCGGTTTTTTGGCGGCATCTTTTTTGGTGAGAAGAAACATGCCGATTTGCCTGAAAAAGCACCCCTTGCATTGGTTGTTCCAACCCTTGCTGTGACAGCCTTCCTGATCATTGAAGGGCTCATACCTGGACCATTACTTCAGTGGGCAATGCAGGGGCTGACCAGCATCATCGGAGGTTTGAATTAATGGCTGGAACGATCGAAATCATCATCCCCGCCATCATATTGATGGCTGGCGCTTTTATGGTGTACATGAGCGCCAGATTGTTGGGTTTAAATAACAAGGCAGAGGCAATTTTGACCATAATGGTATTGTTGGCTGCCTTGATATCGTTGGTATTGAATTTTAATGATCTGTCGGATCTGATCAATAATCCTGATGTTTATTATGGATCGTACGAACCGGGTGCAGTATTGCTGGTGCCCAGTGCGGTCGGGGTCTTCATCATGATCGTCTCAGTGATTGTGTCAATCCTGGTCACACTCTATTCAGGTGAGTATTTGGCAAGGGACACCCGATATTTGGTCTATTACCCCTTGATTTTGCTCCTTCAAGCAGGGCTGTTTGGGATGTTTTTGTCCAACAATTTGTTTCATCTTTTCCTGCTAACGGAATTGACAACAATAGCCGCAAGCGCGCTGATTGCCTTCCGCTTCAAACAGGAGATTGCGATCAAAGCCGGATTTAAGTACCTCATCATGAGCAGTTTGGGGACGATGATGATGCTGCTGGGAATTTATTTTTTCTATCGCAGCACGGGGGATATGCACCTCACGGAAATTTTGGCCTTACCTGATCGGTTTACACGCATCGCCGCTGCGTGCTTTTTGTTGGGCTTCAGCTTGAAAGCTGGCGTTTTCCCGCTGCATACCTGGGTTGCCGATGTTTATGGGAATGCACCCAGCGCAATCAGCGGTTTGTTAGCAGGTGTTTTTTCAAAAAGTATGTTGTTTATTCTGCCGGTCATCTGCTTGCGACTTGGGATGACCAAGTCTGAGCTGGGCATGTATTTAATGATTTTCGCGTGTTTCAATATGCTGATCGGTTCAATTCGGATGCTCGGACAAAGCCAGCTCAGGCGCTTTTTTTCATTTTCAACGATTGCCCAGACTGGCTATCTTATGTTCAGCCTGGGGATTGGTTTTTATTTCGGCTTAGAACGGGCATTTTCTGCCAGTTTGTTTCTTTTCCTGGTGATAGCGATCATGAAAAGCCTCGCTTTTTTGGCTTCTGGCGTCTACCAATTTCATTTTGGAACACAGGATATTGAAAAGCTGCGTGGCGCAGGCCACAGAAGTCAGTTGATTGGTCTATGCTTGAGTATTGCATTGGCTGGCTTAGCCGGCATTCCTTTGTTAGCCGGGTTCACGGGTAAGTGGCTGGTCTTCTCAGCCGCATTGGCGACGGGTGATCTGTTCGCCTTTGTTTGCCTGATGATCTTTCTCCTGGCAACCGTGATTGGCCTGGCGGGCTATCTGCCAGTGATTGTAAAGCAATATTTACGAGATGATGCTGGCGCAGTTTCTCATCCTGTAAGTCTATCTTGGTGGATGGCCGCCCCGGTTACCCTGTTGAGCCTGCTGGTAGTCGTGATTGGCCTTTACCCCGAACCCTGGCTGAATCTTGTCAATTTTGTTGTCGCATGGATGGTTATCTGATGTTGAAGATATTGCTCAGTCCGCCAATAGCTTTCATTATATTTTTATTGCTCGTGTCCGCGGCATATGTGTATATCCAGCGTCACACAGCAAAGGGGCTGGATCATCCCGAAAAATATTTGCCTTATTCCGGGGGTCAAAAACTCCCACCCAAAGAAGTACGTTTGTCGTATAAGACTTTTTTCAGGCTGGGCTTGTTATTTGGGATTGTGCATGTGGCGGTACTGGTGTTGGCGACTGTGCCATTGCGGGCAGATTCTTTATTAATTGCACTGTTATATGTGGTAGGTTTGTCGGTCAGCGCTTTTGTGCTTGCCAGATCAGCCGATGATGAAACCGAGGAGTGACGAAATTGATGTTAAAGCAATGGATGAAAAAGACATACCGCTGGGCTCAGAAAAAATCGCTGTGGGTGATACATTTCAACTCTGGCGGGTGCAATGGTTGTGATATTGAGATTTTAGACCTTCTAACACCCCGCTATGATGTGGAACGCCTGGGGATCATTGCTGAAGCTTCGCCGCGCCATGCGGATGTTTTGTTGTGTACCGGGCCGGTGACAAAGCAGACTAAAGATGGCTTGTGGCAAATCTACACCCAGATGCCGTCGCCCAAATGGGTGGTAGCTGTGGGCAGTTGCAGCAATACTGGCGGAGTCTTTCACGGTAGCGACACGGTTTTAGGCGGTGTGGATAAGATCTTGCCAGTAGACCTGTATCTACCTGGCTGCCCCTGCCGGCCTGAGGCAGTGATTGAGGGTCTGTTGGAACTACAAAAGAGGATTTCGGAAAATGACTGAAATAAATCTAGATCATCTGTGTAATACATTGAAATCAAACCTGGGTTGTGACTGCCATGTCTTTGAAGAGATCATGAATGATAAAACCCTCGTGATTGATGCTGACAGCCTGAAAGATGCGGTGAAGTTGTTAGATTGTGAATTTGACAACCTTCATTTATCAGCGATCACAGCACAGCAGCGAGATCCGCAGGCGGATGATATAGAAGTGATTTACCATTTCTACCTGGGTGAAGGGTTCTCTTTGCTCACATCTTTGCTCGGGGAGGAGCATGTTTTGCCTTCGCTCATCAGCATCATCCCGGGAGCGGATTTTTATGAGCGTGAGATTGCAGAGATGTTTGGCATAACGTTCAGCGGGCGAACAGAGACACCGTCGCTATTACTCCCCGAGGATTGGGATCAGGGTCCGCCATTCATTCGAAAAGAGGACAAAGATGAGTAAGATTTCCATTCCGATTGGACCGCAGCACCCGCTTTTGAAGGAACCGCTTTCGATGATGGTGGATATTTCAGGAGAACGGGTTTTGGGTGCGTCGCTGCGTTTGGGTTATGTTCACCGGGGGATCGAGCGGTTGGCCCAGACGCGGACCTACACGCAAAATGTTCATCTCATCGAGCGGATTTGCGGAATTTGTTCACATATCCATACGACCACTTATTGCCAGGCGGTTGAGGCTGTGCTCGGTGTTGAGATCCCGTTGCGCGCCAGTTACCTCAGAGCGTTGATGTGTGAACTGGAACGAGTGCACAGCCATTTGCTTTGGCTGGGAATTCTGGCAAAACACATCGGGCTGGATACGATCTTCATGCATGCCTGGCACGACCGGGAATCCGTGCTGGATGTGATGGAGGAGATTTCTGGCGGTCGTGTATTGCACGCTGCCAACCAGATCGGTGGGGTGCGCTTTGATATTGACCATGATCATGATTCGATGATTCGATCAGCGTTGAAAAAACTGCATGAGCAGGTTGCTGGCTTGCTGGACGTAATTGAAAACGAACCTGCTCTAATCGCACGCACCAAGGGTGTCGCGCCGGTTTCACCTGAGGTGATCAAAAAGTATTGCGTGGTTGGGCCGATGGCGCGTGCTTCTGGTGTGAATGTGGACATGCGCAGAGAAAACCCCATTCCGCCCTATGATCAATTGGATTTTTCTGTGGTAACACACCCTGATGGTGACGCCTGGTCGCGGACGTATGTGCGCGTGGAGGAGATCCGCGTCAGCCTGAACCTATGCGAGAGCATTCTCGAACAGTTGCCTGAGGGTCCCGTCAATATTCGTGTACCAAGACGGGTTCCGGCAGGTGAGGTCATCATTCGCTCGGAAGCACCGCGAGGCGAATTGTTCTACTATCTGCGCAGTGATGGAACGGATAAGCCTGCCCGGCTGAAAGTTCGCACGCCGACCCTTGCCGCATTGAGCCTGCTGCCGGAACAACTCTCAGCAATTCATGTTGCTGATATCCCGGTTGTGTTGGCTGGGGTTGACTTATGTGTTGCATGTGCGGATCGATGAGGAGCGTTTGTTGTGATTGAAGGATTATTTTATTTGCTCCTGTTCCCAGGCCTGGTCTTTCAAGTTGTATGCGGGCTTGGCTTTGAGTGGGTGGATCGCAAATTGCTTGCCCTCTTTCAGCGGCGGGTCGGTCCGCCCTGGTATCAGCCTTTGGCAGATATGATCAAGTTGTTTGGCAAGGAAGATCTTTTACCCACGCAGGCGAACGATCTGATCGCCAGCCTGCTGCCCTTGATCTCTTTAAGTGCGGTATTGACCGCAGGGTTGTACGTGCCCATTGCGGGGTTCAGCCCCTTTTCATTTGAGGGTGATCTGATCGTGATCTTATTTTTGATGAGCGTGCCGACTCTCTCCTACTATCTTGCTGGCATTCTCTCAATCGGCATCTACAGCGTGTTGGGCGGCGGACGGTCGTTGCTGCAATACTTCTCTTACGAAGTCCCCTTTCTGATTGCGCTTAGTGGACCTGCTGTGGCGGCTGGATCATGGTCTGTTGAAGGCATCATGAACGCTCAATTTTCACTCGGTTCGTTTATCCTTTTTCAGCCATTGGGGTTTTTGCTGGCACTGATAGGGTTGATCGGCAAGCTGAAGCGGGACCCTTTGGATATCCCCAGTGCTAAATCGGAGGTGATTGGCGGTTCACTGACCGAATATACCGGGGCAAAACTTGCCTTTTGGCACCTGGTGATGAATGTGCAGGCTGTGGTGGGCATTTTCCTGATGATCAACTTGTTTTTAGGGTGGACCAAGTTCCATAACCCTGCAATTGCATTAGCCGTATTTGTTTTGGAAGTCTTGTTAATCACCGGGGTGCTCAGCACGACCAGTGCAGTATTTGCCCGCCTGCGCATCGATCAACTGGCTGGCTTTGGCTGGCGGATATTGGTGCCGCTTTCGATTGCCCAATTGACCTTTGTGATTTTGATGGGAGCGTAACATGAAGCGATTGAAGAAACAATTCAGCTTATTTTCAGCCATTGTTGACGCGTTTGTTGAGCCGCCGGAGACGATTCGTTATCCCTTTGAACCGCTGAATCTGCCGGATGTGATTCGGGGGGCGCTTGTGCTGGATACGGAGAAATGCTCCGGCTGTGGGCTGTGTGTGCGCAACTGTCCGGCAGATGCCCTTGAACTGGACAATAAATCACGAGACGAATTCAGGCTGATTCATTACCCAGCACGGTGTGCATACTGCGGGCAGTGTGAAGACAGCTGCCGGAGCGGCGCGATCTACCACACGAATCAGTTGGTCAAGCCAATCACAGACCCTGAGACCTGTGTAGTGATTCTGCATGATAAGCGGGGATAGAGAAATGCTGATGGTAAATAATTACCGCCCAGGTTATCCTGGGCGGTTGTGATTCTTTATAGAATTGTGTTTTATGGGCGTCTGCCATTGCCCTGGCCGCGGCCACCTTGGGCGGTGTCAGCAGTAATGATCTGCTCGTAAGCTTCTTCGGTCATGTATTGGGGTTGGTAGGTTTCGCCCGTATTGCGCAAAAGCGTGGAGGTGAATGCCCGCAGATGATTTTCTGAGCCGCGCAATAAGTTTTCATAAACACGTTGGATATTTGTGTTTTGCACTTCTGTTAAGGATTCTTCCAGATCCAGGATGTCGATTTCTTCAATCGCTGCGCCGACTTTGAGGGCATCGCCCAGGGATTTTTCACCGATTGCAATCAGTTCATCATAGAGGGCTTGCAAATCTGGGTTCGTGAAGGTGCCAGCAGGTGAAGTGTCTGCTGGGTCGGGGATATTGAAGGTGTCCAGCAGTTGTTTGACTGCGTTGGTGTGGGTTTGCTCGCTGCCAGCAATGTTCTGAAATAGGGGCAGTCCCCACACATCATACAACGCTAAATAGACGTCGTGCGCCAGTTTTTCTTCTTCCCTCATGTAGATCAAGCCGGCAATTTCGGCTTCGGTCAGATCAGCAGTCGATTCGGGTTGATCAGGGGTGATGATTTCTTCCTCAACTTCAACCTCTGCAGGTGTTTCGACTTCCTGTACGACGGTCTCGATCTCTACCTCAATTGGCTCGCTTGAGGTCAGGTTTTCAGCAGGTGAGGTTGCTTCTTCTAGGACCGGCTGATCTACTACAGCTGCAGACTGTGGGGAACATGCCTGCAAGCCGATCAACGCGATCGCCAGCAGGAGTGTGAATTTGAAATTGTTTGTATTTTGTTTTTTCATTATAACTTCCTTATAACTGTCAAATTTATCTAATCAATATTTTTGTTATTGAGATCAATTATCGTTTTTGAATGTGAATTAATTATGAAGGAGATATCCAGAAGGGATGAGATTTACTATCGTATTCGTTTCATTGACAATGCCTTTGTTGACCATTACAATCTTTTCACATCATCGAGTCAACCCATTACGGAATTATTGATTAGCGATCACAGAACGGACTTATGTCTTTCGCCAGCCTGCCTTTCATCTTCATTTTCCTCCCCGTTGTTTTGGTACTGTATTATGTGCTGCCTAAAGGAAATTGGCGTCAGTTGGCTTTGGTTGGAAGCTCGCTGGCTTTTTTTGCCTGGGCAGATGCCGCACACCTGCCAGCGCTGATCGTTTTGGTTCTGGTCAATTACGCTGTTGGCAGGTTGATTGACGCATTTCGCGATCGGGATCGAAAATCGGCTGGGCGAGTCGTCATGTGGGTTGGGGTTGTTTTCAACATCTTGGTGTTGATCTTTTTCCGGTATCTCGGCTTTTTTGAAGACATGTGGTCTGCGGTCACGCATCATCCCCTTGAGTGGCGCAGGAATATATTCTTTTTGGGGATTTCTTACATCACTTTTTCCAGCATTTCTTATATTGCTGATATTTATCGCAACAAACTCCAGCCGCAGAAAAACCTGCTTGATTTCAGCGCCTATTTGATCATGTTTCCAAAGCTGGTTGAAGGGCCGATTGCCATTTATAAGGATTTCAGGGGTCAATTAGCCGGTGGACGGTTTGATGCTGCAGAATTTGGTTCGGGCATCAGGCGCTTTATTATCGGGTTGGCGAAGAAGATACTGCTGGCGGATACACTTGCGGTGGCAGCCAATAAGGTGTTTGCAGCGGAACCAGATCAGTTGGGGCTGGGCATAGCCTGGTTTGGATTGCTATGTTACAGTCTGGTGATCTATTTTGATTTTTCAGGATACACAGACATGGCGTTGGGTGTTGGCAGGTTGTTTGGCTTCAAACTGCCTGAAAATTTTGATCATCCCTACATCAGCCGCAGCGTGGCTGAATTCTGGCGGCGCTGGCACATGACCCTGACCAATTGGTTCCGTACTTATGTTTTCATGCCGCTTGAGCATTCACGCCGGCGTGCAAAGTTCAGGGTGCAGACCCATATCCTGATTGTTTTCTTCCTGACCGGCTTTTGGCACGGCGCGAACTGGAATTTCGCCCTGTGGGGACTGTATTTTGGAATCCTATTGGCGGTGGAGGCCAGCGGATTTGGCAGACGATTGAAGAGAGCCCCCGTGGTTTTCCAGCATGCCTATACCATTTTAGCCGTCATGCTGGGTTGGGTGTTGTTCGGCATCCGGGATATTGGGCGCTGGGGGCCATTTTTTAAAGCGTTGTTTGGCGCAAACGGTCTGACGGGTGAGTTTACTTTGCGCTCGGCAAATATTTTGTTCTATGTGCCGCTGGCTTTGGCGGGCATTTTACTCAGCCTGCCAGTTCTTTCATGGCTCAAAAAGGTCGAGTGGTTTACACCTGCTGTGCGGCGGGGGCTGGCGGATTTGTTTTTACTGGCAATGTTTGCACTCGCCATTGCTTATAACCTGGCAAATGGCTTCCAGCCATTTTTATATGCACAATTTTAGTTGAGGACGAATGCAAGAGAAAAAAGCTGGCTATTTTTTGATCATCTTTTTTATACTGATCATTTACGCTGTTCCGCTGTATTGGGTGATTAGGGGGCCGAACCCCTATGAACGTTCGTGGCTGGAGGGCAGGTATTTGGCGGATTTCTCGCTGACCAATCGCGGTTTTTTCACGGCAATTAAATCTGCGACGCGCGGAGACACATCCCAATTAAGAGAAGTCATTCAGAAAGAATTTGTTGAACGGGCTTTTCAGAAGGACTTAGAGAGTGCCGCGGCGGATCAATTTCCATTCAGATACAGGTTGATTGATACAGCTAAGGGGGCAGACCGTTTGATCATCAAGCTGGCGTATGCTGCCTTGCCCGATCCAGCCATCCCGGCGGATATGCAGTCAGAATACCTGGTGATGCGGGATGGATCGGCGATCCTCTTCCCGCCTGGCAGTTTTGATGAATCGATTCTGGATGTGATCGACCGCCGGATCAGGAACTACGCGACGTTGATCAAAACTTATCCGGATATCCATTTTTACGTTTATTATATTGAACGCTTGCAAAACACAGCCCATCATCCTTTGGCAACTTTTGTGGGGGAACCGGAGAACGGTCAATATTACGATTATTTTGTGGCACGTAAACCAGCTGCTTTGCAGGTGGAGAAATTCTCAATTGAATCCTATGATGACCATCTGAAATATTTTTACCGGACGGATCATCACTGGAACATCGAGGGTATTTTGCGTGCTTACAACCAGATTCACGGGATGCTTGAAGAAAATTACCCCAAGATTTCAGGTGTACGGCAATATGAGAATGTGATTGCGTTTGAGGGGGTTGAATTCTACGGTGGATTGGCGCGGAAATCTTTTCAAAACATATCTGAAGAGTTTTCAGTGGTGGATTATGCCCTGCCGCCCTATCAGGTTTATGAAAATGATCAGGCGATCACCTATGGCGACAGCGCAAATTACCTGGCTGGTAGTATCCCACAAGAAGCCTATTTCAATCATTATGAGGGATATTATGGGGGCGATAAAGCGTTGATGACATTTGTTTTTGAAGATACGCCAGACCGCAATTTGCTGGTGATCGGAAATTCATATGATAATTCGTTACTGCCCCTGTTAGCATCACATTATCATTACACCTATAATGTCGACTTCCGCTATTACACCGATTTTTCGCTATCCGCCTTTTTAGCTGAGCATGACGTGGATGATGTGGTAGTGATCGGGGAGAATTCGGTGGTTTTTGGTTCGGAAAGGTACTTGATCAGACGTTAATTTTTGGGGGAATGAACGGTTTTAAATAGCGGGGTAACTCAATAGCCTCCAATGTTGAGATGCGATCTTCTTCGTAAAACGAATTATAAAAAGAAGGGTGCATTTTGGCTGGTACGATGTTTTCTTATGATATGATTGGTCAGGGATTTTCGGGGAACAGGTGACTGAAGGCGTCTTATTTATTGATAGAATAAGATGTAACGACAATTATTTTTTAGGGATTCATCGTGTGGAGGTTTCATGGTCGGACTTATCCAGATCTTAGGCGGTTTGGCATTATTTCTTTTTGGCATCAATTTATTGAGTTCGGGGATTGAAAAGCTGGCGGGGGATCAAATCCAGATTTGGCTGGAAAAAGTCACCAATAACCGGATCAAGAGTGCTCTATTTGGCTCTGTCGCCACAGCGTTGGTGCAGAGCAGTAGTTTGATCATGGTCACCATGATTGGTTTGATCAACGCCAACCTGATGACCGTGGAACAGGCGATCGGAGTGATGCTGGGGCAGGAAATCGGCACGACGATGACTGCACAAATCGTTTCCTTCCATGTGGGTGATTTTCGTCTGGTTCTGGTCATCCTTGGTTTGATATTTTTGGAATTCTTTCCCAAGCGAGACTGGAAGAAATTCGGCGAGATCTTCATGGGGTTGGGTGTGATCTTTGTCGGGATGGGGTTCATGTCCAACGCTCTGGATGAGCTGATTAAAATCCCGTGGGTTGCCAGTTCTTTGTTGTTGTTAGGTGAACGCACCTGGCTGGGTGTTTTGGCTGGCATCGTGTTAACCGCGGTCACCCAAAGCAGTTCGGCAGTCTCCAGCCTGGTTGTAGCGATGGGCATCAGTTCTGCAATCACGCTGGAAGGCGCGATCGGCATCATTTTAGGCGCTAACATCGGCACCTGCATCACCGGCCTTATTGCAGCATTACGGCTTTCACCGACGGCAAAGCAAGCCTCGATCGCTCAAATTTTGATCAATATCACGGGTGTGCTGATCTTTTTGCCTTTCATTTCGCCGTTTGCTAACCTGATTGAAGGCACGTCCGGTGCCCTGGCGCGCCAGATCGCCAATGCCCACACGGTGTTCAATGTGGCTGTAAGCATTATGCTTCTGCCATTTGTTAAGCAGATCGGTGCCGCTGCCAGAAAGCTGGCACCTGTGGACCGCAGGAAAGAAATCAAACGTGTGACCGAGTTTATCGATGAAAAGCAATACGCTGTGCCTGCCGTGGCAATCAACCAGGCAGCACGCGAGCTTTTCAGGCTGGGTGAGGTCTCTGCGGAGATGATCCAGTTGAGCTGCGGTGCGCTGATTGATCTGGATTTGGAGGCGGCTCAGCGCGTACTCGTTCTGGAAGACAGCGTGGTTGACCCTGTCACCGATGAACTGGAAGGCTTTGTGGATCGTTTGATGCGCTCTGATTTGAGCCAGGCGCAGCAGCGGCGCAGTTTTCAGATCAAGAACTTGTTGGTGGATATTGAGCGGGTGGGGGATATGGCTGAGGATATCGCACAATACGCGCAGGAGCGTGCTGATCACGATATTCCATTTACCAATGAAGCCATTGAGACGCTTAAGCATTTGTGCCGTTGTGCCCATTCAAATTATAAGCAAGCGCTGCAGGCTTTTCACGAGCGTGACCGTGCCCTGGCAGAAAGGGTGTGCGAGGTAGAGAGTGAGTTTGACAGCCTATATCTGCAAGCCCGTCAACGCCACATCCGCCGGCTTGAAGCCGGCACCTGTCAGCCTGAGGCAGATGTGATCTTCACCGAAACCTTACGCCTGCTGGAGCGGATCAGCGATCATGCGGACAATATCGGTGTGAGTGTGGCACGCAATTAGACCGATTTTTCAGTGACCCATAAATATTAAGGTATGTTATCCGATTATTACTTCTATGGTGATCCATTATATAAATGGATTTTTTAGCGGGGTTAAAGGATTCGCACCTCAAGCGAAAATCTCTCAAAAAAATTTGTGAATACCTAAAACCGCATCTAATTTCGTATGATTTCTCCCCTAAGTGGTATGAAACTTGCTCACCTTAATGCAACTTAGCAGGCAGGAGAGATCAGGATGCGTAAGATCAATTTTGAAAAAATTAAAAAACCGCTGATATTCATCAGTTTGGGCGTGCTGTTTGTCACAGCCGGGTTTTTGGTTGGATTGCATTATTTTGAGCCGATATCCGCGCCTGATTCACGTGATGGCTTGCCTGTTTATGATTGGATGGTACGGGAAGACCTTGGCATGGGGCAGGTACCCGGGGGACCCTATGCACAGCGGTTTGTTGTGGGGCATGATGACGGCTGGGAAGTTTTGGCTTATTGCATTGACCCTAATGACCCTGAGCCGGAGGTGGGCACCGCCTGTCAGTTGATCGATGCGGACACTTTTTGGTGCGGAGATAATGTTCAGCAGTTAAGGCAGTATCAGATAGTGCAGACGCCTGCACCGCCGACCAGCACGCCGACCCATACCCCAACACACACTGCGACCTCCACCCACACGAATACACCGACATCCACAGCCACCAACACAGCGACCCCTACAGCGACAGCGACATCAACATCAAGGGCTTTGCCATCGGCAACGGCAGCCCTGCCGCCCACACGCACCGCAACTCTGACTGCCACGACCCAAGCACTGACCCAACCACCAGGCCCAACCGCCACTCCCAGGCCCAAAATGGGCGGTGAGGGGAACCTTGGGGTAGGCGAGGTCATCCGCGGCGGCTTGGGGATGCTTCTGTTAGGTTTAGGTGCTGGGCTGGGGATTGCAGAGTGGAAGAAGCGATCCATCGAACATAGATAATATGACCCTCAGAGCCAGGGTTTCGCTTGCTTTACCTGAATTAGATAGCCGCAAGGTTTAAATGAAAAATGATCATCGTGCCTGGAAATTAGATAGCCGCTGGCGGGTTGTGCTGCTCAGCCTGTGCATGATTTTCGGCATGTTGCTGCTTCTATCTGTCAGCCATCTGATCCCGGTGCTCCTGGATGTACTTTCTGTCAGGCTATACAAGGAAAATACGCTGGTTTCACCGCCTTTACAGGTATTTCCCATTCAATTGCCCGATCAAGATGAAAACGAAGCTGTTAATGCGGAAGAAACGCTCAATTACAAAGCTTTCTTCCCAATTGTGATGCGTGATGAACAGGCGGATGAAATACAATCAACTATGCCAAAATCACAGTCAATGTTGGATGGTATTGATTTTACTGTGGGTGCCGCGCCAATCACCCTCAGCCTGCTGCCGGATGTGAGCCAGATGGATTTTGGCGGTGGGGTTGAGGTTGCCTTTTCGTCCGGTCCGCATTGTGAGTTTGGCGATGGCCAGGCATGCGTGTATGAATTTGAATCGCCTGAAGGGAGGCGAGTGGTATTCGCCAGCATCCATTCCGGTGTGGGTGGGGATGCGGATGCCTTACGGGACCTGATCGAAGGTACAGGTTTCAACCAGGGTTTGTTTATGCCGGAGCAGGTAAGAACCAGACTGGATACATTGATCGGGTCGGAGGTTCATTTGCACCAGGGGAGTGTAACGGTTGATGATCTGAAACTGATCGCGCTGGTGCGCATCCCGCCTGAGCAGGTGACAACCTACCAGGCGCTGCCGGTCGAGAGAGCGCTTCAATTTGCGGCGGAACTTGCCGGGCTTGACCTGGCTGTGCTTGCGCAGGACCTGTTCGTTTTTGAAACCTGTGGCTGGCGCCTGCCCGGAGAAGCGCAGATTACTGACCTGCCAGCGACATCCAGCGCGGTTTACCTTGGTTTAGCGGGCGCCGTGGGGGAGTAGGGCGACAAGGCAAAATTTTGTTGTCCATCCGCATGATTTTCCATATATAATTAATCAGACCATCAGAACGCCGCACACCTTTCAGACAACCTTTCACAGCGCCATATCCTGGAAAACGCAGTAGATCATCGTGATCGGTCCAGTGTTAATTCAATTGGATAGATGATTTGGTAATGGAGGCAGTTATGGAAAGTAGATTAATTGTCAGCACCGGGGATATCAATAAACCGTATGAGATCATTGGGCCGGTTTATTTCCAGGTCTCAAACAAGCCCGAAGGCTTTTCAACCAGTGTGTTTCAAGATTTAAAAGATTTTTATGTTGATAAGATCAACAGGATGAAGGTCAGCGGCGAGCTGGCCGAAGGCGGCGAGGGCAGCAGTAAATGGGCGTGCATGTGGGGGGAGTGGTGCCTGGGGAAAAGCAATTTTGACATCGCCTTTTTTATTGCCGTTGAAGAGCTGAAAAAGCGGGCACACATGCTTGGCGCCGATGGGATCATTTTCATGCGGCAGGATATTGATTTTGATATCAAGGAAATTCAGTTTTTCTATCTGCAGATGTATGGCACAGCGGTCAGGTTTGTGTAGGTTGGTGATTGGTAGAATGGGTATTAGGTGATTGGTTATTGGTAGAGTGGTTATTGGTGGATTGGTTATTAGGTAATGGGGTGTGTTTATGGGCCACGTAATCTGCTCGAGTCCCCGACATCATCCCTGATGGATTTTCTCAGAAGGATACATTTTTCCTAATAGCCTAATACCTAATCACTGTTTTCCCCCATTCACTATTCACCAATCACCAACCCGAGATTGCTTCGTCGTCCATACGGCACTTTCTCGCAATGACAGGCCTGATAGCCTGCCCTGGTATTGAAATCAGACTAAAAATATTATAGAATCTAATTAGATTTCCCAAAAATTCTTACAAATGACCCGATTGGAACAAATTTCCTTTTTGGTACGTCTATGATTTAACCTGCATTGTAAATGTTCACAAAAGCAGAAAGGACGTTGTGAATGCGAGTCAGAATTTGGTTTGTTATTTTAGCATTGATGTTGTGTGGATGTGGGGGCGGGATCAATGATGTAAAAAATCCAGCAGGAAACCCTGCACCTGGTAACGAGGCTTCCACACAGCCGGCGGTTGTTAATGATCGGCTTGAAGCAAACGCTGAATTGACGTTGATCAATTTTTTCACTTATCTCAATCAGAAAAATTATCGCCATGCCTCCGAAATTTACGGAGGACCCTATGATCAGCTTGTCGGATATAACCCCTCGTTATCAGAGGCAGATATAGAGGGTTTGCTTCAGGCTGGCTGTGAATATAATGGGCTGATGTGTCTTAGCGTCTTAAAATCCCGATTAGTTGAAGCGAATAGCACGGATGAATATATCTTCGAGGTTGAATTTGCCAATCCGGATGGGAGCCTGTTTGTGCTGGGTCCCTGCTGCGGCGCAAGTGAAGATGAAATGCCGCCAGTTTCAACCTTTAATGTCCGTGTGCATTGTGAGAACGATGGTGTGTGTAAGGTGTTGGATTTGCCGCCATATGTTCCTTAAGCCAGAATCCAACGCATTAAGTTGAAGGTTTTGCAAGAAAAGGAGTTCGACAATGAAAAAGAAATACATTTTCCTTCCAGTGTTTGTGATGATCCTTCTGGTGATACTCAACGGTTGTGGCGTGTTCCCAGAAGAAACAGCTGAAGACAATGTAGAACAACGTGTGGCAACCTATCAAGCCCAGACTCAGGAGGCAGAGACACTGGTTGAAATCATCGTGGCACAGACGATGGTTGCCATCAACAAAGAAATCCAAACCCAGATGTCACCCGAGGCGACCCTGATCCCTACATCCACGCCGACAATCGCCAATTCGCCGACGCCGACAGCTACAGCCACACCCACGACTGCCCCGACCTTCACACCAACGACCGCATCGACCTCTGTGTTTGCGGAAGTCAGTGTGCCCACAAACTGCCGAACAGGTCCAGGGAAAATCTATGACCGTGTCAGTGTGCTCGATGTCAACAAGCGAGTGGAAGTCATCGCGCGTAACGCAGATAGCACCTATTGGGTCGTCGAGAACCCCGCAGGGTCGGGCACTTGCTGGCTTTGGGATTATTATGCGACTGTGACTGGACAGACAGCAAATTTGCCTGTTTGGAGTGCCCCGCCAACACCAACCCCGCAAGCGGTCACAACCCCATCAACCACCGGGGTCGTGCTTAAGGTCAGCGTGCCCACCAACTGCCGGGTCGGACCGGGTAAGCTGTATGAAAAAGTAAGCATTTTATATGCCGGGAAGGCGGCCAATGTTGTCGCACGTCATCCAACGGAAGATTACTGGGTGATCGAAAATCCGGCTGGTTCAGGGACTTGCTGGGTATGGGGCTATTATGCAACGGTTACGGGCCCTGTATCCAGTCTGCCGGTCTGGACGCCAAATCCGCCGCCGGCTCCATCCGCAGTTACTTTGCAAGTGAGAGTGGACACCAATTGCCGGAGCGGACCTGGGAAGGCATATGACATTATCACCATCCTCAGAATTGGCAAGACGGCTGAAGTGCTGGCGCGCAATTATGATCAAACCTATTGGGTGATCACGAACCCGGCGGGTTCTGGTCACTGCTGGGTGTGGGGTTATTATGCGACCGTCACAGGTTCTATCTCCAGCCTGCCGATTTGGGATGCGCCAGACCCGTAAGAATGGGCTGTGACAGGATTGGTTTGATATGGTTATGAAGAGGGTAGGTGCATCATCTGCGCCTACCCTATGGCCATACAAACGCTGCACATCAGGAGAGGTTGGGAGGCAGGCTCTGGATGAATTTGCTGCGTTCACACGCGGAGCGCTCCCTACGGGGAGATTGCTGTTCACCCAATTACAAATCACCAATCACAGTTCACCAATCTGAGATTGCTTCGTCGTCCCTGCGGGACTTTCTCGCAATGACAAGCCTGATTGCCTATTACCTGGTACCTTTTACCTGAATTCCCCCATTCACCCAATCACAACACACCAATCACTGTTCACCAATTTGAGATTGCTTCGTCGTCCCTGCGGGGCTTCGTCGCAATGACGGATTAATTTTTTCCTAATTGCCTATTACCTGCTAACTATTACCTGTATTCCCCCATTCATTTTTTACCATTTACTATATTAAACCAAAAATGAGCGTGGGGAGGCTCGAACTCCCAACCAATGGCTTAAAAGGCCACTGCTCTACCATTGAGCTACACGCCCATCAATCAGGTCATTATTGTAGCACGTGACGCCCCCAGCGTCAACAGAATTCAGACGAGGTTAGTTGGTCTCTTCGATGCTCCCCAGCAGCTTATTGAACAGGTCTGCCACATCGCCGTCGCGCTCGTCGTAGGGCAGTTCGATGGCAAAACTGTAGTAGGCGCTGTCGGTTTCGAAGAATAGGAAGGAAAGCTGCACCTCTTCCTCGCCGATGTAGAATTTGTGGTTGAAGCGTTGAATGGTGAGGTCGTTCACTTCCAGGATGTTTTTGCTCATCAGCATGGTCTTTTCGCTGCCTGTTTCTGTCAGCAGCATATCCCGGCCTACACTGGCCAGGTAGGCTTTTTGATCGAAATTTGAGATGTCCTTGGTGTGGATGGTGAGCGTGATGCAGTTGTCGGCAAAGTCTTTTTCCTGGTCTGCTGAACAGCGGGGAGGTACCAGAGCCACATCCCACTGACCGGGTACGGCGGCTAAAGGGGCATAATCGACGTACCAATCCGGGGGCAGTTTGAACTGGATATCAATCGCCGGTTCTTCTTCAATGGCAAAAACACTCCAGTCTTTTGTAGAATTGCCGATGTTGCAGGCGGTCAGAGCGATCATGCTGATCAGGGCGAATAAGCAAGCGTGTAAAAGGGGGCGTTTTTGCATCAATTCCTCAATCCGGTTTGGGGGTTGTGAAAGGTCTCCAATAGTATAATAAGAGGGTGCGTGCACGATCGCACTCAGTTTAACATACATTAAAGCGCGGCGCTTGTCAATCTCAGGCCGCAAAACAAAGAACAGGAGCCTTGAATGTCCGGTCTGATCCCCCTCAGTAAGCGAGAATTTGAAGAAAAAGTGCTGAACGCAGAAAAGCCCGTGCTAGTCGATTTTGGGGCACCCTGGTGCGGACCCTGTAAAATGCTTGACCCCGTGTTGGCCGAACTGGCGCAAACTTATGCCGACCGTGTCGATTTTTACACAGTTGACGTGGACCAGGACCCGGGATTGGCGATGCAGTTTGGCATCATGGGTGTGCCGACAGTACTGATGTTCAAAGGCGGGCAGATGATCGAGCGGATGACAGGTTTCAGACCTAAAAAAGCGCTTGAAAAGATATTTTTTGCTGATTTATAAAGTCATTAAACACATTAATAGAACAGGAAGGTCAGATAATGACACACACAGATAAAACAAAGCGGGCGTTTGGCGTTTGGCCGAGCCCGATTACCCCAGAATTGATCGCTGCATCGATCGGCTTGTCGGACCCGCAATGGGATTCTGACGGGCAGACGCTGGTATGGCGTGAAAGCCGCTCGGGGCAGGGCGTGCTGCTGGCGCAGCCGATGGGTGAAGCGCCTTATGAGCTTTCGGGTGATTTAAATGTGCGCGGCGGCGTGGGTTATGGCGGCGGCGATTTTACCCTCCATAACGGCTTGGTGATCTTTGCAGCGATAGACGGCAGGCTTTACCGCCGGAGGCTGGGCTCGGGCTTCCCGCAGGCGATCACGCCGTCCTTTGGCAGCGTAGCGGCACCTGCAATTTCACCAGATGGTGAGTGGGTTGCCTTCGTACACAATTATGAGGGCAAAGACGTGATCGGGCTGGTGGATGCTGAAGGCCGTGATTGGCCAACTAAACTGGTGGAGGGCGCAGATTTTTATATGCAGCCCGTGTGGAATCCTTCAGGTGAGGCGATCGCCTGGGTGGAGTGGGACCATCCCAATATGCCCTGGGATGGCACACGCCTGATGTATGGGGTTCTTAAAGGCGTCCCGCCACGGCTTGAGGCGGCGCAAAATTTGGCAGGCGGGGAGGATGTCCCAATTTTGCAACCGGCTTTTTCACCGGATGGACGTTACCTGAGCTACATTCAGAACAAGGGGGAGTGGGACCAATTAATCCTGCAAAATTTGGAAGATGGCACAACCAAAACGCTGGTGGAGGGCGGTGCGCTGTTGAAACCCGCCTGGATCCAGGGCGTGATTGTGCAGGCCTGGTCACCGGACAGCCGGCAGATTTATTTCCTGCAATCGCAAAGCGGGGTCAGCGAACTCAACCAAGTGGATGTGGTCACCGGCGAGATCAAGCCGGTGGACCTCAGCCCTTACACGTCATTGGCGCAGCCTTCCGTTAGCGCGGAGGGACGGGTGGCGCTGCTAGCGAATGCCCCCTCAATTTCTTCACGGGTGATCAGCCTGGCAGGGGGCAAGACCACCATCCACCAGCGCAGTACGAGTGAATCGATCCCGCAGGAAGATCTGCCCACACCCTATGAGATTAGCTGGACTTCGTCGGATGGTGAAACAGTCTACGGGATTTACTCACCGCCCACCAGCGGTCATTTTGAGGGTGACGGCTTGCCGCCGGCAATTGTGTTGATCCACGGCGGGCCGACCAGCAGCGTGTCGATCGGTTACAACCTGGAGGCAGCATTCTTCACCAACCGCGGTTATGCCTATCTGGAAGTCAATTACCGGGGCAGCACCGGATTCGGCCGTGATTACCGGAATGCCTTGCGTGGTAATTGGGGTCATCTGGATGTGATCGACGCAGCGGGTGGCGCCCAGGCATTGGTCGATCAGGGGTTGGCTGACCCTGAGCGTCTGGTGATCAAAGGCGGGAGTGCAGGCGGCTATACGATTCTCAACGCGTTGATCCGCTTCCCGGGGTTGTTCAAAGCAGGGATTTGCTCTTACGGCGTATCGAATCTGTTCACGCTGGCCATGGATACCCATAAGTTCGAAGAACGTTACACCGATTCGCTAGTCGGACCGCTGCCAGAGGCAGCAGAAAAGTACCGTGCCTGGTCGCCGGTGTTCCATGCAGAGAAGATCAAAGATCCAGTCGCGATTTTCCAGGGCGAAGAGGATAAGGTTGTCCCGCCCAGCCAATCGGAAGAGATCGTCCAGGCGCTTAAGGCGAATGGCGTACCACACGAATATCACCTGTATCCCGGGGAAGGGCATGGGTTCCGCAAGTCGGAGACCCGCCGGGCATACTATGAAGCGATTGAACGCTTCTTAATGCAGTATGTGATATTTGGGTGAGAGGGTGATTGGTGAATGGGGAGGGGGGAATGGGGATTAGGTATTAGGTACTGGGCATTTGGAGTTAGGGAGCAGGCTGTAGGGTGGGTTTAAAATCAGAACCCACCCTACATTTATAAAAAATTTATTTGTCATTGCGAGACCTCCCGCAGGGACGACGAAGCAATCTCGTATTGGTGATTGGTGAGTTGTGATTGGTGAATAGGGGTGAGCAGGGATTAGGCACCAGGTAGCAGGCAATTAAGAAAAATTTGTCATTGCGAGAAGTCCCGAAGGGAAGACGAAGCAATCTCGTATTGGTGATTGGTGAAAGGGGGAAAAGTTATAAGGGATTCGGCCATCAGGTAACAGGAAAAGAATAACCTGTTTCGGCTGAACGCTCTATAGTCCAAAGAGTACGTCCTGTATTTGAACCTGCAAGAAAACTCGTTAAACGAATTTCTCCTTTTCACCTTCCATTGGCGGGTTTGATTCCTCCAATGGCTCAACATGTACGTAAGCGCGGTCCACTTCATCAATATCTTCCAGCGCAGCCACAACACGGTCTTCCACAGCATGCACTTCTTCGAGTGAGGCATCACCGGGCAGGTTGATGTGCATATCGACGATTAGCTTTGGCCCCACGTAATCGCTCATCATGTGATGCACTTTTTGCACGCCTTCAACGTTGTTCGCTGTGTTGATGATCCTTTGGCGCAGCGTTTCACTGGCGCCAGCGCCTGTCAGGTAGCTGATATTTTCTTTGCCGGCGTCAAACGCGGCTTTGAAGATCCACAACGAGACCAAAAAACCCGCGGCCGGATCTAAAAGGGGATGGAGGAAGTTAGAGCCGAGGATGCCGATGAAGGCTGCCAGGGAGGTGAGGACATCGCTGAGGTGATCTTTGGCGGTTGCCCGCAAGGAGGGGCTGTTGGTGCGCCGCGCTAATTTCGTGATCAAATAGAACATGACGCCTTTGAGGGCAGCACTGATCAGCAGAATAATGGTGGGCAAATTGAGCTGGATGGCTTCGCCACCGGTGATAAAACGGTCGATTGATGTCCGCAAAGCTTCATAACCGGCAATCGTCATCATCAGAGAGACCACCAGGCCGACAAGGGGTTCAAATCGCTCATGTCCCTGTGGGTGGGAGATATCGGGCGGTTGGAGGGAGAGCCAAATACCAAATACCATTGCAAAGGAATAGATCACATCGGAGATAGAATTAGCCGTGTCTGCGTAAAGGGCAGCGCTGCCCGTGAAATAAGTTGCCAACCCCTTGCCGACAGCCAGGAGGATGTTGCCAGCCAGGGTGATGATCAGCGCAGTTTTATAGGCGCTGATTTTTTCAGGATCGGGTTGGTGGTCACGGATCATTTGCATGACAGTTCGTCTCCGGATAAGGAACCAAAAAGGTGGTTAATGTTTTGGCAGATTGACAGGTTTGGGCAGTGGGCGTCCTTCCAGACCGGCGATCAGGTTTTCGACCGCCAGTAAAGCGATCTGATTGCGGGCAGAACGTGTGGCGCTGCCGATGTGCGGCAGAATGATGGCATTCGGCAGTTTGTATAGTTCGTGAGTGTGAGGCAGGGGCTCAGGGTCGGTCACATCCAATACGGCGAAGCCGATCTGCCCGGTTTTGAGCGCGGCCACTAAGGCGTTTGTGTCCACCACGGCACCCCGGGCGGTGTTGACCAGGACCGCATGTGAGCGCATCAGCTCAAACTGGGATGCGCCGATCAAGGTCTGTGTGGCGTCGTTCAGCGGCACATGCAGGCTGACGATATCCGATTGGGTAAGCAGTTCATCAAGTGAGACATAAATTACACCCAGAGCAGATTCTGCTTCTGCGGCGCGGGAGCGGCTGTGATAAAGGATGCGCATATTGAAACCGCGTGCTCGCCGGGCGACAGCCTGGCCGATGCGCCCCATACCGATGATGCCAAGTGTAGCGCCGTAGACATCTTCACCAAGCAGGTTGGTCAGCTCCCAGGTCTTCCAGTGACCGTCGCTGGCATAATCGATCGCCTCGCTCAGGCGGCGGGCACCCGCCAGGATCAGCGCAAAAGCCAGGTCGGCGGTGGCATCCGTCAGTAGGTCGGGCGTATGACCGACCGGGATGCCATAATCGGCGGCTGCCGCCAGGTCGATATTATCCACACCGACGGCCACCTGGCTGATGACTTTCAGGTTCTTCGCTTGGCGAATAATCTCACGATCGACGGGATCGGTCAGCAGACATACCAGCCCATCGACAGAGCGGGTCTTTTCGAGCAAGACCTCATACGAGGGCGGGGTGGTTTCAGGCCAGTATTCTGCGTTGCAGAACGCATTGAGCTTTTCTTCGGCATCCTGCGTCAGGTGGCGGGTCACAAAAACGTTAAAAGGCATAAATATTACTCCATCAGCGCTAAGTGTTGATTTGACATTAATTGTAACCCCAAAAAGCAGTTCTCAAAATGTAGGTGTTGATCGCTGCGGAAAAACTTGTCAACTTTTGATTATTGGAATAGAAATGTGATTTTTGTAAGGTGATCTGGTGTTTTTTGGCGTTAATATATTCAATAAACTGCATATGCTATGTGCTATAATGAGGGTCTGATAATAATCAGTATGCAGATCATGCCATAAAGGATAAATTGTTTGATGCCATCCATTGAAGAAATCGAAAATGAAATTGTGCAGGAGTTCGATGCTCTCCCCGATATTGACGCGAAATATGCGCATCTTTTCAGTTTGGGTGAGGCATTGCCCGTGATGGATCCAGCATTGAAAAATGGTGATACTCTGGTCAGGGGATGCCAATCTGCCTTATGGTTTCACTTCAGTTTGGAAAATGGCCAGTGTCACTTGCAGACGGATAGCGATTCAATGGTGATCAAGGGCATTGCGGCATTGTTTGTGCGCTTGATCAACGGACAGGATCCGGAGGCTGTTGCCAATATCGCCCTCGATTTTATTGACAGGATCAAGGTCTGGAAGCTGGCTTCTAACCGCAATAACGGCTTGTTGGCTATGCTGGACCATATCAAAAAAGAGGCAGAGCGTTTGAGTGTGCATGATCAAGCATCGCAAAAGGAATTTTTGGGATCATGACAGATTTAAGTTACCGGATGCTGTTTGTTGATGGTGTACCAGCCGGTCTTTTAGGGCTGGATGAATTATTTAAAATATTGTACGAGTCTGAATGCGCACCACAGGATGCTGATATTGGGGAGAAGCTCATCCGTGGGGTGCGGCAGCATAATTTTGTCCCCAAGCCTGCCATTGTGGCGTATCAAACTGTGCTTGAACAGGAGTATCAGAAGTATTACCAGCAGCGCACAGGCGTGGGTGAGGTGAAGGCACCCAATTACGGCACCTGGGAGGGAATTCCACGGGAGCAAATTCCCTGGTTCCCGACCGTTTCGCCAGAGTTGTGCGATGGGTGCGGCAAGTGTATTGAAGTTTGCCCCAAAGATGTGTTTGAGATGGATGAAGCGAATAAAGCGGTTGTGATTGAACCATTCCTGTGCATCGTGGGCTGTTGTTTTTGCAAGAGCGCCTGTGCCCCGCAAGCGATCTTGATGCCTGAAAAAACAATGTTAGACCAATTTCGTCACGGCCAGCGGCATGCAACCTGAGATTGTATACCCATTTTGTGACATCTTGATAGAATTCTTAGTGATCAATGGAGATTCCTTTAGCGATGCCAGATTGCGATATCATTTATATTTCAGGTAGTCCAAGAAATAACAGTAATACTGATATCCTTTTGAAAATGGCATTATCGGTGACTGGGGGGAAAATATTTTAAGCTCTCAAAGCTTGATATCAAACCTTGTAACTCATGTTGGAGGTGTCAAACATCTAACGAGTGTCATATCAAAGATGACATGACAGCCACGCTTTTGCCGATGATCTTGAAGTGTGATGGAATTGTGTTGGGCAGTCCGGTATATTTTAATAATGTTTCATCATACATGAAAATTTTTATCGATCGAACTTGGTGTGTGAGGGGGAGTCTAAAAAACAAGATTGGCGGGGGAGTTGTTGTTGGACGAATGAGCGGCGCAGAAGGAGCAATCACAGCAATCAAAGCCTTTTTTACAAAGCATGAAATGCTGGTAGCCAACAGAGGTGTCTCTGGAACTGCTTTTGAGCAAAAACAAATTCTTGAAAATACACTCGCCTTAGATGCTGCTAAACGATTAGGAACACGAATTATTGATCTACATAGCTTAATAACGAAATCCAATCCTTCGTAAGTAAATCATTCATGGTTTAGTCTAAATCAAAGCCTTCTCTGGGGTTGTTTTCATTTATACGGCATTGATTTTGATTTAACAGATCGTATGGGTTGATACTTTCACCATCAACCAGGAATCCTGGAGATGATAAAAATTGATGTTTGTCCATTATTTTTTGTTCTTCATCGGAATCCAAATCGATTCTTGAATAAGGGATATTGTTTTCATCCAGATATGAAAGAATTTTTTTGCTCCGCCGGCAGCCTTTCAATGGCAGGATTATGATAGTCTTCATTTTTATTCCTTGGTCTTGTCAATGGATGTTTTAATGATTTTTTTTAATCTACTGAAGAAAGTTCAGTAATAATGGGCGTATGGTCAATTTGTGGGTGATCATTAAAATAGAAATGGGGTGATCGGAATTCCGGAACTTTGTTTCCCTGTGAATCCACAGGGATCAACAGTTGATACGATGGAGGTACTTCACTCCAGTGTAATAAAATAGCAGATGAATCATCCACGGCTAATAACATCTGACCCAAGTCATCGTATTAAGATAGATGTGTGCCGTCTGGCAGCAGGTTCTTTGCGTCCGCATACTCAGTTAAGGTCATAATTTTGAGATTGGGTAAGTCTTGATATCTAATGCCACTTTGAGTTTTCGTAATCAGGGTATAGCCGTCTTTTATCCGAATAAACTGGACATTTACATTTATTTCTTGATGGTGTGCGACCCGGCTAGGGAGAACAGCGTGAACGCTTTTTGAGTTCAGGGCTTGCAAAGCTGATTCAGAATTATTAAACTGAAGAGCGTTTAGATTTAGACCTTTGTTATAAAGATATTGAATATATGGTTTCATTGTAGGGCAATATCCGATGATGACTTGTGTTTGTGTAGGTGTAACTTGTTGTTCTTTTATTAGTGTGCAACTACTCAAAATCATCATGAAAGCCAGAAGAATAATGCAAGCTTCATATTTTAATCTCGATAGAAATCGCATCAATGATCTCCCAATTTAATTTGACATGAAAAAATATTAATATGTTTGTGATAGTATTTTACTAAAGCCTATCAATTTTTTGATAGGCTTTAGTATCTAATTTACTAATAAGTGGTTTGGAATGTAAAACACAAACAATTTGTGAATTAAATTCTGATCAATTCGTCATTTGTTTTTGTGCGTTCACTTAATCTTCTTCAAAGTAACTATCTGGTATCATCTCAGACCCATAACTAGTCGATCTTGTTTTTACTTGTGCTGGAACTGCCCAAAAGCCTTTCTTCTTAAGATATTTTCCAAATGCAACCAGGCCTAACATAATTGGAACCTCCCAAAAGAGACCCATTGTGGTTCCTAATGCGGCTTGTGAGCCAACCCCATAAAGTGCGACAGCAGTGGCAATTGCGATTTCAAAATGACTTGATGAACCGATCAAAACAGTTGTTATGGCTTCTTTGTATCTTAATTTGAATAATTTTGTCATCATAATGTTGTAACCAACAACAATCACGAAACCTAACAGCAATGGGATTGATACCAATAAGAGCTCATTAAAATTATTCAGTAACACCATACCATTAAGCGAAAAGAGCACGATAAGTGTTGTCAGTAATGCAATTATTGAGATTTTCTCGACGATAGGTCTGTAGACACCCTCGAACCACGCTTTACCTTTTGTGCGAGTTAGTAGATTTTTACTGAGTATGCCCAATACCATGGGCAATCCGATAAATACCAAACCTGAAATAACCAATAAACTACGGTCAATTGGGATGCCCTGTAAACCTGTTAAAAAGGTGACAACCGGAACGTACAGAAACAAAATAGTAATTGTATTCAGACTGGTGTTGACGATATTTTGTTCCTGGTTGCCATTTGCCATTCTTCCCCATACGAGTACCATCGCAGTACACGGGCTTGAGCCAAGGAGAATGACAGCGACAAGCAGTTGTGGGTAATCCTTGAGAAACAGTGTCGCTAAACCTGCCGTAACAAGTGGTGCAACGATCCAATTTGAAACCATGGTCATGAGGATTGGTTTGGGGTTTTTGCCAATTTTCTTAATCTCAGAAAATTGAATATTTAGCATCGCTGGGTACATCATTAAAAACAGGCATATTCCGATTGGAATTGATATACCTCGAATTTGCCAGGAATCGATCGTTTTGCTAATTCCTGGGAAATAGATTGAAAGCAGGATGCCTGCTCCCATGCAAAGCGCAATCCATAGCGCAAGATATTTTTCGAAAACACTTATTTGTTTTTCTTTAGTCATAAAATTACCTCTCAAATGGTTGGTGGTTTGTGGGTTGGCGCGCGACTTTAGCATGTCAAAAGTCGCACTAATGGGGTCTATTTATGATTTTCCCCCGTAAATTTTGGACCACAAGAATTAAGACAGGGTTGTATCCGTGAGACATCAAAAAAACCATTAATGTGTTTTGTTAATTTGGATATAACATCAAAGTTAATAGAATAGTAGATCCATCTAGCATCATTCTCATCTCGTTTGGATTGGAGGATATTCGCATCGCACAAGACGGATAGATGGTGCGAAATCAGGTTCGGTGCAAGAGATAATGATTTTCCTAACTCGCAATTGCACTGCACACCATCCATGATTTTTTCAATTAACATTATTCGGTTGGGTTCGCTCAATATTTTTAGATAGTGTGCAAATTCTTCAGTTTCCATTTTCTCCATTTTTCTCATTTCCGACACCGATGATAACTCAAGTCGTATTCGAAAGTTGTTCTATGTAAGTGTTTGCTTAATCTATCGGCCACAGTATAATAGTTCAATGACCATTGAATTATACTGGTGTCAATCTGTTTGTCAAGGGACATTTTGTACTTATTTCGATTTGATTGTTTTTTCTTAACCACGCTTCTCCATCAGTTTTAAGGATATCGTGACATACATCATATTGACAGAAGGTTAAATCAACACTAATACATGCGTAAAAATATATATATAGAAATCTGAATATATAAATGAGTGTATTAGAGTTTGGCTTATTAATTTTATGTTTCTTATCTTGAGAAAGCCGATTTTATTTCTAAAAAAGGATTAACAAATGAATAAGTGGTTAAGTCAACTTGTGGCAATATTTTCGATCATCTTATTTGGGTTGTTTTTTCATGAAATGCAAATTATTCATGTATCTGCACAGGGTAATGCTCCCGATGTCAACATCTATATGTTTTGGGGGGAGGGTTGTCCTCATTGCGAAGTGGCTAAGCCGGTTTATCAGGGCTTGGCGGAAAGCGATCCGAGAATCAATTTCTATGGGTTTGAGGTGTATCATCATCCTGAAAATCTGGATCTTTTTAGAGAATTTGCCGCACTCCATGGTGGTGAGCCGCAAGGTGTGCCGACAGTATATGTTGGGGACCGATATTGGGTTGGGTATTCAGAAAATATAAAAAATGCGTTGGAATCTTATCTCAAGTATTGTCTTGCGGGAGGTTGTTCTGACCCCGGAACAGTTATCCCATCAGCAGAAATGATTCAAGAAATTGATCAACAAAACTTAAGTTATGATTTGGAAGAAAATTCTGGCGAGAACAAAATACCCAGGTTTCCCATAGTGGGTGGTTTAATAGATTCTTCAAATTCTCTGGTCAAGATCATATTATGGGTTATTGGCGGCTCTATTGGGATTGGCGTGATTGCCGCTGTTGTCTCTCGTTCTGTAAAGCCTGGTACAAAAAAGAAGGAAAGCAGAAAAAGACATAAAAAATGAATTCAATAAATTACTTATTTACATTGAGCATCTCAGGAGATAACAAATGAGTGTAAATCCGACGCCAGTTTGTTCTTGCCATAAATGGCCTCCGTTATTTTAATAGCAACAAAAATATTAATTAGTGCAAAAAAATTCAAAGGAGTTAATATGGCGAAAAATTGGTACCCAATAATTGATGAGGATTTATGTATAAATTGCAACACATGCGTGAATTTTTGTCAGCATAATGTTTATGAAGAAGGGGATGAATTCCCTATTGTGATCAACCCGGAAAATTGTGTCGAATTTTGCCGAGGATGTGGAAAAATTTGTACGGAAGAGGCAATTTCATACTTCGGTGACAAGTCAATAAAGGAGTAGTAATGTCAAAAAAAGGTTTTTTGTTATGTGTTTGTCAGGGCACCTGCCCTTCATTTCAAGAGATGAATATCTTTGAAGTGGGCAATGCCCTCAGGCGAGAAGAATTGATCGATTATGTAGCAGTTCATCCGCAACTGTGTGCATCTGATGGGGATATATTCCTTGAAACTTTGTTAGAAGGTGATTCAACCGCTGAGCTGTATGTTGCGGCTTGCGACCCGCTAATGCAAGCGAAAATGTTCAGGGATGCCATGGAGAAGGCGGGCTTCAATAAAGACAATCTTTATGGGGTCGATATTCGAAACATGACCACTGAACAAGCGGTTGCCGCGATCACAGAACTGATCTCGTCTGAAAAATAATTCATTAATTTCCCTGACAGGCAGGTGGATTAATCGCCTGCCTGTCAAAAGGTGGTAACCATGAGAATTGCACTTGCTGTAAAAGGTGCGGGGTTAGGTGCCTGGCTTGATGATGATTTTGCTCGTTGTGGGCACATCATGATTGTGGGCGATAATAATCGGTTTAGTTCCTGGCCCAATCCATACCGTGATGATAACGAAGATCAAGAAATGTTATTAGCAGAGCGAGTGATTGGGGAGAATGTTGATATTTTGATTACTGGCAGCGTGACTCAACAGGCTCAAGTTAAACTTGAAAATGCGAATGTGACGATTATGCTACGAAAAGGGGGAACTGTCTTTGACCTGGTTGAGGAAGCAAGAAGCACTATAGATAATTAATCACCGTTTACTCGTAAAATTGTAATCTCATTGACAAGTTTATTGATAAACGTTATTATCTGCAAGATAGAAATCGGAAAAAATTAAATAAAGGCCATGTGTGACTTGCCTGATATTATAATTTTTGCTGGTATAAGAGCAGTTTCTTGATCATTGTGACTATTGGAGAAGAAGTTTATGGTAATTAGCCAACGCAAAATTCTTTGGATTGTTATTCTGTTGATTATCGTAATTTTTATTATTCCCAATGAGAGTGTGTTTGCTTCCTCAGATGAAACTGATGTGAATATTTATTTGTTTTACGGCGAAGGCTGTCCGCATTGTGCTCAGGCAAAACCGGTTCTGATAGGTATGGCAGAGGAAAACCCCCGGGTTGGCTATTACGATTTCGAAGTTTATTACAATGAAGAAAACCAAAAAATATTCTTTGATTTTGGTATAGCCTTTGGGATGGAACCCCAATATGTGCCGACGATTTTTATTGGGGAACGGTATTGGGTTGGTTATTCTGAGGATATCCGCCTTGAGATTGAAAACTACATTGAGCAATGCCTGAATTCGGGCTGTGCTAATCCGGGTGCTGAAGTGTTAGGGGTTGGTACGCCAGCGGCTGACACATCCACCCCTGAATCTACACCGACTCAGGAAGAGCCGCCAGCTTTTACTGCTACACCATTACCGCAACCTTCCGCTGAGATTGATCCCTCAATTCCTGGGGGAGAAGAACCGGAAAGGATGATCACGTTGCCCTTAATCGGCACCGTTGATCTCTCCAATCAATCTCTGCTGTTAAGTACGATTTTAATTGCCCTGGTGGATGGGTTCAATCCCTGTTCGATTTGGGTGCTCTCGATGCTGCTTGCGATCACGTTGAACACGCGGTCACGCAAAAAGGTGCTCATCATCGGGTTTGTGTTTATTTTTGTAACCGGGTTAATTTACGCGCTGTTCATCGGCGGGCTGTTCACCGTTTTCAAGATCATCAACTTTGTTGGATGGATCCAGTTGATTGTGGCACTGGTGGCATTGATCTTTGGATTGGTCAATATCAAAGATTACTTCTGGTATAAGCAAGGCCTATCCTTTACCATCAGTGACGAGAAAAAGCCGGGCATTTATAAGGGCATCCGGCGTTTGGCTAAAGCCGATGGCTCGATTATCGGATTGATCACTGGCACCGTTGTGCTTGCCGCAGGTGTCTCACTGGTCGAATTTTCCTGCACCGCCGGCTTTCCTGTTTTGTGGACCAATTTATTGGCTGCGCAAAATGTGTCTGGGTTGGCGTTTGTGGGATTTTTACTGGTGTATATGCTGATTTACCAGATCGATGAGCTCGGGATCTTCCTCGTATCCGTATTCACCTTGCGCAAGTCAAAGCTGGAAGAGAAACATGGGCGCATCCTCAAGCTGCTTGGGGGGATGCTGATGTTGACGCTGGCGGTGGTGATGCTGGTAAATCCGACATTGATGAACAATGTGAACAGTGCACTGCTTGTGTTTGGGATTGCCTTTGCTGTGGCGGGGCTGGTTTTGCTGGTGCACCGTGTCATCCTGCCGAAATTCAACATCAAGATTGGCTCAGAGGATTAAAAAATCCTGAATTGGTGGCTGATTTAGGATGAGTTTGTAAAAACCCTTGCTTTTTTAACATAAAATCTACTATAACAGTAAAAAAGGAAGGAGTTTTTCATGGTTGAAAATGAAGCATACTGGCACGCGCTGGTCCATAAGATCAAACCCGATCTTGACATCAAAAATGTTGAGCTCTACCAAGAAGGATTGGTGAGCAACATCCTGATTGTCAATCATGAATGGGTGATTCGATTCACGAAAACAGCCTGGGGGAAAGAACTGCTGGATCAAGAACATCAATTAATGGATTACCTCAAACCGAGGTTGACTCTTTCGATCCCGTCTTCAGTCAGGCACAGTGATGGGGTTTTGATCTATCCCTATTTGGATGGTGAGACGTTTCGGCGTGAGTTTTGGGAAGCGGCTGATCAGGCAGGTCAGCAAAGACTCGCAGATCAATTAGGGCAATTTCTAAATGAGCTTCACCATGCACCCACAACTGATCTTGATTGGGAGATCCCGCTCACATTAGCGCCGGTAACGCGGGAAACCTGGGTTGATATTTATGACCGGCTGGTTGAAAAGGTTCAGCCCCTGCTTTTACCTTATCAGATCAAGTGGATGACTTCTTTGTTTGAACCGGCGTTATCCATTGATGATTTCTTTGATTTTGACCCAGTGATCATTCACGGCGACCTGGTGCCCTATCACATCCTGTATCGCCCCGATGCAGAAACCTTAAATAGCGTGATCAATTTTGGTTCTGCTGGTTTGGGAGACCCCGCCACTGACCTGGGCAACTTGATCAGCGCCTATGGTGAAACACTGGTTTCACGCTTAACCGCAAGTTATCCGGACTACGAATCGCTGATTACCCGGGCACGGTTCTATGCCCGTGCGCTCGAACTGCAATGGGTGCTGTTGGGTGTTGAATCCAATGAATATTACTGGTTCACATCCCACCTTGGCGGGCCGCGCGATATTCGTTAGCACTTAAAAGCAAACTTTATTCCCTGCCCACAAGGTCTTTCAGGATTCTTGTGGCAGGGCTTTTTTAATCAGCGATTGTTTTAAGTCCCAAAGTTTTGCTGAGAGCGAAACGTGATAAATGTGGGGGTTCATCAACCGGCATACGCCCGGGTCGAGCAAGGCGATATCCTGGTCTCGTCTTGCACGCATTTCAGCAATTTCTTCCTTTTCAACCATAACCCTGCCATCCTCGATAACAGGGATGAGCAGTTTTTCAATCCGGGTGATCTCCGATGGGGAAAGCGTGCGATGTTTGCCAGCGTTGGTCGGGTGGCGCAGTACGAGCGGGGATTGTGTAGAAACGTCTTCATCATAAAGCCCAATCAGGTCGGCTGTGGCTTTACCGCGTTCATCATAGACGCGCCACACCCGCTTATTGCCCGGGTTGAGGATCTTATCTACATTTTCCGAGATCTTCAATGTCGGGAGCCACTCACCATCCTGCTGGATTGCGACCAACTTATATACGCCATCCAGGGCAGCATCGCCGCCCGAGGTGATCAGTTTTGTGCCGACGCCGTAAACCAGACGCTTGATCAGGCTTTCCGGGTCCACACCATAGCGCTCTGCTTCTTCTTGAATTTGGGTGACGATCTGCCAGATGACCAATTCGTCCAGATCGTTTGAGAGCACGATTGAAACCTCCGGGAAGCCGGCATCATTGAGCATTTTTGCAGCTTTGATGCTGAGATGTGCCAGGTCGCCAGAATCAAGGCGGATGCCAACAGGCTGGTGCCCTTTACGGTTCAGATCTTCAAAGACGCGAATAGCATTAGGTACGCCTGATTCAAGCGTGTCGATGGTGTCCACCAGCAATAAACAGTCATCGGGGTAAATATCCGCATAGGCTTGGAATGCGGCCAGTTCACCCTCACCCAAACCCATAAAGACCTGAACCATGCTGTGGGCGTGTGTGCCCTTGGGTGGGAAGCCTAACACATGCGACACCCCAACATTGGATGAGAAATCTGCCCCCCCGATCAAGGCTGCCCGAGCGCCCTGAATAGCGCCTAAACCCTGAGCGCGGCGCAAGCCGAATTCCAGCAGCATTTGGCCACGCGTGCTTTGTTTGATGCGCGCAGCTTTGGTGGCGATCAGAATTTGGTAGTTGATCTTATTCAATAGCCCAGTTTCGATGATTTGCCCAATGGCTAAGGGCCCCTCAACCACATGTAAGGGTACATTGGGATGCACCACGCGCCCCTCTGGTATGCCATACAGGGTGATGGCTTTGGCATCAAAATCATTTTTCAGCCAATCCAGGAAGTCATCCGCAAAGAGTTGTTTACCGGTTGAACTTTTCTGACTGCGCAGGTAATTAATCTCTTCCTGTCCAAACCTGGCTTGGTCTAACCAATCGAGCAGGGACTCCAGCCCTGCGTTGATGGTGTAGCCGGCTTTGTGCACGCCATAATCCGGGTTGCTGCGGTAAAAATGATCAAATTGGGCTTTTCTTTCGTGGAGCCCCATCCTGAAATACAGTTGGGACATAGTCAACTGGTATTGGTCTGTAAGTAAAACGCCGCTGGCATTAATCAGTTCATTGGGTTTCATGTTCGATCCTTGTATTAATCTGTTTGCTAATTTGATTCCACCCGGATACCGCTTTCGAGCAAGCGCCTGACCGAGCAGGCTTTAGCGACTTTGTGCAGCCGGTCCAATTGTTTTGGGTCCAAATCACCTTCGAAATCCACCGTTTCTGTGATGATTTCCTCATATTGTTGGTCTTCATCGCAGTCGTCACAGTCATCCGCAAAGACCCTGTCATAGGCGGCATCGACGGTAACCCCTTTCAGGGGAATCCCGTGATTGCGTGCATAAGAATTGACAACAATCGCCGTGCATGAGGCCACACTGGCGAGGAGCATCCCATAGGGGGTCAGTTCGTGTAAGTGCATGATCGGTTCAAGTTCATCAGCTGTTTCGTCATGAGGATCTGAGGCTTTGAATTCCGTCCTGAAACTTTTATCCTGATAGACAACAACTCTTTCTGACATGGTATGTCCTTTCAATTAATTTTGTTTTGTTCTTTCTTCTATTGATTATATTGGCTAATTGACCAATATTAAATGATCTGCATCAATTTTATGGGATGGCAAAGATGTGGATCATCCCATTTTGGCCGCCAACGGCGAGCTGTAAGCCGTTGCTTGATATATCAAGCGGGATTGTTTCATTATTCTGCTGGAATCGATCTTTATAGGGGTAGGTGGCTAAGAGCGATTTGGTCAGGGTGTCGTAGATTTCAAGTGAGTCGTTTGTTGCAACAACCAACGTTGTGCTATCAGGACTGAAGCGCAGCGCTTGCCCTACGTTGTCGCTGTAGAGGGTTAATGCTTCAGGCGACGACAATCCTTCTTCAGCATCGTAATGCAGCAACCAGGTCGCATCACCCGTCAGGGCAAACGTACTGCCGTCGGGCGAAAAGCCAATATCGTTCAGTTGATCGTCTTCAGGAAGGAGCACTTCCTGTGGGTTAGTCTCCCCCCAAGCGTAGACGCCAATGCGGTTGCCTGTAAAATACGGGAGTTGCGAGGAAGGCGCTTGCTCAACCGCAGTGATTTGGAAGGGATTCTGGCGGTCCGGATAGATTGTTTCGATCAGGTTGCGGTTTGTCACATCCCACAACCTGGCTGTGCAGTCTTTGCTTCCTGATAGGATTTGTGAACCGCCGGGTGAAAATTGCAGATCGGTCACTGAGCCTTGATGGGCGGGTTGTAGATCGTCATATTGCCCTTTCTCCAAATCAAAAATCCTCACGATGCCGTTGGTCAGGCCGGCAGCGAGGTATTGCCCGTCGGGCGAGAATTGCAGGCTTTGCGCTGTGCCAAACAGGACACCAAGCTCCTGACCATTGTTCGTGTCGAAGAACCGGATCCAGCCGTCACTGTAACCTCCAGCCAAGACACTTCCATCTGGCGAATAAGCTAATGATAATAGGCTTTGGGGATGGCGGTGCATACTAATTATCAACTTGCCCTCAACGGTGGAGCGCTTTTCGATGACGCCATCGGGTGTCAGTCCGAAAAAGAATTCGCCGCCGGGCGAGAAGCTCAGGTCTGTGAAGTGGGCGTTGATTTCCCATGCTAGCTGGCCGTCTGATGCCCGCTTGAATTCAGATTTGCCTGTATTGAGTGAGATCAACATCATGATGTTGTCAGGGGTCATCGCAGTTGTCTCAATCGGCGGTGTCGGGGTGCTTTCTTCGCATTCCCAGGAATAGCCGCCGGCAGTGTTCAGGCAGGTGTTCGGCGCTTGATAACAAGGGTCGGGTAATCTTCCCGGGTAGTCTGTCAGTTGGTAAGAGGTTGTTTCACTGGAGATTTGCCAGTGTGTGACTGATGAACCGCTGTTGAGGATCAGAAATCCGCCATCGGTTGAAGGCGTAACATCCCCTTGAAGATCAATAAAATTTTCCCAGTAAGACTCGGGCAAATCGGTGGGGAGAGAAACCGAACGGACATCTTCAGGATAGTAGAGCGAGAGCAGATTTAAATTTGTGTCATCCAGCACACCATAAACGCCGACCTGCTGGTTGAAAAATGCTGCTTCACCGGCACTGAAGGTTTGCACGCCTAACGGACGCCATGACCCAGTGTTCCAGCGGTTGATGATCAAATCGTCTGTGCTCCGCGCCGCGCTGATCAACAGGCTGCTATCAGGTGTGAACGCCCCAGAGATCGTGTAGTCCTCCGGAAGGCTTTCGATTGAGAAAAATAGTTGGGCAATTTCAAGGAAATCATAGCGTTGAAAAACCTTAATCCTGTTAGGGTATTGCGCTAAAGCGACGAATTGATTGTTTGGTGAAAAAATGATGGCTCGCACCGGGTAGGATGTCGGGATGAGGCGTAAAAGCTGGAAGTTCAGGCTGTTGTAAAAATATGCCCCGATATCCGTTGCGACACCAAGCAGCAGTCCGTCACTTGAAAGAGCGATATCGTTTGCTGCGCCTGTTCCATAACGGGCAACTTCTTGCAGGCGGTCCGCGTTCGCCCTGGAGAGAACCTTGCTGTCTGGGGCGTATGCAGTGGTGGTGAGCGTTGGGACTGCGACGGTGTCTTCAGCCGTAGGCTTGGTTGTGGGGGAGGCTTGCGGTGAAGGTGTGCTGCTGGGTGAAATTGCCGTGGAGGTGGGTGTTGCCTCTGCGAGGATGATGGAAGGCGCAGGTGACGGCAAGGTCTCAGAGGGCGTCTCAGGCGGCGTTATTTTTTGGCAACCCGTGACCAAAACACCTGCCAAGAGGCAGACCAGCAAGAACCTGAAAGGATGCCTGTTATGGCTTTTCATCGGCGTTCCCTTCCGGCGGTCAACAAGACGGGTTTGTCCGAGGTGTGCTCATAAGTTGAGCCATCCGGAAAGACCACCCGGGTTGTGGTTTGGCCGCGTTTTATTGAAAGCCCCTGCCAGTTGATGTTAATCGGCCAAGGGAAAGGATTTGTCCCCCATAGGGCAACCCGAGATGGTGAGAAAATGCGAACGCCGGCGATTTGCAGGAATAAACGAAGCGGTACAAAGCCTGTGATCGCATTGCGCTGCCCTGCCGGCTGTCCGTCCTTAGCGTTATAGTAGGGGAAAAAACCGTTGAAGTTTTTTATCCCGTCGATGATGGTAGTCATCAGGTCGGAGAACAAGTGCATAGCCTCATCGTGATCGCCCTGATCTGCCAGGCTTTTGATAATCAACGTATTCCACAGCACATTAATCCGGATTGGGAGCCCATCAGGTAAATCCGCCTGGCAACGCCAGGTTTCCGGGATACCGTAATAGCGTTCCGTGTTTTGCATATTGAGCGGGTGGTCCAGGATCCACTGAATCTGGGTTTTTGTCAAAGTTTCGGTCAGCAATGGCAGCAGGCAGGTGATATCGTTCTGTGTGTAATCTGACGTTTCAAGCACAACCTGATCATCCGACTTTAACCCGCTGATCTCTACCTGGTGTAATGCACTGTAAACAAGTCCTGTGGTCAGGTGTGCCCGGCCGTCAACCCAGCGAATGTCGGCGGGTTTATGTGTTTCTGTGATCTCGTGGCCGTCGGCATTCAGACCGGTGAGGTGTAGGCTCGCAGCGCGGGTGTGTTCGTCGCCAGCGAAAAGGTGGCATTGCAGCCTTTGCGGCACGGAAAAGGTTTTGGCAATCTCATGCAGTTCTTGGACTGGTGCTGCATAATAAAGTTCACTAGACGGGGATTGATGAGTCTTGTGATCCAAATAGGTTAATCCACATTCATCGTCCTGCCAAAAGGTCTTGAGCTTCTTCTTGATTGAATTGCTGATCTTTTCCAGCGGAAGGTCGTCACATTTGATTCCGGTGATGTCTGAGATCTTTTGCAGGGCGAGGGTTTCGCGGTAAAGCATGGCAGCCAAAGCGGGGCTTTCTGCAGTACGGATGTCCAGCCCGCGTCCGGCCTTATCCCAATGGTCAAAATTGAACCCACCGGTATCCAGCTGCATTTGCTGTGGATTGTCCCATGTGATATTTAGTTCATCCGGCTGCTGTGAGATGGCCCAAGACTTATAGGTCTGGCACAGCGCGGGGAAAACACGTGCTAAGAAGGTTTGATCCTGGTTGATCTCGTATCGTTCAAGGCACAGGCTGGCAAGCAGCGGACATTCCCGGATGGGGGGGATGAAAGGTGAGTGATTTCGGTTGATATTTAGTTGGCCTTGTTTGTCAATCCGCCTGATGAATTTCTCCAACATAGCCGAGAGCGCTTTTTCCTGGCCGGGGAGAATAGCTTGCGCGAGAAATGCCGCTTCAAGTGTGGTCAGGTCATCGACAGGTGATTTGGTTTCTGATGGGAGACCCTGATCTGGCAATCTGGTGCGCACAAAATGCGGGGAAGACGGATCAGGTGAGGTTATAAAATGAGATGCAGCAGCGATTTGAGATAATTCAAAGGCTGCATCCCAGTCAGGGTCGCCTGTTTGAATTTCAATACGCTCGCTGGCATGCGCCATGATTCCATTTTGTGCGGTCTCACGCCATGTGGACTCAAGGATGCTTTGTGCGGCTTTGAGGGATTTCTTTTGGGTGTCCTTTGTAACATACGCCCAGCTTATCTGATGGGATTTTTGTGGTTCTATTGCAATCTGATTGATCAATGCGGGCAGGGGGTTGCTTGTTCCATGCGGTCCGCCTGTCATGATGAGCACGGGATGAAGGTCTTCTGTGTTGCCAGTGATGATATGCATTCCGTCAACTTTTAGGGGGCGGGTTGGGGTGCCGCCATTCATCGGGATGAGGATGGCAGCGATCTCTGCGATGATGTTAATTTTTTCATCTGTTCGATTGGTTACTTGCATAGCGCCAACAAGGATGTCCAGCGCGGCAGCGAAGCAGTCTAATTCAATCTGCAAGCCATGAATTGGCTGGTATTGGACGCGCAGATAAGCAGGCGTGTATTGTGTGATGGTCGGCAGTTCGAGAAAGCTTTCCGGGGGAGTATTGGGCGAATCGATTAAGCGCAAACCTGGGAGGAGGCGCATGGATTGGGCGCGCAATTTGTAAGTCGTCTGCAGACGGAAAGGGTGCTGGTCCTCTTTATTGACTATAAATTCCCACACCTGGTCGTTTGCAGGTTGGTAGGGTTCAGAAAGGTGTTGGGCTGCTAGGATATAAGCGTAATCAGAATATAGATCAGAAGATTGCGAATGCATACCTCCATTTTACCAATCAATAGTAAATTATTCATACTTGTTCATGTAGCAAAAAAAGGAGTGGGTGAGTGATGAAAAAATTCATTAATATTCAAAAATTCATATAATTAAAGAAATTGTGGGTTGGGGTTGCATGGGGGATTATTTTTAGGGGATTATTATGTTAAAATGATGGAATGATGAACACAGACGAAAACCAAGAAAATTCATTGCCGCAAGGCGAATCGCCATCAGAGGATATTCAGCCGACTCATTCTGATCCAGTGAGTGATGAGGATACGCAAGAAATCATCACCCCTGAAGAAGAAATGCTGGAAAATGAAACTGACCAGGCAGATGTAAAATCACCAACATCTGATGAGGGTGCGCCATCCGTTTGGGTGAGAGAAATGGATACTGAGAAGCATCCCGCCAACCCTGAGGAGGACATGCAGGAACATATCATCGAGACGAATGGTGATACCCAGGAGATCGCGGCATCTGATGATAGCCCAGAACCAGCCCTCGATCCGGATTCACGCCCGCAAGGGGATTGGTGGGGGGATGAACCTTTCACCCCGATCGAATCGCTTGACGACGAAGATACGCAGCCGCTCAAACCAGTTGGGGATGAGATGGCTGAAACACGTGCTATTCTCCCTGATGAGGATGAAGAACCATTATCAGGGATGGATACCCGGGTATTACCGGTTGAGGAAGAAGATCGATCGGGTGTAGAAACGCGGGCAAACCCGGCGGCACCACCAGATGGATCAAAAGCAGAAACGCGTGCCATACCCTCAGACCCACCAGGTTCACATGAGCAAAAACGTGTGACAGACGATATCCCTACTGTGCCACCGCCCAATGTGCCCCAAGATTGGACGCCAGAGAAAGCCAATCTGCCCCGTTATGTCAGTGAAGTTGATCAGCAAGCAACCCGAGTCACACCGGCCGCGTATAAAGGCGCGGCAAAGCAAAGCAATGCCCAAAAACCGCCATCTGGCGATGGGCCACGCGGACCTGAAAAGAAGGGGAGACGCCCCTCTGAGATGCCCCGGCCGAAAAAACCCGTTGACAAGAAAAAGCGGCGCGGGTGTTTTTGGAAGATCTTGCTTGCATTGATATTTTTATTCGTTTTGGCTCTGCTGGTTGCCGGGTCAATTGGGATCTATCAATATTTCCGGATTTCCTCTTCATTGCCGAATGTGGCTGAGCTGAGAGAGAACGCAGCCAAGTTTGAAACCACGCGCATTTTGGACCGGAACGGCAATCTTCTGTATGAGATCCTCGACCCCAATGCTGGTCGCCGAACCTATGTCCCTTTGGAAGAGATTTCGCCTTATATGATCGCAGCCACGATTGCGACAGAGGATAAGGATTTTTATACCAATCCCGGGTTTGATTTGTTTGGGATGATGCGCGCCCTTTACCAGAACTACACCGCCGGAGAGATCCGCTCAGGCGCATCAACCATCACCCAGCAACTGGCGCGTGCGCTTCTGCTGGACCCTTCTGAAAGATATGAACAGAGTTATGAAAGAAAAGCCCGTGAAATTGTCCTTTCCTATGAAATTACTCGGCAATATTCTAAGGAAGAAATTTTAGAGCTGTATCTCAATGAGAATTTTTATGGGAATATGGCTTATGGCGTACAGGCTGCTTCTGAGACCTATTTTAAGATTTCTGCTGAGGATTTAAACCTGTGGCAGGCATCATTTTTAGCTGGATTGCCGCAAGGGCCATCGATTTATGACATTTACAACAACCGGGAAGCCACCCTTTATCGGCAGCGGTCTGTGCTTGTCTTGATGTATGAGTTGAGCGAAGAGCGGAACTGCATTGAAGTCGGCACAGGTCGGCCGCCGATTTGTGTGTCTTATCCTGAAGCAACCCAAGCCGGGATTGACCTGGCGAATTATGAATTTCCTGAAATTACGTACGACATGACATATCCTCATTGGGTGGTTTATGTCCGTTCTCTATTAGAAGAACAGTTCGACCCGCAGACCATCTACCGCAGCGGGTTTACGGTGTACACCACCTTAGACCCTGATATGCAGGATACTGCCCAACAGATTGTTGCGGAGCAGGTTGCCGCGCTGGCAGAAAATAATGCGAATAATGGTGCCCTGGTTGCACTCGACCCGAACACCGGCGAGATCTACGCGCTGGTCGGGTCAGCGGACTTTTATGACGACACGATCGATGGACAGGTCAACATGGCGCTGACCCAGAGCCGACAGCCTGGTTCTGCCATCAAACCGCTGACCTATGTGGCGGCATTTGAAAAGGGTTGGACGCCATCCACTTTGATTTGGGATGTGCCGACCCAATTCCCACCCTCCACAGATCCCTTTGACACCAACCCACCTTATGAGCCGGTCAATTATGACGGCAAATTTCACGGCCCGGTCACCCTGCGCTCAGCCCTCGCAAACTCCTACAACATTCCTGCGGTTAAAGCGCTGGAATTCGTCGGGATTTATGACAACCCGGATACACCGGTTGAAGAGGGTTTGATTGCCTTTGCCAGGCGTTTGGGCATCACCAGCCTTGAAGGGGGGCAGTATGGGCTTTCGTTAACTCTGGGCGGAGGCGAAGTCAGTTTGATGGAGTTAACTGCGGCATACAGTGCTTTTGCAAATGAGGGACGCAAAATGCCGACGGTCGCAATTACCAAAATTGTGGACCATACCGGCGAGACGGTTTATGAATATATCCCGCCTGCCGGCGACCAGGTGATCAGAACAGAACACGCCTACCTGATCACATCGATCCTGTCTGACACAGCCGCACGTGTGCCCATGTTTGGCACCAACCCGGTGATCAACCTGGCTTTTCCTGCCGCAGTCAAGACAGGCACAACCAATGATTTCCGTGATAACTGGACAGTTGGCTACACATCAGACCTGGTAGTTGGTGCCTGGGTCGGTAATGCGGATTACACGCCTATGGTCAACACCACAGGACTTACCGGTGCCGGCCCAATCTGGGCACAATTTATGACCTACGGCATCAATCAGATCAAGGGCGGCACACCCACACCCTTCACGCGTCCGCCTGGCATTGTGGACCGGGTGATCTGCGCCATTTCTGGCACCGAACCTTCTGACTGGTGCCCGCAACAACGCAGTGAGATTTTTGCCGCCGATCAGCCTCCGCAGCCAAAATCGGAAGACCTATGGAAACGAGTCAATGTGGATACCTGGACGGGATTAGCCGCTTCGGATATTTGTTCTGAATATACAGACCAGAAATTCTCAATCAATGTCGAAGATCAGTGGGCGCAGCGCTGGCTCAAGGACAACCCGGATGGCAGAGCATGGGCAGAGCGGATGGGCTTTTCAACGCCGCTCTTTTTCGCTCCGCAGCGAGCATGCGGTGCAGATGATCCGCGCCCCGTGATCGATATTATTGGCCTTGGCAATGGCCAGACGATTTCAACCAGCCCTTTGATGATCCAGGGTGCGATTTCTGCAACCCAAAATTTTGAATACTACCGGATTGAGTGGGGGAGCGGCCCAGACCCGCTGACCTGGACAGTCCTGGTGGACGAGCAGCGAACGCCGCAAGAAACGGTCGGTGATCTGTATGAGTGGGACCTTGAAGAGATTGAAGCCGGGATTGTTACATTGAGATTCTATATTCACAGCACCGAAGATACCTACGCTGAGAAGAAAATCAGTTTGAATATTCAGGTGCCGACCCCGACGCCAACCCCCACTGAAACATCTACGCCGACGCTTACGCCAACACCGACCGGAACAGCCACACCGACGGAAACGGTCACTCGCACCTCACCGCCAACCCGAACACCAACAGATACACTCACGCCGACGATCACACCGACGGCGACAGAAACGCCTATTCCGATAGATACCGAAGTCCCGACGGAGGAAGTCGAGCCGTAATTTCTCTAAAACAGGGCTAATTGGGAAGAACGATATTCGGGTGGATCAACAATTATTTGTTCTTTGAACAACTCGCGCGATAGGAGAGGATTGACCTCAAGATCGCGTACCAGCCGGAATTTGACGATCAGAAAATCGCGATCCAATCTTTTTACGAGGAGAGGATCGCGTTCTCGTTTAAAGGCTAATAAGTTAGCCCGGCTGCCAGGGATAACGAGCAATTTCGTTTTGGCGTTTGTGGATGACTTGCGCAGGTGTTGCGAAACGGCTGCTGACGCAAAAATATGAAAGCTGTAATCAGGGATGGTACTCGGATCCTGATACCAGAGCATCGGATCGCCTTCTTCAACGCGGTAATGTAATTGTTCCCCGATTTTGGCAAGTGATGCCCGGATGCCGCGGATGTCTTCACGCCGTATTTCAGATGATTCTGTTTCGCGCAGTTGCCATAAGTGCTCTTCTGGGTCGATGCAATCCGCATAGGATTCGAGGCAGTTGAGCAGGACGACATCTTCTGGGGTTAGCAGACCCGGGAAGGCTGCATTGCAGCATTGTCTGATTTGTTCAGCAGAAGTGGTGTTGTTATCGATCAGGTGCCGGACGATCTCGATCTCGATTTGATCGATCAGCGGTATTTCAGCGCCCTCCGGGTTTTCAAGGAACCAGATGCCGCTATCCAGTGAGGCTGTGCCGCCAGCGACCCGGGTTAACAGGTTCGGGATTTGGAATAGGGTTTCAAGCCATTTTTGCGTTTCGGAACATGCCTGATTGCGGTTTTGAATGAAAATATCCATTGCCAGGTTATTGTGATGGGCTAAACCGGTTACTGCGGCAGCATGCACCTGTTGATAGGCGGCTGGTTCAGCCTTCTGAAGTAGAAAATCCTCAACACTTTTTTGCGCGAGGTTGATCGCCTGGCTGGGCAGCAGCGTGGGCTTCGTTGGGTCTGAGGGTTGCCATGCGCATTGCGCCAATTGGTCGTCTGTGGATTGGGCAAATTCGGTTAATTGCCATCCGGAATTGTCTGCGGCTAATAGCGCTGCTAAAAGAAGTAAGGGTTCGTTTTCAGCGATCAGACCCCAGAATCTTAACTGCGGATGATAAAAGGTGTGAACAGCTTCAAACACGCTGCGCAGCGCATTGGTGTGCCAGTTCCAGTCATATCGTTGACGTGCGAGCACCTGCCGAATAGGTGTGACAGCTTCCTTTCCCCAGATCCAGCCCGTCCACAGGGCAGACAGGGTCCAAAAAGCCTGGTTGGGACGTGGGATACCAGCAATGACGGCTGAAAAAAAGTTTTCTTCTGGCATTGGATCAATTTCCTTGAAGCGTCCCTCGAATAAGTAGATGCCTTCGGCAGGTTGAGCAGTATCGGTCCAATCCCGCACTGGGATGGGGGATTTTACGATTTGCCAGGCGTTGATCGCTTCTTCCATCACCTTCCAGAGATTACGCTCTGTAAAAACGGAGGGGATGACAATTTGGCGAGGTCTTTCACGTGGGGTGGGATGCGCCCAGAGCGTATTCCCGCGGTCTGCTGCGGCCAGGATTAGTGCGGTTAACAAATCGCGGCGCCTCGGGGATTGTTCCAGGTTTTCAAGTTTATTGATAATTGTCTGAAGGATGATAAGCGGCCGAATGGGATAAGTGCTGAGAGCATTTTCAACCTGTTCGCGCAGCGGGTCATCAACATCGGCGATTCGATTGAGTGCGCGCGCCTGATGCAAACGCTTTGGCGGTAATTGGCTTAGCGATTCTTGCGCGTCCTCAGTCAGGATCTGCTCACCATTTGCCCCGCAAAATGGGCAGGAAACCTGGGCTGCAAAGGGCTGTTCTTCGCCTTTTTTCCATAAGAAACTATCTGCTTCGACGGTACGCTGGCAGTTGGCGCATTTAACCTCATACAAGCCCCGGATATAAGGTTCCATGCGGTCATCACCCTTGGTTGAAACTGCCAGGTCTTGCATTGCTGCGACTAATTCATCCTTCTGGGGCGCACTGGCAATGATTTTCACTAAGAAAGCCTGGATGGGGTTGTTCACGGCTGCCAGGATGGGGTAACCAGCAGAGGCTATTTCGATGATCGTCATCGGGCTGAAACCGAAGGGGTCTAACACCCAATCACCGAGTTTCAGGTTAGCCTGGCACCATTTTTTAACCATCCCAGCAGGGATGGGCGGCAGGAACCTGCCGAGGGGGAGCTCGGTAGGAGCTGAATTTCCGGCAATATAAGGTACTTGCATCGAACCATTCCTTTGTCGATGATGTTCGATGAAATTTTTGATTTACTGCAACTCGGCTAATTTTTCATCCGGTTGTTTGTGCTAAACTTTCTTTTCTAAAATGCGCACCTGGTAGGGTGCCATGCTAATCTTTCCGGTATATGCAGTATTTTTCGTCAACAGACACGTCCAGCCGCCTTTCGGCAGTTCAAAGTTTAGAAGGCGGCTGCTGAAATTTAGTATCACAATGACACGGTCGCCTTCATATTGGCGTTCGTATGCCAGGATGAAGCGGGGTTGTTCGGTCAGAGGGGTGAAATCGCCTCGGATTAATGCAGGTGTCGACCGGCGGATTGAGATCAACTTCATCGAGAAGTTCAACATTGAATTGGGATCTGAAAGCTGCATCTCAACATTGCGCTTCGTATAGTTGTCGTTGACGGGCAGCCAGGGTTCGGCAAGTGAAAAGCCGGCATGGGGCGCGTTGCGCCATTGCATTGGTGCCCGGCATCCATCTCGCCCTTTATAAAACGGCCAGAAGTGTTTGCCAATCGGGTCTTTGATATCAGCCCTTTTTCGGATTGGGATGTCGCGCATGCCGATCTCTTCGCCATAATAAAGAAAAGGCGTGCCTTTGAGCGTCAGAAGCATCGCCAGGGCGACTTTGGCACGGCTGTCATCCTCGCCAAAGCAATAACGGGATGCTGCCCGTTTCATATCGTGGTTACTCAAAAAATTGTTTGGCCAGGCATCTGCAGCGAGCGCGTCATACCACTTGAGTACCGAATCCAGGAACCGCTGGGGGTGCCAGCGATTTTCGGCAAAATCAAAGTTGAAGGCTGCATGAAGTTTATCATTACCACAATAAGAGGCTGTCTGCTGGGTGTCGGCTAAGAAGGTCTCTCCAACCACATAAGATTGTTTGTGCTCATCCACAATGGTGCGGATTTCTTCTAATAAAGGATACATTTCAGGTTGAGAGACATCATAAATGTGTTCCTGGCGGTCAAAACCCCTGATCCCAAATTTGGGCGGGTTATCTTTGAATTCGGGGTCTTTGAAATAAGCATTGAACACATCAAGCCGAAAGCCTTCCACACCTTTATCGAGCCAAAAGCGGAACACATCCAGCATGGCAGATCTCACTTCGGGATTGCGCCAATTGACATCAGGCTGTTCTTTAAAGAACATGTGATAATAATACTGACCCAAGTCCTCGTCATATTCCCATGCTGGACCGCCAAAAACAGCCTGCCAGTTGTTAGGCGGCTCGCCATCAGGTTTGGGGTCCTTCCAAATATAAAAATCGTGGTGAGCGTTCTCTTTTGATTGCTTCGATTTCAGGAACCAGGCATGCTGATCAGAGGTGTGGTTCAAAACCAGGTCCATGATGATGTGGATATCACGTTTTTTGGCTTCTTTCACCAGGTGTTCGAAATCCTTCATCGTTCCGAATTTGGGGTCAATCCCGGTATAGTCCGAAACATCATATCCGAAGTCGACATCCGGCGAAGGATTGATCGGCGAGAGCCAGATGGCATCGATGCCGAGCGCCTGCAGATAATCTAATTTTTCGATGATCCCTTGCAGGTCGCCAATGCCGTCGTTGCTTGAGTCAGAAAAAGAGCGGGGGTAGATTTGATAGATCACGCCATCGCGCCACCACAGGAAGTCCTTCATCTTTTTATTATCCTTTTTTATTGTCAATAGAATTGTTGATTATTAAATTATAGTAGATTTTACAGTTTCAGACAAAAAAATGTTAGTCGTGATTGACGATTTTACGTTTGATTTTGGAACATGGAGAGGGGGATGGCTGCTTGGTTTTTCGACCATATATATGAAGCTCACTTACTTGCACCTCACTTTGATATGTGCTAAAATCACAGTTGAGTTGATAAGCTTCGGCTTATTTTTCATACCCTTTACGTTGAGAAGTGGGTTCCCCCCACTTTTCTTTGTATCAAGCAAGATTTTTTAGTTATTTGGAGTTTGTGGCACTATGAAAAGTGAATTTGCACTGGCATTTAATGAGGTTGTTGAAGATCGACAGCTTTCAAGAGAAGTCATTTTGGAAGCACTCGAGTCTGCGATGGTTTCGGCCTATCGACGCGCCGTGAATGCCTCAAATGCACAGCTTGTCGAAGCGAAAGTCGATATGGACACCGGCGAGGTGTTGATCTTTGCTGAGAAAGAAGTTGTGGAAGATGTTCAAAATAAAGATACCGAGGTTCTGCTCAGCGAAGCGCGGGAAGTTGAACCCGAAGCCGAGTTAGGTGACATGGTCGTTGTGGAGTCCACACCCGAAGATTTCGGACGTGTGGCTGCGCAAACTGCCCGGCAGGTGATTCAGCAGCGCATCAGAGAAGCTGAACGCGATATCCAGATGGAATATTTCGAGAAACAGGTTGGTGAAATCGTCAGCGGTGTTGTCCAGGCAGTTAGCGGTTATTCTGCCACGATCGGGTTGGACAAAAAAGCTGAAGGAATAATGTTGCGGAAAGATATGATCCCGCGAGAGCGTCTGCGTGTTCACGACCGGATTCGCTGCCTGATCTACGATGTCAAAGACAACAATGCCGGTCCTAAAATTTATCTGTCACGTGCGCATCGGAAATTCTTGCGCCGTTTGCTCGAGAACGAAGTGCCTGAAATCTATCACGGTGTGGTCGAAATCCGATCCATCGCTCGTGAACCCGGCCAGAGGGCAAAGGTGGCTGTTTCAGCCACGCAGCAGGGGATAGACCCGGTTGGTGCCTGTGTTGGTGTGAGGGGTGTGCGCATCCAGGCGATTGTGCGCGAATTGAGCGATGAGAAAATCGATGTGATTGAGTGGAATAATGATGCTGCAGTATTCATCGCCAAGGCGATCAGCCCGGCGAGGGTGATCGGTGTTTATCTGTCTGAAACAGATGAAGAAGGCAAGACAGCGACGGTTGTCGTACCCGAAGACCAGCTCTCGCTTGCTATTGGTCGGGATGGTCAAAATGCACGCTTGGCAGCAAAGCTGACTGGCTGGCGGATTGACATCAAGAGCCAGGTTGAGGCGGCAGGAGAAGCACTGCAGAAATTGCTTGAAGATCCCGATTACCAGCAAATGGCAGAGCGGGAAACCGAGGCGATGGAGAAGGTCACCGTCATGCTGCAGAAAAAGGCAGAGGGACGGCCGCTTCCTCCAGAGGACTATGATTTCATGGCCGCTTTCATCGATCGTGTTGAGAAGCGGATCGAAAAGAAACGCCGTAAAGAAGACCTGGAAGAAAAGCGGCGCTACGAAGAAGCCCTGGCTACTGTGCCGGAGCTGACATTTGAGATCAACATCCTTGATGTGGATTTACCAGAGCATATTTTGTTTATCTTGCAGGAAGGCGGTCTGGAAACATTGGGTGACCTTGTACTGCAAATGCGGCTTGATCCCGATAAAGTCCTGGCGATGAATGGCATTGGGCCGAAGTCTTTTGAGCAAATCTCCGAACTGACCGATGCACTGCGCGTCATTCCTGAAGAAACCCAGCCTGAAGCTGAGGTAGAAACTATTGAAACAGAGGCCGTTGAGGCTGTTGAAGTTGTTGAAGAAGCAGAAGAGCCTGCAGTTGAAGAGACGGTTGAGGAGCAAGCACCTGAGGCAGCACCTGAGGTTTCTGAGCAAATCGAAGCGGTTGAAGAGGCTGAGGAGGTTGTTTCAGAACCTGCTAAACAAGAAAAGAAGGAAGAAGAAGATTCCTTTGACAAACTCTTCTCCTATGACGCAAGGAAATTCGGCCGATTTGAATCTGAAAAAGCAAAACCAGATTTCAGCGACGAAGAGGTTGATAAACCGAGTAAGAAGAAGAAAAAGAAGAAACGTCGAACATTCTCAGATGAACCTGATGAATGGGAAGATTGGTAAATTGACGCATGAGCAGCGATTAGATGGTCAAGCGATCTAAACGTCGCAGCAAACATATACCGCGCAGAACCTGTGTGGGATGCCGTGAGGTGTTGCCCAAGCGGGCGCTAATCCGGATTGTGAACAGCCCTGAAGGTGTCAGGGTCGACCCAACCGGAAAAGCCCACGGTAGGGGGGCATACTTGCATGACAAGCGAGTATGCTGGATGCGCGCGATGAAAGGCTCTCTTGGCCATGCTCTGAAAACCGAACTGACTGATCAGGAAAGGCAGGATCTGCTGGCTTACATGCAGGAGAATATTCCTGACGAAAGTGCGGATGAGGCGGGGGCAGAGGAATAGTCAAGATGAATTAGATCATCTGGTCGTTCCTCAGCCGATTAATAAAAGAAATTTAACCTTGGGCATCGTTGTGATGCTTTGGGATAGGGGAATTAACTTGGAGGTGTTGAGTGAGCGATATTGAAAATAAGATAATCATTTTACCTTACAGCATTGGTGTGCGTGATCTGGCTGAAAAATTAGAAGCCAGCCCTATTGAGGTCATCAAAGTTTTGATGGCTAATGGTGTGATGGCGAGTATTAACCAAAGTGTGGATTTTGATACTGCAGCTGTGGTTGCCAGTGAACTTGGCTTTGAACCGGAATTAGAAAAAATTGAAGAAGAAAAGCCAAAAGATGTGGGTGAAGTCCCACTGTGGCGCAAGATGATCGAAGACGAAGATGAAGCAGATCTGGAACTTCGTCCGCCTGTGGTGACCATGCTTGGTCATGTTGATCATGGGAAAACCAGCCTTTTGGATGCGATCCGCGAGACAAATGTGGCGGGTGGCGAAGAGGGTGGGATCACCCAGGGAATTGGTGCCTATCAGGTGGAGCATCATGGCCGCAAGATCACCTTTTTAGACACGCCGGGTCATGCTGCCTTCACATCCATGCGAGCCCGCGGTGCGCAAGGTGCGGACATTGTAGTGCTGGTTGTGGCTGCCGATGACGGCGTGATGCCGCAGACCAAAGAGGCTGCTAATCACGCAAAGGCTGCCCGAGTGCCGATTGTTGTAGCACTAAACAAGATGGATTTGCCCAGTGCGAACCCTGAACTGGTCAAGAAACAACTGGCAGAAATCGAACTGGTCCCGGATGAATGGGAAGGCGATACGATGGTCGTTCCTGTTTCTGCCACCAAGAAGCAAGGCCTTGATGACCTGATGGAAGCAATTTTGCTCATCGCAGACAACAAGGAGATCAAAGCCAACCCGGACGGAGATGTTTTGGGTACTGTTGTGGAGGCTGAGTTGGATCGGTTCAGGGGTGTAATGGCAACGCTGCTATTACAAAACGGAACGATCGAACTCGGTGATACGATTCTGGCTGGAAAAGCCCATGGCCGGATCAAAGCCATGTTTGATTATCGCGGGAACCGCATTGAGAAGGCGGGCCCATCCACACCGATTGCAGTGATGGGGTTGAACGACGTCCCGCATGCAGGCGATCTTTTCCGCGTGGTTGAATCAGAAAAAGAGGCACGTGCGATCGTTGACGATATTGAATCTGGTGAGGAGACAAAATCATCTGTGCCGAAAGTCTCTCTTGAGGATCTTTTTGAGCGGTTACAGGCTGGTGAAACCCAGGAATTGCGGTTGATCGTCAAAGCTGATGTTCAGGGGTCATTGGAGCCGATCGTCAATTCTCTAAAGGAACTTGGTGAAAAGCAAAAGGATGTTTCTATTCTGATCTTGCATCAGGAGACGGGCAATATCACAGAAAGCGATGTAATGCTTGCGGCAGCGTCGGAAGCCATTGTGATCGGTTTTGCAGTAGAGGCTGACAACGCAGCCAAGCGATTGGCTGAAGCCGAAGGTGTTTCGGTTCGTCAATACACGATCATTTATCGCCTGATTGAGGATATTGAACGCGCCCTTAAAGGGATGCTTGAACCTGAACTGGTTGAAAAGACCATTGGGAAAGCCAATGTGCTTGCAACATTTACGGTATCGAAGTTCAAGGTCGCTGCGGGTTGCCGTGTGATTGACGGCGAAATCCGCCGTAACGGCAAGATCAGGGTCATTCGAAACAACAATGAAATATTTACTGGTGAAATTGGTTCTTTGAAACGTGGGAAAGATGACGTGCGAGAGGTCAGAGAAGGTTTTGAGTGCGGTATTGCGCTCAAGCAGTTCCATGATTTTAAAGAAGGCGATTTGCTTGAATGTTTTGTGATTGAAGAGAAAGCATTTTAATAGAGGATAGGAAAAAGGGAAGATGCCCTCAGAAATAAGATTAAAAAGAATCCAGGATCAGATTAAACGTGTGTTGACCGAGATTCTGGAAGGTAAAGTAAACGATCCGCGTGTGCAAAGTGCCTATGTGACAGATGTTTCGGTGGATCGAGAGTTGGATTATGCGAATATTTATGTTTCGTCATTGGCAGGTGCGGAGGAAGCGGATGGCATTTTGGAAGGATTGAACAATGCCAGCGGGTTTATCCGGTTTTCACTCAGCCAGGAAATTAAGTTGCGTGTGATGCCAAAATTGCGCTTTTATTGGGATGAAACACCGCAGCGAGCCGATCGGATTGAATCGCTGCTGGCTGAGATCCGTGATGAACGCGAAGCGCGAGGGGAAAACACAGACGAGGATGACAAAGAACAGGACGCAACGAACAATGACGACTGAGATTGACCGCAAGATTGCAGAAGAAATTCAAGCCCATCAAAATTTTCTGATCGTATCCCATGTCCGGCCCGATGCCGACGCCGCTGGATCGCTTTTGGGGTTGGGGCTGGCGCTTAAACAGGTGGGCAAAGACGTCCAGATGGTATTGCAAGATGGTGCGGATAAGTTCCACTATATGCCAGGTGTTGACTTGATCACACAAGCGCCTGTAGGCAAGCCGGATATGATCATCGTGGTCGATTGTTCAGATCCGACCAGGGTGGGGAATGTGCTTGATAACTATGGCAAGCCAGACCTTGTTGTGGATCATCACAAGACAAACCTCGAGTTTGGCCGCTTCAATGTTGTTGAACCTGAACAAGCAGCAACAGCAGCCATTCTTTTTGACCATATCCCCCTTTGGGGGCTGGCATTTGATGCTGATGTGGCAGCATGTCTGCTCGCAGGTATTGTGGGCGACACAATCGGCTTCAGGACCTCCAACGTCAACTCGGAAGTCATGCGCAAAAGCGCAAAATTGATGGATTTGGGCGCGGATCTGACACAGGTTTACAGTGAAGAACTGGTCAAAAAACCGTTCAAAGCGGTGCATTATTGGGGGGCTGGATTGAACCGGATTGAACAAGAAAATGGGATGGTCTGGACGAGTTTGACCCTTGCTGACAGGGAAAAAGTAGGGTATGCTGGAAATGATGATGCCGACCTGGTAAATGTGCTTTCTTCGGTGCGAGAAGCCGAGATTGCATTGATATTCGTCGAACAACCAGATAACGAAGTTAAAATTAGTTGGAGAGCAAAATCTGGGTTTGACGTATCGGGTATCGCATTCGAATTTGGTGGTGGGGGGCATGCCGCTGCTGCTGGCGCAGATGTCAAGGGAACTTTAGCTGAAGTAAAGCAGCGTGTTCTTGTTGCAACCAGGAAATTAATGCAGGAAAACGCACAAAATTAAATTGAAGGAGAATCAGATCAACTTCTCTGAGAGTTGGGAATAAATATGAGTGACATGGACTTTGATGTAAAAAATGCTGTCTCGGGGGTGTTGGTGATTGATAAACCAGTGGGAATGACTTCTCATGATGTGGTACAGGTTGTCCGACGCGGAACGGGGATCCGTCGGGCGGGGCATACCGGTACCCTTGACCCGCGTGCTTCGGGCGTGCTGGTTGTGCTGGTCGGGCCGGCGGTGCGTTTGAGCGAATTTGTGTCTGCATCCGACAAACGCTACCAGGCGATCATCCGTTTGGGCGAAAGCACCGATACGTTTGACGGTGATGGCGAGATTACCAGACGGTCACCGGTGAATATCACGGAAGAGCAAATCATAGAAGCGCTGACCCAATTTGAAGGCACCGTTGAACAGGTGCCGCCAGCATATTCCGCTAAAAAGATCAATGGGCAAAAGGCGTATGAGCTTGCCAGAGAAGGTGAAGAGGTCGAACTGGAAGCCAAAGAGATTGATGTCTATCATCTTGAATTGCTGGAGTGGGACACGCCAGAAGCCATTGTAGATGTTTATTGCTCATCGGGCACTTACGTCCGCGCTTTGGCGAATGATTTGGGTGAAGTACTGGGCTGCGGCGGCCATCTGGTTGGATTGCGGCGCACCAAGAGCGGTGAATTTGCACTGCGGGATGCTATCCCATTGAGAAAGCTGGAAGAAGCCTTTGAGAATGGGGATTGGTATAAATACCTGATCCCGGCTGCTGAGGCACTGGGTGATTGGCCTTCGCGGGAGTTGACATTTGATGAGGTTGACCTTGTTCGTCATGGGCACCGTATCCCTGTGGAAGAAGCACCTGAGAACCCGGATCACTGGGTGCGGGCGATCAGCCAGCAAGGTGAGTTGGTGGCGCTGCTGGAGTACCTGCCTGAAGATAAAGAATGGCAGCCCCGCAAAGTCTTCTTCACGTAGATTTTAAAGGTTTGATGATTATTGATAAATCACGCCCTTTCTTCATGGTTATGAGGGAGGGGCACTTTTATGACCCGGGAAATTAAGGAATGATTTGTAACGAAACTGATCAGCCGACCAACGTCATCAATTTTTTTGATTTAGACAAGCTGCCATACCGAAATTCGATCATTACCATCGGTAATTTCGATGGCGTGCACCTAGGCCATCAGGCGCTCATCAAGCGCATGATCCAGCAAGCACAACCTGGTGGTAACCCGGTGGTCGTTGTGACTTTCTTTCCCAATCCTGCCTATTATTTCCATCCAACCAGTGATTCATTTTATTTATCTTCTCCGCAAGAAAAAGAAGCGCGCTTATGCAGCCTGGGGGTTGATGCGGTTCTCGGTTTCCGTTTTGATCGTGCGTTTGCAAATTTATCTCCTGAAGACTTTCTTACAGGGTTAAAAGAAAACCTTGGGTTAAATGTGCTGGTTGTGGGGCGCGATTTTGCCCTTGGGAAGAACCGCCAGGGAACCCTGCCAGTGATCGAGAGTATTGGCAAGGAGCTTTCCTTCAGTGTTGAAACAATCGAGCCGATCCGGTTTTCTGATCAGGATATTTCGTCCACGCAGATAAGGCGTTGTCTTGACGCGGGGGATGTGGCCTGCGCTAAGACACTGCTGGGGCGTTATTATTCGGTCAGTGGGAAAGTGGTGACGGGTTCTGATCGGGGTTCAAAGATCGGTTTACCAACAGCAAATATTGCACATTGGCCTGAGAAGAAGATCCCCGCAGTTGGGGTATATGCAACCCTTGTGCATCTCAAAGATAATGTAATGCAGGGCATCACCAATGTAGGGTTCAGGCCGACCTTTGAGCACCAAGAGAAGCCAAACATCGAAACGTTCATCTTTGATTTTGATGGTAATATCTATGGGGAAGAAATGCGATTAGACTTTGTTCAAAAGATCAGGGATGAGCAAAAATTTTCAGGCGTGGATGCGCTGCTTGCCCAGATCGAACGCGATAAAATAACCGCCCGAAAGATCTTTGATGATGTCGAAAAATAGAAGAATCTATTTGCTCAGCCCGCAAGACTTAAGCCCTGAAACCATCGCAGTCACCTTTGCGAAGACCTCCCGTTCCCCCAAGCCTTTTGATGAGATTGCTGCAGAACTGACGGACGAACGCTCTGCGCAGTTCCATGAAAAATGGGTGGTGGGCTACGGTCATGCTTCTGTTGCCGAACATACGGTTTTGCATCTGGCGCTTGAATATGTCTCCCGTTTGGCAATTGAGACAATCGAAGGCAACCGGCTGGCATCTTATACCGAGAAATCCACACGCTACCAGACCTGGGATGGTACTGATTTCCACGTGCCGAAGGAAGTGCGTGGGACGCAATTCGAGTCCCCATACATTGACACTTGCAATTTACTGTTTGATACCTATGCGTCATTAGCAGCAAAGACCAGCGCCTATCTGCACGAAACAACTGCGCGAGAAGACGGTGAATCGGAGACTGCTTTTGCGCGCAGGATCAAGTCGGATGCGACGGATGTTTGCCGTTTTCTCCTTCCGGCGGCTTCACTGGCAAATGTGGGGATGACGATCAACGCCCGAGCCCTGGAATATGCTATTTGCAAAATGCTCAGCCACCCTTTGATTGAGGTGCGGGAAATTGGCGAAACACTGCGTGAGGTTGGAATGCGGGAAGCACCAACTTTGATCAAGTATGCTAATTGCAATGATTACATGGTTGCCACGCGTAATAAGATGCATGATGAGGGGGTAAAGGTACAAAACAGGGATGATGGTGCCGATTTTACGCTGATCGATTACGACCAGGCAGGCGAAGAGGCTGTGTTGGCTGCGATACTATTTCGCTTTGGCAGCGGCAGGGATTATCACAGTTGTCTGGAATACGTCCGCACGCTTTCTGGCGCCCAAAGGCAGGAACTGTTTGAAACATTAATGTCGGACAGGGGGAAGTATGATCAGCCGCTGCGCGAATTTGAGTATGCACAGATGACATTTGATGTGGTTATGGATCAGGGTGCATATTTTGAGTTCAAACGCCACCGGATGATGACCCAAACTGTTCAGCCGCTGACGGCTGACCTGGGTTTTGCACTGCCGAAAGTGATCATGGATTGTGGATGCGAGAAAGAGTACCTGCAGGCGATGCGCCAGGCAGGCGAATTAAGCGCTGAATTGGCGGAATGGAACCCCGATGTTGCCAGTTATATCCTCCCGAATGGGTATAACCGGCGTGTGTTATTCACGATGAATTTGCGTGAAGCCTTTCATTTCTGCCGGCTGAGAGCGGCGAAAAATGCGCACTTTTCCATCAGGCGTGTCGCTTACCGCGTGGCTGAAGCCATCAATCAGATTTATCCTTTGCTGGGAAAATACCTCGAAGTTCCCCCAAATGAAACCCACCAGGGAATCACAGACAAATATTTCTCCAAAACTAAAATTAACTAAACATCATATCTCCTGATCAGTTAATTGTGAGGTCAAACCTGATCTGTCTCCAGATCGTGTTGTGCTATAGATCAACTCCGATCCGCTGGTATGATTAAGCTGATTTGTTTACACATTCACGATTTGGATTAAAGGTGCAATATGAAATTGGTTGCGTGGACAAAATGGTTATTTTGGAATGTTACTGAACGACGGTTACGCGCAATCTGGCGATTGGGGATTTACGTCCTTTTAGTGTTTGCTTTGATAAACCTTTTTACCTTTGTATTGCTTTTTATCTCTGCTTTTATTATGGCTGCTTTTGGCATGAACATTACCAATGCACTCTCGGGGGCGATGTCGATGCAGTTGCTGGAGAATCCCTGGGTTAATATGATTGTCACACCCGGTGCTGTTTTTCTGGCAGTTTTTGGCGCGGCGTTTATCACTGGACGGTGGGTCGACCGCAGAAAATTCGCTGATTTCGGACTCGCAATATCGAAAGCGTGGTGGCGTGATTTTGCTTTTGGGTTGGGTTTGGGCGCTGTGTTGATGGGGCTGGTTTTCCTCTTTGGCTGGCTGATTGGTTCGATAAGAGTGGTGGGGTTGCTGCAGTCATTAAGACCGGACGTCAGCGTGGTGGCGGGGTTGTTTCAATCTCTGGTATTCTTCATTTTTGTGGGACTCTATGAGGAGATGGCGCTGCGCGGGGTTGTGTTGGTCAATTTGGCAGAGGGACTGTATGGAAAATGGCTCAATAAACGCTGGGCGTTGCTTGGCGCTTGGGTGATCTCATCCCTGATCTTCGGCGCGCTGCATTGGGGCAACCCGAATGCGACCTGGGTCAGCACATTGAATATCTCGCTGGCTGGCATCTTCCTCGGGATGGGGATGGTGTTGACGGGCAGCCTGGCGATCCCGATGGGCTTGCATATCACCTGGAATTTCTTTCAGGGCAATGTGTTCGGATTCCCTGTGAGCGGGTTGAAACTTGGGGCATCCGTCATTACGACGGAATCGATCGGACCGCAATGGCTGACGGGCGGTGTTTTTGGGCCTGAAGCCGGGGTTTTGGGCTTAGGTGCAATGCTGATTGGCATTTTGCTGACGCTGCTATGGGTGAGATGGAAAAGAACTGCGGGATTGCATGAGAAGATTTCAGTTTACAACCCCTGGCAGAAGGATGCTGTGCATGGTTTAGAATATGAAAATTTCAGCCAAAAGGATCAGTTAGATGACCTTGACAAGGTTTGAAGTTTGCCTATAATTGAACACAGAATTAAATACTGAAAGACGTTGATGAGGAAGAGTAGGCACTAACACGGTGTCACAGAGAGCGGCAAGAGGTGAGAAGCCGCACACACGCTGGTGTTGAATGGGTCTCGGAGTTTTTGAGGCGAAAGGTAACCATTAGCCTCAAACGGACACACCGCCGTTATCAGGGTGAAAGGTATGCGCAGAGATTCTGCTGTACCTGAGTAATGAGTGAGGCTGGCCTTTTCCTGTTGCATCATCAACAGGTTTTTTGTTTAAGGCTGCCTAAGCTGGGTGGCACCACGGACAAATGCGTTCGTCCCATGATATGGGATGAGCGCTTTTTATTTTGCTTTCCCCATTACTCTGGCATATCAACTATTCATCATTATCAATACTGGAGGTAGCAAAATGTCTGACGAAAAATCAAAATTCTTGTTGAGTGAGAACGATCTCCCCAAGCAGTGGTACAACATTCGGGCGGATATGCCTGTGGCGGATACGCCGGTGTTGAACCCTCAAACCAAGGAACCGATCACGGCGGAATTCCTGAATGTTTTGTTCCCGATGTCCTTGATCGAGCAGGAGATGAGCAAAGAACGGTACATTGACATCCCAGAAGAGGTGCGGGAAATTTACAAACTATGGCGCCCTACACCCTTAAAACGGGCACGCCGGTTAGAGAAGGCGTTGGGCACACCGGCGCATATTTACTACAAAGATGAAGGCGCATCCATTTCAGGTAGCCATAAAGGGAACACAGCGGTTGCGCAGGCTTTTTACAACAAAATTGACGGGACTAAATCGCTGACCACAGAGACCGGTGCCGGCCAGTGGGGTTCTGCCCTGGCTGTCGCCTGTAACTTCTTTGACATGGATCTGGAAGTCTTTATGGTCAAATCATCCTATCATCACAAACCTTACCGCCGGATCATCATTGAGAGCTTTAATGCGGCAATCTATCCCAGCCCATCTGACCAATCGGAGTATGGGAAGCAATATTTAAAGGAGCACCCGGACAGCCCCGGTTCGCTGGGAATTGCCATCTCAGAGGCGGTCGAAACGGCTGTCAAGTCCAATGGTAAGAAGAAATATAGCCTGGGGTCGGTTTTGAACCATGTGCTTTTGCATCAATCTGTAATCGGGCAGGAATGCCTTAAACAAATGGAAATGGCGGATGAATACCCTGATGTGGTGATCGGTTGTGTTGGCGGCGGTTCGAACTTTGGCGGTGTGGCGTTCCCGTTCTTGCATCAAAACCTGACGGAAGGTCACACCACGCGGCTGGTGGCTGTTGAACCCACCGCGACACCCACGCTTACAAAAGGCTTATACGCTTTTGATTATGGCGATACGGCAAAAATGGCGCCGATTCTCAAGATGTTCACCTTGGGACATGATTTTATCCCGGCACCGATCCATGCTGGTGGGCTTCGGTATCACGGCATGGCGCCGCAAATCTGTATGCTTTACGAGGCAGGTTATATTGAAGCAGTTGCCGTCCCGCAGCCAGCGACATTTGCCGCAGCAATGCAGTTTGCCCAGGCTGAGGGCATTATCCCGGCGCCAGAATCGGCGCACGCCATTCGGGCAGCGATCGATGAGGCTTTGGATGCCAAAGAGAAGGGTGAAGCAAGGGTCATCCTTTTCAACCTTTCGGGCCATGGTCTATTGGATTTAGCGGCGTATGATTCATACCTGCGCGGTGAGGTGGGTGATAGCACCTTTGAAATCACCAAAGATGAGATCAGGAAGAACCTGCCCAAGGTTGATGTAATGTAAATTAGATTATTTTCGGATTTTCTCCTCTGTAAAGTCCCCTCTCCTTAAAATATGAGGGGACTTTGATGAAACCTGCGGAGTTGCCTGAGATGTAATGGTATAATAGGTTGATTTTCGAAATTTTATCCCCTGGGCAGGTGATTTATTACCTGCCCACAACAATGTAATTTTAGGAGGTCAGTGTGACTGTACATTTATATTTATCTCTTGTACCTGAAGCCCTAATTGCTTCGATGCTGGAACCTGAAGAATTCGGTAGTTATTATGCAGTTGGTACTAAGAAAAAATCCAGCGGACAGGCGATATTCCTCGAAGTTGATCCGAACTTTCGCAGTGAGTATTTCAGGATCAAAGAAGGCATGGCGCGATGCGTGCCCCATGAAGATGGTGCGCCAAAAGCTTCCATTTACATCAGTGTTTACCGTGTGCTTGAGCATGTGGATGTTTCTGCGTTGGGTAAATTGTATCTGGTGACACAGGATGGGCGCACCCTCAGCCTGGATCCTGCTGAACACATCCCTGATTTGGATGGCGGCTTGCATCTTTACAAAGAGATCGCCCCGGTGACCCCTTTGATCGCCAGCCGGCTCAACCCGCTTGAATTTTATGACCTGATTGTCAAGAACCCAACATCTTTGGTGACGCTCCCAGCAATTGCCTTTGCGGAATTGCGATTGGGCGAGTTAGCCAACGACCCTGAAATGGGTGAGGTGGGCGACCTGCCGTATTCCAATATGGACCACCTGCGCGAGGTCTTAAAAGATCTGCGAACCAAACCCGTGGCGACCAAGATGGTTGACCGCGGCAGCCCGGCGAGTTTTGCCTATCGCACGGTTAAAAATGGGCTTTATATCGGTAATGAATCTGCGCTGAACTACTACCCTATGCCTTCAAGCAATGAATTGCGAGAAAACAATTATCGTTGGTGGCGTTCAGCAAATATGTAGAAATTATTCCTGCGCTGGTTTTGCCAAACCTCTGCGCATGAAACAATCATAGTTAGGAGTAAATTATGGAACAAACTTGGCTTTATATTAGTGTGGCTGCCAGCCTGCTTTCGATCGGGGCAGCAATTTACTTGTTCTTCTGGGTCAAACGCCAGGATCCCGGAACGGAAAGAGCACAGGAAGTGGCATCGTGGATTAGAGAGGGTGCGCAAACCTATCTCAAGCGCCTTTACCTGACGCTGGCTTTTGTGGCGGTCATTCTTGGCTTTATTATCGCGGTTGTGTTCAGCTTTGACCTCGCCGAAGTGGCATCTGGAACGGTGAGCATTGCCCCCGGAAATGGCATCAAGATGGCGCTGGCCTTTGTTGGTGGTGCCGTTTGTTCAGCCATTGCGGGTTACATGGGTATGGCGGTCGCTGTGGAAGCGAATGTGCGTACCGCAACCGCTGCAAATGAATCACTCAACAAAGCCTTCCGGCTTTCTTTTTATGCTGGTTCGGTGATGGGGTTGGCAATGGTTGGCCTGGCTGTGATTGGCATGAGTGGGATTTACCTGCTCACCGGCAACCCTGACATCATTCTTGGCTTCAGCTTCGGTGCTTCGGCATTGGCACTGCTGGCAAAAGCGGGCGGCGGAATTTACACCAAAACCGCAGATATTGCTGCAGACCTCGTCGGTAAGGTTGAGGTGGGCATCCCTGAGGATGACCCGCGTAACCCTGCTGTCGTTGCCGATAATGTTGGTGACAATGTGGGTGATGTAGCCGGGATGGGTGCGGATATTTTTGACAGTTACGTTGCTTCGACTGTGGCGGTCATGCTGTTAGGTGCATCTGCGGCATCGCTGAGCAGCAAATATGTCGTCCTCCCGCTGATATTGTGTACTTTAGGCATCTTTGCTTCTTTGCTTGGCATTCAGTTTGTCCGTGTCGGGAAGAATGGAAAACCTGGCCCAGCGTTGAACTTTGGCACGATTATCACAACCGTTTTCTTTTCGGTATTGGTATTAGCGCTTGTTTTATTGGCTGATATCAACATTGGCATTTTGTGGGCAACACTGACCGGGTTAATCACAGGTGTGATCATCGGTTTTACATCTGATTACTTCACGTCTGAAGAGCGGAAACCCGTCCTCGAAACCGCCCGTGTTTCTGGATCTGGTGCGGCGATGAACATCATCACCGGGTTTAGCTACGGCCTGGTGAGTATCGTGCCATCCGTGATTGGGATTGCTGTTGCAACACTTTTATCTTACTTCCTGGCAGATGCATCAGGCCTCCCGGGCATTTATGGCATCGGGATCAGCGCAGTGGGCATGCTTTCCATCAGCGGCATGATCGTTTCAGCCGACGCCTACGGCCCCATTGTGGATAATGCCCGCGGCATCGCAGAGATGTCCGGTATGGATGCAAAAGTGATTGAAACCACTGACACACTGGATGCAGCAGGCAACACAGCCAAGGCGATCACTAAAGGCTTCAGCATCAGCGCTGCCGCCCTGACCGTTTTAGCCCTGTTTGCTGCCTATGCTGAGGTTGTCACTGCAGCGGGGGTTGAGGTAAATATGAGCCTGCGGGACCCGATTGTGGTTGCAGGCGTTTTCCTTGGCGCAATGACACCGCCCTTGTTCAGCGCACTGACCATGCTTTCGGTTACCCATAATGCCTTCGACATGATCGAAGAAATCCGACGCCAATTCCGTGAAGACCCGGGTATTTTGGCTGGCACATCGAAACCGGATTATGCGACATGTGTGGGCTTGGCCGCGCAGGGTGCGCTGTCCTCGTTGATCCTACCTGCTTTCCTGGCGGTGGGTTTACCACTGCTGATCGGTTTTGTTTTAGGGCCAAATGCCTTGGGCGGCTTTTTGGGTGGTTCAATCTTCACGGGTGTGATCTTTGCCCTGCTGATGGCGAACTCTGGTGGTTTGTGGGATAACGCCAAGAAATACATTGAAACCGGTCAATTCGGCGGCCCTGGATCGGATGCACACAAGGCGAGCGTGGTGGGTGACACGGTTGGTGATCCCTTCAAGGACACTGCCGGCCCCTCGCTGAACACGTTGATCACCGTGATGTCATTGGTGTCATCGCTGTTTGCACCAATTATTGCAGCTTTTCACATATTTTAATCAATAGGTTAATCTAACAAAAGAGGCATCCAACCGGATGCCTCTTTTTCACTTAATTGGAATGATGTGTGATGATATTGTGGTAAAGTATGGTTACTGATCACCAATCCATTGATGTTGGATGAATTATTGAGAAATGTGGTAAAGAGGCAAGCATGATGCGTGATTTTGGGCCAGGGCTGACAGCGGATGAATTGATCGGTCTGAACGCCTGGATGATTTGCCAGAGCAAATTGCCACCCGGGGAAATTTTTAATAATGCACTCAAGGCAGCCAGGATCGTGGCTGAGGGCGGGATGGAAGCCTATTTACTATTAGAATTGTGGGAAGATGGTCATTCTGTTTGGGGAAAGCCAGGGTCGAATAAACCCATTGTGGTGACACCGACGGGGCAATTGATCCGCAGCAAGCCATAACGGCGGCGTGTGCTATTTGAGGTCCGCTTTGAGTTCTGCCTGCAGCGCTTGGGAGAAATTTGGCAGGCATTGTTTGATCAGCCGTTTCGTTTCGACAGAATCACTGAGGGCAGCCATTTGATGGAGAAAGTAAGCTGTTTCAGTGGGAGACTGCTGGGCAAGAGCATCAATGACTTTTCTCAGGTCTTTAAGGTTGGCGTGCTGCGGGTTACGGACGAGTGGGCTGATCAACCTGAAGATGACCGGTGTATTCTTAAAATCCTGCACCTCCAGGCTTTGTCTCAGCCCCGACAGACCAATCGAGATTGATTTTGGATCTTGTTGGCTGAGATAGGATTGAATGAAGGATTCCCAAACCGCGGGGAAGATGGTTTGCAGTTGGCTTGCGCCGGATGCCCAAATATCTGAGATTAAAGCCCGGTCTATGTCGTAAGCCAGCCATCGCTGGAGACGGTCAAGAATGGGTTGTGGGTTATCCACTGGCGTTTGATTGAGAAGATAAATGGCAACCTGTTTCACTTCCAGATAGGGATCCGTCCACAACTCGTCCGCCAACGCCAGCGTCTCAGCAGTGTTTTGTGCAACCCGCGGTTTCAAGTCAATTTTGAGTTGACGGGTGACTGGATGGGGAAGGTTGTATGACCGGTGGACTGACTGAACCTTAATGGATTCGCCTGAGCGCAGGGTCCGGTTTGCGTAAAAGTCAAATAACACCGACAAGCCCCGATGAAAATTTACCGGTGCCTTGAAATCATTCAGCAAGTCAGCGATTTGAAACCGCAAACGCGTTGGATTAACGGCTACCATTGGTCCTCAGTTGTTGGCTGACTTCGTCCACTTTTAACAAAACCAGGCTGATCATCGAAAAAACGCAGTTGGCACTTTTGCCTAATAGGCCTTGGCAAAATAGGCTTTTTCAGTCGTTTCTTCACCGCTGAAAATGCATTTTCCCTTGCCGCCAGGTTGCTCCATCGGGATGCAGCGTAAAGTCGCCTTGGTATCTTCTTTTATCTTTGCTTCGTTTTCCGAGTTGGGCTTCCACCAAACATAGCACCAGCCGTTATTTTCAATGATGTCTTTGAACTCATCATAATTCTTTGGCTCAAAAATGTGCTCATCACGGAATTTTGTGGCTTTTGCCAGCAAGTTTGCCTGGATTGTCTCTAACATTTCACCCACCGTCTGGGCGATGCCCTCCTGGGCGACGAAGGATTTCCCTTCCCTGCCGAGGATATCCCTGCGAGCCAGGGCAACGCTATTCTTGGCGACATCTTTCGGGCCGATTTCCATCCGCAGAGGGACGCCGCGCATTTCCCATTCGTTATACTTGAAACCTGGTGTGACCTCTGCGCGGTCATCGACTTTGACCCGGAACTGGCTGAGTTCTGCCTTGATTCGATCGACGGTTTCCATGACTTTTTGCTGTTCTTCTTCGTTGCGGAAGATTGGAACGATCACAACCTGGATCGGCGCTAACCGCGGCGGGAAGATCAAACCCTGATCATCGCCATGGGTCATGATGATCGCCCCGATGAAGCGGGTGGAAAGCCCCCAGGAGGTCGTCCAGCAATATTGCAGGGTGTTATTCTCGTCCAAGTACTGAATGTCGAAGGCTTTAGCAAAGTTTTGCCCCAGGTTGTGGCTGGTGCCAGACTGAAGCGCTTTTGTGTCGCCCATCATCGCTTCGATGGTGTATGAGCGGACAGCACCTGCAAATTTCTCTGTTTCGCTTTTGCGCCCGGGGATGACCGGCACTGCTGCCTCATTGAGGGCAAAGTCGGTATAGATGTTCAGCATCTGCAGGGTTTCTGCTTCTGCTTCTTCAGCGGTGGCATGGGCGGTATGCCCTTCCTGCCAGTAGAATTCCAGTGTACGCAAGAAGAGGCGTGTGCGCATCTCCCAGCGGACGACATTTCCCCATTGGTTGATCAGCACCGGCAGGTCTCTGTAAGACTGGATCCACTTGGAATACATGTGGCCGATGATAGTTTCGGAGGTCGGTCGCACGATCAGGGGTTCCTCAAGTTCAGAACCGCCGCCGATTGTGACGACCGCCAGCTCTGGGGAGAAGCCCTCGACGTGTTCCTTTTCTTTTTCGAGGAAGGACATGGGGATAAAGAGCGGGAAGGCGGCATTCACGTGCCCGGTCGCCTTAAAGCGGGTGTCAAGTGCGTTCTGGATATTCTCCCAGAGCGCCCAGCCATAGGGTCGGACGACCATACAGCCGCGCACGGGGGCATAATCTGCCAGTTCAGCCCGTTGCACGAGTTGGTTGTACCACTCGGAGTAATTTTCTGATCTTGGGGTTAATTTCTTTTCATCCATTTTCGTTTTCTTTTCTGTCTTGTGATTAAGCTGCTGTTAGGTTAAAAAATTTATCTAATATTTCAAGTGCGCCGCTTGGATTTGGCGCGAAAACGAGATACTCGCGGTGCTCCATGCGGATATACTCGCCCAATTGTGTAAAAAAGCTTTCCATGACCCTGTGCCACTGGCTGCCGATCAGAATAACCGGCTTGGGCTCCAACGCGTGAATCGCCAGTTGGTTCCAGGTTTGGCAGATCTCGAGCAGTGTGCCTACCCCGCCCGGCAGGGCAATTGCGGCATCGCAATGATCAACCAGCGTATACAGGCGTTCTCTCAACGTTTCGCAGCGCCATTCTTCAGCGACCCATTCATTTGGCCCGATCGGGCGCCAGTTCTCAATTTCCTGGCAGGTCACACCGATCACATGCGTGCCGGTTTCGCTGGCGCCTTTTGATACGGCTTCCATTGTACCCATATAGCCGCCGGTTAGCACAGTCAGGCCGGCACTGCCGAGAAGTTTGCCGAGTTGATATGCCTGCTGATAAGGCTCAGAACCAGGCTGAGGATTGGAACCGCCAAATACGCTAACTTTCATTTTGTTTTTCATCCTTTTTGTTGTTAAACTTACCATCCCATGTACGATCTGCGTTAACTTTGAGCTTTTCGAGCACAGCTTCTTCCAGATCAATCCCCGAGATGCTGGCAAGCTGTAAAAGGTACAAGGCAACATCGGCTAATTCACTGGCTAAAAGAGAGGAATCGGCTGTTTTATCCTGCCATTGAAAATGCTCCAACACCTCTGCTGCCTCGATGCTGAGGGAGGCGGCCAGGTTTCTGGGCGTTTGCGGACGGGGGCTGTTTGGGTCGTACCAGCCCTTTCCCTGCACGAATTCGTGCATCAGCTCTGTTAATTCCTGAATATCCATAACTCAAAATTATACATGATTTAACAGTCTCCCAAAATTTTCCTTGATTGATCAGCACACCCTAGCCGATTAGATTTTCTCCGCCAGCACGCCAAAGGCACGGGGTTTGGGCGTGACCTTGAAACCGGCTTGCTTGAGCCTTTCTACCACTCCCCGGCCGACAGACGCCCCAGATTTGCTTTTGGGGTTGCCGATGTAGTGAAAAAGCCGGCCATTCGCTTTGAGGATCCTGTAAAAAGTGTCGTAAATGGCTTTTGAATACAGGTGCCCGGCGAGGTTGAAGGTGGGTGGGTCGTGAATGACCGCATTAAAATGCTCATTTTCAAACTGATCGGCCAGGTCATAACTATCGCCGACCAATTTGACGATTTTTGGGTTTGAAAATAGTTCTCTTGACCATGGGTTCTGGCGGCAGATATTGAGTACGACCGGATCGAATTCAATGGTGATCACTTCCTCAGCCGTGCGGGCTGCCAGGATGGCGGTGTAGCCCAATCCTGTAGTGGTATCGAGGATACGCCCGTAAGGTTTGGCAAGCGCCCTGATTTTTTCGGAAGTATCTTCCAACGGTGTTGTGTCTTTGATGCGATGCATTGGGATGCCGGAGATCAACATGGTCGGTGATTTGGGGGTTGGCATCAGGCTGTAATAGCGGTTTGTGATGGCTGAAAAATCCTCAACCTTATGCAGATCGCCATCAGCCAACCTGAAACAGCCATTTTCTTCCTCGTTGATTCGGTCGACTTGAGGAAAGGTCAAAATCTGCCCATCAAGCAGCAACCAGCCTTCAGGCGTGCGCTCTACATTTGTCGTGGTTAATCCCAGGTCGAGGGACAGAGGCATGACTGCTGCAGTATTTGAACTACTCAAAGGGCGTGTTTGGTAATGCGAAAAAATCATAGTTTCAATTGGTCTAATTTGGTGAGTTATGAGCAAAAAACAACAGGAGCGTTACAATCAGCGCCCCTGCTTTGATTAATCTGGGAAATTATGATTCTGGGCGGTCAGTCACCGAAAAAGAGTTCTTGCCAGATCTCCCATTTTTCGATTTCATCGATCACAGCATCTTCAGCTGGGGGTTGGGTGACTACCGGGTTGGCTGGCTGCATGATGATGATGGGGATATCCCCATCCTGAACCATGGCTGCTTCTTCTCGCGCCCACTTTTCAACAGCCTCATCCGATTTAGTAAACTCAAGATCAGCCTGCAAAGCGTCCCGCGTAGCCACCAGGTCAGCGTATCTTTGCTTCAGGTCTTTCTCCTGGCTGCGCAACTTTGAGAGCAGCACCATGCGCTGGTTAAAATCTAAGAGCATGAACACCAATACGATGACCAGCACAACCAGAATGATTCGCTTGTCTTTCAGGATCTTTTTCATAATTCCCTAAAAATGATATCTAAGAGCCTTTGTTACAATTATTGTACCATTTAACAATATCCTGAGGATATTAAAGCAAAACCCCTCAAGTGATTTGAGGGGTAAGTGCCGAAGGAGGGATTTGAACCCTCATGAGCCCAAAGCTCACTACGCCCTGAACGTAGCGCGTCTGCCAGTTCCGCCACTTCGGCGATAGGTCTTTATTCTATCCAAAATTTGCAATTTGTCAACAGGAAATGCCCTTTGGAATATCTGTGAATTTCCGTCGATGTTCATTTTATGAATAGCGAAAAATTCAGGTAAAATTATTTGCATAGGCAAATGGATTTATTGTTAAGATTAATTACACAAGGAGACAAATTTGAAAAATAAAACCCGAACTTACATATGGCTCGCTTTTTATTTTATCGTGGTGTTTATCCCACTAATTCTGCTGATGATTTTGCCTCGTCCTGAGGGAAGAGAGTTTTTACGTGAAGTATCCGTCGCTTTAGGCTTTTTGGGCATGGCTTTACTCGGCCTTCAGACGATACCGACATCACGCCTGAAATTCTTCACAAAAGCCTTTCCGATGGACACACTCTACACGCTCCATCACAGGCTATCCATCCTAACCGTTTTGATCATCCTCATTCATCCGATTTTGTTGTTCATCAACAACCCGGCAACGCTGCAATTATTGAATGTGTTTACTGCGCCCTGGCGTGCCAAAGCTGCTGTGATTTCGCTGGTTGCAATGTTCCTGTTAATCGTTTCATCGGTATGGCGGGAAGTGATGAAGCTCAAGTATGATGTCTGGCGCTGGATCCATGATGGTTTGTCGTTTTTGGCGATCGGCTTGGCTTTATTCCATATGTTCAAGGTCAATTATTACATGTCCCTCACCTATCAAAAGGTGCTTTGGCTGAGTCTGACAGGGATTTGGCTTGCCATCATTCTCTACATCCGGGTTGTCCGCCCAATTATCATGCTCAAAACACCCTATAAGATTGTGAAAATTGTGGAAGAACGCGGTAATTGTTGGTCACTATATCTTGAACCGGATGGACACGAAGGTTTGGACTTTGAAGCAGGGCAATTTGCCTGGATCACAACAGAATCGCCCTTCATCTTCAGGGAAAACCCGTTTTCATTTTCAACCAATGCGGATCACGATGATGATTACATTGGCTTTACGATCAAAGAGCTGGGCGATTTCACCAGCACGATCAAAGATATGAAACCAGGACAGACCGTTTATGTTGATGGTCCCTTTGGCAATTTCAGCATGGATGAGCATGAACACAAAGATATGGTATTCATCGCAGGCGGTATCGGATCAGCACCGGTGATGAGCATGTTGAGAACGCTTGCGGATCGTCAATCTGAAGCAAAGATAGTGTTCTTATATGGTAACCCGACCTGGGACTCGATCATCTATCGAGAAGAGCTGGAAGAAATTGATAAGGCAGACAATATTAAAATTGTCCACGTTCTTGAGCGGCCGCCTGAGGGGTGGGAGGGTGAACGGGGCTTTATCAACACCGAAATTTTAAAGCGGCATCTGCCTGAGAATTACAAGGATTCGACATACTTCATGTGCGGACCATTACCGATGATCAATGCCGTAGAAGCTTGTTTTAAAGAGCTGCACATCCCCGCGACCCATGTGTTTTCAGAACAGTATGAGATGGCATAAAAGGAGATAGAATGGATATTCAACATTGTGTCGAACGCTGGTTACTTATGGCTACTGTGATATTGGTTGTGGTTCTGACCGTGCTGTTTGCCCTCGTGCAGGGAGGGTAGCCAGTAATCTTATCTGGACAATTCAATCGTGTTAAACATAAAGGGACTACCTCACGAGGCAGTCCCTTTTGGGTTTCTATTAAGAAGATTCTTGCTTGGCTTATTCAGGCCGGGTCAGGCTTGCCAGGTCAACTGAAATGGCTTCTGAGAGGTTATCCATCGTGTCATACATCACCTGGATAAGATAGCGTGCGTTATGCATAAAGCCACCCGGATCTTCTGCCACAAGATGATAATTGTAGGTCGCTCTTACAAGCCTGGGCGTCCAACTCTGGTATTGGTTGCCGAAGTTGATTTCGCCATCGTCTGCTTCGCCGTTGCCATTCGGATCGACATACCAATAGGGAAACTGCGCGGCATATAAGATGGGTTCACCGATCACATCGGCAGCGTAGGCTTGAATGGAGTCATAGAGCATTTCGTGAACAGTGATCAACTCACCGTAGATGCCCTCGGTGGTGTCGCCATCGCCGTCAAAATCGGGTGTATCATCAACACGGATTGAGCGTAAGTCGCCAAGATCGCTGACGGCGGGATGGCAGGCAGCACAATCGCTGGCTGTAATTTCAAGCGAGTGCGGATCGTGACAATCGACACATTGCTGATAGTCTTCTACATGTGGATAGTAGCCAATGTAGTCCTTACCCGGGAATTCGTATCCGACCTGGACTTCGCTGCCGTAGCGGACAGCACCAGCGACTTTATAATGGACGTTAATGAATCCAAGATCTTCATTCACCTCATCATCAGTCAGGTCAACGGTTGCATCTGCGACAGCAACACCTGAGCGGGTGCCCTGGTGGCATTCAGCACAATTGACGCTTGATTCGAGGGTGTCAACGGTATCGCCAGAGGGGAAGTAAGCAATTTCCTTTTCATGTGCGGAAGGGTTGTGGCACACAAAACAACTGACCACAGACCCAATTTCTGCTGCTGCGTCGACAATCTGTGGCTCGCTGCCATCTTCACCGAGGTAGTCTAAGTAACCGTATGCGCTGTGGCATTTAGCACAGTTTGCTGGAACTTCAGCCGGATCGTCTTCGTCCCAGTGGACAAAGGCTTCTGCCTCCGCATCAGCGTGACCAGATTCGTCCCATTTTGCACTGATCGCCTGGACCGTTTCCGGTCGGGGTTCGGGTGGCAGGACAACCTGCCCAATCAGGATGACGGCCAATCCCCCCAGAAAAAAGAAAATAATGAGTAAAGGCCAAACGTATTTTTTCATAATGGTCTTCTCCCTTTTACAAATGATACGATTAGAACGTGCTTTAATTTTACTATAGAAATTTTGGAAGTATGTAACTATCCGGTGATGACAAGTTTCGGTATAATCTTAACAATTATTCTTTATTGTTATGAACCGCTGTCCTTATGAAATTTTCTAAGTTCTTCTTTGTGTCAGGTTTATTGTTACTGCTGGCGGCTTGTGTTCAACCTTCAGCGGCGCTTTCTGATACATTGAGGGGGGATACTGCAACCCAACCCATTGAATTTCAAGCGACAACGCTTGTGCCTTCGATAACGTCGACGATAACCCATACGCCGACTGCAACTGCAACACGCACCCCTAACCCAACCGCAACGCGGACAGCAATCTCTCCGACACCTACGCCAACCATCCCAACGGTGACGACATTCATTGCAGATGAATTGAGCCCGATTGTGACCCCCGTGGGTTATTTGGCGGATACCTGCAAATACCTTGAAAACCGGTGGGGGCGTGGGAAGAGCGAACCTGGCACGATTGTTGTACCTATAATGTTCCACTCGATCGCCAAACCTGGGAGGGTGATCAGTGACGCAACGACTATCTCTACAGAATACTTCGAATTTTTCATGGCATATGCAGAGGAACTGGGCTTTTCAACGATCACGATGGATGAACTGGTTGGATTTTTGACAGAAAACGAAAAAATACCTGAGCGGTCAATGCTTCTCATTCTTGATGACCGCCGCCCGGGTGTAACGGAATTATTTATGCCCTACCTTGAAGCAAACGATTGGACTTTGACGCTGGCCTGGCCAACGACCGCAGGCACAAATGAGGAACTCTGGGCTCGCATGGAGTCTTTGGCTGAATCAGGACGGCTGGATGTGCAATCACATGGGCATGATCACATCTATATTCAGGATTACACACCTTTTGAAGAGATTGAAGAAGAAATTTACCGTCCAATCGAGGTGATCCAGGCGCATTTCGGCACAACACCTTCGGCAATCATCTGGCCTGGCGGTAATTTTAATGATGAGGCGATCCAGTTGGCGCAAGAAGCAGGGTTAAGGTTTGGGTTCACCGTCTATTCCCGGGGACCGCTGATGTTCAACTGGATTCCGCTGGGTGCGGCAGAGATGGAGATGGATGCAACGTTATACGTGCTGCCCCGTTACTGGTCAACGGCGGCTGATGTCGCCCTTAATCAGGCGGTTGCCATCAGCGAAGCAGCGAAGCAGGCGGCAAATGGCGTCAAGGCTGACGAACTGTATTATTTAGAACACTATTGCCCGGCTTTCAAAAGGGATTAAGTCATTGAAAATCAAAAAATTTTTATTAATACTGATTTTAGGCGTAGGCGTTTTGACCGGGTGTTATAAACCCGGGTCAACAATGGCGCCCTGGCAGGTTTCAATGGCAGGTTCTCAGGACGGGCAGCAAGTGACGGCAGATCCGCAGGCTAACAATTCTTCCGGGTCATCAGCAGTGTTAGGTTTTGTTTCTACACCAACCCCCAATGCGCCGATTGTCCTGCCTACACCTCGCACGGAAACGCTGACATACACTGTGCAGAGCGGAGATACCCTGCGCAAAATCGCCCAATCCAACCAGGTGTCGGTTTCGAAAATCAGTGCACTCAATCAAATTGAAAACCCCGACCTGATTGAGGTGGGACAGGTGTTATTGATCCCGCCTGCGACCTACGACGCAACTGCGCCGGCATTCAAGATCATTCCGGATTCAGAGCTGGTTTTCAGCCCCTCAAACGCCGCCTTTAATGTGGTTGACTTTGTCAAAACCCAGGACGGTTATTTGGCGTCCTATTCTGAAGAAGTCGATGGCGTGATATTGACCGGTGCAGAGGTGGTTGAGCGGGTCGCGGTCGAATATAGTGTCAACCCACGCCTGCTGTTGACCGTCCTGCAATATCAGGGCCGCTGGGTGACGGATAAGAACCCCCCCGAGGAGACACGCATCTACCCGATGCGCTATTATGATGCTTATCGTGACGGCCTCTATAACCAGCTTGGATGGGCTGCCAATCTGCTAAATGAGGGGTATTACCTGTGGAAGATCAATGCCATCAGCATCTGGACCCTATCCGATAGCAGCATTGTCAAAGTCGATCCGACCATCAACCCTGGCACGGCAGGCGTCTTGAACCTGATGCGCTATCTGACTGTGGGATCGGATTGGGAAAGGGCAATTTCCGAAAATGGGATTTTCGCCACTTATTTTGGTTTCTTCGGCTATCCTTTTGACGCCGCCTTTGAACCGGTCATCCCGGAAAATCTTTCGCAGCCAACACTGGAGTTGCCCTTCGAAGTCGGCTCGGAATGGTCTTACACTGGCGGGCCCCATGGGGGCTGGAACACAGGGTCAGCCTGGGCAGCCATTGATTTTGCACCCCCTGGTGATGCATTGGGCTGTTTCCCGAGCGAGGCATGGGTCACCGCTTCAGCGCCCGGCCAAATCGTCTATTCAGACCATGGCGCAATAATTCAGGATTTGGACGGGGACGGCATCTGGCAAACAGGCTGGTCGATCCTTTACATGCACATCGACTCTGCCGAACGGGTGCAGGCTGGCAGTTACCTGGCTGAAGGTGACCGGATTGGGCACCCTTCCTGTGAAGGCGGTTTCTCGACGGGGACGCATTTGCATATTGCGAGGCGTTATAATGGAGAGTGGATCGCAGCAGATGGTGATCTGCCGCTCGTTTTGGGCGGATGGACGGCTGTCGGCTACGGTGTTGAATATAATGGGTATTTGGTTAACGGTAATGTGACTTTGGAGGCATGGAATGGGCGCGCGCCGATCAACGCCATCAAGCGCTAGGGAAAGGTACTACCAGCGACGCTTTAAGCGGATGGTCAGGCTGTTAATCATTTCGCTTGTGCTGGCGATGCTGGTGTGCGGCAGTATTGTTTATCCCGTGCTGGCGCCGGGCGCTGAAGAAAGCGTCAGCCTGGCTCAGGTTTCGACGCCTGTACCGACAGCGACGCTTGAAGTGGCAACGCCCGTGGTGACCGAAGCCCCTGCGGAGATTGTTGAACATAGACCTTCTGAACCCTTGCCAACGCAAGGCCAACTTGTCCCGCCCAGTGAAGACACGAATATTTTATATTACACTATTGCCGGCGACAGTCTTTCTATGGTCGCGGTGCGTTTTGGTGTGGATATGAACGCTATTACCTCACCGACGCCCATAGACCGAAAGGGTTTGCTCAACCCGGGTCAGTTGTTGATCATCCCCAACAACTTAGATGAGACCAGTTCGAGCCATAAACTTCTGCCGGATAGCGAAGTCGCCTATTCGCCTTCAACTATCGATTTTGACGTTCAGGCTTATGTGGATGAGGCGGGCGGCTATCTTTCGGAGTACCGGGAGTATTTGGCATCCACAGGCTGGACTTCTGGTGCGGATGTGATCAACCGGATCGCTTTGGAATATTCTGTCAATCCAAGGCTGCTACTGGCGTTTCTTGAATTCAAATCCGGGTGGGTTTTTGGATATCCCGACCCAGCAGATACGGTTGCCCTGACCTTTCCAATGGGGCATGTCAACGTTATGAAAAAGAACTTGTACCTCCAGTCCGCCTGGTTTGCCAGTATGGTGATGGAAGGGTATTACGGCTGGCGGGAAGGACGCCGTTTAGTGGTGACTTTTCAGGATGGCGAGGTGCTGCGGCTGGCGCCGCAGTTGAACGCTGGCTCAGTGGGGATGATGAATGCTTTTACCTATCTCTATGAATATGACCAATGGGCTTATTTGCTGTATGGTGAGGAGAATTTCTTTGAATTCTACGAATCGATGTTCGGCAACCCCTGGGTACGCGCCCAGCAAGTCGAACCATTGATCCCTGTTGATACAGTTCAGCCTGAGATGATTTTGCCCTTTGAGGTCGGTGATGTATGGGCTTTCACAGGCGGACCCCATGCAGCCTGGAGTTCGGCGGATGTCTGGGCGGCGCTGGATTTTGCCCCGGCAAGCGGCGTGACGGGATGTTTCATTTCTGATTCGTGGGTGGTTGCTGCGATGGCAGGGCGGGTGATCCGTTCAGGTAACGGGGTGGTGGTAATCGACCAGGATGATGACGGCCATGAGCAAACGGGTTGGACACTGCTTTATTTGCATATTGCCGACGAAGACCGCGTGCCAGTAGGGACATGGGTTGAGGTTGGCGACAGGATCGGTCATGCCTCCTGCTTGGGCGGGCGTTCAACCGGGACACACGTGCACCTGGCGCGGCGCTACAATGGCGAATGGGTACCTGCGGATGGCCCTTTGCCATTCACTTTGAGCGGGTGGGAGGCAAAAGCCGGAACAATTGCATATAAGGGGTGGTTGGTCAGGGGAAGCGAAATAATTTATGCGAACACTGCCAGCACATACGAAACGCAACTCACACGAGAAGAATAACTTAAACATTTTGGGGCTGCTGCAGTCATTTTCTTAGAAATAATCAAAACTGGACTTTTTTCACCTCTCGGAGTATGCTTGGATGTCTTGAGTCTGAATAGATGGAAAGACTTGGATTAATTACCCGAAAATTTCTAATCTCTAAATAGTCAGACTCTCTCAATTATGCTTAGAAAATTAGCGCTACCCCTCATCTTACTTAGTTTGATCCTTGCGGCGTGTTCGCCATCGATGCAGCCAACCATGATCTTACCGACGAACGCAACAGAGGCACCCCCTGAAATCCCGGAAATGACCCCGTTCCCGACCCGGCCGGCTTATGAACCCGGCCATCTTGTGGACTATACCGCGCAATCTGGTGATACGCTGCCTGCGCTGGCAGCCCGTTTTAACACCTCAGTGGAAGAGATTTTAGCAGCAAATACCTTCATCCCAAGGGAAGCAACCACCATGCCCCCCGGTATGCCGATGCAAATCCCGATCTATTACCGAGCATTGTGGGGTAACCCTTACCAGATTTTGCCCGATGCAGGGTTTGTGAACGGGCCGGATGCCGCTGCTTTTGACACAGCCGCATTTCTGGCACAGCAAGATGGATGGCTGCGGAATTACAGCGCCTGGGCTTTCAGCGGCACCCGGACTGCTGCGGCAATTATCGATTATGTGGCAATCCAATACTCAATCAGCCCCAAATTGCTGATCGCCTTGCTGGAGTATCAGAGCGGCGCATGCTCAGTTGCTGACCTGGATGAGCAATTAGAAAGAAATATCTTAGGCCTTGAATCAAGCTATTGGACGGGGGTTTACCTTCAGCTTTCCTACGCCTCGAATATTTTGAATGATGCCTATTACCGCTACCGGCAGGGTGATTTGCTGGAATTTGAGCTGGCAGATGGCTCCTTGGTCCGCCCTGACCCGTGGCAGAACGCTGCCAGTGTGGCGATGCAATATTTCTTCTCCGAGGTGGAGGATGTGGACGGCTACCTTTACGCCGTCGGACCGGATGGGTTTGCCCTAACCTATGCCAATTTATTTGGTGATCCATGGACGATCGAACCGCATATCCCGGGGTCTTTAGCCCAACCGGCAATGCAATTACCATATAAAAACGATATTGGCTGGGCGTTCACCGGCGGTCCGCATACGGCTTGGGGGAGTATGGAACCCTGGGCTGCCCTGGACTTTGCCCCACCTTCCGAAGTCACAGGCTGTTATCCGACCTCACTGCAGACCGCAGCCGTGGCGGATGGTGTGGTTGCCAGAGTAGGCGATGGCTTGCTTGTTCTTGATTTGGATGGTGACGGGGATGAGCGCACCGGGTGGGTCGTGTTTTATCTGCATATCGCTGAGAAAGGACGTGTCGCTAAAGGATCCGTTGTCAGCGCAGGTGACCCGCTAGGGTATCCCTCGTGTGAGGGTGGCCGCTCAACAGGAACGCATATCCATATCGCCCGCAAATATAACGGCGAGTGGATGATTGCAGACGGGGTTTTGCCCTTTGTTCTTTCTGGTTGGCGTCCCATCCGGGGGGATGCGCAATATAAAGGTTGGCTGGTCAAAGATGATGTGATGGTTTTAGCAAACACCAACCCCGATAATAAGAGCACAATTCCTATCGATCTCGAATAAAGATTGTTGTTAAATAATCACGGCACCCGGTTTCAGGGTGCCGTTTTGTGTTTGCATGAATATTGGGATCAGTTTAGAAATTGCCAGGGGTTGACGGGGTAACCTTCGAGACGTAACTCAAAATGGAGGTGCGGTCCGGTGGAATTGCCCGTACTGGCCATCGATGCAATCAACTGCCCTTTCTGGACGTTAGAGCCGCAGGGCACAAGGGTGCCATCCATCAGGTGGGCGTAGAAGGACTGCCAACCGCGGTCGTGGTCGATCACAATCAGGTTGCCATAGCCACGGTCTGACCAGCCGGAATAAACCACAACGCCCGAGTCGGCTGCGTAGATGGGACTGCCAAAATCACCGTCAAAGTCCAGGCCATTGTGGATTGGTGGGTTGTAGTCGTAACCGGAGAGCCAGGTTGCCGTTGTAGGCCAGGTGAAGGTGCCCGTGCCGACATCGCCATATAGGATGCCGCCGCAAGCACCAGGGCCAAGATAGGAATTGCCTGAGGCAGGGTTATCACGTGCCACAACCCAGGCGACCGAAGGGCGGGTGCCGCCAGGAACAACCAGCATCTTGCCGGGTTCAATGTTCGGGTTAGCATAATCCCCGACAACGGCTGGGTCCAGCTCGTTGAGGGGGTAGTTGACGATCACATCCGGGTCAACGCCGTAAAAAGAAGCGACACCATTCAGACCTTCGCCTTCTGACCACCTGTGATAGACGCCATTTTCAGGCAAGATGACCAGTTCGATCCCCGGGACCAATCCATCCGGTGTGTCGCCAATGATGTAGCGGTTAGACCACAGGACGGTTTCAGGTGTCAGGCCGAATTTTTCAGCGATGCCAAAGATCGTGTCACCTTGCTCAACCACGTAGCTTCTGATCTCATTGCTTGATTCAGATGTAGCAACAGTTTCAGATTCAATTTCCGGGTTCCGAACTAATCCGCCGCCTAAGCCTGCTGTTGAAAATACAGGTGTGGAGACGGTCTCTGGCAAGGGAACCACAGTCGATGTCGGTGATTGCGTCTGGACTTCAGATGAAGCCACGCCCCGTTGTGCAATCAGCGATCCGATACCCCAGACAGCCAAAACCACTACAATAAATGTGAGAAGATAAAATCCGATTTTAAGGATGCGGGAATCTTTTAATCCACCGGATTTTGAGGTCTCGTTTGCTTCTCTGATTGGGGTTTCTTGGATATCGTCTGTGATTAATTCGGTTTGATCTGGCTGGGATGGATCCTCAAGCCCGGTATTTTCAAGGTTTTCACTCATATTTTTACTCCAAAGGCATCATAGCATTAAAAAAAAGATTGTCAAGCGGGTTTAAAGGGATATAAGGAAACCATTGATGGTTGTTATTCGCAATATTGCTGTTGATCGTTACCCATCTTTAATCAACCTAACAGTAATTGCTTTCTGCCCGTTGGGGGTTTTTGGACCATGTTGAGATATGAATGGCAAAACTGCAGCATTTGAGCTGTTAATCCAGACCCTTCTAAAGGTTCGGCAAAAATGCGTATTGAGGAAATTATTCAAAAAGGTCCACAATTTTTAGAAAATGTGGGAGTTTAAGAGAGTGAGACCAGAGCCCATTTTTCTTTGAAGGCACCTCCTTGTTCGAGGCGGAATCCTTCAAGTATGGCATTCCATTCTGATTCATCCACATAGCCCATGGGGGGTGTGGCACCAAGGCTCAGGTAAGCAAAACCTTTAGGTTTTAGTATGCGCTTGATTTCGGATATGGCTTCTTCTCTTTCAATCGCCATCGAACAAAGCAGGCCATTTGCAAACACAAAATCAATGGAACCATTTTTGAGCAAATCCAAATTGGATGCAGATGATACATGTGCTTCAATATGCATTATCCCGCGTTTCTTTGCCTTTTGCTGAATCTTTTTGACACATTTCTCTGCCAGGTCAATCGCATAGACTTTTCCCGCAGGGCCAACAAGGTCAGCCAGCTTGAAAGCATATCGTCCCCATCCACAGCCGATGTCTGCGACAATTTGTCCTTTTTGGATGTATGGTCTGACGATATCGATTGAGCGATCACCAAGCTGCACAAGGGCATCCAGGAAGGCTGGCCCGCGTTTTGAAAACCACCAATGTGCTGTCCGCCGCACTTCTGATTCTATTGTATGAACACGATTTTGATTTTTGTTTTGCTCACCCATGTTTATTTCCTGCTTTCAATCGAGTAAGTTACATCCTATTTTTATTCTTGTAGAAAAACAAATTTAGGGTGTGGTGATTTTATTCTTCTTTTTCTTTCTCCAAATGTTCACGGATCATGGATACTTCCATACATATGATGAGTAATAAAAACCAGAAGGATAGCAAGAGCCAAAGAATTGGTGAAAAACCAAGGATTGACTTATCTAAAGCGGCAGTGACAACAGCGACAACGAACAATATCATGACAGGCCATTCAAGAAGATCGCGCAATTTCTTAAGAGTCACGTTGATACCTCCTACAAATGAAGACAAAATTCCACCCTCAAGTATAGTATGGCATAAATATTGATAAAATTCAATAAATTTAAAAAGAAGTGGAATTTAAAATAATGTCCAATATTGCATTTGTAAGTTCCATACATGCAAATTGAACACAAATCTCGTTGATTTAGCAGTGAGATGGATTATGGGGTTGTTGCGTGAGAAAAATATTCTGTGATGATGGGTGTCAGATCGGCTTGCGTGTGATCGTTAGCCAACGACCAGAAGTCGCTTGATGAGACAATGGTGTAGCGGTTTGTTTTGACATAATCCTTAAGCAAGCTGAAAAATGCTTCATCCCCCATCGTCTCGCGGAGATCTTGCACAAAGTGCGCACCGTTCAGGTAGACGCTGTTGCGATAGGCTTCATACCCACCATCGAGGTAGATGGTGTTATCCACATAGCCTGCCGGGCTGTGCCCGTCAACGCGGTTTGCCCACCACCAATCAACCAGTTCGGGGTGGTATTCTTCGTAGAACAGGGCTTCTGAGTAGGTCGCCAGGGACTCATCAAGCCAGGGTTCCATCGCCTGGTTATTGCCCACCAGGCTGAAAAACCATTGATGCGACACTTCGTGGGGGGTGATCATCGTCAGGTTGGTTTCAGGTGTGCCGTTGTAGAACATGTAAAACCCTCGGCTCAAAAGTACCAGGCCGTCAAATTCCATGCCATGCAAGAAGTCTGCTTCCACAATGCTGACCAGGTTTCGCTCAGGCGAGCCGTAAAGATCGCTGTAGAGCGTAATCGCTTTGGCAGCCAGGTCTGCTGCTGCTTCACCAGCGGATGCTTCTTCAGGGAAGGCAAAGGATTGGATTTTAATGCCGTTGGCTTCTCTTTCGGTCAGTGTATAGATATCGCTGATTGATAAGGTGAAGGTGCGGCTGAGGGGCATTTGATAATGAATGACGTCATCGATCTCTTCTGGCAGGGTGCCGGCAGCTATCTTGAAATTTTCTCGGCGGTCGGCAAAGCGGATGGTCACATCAAAGTCGGTAGATTCAAACACAAGGTGCTCACCAACGATCTGGCTGTTGATGATAGAAATTTCGTACGCCATCCAACCATCATCTGTGCGGGGCGGGATGAATGGGAACCAATACGCCAGGTTAAGTTGACGCCCGGTCTGACCGAAGACCCCTTCGCGGTTGGGCATGTAGAGTTCGAAGTCGTGCACAAACTCGATTTGGTCACCGGGCGCAAGCGGCTCTTCCAACGGGATGACCATGCGATGGCTTTCCCAGCGGTAGTTTGTGATGTCGGAGCCATCACCGTACTCTACAGACTTGATGTAAATCGCATTCTGAAAGATGGTTGGATAAATGATGAAGACCATCTCGTTGATTGGCGAGTTGGTTTTGTTGGTGTAGATTGAGCGGCTGGAGGCGGTGATAAAACGATTATAATAGTCGATATTGGCTTCAATGAAGTATTGGGTCTGCTGACCGTTAAGCGGCAGCGGAGTCGGTGTGGGTGTCGGAGAAGCGGTTGGCGCAGTTGTCGCAGTCGATGTTGAAATATCGGTCGGCGTCAACGAGGGCGCTGCGGTATGTGTTTCATTCGGGCTGCAGCCCCACAGCATCGCAGTTATTAACAAAATCAGGACTAAAGTTGTTCGATGTTTTGTTCTCATAAGATCACTGGTTTTCTTTTAGTTCATCGATTCTACCATTTTAGATCAAATTGGTGTTTCTGACATTATTTATTGCCTATTTATTATTGAACAGGTAACCTTCGCACAGAATCGGAGTTAACAATGCCATCCAAACCTTCAGGGCTGCGCGGTTTCATATTGATCTGGGTGGGGCAGGTCTTTTCAATGATCGGCTCCCAAATGACCCATTTTGCAATGGGAATTTGGGCCTGGGAGCAGACGAAGCAAGCAACACCTTTAGCACTGGTTGGCTTGTTTTCCTTTGCACCCATCATCATTTTTTCTCCTTTTGCAGGTGTTTTGGTGGACCGATGGAATCGAAAATTAGTGATGGCGATGAGTGATATTGGTGCAGGTGTGGTTACCCTGGCAATCTTTATCCTGATGGTGACCGGCAGGCTCGAGATATGGCATCTCTACATCACTGGATTTATTGGCGGCATCTTTGGCGCCTTTCAGTGGCCGGCTTACTCTGCTGCCATCACGCTAATCGTGCCAAAGAAGCACTACGCACGCACCAGCGGGATGATTTCGATGGCGGAATCGGGTGTGGGGATCATCGCACCGATTCTGGCAGCTTTCCTGATGCCCTTGATTGGTGTTTCAGGGATCATTGCCGTTGACCTGGTCACCTTGGTGATTGCCCTGCTGTTCTTGTTGATGGTTGTGATCCCGGAACCGGAACGTCAACCCAGGGACCGATCACGCGGTGCCTTTTGGCGCGAATTGGTTTATGGTTTTCAGTATATTATCGAAAAACGCAGCCTGCTTTATTTGCAGTTGGTGTTCTTTTTTGGTAATTTTTTCTCATCAATCGCTTTCACCCTATTAACACCGATGATCCTTGCCAGGACAGGCGGAGACTCGGCGGTGTTGGGTTCTGAGAAATCTGCCGGTGCGATAGGTGGATTGCTCGGAGGGTTGGTGATGACTGCCTGGGGCGGACCCAAGAAGAAAATCCATGGCGTGCTTGGCGGATGGATCTTTAGCGGCCTTTTGGGGCTGGGATTGTTAGGGCTTAGCCGTTCTTTAACCCTGTGGATGGCTGGCAGTTTTTTGATGACTTTTATTATCCCATTGCTAAATGGCTCTAATCAGGCGATTTGGCAGGCGAAAGTTGTGCCGACGGTTCAGGGGCGGGTTTTCTCCGTCAGACGTTTTGTGGCACAGGTTACCGCACCAATTTCAATGGCTATCGCCGGCCCGTTAGCTGACCGTGTTTTTGAACCTGCCATGGCCACTGATGGTCATTGGATGAACCGCCTATTCGGTCCGATGTTTGGCACTGGATCTGGCTCTGGGATGTCTTTTATTATCTTGATCTGCGGAATCTTAACGGCGATTGTAGGCTTGGTTTCATACCAGGTTCGGGAGATCCGTGAGGTTGAGGTATTGATCCCGGATTATGATGCTCAATCATAAAACAAACCCTGTGCATCTTTAGGTTGCCTCAGGGTTTATTAGATCCAAAACAGATTCAATTGGTTCAAGCCATCATGTCAGATGATTATTCCGCTTCTTGAATGATGATCTCGTGGGTGATCTCAGCAGATTTCTCGAGCATCGCTTGCGCCGGGCAATAGCGGGTTTCAGAGAGTTCGACAGCGCGTTCTACAGCATCCTGGTCAATGTCTTTGCCAGTCACTTTATAGGTAAGGATGATTTTTGTGAAGACCTTTGGATGCTCCTCTGACTGCTCGATTTTTGCACCGACCTCGAAGTCGGTCACATCCTGCCGTTTTTTCTTTAAAATTGAGATCACGTCCATCCCGGTGCAGCCGACCAATCCGATAGCGAACAACTGCAGGGGGCGGAACCCCAGATCCCGTCCGCCGACGCTCTCAGAAGCATCCAGGGGGATCAGATAGCGACCATCGGCTGTCCCTGTGAAAGCCATGCCGCCTTTCCAAACGATTTTACTTTGCATATTTTGTCTCCTTTACTGGCCTCCGCCGGAGGCCTTGAATAGTTTATCAGGTGCAAGCGCCCGCTTCTGTCAGGCCGCAATTGGGGCAAACGAGATTGAGCATCCCGTCATATGTCATCTCTGCGGCATGGCAACGCGGGCAGGTCATACCTTCGCGCAGCCGTTCTCCAGGCCGGATAAGGCACATTTGGCCAACCGCCATCTCATCTTCCTGTTGGCTTATATTTATATCCTCATCCTTAGGTTCAGTCGTCATTTTCAGGTAAATTTAGTTTCTCGAAGAGTCTTTGCCGTGCATCAGGGGGGAGGTTCACTTCACGGCCTTCTTCACGGCATAGCGTGATGGTCTTTTTCAGTGTATCCACTATGATCTGGCAGTGTTGGCAGGTTTTAATGTGGGCTTCGATTTCACTGCATAGGGTTTCATCTAAATCGCCATCAATGTAATCATTCATTTGGCTGAGGAGGTCTTTACAATCTAAATCGTGTGAGTGTTTCATAAGCTTTCACGCACCATTTTATCTGCAAAAAAGTTTGTTAGTTCTTCCCGAAGTTGCAGCCTGGCTCGCATCAAGCGCACTTTGACTGCTGACTCACTGATGTCGAGCACGTCTGCCGTCTCTTTTGTTGACAAGCCTTCTACATCCCGCAAGAGAAAGGCTGCACGGTTGGCGTCCGATAAAGTCTGGATGGCTGCGTTGATCCGCTTGCGTGATTCATTGCTGACCAGTTCTTTTTCAGGCAAGCAGCACCAATCTACAATTTGCCTGGGCAGCAGGTCGCCATTCTTGGTTTCCAGTTCTGCATCGATCTCTGTCAGGTTATCCTTGCGTTTCCGCAGGAGCATCAGGGCTTCGTTGACAGCGATGCGATAGAGCCAGGTCGAGACTTTCGAGCGTCCTTCAAAACGATCGATATTGTCGAAGGCTTTGATGAATGTCTCTTGCAAGATGTCCTCAGCGTCTTGTGGATTGCCCAGCATTTTCATGCCCAAACGGTAGATATTGTCTGAGTTTTGATTGACAAGCTGGGCGAAAGCATGCTTGTCTTTACGGCGCAGCGCTTCGAGATCAATCTTGCTGTTTTCGTCTGCTTTATTCATTAGATGGCTTTGGATCGGTTTTGGTTACAATTTTGATGATCAAGAAAGAGGCCAGGTCGGTTTGACGTCGATATCCATTGGGCTGAAATCTTCTTTAATGTAATGGAAATAGGCAGCCCCGGCGATCATGGCAGCGTTATCCGTGCACAGCGAAAGCGGCGGGATATGGACGGGCAGGGTGGATTGCGAAAGCATTTTCTCCCGCAGGCGTTTGTTAGCACTCACCCCGCCAGCGATGATGATCTCATGAACATCATAAGCTTCTGCCGCCATGATGGTCTTTTCAACCAAAACATCAACCACTGCCGCCTGGAAGCTGGCAGCTAGGTCTGCAATCGGCAGCGGTTTCCCCTGTGATTGTAAAGATTCAACTGTTCTGAGGACGGCAGTTTTTACACCGCTGAAAGAGAAGTCCCAGGTGCCCTCTAACATGGCACGCGGGAAGGCAAAGGCGTTGGTGTTGCCATTCTGGCTTGCCTTTTGAATGGACGGGCCGCCCGGATAGGGCAGGTCGAGCAGGCGGGCTACTTTGTCAAAGGCTTCACCAGCGGCATCATCCAGGGTGCCGCCCAAGCGCTCGTAATCCAGGTGGTCTTTGACCAGGATCAGTTCGCTGTGTCCGCCTGAGACGATCAGGGTTAGAAGTGGGAAGCGCGGTGGTTGATGCGGGGAGGTATCTGCCGGATATAACCAGGAAGAATAAATATGTCCTTCAAGATGATTGATGCCGATCAGGGGTTTTTGGGCAGCCAGCGCTAATCCCTTTGCCATATTCATGCCGACCACCAGCGACCCAGCCAGGCCAGGCCCCTGGGTGACGGCGATGGCGTCCATATCCCGAATGTTCAAATGCGACTGGTTGAGGGCTTGCTCCACAATTGCATAAATCGCTTTGACGTGTTCACGGGAAGCCAACTCGGGGAATACGCCGCCATATTCGGCATGTAAATCTATCTGACTGGCAACGGCGCTGGAATGAATGACGCGCCCATCGCTGACTACTGCGGCTGCGGTTTCATCACAGGAGGTTTCAATACCAAGAATTCGTGCTGTTGGGAGAGACATTTCTGATTTCTGCCCCTTTCATTGCATCTTAAGGACAAGTTCCATCGGGTAATCAACAAATTTTTCGAACTTTCCATCAGCGGTGACGTAATAGGTATCTTCCAGGCGGATGCCCATGCCCCTCTCCGGGTAATACAAACCCGGTTCGATGGTGAACACGGAACCCGGGAGCAGGGTGTTGGAGGGGTCGTCTTTGCGGCTGAACCAGGGTTTTTCGTGGATGTTCAGCCCAACGCCGTGGCCCAGTGAATGGACGTAGCCGGCTTCAACCGCCGGGTTTTGACGGACTGTTTCATGCCCCTGCGCCTCGAATAGCTCACAGGTGCGGTCCTGGAACTCAGCGGCGTTCTTGCCCGTTTCCAATTCAGATACCACCTGCTGATAAACTGATTTTACCTGGTTGTAAAGGGTTTGCACATCATCCGGTGCGTATCCCAGGCACCAGGTGCGGGTGAAATCGTAAAAATAACCGCCGCCTTTTTTACATGGAAAGATGTCGAATACGATGGTCTGCCCCAAACGCATGGGGTCAGAAGGCGTTCCGCTGCTGTGGGGTATACCGGCATCCCTGCCGATGGCAAAGATCGTATCTTCGGGATTTTCTGCACCTAATTCTGCCAGCCACAGGTTGATTTTAGCTTTGACATCAGCAATGAGTAAAGGTGTGCCGTCAGGTTTGGTGAGTACCTCGTTTACAACTTTGTGCCCAGTTAGAAAATCTGCGACGCGTGAAACAACCGTCACCACTTTCTTGCCCATTTGGCGGATACGCTCAATTTCATCCGGTTCTTTTGTAGCCATCGCTTGCAGGAGCACAGCGTCCTCAAGATCGCCTTCAAAAATTAACCCGGGCATGAGTTCTTGCAGCCGGGTTAGGATCGTGTGGTGTTTTCCTGCTTCGGTACGGCCATACACCAGCACCTTGCCTGAGGTCAGACCAATCTCTTCGAAGATCTGTTTATAAAGCATGGCGTGTGCTGTCAGCCGGTCGCCTTCCGCAAGTTGCAAACGTTCCTTAAGAGGGAATTTACTGTAATTCAGGGTCTGCAAGCCGGTTTTTGCCGCTTCCTCCCGCTCCATTGGCGCATGGCACAAGACAATCGGTTTGTTCTGCATTTTAATTGCATCAGCCTGGGTCATATGCCCGCCGCCTGTCAGGTAAACCATGGCGGGATTGTGCTGTGCAGGGCCGGTGACCCACAGGGCCTCGGCCTGGTTTTCTTTGAGGAGTTGGTCGAGATTAGATTTCATCTATTGTTGCCTTTGTAGATTGGTCTATTTGGACGATTATTCCGTTTCGAGCTTGTCAATGATGCTGAAGAGGTTTCTAAGGAAAACAGCTTCCTGTTCGGGGAGGACAGTGCGCGGGTCAAACAGCACACGGTCGTTCTCGATGCGGGCGATGATCGGCGGGTGAAGATTGCGCATGATGCGTAAGAAATCGTCTGGCTTTGGCGGGTCGAGCGCCAGCAAGATGGTGGGCAGTTCCTCAGTTGGCAGGCTACCGCCGCCGACGGTTGAAAAACCCGGGATGACCTCACCCGTTCCCAGGTATTCCCGCCAGTTTTCAGCGCGGGTTTGTAAGGTTTCAAGCGGGGCGGCAATCATCTGCCAGATTGGGATTTTTTCAATCGCTTCACCCTTGAGGTAATGTGTCAGTGTGGCTGTCAGTCCGGAGAGGGTCAGTTTATCCGGGCGCAGGGCGCGTGCCAGCGGGTGAACCCGGATGGGCTGGAGCAAATCTTCTTTGCCGATAATTATCCCCGTCTGGGGACCGCCGAGCAGTTTATCACCAGAGAAACACACCAGGTCACAACCTGCGCGAACGGATTCATGCACCGTTGGTTCGTGCGCCAATCCATAATCCGCAGTGTCGAGCATGGCGCCTGAGCCAAGATCGTGAACCACGGGCACATTGTATTGATGGGCAACCGTCACAATTTCACTCAGCGAGGGCTCGCTGTGAAAGCCGATGACCTTGAAATTTGAGTGATGGGCGACCAGCACCAGCGCAACCTGATTGTTCTTGAGTGCGTTCTCATAATCATACAGGTGAACACGGTTGGTGGTGCCGATTTCCATTAAATTTGCGCCAGATTGGCGCATCACATCCGGGATGCGGAAACCGCCGCCAATTTCAACCAGTTGTGTGCGGGAAACAAGCACGTTCTTTCCGCTGGCAAGCGCGGAAAGTGTCAGCAAGACCGCACCTGCGTTGTTGTTCACCACAAAACCGCCTTCGGTTTGGGTCAATTGGGAGAGCAAACGGCTGGCATGCACCGATCGTTTGCCGCGTTTGCCGCTTTCAAGATTGAATTCGAGGTTTGAATACCCTGTGACGGTTTCCGTGATCGTTTGACGGGTTTCTTTACTGAGGGGGGCACGGCCGAGGTTGGTATGCAGGATCACACCGGTGGCGTTGATCACCGGCACCAGCGTCGGTTCCAGCCACTCGTTGAGGATCGTGCGGGTTTTCTTGAAGATGGCATCAGGGGCAGGGATCGATTTTTTCTCAGTTAGCACTTCACGCCGAACCTCATCGAGGGCGGATCGCAATGCTTCGAGGCTGAGCTGTCGCCCAAAGGAGTGCACGATCGCCTGCATCTCAGGTGTTTGCAGGAGTTGATCAGTCGAGGGGAGTTGGCTAAGATCTGGCATAAGTATCAATTTACGCGTTCCGCTTTGGGTTCCAGCGGCTGCGTTCAAACAAACGCAGGAGGAATTCGATAAGCACAAAAACACCTGCCAAAATGAAGATCAGACCAAGTGTAAGTACGCGCCCGAGTTGCAGCCAGGCGACAGTGCAGCCGTATACGCCGACCCATAACGCCTGTCTGAGGATCACCATGCCTTCCACCGGCGGGTCACTGGGGAAACGCTTATTGAGGAAGTAAACGATCGGCAGTGCTGGCCCGCTGAGTGCGAGGACGCCCATGAAGAAGAATAACCAGCGGGGCAACAGGGTGGGCAGTGCATTTTGAATCAGGAGGACCAGCCCGCCCCAGCCAATGATGGTCAGCACTAAAGATAGCGGCAGATAAATGCGAAGAAATTTTCCGGTTGATGTTTTCATACTTTTTCCCTTCATCAAATATTGTAACGCATTAATCTTGCGATGGGGGGTACAGTTGCACGCAGGGGATATCGCTGCCGCTCCATTTTGAGACCAGAATGCGGTAAAATCTAGCGAAACGAGAAATGTGCATTGGAGAAAACAATGGCTGCTTCCTGGCTTGCTGTGGATATGGGGATGACCAATATTGATGTGATCTTAGACCTGGGTGATACACGGAAAATGTTCATGCTGCGAAATCAACACCAGGCAGCACCTGACCAACTGCGCCAGGCATTGGAAGCCGCGTCGGATGATTTATCGGCAGATGTGGTGGTTGGCGTGACCGGCGGCCGATACCGCGATTTACCCGATCAGGTCGATGGACGACAGGTTCACAAAGTGGATGAAATCCAGGCGCTGGGGAGGGGCGGCCTGACCCTAAGCGGGCAGGATGCGGGTTTAGTGGTGAGCGCCGGCACCGGCGTGGCGATGGTGGCGGCACGCTCATCGGGGGTTGAACATGTGACGGGTTCTGCTGTGGGCGGGGGGACGTTATTAGGCTTATCTAAGATTATCCTCGGTACAGATGATGTTGCAGAAATTGACCGCTTAGCGCTGGCAGGCGATGCCTCTGCAGTGGATATCATGTTAGATGAGGCTGTGGGTGGCAAGGTGGGCAGGTTGCCTGAGAATGCCAATGCCGTTAACCTTGGTAAGCTGGATCGTGAGAACGGCTTTACCAGGGAAAATCTGGCAGCAGGCCTGGCACGATTAGTGGCGCAGGTGATTGCGGTGATTGCCATCAATGCCTCAAACTCTGTCGACATGGAAGAGATCATCCTGGTTGGTCACTTGATGGACCTTGCATCCATCCGCAAAGAAATTGACCTGGTTGGGGAGTTCTACCATCGCACCTTCATCGTCCCGCCTGACCCGGGGTTTGGTACAGCCGCTGGTGTGCTTTCAGTATTGCGTGAATTAAACCCATAATTTGACGATAAGCGGTTTGGCTTGTGCAGCGGCATACATCCAGCCACTGTTACTTAGGATTTAATTGACATTGCATGATTAATGTGATAGGATTTGTCTAATTGGAACTCATCAAGAGAGGTGGAGGGACCGGCCCTGAGAAACCTCGGCAACCACGGATCACAACCGCAGGTGCTAATTCCGGCAGAATCCGTAAGCAGGGATGTTCTGGAAGATGAGGTGATGTTACCAGATGGTATGCAACGCCTCTCAACTTATGAGAGGTTGTTTTTTTAAGTTGCGCAACACACAGCGGCAGCGGAAGGCATTTGAATGGATAAAAACACGAAGAATTTCACCAAACGAAAATACCTGGACGCCCTCGATGCGCGGGTTTTATTATTTGATGGGGCGATGGGCACCAACCTGGATCGCCAGAACCTGACCGCAGAGCATTTTTGCGGCGAAGCCACCATGGGCTGTAATGATTACCTTGTGGTCACTTACCCGCAGGCGGTGGAAAAGGTGCACCGCTCGTTTCTGGAGGCAGGTGCGGATGTGATTGAGACCGACACCTTCCGTGCCAACCGGCTGACCCTGAGCGAATTTGGGCTGGGTGAGCGGGTGCATGAAATAAATGTGGCGGCTGCCTCGCTGGCACGCCGGCTGGCGGATGAATTTTCCACAGCTGACAAGCCGCGCTTTGTTGCTGGTTCGATGGGGCCAAGCGGCAAGTTGATCTCAGTGGATGACCCGGAGATGTCGGACATTGGTTTTGATGAGTTGGTGGATGTGTTCTGTGAACAGGCTGTGGGGTTGATCGAAGGCGGCGTGGATTTGCTGTTGATCGAAACCTCACAGGATATTCTTGAGGTGAAAGCAGTCATCCAGGGGATCAAAGCGGCTTTTGAGCAGACCGGTTTTACTCTGCCCATTCAGGCGCAAGTCACGCTGGATACTACAGGACGGATGCTGCTGGGCACGGACATCGCTGCTGCCAGGGTCATCCTTGAGGGGATGGGGATTGATGTGGTCGGGTTGAATTGTTCCACAGGGCCGGATTATATGCGCGAACCGATCCGTTTCCTCACTGAAAATTCCACGCTGCCGATTTCTTGCATCCCTAACGCGGGGCTGCCGTTAAATGTGGATGGTGAAGCCGTTTATCCTATGCAGCCCGAACCTTTTGCGGATCTTCTGCTGGAATATGTCAACGAATACGGTGTGCGGGTGATTGGCGGATGCTGCGGCACACGGGAAGATCATATCGCGCTGATCGACGAGAAGTTGAACCGGAGCCGCCCTAAACCCCCTGCACCGGAACAAGAACCGATGCTGGCTTCGCCCGTTCAGGCCATTGCCATGCAGCAGACGCCCCCGCCATTCTTGATTGGAGAGCGGTTGAACACCCAGGGATCGCGGCGCTTCAAGCGCCTGGTGTTGGCTGATGATTTTGATGGGATCATTGAGATGGGGCGGGAGCAAGTTGAGAGCGGTGCACATGGGTTGGATGTCTGTGTTGCGCTGACCGAGCGCGCAGACGAAGCAAACCTGATGCGGCGTGTGGTCAAGCGGTTGGCGAATGCTGTGCCGGTGCCCCTGGTGATCGACACCACAGAGGTTGATGTGATTGAAGAAGCCCTTAGAGCGAACCCTGGGCGGTGTTTGATCAACTCGACCCATTTGGAATCTGGACCTGAGAAAGCACGTGAGATCCTAACCCTGGCTAAACGTTTCAATGCTGCTGTGATCGTGTTAACGATTGATGAGGAAGGGATGGCTAAAACCGTTGAGCGCAAGCTGGAAGTCGCAAAACGGATCTTTAACCTGGCGGTGGATGAGATCGGCCTTGCCCCAGAAGACCTGGTCTATGATGCCCTGACTTTTACACTGGCTACCGGCGACCCAGAACTGGCAAATTCGGCTAAGGACACCTTGCTGGGAATCACCCGGATCAAACAGGAATTGCCTGGTGTTCTCACCTCGTTGGGGGTGAGCAATGTTTCATTTGGCCTTTCACGCCCGGCACGTGCGGTTTTAAACAGTGTGATGCTCTTTCACGCGGTAGAGGCGGGGCTGGATATGGCAATTGTCAACCCTGCACACATAAAGCCTTATGCTGAAATTCCGGCGGAGGAACGTGAACTGGCGGAGGACCTGATCTTCAACAAGCACGACCAGGTACTCGCCAAACTCATCGCCTATTTTGAGACCGTTGAAGAAACGGATGATGGCGAGGCGGGCGGCCAGGCTGCGTTAGACGCTATGCTGCCTGAAGAACGGCTGCATTGGCGGATTTTGCATCGTCACAAAGCCGGTGTAACGGAAGATATTGACATCCTCCTTGAGACAGCGACTGACAAGACCAAATCTGAAAAGGCGATTGAAATCTTGAATACAGTGCTTTTGCCTGCGATGAAGGATGTCGGCGATAAATTTGGTGCTGGCGAGTTAATACTGCCATTCGTGCTGCAAAGCGCTGAGGTGATGAAGATCGCAGTTGGCTATCTTGAGAACTTCCTTGAAAAGCAAGCAGGTACCACCAAGGGTAAGTTGGTGCTTGCCACGGTTTATGGGGATGTGCACGACATCGGAAAGAATCTGGTCAAAACCATTCTCTCGAATAATGGCTACTCGGTCGTTGACCTGGGGAAACAGGTGCCGGCTGAGACGATCATCACGCGGGCAGTGGAAGAGGACGCCGATGCGATCGGGTTGAGCGCACTGCTGGTGAGCACCAGCAAGCAGATGCCGCTGATCGTCAACGAGCTGGACCGGCGCGGGTTATCAATCCCGGTGTTGATTGGTGGTGCCGCGATCAATCCGCGTTTTGGCAAGCGCATTCTGCTGACGGAAGAAGGCCGCTACTATCCGCCTGGTGTGTTCTATTGCAAAGATGCCTTTGAAGGCCTGGCGACCATGGATGCGTTGATGAACGAAGGAAAACGCCAGGAATTGGTCGCAAGTGTGCAAAAAGCTGCAGATTATGAATTAGGACGGGAGCTTTCACCTCAAAGGGCACGGCGCGGCGGGGCAGGGGTTTCTAAGGTGAAAACTCTGGAGGACCTGCCTGTGCCGCCGTATTGGGGTTCTCGGCTGGTGGCGCAGATGCCGCTGGAAATGGTGGCAGAGCATCTTTCAATCAATGAGTTGTATCGTTTATCCTGGGGCGCGAAGAACGCGCATGGCGAAGAATGGGAAAAATTGCGCGCAAATTTCGATGACCGCCTGGCGCGAATGCGCAAGGATGCAGAAAAAGAGGGTTGGCTAAAGCCTCAAGGTGTTTATGGTTATTGGCCGTGCCAGTCTGATGGCGATTCTCTGCTGGTTTATGACCCCGAAACCCTTGAGCAAAGTGATCCTATTGTGCTGCAAACATTTGATTTCCCACGGCAGGAGGGCGGGAATGGTTACTGCCTCGCTGATTACTTTGCCCCGAAGACGTCTGGGAAGATGGATGTCGTCGCACTGCAAGTCGTCACGGTGGGCAGCGAGGCGACGAAACGCTTTGATGTAATGCAGGATGCTGGTGAGTATGCAGAAGCCTATTACCTGCATGGTTTCGCGGTGCAGATGGCGGAGGCGGCCGCCGATTACCTGCATGCGCACATTCGGCGCGAATTGAGCCTGTCAGCAGACCGCGGGAAGCGGTATTCGTGGGGTTACCCTGCCATCCCCGAACTGGAAGATCACCGCAAGGTGTTCGACCTTTTGCCGGCAGAATCGGCACTGGGGATGCAATTGACCTCTGCTTTTCAACTGGTGCCTGAGCAGTCCACGGCTGCGATCATTGTCCATCACCCTGAAGCCAAGTATTTCAATGTGGGCACAAGCCGGGTTCAGCAATTGATGCAAGATTGAAAGTAAGGAAGTGAACGATGACTGAAAAATCACGTTTTATGATTGAATTAATATCCAGAACGCGTCCCTTTGTGACGGATGGCGCGATGGGTACATTGCTGCACGAACGCGGTGTCGAAATTGATGCCTGCTTTGATGAGCTTAACCTGACACAGCCAGCCGTTGTAGCCGATATTCACCGGGACTATATCCAGGCTGGGGCTGAGATCGTTAAAACCAATACCTTTGGGGCGAACTGCACCAAGCTCGAGCGGCATGGTCTGGAAGACAGGGTGGAAGAGATCAATCGTGCATCGGTCAACCTGGTGAAAAAAGTGATCGAGGCTTCATTTAAAGAGGTCTTGATTGCAGGCGATGTCGGACCTTTGGGGGTACCGCTTGCGCCATTTGGCCGCATTCAACAGGCTGAAGCCTTTGAGATTTACCTTGAACAGATCAGTGCGTTGGTGGATGCAGGCGTGGATCTGATTCTGGTCGAGACGATGGTTGACATCTTAGCGGTCAAGGCGGCTGTGGACGCGGTTAAACAGGCTGACCCGCACATGCCGGTGATCGCCTCGATGACCTTCACGCGGGATAGCCGGACCCTGTTAGGGGATCGCCCTGATGAGGTCGCCCAGCGCATGCACGAGTTCGGGGTGGACGTGATTGGCGTCAACTGCTCCGGCGGTCCTGCGCAGTTGCTGCGCATCTTGCGCCAGATGAAACGTGCTGTGCCGGATGGATATTTTTCGGTGATGCCGAACGCCGGTTTCCCAGAGAAAGTCGGCGGCCGGATCATGTACCCTGCCGGGCCGGAATATTTCCATGATTATGCCCTCTCATTCTGGCGGAACGGGGCGAATGTGATTGGCGGGTGCTGCGGGACAACGCCAGCCCATATCCGCGTGATTGCAGATGCTGTCGCTAAAACCTCTCCGGATGCGCTGGTGACTGAGATCAGGGAAATGGAAACTGTTGCAGAGCTGGAGCAGGAACCTGCCTTGGGAAAGTCCAAACTTGCAGAAAAATTGGGCGCAGGCAAGTTCGTGATTGCGGTTGAGATGGACCCGCCGCGTGGGCTTTCTACCCATAAACGTTTGGCAGGTGCCTCGCTGCTGGCAGATGCCGGCGCAGATGTGATCGATGTTGCCGACAGCCCGATGGCGCGCATGCGGATGAGCCCCTGGGCCGTCTGCCACCTGATCCAGAAGGAATTCGATATTGAGACCACGCTGCACTTCCCGACCCGGGGACGCAACCTGTTACGGGTGCAGGGCGACCTGTTGGCTGCACACGCCATGAATATCCGCAATGTGTTTGTAGTCATGGGTGACCCGACTGAGATCGGTGATTATCCCGATGCCAGTGATTCTTATGACCTGGTGCCGACAGGTTTGATTCGGTTGATCAAAGAGGGTTTCAATGCCGGTGTAGATCAATCTGGCGGTCAGATTGGCCAACCCACCACATTTTTCGTTGGGGCTGCGCTTAACCTGTGCCCTAAGAAACCCGAGCGCGAAATTCATGTTTTGCGCAAAAAGCTCGACTCCGGGGCAGATTTCTTCCTGACACAGCCTGTGTTTGAGGTTGAAAAAGCACACGCCTTCATGAAAACCTATCAGGATCAATATGGCGAACTGAAAGTGCCTATCCTTGTGGGCGTGCTGCCGCTGGTCACAGACCGCCATGCGCGCTTCTTACACAACGAGGTGCCAGGGATCTCGATTCCGGACCAAATTCAGAAACGCATGGCTTCGGCTGGCGATGACGCGGCGGATGAAGGCGCCAGGATTGCGATCGAGTTGATCGAGGAATTCAGGGGCGATTTCCAGGGCGTTTATTTTATGCCCGCTTTCAACCGCTTTGACATGGTGGCTGAGATCATTGATCAGATCAAGGCTTGAAATTCATCAGAACTTAGCTTTATACCTTAATTTTCTAAACAATTACTAATCCATGGGGGAATGGGGTGATTTTGGCACGAATTTTGCTAAGTTAAAGCAATGTATTTAATTTTGGGGACAATTGGTCCAAAAAGAAAAATACTTGTCTTTGTGAATTAATTTATCAAATTACGGTAGAATATACCCCAGAGGTGACGATGAACAATAAAATCAGAAAAAATACAAAATGGATACTCTTGGGATTGATAGCCATCATTTTGGCGTCATGCAATTCAACACCCCCAACGCAAGATGTTTCGATGGCGGGCACTTATGCTGCGCAAACTCTTGCAGCTATGCCGACCGAAACTGAAGCGCCGCAGATGACCGAAGAAGTCGAACCGACCCCTACGGAAATTGAGATGACGGCAACGGCAACCATGGTGCCAGAGGTGGGACCTGTTGGTCCTGAGGATTTCCCGGAGGATGTCAACCCTTTGACGGGGTTGAGGGTTAGCGATCCCAGCATTCTGGACCGCCGGCCTGTCTTTGTAAAAGTGGCGAACTATCCGGCATCTGGACGTCCGCATGCGGGGCTGTCATTTGCGGATATCGTCTTTGAATACTACATTGGTTACGGCGGCAACCGCTTTATGGCGCTGTTCTATGGACAGGATTCTGATAAGATCGGACCCATGCGGTCAGGCCGTCTTGTGGACCCGCAAATCGTCAGCCTTTATGAAGGTGTGCTGGGTTTTGAAAGCGCTTATGTCACCATCCTTGATCATATCAATGAAATATTGGGGAACCGGGCGCTTAATGGTGCAGCAGGCATCTGCCCGGCGATTTGTGATGATGGGCGTAATATTGTCACCAGTGTCTTTGGGAATTCCGGCGCGTTGACCGAACTTGCAGGTGAGCGCGGCGTGGAAAATGAACGCTACACCATGAATGGTATGGCCTTTGACACGGATGCGCCTGATGGCGGGGAGGACGGTCAACAGGCGACGATCTTGTATTCAAGTGCAAACCGGGGGGAGTGGCGTTTTGATGAGGACAGCGGCTTATACTTGCGCTGGATCGAGGATCCTGATACCGCTGATCTTGAAATGATCCCTCTGGTAGACCGCAACACTGAAGAGCAGCTTGCTTTTTCAAATGTTGTGGTCCTTTTTGCCAGTTATACTGAATTTACCGCTTCAATGCATGATGTCGATATTTGGAATTCAACGGGCCAGCGTGCAGTTGTGTTCAGGGATGGGCAGGCTTACGATATCACCTGGTCAACACCTGACAAAAATCAGCCCATTCAATTTATCGATGAATCAGGTGAAATCTTCAAACTGAAACCCGGAAACACATGGGTGGCGATTTTTGGTGTGAACTCTGGGGTTACAGAAGATGACGGTCTGTGGACATTTAATTTTCGGCTGCCCTGATCGATGCGAACATTAATCATCTCCGACATCCACGCGAATTTAACCGCGCTCAAAGCTGTGCTTGAGGCGGCTGAACCTTTTGACCGCGTGTGGTGCTTGGGTGATGTGGTTGGATATGGCCCCGACCCTAATGAATGTATCGAAGTTCTGCGCGATTTAACAAACCTGGCCTGTATTAAAGGTAATCATGATGCAGCGATCCTCAGGGAGATTGATATTATCACCTTCAACTTCGAGGCACGAGCTTCGTTGGTTTGGTTAGACGGTGTCCTTAAACCCGAAAACCTCAAGTGGTTGAGGTCGAATCCGGAGCGTTTGGTGTTTGATGATGTCACAATCGTACACGGCAGCCCCCGCAACCCAGTGTGGGAGTATGTGATGGATCTGGGCACTGCGCGTGAGAATATGAGCGATTTTGATACCCGGATTTGCATTGTGGGTCACACGCATATCCCTGGCGTCTATCAGGTGGAAGGTGAGACCCAGGAGACCACCAAAAACCGGCGGATCGCCAACGGGAAAGCGTTCAAGATAAGCGGTACGAAAGCGATCATCAACCCAGGTTCAGTGGGCCAGCCGCGGGACCATAACCCCCGTGCATCCTACCTAATTTATGATGATGATGGGGATGAGTGGCATTACCATAGGGTGGCTTATGATTTTGAGGCGGTGCAGGAGCGCATCCGGGCAGCGGGTCTGCCCGAACGCCATGCTAACCGATTAAAGGACGGCTGGTAGATCCTCATCATGGTTGATTGCTAATAGTTCCTGTGATTTGCGTGTCATTTAAGATCACAGGAACTTTTCCTTTACTTAAACCGTCCATTAAGTATAGAATTGAATTGATTTTCAAGAGAGAAATGGAGAAGAAGATGAAGAAGAAACGCATTTTGTTTTTGGCCGTTTTCCTGATCCTGAGCACCTTGTTCAGTGCTTGCGCTGCGATGGGTGCACAGGACACAACTGAATCAATGGCACCTCAAGAGCCGGCTTACGATCGCGGGTATGAAGAGGCGGCTGTAGAGCAAGAGATGGCTGAGGAAAGTAAAAGCGCCGATAGCGCCAGGGGCAACTTCAATGCAGCAGTCGATCGCATGGTGATCTACAACGCCTATCTTGAAATTGCCGTTGAAGACCCTGAAGTGGCGATGCAGTCCGTGATTGACATGGCGGAGCGTAATAATGGGTTTGTTGTCAGCTCCAATCTGAATCGAACTTACACTGGCAGCCGCAGCCTGCCAAGGGCTTACCTGACTATTCGCGTTCCTGCAGGCCAGTTGAACTCGATCATGGACGATATCAAAGCCCTGACCCCGGAACCGAAGGAAGATGTCATTGCTGAAAATGTCTCAGGTGAAGATGTGACCGCAGAATTTACGGATCTCCAATCCCGTTTGCGCAACCTTGAAGCGGCAGAAGAAGCTCTGGTTGAGTTGATGGAAGAAGCCAGGGATCCAGAGGATGTGTTGAACATCTTTGATGAGCTGACTTACTACCGCGGTGAGATCGAGGTGGTCAAAGGCCGGATGCAGTATATCGAAGAATCGGTGGCGTTATCCGCCATTACGGTGGAGATCATTGCCAAAGAATCGCTGCAGCCGATCGAGATTGGCGGGTGGAAGCCTGAAGGAACCGTCAAACGAGCATTAGAACGACTGATCGAAGCCGGACAATGGCTGGTGGATGCAGCGATCTGGTTTGGCATCTTCTGTCTGCCTTTCCTCATCCCGTTAGGGGTGGGCGCATACTTCCTGGTGAAGGCGATAAGAAAACACCGGGCTAATAAGAAAGCCAAAAAGATCGAAGAGATTGAATCCATCGACGAGATTGAACAATCATAAACGCCAACAATTAATATCATTGGTAAGTGATAAAGAGTGTCCTGATCCAACAGGGCGCTCTTTTTTTTGCAGACAACTGATATTTGTGTAAATTCCGGTAATCTGACCTTGACAAAAATATTTCTATCGGATAATATATTTTAGTTGCTAAAAATAATTTTAACGGTGGAGGATTGTTTTATGGATGGAAACTTTGAGCGCAAACCTGTTTTTCTTGTTGACGACCTGGAAACATTGCGTGCGATCACTGATCCTTTACGGCTTCAAATCCTTGAAATGCTGGCCCCTAAACCGCAAACGGTCAATCAGGTCGCCCAAAAAATGGGGCATGCTGCCAGCAGGCTTTATTACCACTTTAACCTGTTGGAGAAACTTGGCATGATTGGCGTGTATCAAACCCGGATGGTCAATAACCTGGTTGAGAAGCTGTATTGGTTGACGGCTGAGGATATCGAAATCGACAAGGGGTTGATGGATTTCTCACAGAGCGAAGTTCAGGAGAGCCTGGCTGGCTTGATTGCCTCTTCATTGGAGTTCGTGCAGGCAGACATGCTGCGCAGCATCCAGGCGCGCACCTATCACCTGGAGCAGGGAGCCAAACCCATCCCTCGTGATATTATCCTGCAATCAACACGGAAACGGCTGTCGGATGAGACCTATGAACAATTCAAAACCAGACTGCGAGCGTTATTAAAGGAATTTTCTGAATTGCCAGAAGAAACCCGCAAAGGGGATGATGTCAATTATTTTAGTTTAGCCTGCTATATGTATCCGAATTTTTACTACGAAGAAAATGAAACAGAAAGTGAAGCAGAAAGTGAATAAATCAAAGAAGAATCCCTTGAAGGGCATGAAGACATTTTTTATCATCTGGCTGGGGCAGTTAGCCTCGATGATCGGCTCAGGGTTGATCGGCTTTGCCCTGGGTGTGTGGATCTACCAACAAACCGGGCAGGCAACCCCGTTTGCCCTGACCGCACTTTTTGGCACATTACCCCGGGTATTGCTGTCGCCGGTGGCAGGTGCCGTTTCTGACCGCTGGAATCGGAAGCGGATCATGCTTGTGGCGGATTCCCTCTCTGGCCTGGTGACACTTGCTACGGCGATCCTGCTGTTGACGGGTGATATGCAGGTGTGGATGGTGTACCTGATCAGCTTCTTTGGGGCTGTCTTTGCGTCCTTCCAAGCACCCGCCTATTCTGCATCAATTGTGATGCTGGTCCGCAAAGATCAACTGACCCGGGCGAACAGCATGGTGCAGTTAGGGGAGGCGATCGAATCGATTCTGACGCCCTTGCTGGCAGGGGCGCTGTTTGGACTGATCGGGATGCGCGGCATCATCATCATCGATGTGGTCACATATTTCATTGCCATCTCTACATTGATTTTTGTGCATATCCCTCAACCCAAACGGCAAGATGAAGAGGCTAAAAAACAAACCTCAGTCTTCAAAGATATTTCGATTGGCTGGCAGTTTTTATCGGCCCATCGCGGCTTGTTGGGTTTGCTGATGTATTTTGCAGGTGTGAATTTCTTCGCCAATATTTCCGCCGTGATGGTTGGGCCGCTGGTGCTATCGTTCAGCACGGCAACCAGCATGGGGTTTGCACAAATGATGATGGGCTTGGGAATGTTTTTGGGCAGCCTGCTGATGAGCATCTGGGGCGGACCCAAAGGTGACCGGATCAAGCTAATCATCGGTGCAATTTCGCTTTCTTCATTAGGATTTATCATCGCCGGCTGGCAGCCATCACTGACGTTTATCGCAGTAGGTTTATTTGTGCTGCTGTTCTTTATCCCCTTTGGTTCTGGGCCCAGCTCTGCGGTATTTGCCTCTAAAGTACCGCCTGATCTGCAGGGTCGAGTATTCTCCACGCGCAGCATGATTTCGCTTTCGATGATGCCTTTTGCCTTTTTGCTGAGCGGGATCTTTGCCGACCAGGTTTTCAATCCGCTGCTGGTCGAAGGCGGTGCACTGGCGGATACCTTTGTGGGACGCTGGATAGGGGTTGGGCCAGGGCGGGGGATTGGCCTGATGTTGATCTTAAGCGGGTTATTTCTTTTAGTGATCAGTGCAATTGCCTATGCTAACCCCCGCATCCGCAATATTGAGCGAGAGATCCCGGATGCTGTCCATGAGGCTGTCTCCGAGGGTGGCATGGTTGCTGGAGACGAACAAGGTAAGAGTCCTCCAGTCGTCGCAAAAGGGTAATGCGTTGTCTGCAAGCGGTTTAGAGTAAAGGCAATTAATCAACAAGTTTGGCGAATGCTATTTAGCGACCTGGATTGAATGCACAGCGGCGGGTGGAAGATGGACTGCATAAACACTATCTCGGACAGGGTTTATTGGGCAGGGTGTACCGTTTGCCTTTGCGCCTTTAGGCACCCATGGCAGGTAGAGATAGATATTCCCTGAAACCTCACGGGCAAGGTTCAATAAGAACGACACGGTGTGATCCGTCGCTTGCCATGCGCTGATTTCCATCCCCTGCGAAAGGTGTAGATCCCCTCCGAGGTAGGTCGGCGTTTCTGCCTGATAAGCGCGGGCAGCGACGACTCTGACGCCGTGCGGAGGAACATCACGGAACTGATGCCCAGTACCGCTACCCATGCGGCCGATTTCGCCGCTCCAAAATTCTCTAATCCACCAATCCGTTTCAGGATCAAGGTCAAATGCTTGCGGTGAAAAGGCAAGTGTGTTGGGTTCGTCAGCCCAATTAAAGCGTGCCAGCAGGTGCCAGTCTCCAGGTGTACCATCCATATCCAGCCGGAGTTTGCTGGGCGTGTTGGCATCAATCCAATCCATCACCCTGGGGCGCTGGCCAATCAGCGGCAGGAGGGCTTGCGCAATCTGCAGCCGTTCCTGTGGCAGGGAAGGCAGGTCATCTGAAAGCAGCAGCGATCCGCCTGTCAGGCTGATGGCGGTCGCCAGGGTGTGGACTTCTGCCAGTGTGAGGTCTGAGCCCGGGCGGATCAGCAAACAGTCCGGGTCGTTGATCCACCATCTGCGATGTAGCATGGCGCGGGACAGGATGTTCTGGAGTGCATTACGGGCGGAGGGCATGTGGGCTTCTTTATGCAGCAGGGGGCTGACCGGCGGGAAGTGGGGTTTCCAGTACCCGCTCACATCTGCGCCGATACGCATGGCACCGAATAATCCCAGGGCGGAGCCTAACGGGCAGCCGCATGCCAACAGTGTGACATCCGGTCCGGCAGCCTGGCGTAGTGCTACCAGCCCTTTACGCAAGATTTGAGCGCGGGTGAGGGTCGGGTCCCGGTGGATGCCATCCAGCGCTGCCGCGTATAAGAAATCCAATTTGAGGTAGCTGAAACCCCATTCCTCTACTGCGGTCCTGATCACTTCGCAGGCGTAGTTAAGGGCTTGCGGATGGGTCAGATCGAGGGCGTAGGTAAAGGCATTCCACACAAAGCCGGCGTTGACGGGTTTACCCTTGCGGTCTCGCAGCAGCCAATAAGGATGCTCCTTTACAAGGCGGGCTTTCGGATGCACGATAAATGGTGCCAGCCATACACCGGGCGTCAACCCTGCCTGGTTCGTTTTTTCGACGATCGGTGACAAACCATCTGGGAATTCCGGCACAAAATCGAACCAGTCCCCCGGGTAGGTTTCAAAACCGTCATCGATTTGGAAGAGGTCCAGCGGAAGTTTGTGCTGCCATTCCTCAATGGTTTGCAGGTTGGCTTCAATGTTTTCTTGAGTGATATTTTGGTAGAAATAATACCAGGAGCACCAGCCAGCAGGGATTGGGCTGGTGGCATCGATCTGGTGCAGATCCGCAACCGCTTGCATGTAATTGTGGAGTTGTTCCGGTGCATCGAGGGCGATGAAACTGAGCACCGCCCAATCGGTTTTCATACTGCCGCAGGGTTCGAGAAGGGTATGATCGCCGTTTGCCCACATCTTCAGGGATGGTGATAGGCTGAAGCAGGTTTCAAGGCTGCCAAAATGCTGCTCTTGTGCAAGGAACCCCGCCAGAAGACCCAGCCGGCTGTCTTGATCGCCGATCACGCCGAACATATCACCGCTGAAATAATTGCGGCGTTTGGGTTTGGGTGTGCCCGGGTTGAAGACCATTGGGCTTTGAAAAGGGCCGAGGATCGAGGTGCGCTGGCGATCACCAAGGCTGTAAGCGCCAGTTGAGGACCAGGATTGCCAGCCATTGCTGTAGAATAACGGTTTATGTGTGTTTTCTTTGCCAAGATGCAGTGCACCGGATTTGATATTCAACGGTGTGAGCTGTTCCACTTCAAAAGGAAGGTCGCCCTGGTTGCTGACCTCTAATTGAATGAGCATGAAGGGCTGGTGAGCGGAAAGCCCGATGCGCACAATCAGGCTAACACCGGGCAGTTGCGTCTGGTATGAGAAAGCGGCAATTTGCGCTTGCCCAATGGGGGAAGGATCATTGTTGTCAATAACATCTCCTGGTGTAAGGGTAAGCGACTTAAGGATCTTATTGTCATCGTTCTTGAGTTTTACAACAGCCTGAATCCTTGCGCTGAGAGAAACACCATCAAAATCCAGCGAATGGAGAGAATATTGTGCGTGGTTTTCGTCATACTGTAGTTTGAGATGATCGGATTGAATATTCAATGGTTCCCCCTTATAGAACGGCTTGTAACTCGGCTAACGATATGGGTCCCTGCCGGAGGATCTTTAGATCCGATTCGGTGGCATCCACCACGGTAGAGGCAGTTGCCCCGGGTGTGGCACCGCCGTCCAGGATCAGGTCTACCCGTCCATCCAGTTGATCGATTACGTCCTGAGCCGTGGTCGGGTTTGGCCCGCCGGACCGGTTGGCTGAGGTGGTCGCCAGCGGCCCGGTTGCATTCAGCAGAGCGAGGGAGAAGGCAAGGTCTGGCATCCGCACACCAATGGTTGGGTAGGGTGATAGATCGGGGGGTAGGTTCTCGTTCTTCGGCAGGACAAGGGTCAGCGCGCCAGGCCAAAAGGCAGCGGCAAGTTTGCGAACATGCTCGCCAACATACAGCAGCAAGCCATCCAATTGTTCGATTTCGCCAATCAGAACTGGCAGGGCTTTTTCTTCTGGCCGTTGTTTGGCTGTGTAAATATTTTGAATGCCCTCAGGGTCGAAGGCATTTGCCGCGATGCCGTAGATGGTGTCAGTTGGGAAGGCGATGGTGCCATGCATTTGGAGGATGCGCCTGGCTGAGGTAATCGCCTGGGGATCGTGGATGGAGAGGATGGGTGAGTGGGGCACAGGAGTGTCCTTTCAGAAGTATATTTACCTGCCACTATTTTAACCCCAAATGTGGGCTGTTACCGTCTTCGGATTTCGACAATCCGGTCACGCCCTGTCAGATCCGGGATCAGGCGGCGTTCTGCCTCCGGAAATGCCTGTTGCGTTGCGAATAGACTTTCTTCCCCCAAAGTCGATTCAATTTCAAGCATGATCACACCCTTTGCAGACAAACGCGTTCGGGCTTGTTCAAGCAGCGTGTTGATCAGGTTCAACCCGTCTTCGCCGCCATCCAGCGCCAGCCGCGGTTCAGATTGCAGGGCAGGCAGTTGTTCGAGGGTGCGGGAGGGGATGTAGGGCAGATTGGCAGCGATGAGGTCAAACAATCCCTGAAAGGGCGCAAGAAGATCCGCCTGGACGAAATTGATGCGTGGTTGACCAAGTTTGTGGGCATTCAACTTTGCGATGGTCAATGCTGGCAGCGAGATATCGACTGCGAAGACTCTGGCTGCCGGGGATTCGGCTGCCAGGCTGACGGCAATCGCCCCAGAGCCTGTGCCGACATCAATCACCTTAGGGTTTTCCATTTGCTTGATGTGGTCGAGGGCAAGTTCAACCAGCAGCTCGGTCTCAGGGCGTGGGATGAGGACATCCGGTGTGAGGGTGAATTCTCTGCCGTAGAACGACCAATGACCTAGGATGTAGGGTAAGGGAACACCTTGCAAAAACTGTTTGAGATAATTTTGCAAGGTATGATTTTCTTCTGTGGAAAGTGCATATTCACCGTGCGCCAGGATCCAGGCTTTGGGACGGTTCAACGCGTGGCTAAGAAGGATCAGACTGGTATTTGCCGGGTCTTCTGCTTCAACTTGTCGCAGTGTTTCCAGCATTTCCCCCCGAATCTGGTCGAGGTTAGTTAGATTTCTCATCGACCAGCGCTAATTTTTCGGCTTCGTCCACCAGGGTCAGTTCGTTGACAAATTCATCAATGTCACCATCTAAAATACCGTTGATGTTATATGACGAGAGGTTGATGCGATGGTCGGTGACACGGTTTTGAGGGTAATTGTAGGTTCTGATTTTTTCCGAACGTTCACCTGTGCCGATTTGGGACCGGCGGGTTGCGACTTCAGTGGCGATCCGCTTTTGCTCTTCCATTTCGTATAGACGAGCTTTGAGGATGCTCATCGCACGCATTTTATTTTGCAGTTGCGAACGTTCATCCTGACAGGCGACCACCATACCGGTGGGCAGGTGGGTGATGCGCACCGCTGTGGCGTTCTTCTGCACGTTTTGGCCGCCAGCGCCCGCGGATTTGTAGACATCAATGTTGATATCCGATTCGGGAATATTGATTTCCACATCATCCACTTCAGCCAAAACCGCCACAGTGACCGTAGAGGTGTGAATCCGCCCCTGGGATTCCGTTTCCGGCACCCTTTGAACCCGGTGCACACCTGATTCATACTTCAATTTTGAATAAGCGCCATCGCCTTTGATGATGAAACTGACCTCTTTAATCCCGCCAATGCCCGTTTCGTGCAAGGATAGGATCTCAATTTTCCAGTTATGGCGTTCTGCGTAGCGTGAATACATGCGAAAAAGCTCTGCTGCGAACAAACCGGCTTCATCGCCGCCGGTTCCTGCCCTAATTTCCATGATCACATTGCGCTTATCACGCGGGTCCTTGGGGACGAGCATGCTCTTGAGCTGCGCTTCAAGTTCATCCCGCTGTGCAGTTAATTCTTCCATTTCCATTTCGGCCATGGTGCGTAATTCGCTATCTTCCGCGTTGAGGAGTGATTCGGTTTCCTCAATTTTCTCCATGGTGTCTTGGTAGGCACGCGCTTTTTTGACCACGGGTTCCAGTTCGGCACGTTCTTTAGAGAGCTCAATGGCTGTGGTGTAATCTTCGCCCACGGTTGCCAGTTGCCGATCGATGTCTTCGAAATGTTCAGTAATGCCTTTTAATTTTTCTAACATATGCTTTCTTATCTCTTTTATTTTATTAGTTTAGCGTAGGGATTATACCACCTGAGATGGGATAATGCTTTAAGATAGGCTGTGATTTTTGGGGATTTTACGGGTAACGCAGGGGGTGCAAGGGCATGCGTCATGCGGTATACTCATACCTGCGTGGAAATTATGAACGGAAACAAACATCGAGTTTTTTGCACCTTTCACGATGCCCCAGCGCATCGTTTTAGCGGACACCCAGAATCCCCTCAAAGGCTTGAGGCATTGAGGGATTGGCTGGAAAACCTGCCATACCCCGAAATTGAGTGGTTGGATGAGGCGCAAGCATCAGAAGCGGATGTGATGCTGGTCCACGAGCCGCAAGTTCTTGCATTCCTCAGGGAGGAAAGCGCACGAGGGGCACATCAATTTGAATCCGCACCATCCTATGTGACACAAGAAAGTGTTGAGGCAGCCCTTGGGGCGGTTGGTGCGACCCTGGCTGTCAGCCGGCGGATAATGGCTGAAGGCAGCGGCAGGGGATTTGCCATTGTGCGCCCGCCGGGGCATCATGCGGAACCGGACCGTTCAATGGGTTTTTGCCTGTTGAACAATACGGCGATCGCCGCAGCGGATGCCGTTGCCAGCGGCATGGAGAGGGTCGCTATAATCGATATTGATGCGCATCACGGCAATGGGATTGAATCTGCCTTCTGGCAAACCCCGCAGGTAGGCTACCTCTCGATCCATGAAGAGGGGATCTACCCGGGAAGCGGGCAGATTGGATCAGCACCCCACGCTACTGGAAGGATTATCAACATACCCCTGCCTTCTTTTTCAGGGAATTTGGCTTACCAACAAATTTTTGACCAGATTATTGCGCCCTGGGTCAAGTCTTTTAAGCCAGAAATGATCTTTGTGGATGCGGGATATGATGCCCATTTTTCAGATCCCCTTACTACACTGACATTGAACACGGATGCTTATTACACGCTCACTTCGGAATTAGTCGCATTAGCAGAAGAAGTTTCTGGTGGGAGGATCATGTTTGTTTTAGAGGGCGGGTATGATCCTGTGGCATTGAAGGACAACATCCAGGCATGTTTGGCCGCAATGTGCGGTCACGAGGATTATTCTGATCATTATGGCAAGGGTCCTGGACCCCATCGGGATGTCAGCAAGCGCATTGAAGACATCAAAATTAGACATCATTTATAGGAGATTTACAAATTGTTAGAACTTTACTTCATCCGGCATGGACAATCGACAAATAATGCATTTATGGAAAAACACGGCTACGAGGACTATCTCGCTGGGAGGTCGGTAGACCCGGATCTGACCAACGCCGGCGAAGAACAGGCTAAATTAGTGGCGAAGTTTCTCGCCCGTCCATACCAGGAAAACGGTTATGATCCCCAGAACCGGAATGGCTTTGGGTTGACGCATCTTTACTGCAGTTTGATGATCCGTGCTGTTAAAACCGGGTTAGCGATTTCAAAGGAAACTGGATTGCCCCTGGTGGCAAAGGATGATGTGCATGAGACAGGCGGGATGTTCTCGGCAGAGATTACAGAGGATGGCCCGGTGTTTACGGGTCACAAAGGACCCGGAAGATCCTTTTTTGAAACGGAATTTCCAGATTTGATCCTCCCAGAGGATCTCTCAGAAGAGGGTTGGTGGAACAGAGAGAAGGAGCCGCGCGATAAATATCTGTTGCGTGCCCATAAGATTATCGATGACCTGGCTGAGGAACATGCCGGAAAGGGGCATCGGGTGGGGATTGTCATGCACGGCGGGATTTTTGCCCGGATATTGACCGCCTTATTTGATATCCAGGCGGATAAATACTGGTTCCTGATGAATAACTGCGGCATCAGCCGAATTGATATCGATGATCAAAGGCGTGTAACCCTGTCCTATATGAATAAGGTTGATCATTTGCCCGATGATTTGATCACGTAAGAGGTTGAGATTGCACGATGGCGAAAAATCGTCTTTCATCTGCTGATATTTCATATCGCCCAGCGCGACCATCCGATGCCGTGATGGCGGGTAAGCTTTTGTATGAAACCTTCCCCAAGAAGGCTGCATTCATCATCGGGTTGGGCAGCACAGAACGCGCAAAAAAGATCCTGGAAACAATATTTTCGATTCCTGGTCATCGCTTGAGTTACCAGTTCACCGATATGGTGCTGCATCAGGGGCGTGTGATTGGCCTGATCACCAGTTTTCACGGAAAGGCGATGGGGAAGTTAAACCGCAAGTTGAATCGGATCGTTTTGGGGCAGTATCGCCTGCGCGGCAAGTTGGCCTTGATTTTGCGTGCCTGGCCACTGGTTTTCATTGAGGAAGCGACATCAAAGGAATACTTCATCAACAGCCTGTCTATCCGGAAGAACTATCGGAATCGGGGTGTGGGTGTGCTGGTATTGAACCATGCGGCTGAAAAAGCAAAGGGAGCAGGTTTGAACAAGATGGCTTTGATGGTTGCCATTGACAATCAGGATGCACGCCGTTTCTATGAAAATCACGGGTTCAAGACCACTGCCCTGCACCTTGAAAGCAATAAACGTGTGCCTTATCTTGGTCCTGGGGTTCAGCGGATGGTCAAGACGTTATCGAATTGATGAACGGGATACCAAAATTAACTTATTCGGTTGACTACTCATTCTTCAATACGAGAGACCAACACCCGGTCCACCCGACGACCATCCATATCCACAACCTCAAATCTGTAATGTTCATACTCAAACACATCCCCGGTTTTGGGGATCTTGCCCAATTGGCTCATCACCAAACCGCTTAACGTCTGGTAGATCGATTGTGCCTCAGGGGGCATATCTTTCAGGTCGAGGATTTCTTTTAGTTCGTCGATGACGATCAGACCATCAAACAGCCACGAACCGTCTTCCCGCTGGACAGCGAGGTAATCCGTGCTTTCGCTGGTTTCGGGGATATCGCCGACGATCGCTTTGAGGATGTCATAATCTGTGACCATGCCGATGATGCCGCCGTATTCGTCCACTACAAAGGCTAAATGGACGCCCCCAGTTTGAAAATTATTCAGCGATTCGAGGGCGGGCATATTTTCAGGAAGGTAAATGGGTTCTTCGATGAAATCTTTCAAGTTAAATTCCGGGTCATCCGGGGATTGTCCTAAAAGTTCCCTGATTTGGAGATAACCTAAAATGTTGTCGATATCTCCATCAGCAACCGGAATCCTTGCGTGAGGTGTTCTTTGGAGCTCGGACCAAATTTCATCGATTGGGTCGTTAATGTCGATCCAGGCCATTTCCAGGCGGGGGGTCATTAAGGCCCCCACGCGGCGGTCTCCCAGGCGGAAGACGCTTGAGATCATTTCACGCTCTGCCGTTTCAAAAATACCGCTCTGGTGGCCTTCTTCGATCAGGACTTTGATCTCCTCCTCTGTGATCGAGGGTTCATTGCCGGGTTTGATCCCTAAAAGCCGGACGCCAAGTTCTGATGAGGCACTTAATAAACTTACGATGGGCTTGGCAATTTTTGATAGAAAACGCATGGGGATGGCAAGCGCAGAAGCAACCGCCTCGGGTTTGTTAATCGCAACGCGTTTGGGGATAAGTTCGCCGATCACCAATGAGAAATAAGTGATGATCAAAACCAGGGAAGCAAACGCAATTTCATCTGCAGAGTTTTCAAGGAAACTCACCTTTGATAGTAGTTCTGCCAAAGGCGGGGAGAGCTGTGCGGCACCAAAGGCACCAGAGAAGATCCCTACCAGCGTAATGCCGATTTGGACGGTTGAAAGGAAACGGTTAGGCTCTTCCAGCAATTCGAGCGCTGCTGCTGCGCCGCGTTGACCTTTTTCCACCCGCTGTTTTAGCCTTGTTTGGCGGGAGGAAACCAGGGCAATTTCGAACATGGCAAAAATGCCATTCAGGATCATGCTGAATAATAAAATTAAGATCGACATATCACTATCTTTCTCAAAAGGCTTTCAGTATTGGAAATTTTTATTGTTACTTTTTTATTATACTTAACATGGTTTGTTTAATCATTTATGGGGGTGCTTATAGCACAGGTATAATCAGAGGGCTAATCACTTTGCCGCCATGTTACTGAATTCAGTTCCTTTTTTGTTTGAAGCCTAGCGGGAAGCCGATTTCTCCTGTTTTCGAGGTAAGATTAGTGTTGTGTTTTTAGATATCGCTTTAGTAAAGGTAAAGTAAACCAATGTCCGTTTTATGGAATATCCTGACAATTCTTGTGCTGTTCTTTTTCAACGCCATTTTTGCGATGTACGAAATCGCAATGGTGGCAGCAAGGAAGACGCGGTTAGAACAACAAGTGGAGGCTGGAAGCCGCGGCGCAAAGGACGCATTGGAATTATTAAAGGATCCCAACCAGCAATACCTGTCAACCGTGCAAATCATGATCACGATGATCGATACGCTGGCTGGTGGTATTGGTGGTGCGCGGCTTTCCGGTCCGGTGGCTGCGTTACTGAGCAGGATCCCCTGGTTGGAACCCAGAGCAGACCTGATCGCGCTGATCATTGTTGTGATCATCATTACCTATTTTTCAATTGTGTTAGGCGAATTGATCCCGAAGCGATTGGCTGTCAGCAAACCCGAAAACGTGGTGGTGAAGCTATCGCCAGCAATTAAGTTTCTGACAAAATTGTTCCGACCTCTCACAAAATTATTGAGCGTCTCAACGAATTTTGGTTTGAAGATATTAAGGATTAATACAGATAAAGGTCCGGTTATCACAGAAGAAGAAATCAGGAATTATATTGAGCAAGGGCGGACGATTGGCGTGATTGAAGATGCAGAACATGAAATGGTCTCGGGCATCTTCCGCCTTGGCGACCGGCGTGTTGAAGCCTTGATGACGCCGCGGATGGAAATGTCCTGGGTGGATATCAACCATCCCATCGATGAGATCTGGAACAAAATCTTAGACATGCCGCATTCCCGCATCCCTGTGGCAGATGGGGACCTGGATCATGTGCTGGGGTATTTCCATATCCGTGATCTCTTAGGGAAAAACCCGCATGATGCGGAATTTGATTTACGAGAATTTGTCGAGGCGCCCATCTTTTTGCCTGAGAATATGGCTGCTTTGAAGGCGCTTGAGAATTTCCAGTTAAGCGGCGTGCACCTGGCTTTTGTTGTGGATGAATACGGTGGTGTCATCGGTATGGTCACCGATTATGACATTTTGGAGTCGATTGTCGGTGAAATCCCGGAGGACCAGGAAGACACGGATTATCTTGTCGTTCAACGTGATGATGGTTCTTGGCTGTTTGATGGGTTGATTGTGATCGATCAGTTGAAAGAGATCTTGAATTTATCCGAAATTCCCGGTGAAGAGCAGGGGGCATTTCAGACATTGAGCGGTTTTGTGATGAGTCAGTTAGGGCGAATCCCAAAAACTGGGGCGAAATTCAGTTGTGTGGGGTTTGAATTTGAAGTCGTGGATATGGACGGGCGCCGGGTAGACCGGGTGCTGGTTTCCCCGATCCAGATCGATGATCCGAAATAGATGATTAATAATTAAACAACCTGACCTGTCTAATGATGGGTCAAGTTGTTTTGTTTTAATGTCAAGCGTCTTTTTGCCGCAGTAGCTTCCAGGCCTCAACAGCGATTTCCCTGGCGGCATCCGCTTTGCCCAGTTGCTCTGCGTTCTTAGCCACTTCGTTCAACCGGCCATGGTCATTGCGTAACCACGATGATAGTGTTTCAAGGACATCCAATGGGGATTTACAGAATACGCCTGCTTCGTGTTCAACAATGTAATCGGCATTGCCCTTTTCCTGTCCGGGGAGGACGTGCACGAGCATTAACGGCAGACCGGAGGCAAGGGATTCGGTGACGATCAGACCGCCCGCTTTGCAGATGATGATGTTTGATGCCCGCATCAACCTGGGAATAAAATCCACAAAGTCATAGATCTTTGTGGGGTGCTGCCATTCGATTTCGTTGAACTCCTCCAGGAGCTGATCATTTCCACCCGCCACAAGCGCCAGTTGCAGGTCGTAACCGCTGGCATCGATAGTGCGCACGATTTCAATCAGCGCGGGGATGCGCGGGCTGCCCACAACCAGCAGGGCGGGTAACTCCTTTTCCCATTCCAACTCGGCTCTCAAGTCCTCTACCTTTTCTTCTTTTAACGCCAAAATTTGGGGGTCTACCGGGATCCCGGTTTTTACGATTTGTTCTGGCGCAAGGCCGGCTTTGAGGGCGAGGTCGCGCACTTCTTCAGTGGGGACGGTGCAGCGGGTGACTGCCTTGTTGAACCACACCTGATGCACGGTAACCAGGTCAGTGACCACAACAACCAGGGGGATCTCGAGTTTATCTGAACGGATCAGGTTGATCAACGGTGCCTGGAAGATGGGATAGGTGGTGATGATCAGGTCTGGCTGGGTTTCTTTGATTGTTTGGCGCATGATGTTCAGCAAGACGAACGTAAAACCACCTTCCATCAATTTGACCGGGAAGGATGAATCGCTGATCTCATACCCGAATTTATATAGTTCCGGCAGGTTTTTGACGATGGTATCATAGTCGGATTGACTTTCACGAATCACTTTTGGAACTTTAGGATGATTGAGCGGGTTTTCGATCACGATCTCGCAATCTTCAGTGCAGTATGTATGCATTGCCTTCTGGATTGCCTCTGCAGCGGATCGGTGACCCATCCCGGCGTCGCCCGTCAGGATCAGGACTTTCTTTTTCTCAGTCATAGGACCTCTTTTCGATTCAAAAATGTTACTTAAGATGTTCACTGAGCAGATGGAGAATTTGATGCACTGTTTGGGTCTTGATTCGCGTCCGGTCTCCCTCAAAATGACATTCATATGCACGAGTGTTTTCGGGGATGCTGATGCCAATCCATACCAAACCCACGGGCTTATCAGGCGTCCCACCGGTAGGGCCGGCAATGCCGGTGGTCGAAAGGCCGATATCCGTGTGGAATTTTTCTCGGACCCCTGATGCCATTTCTTGTGCGGTTTGTTCGCTGACCGCGCCAAATTGTGCCAGCGTTTCCTCCTGAACCCCAAGCACTTCTTGCTTGATCCGGTTGCTGTAAGCTACCACGCCGCCAATAAAATAGCTTGAACTGCCTGAAACGCCTGTCAGGTGATGCGCCAGAAGCCCGCCTGTGCATGATTCAGCGGTGGCAACCGTTAAACCTTTTGTGATCAACGTGCTGCCCAGGTTCGCCATCAATAAATCAATCTTTTGATGCATGGTTCGCCTCCAATGATTAATTTGCTGACCAGCGAGCAAAGAGTGAATGGGAAAGGATATGACCTTTGCTTTTATCCACGCTGACCAGTTCACCGCTGGTGATTTCTCCGCCATGTCCGCTGACGATTTCTTGCAGCGCCTGGTGGGGCACCAGCGCCGATGCCTGAATAGCATAAGAGGTCAGGCAGATGAATTTGGGATTGGGGGTCAGCACCCGCCGGCAAAGCGCAAGCAGTTCGACGATGTCTTCAAAATAGTCCCAAACCATCCCGCTGGGGCCGCGCCCGAATTTGGGCGGGTCGAGGATGATCCCATCGTAGAAGGATTTTCGTTTCGCCTCACGTTTGAGGTATTTGCGGGCGTCTTCAACCAGCCAGCGGACGGGTGCCTTACCTAAGCCAGAGAGATCCAGGTTGTGGCTGGCCCAGGCAACCGCATGCTTGGAGGCGTCAACATGGGTCACCTCAGCGCCGGCGCGAGCTGCTGACGCAGTTGCCATGCCGGTGTAGCCAAACAAGTTGATCACTTTCAGGGGGCGACCGGCAGACTTGATCTGATCGGCGATCCAGTCCCAATGGCTGGCTTGTTCAGGGAAAACGCCGATATGCCGCGATTTTGAAAGGCGGATTTCGCTCTTCAACCCCTTGTAATCGATCACCCAGGGCTGCTGGATGCCGTGTTTGAAGTCCCAATAGCCGCCGAATTCATCACGGGTGGGAACCATCACTGCATCTGCGTTATCCCATTGCTTGGCTGGCAGCCCGCGTGTCCAAATAGCCTGGGGTTCAGGCCGGATCAGCGTATATGGTCCAAAACGTTCCAGCGCTTGGCCTTTCCCCGTGTCGATCAATTCGTAACCAGTCCAGTTTGGGGAGGCGATCAAATTCAATGTTGGTAATTTTTGGTTGTCTGTCATGTGTATCCTGTTCTTTTATTTGCGATTATCAGAATGATAAAGAGAGGTGGCTGTTGAGCCAAGGCAGTAAGAAGAATAACAATAATGCAATCGCGCCAGCGCGTTGCATCGGGTTTTGGAGTGCCCTCCAAAATGAAAATTTTTGACTTTCACGGTTTATTTTAAGCAGCTGGGGCAGTAAGAGAAATGCAGTCATAATTGCCCAGATTGTAAAAACCCAACCGGGGATCAGTTCGATCACGATCAGCGAAACCACAGCAGAAAATATCCCGATAACCATCAGCAAAACCATCAGAATGCGTGTGGTTTTTGCGCCCAGGAAGACAGCAGATGAACCCTGTTGTTGTGGCGCATCGTGTTCGACGCTGTAAAGCTGCCGATGTAACTGGCTGAAGATGCTGATCGCAATGATCGACAAAAACGGCCAGAACCAGTTGCGTGTGAGCGAAGGGCTGAACGCGAGATATCCGATTAGAAAATGAAGCCCAGCGTTCATTGCACATCGTGTTAGCACGTCTACAACAGGGATCATACTGAGCTTAGTGCCGCGATACGAACTGAGAAACCCCAAAGTCAGGCTTGCCAGACCGAGGATCAGAGACCAGCGGCCTAATGCTGCATAGAGACCCGCTGAGAACATGAGCCATAAAAAAGCCATTGATTTAGCGGTTTTCGGTGAGATTAAACCGACCGCAATCGGGTTGCGAATTATCTTGTGGTTTGCCAGGGCATCGACCGGGGCGTTTTCGATATCCCTGATCATGTAGATAAAGCCGACTGACAGAATGTTGGCAATGAGCGCGATTAGAAAACGCCAACAGAACACGCCCTTTGCCGCAGTGAAGCCCAGCAGGGTGGTGATTGTGACGTAATAAATGTATTGATCGAGGTGGATCAGTTTTACTAACCCGGTCAGGATCTTCTTCAAAAAGCGCTCCGTGAATCAAAAAGCCAGTCAATTTTGAGTATACCATTTTATACTGTTTCTCAAATTGACCACGAAAGTGGTAAGCTTACGCTATAATTTTTACAAAATGATTTAGAGGAGTGCGTATGGATTTTGATAAAATTATTGACCGCAGGAACACTGAAAGCTTCAAATGGAATTATTACGACGAAGATGTGCTGCCGATGTGGGTGGCGGATATGGACTTCCGCTCTGCAGAGCCGATCATTGAAGCCCTGCAACAACGGGTCGCGCACGGTGTTTTTGGTTATGGCGGCCCGCCAAAAGGCCTTCGGGAGGCCATTACACAGCATCTTGCGTACCGCCAGAATTGGGATGTTGACATTGATCAGGTTTCATTTATTTCCGGCGTTGTGACCGGTTTTACCCATGCCATTTACAGTCTGACGGATCCGGGCGACAAAATCCTGATCCAAACCCCGGCTTATCCGCCTTTTTTGGCTTCGCCAAAGATGGCTGGGCGCGAGATGGTGATCAACGCCCTTGTACAGGGAGCAGACGGGCGTTATGAGATCGATTTTGATGACTTCGCCGAAAAAATTGCCGCTGGGGTGAAGATGTTCATTTTATGCAATCCACAAAACCCCACGGGTCGGGTGTTCAGCAGGGAAGAATTGACCCGCATGGCTGAAATTTGCTTGAAAAATGATGTACTGATTGTTTCGGATGAGATTCATGCTGATCTTGTGTTTTCAGAAAGTCAGCACATCCCGATTGCCAGCCTTTCGCCCGAGGTCTCGGAGAGGACAGTCACTTATTTCGCCCCCAGTAAGACTTTTAATGTGGCGGGTTTCTCTACGTCGGTGTATGTGGCGCAAAACCCCGAAATGCGGGAGACCTTAACAAATTCTATGCGGATGTTGTTAGGACATCCGAATATTTTAGGACTGCATGCTGCTCTGGCGGCATATCGGCATGGACAGCCCTGGCTGGATGAAGCATTGGCATATATGGAAAAGAACCGGGATTACCTGGCTAAGATTGTGAATCAAGACTTACCTGGCATTCAGATGGCAGTGCCTGAGGGCACTTACCTGGGGTGGTTGGATTGCCGTGATCTGAGATTGAATGTATCTCCTCATAGCTTTTTCCTCGAACATGCCAGGGTCGGGCTGAATGACGGCGCGGATTTTGGTGAGGCAGGCGAGGGATTCGTCCGGTTGAATTTTGGCTGCCCGCGTGCCACGCTGGAAAATGGTTTATCGATTATGAAATCGGCGCTTGAGGAGCATTTGCGATAAATGACTGAGGACCTGAAACCCGAACAAGCAAGACCCCAGAAGGAGCGCCGAATCGGCGGTTGCTCCTGTGCCCTGCTGGGTATAGGCGGGGTTGTAATTGGGATTTTGCTGGTGTTTCTCGGGTTGATTGGTGTTGGGGCTGTTTTGATTGTGGCTGACCCGATTGAGCCGGTAGATGCCGTTGTTGTGTTGAGCGGCGGTACTGGCGACCGTTTGGCGCTGGCCATTGAGATGAATGCGGATGGGATTGCGCCGAACCTGGTGATTACTGATGCTGATCGAACAGCAAATGCCAGGCTGCGTGGTGATGCGATCGAAGGCGGGTTTGCGCGGGAGGATGTGTACATCACCGATCTGCCGGTTGACAGCACCGAAGATGAAGCCGTTGCGGTGCGCGAGTTCGCACAAGACCAGGGTTGGACGCGATTGATGGTGGTGACAGATCCGTATCACAGTTTTCGCACCAGGCTGATCTTCAGACAAGTGTTACGCGATAGCGGGATTGATGTGTTTGTGCGGCCGGTCGCAGGGCATTGGTTCAGATCAACGACATGGTTTTTGCAGGCTGAAGGCTGGCAGTTTGTTTTCCTTGAGATTGCGAAATTGGTAAACTATTTACTATTTTAGTGGTTAACAAAAAATCGGGCCGCTGTTGCGACCCGATAAATTTTTTGAAGATTGAGTTTCTTCCGTTCTTACTTAGAAGTTGAAAAATCCTCCGGAGGATTCTTCTTCTTCTTCTTCTTCTTCCTGTTCTTCAACAGTCTCGTCAATGGTTTCCTCCACTGCGATTTCCCCTTCTGCCGGGATAACATTCGCAGCCTGTAAACCTTTGGGACCTTCTTCAATGGAGAACTCTACTTTCTGACCTTCTTTGAGCCTCTTATAACCCTCCATCTGAACTGCGGAAAAGTGAACGAAAACGTCCTCTTCACCATCGTCACGACCAATGAAACCATACCCTTTGGGGGCGCTGAACCATTTGACGGTTCCTACATAACGTTCTGACATGCTTATACTCCATCTTTCTAGGATTTATTAATGTTCTGTTCATTCCCGTGTTCTGAGGAATGCCTTCATAAATATATTACTTCTATGGTTTGATGTCAAGTTATCGTATGCGCGGGATGGGCATTCTTGGAGGGCATTACGGCTGTCCGCTGAAGACAATAATCGCTGTTAGCACGAATAGCCATCTCCGATTTGGGGGAATTACTGAGCCAGCAAACGGGAAATCTGGTTTAGTTTGAATTTTGGAGGCAGAGCAGGAGCTGCCGGAGATCACCCTGCGGGAAGATTTGGGTCACTGCCAGCACATTATACTGAGCCGCCAGGGGGTCGAGGTCTGTTACCTCAAGCAGGTTGATGCCTGCTGGAACCTGGCCTTTGAGTATGTAGGCTATGGCATAAGGGTTCGATTGGATGTGATCTATCACGGAATCAGAGGTTGAAAGAAGCTGGGCATCAGGGTCTATGTCCTGCGAGTCAAGGTAGGTTTGGCTGAAAAGCAAGCGCAGGTGATGCCCTTGGGGGTAGGTGAGGATCTCGATGGGTTGATCCTCCTCAGTCGATCCGGTTGAATTATCGGAAATATCGTTCAAATTTTCGATGCTGCCAGTGAAGATGGCGCGCAGGCTCTCAATACTGAGCGAGCGTAAGGGCACCCGTTCGCCGGTGATGACCACGATCTCTTCTTTGCCCATCACCGCCACCTGCGGGTCGGAGGATGTGCGCTCGCCAAGCCTCAGGATCAGGTCTGCTTGAACGGGGTCAAGCGCACTGTCGGGCAGGATCTGTGTGACGATTCCGATATTTGGAAGACCTTCAGCGCAGCGATTCACATCCCTAAACCAGTGGGCTAATTCCGGTGTCACCTGGAGCGTGACCACTTCCATCTCACGCTGATCAGATTGCGGGGTTTCTGCTTTCACGCACGCAGTCAGCAATAAAAGCAGCAGGATGATCAGGCTGGAAAATTTTGTTTTCATACGATGCTCACAATACCCAGGCCAGAATGGTTGCCCCACCAATCACAAAACAGTAGATCGAGAAATAAATCAATGAGTGGTTGACGAGAAATCGAAGCAGCCAGCGGATGGCGATATAGCCCACCACCATCGCAGTCAGGAAGCCGATCACCATCAAGGGCAGGAATTCACTTAAATTTGGCACCTCAGTCAGCATTTGATAGGTGGAGAGCCCACCCGCAGCCAGCATGATCGGGATAGACATCAGGAATGAAAATTTCCCGGCTGCTTCTCGTTTGAGGTGGCGGGTCATCCCGCCAGAAATGGTTGAACCCGAGCGGGATACACCCGGGAAGAGCGCCAACGCCTGGAACAAGCCCATGACGAGGGCGTCAACCAGGGTAATATCCTGCACATCCCCGACCTGTTGGCTGACCTTTTCTGCAACGAGCATCAAAACAGCAGTAAAAATCAGAGCAATCCCTGCAAAAAGGGGTGAGGTGAAGGTTTGTTCGACGAGATCCTGCAGGAAGATTCCGGCTAAACCCGCAGGGATGGTGGCTGCGATCAGCAGCCAGCCCATGCGGGCATGATGGGTGGCAAAGGGGGTGCCTTTGATGAGTTGCTTGAAGGAATCGGAAATGATCGCGACCAGATCCTTCCAAAAAAAGACGATCACCGCGACCAGGGTGCCGATCTGTACCAGCACGTTAAATATGAACATCTCTTTTTCTGGCAGGTCCCAACCAAGGAAGAAGGGCAAAATAACCAGATGACCTGAACTGGAGATCGGTAAAAATTCCGTTAACCCCTGCAAAATACCTAAAAGGATAGCCTGGATGGTTGTCATGATGTGAACCTCTTTTACGTTGATAGATTGGCAAGATAGTCGTCCGCAAAGCGCTCGAAACGGCCTTCAATGATGGCTGTTCGTAAGTTGCGGGTCAGATTTACCAGTGTGTGGATATTGTGAATGGACAACAGCGTGCCGGAAAGCAGTTCTCGCGCCTGGATCAGGTGGCGGATATATGCCCGGGAATAGTTTTGGCAGGTGTAGCAGGTGCAAGTCTCACTGATCGGGCGTTCGTCTGTGGCGTATTGGGCGTTCATCATGTTCATCCGTCCGTTATCCGTCATAGCCGCGTTGTGCCGTGCCAGGCGGGTCGGTAGTACACAGTCAAAGATGTCGATCCCGCGCCGGATGCCTTCCACCAGGTCCAGCGGGGTGCCGACGCCCATCAGGTAGCGGGGTTTATGTGCTGGCAGGATGGCGTTCACCACCTCGATCATTGCGCTCATTTCATCTTTGGTTTCGCCCACCGACAGGCCGCCAATCGCATTGCCGGGGAAGTCCAACCCGGAAATAAATTCTGCTGAAGCGGCACGCAGGTCAGGAAACACGCCGCCCTGCACAATCCCAAATAAGGCCTGGTCACCGCGGGTTTTGGCTTTTTGACAGCGTTCTGCCCAACGATGCGTGCGCTGCATGGCGCGTTCGTTGTACTCACGATCGTAGGGTTCGGCACATTCATCAAAGGCCATGATGATATCCGAACCGAGGTTTTCCTGGATCTGTACCGAACGCTCTGGTGTGAAGCGGTGTGTCGAGCCATCAATGTGGCTTTTGAAGGTCACGCCGTCTTCATCGATGGCGTTCATGTCAGAGAGTGAAAATACCTGATATCCGCCTGAATCCGTCAGGATTGGGCCATCCCAGCTCATGAATTGGTGCAATCCTCCCAATTCAGCGATCAGTTCGTCGCCAGGGCGTAAATATAGGTGATAGGTGTTGGCAAGGATCAGTTTGGCATCCAATTCTTTTAGGTGCCGTTGGGTCAGAGATTTTACCGTAGCCTGGGTGCCGACTGGGGCAAAAATCGGGGTAGGGATATCACCGTGAGGGGTGTGAAAGACACCGGCGCGTGCGTCGCCGTCTTGCGCAATCAGATCAAATTTAAAATTAAACGATGTCATAAAAAACAATCCTTCGTGTGTGAAACGATGCAAAATCTGATTATACCTTAGGCTGATGCGGCGTCATTAGTTACATTTAGGCGTGAAACAGACTTGAAAGGAACGTTAAGCGGGGCTATACTTCAACCCATGAATACTGATGCATACTCGACCTGGCTTGAAATCGACCTGGGGGCGATTAAGAACAATGTCAGTCAAATTAAAATGATGACCCGCACACCAGTGATGGCGGTGATAAAGGCAAATGGTTATGGTCACGGTGTATTGGCAGTCGCCAAAGCGGTCACCGAGGCAGGTGCGGCTTGGTGCGGTGTTGCCCGCATTGAAGAAGCGCTCAACCTGCGGGCAGCGGGGGTGGATGCTGAGGTGATGGTGTTGGGATACACCCCGCCGGTGATGATCCCTGAAGCGATTGTGAACAATGTGCATGTCGCCATTTATGACTCGAAATTAGCCACATCGTATGCAAAGATGGCAAAAGTCACTGGCAAACGCCTGAATGCGCACCTCAAGGTTGAGACGGGCATGGGGCGCCTGGGGATGCCGCTGGACAGGGTGCCAGAATTTTTAGAGGAATATCAGCACAGTGACGCGATTGAGATTGACGGGATCTTCACACATTTTGCCCGTGCGGATGAACCGCAAGCCAGCTCTGCTGAAGATCAGTTAAAGAAATTCAATGTTCTATTAGATCGATTACAGAGGGCAAATTTACGCCCACAAGTCGTTCACGCGGCTAATTCTGCCGCCGTGATCAACTTCCCTGAGGCATATTTTGATCTGGTCCGTCCTGGGATCGCGATGTTTGGGCTGAACCCATCCCCTGATACCCAACTGCCGAAAACGTTCAAACCTGCGTTAACCTGGAAGGCGCGCCTGACTTCTGTGCGGGTGCTGCCGCCCAACCATGGGGTCAGCTACGGCTCGGTTTACGTGACCTCTGACCATGAGCGGATTGGGGTGATACCGGTTGGATATGGCGATGGTTATCGCCGTGAACCCGGGCAAAAGGTGCTGGTGCAGGGGCGGGTTGTGGATGTGGTGGGTAGGATTTGTATGGATCAATCTATGCTGCAATTGGATTCGGTGCCGGACGCAAAAGCCGGCGATGAAGTGGTGCTGCTGGGCGCACAGGGAAAGCAGCGCATCTCTGCCGGTGATATCGCTGCCCGTTGGGGGACACTTAATTATGAAGTGGTGTGCGGGTTAGCAGACCGCCTGCCCCGGGTTTATTTAGAATCATGAGTCACCCAATAAACCAGCGCATCAGGGTGGAATTGCATGTGCACACACGTTTATCAAAAGACAGTTTAGCAGACCCGGAAAAAATCCTGGCGCGCTGTGAAACACTCGGTATTGACTGGATTGCCATCACTGACCATAACGAAATTGATGCGGCGTTAGCGCTTCACGCCCGTGCGCCTGAGCGAGTGATCGTCGGCGAAGAGGTGGAGACCACCCAGGGAGAACTTTTAGGATACTTTATGTCTGAACGCGTTCCCGGAGGGCTTGACCCTATGGAGGCGATTGCGCGGCTCAAGGCACAGGGGGCGGTCATCAGCGTGCCGCATCCACTTGATACGCAGCGCAGCACCCATTGGGAGGTAGAAGAACTTGAAAAGATCGTGCCTTACGTGGATGCCATAGAAGTATTCAACGCCCGCTGTCTGAGCAACATTTACAACCAAAGGGCACTAGCGTTTGCCAAAAAGAATGGTTTATTACAAACGGCAGGATCAGATGCCCATTCGTTATGGGAATTGGGACGGGCAACGATGCTCATGCCCCAATTTGATGACGCTGAAACCTTCAGAAAAGCATTGCAGGAATCAGATATTGAAGGTCGACGTTCTTCACCCTTGGTACATTTATTCTCCAGATATGCTGTGTTTGTGAAACATCTGCGGAGCGTAACCAATGAAGTCGTGGGATAGGGCATAATCAATCTCCCAGGTCCTGAGATTCGTTTATAATCATTTTCAATACATTTATTGGTGACTGATCAAATTTCGTCTTGATATAGAGAGGACAATATGACGGATCACCCTCATCCGCAATATCCTGTCTTTGTGATGTGCGGCCGAGACCCCAAGCGGCGCCGTCTGATGGTGGCATTGGACCCGCAAGAGCATTACAAGGTCAAAGCCCTGCTGCCGTTTTTGGGCAAGCGGTTGATCGATTGGCAGCTCGAAGAATTACAGAAATCTCCCTATGTGGAGGGGTTGTATTTGATCGGTCTGAGTGAGGAGGATATTCGCTTTGACTATCCTGTGCAATACGTCCCAGCCGAGACGACATCGGGGTTTGCCGATAAATTAATGGCGGGGATGGCGTATCTTAACGAATTGGGGATGACGCCTGCCCAGGTTGTGGTCAGCTCATCGGATGCTCCCGCCATTAAGATTGGCGAGATCAACACTTTTTTTGAAGCGCTTAACCAAAATCAACCCTGTGATTTTTTTGTTTCACTTGTGCCTGAGGATATTGCAGAAAAAGAATTTCCGAAATCAGGGCGGGCTGTGGCGCGGTTTTGTGATCATCACGTTTTCCCAGGTGAACTGTATGCGTTGAGCCCCAGGGCAATCGCTGTTCAGAAAGACGTGATCCACGAGCTTGGTCAGCGCAGGCGCAAGATCAATCGGAAAAAGAAGAAGGTATCTTTGGGTCCGATGATCCGGTTTGTGGCAAAACGCCCTAAGACCTGGGTAATGATCATTAAATATGTTTTTGGCCGCGCAACATTAGCAGATGGAGAGAAAGCCCTGTCAAAAGCGTTCAACCTGGTCATTCGTACGGTCGTGATCCCGGATGTCGGCTTTGGGATGGACATGGATTTACCTGAGGATTATGAGCGGTTGAAGGCATATGTTAAGAAAACAAAAATTGTTCCAGAAGGATAAAAATTTTTAATGACGACATATATTGATTTAATTTAATCACTGCAATTATACGAAAAGACCCTGCAACTTCAAAGGAGAAACATGGACAGTCATCCTCGCAAACCAATTTCAGCACGAACCTGGGCAGTGATGCTTGCATTGGCATTGACCGGGCAGATCGCCTGGGCGGTCGAAAATTCCTGGTTTAATACCTTTGTTTACGATACGATCACGCCCGATCCGCGGCCTGTTGCCTGGATGGTGGCGGGGAGTGCCATCACTGCAACGCTGACCACGCTCTTGATGGGCACACTGAGCGACCGCACACGGTCTCGTTGGGGGAAACGCAAACCGTACATTTTGTTCGGTTATATCTTGTGGGGTTTATCCACAATCCTTTTCCCGACGGTTGCCTACATCAAAACAACTTCGCTGGCAGTGATCATGGTCGTGGTTGCCGATTCGATCATGACCTTCTTCGGCTCGACTGCCAACGACGCCGCATTTAGCGCCTGGACGGTGGACGTTGCCACACCTGAAACCCGCGGCCGGGTGGAGGGCGTGTTGAATCTGAGTGTGTTCCTGGCGCAGATCATATCAATGGTTGCCGCGGGGATTTTGATTGATTCTTTTGGCTATTTCACATTCTTTTATGCCCTCGGTGGGATTGTGATTTTGGCAGGTTGTGTGGGCGGATTGTTGTTACGGGAGCCCGAAAGTGCAGCGGATACTGACCGAAAACGAATCCCCTTCTGGAAGGAGTTTGGCGAGCTTTTCAATCTGGATACCCTCAGACAGAATAAAAATTTTTTCATTCTGTTGATTTTTATCATGATTGTCAGCATCGGCATGCAGGTATCCTTCCCGTATATGATCGTTTATCTCGAGAATTATGTTGGGGTGAGCAAGACCGAATTCAGCATCATTGGTGGCGCAGTCATGCTTGGTTCGGCGGTTCTTGCTATCCCATTTGGCATCTTGGCTGATCGCTGGAATAAGCGTGTGATGATCGCGATTGCCGTGGTGCTTAGCAGCCTGGGTGGAATTTTGCTTTCTTTGGTTAGCACCCTGCCATTATTAGCGCTGACGGGGTTGATGTGGCAAGCATTCTCTGTGGCTTCAGGCATTGCTTCAGTTGCCTGGCTGAAAGACTTGCTGCCCGAAGAAAGCCGGGGGAAGTTTTTGGGGATCCGGATGATCTTCTGGATCGCCATTCCGATGGTGGTTGGGCCTGCGATTGGCTCGGGCTTAATTCAAGCCTACGGCGTCCCGACTTTGCTGAACGGTGAGGCTGGTTTTGTCCCGGTGCCGATTATCTTTCAGGTGGGGTCGATCATTTCTCTATTGGGTTTAATTCCGCTAGCGCTGCTCAAGCAGGGTGGGGTGAACAAAGGTGAATGAGATCAGGTCATCCATTACAGACGGGTTTTGGAAGCAGCGGCGTGAGGTCAATGCACGCCAGGCAATTTTTCACCAATGGCAGCAGCTTGAACGCACAGGGTGCATCGATAATTTCCGCATTTTAGCAGAGGGTAAACCATTTGCAAGGCGGGGGTGGTTCTTTGCCGATTCGGATGCCTATAAGTGGCTGGAGGCTGCGGCCCGCATTTTGCCCGTCTACCCCAACCAGGAACTAACAACTTTAGTTAACGCATTCATCGAATTAATTGGCAAAGCCCAGGAAACAGATGGATACCTTTATACCTTCAACCAGATTCATTTTCCGGGGTTGCGCTGGGTGAATTTGCAGATTGAACACGAACTTTACTGTTTTGGTCATCTGATTGAGGCAGGTGTTACCCATTTCGAGACGACTGGAAAGGAAAACCTGCTTGATATTGTCGGCAAGGCTGCCGACCGGATTGTGGAAGATTTCTCTGGGAAGGGAACCGGTGCCACACCAGGCCATCAGGAAGTTGAGATAGCGCTGCTGCGGTTGTATAAAGTGACCGGTGAGAATGAATACCTTGAGATGGCGCATCAATTTATAGAAATGCGCGGCAGAGACAAAGGCTTTGCCTTTAATATCTTACGTCAATCAATCAGTAATGGACGACGTGTCGCCCAGGCTGAAGCGCATTCTAAAACACATGCGGCAGAGGAGGATTTACCGTCACTGCCACCGATGAATCGTGCTGAACATCCGCCATTGATCAAAGTCCGCTGGGTGATAAACGCCCTCACTGGCAAGCTCTTGCAGCAGCACAAACCGGTCCGAAAACAAACGGTACCCGTCGGTCACGCGGTGCGCTTTGCTTACCAAATGACTGCGGCGGCGATGTATGACCGCCTGACAGGAGACTCTGCTTATGAGTCTGCACTTGAGGAGAGCTGGCAGCGGATGGTGGCGCGCCGCATGTACATCACCGGAGGGATTGGTGCCTTGCCAGTGATTGAAGGTTTTGGGCGCGATTTTGAGCTTGACCCTAATTTCGCCTATGCAGAAACTTGTGCCGCATTAGGCAGCTTGTTCTGGAATCGGGAAATGGCTGGTCTAACGGGGGAGGCACGCTTCAGCGATTTGTTTGAGTGGCAGTTATACAATGCGGCGCTGGTAGGGTTTGGGCTAGATGGACGGACTTACTTATACAATAATCCCCTTGCCGCTGATGGCGGGATAGAACGCCGCCCCTGGTATCAGGTGCCGTGCTGCCCTTCCAATCTCTCCCGTACGATCGCCGGGCTGGATGCGGATATCCTTACAGCCAGTGGGGATAGCATTGAACTTCAACAATACATCAGCAGCTGGCATCACTTGCAGTTCAATCAGCATGAGCTGCTGCTTGCCATTGAAAGCCGTCTGCCATGGTATGGCGACGTGCAGATCAAAATCCAACCGGTAACGACTCGCGAGATAAAACTCCATCTGCGAATGCCTTCATGGTCGGCGAAAACTGAAATTTTGCTGAATGGTGAAGTGATTCAAACATTCGCTGCGGATCAGGCTGAGCGGTTCGACCCGACCCGGGCAAGCTGGTTTGTTCTGGAGAGGGCGTGGCAACAGGACGATCAAATCACATTGAAATTCGATATGAGTCCGCACCTGCTGAGATCGGACCCGAAAGTGAGATCTGTACGGGGGAAGGCAGCTTTGGCTTGTGGTCCGCTGGTTTATTGCCTTGAAAGCTGCGACAACCCGGATGTGGATATTTTTAATGTGGTGCTTGACCCTGACAGCATTACCAGCAGATTCGACCCTGACATGCTGGGCGGAATCAGGATCATATCGGGGAAGACAATCCAGGGGCAACCACTGACTTTCATACCATACTTCCTGTGGGGCAACCGGGGTATATCAACGATGACAGTGTTTGTAAAGCTGAATGAGAACCAATCATCTAAGTAAGGAAGACGACATCAAAGAATGTGGCGTTGATAAATAGTTGCGTCAGATTTATACAGCACAAACTGACGCCGATTATTCTGTTTTATTCCCCCATTGGCCGAATGAGACCTTGAACAAGATGTAATCCCAGGTATTCCCCATCAGATTACCCATGCGAATCATGCGCATCGCCAGCTCCATGCCTGAGACAGTTTGTTCGCCGTAGGTGTCTATCACTTTCTGATGTGCTTGCCGATCTGGCTTCCCGTTCATTTCTGCCCAGTGTTGCGCGTATAACAGTGCAGGCACCTCTTCTGGGGGGCAGTGGTGGAAAGCGCCATCTGCCATGCTTCCAATCTCATCTTCGGTCAGGCCTGATTTTAGCGCCATTTTGGCGTGTGCATACTGGCAGTAACGGCAGCCGTTAACTTCTGTGACGGCGAGCATGATCCGTTCTCTGAAGGCGTCTGAGATCACATTACCCCGCATGAGGGATTTGATCTCGCTGCGGCGTTTCATAATTGCTGAGGTATCGCGAAAGATTTCACCAATGCTGTGGTAATACCGTTTATTAAATCTTTTTGTTTTGAGCATTAGGAAACCTTTATTATGGCGCTGGGAGTTTTTAATTAATGGATTATGCTTCATTGCTGGGTTGGATATCCCTGCCCTCTGCTTTACCGAATTTGAGGTAGTGAACCAAGGGGTTAATCGACGCCTTTCTGACATCCTGGTAAGCTGCCAAATAGGCTGCACTTGAAAAAATTGGCCCCGGGTCGCGGCCTTCAAATCCGCCATTGAGCAGGTAATGTTTACTTGCTTTCATGCCTGAGGATGCAACATCCGGGTAATGTGCCAGATACCATTCTTCGTCGAAATAGCCTGATGATTGGATCAGGTCGAGATTGTCACCAGTATTATCAGCATGTTTGTTAAAGAAAATTGGTGTGATTATGCTGCGGTAAATGCCTTTGAGGATCTTCTCCCGCCAACTGCCAGTTGGGGCAAGTTTTTTCAATATGCGATCCATCGCGGTGCCCAATTTCCATGTTCTGCTTGCTTTGATTTGGGTGATTTCCCCGGAAAGGGATTGATTTTCATGCGACATATTTTGAATATTTATTCTGAGTTGATCCAATAATCGAGATCGAACTTCCAGTTGCTCTTGTTGATTTCGAATTGTCCGCTCTTTTTCAGCACTTTTCCTTTGCAGATGCTGATTTTCTGATTTCATTTGCTGGGCGGTTCGGCGCGTCTCAGCCAAATTCTTGTTGAGATTGGCTTTGATCTCAACCGAAAAGACATCGTGCTGCGCATTGAGGGTAACAAAATCTTTGTGCGTGAAACCGTAAATTCGTTTGACCTTTTCTGCCCTGTCTGGGTTCTGCAAAATGGAAAACAGCAAGTCCAAGCCGAATAATTCAAAGACGGGTGAGTTGCCGCGTTCTTCCAACGCGGTCATTCCTAAGACAAAGCCCAGATCGAACCCTTTTGGGTTGGCAAACTTTTCGGCAGTCGGGAAGACCTTCACAAATTCATCAAAGCTTGCGATCTTGAGGTAATTTTCTAACACCTGTAGATAGTCAAAATGGAACCGGATGCGTGAATCCGGCCGGCTGCCGCTGGTAAAATTTTCATCCCGGAGCATACGGTAACTGACCAGCCTCTCAGGCAGGATGTGGATGTCATATTTGAGGCACAACCGCACCCACATGTCGAGATCGGGGAGTTGACCCAGCCCAAACCTGTGCAGGCCGCATTCTTCATAGCACCGTTTACGGATCAGCACACTGGGATGGCAGAGGGCGTTGCCCTGGTAGAAAAAATGCCGCAGCCATTCATGACGGGTTCTGTTGGGTTGGTCGAATAGCTGGTAATAGGGGTGCTCCTGGTCCTCAAAAGGCTGTCCCTGCTCATCGATCACACTTACGCTGGTAAAAACTGCACCGACTTCTGGATGCGAGCCTAGGAATTGGATTTGTTTTTCGAGTTTATCCGGCGCCCAGACATTATCCGAATGGTGGACGGCGATCAGTTCCCCTTGAGCGATATCGGAGATGAAGTGGTTGATGCCCTGTACGGAGCGCTGGTTATGCTGATTGCGGTGGGTGATGAGGCGCGGGTCAGAATAGGATTGGATGATATCCCAGGAGTTATCGGTTGAGGCGTCGTCCATGATGTACAGTTCAAAATCAGTGAAGGTCTGGTTCAGGACGCTGTCAATCGCGTCTCGCAGGTATTTCGCATAGTTGTAGGACGACATAAAAATCGAGATTTTTGGCATGGGTCGTATGATCCTGATCTGTGGTTGTTTAACGCATATGATTATATATCAGATTGCAGAAACAAGTCACTCCACCGGGAGCGAAGGGAGGTTCATTGGATTTACCTGAATCCTCCAATTTTTTCGTTCATCCCAAGGCTGAATTTTTCAAATCTCTCTTCGTGTGGCTTGTATTGAATATCGTCAAAATAGATCTTTTCATCCTTCTTAAAATCACGGCGTAAGACGACATTTTCTGCAAGGCAGATAGGCAATCCAGGATGAGTTTTATTGTCGGAGCGATTTTCAATCAAGCCATAGGATGTGTAACCACCTACGCCATCCAGCATTTCGCTGGCTTTGAGGTCCTTCTTGGCGTAGGCATAAACGTTGGTGGAGAATCCAAAATTTGGTTGTAAGATTCCCCAGCCATCCAAATAGGCTTCTGCGATCGACGCCATCGTTTCAAAATGTCCGAGGTGATAGGGTCGGTGGAAGACATAGAAAGGACCCTCTCCTAACCTGCAAGGGTACCAGGCGAGGGTTTCTTGCTGGTGGGGGTGATCGTTGAACCCGACCACAAAAACGCCGCCCGAGGGTTGGGTTCCGATGGTGTAGTCAGCGATTGGTGTTGCGCCATCCCATAAATTTTCGAATTCAAAGTGTGAAAAAATATCATAAATGTCTTTGACATAAGGCCCATGCATACCTGGTTGGCTCACCCTGGCACCGATGCCATTGGCGACCAATGCCATCTCAATATTGAGCTTGGTCCCGTCGGTATAGGAGGCGCACATTTTATAATCCATATAGCGTTTTTCAGCCTCGGGGATAATGGCGGTTGGGTTGCTGGTGCGATCGAGATAGCCTTTGATGTTGCCCGCCAGCACGGTTTTAAACCCCATCATTTCAACTTCGTTGATCAAGCGCTTGATGACGGTATGCTGATCGCCATCTGCGCTGGTGTAGACAACGCCTTCTTTCTTTGCCCTGGTGAGCAAATAGGGCCCAAAGGTCAAGTCTGCTTCTGAGTTCATCATAACAACGTGCTTATGATGATGGATGGCGGTCTCTGCATAGATGAGGCCCAAGGCGATGTCACTGCAGGCATCAACCTGGACATCGACAGATTCACAGCCCGAGATCAGGCTGGCGTTTTCGCAAATAGCAAGTTTGCCTTGCTGGATAGCGTCTACCATCGCCGATGCCGTCTCGACTACCTGGTAGTTTAAGCCTAAATATGCCGCCCATTGGGTTGCTTTTTGCAGGTTCAGGTCTGCAATAGCCACACATCGGATGCCTGGTGTGATGGTGGCCTGGTAAACAATGCCTTTGCCAATGCTGCCAATGCCGATCACAGCCACTCGGATCGGTTGTTTTAATGCTCGCAAGCGAGAAAGCAGATCTGTCATTTGGTCTCACCTGATTCTGGCCTAACAAAGTCATGAAGTATTAAGAAAAAACATGGGAAACAGGAATGATGCCTCCCATTTCAATGGATAGTCATTCCAAATCACATGTTAAAGATCAACATGTGTATTATAAAGCATTACATTAAGTTAAATTGAGCAAAAACAAAAAATTATTTTATTCACAAAGAATAAAATAATCTCTTTGATCTTGACGGTTGAACCGGTTCTGAAATCTCTATTGCAGTAACTAATTAGGGGGGATTCTTAATGCAGGTTGAACTGGAAAAGCCCTTTGATCGACTCTCCAAAACTTCCGAGGGCGTTTGTGACCTGGCATGCCATTGCCAGAGAAGAGAGGGTGGCAATGATCCACAAGATGATTTTTTTAGAGGTGTGTTTCATAGGCGTATTACTTTCTCATATGTGTTCATCAGTATTAGACGATCAGGGTTGTCAATCTCAGTTTAACATATTTTTCAACCTTAATTAGCGAACAGGGACAATCAGCTTCAAAAATCTTTCCCAGTCAGCATTCCCAGCCAGAATCTATGTTAAAATTCTTTCATTGATTTCATCATCGCAAAGGGGCGTATATGCTCGCCAGGGTTTTCTCTTGTGCCGTGATCGGTTTGGATGGCGTGGTCGTTGAAGTGGAGGTTGATACCGGCGGGGGGCTGCCGAAGATGGTCATCGTGGGCTTACCTGATACCGCAGTGCAGGAAAGCCGTGAACGGGTGCAGTCAGCGGTGAAGAATGCCGGGTTTTATTATCCCCGCAAGAAATTGACGGTGAACCTTGCCCCGGCATCGGTGCGCAAAGAGGGGCCTGCATACGATCTGCCGATTGCCGTGGGGGTGTTGATCGCGACCTCCCAGCTTGACCCGGAAGCAGTTGAAGATACGCTCATTATCGGTGAGCTCTCATTGGATGGCGGCGTGCGCCATGTAAAGGGTGTGCTGCCGATGGCGGCGCTGGCACGGCAGGAGGGCTACAAAACCGTGATCGTGCCGGAGGTGGATGCCCCCGAGGCAGCTCTGATCCCGGATATCACCGTGATCCCCGCCCCGACGCTCAACGCACTTTATGATCATTTGTCAGGTACAAACCCGTTAGCACCTGCCCAGCCCCCGGCGCATGACCCGGAAGCAGTCTGGGTGGAGACGGACTTCAGCGAGATCAAGGGGCAGGAGCATGTCAAACGCGCTCTCGAGGTGGCCGCTGCTGGCGGGCATAACCTGTTGATGATCGGCCCGCCCGGCTCGGGTAAGACCCTCATGGCGCGGGCGCTGCCTTCGATCTTGCCCGCGATGACGATCGATGAATCCCTGGATGTGACCCGTATTTACAGTGTGGCAGACCTGCTGCCTTCGGATGTACCGCTGATCCGGGCACGCCCGTTCCGTGCGCCGCACCATACCATCAGCCATGCCGGGCTGGTGGGCGGGGGCAACTGGCCGCACCCAGGCGAGATCAGCCTGGCACACCGCGGCGTGCTGTTCTTGGATGAACTACCCGAGTTCAGCTCAAAGGTGCTGGAGGTGCTGCGCCAACCGCTGGAGGACAAGACGGTCACAATCAGCCGTGCCCAGGGCTCACTGACCTTCCCGGCAAATTTCCAGTTGGCCGCGGCGATGAACCCCTGCCCGTGCGGCTACTACGGCGACCCGACCAAACCCTGCACCTGTTCATCCTCCATGGTGACTCGCTATCAGAAGCGCATCTCGGGGCCGTTGATGGACCGGATTGACATCCACATGCAGGTGCCGCGGGTGGAATATGCCAAGCTGCGCGACATGCGCCAAGGGGAATCCTCGGCAGAGGTGCGGGCACGGGTGGAAGCCGCCCGGGAACGCCAACGCGTGCGCTTCGAGGGCATGGGGATCGCCAGCAATGCCGATATGCGCCCGGCGCAGGTACGAAAATTCTGTGCGCTGGATGAGGCATGCCAAAACCTGATGAAGACCGCCATGCGTCAGTTACAGTTGACGGCGCGGGCCTATCATCGGGTGCTGAAGTTGAGCCGGACAATTGCGGATTTAGCGGGGTCGCAGACTATTACCCAGGTGCACCTGGCGGAAGCGCTGCAATACAGGCCGAAGTTGGAGTTGATGTAAAGAATACTTGTATCAATATGAATCTGGCCCCTGGGAGTTTTGGTATTAATTGACTTGGCTTTCATCATATTCTTATTCTAACTCTGCAAGAATTTTCTTCATTTTCTCACGATAATTATCGAGTGCAGAACGGCCAGCATCGGTTATCCTGTAAATCGTTGTTGGTTTTTTATCCACAAACTTTTTGTTGACTTTTACATAATGTTCATCTTCGAGTTTGCTCATGTGGGTTGAAAAATTACCTCTTGTAAGACCGGAGTGTCTATGGAGAAAGACAAAGTCTGCGCTGTCAATAACATAGAGCATGGATAGGATCAGCAGACGAGCTGGTTCGTGGACAGTTTTGTCAATATCGGCTGTCAAAAGCAGTACTTCGAATAATGGATTCTTTTCAGCCATGGATCACTCTTTTTCAGTAATAGAGGATTTCTTCAGAAAATTGATCAGTTTTGATAATCCCAAAGCCTCCATTGTGAGTCCTACACCAAAAACGGGTATCCATACTCGAAATCCGATGAAATGTGCTGCTGCTACAAGCACCAGACTGAGGAGGGAGTAAATCCTAAAGCTTGAGTTGTTCAGTATTTCACCTCCTGCAAATAGAATGGCTGCCTGAATTACTGCAAAGATCAGCACATCGTTGTTTCGTATTATTTCGGTAAAGCTGGATGAAATCCAGTTCTGGATTGGACCTAGAAAAGCCAAAATGATAAAAGCTGCCAGACCAACAATAACCAGGAAGATCAAACGCCTTCTTGTGGATTCTTTTGCTTCAAACTGGATAAAGCCAATCCGAGGGATGGTTACTCTATCTTTAATCGGGATATAAAAGGTAAGCGGAATTCCAATCAATCCGATCAAGGCAGGCAAATTTAATAACATCACACCCGCCAGCATGAGGACAGAGATACCGACAACCAGATCTAGGACGCCATCTTCATGATAGATCATTAACAGTTTCTGCCTGAGTTTCATAGGTTTGCCAAAATTATTTTTCTTCATGATAATCTCTCCTACAAAATAGTTTTTATCACAAACTTGTATGTAATAAAGATAACATATTCTAATGAGCTTGTCAAGAGGAAAATACCTATTAATTTCTTGTTTGTTATTGTTAAACTCGAAACGAAGTGGAGATCGGCCTTGCCAGGCGAAAACTGAGATATTTTACTATGTTCTCGGCGGTCTCCAGACCGGTGCGAAATGAAACCCGTCCAAACCCTGCACCTGCTCATCCGCGATGGTGATCCGCTCTCAAAAGCGCATCTCGGGGCCGTTGATGGACCGGATTGACATCCATATGCAGGTGCCGCGGGTGGACTATGCCAAGCTGCGCGATATGCGCCAGGGGGAATCCTCGGCAGAGGTGCGGGCACGGGTGGAAGCTGCCCGGGAACGCCAACGCTTGCGATTTGATGGCATGGGGATTGCCAGCAATGCGGATATGCGCCCGGCGCAGGTGAGAAAATTCTGCGCGCTGGATGAGGGATGCCAGAACTTTGTTCTCTCTGATCAGCCTTTTTTCACTTGAAGGTCTTTCCACTACAGATAAAATTGAATAGACGAAGAGAATAGTTTATTATTGTAATATATTGCTTTGGTCATTTTGTATATGAAGGGAGATACTTATGCTTAACCCGTTGGAAATGAAACAAAATATGATTAAAAATGCAATTGACGATGTAAAATCAGGAAATCAAGACCAGAAAATTAAAGGTCTAAAATTCTTAGGTGCAACAATCGGTGTTAGTGAAGATTTTGGGTTGAAAACAACTGCGGTAAATGTGATTGAAGGCTGTTTATCCGATAAAAATAGGCGCATACGAAAAACAGCTGAAAAAGCACTACAGTTGATCAATAAGAGAACTCCGCCAAGTTTGTTTGATAATTTCCAGGGAGGCGTAGGATTTTCATCCAAGAAAAAGAAATAAGTCAATCGTAGGGCGGGGTATGATTTTCACCCCGCCGTCATTGTTTATCGGTGCAGTCATCCTCACTGATTGTCTAAGGCGACCTTGCGGTCAATCCCCTCGCTCAGTCAGGCCCCTCTCCGCTTCGCTTTGGGGGTAATAAAGACCGGCGAGAACTGAAGTTTCAGAATCTAATTTTCTTTCGTGAATGTGTGGATGCAGCAAGGTGAACCTTCAGATCCTTGATAGTGTTCCATGACATAGCCTGTGGGTGTAAGAATGATGATCACTGATTTTTCTTCATCCACCTTGGTTTCCTTGCCGCCAGTCGTATCTATGTAATAACCCATCCACGATCTTTTGTAAGAGTTTTCGCCAATCTTATCGTAGACCTGTACGCCTCCACTCGTATCGATAACTTCAAGTTGGTCACCGTTCACGCGTAACTCAACGTTTACATTCCCGTCAACCTGGCATATACAGTTGAAGTCCTGAGCGGAAACTGAATATTCATTGATTCCAACATTGTTAGCAACTTCTTCTGAACTTTGTGATTCGCCAGCTGGCTCTTGGATCGATGCGGAATTATTCGGGCTTGTTTGTTCCGAATTCTCTATGGTTTTTTCTGGAATCTCTACAAGGATGACAATAGTTGGGTCATAATCAGGCGTTGTTAAGATCCCAAAGTGGGGATTACTATTACAGGCCATCGCACTCAGTATTACTGCGATAATGCAAGTGATTATTACACGCCTGTTTTCTTGGCCTGCTTTGTGGATATTTGATTGTGTTGCTACCACTTTGTCATTAATCTTTACCATGGATATTCTCTTCTCCGCAGTGTAGCAAATCAGCCGAAAATCTTTTCACCTAAAAAAGAAACTGACATTTATGTAAGAAATCCAACATGTTTATGCTATCCCCCATGGCGTTCGATTATAGCATATTTAATGCTTGTCAAGGCTGTTGATTTTCGTGTGGAGTGCGAAGAAAAAACTTTCTACTTGGGTCAATCAGAAATGATAAGAAAGCCTTAAATATTGAATGAAAAAATGATCCTTGTTCTCGCCGGTCTCCAGACCGGTGAGAAATGAAATCTGACCAAACCCTGCACCTGCTCATCCGCTATGGTGATGCGCTACCAGAAGCGTATCTCAGATCCGTTGTTGAACCGGATTGACATCCATGTGCAGGTGCTGTGGATAGTACACCGTTTCCAAGGCGCACCAGGATACACACCATCAGCAATAAGATCTGCAGTTATTACAATTTTTTATTGCTGTCTAAAAGGTGCGTATCCTGGGGGACGTTTTTGACATCCATCTTTATCTATTATCGGTTGTAAATCTTTGGCTTATTTGGGGCCAAACCAATAATGTGAAAGTGCTTCAACCCGACCTTCACAAGGATCTTCAATTAACTCACAATTCAACTTGCCATCTTCATATAGCCACTTATAGGTGCCGGGATTGGCATCTTGTTCAGCGCAATAGCTATCAGTGAATTGAATTTCATCACCCTTAACGGAATAGGTTCCTTCAGAGACAACCTCATCTTCGCTCATTAAGATGAATGTTCCATCGTCTCTGTATTCAACCGAGGCATTAATATAGGTGTATTTCCCGGTGGGAAATTTCTCGCTGCTGCATGCGGATAAAGTCACCGCAACGAATAGGAAAACAATCACCAACCAAATAGCCTTTTTCATTTCAAACTCCTTTTTCTAGATATGAACATTAACTGAAATCTTCTACCAAAATCCTTTAAAAAACTTATTCTCAAAGAAAGAAATAAACCATGGATTATTCCATTGAATAACTATGAAGACCATTGATACCTTGTCATTTGGGTTAGAATGATTTGATCTTTGACACACCCTTTCTCACATTGAATTCTTTATTGAATCATCGGCGGTTTGATCCTTTGGTTTTAATTGTTCTTGTAAAAAGAAAAACAAATCTTCCAGGCTGGTAAATGTCACACTTGTTCTGGTTTGAGTGCTCTCAAGTGAAACCCTCCATACATTTTTTCTTACAGATGACGATCTCTCACTAATTTCTTGACACCAGATGCGCAGCAGGTAAGAAAAATACGCATCTTTTGTGTTTAAGTCCCTGTTTAATTCAATCATTGTTACTCAATTCATGCTTCAAGATTTCCAATAACACTCAGGGATCCAACCTTGTATACTTATTTAGGAAATAGAAAAAAACTTTTTCTGCGCAAGTCATCCATAGATTCATATAGAAATGTCACATTTTATTTGCTAGATACTTGTTAGATATAAGATAACAAATATGCATATCCAATACGCATGTAAATCGCATCCAAAAGTTTTCAAGCTTGATGCATTTCCTGTATAATGGGATTAATTGTTTGAAAGTTAAATTGCTGATTAAGGGAGGCGCATTGGCAAACTTATTAATCCGTCTCTTTGGTCCTTCTGAGGTGATACTTAATGGAAAAAGAAGGACAGCATTCCATTCGGATAAAGAGCGCGCCTTGCTTGCTTATCTCTGTATTGAAACAGAAGTCCCTCATCGTCGTGAAAAATTAGCAGGTTTATTTTGGCCAGATTACCCTGAAAGCGCTGCCCGAACAAACCTGCGTAATACACTCGCACATCTCCGTAAGGTGATTGGTGACCGCCCCCAAGACTCAGAGAATGAACCCCCTCCGAACTTTCTTCATATCACCCCTAAGACTGTTCAATTCAACACCAATAGTGAAGCATGGGTAGATGCTTCGGCTTTCCTGCTAACCCTGGAAAAATCATATGCAACCGTTGCTGAGCTTGAATCTGCTGTTAGCTGGTATCATGATGTCTTTTTGGCGGGGTTTTCACTGGCAGATAGTAATATTTTTGATGAATGGCTTATCATCCAGAGAGAACGATTCAGTAGATTAGCTATTACTGCCCTGCAACGGCTGGTTGAAGCTTATAAAACTCAGGGGGAATATAAACAAGCCCTTATTCATGCAAGGCGCATGGTCACACTGGACCCTTTACGTGAAGGAGCACAGCAGACATATATGCGCCTGTTGACATATAATGGTCAAACTAACCAGGCTATTGTCCAATATGAAAAATATGCACGTTTGCTGGCGGATGAAATCGGCGTGGAACCCCTGGATGAAACAACTCGTCTGTGTTCACAAATCAGGGATGGAACCCTAAAACCTCCTCAATCGGATGAAATTAATCTGCCCGTTTTCCTAAAATATAAAGACGACTCCACAACAGCAAAAACTTTTTTTGTGGGTTTCGAAAATGAAATGGCTCGACTCCATCACTCACTTGACCAGGTTTTAAACGGTCAGGGTCAAGTTATTTTTATAATCGGTGAGCCGGGATGTGGGAAGAGCTCCCTTGCCAGTGAATTCATTCAGCAAGCGATGGCATCCAATGCAGATTTGCTGGCTGTCATTGGCCGATGTAACGCCTATACGGGTATTGGTGATCCCTATTTGCCGTTTCGAGAAATGATGGATTTAATCACAGGTGATATTGAGACGAGGTGGGCGGGGGGAGAAATTACAGGTACACATGCCCGTCGATTGTGGGGTAGCCAGGCCGTCGTTTTGCCAGCTATCCTGGAGTATGGGCAAGATTTGATTGACCGTCTGATCCCTGGTGCTTCATTGCTGGCGCGTGTTCAAGCTGCCGCACCCTTACATGGGGCCCAATTGCAGACGCTCATTGAAGGAAAAAAGTTACATAGGTCTGAAAAGGACAATCTGGACCAGGCGGATTTGTTCGACCAATACACCAAAGTTCTTCAGGTAATCTCACAAAAAAGCCCTTTGATACTGATAGTTGATGACCTTCAGTGGGCGGATCCCGGATCGATCAGTTTTCTTTTTCATCTTGGGCGCAGATTACGGGGCAGCAAAATTCTTCTAATTGGCGCTTATCGCCCAGATGAGGTTGCCATGGGACGACCTACGGTGACCTCAGGATTGGAACGACATCCCTTGGAAACCGTTATCCATGAATTCCAGCGTCATTATGGTGATATGATGATTGACCTTGATAATAGCGATGGTCGTAAATTCATTGATTCCTTAATTGATTCGGAACCCAATTGTTTAACGGATGATTTCCGAGAAGTCCTTTTTCACCATACAGGAGGGCATCCCTTATTTACTGTTGAACTGCTGCGTAGTCTGCAGAATCGTGGTGAATTAAGTAAAGATAAGTCAGGTCGCTGGAAGATACAATCGTCACTCAATTGGAAAGTCTTGCCGCTGCGGGTGGAAGCGGTCATCGAAGAACGCATAAGCAGACTTCCTGAGGAATGGCAGTCCATCCTTGCTATTGCCAGTATTGATGGTGAGGTATTTACTGCAGAAGCCGTCGCTTGGGTTTTGGACAAAGATGAAAACCAGGTTATAAGTTGTTTGAGCGGCCCTTTAACCCAAATTCACCACCTAGTACAGGCACAAGACCTAGAGTGGCTGGGTGATCAACGTTTGTCTCATTACAGATTTCGTCACATCCTCTTTCAAAAATACCTTTATGACCAAATTGATTCAGTGCAACTGGCGCATTTCCATCAGCTGATGGGATCTGCAATGGAAGACCTGTATGGGGATAAGACTGGGAAAATGGCAGTACCCTTAGCGTGGCACTTTGAGGCGGCAGGGATGAAATTGAAAGCCGCTGAATATTTGCGCCAGGCAGGAAACCGGGCGGTTGAGATGTTTGCTTATGATGAAGCCATCGCATATATCAGACATGGTCTTGATTTGATTAAGTCACTGCCTAAAACATCACAGCGTGATCAGGTTGAGATTTCCCTTCTTCTAGACTTAGGTTTACCTTTTAATGCAGTCAAAGGGCCCGCAGATACTGAATTTGAGAATATCTATGGGCGAGTAAAACATTTGACGGAAAAGATAGAACCTTCGTTAGAATTATTTCTGGCTTTATTAAAAATTAAGGACTATTATGACGTAAGGCTAGAGCTTCAGATTGCACTCAAAGTGGGACATGAGATGCGAGCACTTGCTCAATACCTTGATAAACCGGAGTTATTAATTTTAGCTAAACATGAAATTGGTGTCACGCTTTTTTTCTTAGGTCAAGCGGAAGATTTTCTTAAGCAGCAGCAGCAGATATTGAATCATTACACCGCTGAAGAGGATGCTTCTTTGCACGAGAAGATTGGATACGATCCATTAATCGACATACTACTCAAAACTGGACGGGCTTTGTGGTTTCTGGGTTACGTTGACCAATCTGAAGAAAGTTATCAAAAGGTTTTAAGCTTGGTCAGTAAAGTGAGACAACCAACAACTAAAGCAAATATTTTGTTGCATTTCGCCTTCCATTATACGAGGATGCGTGAGGTGGCGCACAGCCGTGAAATAGCAGAAGAATTACTTACCCTCTCCAGGGAACATGGATACTTATTCGGTTTGGCAGGTGCATTAGGCGTCATGGGATGGGTCTTGGGTGAGGAAGAACAACTAAAGGAAGGTATCAATATGATTCACAGTGGGTTGGCGATTTTAATGGACATTGATTCAAGGCTGACTTATCAACAACATCTCACTCTCCTCGCCGACTCTTATTGTAAAGCAGGAAAAATTTCGGAAGGATTGGCAGTGATTGAAGAGGCTCTTGGGATGGTTCACGACAAGGGATTTTTGCTCGAAGAAGCAGAAATTCACCGAATTAATGGGGAATTGCTGCTTATGGAAGAGGGGGGAGCCGAAGAAGCACAGGTCTGCTTCCAGCGAGCGATTGAGGTCGCTCGTCGTCTTAATGCAAAATCCTGGGAACTGCGTGCTACATTGAGCTTATGCCGCTTGTGGCAAGGGCAGGGAAAGCGAGAGCAGGCACGGGAGATGCTTGAGAGGATTTTTGATTGGTTCACAGAAGGATTCAACACCCCCGATTTGACAGAGGCGAAATCACTCCTCGAAGCGTTGTCGTAAGGGCTTTACGGTTAGACGAAGGATTATGCCTGGGAGGCTGAGGCGTGCCAAAACCTGATGAAGACCGCCAAGTACCAGGTAGAGTACCGGCCCAAGCTGGAATTGAGTTAAAAAAGGTAATTCAAGACGGTTAAAGTTCTCGCTGGTGTCTTCGGTACGAAGTCTTCAGTAAGGACCAACAATATTGATGCCTGGGTGTAGGGTTTCCCACAGGTGAGGACACCTGTGGGATCAAAGTTCTTGTAAATATCTCCCTGACCACTGTTCTCGCCGGTCTCCAGACCGGTGAGAAATGAAATCCGACCAAAACCTGCACCTATTCATCCGCTATGGTGAAGCGGTCCCAGAAGCGTATCTCGAAGCCGCTGATGGACACGATTGACATCCACATGTCGATGCGCCAATAAATCATCATTAACGATAATTTTTTTCAACCAAACGATCGAATTCAGTAACAAATGTGAACATTAATGCTCATTTGACCTTGTAAAATAATGGAAGTTATTGTATGATTGAATTCCGTAAAACAGAACAGCCCCTTTAGCAAAACCAATAATTGAGAGGATCCCGATATGGAAAACAAGAAGATTGCAGTGCTGCAAATTGACTCAGTACTTGGCGACCAGCAGGCGAATTTACAAAAGATCGATGACATGCTTGCAACCATAAAAGACCCCAGTGTTCGCATGGCGGTTTTTTGTGAATATGGGTTGAGTGGTTATTGTACGGATTTGACAAAAATTGCCGAACCAATCCCGGGCAAGATCACCGATGCACTTTGCGAGATTTCAAAAAAACATAATATTTGGATCACGGGCGGCCTCCCTGAGAAGGTTTCTGAAGGGAAAATTGCCAATGCCAGTGTTATGGTCTCTCCAAAGGACGGGTTAGTTGCGGTTTACCGGAAAATCCATCCCTTCGGTGCTGAGCGAGATAAGGTTGTATATGGCAGCGAGGCTGTCGTGGTTGACACAGAATTAGGAAAGGTCGGCATGTCGATTTGCTATGACCTTGTTTTTCCTGAATTCATTAGAGGTTTGCGGTTAAAAGGTGCAGAACTGATTGTTAACTCGACGTTTTGGTACTCCGATAAGTACAGCGGTCCGCTTGGCTGGAATTCTGATCATACGCTTGCCATGGCAACCACCAGGGCGTTAGAAAACAAAGTATATGTCGCAATGGCATGCCGCTGCGGCACGGAGTACACCGAAGATAATGTCATTCGAGCATTTGGCTATTCCGGCATTTTCGATCCGATGGGAACGATCCTGGCGCGAGCAAACCTGGGTGAAGCGGTCATCACAGCAGAAATTGACGAAGAATTCAAGAAAAAGTGTTCAGATTTGCCCTATCTTTCCGACAGGCGGCCTGAGATTTACAAGGAAATTCTGGACTTCTAACCCCTGGAGAGCTATGAGACAGACCGAGTCGGTTAAGCAATACGCTGGTGTATTCATCGTGATCGCCCTGTTGGTGATCTCGGCGACGATATACCGACCTGACTACTTCCAACTTGACCTGGTTTATATGATGCTTCGGCAAGCTGCTTGTCTGGGGATATTATCCATTGGGCAGATGTTTGTGGTGGCAGCAGGCGGGACAGACCTTTCTGTCGTTGCTTCCATGGAAATTTCCATGGTGATCACCATGCTGTTTTACAACCGGCTTGGAGATAACTGGCTCTTGGCAGGCATTCTAACCGCATTAGTTGTCTGTTTGGGGTTGGGGCTGATCAATGGCACGCTGATCACCCAGTTCAAGGTGGCACCCTTTTTGACCACAATGTTTACCGGGGCGATATTCACCGGTGTGAGGCGTATGTTTACGGGTGTATCCCCGATGGGTTCTATTCCGCCAGCATTGGAATTCTTTGTGAAGGGCGAAGAAGCAGGCGAAGTGCCCCACGCTGCCTTTATTTTGCTCGCGGTGACTCTCGTTGGTTATATTGTATTGAACAAGACAGTTTTTGGCCGCAAGTTGGTGCTTGTAGGCAGCAATCCGACTGCGGCAGAGTTTTCAGGGATAAAGGTCAAACAAATTCGGATCATAACCTATTGCATCAGTGCAGGGGTTGCAGTTCTTGCAGGATTAATCATTGCTGGATACACAGGTTATGTCGATCAAGAAACACTTGCTGCCGGGAAAGGATTTGACTCTCTAATTGCTGTTGTGTTGGGTGGAAATTTGTTAGGTGGAGGGAAGTCAACAGTTATTGGTACCTTTGGTGGCGCACTGGCCACCACCCTAATTCTCAACATCGTGGTGCTATTTGGTTTCGAGATTCAGCACCAGTATGTGTTTAAAGGTTTGATTTTATTGGCTGTGATCCTTATCACTGCATTTGCGAACAGCCAAAGTATTAAAAATTTCTTCCATCAGAAAAATCCGATTGCATCGGACCAAATTAACCCTAGTTAGGAGAGAGAAAATGAAAAAGATTTTTAGTATCGTTCTGTTTTTAGTGATTGGCAGCATGCTTGCTGCGTGCGCCACGGGGGGTGTCACAACCCCAACTGAAGCACCCGTTGAAGAAGTGGTTGAAACTGAAGCGCCCGAAGAAAAATATGTCATCGGCATATCCTATCAAGGGCCTAACAATGACTGGGCAATCAATATCAAAGCCCACTTCGAGATGACTCTGCAAGAAGAATATGCTGACAAAGTCGAAGAAGTCATTTACAAAGAATACGGCTGGGAAGGCGAGCAGCAAATTGCGGATGTTGAGGACTTGATGACGATGGGTATTGACATTCTGATCGTGGCGCCTCACAGTGACACCGGACTGGATACAACGATTGAATCAGTCAAGGCTGCTGGGATCCCGGTGATTGTTTATAATTCGGCACCCGGAACCGATCAGTATGATGCGCTGATAAAGAGTGATAACACTGCTGATGGCCGTAATACGGCTGAATGGATGGGCCAACGGCTTGACGGCAAAGGCAACATTCTCATCATTGGTGGCGCACCTGGTGGCGCTTATGCTGAAGACGTCATTGAGGGATACAACCAGGCATTGGCGAATTACCCCGACATGAAGGTTCTGGGTTATGAGTATGCCTATTGGACCCCTGCAACCGCTAAGCAAATCGTCGAAAGCTATATTGCTAAGGGTGATCAGATCGATGGGATTATCGTCAGCGGCCTGATGGGGCTTGGCTGCCTTGAAGCGTTCGTGGATGCTGGTATGGAGATCCCACCCATGACATCTGGCGATGGCTGGACCGGATTCCTCCGGAAAGCTAAAGAAGTAGGCTACACTGACTTTGGTGCTATTCCAGTCAACAACTTTATTTATGCTGTTGGTGCAATTCATTTAGCCTTCGATGTTCTTGAAGGGAACCCAGTTGAAAAAGTCACATTAGTTCCCCCGAACGAGCCAATGGCTGCGCAGGAAATGCTGGATATGTTGACCGATGACATGCCTGAAAGCTATTGGATCGGTGGTACCGTACCTGTAGAAGATTTCAACAAATACGTCGGAAGCACGAGTAATTAACATTGAACAATACCCGCGCTGTAGTCATACAGCGCGGGTATGTGTGATCGAATCTGCTGATCTTACTCACATTGATGTGATGTGCCAGCATTTTTGCGCGCATTTTTTACTGGAGGTTACTGGTTCATGAGCAACAGTCCAATCCTAACCATCAATAACATCACAAAGAGATTTGGCGGCGTGCTCGCTTTGGATGATGTAAGTTTCGAGATCCGGCGCGGCGAAATTCTGGGTTTGTTGGGTGCAAATGGGGCGGGCAAGAGTACCTTGCTAAAAATAATCGGTGGGGTGCTTCACAGTGATTCCGGCGAACTCAGCCTGGACCAGAAGCAATACCATGCGGCTAATGCTAAGGAAGCGCTTGAGCACGGACTGGTAAGTGTGTATCAGGAACTTAACCTCTTTCTGAACATGACCGTCGCAGAAAATATGTTCTTAGGGCGGGAACCCAAAAAGTCAAATGGATTAATTGATTGGGAAAAAATTAAAGCAGACACACAAGATGTGCTTGCTCAGTTTGGGCTTGATATCCCGGTTAACGCGGCAGTGCAGAATCTCAGCGTCGCGCAACGGCACCTTGTTGAAATCGTTCGTGCGATGAACGAAAACCCACGCATTCTCATGCTAGATGAGCCAACGGCTGCGCTCTCTGATAATCAAATTAAGTGGCTGTTTGTAAAAATCCGCGAATTGGTGACGGCAGGAACAACGGTGATTTATGTTTCTCACCGATTGGAAGAAATTATCGACTTGTGTAACCGGTGTGTTGTGTTGCGAGACGGCCGTTTTTCAGCGATGTTAGACGAGGATTTCGACCAGGACCGCATTATCCAGGCGATGATCGGCAGAACTGTTGAGATTGAAAAGAAAGTTGACTTATGTGAATCAGAGGAAGTTGTTTTTTCATGCCACAACCTTTCTGAGCCTGGCAAACTGTATGACATCAACTTTGAGACACGCAAAGGGGAGATATTAGGTATAGCAGGCTTGATGGGCTCAGGCCGGACTGAACTGCTGAGAGCGCTTTATGGTGTTGATAAAAGCGAAAAAGGTTATTTCGAACTCCACGGAAAACGCATATCTATCAAAAACACCACTGACGCCATCAACAACGGCTTGGTTTTAGTCAGTGAGGATAGAAAGTCTGAAGGGCTGTTCTTAAAAGAACTGGTTGTTAATAACCTGACCGCTAACATTGTAAGCAAACACGCATTTTTGGGCTTTATAAAGCGGAAGGCTGAAGCAAATGCCGCACAAGAGACTGCTGATGACGTTAGATTAACTGCTGGCCGGCTATTTGACATCACAAACACATTGTCTGGAGGAAACCAGCAGAAAGTAGTGCTGGGCAAAGCTTTGCTGACCGGCGCCGAGGTGCTGATGCTGGACGAGCCAACGAGGGGTGTTGATGTTGGTGCACGTGCTGACATCTATCAAATCATTCAGCAGCTTGCAGATGAAGGCAAAAGTATCATCCTTGTTTCATCCGATTGGGAAGAACTTTTAGCGCTTTCTGACCGGGTAATCGTGATGGCAGAGGGCCGGATAACTGCTGAGCTGTGCGGCGATGAAATCACTGAAGATAACTTCATGCGTCATTCATCCGTTGCAAACGTTGCAGGAGCGACGGATGAAAGTGAAAAGCTGGGATTTTTCAACAATTTAAAGGAAAAGGTCTTGTTTGCCAAAAGCAACGCGATTTTCTTTGGCATTTTCAACCTCCTATTATTAATTGTTGGAACCCTGATCTCCCAGCGGTTTCTTACGCCCATAAACCTCCGAAACATGTTTCTCCAATCGTTTGTTTATATCCTTTTATCTATGGGGCAGTTGTTCGTAGTGATTTCTGGCAACACCGACTTGAGCATGAGCGCAACGATGACAGTGGCAGGTGTGATTGGGCTTACCATTGCAAATTCGGGCGTTGGTAGGACCATACCCGGCTTGACAGTCATGTTACTATTTGGCATTTTGATTGGTGTGATTAACGGGACATTAATCCTTGTAGGTAAAATGAACCCGCTCATTGCGACTTTTGGGATGAGCATCATTCTTCAAGGCGTTGCGCTGATCATCACGCCAAGGCCCTTATCACCATCCCCTGACTTTTTCAAAGAAGTCTTTAGAGGCACCTTTTTGGGGTTTCCGCTGGTGTTTTTTATCGGAATCTTCCTGTTTGCGGTAATCAGCATCATTCTACAACACACATCATTCGGACGCAGGTTATTTGCTGTCGGTGAAAACGCAACGGCAGCCTCATGGTCGGGCCTGCGCGTCACATCAACAAAATATATTGCCTTCATCGCATGTTCGGTGATGGCGGTGGCGGCATCCTGGTATATGTATGGGCGAAGCGGCGCTGCAGAATCAACCGTAAATGTACAATTCACCCTCGATGCAATTGCGTTTGCGCTCATCGGAGGCGCTTCATTCAGCGGAGGAAAAGGGAGTGTCGCGGGTACGGTACTCTCCATTTTTTCAGTGGTGATCCTGATGAATATCCTTAACCAGTTGGGAGTGGGGACCTACGCTAAGGATGTCATCAAAGGTGCGCTGCTGGTGAGTGTTATTGTCCTGAATGAATACAGGTCAATCAAAGCCAGCAGCATGATCAAGAGTTGATAGTTTTTGTTTCATTCGTTATTTCATCAAGCAGTTAATTTTGGAATCGTAAATGTTTTGTGAATTTTTACATGTTTAAATCTGTAGATTCCGATATCGATTAATTCACACAACTTTAAAACCCAATTCATCAACCTGAGCCACTCTTGCGTAGGATGAAACCATTTAATGGTTTGATTAATAATTATGATCTTTCACCTACGGTTTAGGATGACGAGCTTGGCAGGGTTGTTGGGGAGATCGACGTTGTTAAGCCCACAAGTGTGGAATCCCTCACGACCTGCGAACTCAGGGAAGGCCTTCACAATCTGCGGTCTTAGATAAAGCGCTGCGCTGCAGCATGCGACTGTGTAGCTCTTTACCAAAGCAAACTTGTATTGATCGAACCTGATCTTGTCCTTCAGAAAAGTTCACAAACGATTGGGTTGAGGGGGGCTGATATTGTTGTTTTGCCATGAAAACTTTTGATGAAATACTCCAGACATCCTTGATATTACCTTTAGATATTGCTACAATGGTTTTATCAAATAAAAAAATTTCATAAACCAATATCTTATGCTCTGTTTTTGTTGTTCCGAGATTTTTGGATTTCAATTAGGAGTTAGTTCGATGGATATGATTGAGTGGAAATGGAAAACCAATGATGGGTTGGAAATTTACTCAAAAGCATGGTTGCCAGTGGGAAAAGCAAAAGGAGTCATCTGCCTGGTTCATGGTGTTGGCGACCATATCGGTCGATACGAAGCAGATGGTGAAGCACTAACGGAAGCAGGGTTCATATTAGCGGGTTTTGACCTGCGTGGATTTGGAAAATCCGAAGGAATTCGGGGGCATACTCCAAATCTCGAAATGTACCTTGATGATATCGACTTATTCCTCGCTGAGATAACTCAAAGGTATCCCGACATACCTCGTTTCCTATATGGTAACAGCATGGGCGGAGTTTTGGTTCTTGATTATGTTCCACTCCGAAAGCCAACAATTTTTGGTGTGATAGCGACCGGTCCAGGTTTGAAATCAGCAATTGAAAAACAAAAAATGAAAGTGTTTCTCGCAAAAGTACTGGGAGAGCTTTTCCCAACTTTGTCAATGGACAGTGGGCTCGACACACCTATGATAAGTCGTGACCCTATCGTCGTAGAAAATTCCATCAATGACCCACTCGTACATAGAAGGGTAACAGCTTCTTGGGGGAAATCAATGTTGGAAGCAGTAAAAATCGCGCTCGAAAACGCTTCAGTTTTTCCATCACCCTTGTTGTTGATGCATGGGACAAAGGACGAGATTGCTTACCCCGAGGGGAGCCAGATTTTTGCTGATTATGTCCCTAAAGACATGGTGACCCTTAAATTGTGGAATGGATTTATGCACGAACTGCATACCGATCCTGAAAAAGCAGAAGTATTTTCGGTCATGATAGATTGGCTGAATGTGATTTTGCGTGAAGCCGACATATAAATCATTTCCCATTTCCCCATTCTTTCCGTAATGTGACTAAAAAGGGGCAGGTTCACCTGATAAAAGATCACAGAATCTGTATCATGCAGTATTTAGGTTTACTAAGAATTAAGATCGTGAAACTGCTTCCGGCATCCAAAGCGCTAACACCAACACCGACAGACTTACAGTCAAAATCTCTGCAGTTCTTGGTAGAAGTGAGAAATATAAGTCATAAATAAAAAAGTGACCTTCAATTTGAAGGGCACTTTTTGGTGTTTAACTATTCTTTGCAGAAGCCCGGTAACGGTTTTGATTCCTCGATCGCGACATCCTGCTGTTTTTATTCACAGTGTTATTCTTCTTTGATTCCTTCAAGATCGTCTCAAAGCCATTGACACGGCGGCGTTCCAGACCTTTTCCCAGGGTCCGCTCAATCGCGTGAACAATCGATAGATCCTCCTGTGTCACCAGAGAAAAAGCTGTGCCGGTTTGTTCCATACGTCCGGTGCGCCCGGTGCGGTGGGTATATGCTTCAGCCGTATCGGGTACGTCATAGTTGATCACATGTGAAACTTCCATCACATCAATACCCCGGGCGGCAATATCCGTCGCTACTAAGACCTTGACCTTCCCTTTCCGAAATGCATTCATTGCTGCCTGCCGTTTGGATTGAGATAGATTGCCTTGAATTGATGTCGATGATACGCCTGCGTCGCTCAGTTGCACGGCAAGCTTTGAGGCTCGGCGCTTGGTGCGGGTAAAAACCAGTACCTGATTGCTTTTGTGTTTACCTAATAGATATAGCAGCATGTCAAGCTTTTGAGTCTGATTTACAGGAAAGATCGCATGGTCAATCGCGTCGATCGGTTTGGCAATATCAATTTCAATCGTGACCGGGTTATCCATAATTTTCGTTGCGAGTTCATGGATCTTTGCCGGCATGGTGGCTGAAAATAATAGCGTCTGGCGTTTTTGGGGTATCGCGCTGATGATCCGCTTGACATCCGGCAGGAAACCCATATCAAACATATGGTCTGCTTCATCCAAAACCAGGATTTCAATGTGCCGCAGGTCGATGGCCCCCTGATTTTTCAGGTCGAGAAGTCGCCCCGGGCATGCAACAACAATATCAACACCATTTCGTAGACGCCTTATCTGCGAGTTGGCGCTGACACCGCCATAAATTGAAATACTACGTAAACCTGTTTGCGCGCCAAGTTCCTTGATGGCAACATGGGTTTGTTCAGCCAATTCTCGAGTAGGAGCCAGGATCAATGCACGCAGTTTACCGCGTTGGCCTTTCATCAGGCGCTGTAACATTGGCAGCACAAACGCGGCTGTTTTACCCGTGCCAGTTTGGGCTAAACCCAGCACATCAGAACCCGCCAGTATTGGGGGAATTGCCCTGGATTGGATCTGGGTCGGGGAATCGTATCCGACATTGGATATGCCCGCGTTGATCTGCGGATGGAATGTAAAAGTATTGAAATTCACAAAATTTTCCTTAATGGGTGTGATGGGGTACACGGATGATATTTCGATCCGTGTCCGCTCCCTCACCCGCCTTTGCGGTAACACCATTAAGTGAATTGGAGCGGCGTTTAAAAAATAAAACCGGGAAAAATCCCAGCCTGTTGAATGCTTATATGGTTCAACTTAGACTGAATGAGCATACCACATTATGGAAATTAAGGTAACAAGCTGTTTTGGGATTTTATTTTTGCTATGTGGAATTTCTGTGAAAATTAAAAATTAACCTCGGAAAGAGAACGGTTTTGATATAACATATCATGGGTTGAGGTAAAAAGCCACAGATATTTTATTATTCTAATTCTTGTTCGGTTGAAAATATTCGAGGATGCTTGATAAAATATTTCGACATCTGCAAAGGTCGTGTAATTATATTGATTTATAGAATGTTCACCCTTTTTCCGATTTTTGGCTTCACTTTTTCTTGGACTGCATGCTGATTAGATCGCAACCCACATGAATTTGAGGCAGGGGAAAACGCAGACTGTAACCGGAGGCACAATCTTTCTTGATATTTCCAATCAAATACAACCCTTATGAAGGATTAGTTTATCTTATTATTGGCCTGATGTCTGTAATTTTTTGATGTTTGGCATTGTTGGTACATTCTAATCTGGCATTTAAATCAACCATCGAGCGGCATTTCTTACAATGACCAATGATCTTATACCTCTGATTGGTCATGATTTCTGTTCGTAATTTCTCTAATTCCTGGCGCTGCATGTCTTCGGAGCCTTTTTTCAATCCTTCCTCCCACCCCATGGCGATGTCTTTTCGTTTGGTCTTAAATGTCTTTTCTTTTTCGATTGTATATTCAAGCATTTGCAAGGCATATTCATCTTCCATACCTAAGTAATCAAAGATTTCAGCACGTTGTTTGAATAGATCAATCGAAGCATTTGGTACTGCAATTCTTTGATTGATATTTTCAAGGGCGTGTTGCCAATCTGCCCTTGCTTCAGCGTTTTTCCCGAGACCTTGATACAATTTGGCCCTTTCAAGCAAATAATCAAAAGCCTGAATTTGAGGAGCCATATTGATTGCAGAGCTAAGGTCTGCAATGGCTTGCCAGGGGTTTGAGCTGACATGCCGCCTGGCACGCATTTCATAGCGTTCGTGCAGCGCTGTTTTTCGGAATGTCAAAATCAACCCAAACAACAAAATAAATGCTCCAAACCCAATCAAGGCAAGCAAATAAAGTAAATCTTTCCCCCCGATTTCAGGCTTGAATCGATAAATCAGAATAGCAGCGACAACACTAAGAGTTGCTATGAATATTGCGCTAATAAGAATAGCCACACGTTGGGATGCCCCCACGCCTGGGAGCAAATTTTTTCTACAATTTTGACACTTGAGAGCATTTGGTGGGTTCTCATGGTTGCATTTCTGGCAATAGATGATTTTCACATGCGGTTGTTCAAAATTGGCTTCTTCCGGCTCATCCAAAGTCGCCTGAATAGGAAGTGAAGGTCCCTTGACTGGTGAATTCAATAAACCAGGTCCGGTTGCGGCTAATGAAGCAGTGGCAGGGGTGTAATAATCGGAAGAGATTTTATTGTGATTCGAAGCAGGCATCTTGCGGACCGTCAGTCCCCGCAGGGTGGCGAAAATTGCAATCATAAGCATGATAACGCCTAAAATTCCAAAAGTCACAACGATGATGGGGATGAAAAGTGAGAAGGGATCGTTGGCACTGATGGATGCCGGAGATTCATTCTTCACTAACCACCATACCCCAACCAAAAAAATAGAACCCCAAGCGAAGTAGGGTGCGATCATTTTCCAGCGAGGTTGGTGGCAATACTTGCAGACAAACCATCGAGCTTTCATAACATTGCCACAATTAGAGCAGATCAATATATCAGCCATTTCATCTCCTCTGTAAATATGGATTGTAAGACAGCAAATTGTTATTATTAAATTAGAAAGTGGATACATTATCATTATAGCCTGATTAGTGATCGGTGTCTATTTGTTTTATCGGGGATGTAATGGAATAGAGTTGCAGTCCGAGGAGATTCGTGAATCTCACTCAAAATCAGCGAAGTATTTACCCGATCTCGTGGTAGGTGAGATGAGACAATATCCAACGGTTGCTACGGTGAAATTGTTCAAATTTTGGTTTCAGTAAAGAAACTATTTCACATACAGCCCGAAAAAATAATTGATGATGGTATGTCTAAAAAATGAATGCCGGCATGTGAATATGCCGGCATTCAGAGGAAATTGGAGAGGATATTATTTTACAGCTACACGCAGGGTTGGGGTTTTGCCTGCGCCTAAGGTTGCCCGGATGGAGACACTCACACCTGCAGGGATTTCTGCATCATACAGGCTCATCACGATGATGTCTGTGCCAGCCAATTTGACTTCGATGTCATACTCGCCAGCTGGCAGTTGCGTGGAGACACTTTCGCCGAATGAGAAGCTGAAAGCCATCCCGCCGTTGACATACACATCAACCGGAAGTTCTTTATCAAGGCCCAGGCTGCGGCCGTTGATGTTGTGCTTCACATAAATGTCGAAAGTGTCGCTTTCAGCATTGGCCTGAACAGCGATGGGGCTGAAGGCAAGCACCAATGCGATTGCCAGAAAACTGGCGAAGACAGAAAGTTTGAAGAATTTGGACATGATTTACTCCTTTAGTTGAATTAGTTTGTAGTTCGTTTTTCTATTTATAGTTTATCCGAAGAAAGTAAAATCCCAAGTGTTTGTATAAGGTTTTGTATAATGAAATAGTGGGGTTTCGATCAAATAAGAAAGTGAATTTGACGGTAGTTTAGATATTGATTAGAAAACAATTAAAATGTATAATCATGCAAGATCACAATATCGATTAGGATGCTGGTCGCCAGCTAAATAATCTTGAATGTATTGGATGCAGGCTGTAATTTACTTGTGATCCTAAAAATGGAAGTTACGGGGGTGAATAAACCAGAATAATTTTGTGATTGAATCTTGGATATATCTGCAAATTTAATTAATCGATGCGTTTTCTATCATTAAGATTGAAAGGACCCCAAAATGAGCACTGTTGATCAGAAAAATCCGCACCATCGAACACTTACATTTATGATTTTCGCCTGTGTGATCTTTTTTACATTGGCGTGCCGTTTGTATTCTGCAGAATATTGGGTAAATCGATTGGATGGTGATGAACAGGTTCAGGAGCCGGAATCGGTACCATCTGATAATACCAATGTTGGTGGGCCAGCAACGAATTCGAATTTTGAGTCCAAGTGCTTGAACTCACCAGGCACAGCACCTTGCCCGATAGACTCTTGTGTCGTTTTTGAAGGTTTATATACGGCAAAGCATGTGGTTACAAGTGAGTTGTTTGGTAAAGCGAACCCAAGCGATTATCAGTGCAATGCGGAATTCCAATTCATAAACAACAGTGGTGTGGATTTGATGGGTTTTGAGCACCGGGTGACTGAATATGATGATAATTGGTATTTTACACTTTATCCTGTCGAAAACCAGGATGAATTAAGGGGTAGTATAAACTTTTTCAACCGAAAAGATGGCCAGGAAACTTATAGTCAGGGCGTTTCAGAAATCGTCGTTTTGTATGCCAATCCCCACTGTGATTGGATTGAGTGGGATGAACCTGGTTTGGTAAAGTACCGCATGCCAGTAGAAGCGGGTTGCTTTCAGAATTAGTGAAAGTAAACAAAAAGAGAATTATTTTTCATTTTTACCAAGAAAACGCGACAGAGCGGACGCCCATGATGTGATCGTCAAAAATTAACTTACCTGGTTGACCTGCCAGACCAGCACAGACGTGCAATGGCAAAAGATGTTCTTCTCGGGGGTGGCAGAAACGAGCATAAGGTGCACTTTCCCATGCGCTCAGGCGGCCTTCCCGCTCGGATTGCGCCATATCAGATATGATCGTTTCAATTAGCCAATCCTGAAAAGCGTTGTTGCGCGGGTTGACCATATCCGGGTCGTGATGGAAAAATGAAGACATATTATGAAAGGAAAACCCCGACCCGATTACTAGCAGGTTTTCCTTGGATAGTTGCTTTAGTGCTTTCCCGAGTGAAATGTGGAATTCTGGTGAAAGCCCCTGGCGCAATGAGAGCTGCAATGCGGGGATGTTTGCTTGAGGATACATCATGCTTAACGGGATAAATAAGCCGTGGTCAAAACCGCGCTCAAGGTCAAGCCTGGCTGGAATGCCTGCCTGTGACAGGGTTTGTAAAATTCTTGAGGCAAGCTCAGGATCACCTGGTGCTGGATAGTCAATTTGATAGGCCGCTTCAGGGAATCCATAATAATCATAGAACATCGGCGGGTGGGATGCCCCCAAAAGTGTCGGTATTTGTGCTTCCCAATGGGCGCTGATGACCAATATCGCATCTGGTTTGGGAAGTATTGCAGGCAGTTGGGTCATGAAATCGATCATTGCCTGGTGGTTAGGATCGCCGAGAATCGGCAGCGGTCCGCCGCCGTGAGAAAAATAAACGATGTTCATATTTTGTTTGTGTGTCATATTGGAATTATACCAATGAACTTAGCTTCAATTTTTCTGCTTCAGCAAGAAAGCTGAAGTTACTATCGCAAAAAATTTTAACCCTGCGAAAATTTCTGATGTTATCCCAAGAAAATGAATTTGCAGTTTGCCGTTTGCTTTTATAACGAATTCTTTGAGAAAAAGCCTCAATAATGTATTGCTTAAAATGGGCTTTGAGCAATTCACTTTTCCCTATGGGTGGTTCTTTGTAAGAAGGTGCTCATCATTCTTTTTAAGATCCGCCAGGTGCTTGAATATTTGAAATACGCCCCATTTTTCTTGTTTGTTATAATTTTTTCAGCCATCCAATTCGCAACATCATCGATGGGGCTGGCAATCATGTTCAGGATCTTTCGATCTGCTTCCCAGTCTTGTGGGCGGTCTCGGTACCGGTCCATGATGAGGTCGGTCAGGACCATGCCAGGCTGCAGGGCACCTGTAATAATTTGTGGATGTGAAATTTCATCTGCAAGGCTGTGGTTAAAAAAATGCAAACCAGCTTTGGTCATTCCATAGACCGATAAACCTTTGACACCGTGGGTCTTTCCATCCGCGCCCATCCCTTCCATGTTGTAAAGGGCACCAAATCCCTGTTGCAAAAAACCTTGTATTGCGACCTGGGTTCCAAAGAGCTCTCCTAAAATGTTTGTTTGAACCACTGCCTGGAGCTCCTGCGCCGGGATCAACCATGGTGGTGCTTGTTCATGAGAAATTCCGGCGTTGTTGATCCAAATATCGATATTCCCAAAAATAGAAACGCCCTCATCCCAGAGGTTTTGCACAACTTTGTATTCTGAGACATCTCCAGCCACGCCAGCGATATGGTCAGACGGGTACCTTTCAGAAAGTGCAGCCATGGCAGAGCGAGTAGACTCCTCGCTGCGGCCATTGATCATGACTTTGCAGCCGCGATTGAGAAATGCAACAGCCAGTGCATAACCGATTCCACGAGTGCTTCCTGTAATTATTATCGATTTCATATACGGATCTCTGTCAAAAAAGAATATGTTATTTTACCAATTTTATCATTTTACTCATACGACAGGTTTACTATTTAAAACACTAAGAATTATACGAAAAAACACATTTTCCCAAATAGCCATTTTGGTATTCCGGCGAAATATTATGCCACAAAAAGAGATTTATGGTGATTTGATTGAATGCGCTTTGTGATTTTTACACAAATTGACATTTAATATTTGATACCATTAAGAGAATTGCATTGAGACACAACCAAAGTTAGAGGAGGGGAGGACAAGAAAATCGGGGTCAGAGGGTTTGTTATCGGACTGCATCCTGAATAATTGGGGTGGAGGACGCTAATCTCTATTGTAATTTTACGTAATGCTTGACTTTGAGTAAGCTCTAAGTGATACACTATTATAGATGATTGTTTGTAAAATTATAAAAATTGAAGTCAGCACCAAACCTAGGGAGCGAAAAATGCAAAATGAAAAACTTGAACAGGAATTACTCGATCTTTCAAAAGAAAAGTGGCGGTTGATGTCAGATTGTAAAGTTGATATGCTGGAAGAGCTTTTTCATGAAAAGGCTGTCTTTGTACACATGGGCGGAACAATGTCAAAAGATCATGAACTTGAAGTGATCAGAAGCGGCGGGATCCATTACAAGAAAGCAGAAATCCACGACGCTTCGGTACGATTTTTCGGTTCTGAAACCGCGATTGTATTGAATAGAATCACCCTGCTGGCCGTGGTCGGCGGTAACGAGGTCACCAACCCCTTCGAGGTTACAGAAGTTTATGTGCAGGAGAATGGTAAATGGCAGATCGCAGCACTTTCGTTCACCAAGCTGATCACTCATTAAGGGCTCACTATCAGAAAATCTCAAGGAGCGTAATATGCAAACAGTAAAATTGAACAATGGCGTTGAAATCCCGATCCTGGGTTATGGCGTGTTCCAGATCACCGATCCGGATGAATGTGCAAGGTGTGTCGTTGATGCAATTGAAACTGGCTACCGTCATATTGACACAGCGGCTTCCTATCGTAATGAAGAAGCCGTTGGGCGTGGGATCAAACAAAGCGGAATTGCAAGAGAAGAGCTGTTTATCACAACCAAACTGTGGATTCAAAGTAATGGCTATGAAGGCACGTTGAAGGCTTTTGAAGATGCTCTGAAACGGCTGGATTTAGAATACGTCGATTTATTTTTGATCCATCAGCCTTATGGAGATGTTTATGGTGAATGGCGCGCTATGGAGGCGCTATATGAGCAGGGGAAGATCAGAGCAATAGGCGTTTCGAACTTCTATCCAGACAGGGTCGTGGACTTGATCATTCATAACAAGGTCGTGCCAGCCGTCAACCAGATTGAAGTCAACCCATTCCACCAACAACTCGACACACAAAGGTTCTTGGCAGAACATCAGATTGAGGTTGAGGCATGGGCGCCTTTTGTTGAGGGCAGGAATAACTTCTTCCAGAATGAATTACTGCTCTCAATTGCAGATAAGCATGATAAATCGATCGCCCAAGTTACACTCCGTTGGCTCGTTCAGCGTGGGATCATAGCGCTTGCAAAGACAACCCGCAAAGAAAGAATGCAGGAAAATATCAGCGTGTTCGATTTTGAGTTAAGCGATGAAGAGATGGAGTCTTTCAAGACGCTTGATTCAAAAACCAGCGGTTTCTTTGATCATCGCAATCCTGAAATGGTTAAGTGGTTGGGTGAGCGAAAATTGGAAGAATAGAGCGGGTTTGTATGCCAAATATTAATAATTATCAGATGATAAAACTGATTGGATAGAAAAGAACAGCGATGAACGATTTCAATTCAATCAGTTGAGCCCTAACACGAAAGGGATGAACAATGCAATATGTCAAACTTGGCAACACTGGTTTAGATGTATCCTCAATTTGCCTGGGGTGTATGAGCTTTGGTTCGGCCGAAGGGTGGGTGCATAACCCATGGGCGTTAAATGAGGAAGACAGCCGCAAGATCATCAAACGGGCGTTGGACCTTGGCATTAATTTCTTTGATACAGCCAATGTCTATGCTTTTGGCAATAGTGAAGCGATTTTGGGCCGCGCAATCAGGGACTTTGCCAATCGGGATGAAGTGGTAATCGCTACGAAGGTTTTTGGCACAATGCGTGAAGGCCCTAATGGGGGCGGTCTTTCCCGCAAGCATATTCTCAGCCAGGTAGAGCAGAGCCTTGATCGTTTGGGGCTGGATTATATTGACCTCTACATCATTCACCGCTGGGATTATCACACGCCGATTGAAGAAACCCTGTCCGCATTGCATGATGTTGTCAAAAGCGGCAAGGTGCGGTATATCGGTGCCTCGGCCATGTATGCCTGGCAGTTCCAAAAAACGCTGCACGTCGCTGAGAAAAACGGATGGACGCGCTTTGTCTCTATGCAAAATCATTACAACCTCATCTACCGTGAGGAAGAACGGGAAATGATGCCGTTATGTGCCGAGGAAAAGATTGCGGTCACACCTTACAGCCCGTTAGCAGCAGGCAGATTGGCACGGGCGCTTGATGAAACGACCCAGCGCTATGAAACGGACCCGATCGCGAAAAGTAAATATGATCAAACCGCAGGCTCTGATGCAAAGATCATTGAGCGGGTTGCCGAAATTGCCAAAGAGCATGATGCCCCGATGGCGCAGATTTCGCTAGCATGGCTGCGGCATAAAACCCCTGTGGTGGCCCCAATTATTGGTGCGACCAAATTGACGCATCTTGAGAGTGCAATTGACTCCCTATCGGTTCAATTATCGCCTGATGAGATCGCCTACCTGGAGGAGCCTTATGTTCCTCATCCGCTTGTCGGGCTGATCCCTTACAGCAATAGCTGAATCAAGAGAAAGATTAATCATGGCAGCAATGCAAAAAAAGCCTGTTCCTGGAGTGAATCCATCTGAACCGCGAGGGACAATTGGCGTGTGGGCAGTTTTCATTACCCAATTTGTCAGTTTCCTGTTTATCAACGCCAGGAATATTGCCCAACCCCAGATGATTGCTGAGCTGGATGGTATCACGCTCTTTTCATGGTTGATTGCGCTGCCGGCTTTGGCGGGTGCCGCATCTACATTGCTGTTTGGCAAGCTCTCAGATTTATTTGGGCGGCGGACAGTATTGCTGATATCGATTGCGATTTTCGGGGTTGGGCTCACCCTCACCTCGCAGGTGACCACGATGCCCCTGTTAATTGCGTCTACCACCTTCATGAGTATTGGGCATTGGCCAATCGTGCCATTATGCTTTTCAGCGATCGGTGACCTTTTTTCGGAAGCAGACCGCGCAAAATGGACCGGGTTGCTGAATTTGCCGACAGGTATTGCGGCCATCGTTGGACCGGTGTTGGGCGGAGCAATCGCAGAAAGTGTGGTGGGTTGGCGTGGTCTATATTGGGGGACGATCCCGTTACTGTTGATTGCTGGCGGGTTTGTGGCTGTGGCACTGCCTAAAAACGAAAAAATCGAGAAACCGCAAATTGACCTGTGGGGCACGCTGGTGATGGTGATTGCCACAACTTCGCTGATCATTGGGTTTTCCTGGCTGGGCACGCCCACAAAAAGGGGCATAGGTGCCGTTCTTCTACTGATCTCAATTGCTGGATGGGTCTTATTCATCTCGATTGAGAAATCTGCTAAAGAGCCAATCCTTGATACCAGAGCGCTCTTCAACCGCTCATTTTTGACGATTGCTGCCACCGGCTTTCTGTTTTTCTTTGGTTCGTTGGGTATTGGTGCCTACTCGCCCATCTTTGTGCAGGAAGTTATGGGAATCAGCCCTACCATCAGTGGATCAATGCTCACACCTTACAGCATGCTGGTTGCTTTTATGGGCATCCCTGTTGGGTTCTTGTTGGCAAGAACTGGTAAATATAAGAAGCTATACATTATCAGCTACCTTATCATCTTTGCTGGTATGATCGGCACATGGCGGTTAACGGCGAATTCGCCAATATGGGTGTATGTGCTTGTCACATCTGTGGCCGGGTTTGGAATGGGGGCAATCCCAACGATCAACACACTGGTGGCGCAGCTTGCCGTGCCTAAACGGTTGTTGGGTGTGGCGGTGGGGGCGTTATATTTCTTTCAGATGGTCGGCATTTCGATTGCGCCGACGATCCTGGGCGTCGTGGAAAACAGTGCACCTGATCTGGAGATCGGATTGAACCGGGTTTTCCTGGTGTGTGCAATCGCTATGGCGGTTTCTTTAGGATTAATTTTTTCCTTGCCAGAGATTTCCATGAATAATGAGCATGGCCAATGAGTATGGCAAAGCAAATTGTTTGAAATATCTATGAAACAGAAAGTTAATATGTATAAAAAAGGATTGATCTTTGATACATCACAGATCAACCCTTTTGGTTAACTCACAAAATCTTATCTTTCTATTCTTCAGCGATTCCCAATTCTTGCGAGCCGATTTTTGCTGGTTCGGTTTCAGACACATTTTTCTTCATGTTGGCGATTTTATCCAGCAATTTCTGATGTGAATCGCGCGTGATGGGGTACCAGATTAATAACGGCAAGCTGAGAATCAAGATCGCTGCAGGCACAGGACCAAAGAAGAGGCGAATCCCAAATAAGGCTCGCTCTGTTTGCTGAGGTTGATTTGCTACATAACCATACAAAGATAACGCCCAACCACTCACGGCAATCCCCAATGCGCCAGTGAATTTACCTAAAAATGACCACATGCCGTAATAGATGCCTTCATGACGTTCTCCTGTCATGACCTGGTCGTATTCAATAACATCGGGGAGCATGCTCCACGGAAAGACCCACTGTCCTGAGAAACCCAGTCCTGCGATTGCAGCAGTGACATAGATCAGTGGGGTGGGTTCATTGGGGTAAAAGAAAGTGGCAATGATTGCCAGGCTGGCAATAAACAACCCCAAAGCATAAGAAGGACCCTTGTTGATCTTGTCAGCGACATAACGCCAGGGAAAAAGGAATAGACCAATACATACCAGGAGGATCAGCATGATCAGGGTGAGTTGGCCTTCCATTTTGACTTGATAAATTGTGTAATAAGAGAGCAATGAGGTGAGAAGGGTGAAGCTGAAACTGCTCATGAATTGTGCCCCCATAAGCTGCATAAAGGGGCGGTTTTTGAATGTGATTAAAAAGGCTTTGATTGGCGGCATACTGTTGGGTGAAAATTCTGGCCGATTGCGTTCTTTGATCGTTAGAGCTGTTGTCAAAATAGAAACGACCGCAACAAAACCAAAGGTGGCCCCTAACGCACTCCAGGATTGTTGAGTGGTGATCTGGAAGGTATCTTGAAAGATATCGGCCACCATTTTCGTGATCCCTGCACCGATGATGTACCCCAATACTGTGAAGACTTCTCTTACTGTGGTCAGCGATGTTCGCTCGCGGTAGTCAAGAGTCAGCTCTGGCGTGAGCGCATAATAAGAAATACTCACTGCAGAATGGAACGTGTCAAACAATAGAAATGTGATTAACACAACTAAAAAGGCTTTGAACCCTGTCAGTCCTTCGGGGAGCGAGAACATCAACCATGTAGACAATCCCAACGGAATAGCACCTAAGAGCATCCAGGGGCGACGGCGTCCCCAGCGCGAGCGTGTTTTGTCAGAAAGATAACCAAACAATGGGTCGTTGATTGCATCCCAGGTGAGCTTTCCGACCATCATGGCTGTACCAGCAGTCGCTGGGTTGATATGCGCCACATCTGTATAGAAAAAGAGCAGCCAAAACTGAATCGATGCGACAAGCGTTTGGATCCCAAGATCGGATATCCCATAAAGGACTTTGGTGCCGTTGCTTAATTTCTCTGAAGCGGGTGTGTGGTTCATTGTCTTTTTTCCTTTTTCATATATTTTTTAGCAGCGATGAGGAATTCATCGGCGCGAACGACTTTGATTTTCTGAGGGTCGAGTGATTGGATAAATTGATGGACATCTGCAATAGTTGTGCAGTAGGCAAATAGATGACAGGCAATAAAACGGGGAGGCTGTTCATTTGCTTCAATAAGTTTACGGACGCCTTCAAGCACCTGATCTGCATTCCAGCCAATTTGACTGACGTGCGGCCAGGAATAAGATACAAAAGGCCGCTCATCCGCCATGGTCATTGGGGTTTGGTTTAGATGAAAATAGCCCGCAATAAATCCAAGGAAATTACCAGGAGCACGTGCATGGTTCCGAAGGGCCCGCCCTGGTGGATTGCTGGTGTATGACGTGGTTATGCGGATATCTGCTGCATCACAATAGTGTGCGCTTTCAGCCAGGTATTTTGGAAGGTCTGGTACTAAAGGTGGGATGACATACCCTGCGCCTGAAGGCCCGGCAACGAGCATGTCATGATCGGTGAGATTGCGGTAATAATAACCCAAGAGGGCTGGTGCAATTTCTGCCAACAGGGGCTGAACCTCCCAGTTGAAAGGCACCTGGCCGTGTTCTGGTCGTCGCCAATTGCCAACCTCTGCGGTGTTCATCAGGGTTAACTGATCTCCATCAGAGAGGGTGAAGGTGAGGTAGGTTTTCTCCTCCAGCAGTACTTTCGATTCTTTATGATAATGTTGTTTAAATGGCACTTTGGGGGGTAATTGGCTGTGGAACGAATAATTACTGGCGAGGAAGGTGGGCGCGAGACGGAGTCCGTTGGCAGAAATAGCCAGCAAGAAAGCCAATTCATCATCACGGTCGCTGTGCCACCCAAAAATGGTCGGATAAGGCCGTTTTTCGACGGCGCGCTGGATGCGGAACCCAAGACGTGTTTCTGGTGCACCTTGTTTCAGAAGCCATAAGGCAATCGTGCGAAAGATATGGTCAAGTCGGGTGTTGAAGAGGATGTTTCGCAATCCCAGCGGTCCGCCGATAAGAAGGAGCAGCAGCTTTTGACCAAGCGTGCGGAGTCCACCACCTTGATAAGAGGATAAGCAGAATGTGAAGAGTCTGTTCTGAACGATAAAATCCGTAAATTCTGCCCTTTCCCAGGCAGGTTCGTAATGCGCTACTTTGCCTGGTGTGCACTGGTCAAAGAGATGTTCATATGCCCACACATAAAGTGAAATGCGATCGGTGAAACGCCCGCGCAGATCTTCGATGATGGGCAAGCCTGTTAGGTCTGCAATCTGCGATTGTTGATCGGGATGCACGACCAGCAGGTTATTAAGCCCAGCCATGATCAATGCCAGGTTGACCGTGTCAATCAGGTTGGGGTCCCAAATGACCAATCCGTTCAGATGCTTCTGGTATTTCTTGATGGCTTGATTAAGATTTGAGAGCTGGTTGGGATCAAACCCATATTCGTTGCGATAAAAAGCGAGGTTGTCCAGATCGTTACGCTTGAGATATTGCCGGTACTTACCGAACCAATTCTCTTCAGTCATCTGGACTGAATTCGTTTTGCGTGTGCTCGGATCGTCATAATTTCCGTAGTCGAAGAAGAGGATTGCGCCAGAGCGGTTGACCAAGCCTTGCAGACTGTTAGCTGTTAGCCGTTCGGCATAATTAAGATCAGCCACACTCAAAAGGTCTACAGTGGTCGGAATTTTGCGTGTTTTCTTTTCCATTGATCAGGCTCTTGACCACAGCTTTTGTGCCGTTTCCGCCCAGTATTTAAAATGCGCTGGGTTGGTAGGAAATTTCTGATAGTGGTTTTTGATCTTCCCTGCAAGTGATGAGGTTTGTAAAAAAGTAACGAGACTGGCGCCCGAAAATTGACCTGTGACCACCCCCAAAATGAGGGTCAGGGCAATTTTGGCTAATTTTGTTGGATTGAACCGAATTTCATAATTGCGATTCAATGCTTCAAAATCGTCGCTGGTAAAGATAATGCCTTTGTGAAACAGGTAGTTTACATCCTTCTGGGACAGTTCAACTGTCGCTGGAAGTTGGGCAAAGCTCGCAGCAAACTTTGCACCCTGTCCGCGCTGATATCGCACGTTATAATCCCAAAGCGCCTTCATGCTTATATCTTGTTTCTCAAAAGCACTGTGTGCGACTTCAACTGCGATGGCGGCTGCGGTAAAACCAGAAGTTACACCCTCACCAGAAAATGGCTTGTTCTGATTGGCGGCATCCCCAATGACCATGAAGCCATTCCCTACCAATGAAAAGGGTGTTCTTGTGAAAGGTATGGCACCTTGGCGTCTGGTAACCACTTTCCCGGGGTCGCCAAAATAAGCTTCACGCCACTCTTTGTGTTTTCGCCAGGCATATTCAAAACTGTTAGGCTGCCCAATGCCAAGCACGACATCGTCGCCATAACTTTTGTTCCAAAATGCTTTGTGATACATATACCCATTGCTGCCGGTTGGGAAGCCCTCGGGAATCTCTGAGCGAAGTTCAAGGCAGACATATAAACAGTCTTCTGGCGGAACGGGCGAGTTCTCGATGAGAAAGGACTCCGGCAAACGAGTTCGCACTGCCGCGGCCAAGCCGGATGCATCAACAATTAGTGGTGCCCTTACTTCATAGTTTTTGCCATTTTGATTGATTTGCAGCCCGACCAGCGAGGCATTTTCTATGATCACCCCTTCAACAGAGGCATCTTCAACAAATTCTGCCCCTGCCTTTTGGGCGTAGGTATGCAATCGTTTAATAAATCGCGGCATGTGCATTACATAAAAGGTGCCGCGCACAGGTACTTTGACCTTCAAATCAGGTGAATAACTAAAATTGATCTCTTCTGTGTGGATTAGTTCTGGCGGGGTGGGAAGGGGAATGTTGAATTCTTCTAAGCGGATTTTCTCCATATGAAAGATCTCAATATGTTTCCCAAGGTCTGACAGTTTTTGCTTCTCAAATACCCTCACCCTGTAGCCCTTTTCAGCCATCCACCAGGCAAAAAAACTCCCTGCTGTTCCTCCGCCAACAACAATCACATCTGCAATGTTTTCCATTGATATAAAACCTCCGTTGACGCCCAATTATAAATGAATTTGGAATCGTTGGGAGAAAAATCACAAATCTATCGATGAGGTTACGGCAAATTTAATACTTAAAGCATTTCAACTATGAAATCTGGTCATCATATTTGTGAAATGTTGTATTACGCAGTTTATTTGGCGTAAGATGCAATAATAATATGTTAGGCTTTATCACTTTGTTTTGATGAATGTTCCGTTTTGCAAATCCTCAAATGCTTGACGAAGTTCCTGTTCGGTGTTCATCACGATGGGGCCGTACCAGGCAATGGGCTCATTGATCGGCTGACCGGAAATCAGTAAAAAGCGCACCGGGTCGTCCTTGGTGGCGACCTGAATCTGCTCCCCATCTTCAAACAGGATCAAGGTACGGTTGCCCAACCAGCGATCCACCTGCATATCGAAGTAATTGCTGCCTTCACGCGGGTAGGCAAAGGGGTCGGACTCCTCACAGAACAAGCCCTTGCCATTGATCACGTAGGCAAACACAGTGTGACCGGGGGTGGTGGGAAAGACGAAGCGTGTATTCGCGGGAACGGTAATATCCAAGTATTGTGGATCGATGACAATGTTTTCGGCAGGTCCGCGTACGCCATTAACCTCACCACAGATGACATGGGCTATTACGCCATCGTCCAGGGTGACTGTAGGGATCTCGTCGCTTGTAATTTCCTGGTAGCGAGGGTCCATCATTTTGTCTGCTTTGGGGAGGTTAGCCCATAATTGAAAGCCATACATGCGGCCTTGTGAGTCACCTCTGGGCATCTCCTGATGGCGAATGCCGCTGCCGGCAGTCATCCATTGCACATCACCTGAGGTGATCTCGCCGCTGTTGCCCATGCTGTCGCCATGCCAGACGGTGCCCTTAAGCACGTAGGTGATCGTTTCAATGCCGCGATGGGGGTGCCAAGGGAAGCCCGCCGTGTAATCCCGGGGAGTATCACTGCGGAAATCATCCAGCAACAAAAAGGGATCGAAAAGGCGCGCCTCCTGTGCGCTGCCAAAGGCACGGTGCAGGTGCACACCCGCGCCTTCAAGGGTGGGCTTACTGTGAATGATCTTGTGGATTTTTCGAGTATTTGTCATGAGTTTATCTCCTGATTTTAGATGTGTTCTATTTTTTTGTATGGTTACATTCAACTTGCCGGGTTTGGCTGGGCGAAACGGGCAAGATCTGGCGCTGCCAGACGCTGCATTTGCGTGCCTGTCACTGCGCCAAATCTTTGATGCGCTTCCCAATCCTCACGAGCCTGGCGAATTTCATCTGGCGTGCGGGCGACAAAGTTCCACCACATGAGGATCTTCTCCGGAAAGGGCGGACCGCCGATCACCAGCACCCGGCAGCCGGATGGGCTGTAGAAGTTGAGGGATTCTCGGCAGGTGCCAAGATAATAAAGCATCTTTGTGGTCAAAGGCTTGTTTTCAAAGGCGCAATCCCCATCCAATAACAGCAGCGCATGTTCAAATTGAGGGTTTGTTTCGATTTCTATGCTGTGCTGCGAGTGAACCTGGACCGTCATCCCAATGATTTCAGAATAATATGACAGGGGTGTGCTGGCGTCATTGTAGGCGCCGGCGAAAAGCTGGATCAGCCCGCCGTGGGTTTCGATGATCGGAACCTTGGGAATGTTTGTGAAGGAGGGTGCTGTGTGCCGGTGTTCATCGGGCAGGGCGACCCATAGCTGCAGTCCGTTCAGGCTGCCGCTGTTGACCCCAGGGGTTTCCTCTGCATGGGCAATGCCCTTGCCGGCTGTCATTACATTCACGCCGCCTGGTGTTAGAATCGCTTCTGAGCCCAGGCTGTCTGTGTGCTGGATCTCACCTTCCAGCAGGAAAGAGACAGTTTGCAGCCCGATATGGGGATGGGGCGGGACGGCCATTGGTTTTTCGTTTTCAAAGGAAAGCGGGCCAAAGCGATCCAGGAAGCACCAAGGACCGACCATTCGCCGCTCCCGGATGGGGAGTGCCCGTGAAATCTCGAGGCTATCCAAATGAGTCTCCCGGTTTTGATGGGACGTGAAGGTGCGTTCTTGTTCATCACCGGCACCGCATTTTATACCAATGTTCTGATTTGAGGACATATTGAACCTCCGAGTGTATGTGATTTTCATTATATCGTGTTTATTTAACATCACCGCTCTGCTGGATTCGGTCTTTAACGCCTTAGCTTAGGAATCCTAATTTATCTATTGACTAATTTAGATAAATATGATAATAATTGTTATATTTATTGTCCTTAGTTTTCCAGCTGACTAAGGTTTTTTCTGATAGGAGAATGATGAATAAAAAAGAAAAAATTTTTATCGCTGCGACAGGCCATTCATTGGCACGGGCAGAAAAAGTGGATGGACAATGGGTTGTTACGCACGGGCAGGAGGGCATAAAAATCAATTGTCTTGTTAAGGACCCAAATAATCGGCAAATTATTTTTCTTGGAACTCAGCACAATGGAATCCTTGTTTCAAAGAATTCTGGGAAAAACTGGACCTCTCTTGGTTTGAAGGGAATCCCGGTGAAGGCCATTGCGGTTGATCCAAACAATTCTCAAACGATCTATGCAGGGTGCAAACCAGTCAGTTTATTTGTTTCGCATGATGGCGGTGCATCGTGGCAGGAATTAGAAAACATGCGGAAGACGAAAAAGTTTTGGTGGTTTTCCCCTGCAGACCCACCCGGCATGGCGCCATATGTCAGCAGTTTGACAATATCCCCGGAAGACTCGAATGTCATCCTGGCAGGGATTGAAGTCGGGGCTGTGATGCGTTCCGCCGATGGCGGTAAAACCTGGTCAAAACATTTGCGCGGCAGCGATCGGGATTGTCATTCATTAAAATTCCACTCGAAAAGCGGCGAATGGGCCTACCAGGGGGGTGGCGGTGGTGTTTCTTTTAGTAAGACTGGCGGCAAGAAGTGGCGTAAGCCTAAAGCGGGATTAGCCCCTAAGTATGGCTGGATGGTCGCGGCTGATCCTGAACACCCGGAGATCTGGTATTTATCTGCCTCTGATCGACCAAATATTCTGAAAGGGCAGACGCATCCGCTGGCACACATCGATGGGCAGGCACAGGGCCATATCTATCGAAAGAAAGGTGATGAACCTTGGGAGCAGTTATCAGGCGGTCTGCCTGAGCCCTTAGATTATTTTGCATTTGACCTGGCGATTGATCCTGACCAGACGGGTCATCTGTATGCGGGGCTTGCCGATGGTGATGTTTGGTTCAGCGAAGATTATGGTGATCAATGGGAAAAAATGCCTTTCAATCTTGGCGGGATCCATCATGAGATGCTGGTGCTCTAAACCGCAACGGGTACGTGAAACGAAATTGAAGTAAAAGTATGGGACTGAATTAAAAAAATAAATCCTTGATATATCTGATTCCTCTTGAATCTCTATTAAAGAGATCAATCGTATTCAATCTTGAATGGTGATTGATCTTTTTTGTGAACTTGCTATTGAACCCAATATAAGTATTTGCGTTATGAGCGGTAATTATGCTAAGGAACAAATAAGTCATTATGGATTCAAGGCATTATGCATTTAGGTCTTTCCCTGGGATAAGGAAGCGCTGAACAGCAAATCTCGGATTTAATCTATCAAGGAAAATAATTGGTTGCATCCGATCGGTATTGCTATAGATGTATGTCGAGCAAACCGGCAATAAGTCATATGGGGCAAGCGAAAAATCCATCCTGAAGGCATGCGCCGATATGTTTATGAATGTTGAAAATCTTAATTGACACCACGGGGGGTATAAACTTGACTTTGTATGGCATTATCTTATATGATTAGATTATTAGGATGATGCTCTCTCCGAAACAATTCCCTATCTGAACAGAATAAAAATAAATCCATATTTTATAAAGTCATTGTGAGCCTGCACCAGCCATTCTCACCCGGGCAGGTTTGCTGTTAGTCATCGCATGTCGTGATTTGAAAGATCAGGATGAAAACCTGATGAATGTGGACTTAGAGATAAATCAGGAGGAAAGGATCATGCATAGCAAAAATCTTTGGCGATTTGGAAAGTTTCTGTTTGTGTTGATCATTATAATCCTAACCAGTTTGGGGCAAAAAGAAATTCAAGCCCAAGGGTACGTATTGGAAGCGAAAACTGGTAGTGAGACTGAGCTCAAGGAAGGACCAGCGGGATTGACAGCGGAGGATTTAGATCAGATTATTCGGGCGATCAATTCGGACTATGAACAGCAGGCCTATCTGAAGGCGTCCAATGCCGAGGCGATGGATACTTTTGGCTACTCTGTCGCCATCTCAGGGGACACGGTTGTGGTCGGAGCTTATGAAGAGGACGGTGATGGCAGTGACGAGGGAGATAACAGCGCAAGCGGTGCTGGTGCTGCCTATGTGTTTGTACGCAGCGGAACGGCCTGGTCACAGCAGGCTTACCTGAAGGCATCCAACGCTGAAGCAGACGATCGTTTTGGGTATTCTGTCGCCATCTCAGGGGACACAATTGTGGTTGGAGCCGAGTATGAGGACGGGGATAGTAGTGATGAAGGGAATAATAGCGCAGTAAACGCTGGTGCAGCCTATGTGTTTGTGCGCAGCGGAACGGCCTGGTCACAGCAGGCTTACCTGAAGGCATCCAACGCTGAAGCAGACGATCGTTTTGG
>JAENZI010000002.1:308516-372279 GCA_016841365.1 Anaerolineaceae bacterium
GGTCACAGCAGGCTTACCTGAAGGCATCCAACGCTGAAGCAGACGATCGTTTTGGAAATTCTGTCGCCATCTCAGGGGACACAATTGTGGTTGGAGCCGAATATGAGGACGGGGATGGCAGTGATGAAGGGATTAATGGCGCAATAAACGCTGGTGCAGCCTATGTGTTTGTGCGCAGCGGAACTGCCTGGTCACAGGAGGCCTACCTGAAGGCATCCAATGCCGAGGCAGTTGATACTTTAGGATATTCAGTCAGTGTCTCAGGGGACACGGTTGTGGTTGGAGCTGTGTATGAGGATGGTGACGGCAGTGACGAGGGAAATAACAGCGCAAGCGGTGCTGGTGCAGCTTATGTGTTTGTGCGCAACGAAACCGCCTGGTCACAGCAGGCTTACCTGAAGGCATCCAACGCTGAAGCAAGTGATTATTTTGGCAGATCCGTTGCCATCTCAGATAATACGGTTGTCGTTGGCGCTTTTTGCGAGGATGGTGACGGCAGTGACGAGGGAAATAACGGCGCAAGCGGTTCTGGTGCAGCTTATGTGTTTGTACGCAGCGGTACCGCCTGGTCACAGCAGGCTTACCTGAAGGCATCCAACGCTGAAGCATTTGATTATTTTGGCCATTCTGTCGCCATCTCAGGGGACACGGTTGTGGTAGCAGCTTATGGCGAGGATGGTGACGGCAGTGATGAGGGAGATAACAGCGCAGATCACGCTGGTGCAGCCTATGTGTTTGTGCGCAGCGGGATCGCCTGGTCACAGCAGGCTTATCTGAAGGCGTCCAATGCCGAAACATGGGATCTTTTCGGTAATTCAGTCGCCATCTCAGGTGAGACGGTTTTGGTTGGATCTCATTTTGAGGCTGGGAATGGCAGTGACGAGGGAGATAACAGCGCTGGTAATGCTGGAGCGGCTTATGTGTTTGTTAAGCGTGGCCCCGTTTACTATCTACCGCTCTTTGTGTGGTAAATTGGCAGACCGGCGAAAATTTGAAAAATACGTTAGCGTAAACAGAGAATGTGGTTCACACAATGTCATCTGGGCTGTAAAGGCTTGCTCTGGTTCTGTTTGTGAATAAGATTTTATTCTTTCAGGCATTTCATTGGTTTGGGTCATCAACGAGAATTTATTATTATATAATGGTTGATGAATTTACAAAAATTCCGATAAAGACAAATTAATCACTGAGAGACAGTACGAATTCTACAAAGGAGCTAAAGAGATGAATATCCTGTGGGTGATGGTGTTGGTTGCTGCTTTGGCAATCCTGTTTTTCGGCATTGGAGTTGTGCTGATCTTGATCAATCAAAGAAATCAGCGTAAGGCTAATGATAGCCAGCAATGGCCTGAATCAAAGGGCACTGTGGATAGGTCGCAAGTGCAAGTGCAGGATGATGTTTTTAGCAGTGATGAGCAGAGCGCCAGCCAGCCGATGTATTCTGCTGATGTTGCGTATTCATACCAGGTAAAGGATATGATTTACACATCTGACCGGATTTCCTTTGGCGGGAAATCATCCTACTCTAACCGATTGCGGGCAGAGGAAATTGTAGATCGTTACCCGGAGGGCTCTGAAGTCACCGTGTATTTTGATCCTGCCAAACCCCAAGAGGCTGTGTTGGAAAGGACATCCAAAGGCTCAAGGGTATTCCTGGGGGCTGGGATAAGCTTCATCGCTGTTGGCGTGATCATATTGATCGTTGCTCTGATCATCATACTTTAGTAGGCCAGGGGGAAGAGGGGATTTGTAGAGATCATCACTCAATGATTGATGAATCTTTTCCGCTTTTACACCATAAAAGAAGATAAAATTGTGGTTTAATTGAAGCAACCTTTGCGCGCAAGTTAACCGGGCGTAGGGTCAATACATTATGATTATGGTCGGATGTTCAACAAGATGAAATGAGGGATAAAGAATCTTGTGGTTGCGCAGTAACAAATGAGAGGAAAAACATGAAACCTTATAGGGTTGGCATTATTGGCGCAGGGATGTATGGCAAGGTGCTTGGACGCTGTTTGAACCAGGATGGGCGCGCACAGATTGTGTGGGTCAACAGCGCCAGCGAAGCGACCACGAAGACTGCTGCGGAGGAATTGAACGCCGCCAAATGGACGCTGGATTATCGCGACGTGCTGGCTGACCCGCAGGTAGACGCGGTCATCATTGCGACACCGCCCTTCTTGCATGCGGAGCATTTTGAGGCAGCCATTAAAGCAGGGAAACACGTTCTGCTCGAAAAACCCCTGGCAGAGTCGCTTGAAAGTGTTGAGAAAATTGTTGAGACAGCAAAGCAGGCGGAGGGACTGGTTGTGCTGGAGGCTTCTGCCCGGCATACCCGCCTGACCCGCAAGTTCAAACTGATCAAAGGGATGATCGATAACGGTTTGCTCGGGGAAATTTATCATATCCATCATAACCACCTCATTCGCACAACTTTCATCGAATGGAATCCTAAAGGGTCCTGGGCGATGAATAAAGACCTGGCAGGTGGGGGTCCGTTTGTGGACTGGGGCGTGTATGATCTTTCCTTCCATCTTGGCTTGCTGGATGATAAACCCGAATTGATCTCTGTGCAAAGCATCACCCGCAATGATTTGCGTGACGTGAGTCACCTGGTCGAATTCAGTGATGTGGAGCAGCATGGCGCTGCCTGGCTGAAGTTCAGCGGCGGCCTGACTTATTATTATGAACGCGGGGCGGGCGTGCACGGCGAGACGAACAACGAAACACGCCTGTATGGCACAAAGGGCGGATTGAGATTTCAATTCACCAGTTGGGACAGTGACGAGATCGAATTCTTTTATGACGAGGGGGGACAGCCAGAAAAGGAGATGATTTTGGTGGACAACAAGGATGCTGAAGATGACAGTATGGCTATCGTCCGCCACTTTTTGGATTGTTTGGAGGGCAATACGCAGCCCTTGATGACGGTTGAAACCGCTGCAAAACACATGCGCATCTTGTTTAAGATATTGTATGGATAGCTGTCCGAATATTTGGGGATATATGTGTGATGTTAGGAAATAAGTCAACGACACCAGTAACGTTCTCACAAAATTAATGTATAATTGGCACGCAGGATGTGTACCTGATCAAGAAACTGGTTTGAATTTAGGTTGTCGCACGCAAAACCTGTTCAACCTGGTGTTGTTACATCTTCAAGTTAGCAGATCAGGCTGAGACCTGGTCTTGACTTCGATGAACCATCAAATGAAAGCGTAGGTCTTATTTTACTGAACATATATTTTGTTCTTGTGAGGCTTTCGTAAAACAACGAGGAGGTGGCGATACAGAATATTCCCCCAACATTTTTAACTTTCAAATCATTTATCCAGGAGAATGCGTTATGAAAAAGATGTTGTTAAGACTATTTAGTTTATTATTGTTGGCAAGTTTCATGGTATCTCCCGCAATTGCACAATCCGATGATCGTGATCCGCGGATCAAGGGGTTGGGAGACCCTGAACCGATGCAAGCTAAGATCTTGGGCAGCACCCAACGGGTGGATAGCTACATCATCCAGCTGGAAGATGCCTCATTGATCACCTATCGCGGCGATATACCAGGATTTCCTGCGACAAGCCCGGCGGTCACAGATGGTGACGTGGATGTTAAGAGCGATGCAAGCATTAATTATCTGAAGTATCTCAAGGGAAAACAGGATGCTTTTATTGCTCTGGCAGAGACCGTCGTTAGCCGCAGCCTTGAAGTCACCCATCGTTATGATGTGGTGTTGAACGGCTTTACCGCCAAGATGTCTGCCGAAGAAGCAGCAAGGCTGGCTGACCTCGATGGTGTGCGAGCGGTTTACGCCAATGAAATCTGGGAGCTTTCAACAGATGTGAGCCCAGAGTTCATCGGTGCAACATCACTTTGGGAGGATACGGCAAGCACGCCCAGCACACTGGCAACACAAGGTGAAGGTATGCTGGTGGGTATCCTTGATACCGGCATCAACATGGATCATCCTTCATTTGCGGATGTCGGCGATGACGGTTATGATCACACCAACCCCTTTGACGCAGGCGTCTATAAAGGGTTATGTGCGTCAGAACCAACAAACTTCATTTGTAACGACAAGCTGGTGGGCGTTTATGCCTATACTCAGGCAGATGAAACACTATATGGTGAAGATGCTCATGCCCATGGTTCGCACACAGCCTCCACGGCTGCAGGCAATGTTTTGATCGATGTGGATTTCAATGGTATGCCTGTGACCATCTCCGGTATGGCGCCGCACGCCAATATTATTGCGTATGATGTGTGTCACGCGAGTGGCTGCCCCAATGCTTATTCGGTGGATGCGGTTGAACAGGCGGTCCTGGACGGTGTGGATGTGTTGAATTACTCCATCGGACCCAACAGCCCGGTTAACCCCTACGAAAACGCGGTTGAAATGGCGATGCTTGAGGCGATCGACGCGGGCATTCTGACATCAACCTCAGCAGGTAATGATGGGCCAGACCCCAGCACGGTCTATAAAGCCCCTGCATGGAACTTGAATGTGGCTAACGTGACCCATGGACGTATTTTCGGGCATCCGGTCACCGTTCAGGAACCCGGTGGACCTCTCTCGTTATACTCGGCAGTTGCCCTGCCGGGTGTGGGACCAGATTTTACAACCGATTTGGTCAATCAACCGATCCGCTGGGCGGGTGGTGATGTCCCTGCCAATTACACGGGTTGTGCCGAATTCAGTACAGACTATTTTGCTGGCGCAATTGCATTGATCTCTCGCGGCACCTGTGCTTTTGAGGATAAAGTCAATAACGCCGCAACTGCTGGTGCAGTGGGCGTGCTGGTTTATAACAACGCTGGCGGCCCGCCGATCGTCATGGGTGGGTTAGAGACGACGACCATTCCTGCAGCGATGCTTGACAAAGAGGATGGCGATGCAATCGTCGCTTTGATGTCTGGTTCACTGTTAACCTCAATTGGCAGTGATACTGTGCGTGCGGTTAAAGCGATCTGGGGTGATGTGGTTGCCACAGGCAGCTCACGGGGCCCTTATGAACTTTTAGATATCCTGACACCCGATGTTGGCGCCCCTGGCACGAACGTTCTGGCAGCCTATAACACACCTGGCGCCACGGCGCCTTTCGGTGGCGTTGGCACGGATGCAGAGATTAACCTGATGTCCGGCACTTCCATGGCAAGCCCGCATGGGGCTGGCTCAGCACTGTTGCTGATGGACCTCTTCCCGGATTGGACACCGATGGAGGTCAAGTCGGCGATCATGATGTCGGCTTACAATGACACAGCGCTTAAGGACGATGGCCTCACACCTGCTGACCCGTTTGATATCGGCAATGGTCGCATTGATCTGACAAAAGCTGCCCTGATCGGGTTGGTGATGGATGAAACTTCCGCCAACTTTGCAAATGCTAACCCTGCAGATGGCGGCGATGTCAAGGACTTAAACATCCCCTCCTATCAGAATCGGCAGTGTGTGGGCGAGTGTTCCTTCAGCCGCACGGTGAAAAACGTGGCTGATGTGGCAACCACATACAATGTGACGGTGGATGGCCCACTGGGTATGGTTGTTACGCCCACACCAGCCAGCTTCACATTAGACCCAGGTGCGACGGAGATCATTCTATTCGAAATCGATGTGACAGCCGCCGAAATCGGCACATGGCAATTTGCTTACGTCAATTTTGAGACCACGAACGCCTTCACCACTTTTGAACCGATCACCAATGCCCGTTTCCCCCTGGCTGTTTTGCCAGATGCTGGCAATATGCCTTCACTGGTTGAAAAAGATGTCTATCGGGATGCAGGCGGTGTGGTCATTGAAGATTTGTATTCTATCGAAATCACCGAACTGACGGTAGAAACCGCTGGCCTGACAGAAGCCGAACTGTTTGAATTTGAATTGACTGGTGATCCGTACAGTGACGATCCCTTTGATAACCTTGATGATGTTTGGTACACCACATTTACCATTCCTGCTAACACAAAACGGGTCGTGATGGAAATTTTAGAGACAACAGCCAGCGACCTAGACCTGTGGTTTGGAACAGGCACAACCCCTTCGGATGCAACGTTAAAGGATTACTCTGCAACCGGTGAAACGCTTGAATACATCAGCTGGGTGGACCCGACTCCAGATGACTACTGGGTGCTGGTGCAGAACTGGGGTGGTGATACGACTCCGGATGATGTTGCCCTGGCTCTCGGTTTGGTGCCTGATGCAGGTCCGAAAAAATTTGATGTCAGTGGACCTTCGGTTGTTCCACCATTAGAATTATTTAACCTTGAACTTACCTGGGACATCGACGAGATGGAACCCCTTTCGGCATGGTACGGCTGGTTCAGTGTGGGCTCTGATGCGCTCAACCCGGGCAATATCGGTGAAACCGAACTGAATGTTTACCGCCCATATGATGATGTGGTCAAAGAGGTCAGCGCTGATCAGACCGAGAACGAGGATGTGGTGACCTATACCATTACCATTGCACCGAACCGAACGGATTCTGACCTGTATTACACCCTCGAAGATGTTCTGCCGGATGGCGTAACCTTTGTGCCGGGCAGCCTTGAAACGGTTGGCTCGGCGGTGATGGCGACCTATGATGATGTGTCGAATGCCATCCTGTGGGAAGGTACGGTGCCGAAGGTAGTGTTCACCTATATCCCATCCACACCCGAAACGAACCCCTATTATTGTGACACACCCTTTGGTGGTGGGTTCCTGGATCTGAAATTACTGGGTGTTATGCCATTAGCAGGCCTTGCTGGCGACTCCTTGTATTGGAACTTCGCGACCCTTGGTGCAGGCCAGGAGTATTATGGTAAGAAAATTTCTGGCACACCGACTTTCACAACGGATGGCTACTTCTATATGGGGCCATTAACAGAATGGTGGGGTTGGAACCCTCAGCAATTCCCGGATCCGATTGTGCCGAATAACATTGTCGCGCCGTGGATGTATGACCTGGAAGTTTTCTATGAGGCTGGCTCGAAAGGCGTTGGCGCGGCATCATGGGGCGGCGGGGTGCTGTGGGCGATCCAGTTTGATGATGTCATTGAGTGGAATTACCCAGATGCTGTGATGGATTTCCAGGTCTGGTCATGGCGGGATCTTGACCCTGCTGAAGGTTGGCCGGATATGGTGTTTGCCTATGATAACGTCAGCGATGATTGGATGCCATGGGGTTCCATCGGGATGGAAAACGAGGACGGTACGGTTGGGACAGATTTTGCCTTTGAGAATTACATCCCATCCTCAGGCGATATCATCTGCTTAGACTACGCAGAAACAAACGCAAACCCGGTCGTGATCACGTTTGACGCGGTGGTGGAAACCACTGAAGAAAAATTGATCACCAACACGGTAGACCATCTAGCGGATGGATTTGGGATGCTGGAAGAACAGGCATCAGCCGAATTCACCAACACGCCTCAGATCAAACCGATTGCGGATCCTCAGGACCTGACCACGGAAGAAGAAACACCGCTGGATATCACCCTGACAGGCTCATGGCTGGAACCTGGCCCAGAAACCTGGGAGATAGTCACCGAGCCGATGTATGGTACGCTCAGCGGCACACTGCCGAACCTGGTTTACACACCCGATGATGATTTCTATGGAGATGATTCCTTCACCTTCCTCGTCAATGACGGGATTGAGGATTCGGACCCGGCGACGATCACAATTGAGGTGACCAATATCAACGATCCGACGCTGGCAGAGGACGACTTCTATACGATCGATCTAAACACCGTCCTTGACGTGCCGGCACCGGGCGTGATGGCAAACGATTTTGACGCCGACCCGACCGATGATGTGTTCGTTGAGTTGAGCGAAGGCCCGATGAACGGCGATCTGGTTTTGAATGCCGATGGCTCCTTCACCTATACACCGGATGCAGATTTCTCTGGCAGTGACAGCTTTACCTACGTCCTGCTGGGGATCCCAGAACGGTCAGAATTCTCAGATGTGGCGACAGTACATATTACCGTCACACCTGCGTTGAAGCTCTTTATGCCGATTTTTGGCTGGTAAAACCTGACCAAACGATCAATACAAGAGGCTGCCAATTTGGCAGCCTCTTTGCGTTTTGTTTTCTAAGATTGTACGATTTGGCTATCTAAATCTAATTTTGCTATATAATTAAATTAGTTTAATACCAGGTGGTTTTTATTTGAACAGATGAGGAAAAAATGAGCATTCAGATTATAACCGACAGCACCAGCGATATCCCATCCGCATTATTAAAAAATCTTCCAATCACTGTGGTGCCGCTGTATATCACATTAAATGGGCAGAGTTACCAGGATAATATCGATCTATCGCGTGAAACTTTTTATACCCAATTGCCGGAATCTGATCCCTATCCGACTACTGCGACGCCGTCTCCCGCGCAATTTAGAGAAGCCTTCGAGAAGGCTGCCGACGATGGGGCTACAGCCATCTTCTCGATACATATTTCAGAAACCCTATCGGCAACCTTTAAATCTGCCCAATCTGCAGCCAGTGAATTTGTGCGGGTACCAATCCATGTGATTGACTCAGGTAACCTCTCGATGGCTGAAGGTTTGGTGGTGATTGCCGCAGCCCGCGCAGCCAGAGAAGGTAAGTCTGAAGAAGAGATTCTGGCGCTGATTGAGGACACCATCCCGCGCACGCATGCCTATGCTAAATTGGACACAATCGACTACCTTCTAAAAGGCGGGCGGATGAGTTCCATTCAACACAGCATCGTCAGCATTTTAGGGATCAAGCCCATTTTAAAGATGAACAATCACGTCTCTAAAATGGAAATCGCCCGAACAAAGAGCAAGGCGTTTCAACGGGTGCAAAATACAGCTGTCGAAGCGATCCCCTGCGCAGAGCTTTTTGGGATTACCCATGCGAATGTGCCTGAGCAGGTGGAAGAGCTGATTCGATTACTCAAAGAACAATTCCCGGACATGCCTGAACCACTGGTTTCAGAAGTAACACCTGCATTAGGGGTGCATGTCGGGCCTGGCGCGCTGTGCGTGAATTGGATCGAGAGCTGTGAACATTTTAAAGCCCAACAGACGAAGAGTGTCTGGCAGTGGATCTCGGATAAGATTTAGTCTGCTGATAATGGTGAATGGTCAAAAGGATTGATGTATAACGATTATTTTCAAGGTTAGAAATCTATTTTGATTTTGTTGAGGTGACATATGAAAGTTGCGAAAGTAGTTGCCTGGTTGGGCGTGATTGCGATGACTGCTGTTCTGCTGAATGGGTTCATCCGAGGCGATTTTGCCAAAGATGGCGGTGAATTATTGGCAAACCCCTGGGGCATTGTTTCTTTGGTTGACCTGTATGTTGGGTTCGCCTTATTTTCTTTGTGGATCGGGTTCCGTGAGAAAAATATGCCCTTGGCTGTGTTGTGGATTATTTTGATGATGGTGTTAGGGTTCTTTACAGGCAGTCTTTACGTTCTGCTGGCACTTTATCAATCGAAGGGTGATTGGCTGACGTTTTTCTTTGGCGGGCGCAAGGATCAAGTGCTTAAACCTAAAGCCTGATACAGACAATATTTTTTGAAGTAAGAATTAAGGAGATCAAATGGACAAGGTGTGGATGGTTTTAAAGATCGTTGCTGCTGTCGGTACGGTATTGACAGGTTTGCTGGCGTTGGTAAGCCCGAAATCAACTTATGGGTTCACAGGTTTGAAGGCTGAAGGCGGCAGGGGCATTACGGAAATCAGGTCGATTTTGGGCGGTCTGTTCATTGCACTGGGCGGCGTTGTGTTGTATTATCGATCGCCCCAAACATTTATGATGCTGGGTGTCTCATACCTGGTGATTGCGGTGGTCAGAGCCATTTCGATGGTTGTGGATCGCTCTGTTGTTTCATCTAATATCATCAGCCTGATCGTGGAGATTGTATTTGGGGTGATCCTTGTCATCCCGGTTTGATCCTTGGTGGTCACACTCTGAAAGCAGCATTCTATGAAAATTAATTTCCAGGAGATTTTGGAAGAACTTAAATCGGTCCTCAAAGGTAAAACCTTTGATGCCCTTCTGCCGCCATTGTTATTCGTAGTCATCAACGCTATTTGGGGGTTGGTGCCAGCTGTGATTGGCGCCCTGAGCCTGGGATTGATTTTAGGCCTCAACCGGTTGGTGCGTAAACAGCCATGGCAGTACGCTTTAAGTGGGTTGTTGGGCGTGGGGTTGGCAGCAGGTTTGGCGCTGCTGACGCAGAATGCTTCATCATATTTCATTCCTGCGATGATCAGCAGCGGTGTTTTTGTGGTTGGTGCTCTGATCACGAACCTGATCGGGAAACCTTTGGCGGCCTGGGCGAGCCATCTGACCCGCGGTTGGCCCTTGGCGTGGTTCTGGCGGAAAGACGTTAAGCCCGCTTATCGAGATGTGACCTGGTTTTGGGCGTTATTTTTTGCTTTTCGCCTGGCGATCCAGATTTTTTTGTTTTCGGAAGGTGATGCAGGCACGCTCGGCTGGGTGAACACGCTGCTTGGGTGGCCTGTCACGATTGCAGTTCTGGTTATCAGCTACATTTATGGCATCTGGCGCTTGCGCCGGTTGGGCGGGCCGGGTGTTGAGGAATTTGAAGCGGGAAAAGAGCCGCCCTGGCAAGGCCAAACAAGAGGATTTTAAAAAAGTACCCCGGTTCTCATTCACGAGAACCGGGTTTTTTTATTGCGTAAAATATGTTTTTTAGGGGAAGATCAAATCTGCAATCAGGATATAGCCGATAACCGTGCGCTGCTCGCCTTTGTATTCAATCAGAACACATTCCCGCCCCAGTTCATCGAAAACACGATCCGGCAGGGCGATCAATGTAACCTCTTCGCCTTCAGCGATCCTTCCGACTTGGTTGGTGGTTTCGTAGCAACCGCTGTAAGCCCACAGGTTACGTGCCACGGTGCCCACAATGATTGGCGTGGGTGTGGGTGAGAAATCTGGTGTGGGCGACATTTCAGGCGTGGGTGTGGGCGTGTCGGTCGCCGTCGGTGTGATAGTAGGTGTGCCGGTTGCTGTGGCTGTAGGTGTGGCTGTCGGCATGTTGACAAGCTGTCTTTGGCGCACCAGGCTGGCAATGCCGCGCCCGCAAAACCACAAAACAAGTATTAGCAGGATGCTGGCAATGGCACCGCCGCCATACAGAGTGATGGGGTACCAGCGCAACCGCTTCTTTAATGCGATCACTTCAGGGTCATTCGGGAAACGGGTGCGCACTGCTTTGCTGATGCGGTGAGCGTTACGCGGGAAGAAACGATTCTCTTCATTCACGGTTTGGTTCGCCCGTTTGAGGCTGTCCTCCAGGTCAATGACCTGTTGGTGTGAGTCCTGGATTTCAGATCCCAGGGATTGCGCTTGCGCTATTTCAGGCTGCAAGGTCTGTAAGGTGGTCAGCGACTCCTCTGCGGCTGTATAAGTCTCTTTGGCAGATTTAAGCGTCGCTGCAGAGTCACCCTGGCGTTTGAGGCGCTGGATCTTATCCACTAGCGTATTGGCGACTGTTGGGAGCACGATCTCCATCCGATTGCGCAGGCGTGAGATTTGTGATATCTCGCCATACTTGATCGAAAGCGTATCAAGACGCGTGCGGGCATCCGCCAATTTTTCAGGGGGAATATTGCCGCTGAGATTGACCACATCGGCTATTTCATTTAACGCGGCAAGGTCGTCGCGGATTTCATTGGCTTTATCGACATATTCCGGTAAGGCGACGGCACTGGCTGCCGTCTGCACTTTAGCCAAGCCGCCCTGCAAATCTCCCTGCTTAAGCATTTCAAGCCCTTCATTGTAAACATCATTCGCGAGCATCTGGTTTTCAAGATCCTGGCGAAGTTCTTCACCTTCACGCCAACGGTTGACGCCTGCTTCCTTCAGGCTGGCAAAGGCGTCATCCAGGTAATCGAGGGCAGTTTGATAGCGGAAAACACGGGCAGCAGACTGCGCTTTGCCGTAAGATTTGCCCGCCTCTGGTGGAAGAGCTACGGAGGGAATGTTGCCGGTACGCAGGAATTCTTCTGCTTCATCGTGGTGTTCTTGCGCACGGGACCAGCCCGGTTCTAATTGCAGGACTTTTTCAAACAAGGGAATGGCTTTTTGGTAATTCCCTGCATAGAAGGCTTCTTCTGCACTGTCCATCAGGCTTTCAGCTTCAGGGTCATGGCTGGAACTCAGGAATTTGCGCAGCGGGTCGTAAGCATCATCTTCGTCAAGTTGTGGTGAAACATTCACCGTTTCAGCCTGGGATGGAGATGCAGTCTCAGCCTCAGGTATCTGTTCATTCACTGATTGTGCCCGTTGAACATCTGCCATCCTGCGGGAACGTTCGCGGCGGATTTCCCGCAACAAGCGGTTGGCATGTTCCAGTTCGGTAAAGTGAATGTCCTCAGAGATTCTTTCGGTCGCGATGGCTTCAAGATACGCGCTCAGTGCATTTTCAACCTCGACCAGGTCCTGGTCAGCCGGTTGGGATTGTTTGAGGATGTCTTGAGCTCTGCGAATGAGTTCGATTAACATTGAATTCCTTTCGTCAACGGACCAATTATGCCTGGGATTTCCGTTTTTCATATAGCGATTGCAGGTCCTGGCCTAAGTCTGCTGCCGTTTTATAATGTCCCTGGAGCGCATTGGTGAGGACATCCATCTCGTCTTGTGTGAGACGTTTTTGGTCATCGTAGGTCCAGATGGGTTCATACCTCTCGGGCGCATTTTGAATTTCTTCAGGGCGATTGGGGCCGACTTTGACAGAACCTGGCGCCTGGCGACCAGCCATTAAGTGATGCAACGCGCGTGCTGCAAATTGCAGCAGGTCAAATTGAAACACTTCTTCCGAGTTCCCGTTTGTGACGAATCGTCCAATGTTCCAATCCAGAACAAAAACTTGCTCCCGGGGCTGGTTCCAGTAGTAATGCAAGACTTTGTGGTCAAGGTAGACAATCCCTTTGTCATGTGCGGCTTCCAAAATGTGGCAGATTTGGACGGCGGCTTGCAGGGCATCGCTCATGGAGAAGCTGCGGTGGTATTCCCCGCGAGTGTAACCTGAGTCGCAGCGCAGATAAAGGTTATCTTCCCAGCGGCGGGGCAAAATCATGAAGGCTAACCATCCTTCAGCGGTTCTATCTTTGATGTGAGAAAGAAAATCCTGTGTTTCATCTGTTGAATAGAGCTCTGCTTCACCGGATAGATGCAAGGCCGATGATTTTTCAACCAGCGACGTTGACAATGGGGCAATTTCATCCGGCCATTCCCCCTCTGCAACCTTGATAAACCCTGTGGCTAAGAGGGGCGTGATCCCGGGTACATCCTGCATTTTGTCAAGGATACGCACTTCGTTTTCAAAAAGCGGCAGGGCATAATCAATCTTATCCGGGCGCATAACTTTGATTGCGGGGTAATTGTCAAATTCACCGGTAAGAGGGGGGTAGTCCAGACGAAAGACCCTTGCAGATGACCCGACCGCTTCAGGTACGGCAAAATCCCGCAGACCTGCAGAAAGCCAGGTATCTAAGGGTTCGGATAGTTTCATTCTTTTGTTTGGTCCAAAAGATAGTTTTTCCATGTTATTTGTTCCAATTCTAATCAATAGGATAGCGGTGGTTCGAAAACCGCTTGTAATAACCACCGATATAACGGGTGGTTATCAGATAAAGATAATACCCGTTCTTGGCGTGCTTTTGTAGATTCTGTCGCGAGTATGTTCTCAAGCGCAGCTTGCCATTCGGAAATACGATGGTCATCTGCTTGGGGTAAAAGTTGACCTTCAATGACACTGAGGTGGTTGAGCAGGGTTTGCATGGTCCTGATCTGCAGATCAAAAGGTTGTTCGCTGGCATTCTCAAGCTTGGCGAAAGAAAGCTTAGCCTGACGGCTGTGTTCTGCCAGCCGGAGAAACACATTGGCAACGAGCCTGATCTCCTCAAGCTGGCTGTGGTAGAGCAAATGCGCAACACGGTCATCTGAGTGCTCATAGGATGTTCGCCATTCCAAAAATGTGTTGCGGATGAGAGATGAGGTTGTATCAAGCTCTTCAAAGATTTGTGAGTGAAAGCCTGTTTGATCGATCTTTTGCCAGGTTTGTCTGATCTCTGTGATGCTGCTGGCGATCAAAGTGATTGCTTCAGAATTGTGATTATGAATACCCAATACTTGATAAGGCATAAGCTGGCCAAATGCTTTCAGCGCGGGTTGGATTGTCGTTTGCCAATAAGAGGTGTGTTGTTCCATATGCTTGAGGATCTGCCAATCCGGTGTGAGCAGGGTTTTCAGGACGGTGAAGGCTTTGGCAATCTCTGTGTTTTCTACATATGTGCGCCAGTTATAAGCTATCTGCAGCGCCTCAGCGCATGGCTTGAGGGCGTTGTGCGGGGGTTTCTGCTCCAAAACCTCAAATTCAGTGTGGTCGAGGGTTAACAAAAACAATTGGTGAAAGCCAGTTAAAAGGCTTTTGCAGTAAGGATAGAACTGAGGTGCTTTTTCTCTGACCAAATCCAGACCAGTATCCGGGTCTACCCAGGTTTTCATATGCTGTGCAAAATGCGAAAGGACTTTTTCCAATTCATCATCGTCCAAGGCAGGAGCAGGCTGAACGGCTGATGGCAAGTCTTTGTACGGTAACAACCAAGGGCACCATTTGTTGAGATCATCCCTGAAATTTGAGATCGGCGCACCGTGAAGGATGCTTTCGAGAGATGCAAGCAGCGATTTCAGCCATGGCGGCGTGCCGAGCAGGGTGGATATATCGGGTTTGTTATTGAATAAGTCTGGTAAGAAAACATCCACTCTTTCGTTCCCGAACGGACCTTCTTCAAGGGCTTGGAGCCAGCCACTGAAATCATTCAGCGCGCCTGCAACCCTTAAGATACCCCAGCGATCCGGGTCCCAGGTGGTTATTTTTCGCAAGGCGTCCGGCAGTGTATCCCACTGCGCGTTGTGCCAGACAGTGAAAAGCGTGCGAATTGCATCTTCTCCAATTGCGTGACTAATTTTTAAATCCCTTCGAACGGATGGCGGGAGGTGTGGGATGGTCTCCATCAGATCGAAGACTTCATAATCAAAGGGGCTTTCTTCAAGATTTGTGCCTTTTGTGCGCCAATTCTGGCAGATGGTATTGATAGTTTGGGCATGTTTTAGCAGTTCGGGTCCCTGGGATTTTACCCAAGTAAGCAGGGTTTGCGATATCTGCAATGGCGGCGGTGATGGATTGCCGAGGGCTTGTTGGCGCAGAACAGGCATAATTTTTGTCCACCAGCCCGGGCTGGGGCTTTCGTGCGCGATCAGGATCAGCGACCAAAGTGCATGCGACCAGTTTTCGCTAAAGGTATTTTTAACCAAGGATTCGAGGGCACGATGGGTGAGGATCTCCGGCATGCGTGTGTATTCACGGATTAGATGCCACGGCAGGGTCAGGTCCTCCCCAAACAGTTCAAACGCGGTTGACAGGGTGCGGACAGCGTTCTGTGTTGCATTGCTCGAAAGAGCAGCGCGGATCAGCGATTCAGCATAGGCTAAGACCTGTTCCTGATACCATGGTGCACCGATTTGCTCAAGGCGCTGTTGATATTGTTTGATGGTTTCCAATCCTATCAGCGAGGGGTTTTCTTTGAGCTCATACCGGACTAGTGATTGATATTCCATCACATTAAGCGCCATGACCTGCTGTTGATAAGCGATGCGCCTGGCAAGCACAGAAATCTGAACCGAATCCAATGCTTTGCCTTCAAATTCATCCCAACCCAGATCGGCATACAGCTCCGGCGCGCTGCGCTGCAGGAACCCGCCAAGGGTATCAACCATTTGCTGGTAATCCTCCCAGCGCGGAGGTGTGCGCTGTCTGCCGTCCCCTTCCCGATCGAGGAAGAGCGCATTTCCCCAGTCGATCACTGATACGCCCCCGGTGGCATTGTGCCAATAGATGTGGTCGAGTTTGACGTCGTTCCACAACACGCCGGCACGATGTGCGCGTGAAAATAAATCGAATAAGGCATCCAACACGGTGATGATAACACGACGGGGGAAGGGTTTGTCCTGCATACGGTAGTCCGCAAGCATGTCAGCCAGGTTCCCACCCGGCGCAGTTTCGCTGACGATGAAATAGTTAGCGGTGCCTCGGGTAAACGCCGGTGCCTCATCTAAGAGGCGGGGCGGGTGGGCTTTGCCGGTTGGCAGCCCGTCCAGGCGTGCCAGGGCAAGGCTTTCTTGTGCAATCTGCCCGGCTTGCCGCTGGATCGTCCCGCCAGTGGCAATCTTTGCGGGTTTTTTCATCATCCCGGTCAGTTCGGGCTGTTCAAGGCAAACAACAGAAAACACCTCACCGGCGTCACCGCTGCCAATCGGTGCGTCGCTGAGCTGCCAGGTGTATTGTTTGCCCTTTAATGAACGTGCCAAAATCCCTCCAGGGGTGGTTCGTCAATAATGATTAAATTCTACCAATGATGATAGGAATAATGAAGGTGTTATTGTTGATAAATTTATCTATATAGTAAAAGGCGTGAGATAAACGTAATTAAATGAAATTAATTGCGATGGTCGCTATGGAGAGAAAATGGTTGGAAGGTGGTCAGGCAGATGTAAATCAAGTAAAGACATCATGATTTGGCTGATGATTTGCACTAATTAAGCAGCAATTTATGAAAAATACTGCAGCGCTTTGCGCAAGCGTGTTTCAGAATCATCGCCTGCGTTTTTCCCAATTGATTGCAGTGCAGCCTGTGCTTCGACAATTGAATAGCCAAGTGTGGTCAGGGCTTCCATCACTTCGGTGTCAGTATCATCCATCTTTGAGGCTGCTTCTAAAGGCTCAAGAGGTTGAATCTTCCCTTTTAATTCCAGGATCATCTTTTGGGCTGTTTTATTGCCAATCCCCGGAACGCGGGAAAAGATTTCAGGCTGGTCGCCTGTTACTGCCCGGCGAATTGACTCTGGTGAGAGGGTGGAGAGGGTCGCCAGGCCAGTTCTCGGTCCCACTCCTGGTACGCTTATCAGGTGAATAAAGAGATTGCGCTCCTCCATCGTTTCAAACCCATACAGTGAGAGGTTATCCTCGCGCACGACCAGATAGGTGTAAAAAGCCTTTTTCTGTCCCGGGTGGCATGCCTGGCAGGTCTCATTGGTGAGATTGATTTGAAATCCCACACCGCCAACATCGATGATCGCCTGGTCTTCAAATACATGGCTGATTTCACCTGTGATTGTGGATATCATCTGGTCACTCTTTTCTACGGTTTTGGTTATAGATCTCATAAAGCATGACGGCGGTGGCGACTGCCAGGTTTAGCGAGTCGCTGCGACCTGCCATAGGGATGGCCACGATTTGGTCGCAGGCCTCAGTCATTTCTGCGGTCAGCCCATGCCTTTCGCTGCCCATTAATAAGATTAACGGGCGTGTGTAATCCACCGATTGATAATCTCTCGCTGCGCTGTCGGAGGTGCCTATAAGGGTGAGATGATTGTCGTGACGCCAGGTATTAAAAGCATCCCAACCAGCCTGTGCTAAGGATAATGAGAATATTGCGCCCATGCTGGCTTTGACAGCAGTCGGGTCATAGGGATCGGTTGCGTTCCCGAGAAGGATGATCCCCCGGCTGCCAACGCCGTCGGCGGTGCGCATGATGGTGCCCAGGTTGCCCGGGTCGGCGACGGCGTCTAACGCGACCCACAAATCTTGTTTGCCAATAATGATCGATCCCAGGTCTTGCCAGTTCTGCCTGATGACTGCGCCGATCCCTTGAGGACCCTGTTTGTGGGCGATTTTTTCATAAATCTCTGCGCTGACTTCGATCTTTTCGATCCCGTTGAGATTTGGATGATCAAGTAGTGATTGCCCAAATTCGCTGACGAGTAACTCCGGTGCGACCACCAATTGCTCGATGGGTGCGCCTGTCTGGACAGCCTCTCCCACTGTCCGGAGGCCTTCTACGAAATAAACACCAGCCTCTTGTCGGTATTTTTTCTGTTCAAGCTTCCGGATAAACTTTACTTTTGGGTTAGAGAAACTGGTGATGATCATGAGTTTTGTGCTTGTGATACGAGCGAGTTAAAGGATTGGTGGTGGATGTGGCAGATGGCAACCGCCAGTGCGTCGGCTGCGTCATCAGGTTTAGGCACTTCATCCAGGTGCAGCAAAGTTTGAACCATCAGTTGAACTTGTTTTTTACCGGCATTGCCATAGCCGCTTACCGTTTGTTTGATCTCGTTGGGTGTATATTCATGCACCGGCAGGTGTGCTTGTGCTAAGGCAAGCATCGCCACACCCCGTGCCTGACCCACAGCGATCGCGGTTTTTACATTCTTTTGGAAAAATAATTTTTCTACCGCGCTGGTTTCGGGCTCATGGCGAGCGATCAGGTCGGTCAGTGCCGCGTAAAGAACCTTCAGACGTTCTGCGTCTGACAACCCCGTTTTGGTGGTGATCACGCCATAATCGATGCATTCATAATCGGTGCGGTTATGAGATTCGATCAATCCATAACCTGTGATGGCGATCCCAGGGTCAATGCCCAAAACAAGCATTTTTTCTAGCTGTTTTCCATGGCCTGGACGGCTTCTTCAGTGATATCTAAATTGGAAAAGATGTTTTGAACATCATCCAGCTCTTCCAGCGTCTCGATCGCTTTCATGACTTTGACGGTTTTTTCGACATCCAGCGAGAGCTCTTGTTTTGGTAAGAATCGAATACCCGAGTCCTCTGGTTTGATGTGTGCTTTGGAAAGCGCATCAGCGATGGTTTTAAAACTGTTTGGTTTACCAAAAATTTCGATCAAATCATCTTCCATCTGGATATCATCCGCGCCGCCCTCAAGGGCGATTTCGAATACCGTGTCAAAATCATTGCCGTCGGTAGGAATCGCAAAATAAGCCATCCGGTCGAATTGCCAGCTGACGGAACCGGGATCACCCATTCCGCCGCCTGCCTTTGAGAGGATGTGCCTGAGTTCTGCGACTGTGCGATTGCGGTTTTCGGTGACGCATTCGATCATCAGTGCCACGCCGCTTGTTGCGTAGCCTTCGTACAAAATCTCTTCAAAATCGGCGCCTTCTTTATCTTCACCGGTGCCGCGTTTGATAGCACGATCGATGCTGTCTTTGGGCATATTGGCTGCTTTGGCTTTGTCAATTGCCAGCCCGAGACGAACGTTAAGATCGGGGTCGCCGCCGGCTTCACGTGCTGCGATCACGATTTCGCGTGCCAGGCGGGTGAAGATCTTTCCTTTTTTGGCATCTGCAGCGCCTTTTTTACGTTTAATGGTTGCCCAGTGCGAATGTCCTGACATATAAATCTCCTTGTCAATCAGGTTTTAGTGTTACTTGTAATCGTGTATGGATTATACCATTTTAGTGGAGGTTTCAGTGTATTTGTTATACCTAAATCGAAATAAAAGGGAAGTTTTTAATCTTTATTGAATCGTCAATTTCCTAAAGATCATCGTTTTGGGCACGTTTCCGCTCGAGCCGATTCATCCGATGATTGAAGCTCTCCTGCCAGCGATGATATTCATAGGCCGGCAGATGCTGGGAATTGAGGACGTCGAGGGCTTTTTGGGTCCAGTGGTGCGCGGCTGACAGGTCTTTTTCCCGATGTTCATAATATTTAGCCAGTTCCTCAAAGGCATATAACGCATGATTTTCAGCAGCGATCTCCCACAGGGCAATCGCCGATTCCAAGTCCGATTTTCTTTTGAGGAGAAAGGAATACCTCTCCAGCGTATCCCAGTAAAGATCCTCACGCAGGTCCTGTTCGAGTGCCTTCTGATAGAGGGCTTCGGCCTGTGAGATCTCGTCCATGGATTCGAAGAACCGGGCCAGTGCGACCACATCTTCGCCGTATTGGATGCTGTCTGAATACGGATCGTGCAGCAAGTAAGCCATATGGCTGAAGAGACCTGCCAGACTGAGGATGTCGATGGCGTTGTGGTAAAAAATACCCCCCAGCGGGCGGGCATCCTGGGTTTTCAGATATTCGAAGTACATCTCTGGGATCAGATAACCAGGCACCTCTTCATTTCCCCGTTGAACGCCGAGAATCTGGTTTTCCACATTCCCTAAGGTACGGCTTTCAAGCCTGATCCGCCATAATCGACGGGCAAGCGGCAGCAGGTCGAAGTGGTCGATTTCGGTAAAAGGGCTGGTCATCCCCATCAGTGTGTAGCGTGTGTTGAGCAGCGGGATATCGAAGGATTTTCCATTATAGGTGACAACAGCTTTCATCCCATCCATAAACTCACTCAGGCCCGCTAAGAGGGCAGGCTCTTCACCCGGATGGCGCATGAAGAACTGCGCCAGATGGAAGCCATCCTCCGTGAACCTGCCTAATCCCACCTCAAAGGCATAGGTGCCTGTCCCGCCGGCTAATCCGCTGGTTTCAGTATCCAGGAAGATGAAGTCCTTGAGGTCTGAACGTGAAAGCGCGTTGGCATTTGCCCAGCGGCAGAGGGTTGCAATTGGTTTGGATGGAAAGAGCGGTTTGCTGCCGTGGATGTGGCTGTTCGAATAAAATTCTTCGTGGCAGAATACCTGGCCATAAATCACATCCCAGAATTTGCCTTCAACGACCTTTTCGATGGGGTGCCCTTTAGTGCCGCGTTTTTGCAGACGCTTGTCTTTGCCCATCTGCACGCCGAGGGCTTTTAATTGTTCAGAAAGTGAATGCCAATCAGTCATAACCGATCAACGCCTTTAATATCGCCAGGGTTTCTGCTTTACCGCCAGAGCCCTCTTCACCGATTGGGCCAACACAGGAGGGACAGCCGTCTTCGCATTCGCACTGTGCCACGGTTTCATAAGCCTGGTGTAAGAGCTCATCATGTAATTCGTATAGGTTTTCAGAGAGTCCCAATCCGCCAGGGATATTGTCATACAAGACCACTGTTGGCTGACCATCCCCCAGGGTTGAATTTGGATCGTAATGGACATCAATATCTTCTCCGTCGCACATCAGCAATAAGGGGGCAAGGCTGTGACAGACATAACTGAACCCTGCCATCCCGCTGCGAATGCGCACGGAAGTCTCTGCCTGGCGGTGACAGGAGGGACAGAGGGTGATCAGGTTCTGTAGTTGATTGGCGGCTTCACGAGTCTCGAAACTGCGGAAGGGTTTGATGTGATGGACGTGAAGCGGACGTCCAGAACCTGGAGCACCGCACACCTGGCAGCGGTTGCCATCACGATTGAGAACCTTTTGCCGTATTTTATCCCAATCCGGACCGTATTCATTAGGGCTGCCCTGCCACATCATCTGTTCTTTGAGTTTAGTGACCGTTGGATCGTCCAGCGAAATCCAGTAACCGACGGTGTTCAGGTGTGTCGGTGGTAGGTCTATATCTCCGCCGCCTAAAAACTCGTGCGTAAACCAGCGGATCTTGCGGTAGCTGACCACTTTGGAGGTGACCAATATATCCCCAAGCGTTTTAACTGCCCCTGTGACCGCTTCCTGTTTGAGGAGTGTTTTTTCTTCGACCTGGGTCTCTTTATTGGCCTGGGTGTAATAATCAATGGCAACCTGGCGAAGATAGGCTGCGCCAGCGTCAAGGTCCAGTTCTTCAACCAAATAAGAGATGCCCTCATGCAGGTAAACCGCCTCCGGGTGCACCATCCAATAGGCGCTATTCAGGTCAACCTGGCCAATGGTTTCATTTTTATAAGTCCCTTTGACGATCAGGGTGACATTGTCTGGCGTGACATTCCTGAGTGAGATGGCTGCGGCAGGATATTGATCCGCCATCCAAAAATAACGTTCACCCTGTTGATGCAATTCGCCGTTTTGCGCCAAGAGATCGAGAATTGCCCGCAATTGATCCGCTGGGATGGCACCAAAACCCTCATTGGGCTGGAAGGGCAGTTCAAAGGCAGCGCTGCGGATATGCTGGAGGAGGATCAACAGGTTGTTGGGTGCGATCAGGGCGCGTTCGGGCGAACGATCAAAAAAATAATCTGGATGCTTTGCCAGGTATTGGTCCATGGCATTTGGCGCTGTGACCAGCACTGACAGCGAAGGCGTCAGCTTGCGGCCTGCCCGGCCGGCTTGCTGCCGGGTTGCGGCGATACTGCCCGGGTAGCCAATTAACACTGCCGCATCCATGCCGCCGATGTCAATGCCCAGTTCAAGGGCTGAAGTGGCGACAACGCCTTTGACTTCGCCGCGCCGCAGACCTTCTTCAATGGCACGTCTTTCCTTGGGAAGATAGCCGCTACGGTAACCGCGCACCTGGTTAGGACTTTCAACCGATTCACGTTGGCGCAAATAGGTCAGCAGGAGCTCAATCGTGCGGCGGGTACGACCGAAAACGATCGTCTGGATATTTTCGTCGAGCAATTCTCCCGCTAATTGTGTGCCTTCCAGTAGAGAGCTCTGACGGATGCCCAATTTTTTATCGACAAAGGGCGGGTTATAGATCAGAAAATGCTGCTCACCATGGGGTGAGCCGTCGCGTTCAACCACCTGCACCGGTTTTTCAATTAGGCGCTCTGCCAGTTCTTGCGGGTTGGCAATGGTTGCAGAGGTGAGGATGAATTGCGGTTGGCTGCCATAAAAGCGCGTGATGCGCTTCAATCTGCGGATCACATTTGCCACATGAGAGCCGAACACACCGCGGTAGGCGTGCATCTCATCAATCACGACAAAGCGCAAAGCGGTGAAGAAGTCTTTCCACACTGTGTGATGGGGCAGGATGCCGGTGTGCAGCATGTCTGGATTGGTTAAGATGATCGAGGACTTCGTACGCAGGTTGGCGCGCATGTGCTGGGGAGTATCGCCATCATAAATATGGGCATTGTTGATGTCCGGACGTTCGATCAAATTGAGCATCTCATGCAAGTTTGCCAGTTGATCCTGTGCCAATGCCTTGGTAGGGAATAAATACAGGGCTTTTGTCTGCGGTTGTTTGATCAGAGCGTCGATCACTGGCAAGTTGTAGCACAAGGTCTTTCCGCTGGCAGTACCCGAAACCACGGCAACATTGTGCCCATCCCTGATTTTGTCGTAGGCAAGGGCTTGATGGACATAAAGCGAATGAATACCAACCTGATCCAGATTTTTTCTAAACAGGGGTGAGAGATCGTCAGGAAACGGCGCAGTATCAGCAGGTTTGGGTGCCAGCACACGCCATTCTACGACGTTTTCGGCGATGGTTGGATGGCTGCGCCAGCGGCTCAGGATGGTTTTAACTTTATCACTCATAAAATTCTTCGAATATTTGTTTTATTAATCATAATCGTTTTCTGATGATGATGCAATATTTTTAGTCTGACCGGGGTTGGATTCAGACACATTGAAAATTGTTCTTGATAAAATTAGCGGTTATACTTGGATTTATCAGGTCAATTTATACGGTGGAGTGCATAAATGCAAAAGAAGGCAACGGGTAGAAGATGGGTTTTTGTTATGATCCTATTCTTCTTCCTTGTGTTTCACCAACTCGACATTAACTTGCTGGATAGAATGGATACTCAAATTCGCGAGACTTTGCGAGCCAGCAATATTTGGCTTGATCCATTCTTCCCGTTAGGGTTAATCATCACAATCGTCTCATTTATTGTGTGGGGTTATTTGTATGATCGGCAGAGCCGCCGTGTGTTGATCTCATTGTCTTCACTCTTGTGGGGGATCTCGTCGTGGCTGATGGCGATCTCGCCGACATCAGGAACATTTATTGTGTCGAACGTCTTAGGTGGTGCAGACAATGCCAGTTATTCGGGGATTTATTCACTGGTTGGCGATCATTTTGGACCACGGAATCGCGGGAAAATTCTGGGTCTATTTCATTTGACGCAACCTTTGGCTTTTTTCCTTTCCATTCTCATTTCTAATGTAAATGATGGTGGGATTTTTTGGCGCTGGCTGTTTTTATTTTCAGGCGGGATCGGGATCTTGTTTGTCTTTTTGATATATTCTAGTATCAAGGACCCAAAACGAGGTGCAAGCGAACCCGCATTGGCCAAGATCAAGTTGATGGGGGTATATCAACTAGACCGGGAATTGGCATTTGAGGAGATGAAGCGGCCGAGTTTGTTATTGATCTTTGCCATTGGATTATTTGGGATCATGCCATGGTCTGTGTTGATCGCTTACATATTTCCATTTTTAAGAGATAGCTGTAATTGCCAGGTAGGGGTAATTTACATGGATCTCATTCCTGCCCTGATCGCGATTGCACTGGGGTATCCATTGGGCGGGTTGTTCGGCGACATGATTTTCAGATTTAAACGCAATGGCCGGATATGGATCAGCCTGCTGGGGACGCTGATCCCACCCATTTGTCTTTACTTTGCGTTCCAGAGAGCTGGGAGTCACGACCTTCAATTTGGAGCGATGATCATCGGCATGAGCTTTTTTTTGGCGTTTGTTTGGCCGAATGTACTTGCGACGATTATGGATATCTCCCTGCCAGAAGTCAGATCTACAGCGATTTCTGTGGTGTTGCTGCTTCAAGCTTTAGGTGCATTGATTGGACCCATGTTGGTCTCAAGGATCCAGGGTTTTTCTGGTCTGGGGAACGCCATTTTATTTGTATGTATTGGGGGATGGGGGATGTGTTTCTTAATGCACCTGGTTTTAATGGTCACGCTGCCAAAAGACATTGAGGCGTTGAGGCAGCATCTTGCTTACCGCAGCCAACTTGAATCGCGTTTAGAGCGCCAGCAAGGCACGACGACCCCTAAAAAAGCCTAAAAAAATCCTGGTTGTGATATCTAAATTCGTTGGATAGATCTAATATTTTTAATTATTTATTCTTTTGGGCGCGGCGAACCATCCAATCCATGATCGGATAGGTGAGGTTGCCGAGCAAACCGACGAGCCGATAGAAAAGCTTGCCTTCAAAACCTGGCAAGATGACATATTTATTCTTCTTCAGTCCGAATAGAATTGAATCGGCAACTTGATCAGCCGTTAATGTTTTGGTGCTGCCTGCGATGGCTTTGGTCTCTTCAGGCTTGAGCGGTTCCTCAAATTCAAGCTGGGGGGTTTGGGTATCTGGTGGGAAAACGATGGCAATTTTTATCCCGTGGGGTTTCATTTCTGCACGCAGCACATCACTCAACCCGCGTACAGCGTATTTTGAGGCGCTGTAACCCGAATAACCAAAGACGCCCACAAACCCGGCTTGAGAGCAAATGTTGACAATTGTGCCTGAGCCGCGTTCGATCATCATGGGGATCAGGCAATAAATCACATGCAGGGTACCAAAGTAGTTGACATCCATCAGCCAGTGGAAGGTCTCAAGTTCAAGGTTCTGAAAGTAATCCGGGTAGGTGACGCCTGCGGAATTGATCACCAGGTCAGGAACCCCTCGTTTCTGGGTCCATTCTTTCAATGTTTGAGATAGGTCTTCATAATTCGTAACGTCACAGGAAAGCGCTTCGATGTGCTGCTCTTCACTGATGATGTGGTGTGAAATTTGTTGAATGCCGATTTTGAGTTTTTCTTGATCGCGCGCCAGCAGGCAGACATTGTAGCCTTCTCGCGCCAGGGCCTTTCCGAGCGCTAAACCGATGCCGCTCGAGCCCCCGGTGATCAGTGCAAGTTGATGATTTTCCATGTTAGTGATGTCCACAAGCGCTGCACGAACCGCCAGAACAAGAACTGCATCCGCCGCTGCTGGTGATTAGCCGTCCTGCACTTGAGGCATTGAACAGGGAGATCTTGCGTATGACATGCGCCCCCTGGCAGTGTGTACACACGAGGTTATGGTCCGCATCCTGAAATTTTCGGATCAGCTCAAAATCTGTTTGGCAGTCCTGGCAATGGTATTCGTAGATTGGCATATGAACCCTGCTTGATTGAAGAATGAACACTAAGATTTTATATTATCCCACGCGATTTGTCTAATTATCTTTCCAAAAAGCATTCCATTTAGCGGATGATTTTGCTGAAGGCATGGGCTGCTAATCCTGCGATTGGCGGGAAAATGAAGGTGATTGCGTAACGAGTAAAGGCTGCTTTGGGGCTGATCAGGGCGATTTCAACTGGCAATCGCGAGACAGACCATAAACTCCATGCGCTGATAAATCCCACCATCGCACCGAGGCCTGCGCCAGCTTGATATAACCCGCCCGCGATAGGAAATACCGCATAAGGCGATCCCGGGATCAATCCGCCTGCGACACACCCAATAAAAATCCCTTTAATGCCTGCCTGGTTCCCGAGCCACCTGGCGATCATCTCTTTGGGGATTAATACCTGGACGAGACCAGCGATTAAGAAGCTAGCCAGCAGAAGTGCAAGGTTGTTCCAGATGGTTGAACCTGCCAGCTTGACACCCTGGATTGCCAGGGATTTATCACGAAAGATGGCATACACCAATAAGATCAGGCTGATGATGACAAGAACCCAAGTGGATAAATCCATTTTTGTGCTCCTTTTTTGATTTTTCATGTCGCAAATTGCTCCTGAAGCATGTGAGATATTTTTTTGTATTCGTTGTGCGCTGGTTTTGAAAAATGAGCCCAGAATCTTGAAACGACAAGGTCGGGGCTCATCAATGAAAGGCTTGCCTGAAAGGATTATCTGATTACTTTGGCGTTTGATACCTGCTGCGGATGGCAGGGATCAGATATTCGTGAAAAGACCGTCGGCAATCATACTCCGGAGCCCAGTCCCAATCCTTTCGTGCCGCTGAATCGTCCAGCTTTTCGGGCCAGGTATCTACGATCTTCTGGCGGCATTCATCCACCGCAAAGTGGATTTTGGCTTTTGGAAAGGCTTTCAATACGATGTCAAAGATCTCCTGTGCGGACAGGCTGAAACTGGTGACATTGTAAACGAATTGCGATAAACGGTTGCGGGGTGCCGCTTCTAATGAGACCAAGGCTTTGACGGCATCGGGCATGACCATGAACGGAATCGTTGTCGCAGGTCGGACAAAGCAGCTGTATTCCTCGCCCTGCGCGGCAGCGTGGATCATCTCTGGGCCATAATCGCTGGTTCCGCCAGAGGGAATGGTCTCGGAGCTGATTAGTCCGGGAAAACGGATCGATCTGAAGTCGACGGTTTCTGAAGTTCCGCAGTCGGCTGATAGTTGCCGATAATAGGTACTGTAATAGCGGCCGAGGTGTTCACAATATAGTTTGTTGCACCCATACATTGTGGTGGGGTAACACCATTGATCTTCAGTGGCTGGACGAGCCTGCACTTTTTCATTTAACGATGGGATGCCATACGCCGCAATTGAACTGGGGTAGATGAATTTAACTGAAGTGCCCTGCCACTGCGATTGCTCAACCGCCAGTCTGAGCAGGTTGAGTGTGCCTTCAACATTAATGCGGTGTGCCGTTTCAGGATTGTATTCAGCTTTAGTCGAAAGGATCGAAGCGAGGTGATAAATCGTAGAGATTTCATGCTCCACAACCAACCGCCCCAAGAGCATTTGATCAAGAATGTCTCCGACGATATAGGTCGAGACGAGATCACGAAGTGACTTGTCCAATGGGACGACATCCAGGGCGACGATGTTGGCACCGGTTGTGTTTGCAAGGTGTCGGATCAGGCCATGCCCGATCTCGCCATTGGCTCCTGTGATCAAAACGACTTTTTGACGCATTTGCTCCTCCTGAAATATTTGGTGAGTTTAAGAGAATAGATTTCGATACGATTGTATCGCAAGTAAAAAAGATGTGACAAAGCAGCGGTGTTTGAGGACGACTTAATCATTTATGGAGAAGGACGCACTCATCCGGCGAATATTGTCGGTTGATTGGGGTGAAACAAGCAGCGCTATCACACTCATGTCATCCTTAGGACGCCGATCGTCTAACCGGATGGAGCGGCTTAAGAGAAAATCGGCCATCTCCTGTGCGGTTGGTTCTTGTTCGTCAAATAAAGAGCCGAGGGTTGTGCAGATATCTGCGGATTGCGTTTTTTGTCCACCTGCCTGGTAAATGCCATCTGAGAAGGCAACGATTGCCAGGTTGGGTTCAATTGGCAGTTCAATGATCGATGGGGTTATGCCTGTCCGCCCCCCGATAGGTTCACTATCCGATAACAGGCAGTCAACGTTCCCATGATTGATCAAGAAGATTGGCACGGGATTATTGCGGGAAATGAGTATCGTGTTGGATTGCGTGTCGACACTGATCACAATCACATCTGCCTGGATATGTCCCTCATGTTCGGAAAAAATCCAGTTGGATGTTGTTCGGATGGCGGCACCATCCAAAACACCATTGCTGATCTGCTCGATCACTTTGTGGCAGGCCATGGTCGAAATTGATTTCCTATCTTTGCCATCTTTCTGACCATCTGCCATAACAATCGAGATGCCGCCATTGGGCCGCTCGACAACCTCAACCGTGTCGCCGCTGTTACCTTCGCCGTACCGATCGATTTTTGATATTGAAATTTGAATTTCCATATCCCTATTTTACATTATAAATTCTAGCCAGTGGATTGGGTTTGGCTTGAGTTTTTCACGTCTATCGAGGTATGATGCCTGATTGGATTGTTTGGTATATAATTCTTTGAGACTTGAACACCGTATAGGAAAGCGAAAAAACAAAAATGTCATTACATCGCAACCGAACTCAGAAATTGTTTAGCAGATTAGCACCTGGTTTGATTTTGATTTTATTGGTGACCGGTTGTACGCGTCCGACCCCAGTTCAGCCATCCCCAACGGTCGGAAGTACTGCGCCACCGACTGCTACAGAAGAACCGGAAATGAAACCATCCGCCACCCAGTTGCCCGAAGGTGATACGATCTCAAAAATCCAGGGGGCTGGGCACATTTCACCCTATCGAAACCAGAAGGTCTCTGATGTAGAAGGAGTTGTGACCGTCACAAGTTTTGACGGTTTTTATATGCAATCTATCGCGCCGGATGATGACCCGGCAACCTCTGAAGGCATTTTTGTGTTCACAGGGACGATCCCAACTGTGAGTGAAGGGGATCAGGTGATGGTCAGCGGCAGGGTTGAAGAAATGACTCCCGGCGGTGGCTACGGCAACCTTTCACGGACTCAAATTGATGATGTTGAAATCGAAATCGCCTTGCGTAACAATGATCTGCCGGCACCTACGGTCATTGGCAGGGGAGGCCGTGTGCCGCCAACGGAAATCATTGACGATGATACCAATGGCTATATCGGCGAAAATGTGTTTTTTGACCCTGAGAGCGATGGGATTGACTTTTATGAGAGCCTGGAAGGGATGCTGGTACAGGTCAATGATGCGGTCGTCGTCGGCCCAACCAACCAATTCAAAGAGATCACTGTTCTGGTAGACCGTGGGGAGGATGCCAGCGTCAGGACACCACGGGGCGGGATCGTTATTCGGGAGGATGATTACAACCCGGAAAGGATCATCCTGGATGATTACCTGCTGGAAACGCCCTTTGTCAATGTGGGTGATTACGCACAAGAACCCATCATCGGTGTGATGGATTTTGATTTTGGCAATTTCAAATTATTGGTGACCGAGCGCGTGTCCTTTGAAGATGGCGGATTGCAGCCAGAACGGGTGAAAGCCCCGGCAGCAGAGAATCAGTTGAGAGTGGCAAATTATAATGTGATGAACCTTTCAGCAGTCCAGCCGAACCGGATCGCATCCCTGGCTGAGCAAATCGTTTATCAGATGGACTCGCCCGACATCATCGCCTTGCAGGAGGTTATGGATAATGACGGCAGTGAAGGTGATGATGAATTTTCAGCCGATCAAACCTACCAGGGCATTATTGATGGCATCTTAGCTTTGGGAGGGCCGGTTTATGGGTTTGTGGATATCGACCCGATACCGGATGCAGAAGGCGGGATCCCGTTGGGGAATATCCGCGTGGGGTTTTTGTACCGTCTTGACCGGGGATTGAGCCTGGCAAATGCCCCGAAAGGTGACTCGAAAACTGCGGTTGAAGTGGTTGATGAGGGCGGTGTGCCCAAACTTTCACTGAACCCCGGCCGGGTCGCACCCACCAACCCTGCGTTTTACTCCAGCCGCCGGCCGCTGGTGGTCACCTTTGTGTACCAGGGAGAAACCATTTTTATTATTAATAACCATTTTGTCTCCAAAGGTGAAGACCGTGATCTGTTCGGTGAATTCCAGCCGCCTATCCTGGATTCTGAGTACCAAAGGTTGGAGCAAGCGCAAGTCGTGCATGATTTTGTTTTAGAAATCCTGGCAATTGACCCCGAAAGCAAGGTGATTGTGACAGGCGACATGAATGATTTTCAATTTTCTAACCCGATCAATCTTTTAGAGGGTGAAATTTTGAATAATCTGATCGAGACCTTGCCGGTCGAAGAACGATATAGCTACGTGTATGACGGCAACAGCCAGGCATTGGACCAGATGCTGGTCTCAGACGGTCTTTTCGAGCAGTTAAGTGCCCACGAGATTTTGCACGTGAACGCAGAATTTCATTATGAAAATCGTTTCAGTGACCACGATATTTTAATGGCGACTTTTGATATGGATTGAGCCGATATCGCTATGGCGGTAATGGGCTCATTGCAATTTAATACAATGTTAATAGACATCGTGTATAATATTAGTCCATTCGGGGATGATCGGCTTCGACGGGAGAGGCTGGTCCCGGATTGCGAGTCGAGAGGTACCGACCTCGTAAAATCAGTACACCAATTAAGTGCCAATCGCACTGAATATGCAGCTCTCCCCCTCGCAGCGTAAGCTAAGAGGCTAAGAGCTACGGTCTTTAGAAAGACCTCGTCCCCCATCTTTCGTTCTCCTGGCCGGGGGTGGGTGTGGCGTCATAAAGTCAGGATGCCATGCAGGATGTCGATTAATGCATGAAAGAAGGGCTTTCGGGTCCTATCGGCTGGCAAGAGGGTCGCCCGGTTGGCTGGCTAACCTTGAGCGAGATTGAATAAGTCAACTACACTCGTAGATATTCGAGGGTCGAATCTTTCGGACGCGGGTTCGATTCCCGCCATCTCCACTAAGAAACAAGCCGCTCTGCAAAGGGCGGCTTGTTTTTTTTATAATTAGTGCATGCTGAATGGAGAGAAGGAAAAAGTTAATCAGTTATTGGGCAATTAAACATTGGGAATTAGACTTTCCCTGATTCCTATTACCCAATATCCAATACCTATTTCCCAACCCTAACCACCAACCCCTTCAAATAAGCGCCTTCAGGAAAGGCGAGGTGCGTCGGGTGATCTGCTGCCTGATTTAACCGCTGCAGGATTTGTGCATCCACACCGGCATCCAAAGCAGCATCCGCCACGATCTTCTGGAAGAAGGCTTCGTCTATCCCGCCAGAACAAGAAAAGGTCATCAAAACGCCGCCTGGCTTGAGGAGTTTGAACCCATACAGGTTGATGTCCTTGTAACCCCGGGCAGCCTTTTGAGCTTGAGAGGCTGTAGGTGCAAACTTGGGCGGGTCAAGGATGATCAGGTCAAATTGCCGCCCCTGGTCGCGCAGCAGGCGTAATTCCTCGAACACATCCCCCACAATCCACTCACATTTATCAAGCGAACCCTGGTTGATGAGGGTGTTCTCCTTTGCCAAATGGATCGCTTCTTCAGAAGAATCGATAGAGAGCACTGAACTGGCACCTCCGGCAAGGCTGTTGACGGTGAACCCGCCTGTGAAGGCGAAACAATTCAGCACAGATTTGTTAGCAGAAATCGTTTGGCAAAACTGGCGGTTATCGCGCTGATCTAAATAGAACCCAGTCTTCTGTCCGCCTAAAATGTCAACTTTGTATTTGAGGTTGTTCTCTTTGATCAGGATGGGCTGATCGGGTTGTTTCCCATAAAGTAACCCGGTTCGAACGGGTAAGCCTTCCAGTTCCCGGACGGCGACATCCGATCTTTCGTAGACGGTATTCGGATTGAGGATTTCAGCCAGCAGGTGGACGATCTCGTCCCGCCAGTGCTCAATGCCAGCCGAGAGCACCTGCATCACGAGCGCTTCACCGTAGCGGTCAACGATTAGCCCGGGCAGTCCATCCGATTCGGCGTGAATCAGGCGGTGGGCGTTGGTTCCGGTCTGGTCAATCCAGGTTTCTCTCAACAGAATTGCGTTGTGGATGCGTTTTCTGAGGAAATCAGGGTCAATTTTCTGGTTTTCATCCCAGCTCCAAACACGGGCACGGATCTGCGAGGACGGGCTGAATGCTCCCCACGCTAAAAAGCGGCCATCCACAGTGTGAATGGCAACGGTTTCGCCCAAACCCGGACTGCCTTCAACGGATTGAACTGCCCCTGAAAACACCCAGGGATGATGGCGTAGGAGTGCTTTTTCACGCCTCTTTTTCAATATCAATTTGTTCATGGCGTTCTTTCTTCAATCAAATTCTTCAATTCATCCTCCGAGAGAATGGGGATGTTCTTTTTCTGTGCCTGATCATATTTTGACCCAGGATTTTCGCCCAATACCAGGTAATTGGTGTTTCCGCTGACGCTGCTTGTCACCTTGCCGCCATTCGCCTCAATCAGGTCTTTAGCTTCTGTGCGGCTCAAGGTTGGGAGGGTGCCGGTGACCACAAACGTCAGGCCTTCTAAAGGCTGTGGGCATTGTTCTTCGGCGGGTTCCTCCACCGGCCAAACGCCATTCGTCTTCAACTTACGTAGGATTTCCTGATTTTCTGGAATTTCAAACCACTCAACAATTGATTCAGCGATATTCGGCCCAAAACCCTCAATTGATTCAATCTCCGATTGGGTCACCTGGCTAAGCGCTTCAAGATCACGATATCGATCTGCCAGGTCCTGTGCGGCGACCTGACCGACGCCCCTGATCCCAAGGCCTGTGATCAACCGATAAAGCGGTTGAGACTTTGAGTTTGCGATGGCGTTGATCAGGTTGGCCGCCTTTTTATCTGCAAAACCTTCCAGTCGCAGCAACTCCTTTTTTGTGAGGGTGTAAAGGTCAGCGATATCGTTAACCAATCCGGCATCAACCAATTGTTCGACGAGATTGATCCCCAAGCCAAAGATGTCCATGGCACTGCGTGAAACAAAATGCTCCAGGTTGCGTACCAATTGGGCAGGGCAAGCGCTGTTGGTGCAGTAATATGCCACTTCACCTTCCGGGTTCATGATCGGTTCACCGCAGGAAGGGCAGGTTTTAGGGGGTGTGTATTTCACTTCGTTACCGGTGCGCACATCTTCAATCGGACCGATCACATAAGGGATCACTTCGCCGGCACGTTTGACCAGCACACGGTCGCCGATGCGGATGTCTTTTTCGCTGATGAAGTCAAAATTATGCAGTGTGGCTTGCCTGACGACCACGCCGCCGATTTCCACGGGTTCTAAAACAGCATAAGGTGTGATCACGCCGGTGCGGCCGACGTTGACCCGGATATCTTCGAGCCTGGTCGTGACGCTTTTGGCGGGGAATTTATATGCGATGGCGCCTCGTGGGTCTTTGCCGACCACGCCGAGGTCGTCCGCCAGATCAAGATCATTGACCTTGATCACCATGCCGTCAATCTCAAAGGGGAAGGAATCAGGGTCGGTGTCAAGGCAAATGGCAATGGCGTCGTCGATCGTTTTACATTGCTGAGATGCATCAGACACCGGGAACCCGAGCTGCCTGAGAAAATTCAATGACTCCCACTGTGTGTTGGGCACTTCACCATTTTCAGCCTCTACAATGGCATAAACAAGTAAAGTCAGGGGTCTTTTCGCCGTCATCCTTGAATCAAGCTGTCTGAGGGAACCGGCTGCGGTGTTGCGGGGGTTCAGGTAGGTCTTTTTTCCTTCTTTCTCCAAGCGCTGGTTTAGTTTTTCGAAATCATCCTTGGTGATCAGCGCCTCACCGCGCACTACCAGCCGAGATGGTGGTTGGGTGCCCTTCTCATCAACTGGAATGCGTAAAGGCAGGGCTTTGATCGTGCGCAGGTTCTCGGTGATATCCTCACCAACCTCACCGTTACCGCGTGTGGCACCTTGAGTAAAGACTCCATTCTGATAGTGGAGTACGACCGTCAGCCCGTCAAGTTTTGGTTCGACCACAAAATCGGTGTTCCGAACCCGGTCGTCCAGCCTGGCGATGCGTTCATACCAATCGCGGATATCCTCTTTGCCGAAGGCGTTGCCAAGGCTGAGAATAGGGGCGGGATGCTCAACTTTTGTGAATTTGTCCAGCGGTTCAGCGCCGGCGCGCTGTGTGGGCGAATCAGACGTGACCCAATCGGGGTGGTCAGCCTCAATCTCCCTGAGGCGTTTGAGCATTTGGTCAAATTCGTAATCGCTGACCACGGGGTCATTCAGCACATGATAGCGATAGTTGTGGGAACGGAGCTCTTCTTGTAATGCTTGGTATTCTTGTTTGAGGTTTTCAGAAGACATGGGCAACCCCTTCTGGTTGTGTCGGTTGTGTTAAATTTTACACGATGGGTGCGTTAAATGAAAATATTCCCGGTGAGATTCGAACTCACATGTACGGCTCCGGAGGCCGTCGCCTTATCCATTAGGCCACGGGAACATGCTGGGCAACTTAGTTGCCCGAACAAAACCATTATACCCAAAACTGATCTAAAGCACCAAGAATACCAGATAAGAGAATTGCATATTTATTCGATCACCAGAACGGGATTTCAACCATTTTCGAGGGTCAATGCCGTTCGAGAAACGATGTAATCTGTGTTCGTGTATCCCATTTGGTCCAAAACTTCATCGGGGCGGCCGGTTGCGCCCTCCTCTGCCCTGAGGTGCATGCTCAGACCAACCTGGCCATCCTCAAGCGGTTCAGCCTGTAAATCGATGATCAATGGCCGCAAGTCGTAGGTTTTCTTACGGCGTTTCCGGATGATTTCATCCGATGAGAGAATTTCAGACACTTTTTGTTCAAGAAGGTCCTGGGATTGGGTTTCAAAGAAACGCACCGTAAATTCGCTGGCTTTCATCTGTACCTGTAGGGCGTCTTCACTCAGGTCGATCACCTGAACTGAACGGATGATTAACCCAGCGGGGGCATTATCGGCGAGCTTCTGGTGGATTTCATCCAGGGGTCTCGGTTGATCCATCCAGAAGTCAAGCAGTTCGGATTGGCTGATAAAGCCCAGCGGGAGCGCAGAAGCCAGATTCAGCCTGGCCCGGGGGTGAAACCCCTGGGAATAGCGGATCGGCAGGCCAGTGCGGCGCAGCAGACGTTCCCACAGGCGCTGCATATCGAGATGCCCGGTAAAGCGCAGGCTGGGTCCTTTGGTGTATTCGACACGGATGCGGGTGATGTTTTCTTGTTGGGTCATTTTATGGGCACTTCCATCCGCCGTTAGGGGCGGTCAATCGCAGTTCGCTGAAGTCAGAAAGGATGCCGCAGGCATAACAATTTTGCCGGCAATCCGGTCGGATTTGCCCTTCAAGGCTCCATTTATAATCGCGCTGCAAGAATGATTTACGCACACCGGCGTTGATATGGTCCCAGGGCAGGGTTTCATCCAGGTCTTTGGCACGTTTGGTGTAGAAGTCCGGGTCGAGTTGGGCTTGCTCAAAAGCCTGCCGCCACAAATCGATGTTGAAATGCTCCGACCAGGCATCAAAACGTGCGCCGTTCTGCCAGGCGTGGTAGATCACATTTGCCATGCGGCGGTCACCGCGTGAAAGCCATGCTTCCAAAAGTGACGCTTGCGGGTCGTTCCAGGTCATCTTGATCTTTGAGCCGTGCAAGCCATCGTGCAGCAGTGCCAATTTTGCCTCGATGGATTGGGTGTGGTCAAAGGTTGCCCATTGGAAAGGCGTATGCGGCTTGGGGATAAAGGTGCTGACACCTACATGCAACCTGGCGCGTCCGCCCACGATTCGCTTGCCTTCCTGCAGGATCGTTTTTGACAATTCAGCAATTGCAGCGACATCTTCCATGGTTTCTTGGGGGTGGCCGATCATAAAGTAAAGTTTGATCGAATTCCATCCGTGCTCAAAGATCGAGCGCACCGTCTCCATCAATTCTTGATCGCTGATCGGTTTATTGATGATATTCCGCAGACGCTCCGTTCCCGCTTCAGGCGCCAGGGTGAAACCCCCACCGGGGGAAAGAGTTTGGAGTTGGTCCATTAGCGGCTCAGAAAAGGATTCGATTCGGAGGGAGGGCAGGCTGATGTTGACCTGGCGTTCACACAGCAGTTCGCGCAGGCTTTCGATCAACGGGACGATCTCCGTGTAATCGGACGAGGAGAGAGATAACAAGCTGACCTCCTCATAGCCGGTTTGGTCCAAACCAGCACGCAGCGACTCCAAAATCTCTTCCAGAGGCCGCTCTCGAATGGGGCGGTTGACCATGCCGGCGTGACAGAATCGGCAGCCGCGAGTGCAGCCGCGCATGATCTCAATATTCACACGTTCCTGAACGACCTCCACATTGGGTACAAGGAATTTTGTTAATGGCTGGGGCAGCTCTGCCATGATGCGCTTGGTGACGGGCACGCTGGCTGCTAGGTGAAGGGGGGTAACTGGCAGAGGTGTACCATCCGGCGCGTAATCCACCTGATAGAGGGATGGCACGTAAACACCCGGGATTTCTGCAAGGTGAATTAGCAGTTCTCCACGAGTCTGGTTAGCGCTCACCCAAGCCTGATGGACGTCAACCACATCTAGCATGGCTTCTTCACCTTCTCCAATCACAAAGGCATCCACGAAGGGTGCGACAGGCTCGGGGTTGTAAACCGACTGACCGCCGGCAATGATCAGCGGATGATGATCCCCCCGATCTTTGCTGAAAATGGGGATTTGACTGAGATCAAGAATGTTGAGAAAATTCGTAAAAAGCGTTTCGTAAGGCAGGCTGACCCCGATGATGTCAAATTCGCTGAGGGGCCGTTTGCTCTCCAAGCTGAAAAGCGGGATATCTGCTTCACGCAAGGCGGCTTCCATATCAATCCAGGGTGAGTAGGCACGTTCTGCCAGCACATCGGACCGCTGGTTGAGGAGATCATAAAGGATTGCCAATCCCAAGTTGGAATGTCCCAGGTCATAGATATCGGGGAAAACCAGCGCCAGGTGTGTGCGGACAGACTCCCAGTCCTTGATGACCTGGTTGAGCTCCCCGCCGACATAACGGCCAGGTTTGACCACGGTTGGCAGGATGCGCTCAATGCGCTGTCGTAGATGGTTATGTTGGAAGTCAGTCATGAATTAAAAAAGTCCTTTATAAGTGCCGCCGTCAACGGGCAGCATGACACCAGTAAGATAAGAGGCAGCCGGCGAGAGCAGGAAAGCGGCTGTTCGGGCAAACTCCTCCGGGGTTGCCATGCGCCCCAGGGGGCTTTGTTTGTTTTGTGCATTGATCTCTTCCGCCACAGAAGTACCATTGCGTTCGGCGCGGTCTTGCATCAATTGTTCAACCCGTTCTGTCTGGGTCCATGAGGGGAGGATGGAGTTGAACCGAATGCCATCGCTGCCCAATTCAAGGGCAAGGGTTTTGGTTAACCCGGCAGTGGCTGCCCGAATGCTGTTGGAAAGCACCAGGTTCGGAATAGGTTGTTTAATGGAGATCGAGGTCACCGTCAAAACAGAAGGCGATGCAGATAACCTGAGCAATGGCAGAGCTGCTTTGATCAAGCGCACATGGCTCATAAAGGATAGCTCGATGGCGTGCTGCCAGGTATCTTCTTCGATTTCTTCAAATGGCGCAGCCGGAGGTCCGCCGGCGTTGGTGAAGAGCAGATCCAATCCGCCAAAAATTTCACTGGTTTTCTCGACTAACCTGCGAGGGGTTTCAGGATCGGTTACATCCCCGGGGAGGGTGATAACTTCCACGCCGAATTGCGCCAGTTGTTTGGCTGCAAATTCTAAACGCGCTTCGTTGCGGGCGTTGATCGCGATTCGTACGCCTTCCTGGGCTAAAACCTGTGCGGTGGCGAAGCCCAGTCCGCTGCTGGCACCCGTCAGTAGGGCGGCTTTTCCTCTTAATCCAAGATCCATTGTTCTTCCTTATCAGGTAAATATCTCGATTTTTTCATCCGTGAGCGGCAGATCTGGCCAGTGGCTTTCGTAAAAACGTAAAACCTGGTTCAGCGTCTTTTCCGCTTGAACCCCTTCTCGGGCAGCGCAGGCTACCAAGATCTGACAGGATTGCCACATATCATGATGGTCATATTCGACCACAGAAATATTGAACTCCTTGTGCAGGCGCGCCAAAATGGGTTTGATGAAGCGGCGCTTTTCCTTGAGGGAGTGGCAGTTTGGGAGGTGAAACGTCAGGGTTAAAATTCCGACACTCATGGTCTTAATTAAACCCGACCAGGCTGAAAAGTCAATGAAAAACGATCAGATCAGTGTTTTTCGTCGATCACAGGGTTGGTCAAGGTCCCCAGTCCTTCAATCGTTATGGAGACCGTCAGCCCCGAACGCAGATCGCCAACCCCTGAGGGCGTGCCTGTGAGGATCACATCGCCGGGTTCAAGGGTCATCACAGATGAAATAAAGACCACTAATTGCGGGATGGAAAAGACCATATCCCGTGTGGAGGCCATTTGGCGTAATTCTTCCCCGGCATGGCAGGTGATTAGCGCATCTGAGGGGTCAAAGGACGTTTCAATCCATGGACCAAGGGGGCAGAACGTATCGAACCCTTTGGCGCGCGTCCACTGGGAATCACTGCGCTGCAGATCACGAGCGGTGACATCATTGGCGACGGTATAACCGAAAATGTACTCAGAGACGTCTTCAGGTTGAATCCAGCGGCCGCGTTTGCCGATGATCACGGCCAGCTCTGCTTCGTGCTGCACCTGTTGAGATTGGGGCGGAAGGATAATTGGGTCACCTAAACCGATCAGGCTGGATGTGGGTTTGAAGAAAATCACCGGAATATCGCCGATTTCATTATTCAGCTCTTTGGCATGGGCGGCGTAATTCCTGCCAACGCAGATGATCTTGCCGGGTTGAGCTGGGGGCAGGATTTTGACTGTGTCCACCGGGATGTCAGGGTCGAGCCGGCGATAGGCGGTAAAGGGGTCGCCATCAATTTGGCCGATCTTATCCTCATAAAGCCAGCCATAGCGGGGCGAAAGGTCAGGTGTTGAAAAGCGCAAAAATTTCATAGTAGTAATATACCATTTAATGATGACTGCGGTATAATGTTTGGGTCGGGCGGATAGCTCAGTTGGTTAGAGCGCTTCTCTTACACAGAAGAGGTCGCAGGTTCGAGTCCTGTTCCGCCCATTTAGTATTTAATTTGAAAGTTGTGTTTCTGGTTAATATAACTGATTACAATTATGCTATAATATTTCTATCAGTCAACAATCAAAGGGAGGTGTATTGTGAAATTTTCCAAACCGCTATTTATTGTCTTACTCGTATTACTTATTGTCACACTGGCATGTGGCTCAACTTCAGATGTATCTGTAGAATCACCATCAGATGTTGAAGAAGAAGACGCTCCTCAAATTGTGGAAGAAGTTGATGAACCTGAAGAAGAAGTTGTGGAAACAGAGGAAGAGCAAAATGCGGAGCCAGTAGAAGAAACGAAAGAAGTTGGTACAGCTCGAAGCAATCCAGCTCCTGTTGGGTCAGTTGTTACTGCTGATGATATGGCATTTGAAATTTTGGGTTCCACTCGCCCTGCGGATGACATCATCATGAGCGGCAATATGTTTAATACTGAACCAGAAGAAGGAGAAGAATATATTCTTATAGAAATGAAAATTGAATGTCTAAAAGATTCAGATGATACATGCAGTATCAGTCCATTTAATTTTCAAATGATTGGCGATGAAGGTATAACATATGATGCTGAGTGGTTTGTGTCAGGTGTGGAAGGAATATTAGAAAGTGAAGAGTTTTATGGGGGAGCTGTTGTATCTGGATTGTTGCCATTCATTGTTCAAGAAACAGATGGGGACTTAATTTTTGTCTATGATCCTCTCTGGGGTGATAAGTTCTACATGTCTGTTCAGTAATTTTATTTTTGAGAAGTAACGCACCATCGTCGTAAATTTTGCGATGGTGCGTTGTTTTTCCTGTTCTCAAATAAGATTAGAAAAATTTGGTTGTCATAAAATATAATGATTCACTTTATTTAACAGTGGCGAATCATTGTTAAATTTTTTTGTTAGCTCGAGATTGACAATAACAGAATGAATTTCTCCCAGGGTTGCAGGCTCTCAAGAAGGGGATATTCTTCCAATTCTCCGTTTTCACCAAAGCGAACAGGCTCGAATTCGCCCTCGCCCAGCAGCACCTCAACCTGATATTCCCCTGAGAGCGGGCTTTCTTCGATGGAAAGACTGCATCCCTCCAGCGTCAGCCGGCTGAGGTTGGCGACCACGATCAGCGCTTCTTCTTCGCTGACCCTCAAGACAGGGTATACCTGGGTGCAGCTTGATGTAAGCGGGAGATAACTGCCCGTGCGCAGTGCTGATTGCTGATTGCGCAAGTTGACCAGCACCCGGTATTGGTTGAGCAGTGACGATGGATCCTGATCCTGCAGGGCGACATTCACGGTTTGATAATCTTCATTGAGCGGCTGCCAGGCGTCGCCTGATGTGAATCCGCCCCCATCTTCGCCAGACCACTGCATGGGTGTTCGGATTAATTCGTCGGGCTTGTTCCCCAACATACCAATCTCTTCTCCGTAATAGATGAACGGCACACCCGGCCCGGTCAGGTAGATAAACGCGGCCAGTTTGGCTTTGTCTACATTGCCAGTGTATAAGGACATCACCCGCTGCTGATCGTGGTTGGAGAGGAACGTGCTGAAATTGAGGTCCGGGCAGTATTCAAGTGTTTCGAGGTAAGAGTCGATGATGCGCTTTGGCTGGGGTGCAAAGACGGCGTTTTTAACATCCTCCGCCAAATCAAACATAAACAGTGAATCCATACCGTCCCCGTAGGTGGCTGTTACCCGCAGGTTTGTCCAGACTTCACCCACGGTAAACGCCTCTGGGTTGATCGCTTTGTAATACGAACGCCAATCTTCAAACCAGGCAATTGTGCTCTTGGTATCGCTCTGCACCACGCCATCAGCGAAGAGATAGCGTGCAGCATCTACTCTGAACCCGTCCACGCCCACCTCGTCAAGCCAGAATTTGGAAACGTTCATCATCTCTGCGCTGACATCGGGGTTGTCGTAATTCAGGTCTGGCATGCCGCCCCAAAACACGCCATAGTAGAACAAGCCATTTTGACTGTTGCGATGCCATACGTTTTGTGCCCAGGGTCCGGGCGTTTGTGGGTTTTGGTCAGACCAGACGTACCAATCATGGTATTCCGATGTCGGGTCGATTGCGGCTTGAAACCAGGGGTGCTCGGTGGAGGTGTGGTTGAGCACGAGGTCCATGATCACCTTGATGCCGCGCTGCTGGGCCTCTGCGAGGAACTGCTCAAAGTCTTCCATGGTGCCGTAATCCGGGTTGATGGCATAATAATCGGTGACGTCGTAGCCGTGGTAAGAGGGGGATGGGTTGATGGGCATCAGCCAGATACCGCCCACACCAAGGTCGTCGGTTGTGGTTGGGTCGCCGTCGTTGAGAAAATCTAATTGCTCAATGATCCCCTGAAAATCGCCGATGCCGTCCCCGTTGCTATCTTTGAAACTGCGCACGAAAATCTCATAAAAGACGACATCCTTCCACCAATCCTCTGGCTGAGGAATAGTGGTGGGCGTTGGGGCGGGGGGTGGTGTGTTTGTGGCGGCTGGTTCAGCACGTGTAGATGATGGCGCAGCGGAAGGTGTCGGCTCGTTCTGCGCCATGCATGCAGTCAGCGAACTTGCAATTAAGAATACCAACAGGAACTTAGACATTAACCGCTTGCCCATAACAACCTCCAATGATTAGTTCGCTAACTTTGGTGACCTGTGGATTCAGGGATGTGCTGCACTATCAGGATGTTGATGATTATAACCGTAAAGACGTGCTGATGCTCGGGTAGGCCTATACAGGCGCGCGGGGACAATCTGGCAGTCGCAGAACCGATATTAGTTATATGACGCGCATTTTGGGGATTGTGGTGCTTTAATGACGGTGTTCTAATGATGATTCCTGAGATGATGTTAGTTCTTCAATGCGATCAGGGCAATAATCCCAATATTGATCAGCAAGCCGATCAGCCCTTTTTGCACGATCAATTTGGTCGCGCCATCCCAAAAGATGATCAATACCAGCGATGAGAAAATTGATGTAACGAGCAGGGCGGTGTTTGTCCAGGCAGCATTCGTTAAGACGCCAATCCCGCTGATCACAAAACCGAGGGCAGACAGGATAAATGAGATACCGGATAATGGATTGAGAATGGCGTCACTCATCCAGCCAGAAAACAGCCACGATTTGCCCGTCCATCCCATGTCTTGCTGGAATTCGACCCAACCAAAGCTTAGGACCATGAACCAGAGATGGACCAGCCCGTGAAGGATGACAAAAATGCCAAATAATGTAGTAAACACCTGAACCTCCTTATCTAAAGAATAGCTGAATAAACCCCTCCACGTTAATAGAAATCGAAACGCTACGATTAAGCATACCGGATATGTTTTCGAATTTCATCTCGGGTTTCATGATCTACAGCAGACAAGGGCGTAAATAAGGCAATCAGGCACAGACAACCAGGCTATTGCAACGAAGACTGCGCCTGGTCAACTTCTTTTGCGGTAGGGAAGGAGGTTTGGGTACCAATTTTCGTGACCGAAATCGCCGCAACCAGGTTCGCAAATCGGATTGCCTCCGGGAGCGATTGATCCTGTGCTAAGGCATAAGCCAGGCTGCCGATAAAGGCATCGCCTGCACCCGTCGTGTCGACAGGCTCAACCCTCAGCGCAGGGAAGTGTGCCTGGTGCTCAGAATCGAAAAGATAGGCGCCGTCTGCACCCAAAGTGAGAATGACTTGTTTTGCTCCTGCTGCCAATAGTCTGCCGGCGGCTTGCTGTGCGCCTTTCTGGCCTTCAACCTTAATCCCGGTCAGCACTTCAGCTTCGGTCTCGTTGGGGATGATCAAATCTGTCAATTTGATGAGTTCGTCACTGATTGACCTGGCTGGCGCGGGGTTGAGGATGGTGGTTATGCCAGCCTCCTTCGCGATCTGAAAGCCGGCGATGATGGTTTCTTCGTTGATCTCGAGCTGTGAAACGATGATTTTTGATGACTGGATCCGCTCGGCAACCCCCTGCACTTCCTGCGGTGTCAGATCGAGATTTGCACCCGGGATAATGACGATCATGTTGCTGCCATCCTTATCAACAAAGATTGGCGCAACGCCTGAAGATTGTTCTTTCTGAATGAACACGGTGTCTGTCGAAATGCCTTCTTTGGCGAAATTTTCGATCGTCATTTTGCCAAAAACATCATTCCCTACTTTTGTGATCATGCCAACCCGCGCACCCAGCCTGGCTGCCATGACAGCCTGGTTAGCGCCTTTTCCGCCATGGCCAAGATGAAAGGAGTCGCCAATCACTGTTTCGCCCATTTTGGGCAGTTGTGAGATGTGGGAGAGCAGGTCGATCATATTACTCCCTACGACCATCACATCGAATTTTGCCGGTGTGCGGCTTTCCATCTTTCTTTCGGCCATTGTGAATCCTTTCAACTATCTTGGAGGTTAATTCTTAATATTTTTTCGAATAATGGTATCACTTTGCCCTCAAGAGCGTCAAGAAATTTTAAAATTTTTGTATTTTGCCTAATCGGCGCTTGACTGCTTATCATGGACTTCATGATAAAATTTATTTAGTCTCGTTTTCTAATGGTTTTATGTGTTTTGACCAGATCGGGAGTTCCTATGGCGGCTAAATTAAGATGGTTGATTGCTCTATCGGTGTTGTTCTTATTCTCGATGGCTTGTTCGTTCTCCGGCCAGGATGTGGTGGATGTTATCAAAACGGTCGAAGTCACCCAGGGGGTTAACCAGCAACCAACCGAACCACGACCTGAACCAATAGCGACAATCACCAGCCTCCCGCCCACGCCGTCACCCACGCCAGAACCAGACTCTGAGCAGATTTTATTTGTGGATCAATCTGCTGCTTACTTGCTTGATTTGGAAACGATGCAGTCAGACCTTGTTGCCGAGAACGTCCACTACAACAACGTGCGGCTCTCTCCGGATGGGCGTCTGCTCGCCTATCTTGAATCTTATCAGAACCCTGATCTCTACATGGTGGGCAGGCTGGTCGTGAAGGACCTGGAAACAGGCGAAATCGTAACATTATCCAACGTTCCGGAAGACATCGAGACCTTCACATGGTCGCCGCAACCCGGTGTGATCACCCTCACAAGACGCAATTACCGCTACTGTATGGGTGCGGAAGACCAGGGGATTTCTGGGGTCTATGCCTATGATGTTACTGCTGGGACGATTGAGACTTTGGTGGAGGGGACAGACCAATTTGTATTTTGGGTGGGTGAATGGTCGCCGGATGGAAGGTACTTGTCATTTACCAGCGGACCCGATTGCAGCGAGGGATTTAATTTTTATTTCTACGACTCCCAAACCGGCGATGTGACTGCCATCCCATTTTCGTTGGGGGCTTGGTCATCTGACGGGCGCGCGCTGGCTGTGCATAATATTGCTTATTATGACGCCTACGACATCCCCTTGGAAAAATATGACATAAACACACAGGAAACGGAGACGATTGCCGGCAAACCCGGTTTCATGGCAGACAGCCCTGCATGGTCTCCGGTGGATGCCTGGATCGCATTTGATTATGTCTCTGTCAGCGCGTACAACCAGCGTTCATCCTGGCTGCTCAATGTCGATTCTGGCGAATTGATCGAGCTGCCAATCGAAAATGCAAGAACTGCGTTTTGGAGCCCTGATGGCGCGTTTGTCGTACTTTCCGTCTCTGAGGATCAGACTAAAGATGTGTATATTGTCGAGGCAAGCACCGGCGAATCAACCAAAATTCTGGAAGATATCACCGGTAACCCGATCCAGTGGGTGGACTGAACGGGAATCGATGTTCGAAAAGCCGATGTTTTTGATATTAATGGGGGTTTCAGGGAGTGGAAAAACCACGCTCGGCAAAGCGCTGGCTGAGCATCTATCCCTTCCTTTTTATGAAGGCGATGATTTTCATCCTGAGCGGAATATCCAAAAGATGTCTGCAGGGAAGCCGTTGAACGATGGGGACCGAAAGGAATGGCTGGATGCTTTAGAAACGCTTATCCGGTCTCGGCTTATTGAGGGGAAGGGCGGGATATTGGCGTGTTCAGCATTGAAAAAGTCTTATCGTGACCAATTGCGGGTTAACCCGGAGCAGGTGAAATTTATTTTCCTTAAGGGCGAATATGACCTGATCTTTTCGCGTATGCAGGCTCGCAAAGACCATTATATGTCTGCTGAGCTGTTAACCTCCCAATTTGACGACTTAGAGCCACCGGAAGATGCTTTTACGGTTAGAATTGATCAAGCAGTAGACCGAATTCTGCTAAACATTATGGAATATCTGTCTGAATTTACAAAACCATAATATTGATAGGATCAATGGATTGTTAGTGGTCAAAAAGATAAATTTTTCCTCTTTCAACTACGGGATCTTTCTTTCTCACGACAAACAACTCTTAATGAAAGGTAATTTAAATGAACAAAATCAAGCTCGTTACTGACACCAATGCCAGTTTGCCAGCAGCGCTTGTGGAAAAGCATGGCATAATCGAGGTCCCGATCCATATTCAATTTGGTGATGAGGCATATATCACCGGGGTGGATATCGATGATGCCCGCTTGTTTGAGATGATTGACGAACGGGGTGTACTACCGACCACTGCGGCGCCGTCGCCGTCTGCATTTGAGGCAGCATATCAGCAAGCTTTGGATCAAGGCGCGGAGCAAATCATTTGCGTTTGCTGCTCAAGTGAGGTCAGCGCCACATTTAACGCGGCCAATATGGCGACTGAACAATTCCCCGAGGCTGATATCACTGTAGTGGACTCAAAGCAGCTCAGCTTGGCGGAGGGTTTCCAGGTGCTGGCAGCGGCAGAAGCCGTTGACCAGGCTAAAACATTAGAAGAGGTTTTATCTGCAATTGAGTCGGTTAAGGAGAGAACTGCCGTGTACGGCGCTCTGCCAACGCTGAAATATCTGGCGATGGGAGGCCGGATGGGCAAGCTCGCTGCTGGGTTTGCGGACACCCTGGAAATCAAACCCATCCTCACTTCACGTGACGGCAAACTGGACTTACTTGAGAAGGTGCGTACCTGGCGTAAGGCGAAACAAAGGCTGATCGAGCTGGGGCTGGAAAGCGCGCAAGGCGCTGCAATTGAAAGGATTGGCATGATCCACGTCAACAATGAGCCGGGTGTGATGGTTTTGTTTGAGGAATTGAGAAGTGTTTTATCGATTGATTCAGAACCAATTGTATCGGAGTTTACACCGGGATTATCCGTACACACCGGCTCAGGTGTGATCGCATTCGTGATCTTGAAAGCGTCATAAAGGATTATTTGTAACCTTTCGTATTATGAATATCATGCTATTTTGTTAGCTTAAATTTGGGTTATTACTTATAATTTGATTTATTATTTGGTGGATGACAGGAGGAAACGCTTTGCTAACGATCATCTGTGACAGCACCTGCGATATCCCGGAGGAACTGCTTGAGAAATTCGGCATCATTGTGGTTCCGCATTACATCATTTGGGGAGAAGAGGAATTCCGCGACCGTGTCAATTTGACCCCCCTGGCCTTTTACCAACGTTTGGAAGAGGATAAGCAGCGGCCAACCACGGCGCAAGCCAGCGTTGCAGATTTTTTGAGTGGCATTCAACAGGCGGTTGATCGGGGCGCTACCGAAGCGATCATCCTGACCGTCTCCAGCGCAATGAGCGGTGCCTATGCCATGGCAACAACAGCCGCTGAACAAGCCGATATTCCTGTCACAGTGATTGATTCTAAGGGGCCGACCATGTCGTTGGGGTGGCAGGTGCTGGCAGCCGCCCGCGCCAGGGATGAAGGTGCGACTGTTGAAGAAATTGTTGAAAAGGTGGCAACTGTCCGGCAGGGTATGGTGCAAATTGTCGCGATGGAAACGCTTGAGTATTTGCAGACGGGCGGAAGGATCGGTGAAGCTGCTAAATGGGTGGGGACAGTCTTGAAGGTTAAGCCAGTCGTCTCCATCAACCATCAAAAAGGCGTGGTGACGCCGGTGGGGTTAGCCCGTACACATAACGGACTGGTCAAGATGCTTTACAAAAAATTTTTCGACGCTCTTGATGAGGGAAAACGTTTGAGGATTGCTGTGTTGCATGGCAATGCGCTGGGGGAGGCTGATAAATTAGCAGAACGCATTCAAGAGGAATTTGAGCCGATAGAAATGATCATTAATATCACCGGCCCTGTATTAGGTGTCAACACCGGGCCAGGTGCTTTAGCACTATGCGGTTATGTAGAAGATTAACCAGTGATTTCTCAATAATGGGCAAAGGCTTAATTACTATTGTAAATGATGAGGCGGGATTTGATTAAGACGAAAACTATCAGGAAAGATCGAATTAAAAAATGATAACGAAACCCGTGCCCAATCTTAAATCTTTCCTAGCTGAAACACATTTCGTGATATGATAGAAATAGCAATCGTTTCCACTAAAAATTAGTTATATAAGGAGTCTTCTAATGGAAAACCGGCCAATAATTTTCAATTTTGTGCTGATGTTTGTCATCTTATTCAGCGCGCTTGGGTTTGCCCCCAAAGCTGCAGATGCCGCTGTATTTGTGATGATCAACGAAGTTGATGCCGACACGGATGGTACTGATGTTCTCGAATTTGTCGAGCTGTATGATGGCGGTGTGGGCAATACAGCTTTGGATGGGTATGTGCTGGTGTTTTTTAATGGCGACAATGATGACAAATCCTATGCTGCCTACGACCTGGATGGGTACAGCACAGACGCCAACGGCTATTTCTTGTTAGGAAATGCCGGTGTGGTTCCGACACCATCGATTGTTTTTCCCAGCAACGGTTTGCAAAATGGCGCAGATGCTGTTGCGCTCTATCAGGATGATGCAGCCAGTTTCCCCTCTGGAACACTTGTAACACTTACCAATCTGATTGATGCCATTGTTTACGACACCAGTGACGCGGATGATGCGGGTTTGTTAACCCTGTTAAATGCCGGCCAGCCGCAGGTGAATGAAGCTGGCGGTGCAGGTAGCCCTGTTGATTCGAATCAACGCTGCCCGAACGGCACTGGCGGACTGCGCAATACCGATACCTACACACAATTTACCCCAACACCAGGTGCGGAAAATTGTGTTCTGGCAATCTCTGATCCGGTGATCAATGAATTTTCAGCCAGCACCGACGGGACAGATGTGGAGTATGTTGAATTTTATGGTGACCCGAATTCAGATTACAGCGCTTACACCATGTTGGAAATAGAGGGTGATGCAGGAACAGCGGCGGGCACTATTGATGAAGTGATCCCGCTTGGTATAACGGATGCCAATGGTTTATCTCTGGTGAGTCTGCCTGCGAATAGTCTTGAGAATGGCTCCATCTCCTTATTGCTGGTCAAGGATTTCACCGGTGCACTGAGCAGCGACCTTGATACGGATGATAACGGTGTGCTAGATGCAGAACCCTGGTCAGCCATCGTAGATTCAGTGGCTGTGGATGATGGTGAGGCAGGGGCGATCACTTACGGTACAACAACTCTGACTGTCGGTTACGATGGATTACCCTACGAGGTCGGTGGCGCTTCTCGCATTCCGGATGGAGCAGATACCGATGCCGTGACGGATTGGGTGCGCAATGATTTCGATTTGGGCGGTATCCCTGGGTATGAAGGCACGCTGATTGAAGGCGAGGCTTACAATACCCCTGGCATGCCGAATATGGTCTATGTGTATGTAATGAGTGACCCCGTCATAAATGAATTCTCTGCCAACACTGCTGGGACAGATGTTGAATTTGTTGAATTCTACGGTGATCCGGAGACAGATTATACTGCTTACACCCTGCTGGAAATAGAGGGTGATGCGGGGACAGCCGTTGGGACGATTGACGAAGTGGTCCCGTTGGGGACAACAGACGCCAATGGTTTATATCTGGTGAGTTTGCCTGCTGGAGCCCTTGAGAATGGCTCAAAATCCTTTATATTGGTGCAGGATTTCACCGGCACGTTGAATGAAGACCTGGACACGAATGATGACGGTGTATTGGATGCAGAACCTTGGTCAGCCATGGTGGATTCAGTGGCTGTGGATGATGGTGAGGCAGGGGCGATCACATATGGTACAACCACGCTGACCGTCGGTTACGATGGATTACCCTACGAGCCTGGCGGCGCTTCACGCATCCCGGATGGAGCAGATACCGATGCCGTGACCGATTGGGTGCGCAATGACTTTGATTTGGGTGGGATTCCTGGTTACACTGGCAGCCTTGTGGTTGGCGAAGCCTATAACACCCCCGGTGAATCCAATATCGCCTTTTCGCCACCCCCGCCAGAATGCGGTGAGCCTTACACGCTGATTTCAGCCATCCAGGGCAGCGGTGCCAGCACGCCTTTCTACGGGGTGCCAGTCACCACCGAGGGTATTGTGGTAGGGGATTTCCAGGATACGAATGAGTACGGCTTCTACTTGCAGGATCTACAAAGTGCAGTGGATGGCGACCTGAGCACTTCTGACGGGATTTTTGTTTACTACACTGGCACGGATGTCAAAGTTGGTGATCATATCCGGATCAGCGGCACGGCAACCGAATATTACGATTTGACGGAAATTACTGATATTACGAATTTCTGGACCTGTGCGATCAAACAGAGCCTGCCCGATCCGGGCGTGGTATCGCTGCCCGTCACCAGCCTTGATGATTTTGAAGCCTTTGAAGGCATGCGGGTGACCTTCCCGCAGGACCTGGTGATTGCGGAATACTTCAATTTTGACCGCTATGGCGAGATTGTCTTGACAACGGAGCGGTTCCTTACCTTTACTGCGGAATATGAACCCGATGTGGCTGGCTTTGCTGCTTCAAATGAAGAATACCGTTTGAACAGCATCCGGCTGGATGATGGTTTGTCCGCTCAAAATCCCGATCCGGCCATGCACCCGAATGGGTTGGAATTCACGCTTAGCAATTTGTTCAGGGGCGGCGATTTGTTGACGAACTTCACGGCCGTGGTGGATTATGCTTATGGCGAATATGAGTTCTTGCCGACAGAAGGCGCAGACTACACCAATGCTAACCCCAGGCCGGCAAGCCCTGAGATACTTGAGGGCGATGTTAAGATCGCCAGCCTGAATGTCTATAATTACTTCACCACGATTGATGATGGTGTTGATATCTGCGGACCTTCAGGCACGCTTGAATGCCGCGGCGCTGATGATTTGGAAGAACTTGCACGCCAGCGGGCGAAGATTGTGGCGGCGTTAGCTGGCATTGATGCCGATATTGTGGGTTTGATGGAAATCGAAAACGACCGCCCAGGGGTTGACCCGGATTATGCGGCAGCAGACCTGGTGAATGGGTTAAACGACTTAATGGGGGCAGGCACCTACAATTATATTGCGACGGGCGCCATCGGCACAGATGCGATCAAAGTCGCCCTGATCTACAAAACCGCCAGCGTTACACCGCTGGGCGATCACGCCATTCTTGATACTTCGGTGGACGCACGGTTCTTTGATACTTATAACCGGCCTGTGTTAGCCCAATCCTTTACGGTTAATGACGTGAATGAAGTGGTCACAGTTGCAGTCAATCATCTAAAGTCCAAAGGATCCTCATGCGAATCGATAGGAGACCCAGATAATTCAGATGGTCAGGGCAATTGTAACCTGACCCGGTTGGCAGCAGCCCAGGCGGAAGTGGATTGGTTAGCCACCGATCCGACTGGCGCAGGAGTAAACAACTACGTGATCATCGGTGACCTGAACTCGTATGATAAAGAGGACCCGGTTGATGCCATCAAGGATGGCTCAGATGATACCCCCGGCACGGATGATGATTTTGTCGATATGATCTATGAGGTCATCGGTGAAGGTGCTTACAGCTATCTGTTCGATGGACGGGTTGGCTATCTGGATTATGCGATGGTCAATAAAGCTCTCGAACCTTATGTCCAGGATGTTGAAATTTGGCACATCAATGCCGATGAACCGGACCTGATCGATTACGATACATCTTACAAGGCAGATGCTCAAGACGCGATTTATGCACCCGACCCATATCGTTCAAGCGACCATGACCCGATCATCCTCACACTGCGCTTCAACAAACCGCCGTTGGCTGTGGATGATGCCTATGAGACGGCAGAGGAAACCGAACTGGTTGTCGGTGCGGTAGAGGGTGTGTTAGCGAATGACACCGACCAAAACGGCGACCCCTTGACGGCAATGCTCATTGATGATGTTTCCAATGGCACCCTTGTTTTGAATGCAGATGGCTCTTTCAGCTACACACCGGATGTGAACTTCTACGGTGAGGATCACTTCACCTATTATGCTTATGATGGCGAAGTGGGTTCACTGCCGGCAACGGTGACCATCACGGTAACCGATATCAGTGATGTGCCGACGGCTGTGGATGATACCTATGTGACAGAGATCGATACGACCTTAACCGTCACAGCCCCGGGTATTCTTGATAATGATTACAGTTTTGACCCGACAGATACTCTATCTGTTATCAGGGCACAGGATGTGGCGCATGGGGTATTGACCCTGAATGCGGATGGTTCCTTCACCTATGAGCCTGAGGCTGGATTCTCTGGCACCGACAGCTTTACTTATATAATCTTCTCAGAAGAACGGGCTGGAGACCTCTCGAATGAGGCGACGGTGACGATCATGGTACGGGCTTATCCCTTCACATTGTTCATGCCGATTTTTGGCCACTAAGATCAAGATTTGAGTAGAAAAGAGCCTGTCCGCAAGGGCAGGCTCTTTTTGTATACCAAAGATGTTAAAACATGTAGATGAAATTATTGTGAGGTTGTGCTCAGGAAGTTTTGCAGATTACCAGATCTGAAATATTCCCGGTAGAGCCGGTTTTCTTCAAAAAGGGATCCAAGAATTTTTTGATAGATTTCTAGCGCGGCTTGATCTGGTGCTGAACCCTCAAGTTTGATCGTCACTGCTTCCCCTTCAAAGTCCACACATAATTTACCTGCGGCACCCCAATAGAGCAGCCCAACTCGCGTTACCTCGGTATCCACAGCGCAGGCAGCAGCTAAATCGGTCAGCGTGGTGTTGCCGCTTTTGAATTGGGCGGCATATTTTGCTAACCCGGCGAGCCTGGCAAGCAGGGCTTTGACGGATGAGGGCTGTGGCATCTGCCCAAAAACGATGACGGTTTCAGGCTTTACCTTGCGCAGGACGTTCTGCAAAACGTTTTGGGATGGAGGTGCTGTCCAGATAACCAGGGTTGGGGCAGTGCCGAGATCGGTTCGGCTCAAACCTGCGATGCCTTCCTGCGGTTCTCCTTCGAACCAGATTGCAGCATGGGGGTGTTCTTGCAGCACCTGATCCAGCTCGCCTTGAGGTTGCTTCGATCCGCGTCGGTCTATGATTGCAAACTTCCGGCTGGCAATTTGTTTCTGACCCTGTTCTGAAAGATGGGCATCAATCCATTCCACAGTGATCTGTGGTTCGCCCCGGTAATCACTCTTAGACAGGGTGCAGACGAGATCAAATTGCGCTTCAGGCAGGGGTTCCTCGCCGCCATTCCACCAGATAATCTTCTGGGTGTTACCGTCCTCATCCACAACGATGATTTGGCGGTGTTCCCCTTGCTGGCCAACAGTGGTATCCGAGACCAAATTCAGGTTCCGGATCAGATAATGTAAGGGCAGGTTGCCGGCGCCAAAGGGTGCTAATCGCCGGATCTCATCAATAAAATCAAAAGTGATTTCGTCGAGGGTGATTATTTGATCGATCTCAAGCTGGGGAACCTGTTCAACTTCTCTAACCCGCGCTTTAACTTCTGCTTGAATGCCAAATTTTACGGAAGATAATGCCTCTGCAGGTAGGGCAAGCCCTGCGGCCATCGGATGGCCCCCAAAGGAGAGCAATCGGTCCGCCTGGGTGGCGATGACTTCGGTGATATTGACCCCTTCAACAGACCGCGCTGACCCGTGGATGGGGTCCTGCCCGGTGAGCAGGATGGCGGGTTTTTGATAATCGTCAACCAGACGGCTGGCGACGATCCCAACCACACCGCCCGGCCAATCCGGGTGGTGGAGGATGATGGCTGGTGCGTGGCGGTCTTCGGAGATGTTTTGAAGCATCGCCTCGGCAGCTTTTGTGACTTGCCGGGTATCGAAACGGCGTTTAGCGTTCATCGCTTCGATCTGCGAGGCAAGCACTCTCGCCCGTCCCTGGTCTTGCGTGGTCAGGAATTCGACCATCGGGTTGGCGTCTCCAAGGCGCCCGATGGCGTTTAGCCGCGGGCCGATTTGAAAGCCGATATGGGATTCATTCAGATTTTGGGGGTTCAGCCCGGCATTCTGATAAAGCGTTTGTAAACCGACTCTTTTGGTTTTTCTGAGACTGAGCAGCCCTTTTTGTAAGAGATAACGGGTATCTGCAACCTGTTCTGCCACATCCGACACGATGCCTAATGCTGCCAGTTCCGTGTAGTGATCGGCATCAAAGGGCTGGCTGAGTGCGGCATAAAGGGCTTCGATCAGCTTATATGTCACACCGACACCCGGCAGTGTCCGCAGTGCGTGATCTGCTGGGAGACGCAGCGGATTGACGACGGCGTTGGCATTGGGCAGTGTTTCCCCCAACGTGTGATGATCGGTAACGATCACCGGGATATTCAGATTGCGCACGGTTTGGATGTTATCGTGTTCCGTGATACCGGTGTCGCAGGTCAGCAGCAGGTCGAAACCACGGGAAATATAATCGGATAAAAATGCTTTTTTGATGCCGTGGGATTCTTTTTCCCGGATCGGGATGTGATAACTGACGCGAGCGCCGCAGGCTTGCAATCCCTCGACCAGGGTGGTGGTCGCGGTCTGTCCATCCACATCAAAATCCCCCCAAACCAGGATGTGCTTTCCATCCCGAATCGCACCTACCAGCAATTCGACTGCAGTCATCATGTCAGGCAGTTCTTCAGGTGGGGAGGGTGTGTACAGGTCAGGATTCAGGAAGGCTTGTGCTGCCTCGACGGCTTGAAAGCCGCGCCGGTAGAGGGTTTCTGCCACCATCGGATGCCCGCCGATTGCGGTTTGAAATTTTTCGGGCACCTGGATTTTGGGTGTCATGACCCACTGTTTTGTGATCGTCATTAAAATTTTATCTCTGCAATATCTTCAAACGAAACGTCCAGTTCAAAGTTTTCAGGCTGTAGGCCAAAATCCTCGAAGGTTTCAAGATCACCCGCCTGTACGCCCCGGTCACAGTGCGAACGGTAAACACAGTATCGGCATTGTTTGAGATCACTGGTGCGGAAAAAATCTTTGGGTGCTTTATTTTTGATCTCAGCGATCAAATCATTAAAATAGGTGTGGTCTTTACGGAAATCCTCTTCGGTGTAGGGCAATGAGAGCGGCGTTTGGGGGTGATTGGCAAACCAATAATTCATTGTGACCTGCTCGGCGTTGATCTTTACCCCCGGGCTCAGGCTGGCGATGGCTTCAACCAACACAAATCGATATAAACGGGTTTGAATCCTTTGTACCATCCATTCGCTGCGAGGCTTTTTTTGTGAGGTCTTCCAATCAAAAATGATCCAGTGATTGTTGCCGGCATCCAATATCAAGTCATACTTTGCCACGAGGCGATGCCCTGCAAGGGCGGTGTTGAGGCTGATCTCGACGAATTTCTGGCCGACTAACAGCGGTGCGGCAAATTCGAGAAAATTATGCCACCAGAGCTTGATCTCAGCATCCGGGTCTGATTGTGCCAGCTCGTTGACCCGTTCTTCCGGCACGCCCAGCAGATATTGCTGGATCAGGCGGTGAAACCGTGCGCCGGCTTGACCGCGCTGTTCGAACTCGAAGGCATCATCCACCATCAGGGCTGGCCATTTTGTATGCATGATGTAGCGCAGGTAAAACCGGTAGGGGCAATCCACGTAATCCTGCAGGTTGCTTTGGCTGAAATCGAAATTTGGTGCTAAGGTCATGATCTTCTCTCAAGATAATTGAGCAGTTCCAAGAATGGAAGTGCAGGTACATTCTTGTTGGAAATCCGCCCAGTGTTCCAGGTGACTGTCAGCCATGTGCGGGCACGGGTGATGCCGACAAACAACAAACGAAGTCGTTCGCGGATGAACTCCTGCCGGGCTTCAAGTGACGCCTGCCCGGGCTGATACCAATCAAAGGGATGGTTGCCGAGCAGAGTCTTCAGTTGTGCGACCAGTTCAGCCTCGAGGTTCAATTGATCTTTGACAAACCATTTTTCCGATTGGAACATGTCATATTCCTGACCGGATGGAAAATTATAGTTATTGGCGGAGGTCAGGAAGACGCAGTCCCATTCCAGGCCTTTAGCTTTATGCATGGTCGCCACCAGAACCTTGCCAGGGTAGAGGTCTGGTTCAAACGCCTGTTCATCCTGTGAAAATCCGAGAAACTTCCGCTCATTTTTTGCGATGTTTTTCAGTTCTTCAGCAAATTCTGGCAAGCGCCAATCCGGATGGGCGTCACTGATCTGGCGCAGCAGGGTGGATAATTTGTGGGCAAGCGCCAGTTCGGTTGAATCGAGGAACAGGTCCTGTGCAATAGTTAGAATGAGCTGGTCAATCGGCAAGAATATCGTGTTGTGCCATTGACGTACGACCTCACGGTATTCGTATAATTCGGAAAGAATTGAATGGCTGTCTGCGTCAGCCTCGAATTGATCGAGCCAAACCTCTCCGGCGACGGGCCACAAGTAATCCTCCACCTGGTCACATTTCTGAATTATCCTCGAAACGGACTGATGAAAAGTCCATTTATCTTCATCTTCACGTTCAGCCCGCCGCCAAACCAAGTAGGAAGATGCCAGATTGCGGCTATCGATGGGGTTGCTGAGATAGTGAAGGATGTTGGCGATCGCGCCCGTGGAAAGGCGGGTAGCTGTGGATGATCGAAGCAGGCTGTCCACATAGGGGAGCTTGCGTCGTTTGAGTTCATCAACGAACTTAAATCCACGGCTGTTGCGGGGCGATAAAATCGCAATGGTTTTCTCTGGATGTTCTTTCAGGAATTCCTCTGCCAGGTCAACCACTTCTCGGATTTCCTGATCGGACGTCATTTGTTTTTCAATAAATTGGATGCAGTCCGGGCAATCCGGCGGGTTGGGTTGCGGGTCATCATCGGGTGTGGGTTCGATCAACGGGGGTGTGAGGGCGGCGCGCACATCCGGGTTAGGATGCTCTGCCTGCGTCCATTCGATCAGATGGTTGGCCAGATTGATGATACTGCGTGTTGATCGGCCGCTTTCTGGCAGGGAACGGTCAACCACATTTGGCTGATCAAGGAAGTCGATCAGGTATTGTGGGCTGGCTGTTGTGAAGGTTTCGTAGATAGCCTGGTTAGGGTCACCGACGCGCACCCAGTTGCCATTTTCGCCGGCCAGCAGCGATAGGATTTCTTGCTGGAGCAGGCTGGAATCCTGCGCTTCATCTTCGAGAATATAGGGCCAACGTCGGCGCAGCATTTCGACCAGTGCCGGGTCTGACTTCAAACAGCGCAGCGCCAGGCGGATCAGATCATCAAAGTCGACACTTGCCCGGTAGACAAGTGCGTCCTGGTAAGCCTGGTAAATTTGAGCGCCCATTTCGATCAAAGGCAGGCTGGCGGGCGAATCGGATAGTCGCTTTTTGAGCATTTCGGGCGTCTGCTGCCTGTCTTTCGCCAGCCGAATGAAGGCGATCGCCAGCGTCTCAACCAGTTTTGGTAGGTTGTTGGGGTTATTATAAATTTTTTCCAACTGATAATCTTCGTAATCTAAATAGGGTTTAAAAAAGTCAATATGGGCATTCAGCCAATCTTTGCTCACGCTTTCAATAATGCGCGCTGCTTCGGTTTCATCCATAATCTGGTAGTCGTTCCCCAACCCCGCCAGGTCAGGCCGTTCGTGGACGATATCGTTTGCCAGCCCATGCAGCGTGCGCACACGGTAGCCGATGCCAGGCATGATATTTTGTGCCTGCAACTGGGTTGAAATCCGGCTTGAGAAATTGTCAACAGCGGCATTGACCAGTGTCACCACTAATATTTCCTGGTCAGCTTCGATTTTTGCGTTTTGGATCAAGTTTGCCGCCAGATAGGAGAGAGTCCAGGTTTTGCCGCTGCCAGGCACGGCGCTGATTCCCATCTTACCCTGTTGGTATTCCAAAATGCGCTTCTGACCGGGGCGAAGTTTGATGATGTTATCGCTCATGATTCACCCCTTCGTGCGTTTTGCCGGGCTTCGTGGATGATGCGGATCAATAGGCCCCGGTTTTCGTAGCCGCGCACGTCCAGTTCGCTCATGCCGAGGTAAAGCTTCTCACGGCAGCGATTGAGCAATCCCAATGACATCCGGCTGAGGGTTTCGTATGCAGCCCTGATTTCGTCCTCGGCATCCCACTTTTCGTCCTTCTCCCAGTGACGGCTGAGCACGTAGGGGTGGGTCAGGGGCTGATCAAGACGCTGATACCAGCTCGGGCTGCCAATATCAAGCCAGAACTGAACATCGACCGGGCGGTTGCTGATCAAAAAGGTGTAGGCTGGGGCTAAGAACACCGCGTCTTCTGATTTCTCTTCCCAAGATTGAATGTACTGGGCGGCAATCACGCCATCCTGTACCATCTGCACATATTCTTTGCCGATCGAAAAGATATCGGAGGGCATTTGCGCACCCACCGCCCAGCGGAATTTTTGGATGGACTCGATCAGGTTGGCGATGGTGTTGCCGTTGTTTAGATTGTTATGAAAACCGAACCCGGGTTGGCTGAGAACCTCACCGAACAGGCGGTTGAGGAAGAAATCAAGGGCAAGGTTTTCGTCCTGTCGTGCCGCTTCGAGCCAACTGCGCAACATATCGTAGCGTTGACCGACCCGGTATGTGATGCGATCCCGGTGTTGGGGTGGGACGGATTCAAAGGGTTGCAACAGGCAATCCTCCGACTCGGGATGGTAGACATAGGCGGTCAGAAGCTGTGCCCTGACCAGGTCTAATCCCTCTATGACCTGCATCAGAGCAAAAGCGAGGTTGATCCTTTTGGGCAGCATGTCCCATTCGGGGAAGGCTAAGGTCGCCAATGTGAGCATGGTCTGGGTGGCGGGTTCATCTCTCAGCGATCGGGAAGGACGATGGGATTGGTTGGGAATGTCGAGCTTATCGAGCTGGTTGGAGAGCGAAAATCGCAGCACGTCTGGCATAAATGGCGCTAAAACGACAATTTCACCGGGCGGCACGCCCTCATCGACCAGATCTTTGATCTTCCCAGCGACCCATTTGACCATCGCAGGGAAGTAACGGATTTTTTCCTCTGGGATGCGCATCGCAGACTGTATCGAGTCAAAGGATGGCTGGGGGTTTTGTGGAGGTTCGCCTATTAGCCTGGTAATCGCATTCTGGACGCCATCTTTAATTTGCGATATACCAGATGAGGACACCAGGTTGCCAGTAAACTGGATGTTTTCTTTACAGGTTTTCCGGACTGAAAAGGCACTCTGCACATCTGCCCCGAGGAAGAAGCGGTAACCGGCATCGGTGTCGTAGATCACCAATGCGGATTCGAAGTCGGGAATCCACTCGTGAAGGATATCGTGGGTGACGGGTGTATCCTCTTCGATATTGTCAACGATCAGGTGCCGATAGGATTGTGTCAGGTGCTGGCGGCATAAGGGGGAAGGCCAGAGATATTTGATGAAGATTTCGACCTGTAACGAAAAATCGAGCAGGTTGTTTTCGAGGCAAAAATTACGAAACCGGCTGGCACAAAATTGAACATCATCATAAATACGCAGTTGACTGGCGTCACCAATCCAGGCAGATTTTAAACGCTCACCAATCTCCTCTAGCGGGAACCCTACAATGGCGGATTTGTTGAGGTTGTCTAAGATTTGCGAGTAAATCCGGTTGCGGTTGATGGTCAGGCTATCGAAAAATCCCTGCTCTTCGATCAAAGATCGCACGAGATGAGCCATATAATATTGTGCTGTTTCCAGAGTAAGGAAATTCGGGGGCAGGTTGGGCTGTGCCACACCAGCAGGTTTGCTTGCAATCGGCCAAAAAAGGTCCACCATCCGACGGGCTAACCCGCCGATGGTCACCGTGTTGACCAGACTGTTGGTCACCTGATCAAGATTTAATAGTGATTCCTGGTAAGGCGCAGCTAAAGCCCGTTGCGGGACAAATATGAGGATTTCATGCGCGGGGATGCCTGATTCCAGCAATTTCCTCAGCCAAACCGTTCCTGCAGTGGTCTTCCCCGAGCCGGCTGGACCGTAAAGAAAAATTTTTGATGAGAGCGGTGCGTTGAGTAGTGTTTGTTGTTCGCGGGTTAATGGCATGTTCCTATTATAGCTGATTAGAGGACGGAAGGACTCTGGCATCTCAGGTATAATTGCGGAGCATAAAAAATCAAACTGAAAGGATTCACCTCTATGACAAGTGATCTGGCTCCCTTTTTCTCACCAAAAGGTGTCGCAATCATTGGCGCATCAACCAATCCCCAAAAATTAAGCCATGGTATTTTGAAGAACTTAAAAACCTATGGTTATGACGGTGGGATCTATCCCATCAATCCGAAAGCTGAACAAATTTTAGATTTGCCCTGCTACGCTGATGTGGCTGATGTACCTGACCCCGTTGACCTGGCAGTGGTCGTGCTGCCCGCGCCGATGACGCCTGCCGTTCTGACTGCTTGCGGCGAACGGGGGATCAAGGCGGTGATCATCATCTCTGGCGGTTTCCGTGAGGTGGGTGAGGGCGGCGTGGCGTTGGAAGAAGAATGCCACGCGATTGCCAATCAGTACGGCATGCGGTTGATTGGGCCGAACTGTGTTGGGACGATGGATTTACACACCGGCTTGAACACAACCTTTATTGAAGGTGTTCCGGATACCGGGTCGATTGGTTTTTTGTCCCAATCAGGTGCGGTGTGCGGCGGTGTTGTGGATTATATTGCAGACAAGCACATTGGGTTTTCACATTTTGCCAGCCTGGGCAACGAGCTCGATGTGGATGAAACAGATATGATCGCTTATTTTGGTGAACACCCTGAGGTGAAGGTGATTGCGGCCTATTTAGAGGGGATCCAGGATGGCGAGAAATTCCTGCGTGTGGCAAGCGAGGTTTCACGCAAGAAACCGATCGTGCTGCTCAAAGCTGGTCGGTCGGATGCGGGGGCAAAAGCGGTATCTTCCCACACCGGTTCGCTGGCAGGCGCTTATACGGCATACCAGGCCGCCTTCAAACAGGCGGGGGTGATCGAGGTTCAGGATTTGTCATCACTGTTTGATGTCGCCTGGGCTTTGAGCTGCCAACCCTTGCCAAAGGGAAGCAACGTGGCAATCTTCACGAATGCTGGCGGCCCGGCAGCCCTGGCATCGGATTCGCTGGCAGATCATGGTTTTGATTTACCGACACTTTCGGAAGACAAGCAGGCGCAGTTAGCTGAGCGCTTGAACCCCAGCGCACAGGTAGCAAATCCCGTGGATATGCTGGGCGGTGCAGAGCCAGACGAATTTGATCACTGCCTTTCAACCTTGCTGGATGACCCGGATGTGGATGTTTTCCTTCCAATCCTTGTGCCACAAGCGCTTGTCAACCCGGCGGATGTGGCGCGTGCGATCGTAAAGAACGCGAAGATAACTGATAAAACCGTGATCACCTGCATGGTTGGCGAACAAAGCCTGGATGAAGCGCGCCGTGTCTTACACGAAAATGATGTGCCGATGGTGATTTTCCCTGATGTGCCCGGGAAGATTCTGGGTGCAATGGCAAAGTACCGTGATTGGTTGTCGACAGGTCAGATGCAGGCATTCGAGTTTACAAATTTACACAAAGACAGCGTTGAAGCGTTATTATCCAATTCATCGGGAAATGTGTTGGGTGAAGCAGAAACCCGGCCGATTTTAGCAGCGTACGGCATGGACCTGGTTCCCGGTTCGGTCGCATTGGACGCGGATCAGGCGATCAATATTGCTAATGAGATCGGTTACCCGGTTGTGATCAAGGTTGTTTCACCGCAGATTTTGCACAAGTCTGATTTTGGCGGGATCGCACTCAACTTGAAGATGCCACAAACTGTGCGGGAGGCTGTCCTCAATATGCAGGAAAAGGTTGCAAACAAAATGCCCGATGCTGAGATCAGGGGATTTTTAGTAGAGAAAATGACGCCTGAGGGTTTTGAGGTGATCGTTGGGATGCGTCACGATCCGACCTTCGGCCCATTGATGATGTTCGGGATGGGGGGCGTGACGGTGGAGCTGTTCAAAGATGTTGGATTTGGGATTGCACCCTTAACAATTGAGCAGGCACAGGAGATGATCAAATCCACCAAAGCCGGGTTGTTATTGAATGGTTATCGCGGCGGTCAGGCTTATGACATTCAGGCGGTGGTTGAAGTGATTGGACGCCTGTGCCAGTTGGTATTGGATTTCCCATCCATCTCAGAAGTCGAGATCAATCCGCTGCTGGTTCATCCCGAGGGGCAGGGCGCCAGCGTTCTGGATGCCCGGTTAATCCTTAAAGGTAAGTAAATCGAGGTTTTGATGATTTTATTAAGTATTGCGATTGTAATTGCCCTGTTGGTGACAATTGTTTTGCCAGTTGTGTTTGGGTTGTTTTTAAACAAGCGGCTTAAGGTCGCCTGGCGGGTATTGAGCTACGGCGCGCTGGGCTATTTTGTTGTTCAAGCCCTCAGTTCACTTTTGTATACCGGTATAGCTTCAATCGGGATGACGGACACACTGGGGGGTTCAGAAGTGACCCAGTCAGCCGCACAGATTGCCCTGAGTGTTGTTTTAGGCGCTTTGCTGGGGGTTCTGGTACGCTGGGGAGCGATGAGGTACATCAAAGAAGATCTGCAGAACCTGGAGGCAGCCTATGGAATTGGTGTGGGGTATGGCACAGCAGAAAGTGTGATGCTGGTTGGGTTGCCGTTGCTGGCGACTTTTGTGGCTATGCTGCAAAATATCAATATCGATCCGCTGACCACGACGCTTGAACCAGAGGTCGTTGCCCAGATCGAAGAACTCTGGCAGGTATCGTTTCATGTTCCTTTGCTGGGGGCATTGGAGCGGGTTGCCGCTTTTGTGATGCACCTGGCGGTGACGATCTTGATTTTGCAGGTGTTCAAACGCAAGAATGCAAAATGGCTGGCAGCCGCATTTGGCCTTGAACTTTTAGTGAACGGTCTGATTGTCGGTTTGGCTGAAGCCGGCGTTCAGTATGGGTGGATCATTCTTGTGTCGCTGATATTGATGGCAGGGAATTTGTACCTGCTTTATCGCTTGCACGCCTTTGAATTCGATATCACCAAAGCGGGTGGAGAGGTACAGGCGGAATCCTGATTTTTATTATTATCAGTAACCACAAATAAATAACTCCCCTGGTATTTAAATTGCCCGGGGAGTTTTGTTTTGGTGGTTTTTGGAATTTGCTATTTTTTACTGTCTGGTCTGGGCACGCCCATCCCATAATAATCAAAACCGAGGTCGTGTAGATCCCCCCCGTCCCAAATATTGCGTCCATCAATGATCACATTACCGCGCATTTTGGTTTTGATGCGCTCAAAATCTAAGGATTTGAACTCGTTCCATTCTGTGGCAAGCAGTAGTGCGTCCGCATCCTGAGCGACTTCATACGGATTCTGTCTGAGCTGCAGATCTGGGATTTCTCGCTTGCTCGCTTGCATCGCCTGGGGGTCAAAGGCCTGCACGGTCGCGCCGCGTGCCAGCAACAAGCGGATGATATCCAATGCAGGTGCATCGCGCGTGTCGTCAGTGTTAGGTTTGAAGCTGAGTCCCAGCACGCCAATCGTACGTCCATCAAGGCCGCCAAGGGCGTTTTCAAGCTTATTAACAGCACGAATGCGCTGATTGCAGTTGATGTCCATCACTGCCTGGAGGAGTTGCGGGTGGGCACCGCGCACTTCAGCCATGTGGGCTAAAGCCTGCACATCTTTCGGGAAGCAGCTGCCGCCCCAGCCAAGACCGGCATCTAAAAAGGCAGGTCCGATGCGCTTGTCCATGCCCATGCCGCGAGCGACCTCGCGCACATCGGCGCCTAATGATTCGCAGATGTTGGCGATCTCGTTGATGAACGAGATGCGAGTGGCTAAAAAGGCGTTTGAGGCGTATTTGATCATCTCAGCGGTGCGCAAATCGGTGATCATGATCGGCGAACGCAGAGCTTCATACAGGTCAGCGACTTTTTTCGCCGCCTCAGGATTTGTCGAGCCCAAAACCACGCGATCAGGAGACATGAAATCATTGACGGCCGATCCTTCACGCAGAAACTCGGGATTTGAAACCACACTGAACGGTGGGGGTTGATGACCGTTTAGGTCATTGATGATCTCTGCCACAAGGTCGCCAGTGCCCACCGGCACAGTGGATTTGTTGACGATGATGATTTCGTGTGAGAGGTTCCTTCCGATTGATTCTGCTGCCATTTTTACATATTTCATCTCGGCATCACCATCGGCGTCTGAAGGTGTGCCAACTGCGATGAACGCAAATTCGGTATTCTGCAAGCCTTCGGCATAGCTGGTTGTAAACGTCAGCCTGCCGGCTTCGACATTCTGATCAACAAGCTGCTGCAAGCCCGGCTCATAGATTGGCATAATCCCCTGTTTGAGTTGTTCAATTCTGGTTTCATCAATGTCAAGGCAGGTCACATCGTGACCCATATCCGAAAAACATGTTCCGGTCACCAGGCCAACATATCCTGTACCAATAACACAAATTTTTGCCATTCATCTCCTCCAATGCTGGGCGGCGGCACTCGCTCAATAATTGATAGACAGGTAATTATTATAATCGAAATTCCACGTCTCTAAAAATTATATACCATTTTTCCCAAACCCGGGTGAA